>OZ271835.1:2317500-3609064 GCA_965601715.1 Hyphomicrobiales bacterium | reverse complement strand
CGAGATCACTCTCGCTGATATCCAACGCTTCCGCGATCATCTTGATACTCTGGGGTCGCGGGACGACCTCACCGAATCCCTCGGTTGCGGCCGGTCACGTAGCCCCGGCTGTCTACGATCTCGCCCCATATCTCTCGCGCCAGTTCGGCGTAGGTCCAGCCCTTCGCCTCTCGTGCCTGGCGTATCATGGTTGCGAATCTGCTGCTGTTTTCTTGTAGAACCTTCTCGCGCTTAGCTGCGTCTGGGTTCATCCATTTTTGGGCCATAACTCCGGCCTCCTGTGCATTTTGTTACAGGCGCTGCTGTGGTCACCAGCCGCCCAGATTGTGCGTGTCCAAAACGGGGGAAAGTGACACGCAACGCACAAATGGGCCCGAATTTGACGCGTGTCAATGACGACGATTTAAAATACTCGCCTTTTATACCTAAAATTTATGTGAAAGTATTTTTTACGTCCACTGTGTCAAAGAAGACTTGCAAGTGGGTCATCGGCGCGTTATGGAATCGTTCATGCCGAGGAAAACCCAAGACTTGCCAATCAAGTGGGATTACGAGCGTGATCAGGTACGCCAATGGACACGCAGCTCCCGCCGGTACATCCCGGTCGAGTGGATGGCTCCTGTCCTGGCAGCGCTGGTTAAGACCCACCGCATTTCCCTCCGAGAGTTCTTCTACCGCGTCACCCCCGACCAAGACTTTGTCCCGTCCTATGATGAAAGGAACGAAAGTGACTGAGCTACTCGTCTTCGCCATCGCGTACATCGTGATTGGCGCTGTCACCCTGGGAGCCGGGGTCATCTACACCAAGGATCAACCAGGCCGCGAAGACATCATATTCTTTGGTGGGCTGTGGCCACTTGCCTGGCTCGTGATCCTGGCCGTTCTATGGTTCCAGCTCTGCCAATACGCCCTGGAGCGGCTCCGCAAATGAGCGACGGCGATTTCATTCTCAGCGTTGGGATCGATCCCGGCGTCGTCCCTGCCGCGTTCTTCATGTTGACCGGGCCTGACGGGGACTACACCTGCTCCTACTCCGAGCTCGAACTCGAAGCGATGGGGAAGGTTCCACACAACGTAGCCATCCGCGAGTACGCGCGTCTCATGGAGATGACGGCAGACAACACTGTCGCGTATCACGAGGAGCACTCCGGCGAGGAAGTACCCGCCGGTATCAACGTCGCGGTCACGATTGAAGACGTCTTCATGCAGCACCGGCCAGGCCAGTCCACGTCGACAGCGATGAAGCTACAGGTGGCGTACATGACAGTCATGGCTGCCGCTGTGCTGTGGCAGGAGTGGTGGAGTGAGGGCGATGTGCCCATGGACAGGTTCACCATTAACACTGTCCGCCCGCAGACCTGGCAAGCCTTCTACGCCCTGCGGATGCGCGACCAGGACACGCCTATCAAGGATGCCACGCGCGACATGGCTGCCCAGGTAATCCGACACAAGACAGCGCAGGTTGACGATCCTGAGTTCGATGACTCGCTGATCCTCGCCTCGCTGTCAGACCACAACCGAGCGGACGCAGCGCTGCTCGCCAACTACGGCCACTGCAAACGCTTTGACTGGCCATTCTGGAAACCACTTGCAGAGGGAGCACACTGATGGAAAAGCATTTCGGAAAGATCGCGTGCGGGTTGACCGGGCTGTTGGCCGGTCTGATCGCGACCCTGGTGAGCCTGTTGTACGGCGCGGACGGCTTCTTCATCATGATGTTCATCTACCTTCTCACCGGCGTTGGCGTCGGTATCGGTTTTGACATCGACAAGTGGCGGGCGCGCAACCGGTGACACCTGAACTCCACCCCTACCAGAAAGACGGCATCGAGTTTCTGGGTTCTCGTAAACGTGCCGTCCTCGCCGATGACCCCGGTCTCGGCAAGTCGGTCCAAGTTATCCGCGCTGCTGAGACAATAGGTGCTCAGCGGATGATCGTATTTTGCCCCGCGATCGGTCGGATTTCTTGGGTCGACCAATTCCAGCGCTGGCAAACGAACGGCGCACCGACGATCATCTGGCACCGGGACCGCGCTCGGCTCGGCCTGCCGGATGGTCCGTTGAACCTGATTGTCACGTATGATTTGGCTGCCCGTCCAATGGACAAGGAACAACTCATGTTCATGATGAAACGGTTCCAGCCGTTCGACGTGGCTGTCCTCGACGAGTGCCATTACCTCAAGAACAGAACCGCGAAGCGCACCAAGGCGATCTACTCCCCCCGACTCGACTTGAGCAAGACCGGCCTGCTCCACTACCTCGCTGATGACGCGTCTATCTGGCTGCTCAGCGGGACGCCGTTCCCGAACCACTTTGGTGAATTTTTCACACACGCCCGCACATTGTTTCCAGAATTTTGTAAAAATATTTTCCACCAGGAGAAGATTAATTTCAGCCAATGGATCGCAACTTTATGCAACGTGCGTAAGGGCAACTGGGGTGACGAGCCTACCTCGACCAAGTCTGCCATGCGTCCCATCATCAAAAAAGAACTGAAGCCGCTATTGCTTCGCCGCCAAAAGTCCTTAATTCTGAGTGAACTTACTGACCCGCAACATTTCGACACTCCCGTCGAGATGAAACTGCCAGAGCACTGGGATGCAGATATGCGTCGAAGACTGACAGATGCGGGGTGGGACGGCTCGGACGAGACGATCGTCGGGGCGCTGCGGCTACTTATGAACACGCAGGAAGCTCTCGCCTCCGAACGGTCCATCCTTGGCCAGGCCAAGGCGGAAGCCGCCGTTGAGTGGATCAGCGAGTATCTCAACAACGCTCCCAAAGACGAGAAGATGATCGTGTTCTACCACCACCGTGCGGTAGGCGACATCCTCATGGATGGGCTAGAAAAATTCGGTGCCGTGCGTTTCGACGGCGGCACAAATCAGCGCGATAGAGAAGATGCTGTGCATCGTTTTCAGAACGATAAGAAGGTGCGGGTCTTCGCTGGGCAAACATTGGCCGCTGGTACATCTATCACTCTAACGGCAGCCTCGACTGTCGTGGTCTGCGAGGCAGACTGGGTGCCAGCCAATATGAACCAAGCCATATCGAGAGCACACAGGCTCGGCCAGAAGGGCCAGGTCATGGTGTACTGGCTTCAAGCCCCCAACACACTGGATGCTCGGATCACATCGGCGCTTAGCCGTAAGACCCGGGATGTTGCAAAAACCTTAGGAGACTGCGCGGCATGACTTCCATGACTATCACGCTTACCCCGACCACCACGAAGGCCGAGATTGAGGCGCTACGGATCAACCTCGCGCTGATCTTCGAGCAGCTCGGTGACGCGACGTGCTCTGATCCGAGCGCGGTGGAGGTGGTCCCCTCTGCAGGCGAACCGCCAGCGGAAGAACCGAAACCAAAGACCACCCGCGCTCGCAAGCGCAGGAAAGAGACACCGGCTGCCGAGGCATCCCCGGCCGCCAAGGCGGACACGACAGACGGCGACATGCTGAACGAGGCTGTCCGCCTGTTGGCCACGGAGTACGGCACGAAGAAGCCGGACAAAAAGATGCAGGCGATCCTCGACAAGTACGATGTGATGTACGCGAACGAGGTGCCTGAGAACCGTGCCGCGGATTTCCTGGCGGACGTGAAGGCCATGCTCGGCGGTGGCGAAGCTGTCGCCCCTGAGAAGGTGGCTGACGAGGTAGAGGATTTGGGCATATGACCATGACGAAGTTCGAGCAGGTCTCCGCGATGTTCATGCAGGCGATGATCACGAGCGAAAGCTACAGGTTCGGTCGCACCTTCGAGAAAATGGCGTCGGAAGCGGCACTCGCAGCTACAGCCTTAGAGGCTGAGTGGGCCGAGTGCGCAGAGTACGAGGGTATGTTCAGCGAAGACGCCGAGGCAGACGAACAGGATGCCTAGTGTTCACTCAGAGTTCGGCGCATCCTCGGCTGCCCGCTACCTCGCTTGCCCCGGCGCGCTGATGACCAGTCGCCGGGCCATCGAGCGCGGGCTGGGCAGGAAAGGCGGCAGCGTTTATGCGGATGAAGGCACCGCTGGTCACCTGCTTGCCGAGATGTGCCGGGCTACCGGGCGACACCCACATGATTACGTGGGGCACACAATCAAGCTGGACAGCGGCAATGAGTTCGAAGTCACATTTGACTTCGCGGACGCAGTTGCCGTGTTCACCGATCACACCGAGGTGCTGACCCAACTGGGCTACGAGGTTTGGCTTGAGCAAACCGTCGAACCAGCGTGGGCGTGGACCGGATCATTCGAGAAAACCCAAGACGCGGAGCTGCCCTTTGACCTCTTCGGCACGGCGGACGTTATCGCTTACCATCCCGAACTGTTCCATCTCGTCATCGTTGATCTCAAATTCGGGCGAGGGATCGTCGTTGAAGTTGGTGATAACGCCCAGCTCTTATATTACGGCACTGGAGCGCTCGGGAAATTCACCAAAACTCGCCGTGTCGATAACGTCTCCATGCGGATCGTTCAGCCACGAGCTGCTCATCCCGATGGCCCTGTTAGGGAGATGCAGCGAACCCCCGAGCAGCTAGTCGGCTGGGCCCGCAAGGTTCTCAAGCCTGGCATCATGCGCGCGCTGGAGCCGGACGGTGAGCTGATCGCTGGCGAGCACTGCCGCTTCTGCCCTGCCGTCACCGACTGCCCGGAAGCCAAGAACGCGCTGCTCAACACGGCCATCAAGGCATACGACGACGTGCCCGAGGAGTTCGACCTCGACGCGGTACTGGAGCTTGACAAAGACACGGTGAAGAAGCGTGTCGCTCTGAGCCCGACTGTCGAGCTGGACAGGCTGTGGGGCCAGGCGCAGGTCGCCAAGATGGTGATCAACGCGGTCGAGGAAGCACTAAAATCTCGCCTTGAGACAGCCAGCGCCGATGACGCCGATGACCTGTTGTTCTCGAAGCCCGTGTCCACCGCCGATCGCGAGCAGTGGAACGACAAGGTCGACGTCGATGATGTTGTTGGCCTGATAACCAATGCCTTCGATGAGACCGGTGAGGTCACCACACCCATATCCAAGGCGCACGACGTTTTGGAGGAGATCATCGATGGCGATCCGCACATGCCGACGCTCGCCAAGGCTGCCAAGACACCCAAGGCTGTTCGCCGAATCTTAAAGCAATACGACCTCCCGACCAATCTTCTGGATCGGTACGTCGTGAAGGTACCCGGTCGCCTCACGTTGGCCCCGGCTACCGATCCCCGCCCTCGCCTGCTGCCCGCAGTGGACGAGGATATCTCCGACGTAATCTAACGAGAGTATCACGATGAACACGTTCATTTCTCCCCCCTTCCGTGCCTGCTTCACCCACAACCTGTTCAAGGCCAGCCGCGCTGTCCCTGATGCGAAAGAGGAGTACAGCGTTGTCGCGCTGTTCACCGAGCCCACCATGGAAACCCAGCAGTGGAAAGACATGATTACCGCGCTGTCCGGCGTGGGGAAAAAGAAGTGGGGTGACGACTGGGGCAAAGACCTCATCGACAAGATGAAGAAGAAGGACAAATTCTGCATCAAAGATGCCGAAGACAAATCCAAATGGGCCGAGTTCGAGCCGGGCCGCAAGTACATGAACCTGCGGCGGAAAGCCGAAGACGGTCGCCCTCAGATCATCGATATGCAGGGTAACCCCATCCATGAAGAAGGCGATATCCTGTACTCCGGCGTGATCTGCCGCGCTGGTATCCGCTTCTACGGTTGGGACAACGCGGGCGGCGTTGGCATGTCCTGTCAGCTCGATCACGTCCAGCTCATGAAGACGGGCACGCCTCGCCTGGACAACCACCAAGACGCTGCCGAGGTATTCGGTGAAGCGCCTGACATGTCCGACGATGTCAATGCTGTCCTGAAAGACATGGGCATCACGGAGACCTCAAGCAGCGATGACGACATCATCTAGCCTGAAACCAAAACGCCACGCTGAAAAGCTGGCAGAGCGCATCCGGGCACACTGGGCTGCCCGGGGCGCTTACCCAATCATCAACGTCGAGTTCCGGCGGACGTCGTGGTCCGTGAACAGCGACGAGCGAGAGGGGGTCTGGGTCATCGTGTCTGACATGGTGAACGGGCTGCCTCGACCAGAGCACTATGAGGATCAACATGTTCGAGGAACAAAGCTACCTGAGGCCCCACGTCTATAACGACATGATCGTCGCTGGTGGCGTCGTGCTGTGCGACCTGCGCCACACTAAAGATATCACGCCCTCCATGGCCGCGAAGATCGGCAAGCTGATCAACGAAGCCTTCCCGCCCGAGGAGAAAGACAGCCCGCTCTACAAGAAGGGCTACGAGGATGGCGCGTACGAGGCCGAGCAGAAGCTGCTCGTCGACCTGGGGATGGACGGATGATGTTTCCAGATCACGTTGACCCGGGCGGCCCCGAAGTTTGGCCCACCGAGGCCCAGAAGTTCGACAGCGAGAAAGCACCCTACCATCTGCTCGCACCCGAGTACCTGCAAGGCACCGCTGAAATCCTAGACTTTGGCGCGCAGAAGTATGCGCCCAGGAACTGGGAGCTGGGCATGTCCTGGTCTCGCCCCTTCTCAGCGCTGATGAGGCACATGTGGGCTTGGTGGCGTGGCGAAGAGCTCGACGCGGAGACCGGCAAGAGCCACCTGTGGCACGCGTCCTGCTGCCTCATGTTCCTCGTGGCGTACGAGGCTCGCGAGATTGGCGAGGATGACCGGCCATGACACGCGGTGAACTCTGGAAGAGCCTCACCAAGCAGCAGAAGAACCGGCTCAAGCGGTACACTTGTGGAGGGTGTGACGCCTACATCGACGGCACGGTTAAGCATGGCTGCTGGGGTGGATGGTTTGGCGGCCACATGTGCAGCGACGAGCTAGTCGTGGACCGTGCCATCCGCTGTCTCGACGCAGCTCGCAAGCCGGAGATCAGATACACGGAGGATAAGCGATGACTGATCTTGAAGAGCGGTTGGCACAGGACGCGCGCCTCTTGAAAATCCGCCCGGGCTTTCCGACCGTGGCCAAAGATATTGCTGAAGCTCTGGTAGCCCTGAAAGCCAAAGACGCAGAGATAGCGCGGCTAAGGGCAGTTTTGGAGCGCGTAGAGGACGCGTCGAGGCATTACGCCAAGGAAGGTAGTAAAACGGATGCCAGCACGCTTCGCTACGCACACGAAAGCACACGGCGGCTAGTAGGTGAAGCTCTAAAGGGGGTGAGTGATGCCTAAGGTCGTCTCGATAGACTTCGAGACGGCGAGCATCGTCGACCTCCGTAAGACGGGTGCGCACAAATACGCGCAGCACCCGAGCACCCGTGTGCTCTGTGTCGCTTGGGCGTTCGACGATGAGCCAGTGCAGAGCTGGCGGATCGGCGATGGGGTGGCTGGCCTGGCTAACCTGATGCCGCACGTTTTCCACGGTCTCCCCGTCAAAGCGTGGAACGCGAACTTCGAGTATGTCGTGTGGAACAATGCCTTCCTGCGGCAGATGCCCGAGGAGTGGTGCGACAACCGCCTGACGATCGAACAGCTCCAAGACACCATGATTCAGGGAGCCTATTGGGGCCTGCCTCTCGCGCTGGACAGGGCTGCCAAGGTGGTCGGCGTTTCCAAGGATGCCGAGGGTCACAGGCTGATGCTTCAGATGTGCAAGCCACGCACGCTGAACTACGTGACCGGCGAGACGACGTGGTGGCATGAAGACGACGAAGATAAATTTGACCGACTGGTAAAATATTGCGTGCAGGATGTCGTGGCCGAACGGGAAGTCTCGCGCCGGTTGCTACCATTGCCACCCGCTGTCCAACAGGACTGGGAACTCGACCAGCGGATTAATGAGCGGGGTGTCGGCATCGACATCCCTACCGTGGAACACATGATTGACCTGGCCAGGGAGGCCAAAGAACATGCCAACGATCGGCTCAAGACCATCACCGGTGGTGCGGTACCAACCATCAGCTCTACCGCTAAGATGCTACATTGGTGCCAGGACCAGGGCTACCCGGAAGACAATCTCCGCAAAGCGACAGTCGAAGAGTTCCTGGGAGAAAGCCCAGGTGAAGGAGAGCTTGGCGAAGTCCTTGGCCTCCGGGTGGATAACGCCCGAACGAGCACGGCAAAACTACAACGCATGGTTAGCGGGGCAGACCGATCTGATTGTCGTGTCCGAGGGATGATGCAGTTCTACGGGGCAGCTCGTACCGGCCGGTGGGCTGGTCGCCTCGTTCAACTGCAGAACATGCCTCGCGGAGATTTCAAGGATAACGGTCCCGTCGTTGACGCCCTCAAGGCGCACCTCCCGTACGACGAGATCGAAAGAGAAGTCGGTGGCGTGGCTAGTGTAGTCTCGTCAGGACTACGCGCCTGCCTGGTGCCCTCCCCAGGCAACACATTCGTGTGTGCCGACTTCTCACAAATTGAGGCGCGCATCGTGGCGTGGCTGGCTGGCCAGACGGACATCGTCGACCAGTTCGCCAGCGGCGCGGATGTCTACGCCTACACCGCCAGCCAGGTCACCGGGAAAGACATCGCAGACTGCGGCAAGGGAACGACGGAGCGACAGCTCGGAAAAATTCTTGTCTTGGCGTGCGGCTACGGCATGGGCTGGGCGAAGTTTGTCGACACAGCGAAGGTGCAAGGCGGGCTCGACCTGACAGAAGACGAAGCCAGGGACGCCGTGTATGGCTACCGCGACGCGAACTACAAGATATGGGAGCTGTGGGAGGAGGCAGACCGCGCGTTCCGGGCCATCGTCAACGGCCAGACCGAGAACACATACATCGCTGGCGGCCGCGTTCAGTTCGTTGTTCATCGCGACGCATTAGGCACGCACATGCTTGCCGTGCTACCCAGCCGGAAGCGCTGCCTCGTCTACCGGAACATCGAGTTCACCAGCGATGGGGATCGCCTCGCGCTGTCGTACATGGGGATCGACCAGTACACCCGGAAGTGGCAGCGCATCCGTACATACGGCGCGAAGGTTATCGAGAATCTGACCCAGGCGATCGCTCGCGACTGTATGGCCGAGGCGATGTGGACGTTGGACCCGTTCGTCAGCCGGTTCGGCCAGGGCATCATCCTCACCGTGCATGACGAGCTGCTGATCGAATGCGCCAGCGAGAGCGCAGCCGAGATCGAAGAGGTGGCCCTGACCACCATGAAGAACGTGCCTGACTGGGCAACCGGGCTGCCGCTCGATGCGGAAGCCTGGGTCGGCGATTTTTACAGAAAATAGGAGAGAAAGATGGCAGAGAACGTACACCAGGTTGTAGCGAAAGTGATGACCGAGGCGCTAGACGCGCGCATTAAACAGTGCACCGAACTGGAGCACGAGCTGGCCAAGGTTGCCAAGCAAAAGGACGAACTGCTTGGCATACTTGGCAGACAGAACAGCGCGATCACCAAGGTGCTCAACGAGGACATGTCGCAGTACGCGATCCGCCAGCTCCTGGGCCGATCATTGTCCGCCACAATGAGGGACATAGACTGATGAACCCGTTGGACTTGCTCGAACCGCGAGCCACGAGAAAACTTGCCGAGCGCGTCGAGGAGTTGGAGGAAGAGAACCGCCAGCTCCTGGCCATGATCCGCGCCAACGATGACACTGTTGGCGAACTGCAAGACGCGTTCGGATTGTCTAAGCAGCAGGCCGAGCTGCTCGGCGCGCTGTTGAAGCACGCGCAGGTATCTCACGATGTGGCGCTGGCAGCGATGCCGGTGTCCTGGCGGACCACCGAACGCATCGACATGAACCACACCAAAGTCATCATCTCGCGCCTCCGTAAAAAGCTCGCGCGGCATGGTGTTAAGATTGAGACGATCTGGGGCTGGGGCTACAAGATGGACGATGCCAGCAAAGGTAGGATCAACGCGCTGCGCAAACCGGCCTAGTGTACTGTGTCCTATTTGACAAATATGACTACGCGCTTCACACGCGAGGGGTCACTGGTTCAATCCCAGTCATGCCCACCATTTTCCTGAATATTGGATCGTCGCGGTATTGTTCTTGGCAACTTTGGTTTGAAATCAGTCAGCCGACGCCGCTGGCTGCGCGTCGGCCATATGCGTTTCGACAGCCAATTGGATATCCTGCCACGCTTCGCGTACTGCTTTTGAACCACCCGACAAACAAACTGGTCCGCGCGTCGTTTGCACGAACAGTTCGGTTTTGGCGGCTTGGCCTTCGGGTTCGATCGTGAAGCCTGTGACAGCATCAAACGGGATGCGCTGTTGCTGTGTGCCAGAAATGCTCCATCGCTTCGCGATAAGAAGCGCTTCATCCCTATCAACGATGATCTGGGTGGCGACGAGCCGGTCCATGCCGAACTTCACAGCGCCGAGCCCTGCGACGACATAGATAAGGGTTCCAAAGGCAAAGACCTGGCCGTCAACCAGGCGCGAAGCGGCTGCGACCAGAAACAGAACGCCAAGCGCCACAAGAAAAGCGCCCAACCCAAGCGACTGGTCGGTAACAAGCAAATCATCGCCATGGTGGGTGATGCGCATCAGACGCTAAGATGCGGCCGCTTCCAAGGCGTAAGCGTTGCGCTTGTCGTCCAAGGTTTCCGCGAATTCTTCCAAGAATGCCCAGGTGTAATAGCCAGAGTCATGGCCATCATCGAACACCAGGCGCACGGCGTAGCTGCCGACCCGCTCAATGGAGCGAATGCGCACATCGCTTTTGCCGACCACCAGCATTTTGGGGCCAGTGCCATGGCCTTGCACCTCGGCCGACGGCGAATAGACACGCAGTAACTCGGCGGGCAGGTCCGCCGAAAAGCCGTCGTCAAATGTCACTTGGAGGGTTGCCCGACCCGACTTGAGGCGAAGTTCGGTAGGCCAGCGATGTGTGGTGCCAGACGTCACGGATGCTCAAACTCGACTTGGTGGAACTCGGGTTTTGCCGCTTTACAGCCGCAACCAACCCACTAAATAGCAGGTATGAGTGATCCTACCACAATCCGCCCTGGGCTCATTGACCCATATGGTCGCACGATCAGCTACCTAAGGGTGTCCGTGACCGACCGTTGCGACTTCCGCTGTGTCTACTGCATGGCCGAGGATATGACGTTCCTTCCAAAGCGAGAGCTACTCACGCTGGAGGAATTGGACCGTCTTTGCTCTGCCTTCGTTGCCCGTGGCGTGCGAAAACTCAGGCTGACCGGGGGCGAGCCGCTGGTCCGTAAGAATTTGATGAGCTTGATCGAGAGCCTGTCGCGCCACCTGAAGAGCGGCGCTTTGGAAGAACTGACGCTGACCACGAACGGCTCGCAATTGCGTCAACATGCCAAAGCGCTCTACGAGCATGGCGTGAGGCGGGTCAATGTGTCGCTGGATACTCTTGACCCGGAAAAGTTCCGCGCAGTGACCCGTTGGGGCGATTTCAACCGGGTCATGGATGGTATCGCCGCTGCTCAAGAAGCTGGGCTTAAGGTGAAGCTCAATGCCGTTGCGCTGCGCGACGTGAATGAGCATGAAATCGAAAACATGATCGCGTTCGCCCACGAAAGGGACATGGATCTAACGCTGATCGAAACAATGCCTCTGGGCGATATTGATGGCGACCGCACCGATCAATACCTGCCGTTATCGGAAGTGCGCCAGAAACTGCAAGCAAAGTACTCGCTGACCGACCTGCCCGATCAAACAGGCGGTCCGGCACGTTATGTCCGCGTGGAGGAGACAGGCGGGCGGCTTGGCTTCATCACGCCGCTGACCCATAATTTCTGTGAAAGCTGCAACCGCGTTCGCGTCACGTGTACCGGAACGCTGTATATGTGCCTGGGGCAGGACGATGCCGCTGATCTGCGCGGACCGTTGCGCGCATCAGAAGGCGACGACCTATTGCATGCGGCCATCGATGAAGCCATTGGCCGCAAGCCCAAGGGACATGACTTCGTTATAGAGCGCGCCGGCGCGGCCCCTGCGGTTGCCCGCCATATGAGCACCACTGGCGGATAATCGCAGCATCATAGCGGGCGATGGCGCTTGCGCCCTGCCTCCTATTGGCCCAGCATAAGGTCATAAGGCGAGCGTGAGGCTGTGGCCTTCAATGTATCGACCTGTGCAGCTCCCGTGACATTCTCACCCAACGCTCGCGGTATTGTCGCGACCTGCCTGGCTATGATCGGCTTCATTGGTACCGACAGCCTGATCAAGTTGGCGTCCGACGATCTGCCGATCAGCCAGATGGTGGCTTTGCGCGGCATGGCCATCCTGGCGATCCTGTTGGCGCTCGCTTTTGCTACGGGTGCGATCAAGACTTTGCCAACACTGCTCGACAGGCCCGTTTGGTTGCGAGCCGGAGCGGAGTGCGTTTCTACCTTGCTCTATTACAACGCGGTGATCGCAATTCCGATTGCCAACGCCAATGCTGTTCTTCAAGCGATCCCACTGACAATCGTCGCGGTCGCAGCGCTGTGCTTTGGCGAAAAGGTCGGTTGGCGGCGTTGGGCGGTGATCGTTGCCGGGTTTCTTGGCGTCCTGCTCATCATTCAGCCAGGCGGCTCGGGCTTTCAACCGGCCAGCCTATGGGCGGTGGCTGCTGTGATCTTCTACGTGACCCGCGATATGGCAACGCGCCATATTGACCACCGCTTGCCAACGATCTCTATCAACCTGGTCACCAGCGGATCCGTGATGCTCATGGGCTTTTTGCTCGCCCCCTTTCAGGATTGGGTGGTGCCAAGCGGCCAATCGCTTTTCTTCCTAGGTTTGGCTGCCTGTTTTCTGACGATGGGCTATCTTGCCGTAACCGTGGCGATGCGCAGCGGCGATGTGTCGGTAACGTCGCCTTTTCGCTATTCCATTGTTTTGTGGGCGCTGTTGATCGACCTCATTGTATTTGGCAACCATCCGACCGCTCTGATGCTGGTTGGCCTTACCATTGTGGTTGGCAGCGGGCTTTACATGATCGTGCGCGAGCGCCAAACGCGCGCTCAAGCCGAATAAGGCAGACCCAACTCCTCGTGCATCCATCGGGTGAACGCTTCCACCTTCGGCTTGAGCCGGGCCGTGGGCGGCATAACGAGGTAGAAGGCCAGCGACGTTTTCAAGCGCAGCCCTGGGAACGGTTCGACCAACAATCCTTTGGCCAAGTCTTCCTGTGCTAGAGAGGTGCGGGCTAGGGCGACACCAGCCCCGCGCGCGGCGGCATCAATGGCGTGGTCGGCATGGTTGAAGCGTAGGCCCCGTGGTTCCCCGCTGAACGGCACCTCTGCATAAGCAAACCAATCGGCCCAGGTTGGCGCCTCCTTTGTGAAGGCCATCGACTCGTCGATGATCAAAGGCTGGTTGAGAATGTCCTTCGGCTCATCCAACAGGTGAGATTTCAGGAACTCGGGCGAGACGATGATCGTCACCTCGTCGCCCATCAACTCGAATTGGTCGAGACCGGGATAATTGCCGGGGCCAAAGCGTATGCCGACATCAACGCCGTCGCGATTGAAATCGACGAGCTTCAGACTGGCGGAAATGCGCACTTCAATTTCCGGATGTTCATCCATGAACGAGAAGAGGCGCGGCGATAACCACTTTGCCGCAAATGACGGCCCGGTGGACACGACCAGCACATTTTCCGGCGTGTCGGCGGAAAGGCGATCCACCGCGACACGCATGCGGGCGAAGGCTTCGCGGATGTCGGGATAAAGCGCCTCACCTGCCTCTGTCAGCGCGATGGCTCGGTTGAGCCGTGCAAAGAGCTCAACGCCCAACCGGTCTTCCAATGTGCGCACCTGGTACGAAACAGCCGACGGGGTGAGGTTCAACTCTTCAGCGGCGGCAGAGAAGCTCATCAACCGAGCCGTGGCTTCGAAGGCTTGCAGACCATTAAGGGTGGGAAGACGGGGCATGGCAGCCTTTCAGTTCAAATTTTTTGAAGCGACAACACAATCTACCCGTTTGTAACCAAGGCTGACAAGGCACATAAAGGATCCAACGCAATCGCAAGAGTTAATTTCTTGCACTCGAAACAGGAGTAATGACATGTTGTTCTTCACTGCTCGCTACGATCTGACCCCCCACATTGAAGCTGGCAAGAAAGCCCGCACCGAGGGCTGGAAGCAGGCTGTCCGCTCTGTTTTTGGATCGCACGGCCAGGGCAAAAACGCGCCGCGCAAGCGCGACAGTTTTTCCCAAGGCTAGCGTCAGCAAGTCGGACCGCCGGTCTTGGCGGGCAAACAAATAGCGTTTAGACCTTGCCAATCAGGGGCGCTGCCATTTGGTGGCGCCCTTTCGTTTTGCCAAGGTCTTCATGGTCACCTCGTCAAGCAGCGTCGCGACAACCTCGGGTTGGCGGCCATCGACACTCCTGCTGGTGTTGATCGTCTCGATCAGCCCGCTGACGATGCACATCTATCTGCCGTCACTGCCAGGCTTGGCGGAGGACCTGAACGCCACGGATGCGCAGGCGCAGCTGACCTTGTCGGTTTACCTGTTTTCAGTCGCCATGGTGCAGCTCTTGGTCGGCCCGGTATCTGACCGTTTTGGCAGACGGCCCGTCTTGCTCTGGGGCCTGGTGCTGTTTCTCATCGCCACGCTCTTCTGCCGCTTGGCCACCAGCATTGAGATGCTGATCATAGGGCGTGGTTTTCAAGCCATCGGCGGATGCGTTGGAATGGTTGTTGGGCGAGCCATTGTCCGCGACGTCGCCGACCGGAGCCATGCAGCCAGCCTGCTCGGGTACGTCACGATGGGCATGGCGATCGCGCAGATGGGCGGCCCGGCTGTCGGCGGTCTGCTTGATGGCCTCTATGGCTGGCGCGCCTCTTTCGACCTTCTCTTGGTTCTCGGCGCAGGGCTGCTCGCCATCGTCTTTTTCACGCTGCGCGAAACCCACCACCAGCGACAAACAAGCCTGTCTGTCGATGCGCTTATAACAAGCCACCTTGCACTGTGCCGCGTGCCGTTGTTTTGGGCCTTTTCTTTCACCGTCGCCTTCGCGTCCGGTGTGTTCTTCTGTTTCATTGGTGGCGGACCGCTCATTACCCAACGCGAGTACGGGCTGGAACCGCATGACTACGGCTTCTATTTCTCACTGATCGCAATTGGCTACGCGATCGGCAATTATCTGTCCGGTCGCTACACCGTCTTTGTCGGCCCCCGGCGCATGATCACCGCTGGCAACGTGGTTGGATTGGTGGCCGTCATCATCTTGGCCACGCTGGTATGGGCGGACATCAAGCACCCGCTCGCGATCTTTGGGCCGATGTTTCTATCGTCGTTCTCCAACGGATTGGTCATTCCCAATGGCATTTCCGGGGCCATGTCGGTGCGCCCAGAACTGGCCGGCACAGCATCCGGCATCAACGGGTCTATGATGGTTCTGATCGGAGCGATTGCGACGGTCATCGTCGGGGCTGTGTCCCACCTCGGCAGCCCGGCGTTGGCGACAACGATGGTGGTGTTTGCCTGCGCGGCGCTGATTGCCGGCTTTTGGGCGAACGCTTTGGAGCGCCGGGCCAATTTGTAGCCGTCAGGCTGCGCTCAGATCATCTTCGATGACGATTTCCGGCGGTTGGCGCTTGCCTTGCTTGCGCGCCGTTACATCCGCCCATACGTGCGCGGCAATGGCCCGATACGCTTTGGCATGCGGGCCATCGGGTTGGGCGACACCGACAGGTTCACCCGCATCCGAGGTCTCACGAATATCGATATGCAACGGGATCTCGCCAAGGAACGGCACACCAAATTTCGCGGCATCTGCCTGCGCCCCGCCATGGCCGAAGATATGCGCTTCATGCCCGCATTGCGGACAGATGTAGGTCGACATGTTTTCGACAATACCAAGGATCGGCACTTGGACCTTCTCGAACATGGACACACCCTTGCGGGCATCAATCAACGCCAGATCTTGGGGCGTCGAGACGATCACCGCACCGTCGAGGGGCACCTGTTGGGAAATGGTCAGTTGGGTGTCGCCCGTGCCAGGCGGCATATCGATCAGCAAAACATCGATGGGCGCCCAGACAACGTCTGACAGCATTTGCGTCAGTGCGGAGACCACCATTGGGGCGCGCCACACCATGGGCGTGCCTTCTTCGATAAGGAAGCCCATCGACATCACCTTGATGCCGTGACCGACAGGCGGGACAGCCCGCTTTTCGTCGTTGAAGACGGGCGGTGAACTGATCCCAAAAAGCCTTGGGATGGATGGGCCATACACGTCAGCATCAAGGACGCCGATGTTGAGACCCTCTGCCGCCAGCGCGACGGCCAGATTGGCTGTGGTGGTGGACTTGCCGACACCGCCCTTGCCCGAGGCGACGGCGATGATCGCGCCAATGCCGCTGAAATCGATGCCGCCAACCCGGCGACCCGTGTCGCGCGGCTTAGCCGCTGCTGGCGCCGGTACAGGCTGAGGTTGCGGAGCCGTTTGCGGCTGTGGCGTGGCGCCCGCCGTGCCTTCGGAACTGAGAACCACAAAGGCTTGATCGATAAACGGCAGCCCGAGCAGCATTACTTCTAGCGCATCGCGCACCGGGCGGTAGGTATCAACGTCGGAGGCGGAGACGGTCAGCGTCAAGTAGGCGCGTCCATCTTGCACCATGGGTGGTGACAGAACGCCGGACTGGGTGATGTCCGCCCCCGTCTTGGGGTCGATCATGCCCGCCAGAATGCGCTGGAGTTGCGCCTGCTGGGGGTCGTCTTGCGCGCCCTCGTCTTCATTGTTCGGGCCCGACAACGCGGCCTTGATGGCTTTCCACATAACTTACAAAAACCGGCCAGTTCGCCCCGTTGCGACGCACGATTCTGCGTCCTTTATCTCCGATAACGGTTTCTAGTGTGCCTGCGCTGGCAATCAAGAGGCAAATCACCTCCGCAAATTGCCGTAACGACACCACCTGCGCTTTTTGCTAGCGCGCCATAAAAAGCGGCATTTTCAAAGGTGTAGACCGTTGCACAGCCGTCATAAATGGTGTGGTGTTGCCGCGTTCGCCCGAACCAGATCCGCTCAAAAATCGTCTGGCAGGTGACGACACAGGGAAACAGCTAGGAATAAACCCATGACATCAATTCATCGCCTCGCTGTGGTGGCTCTAGCCACAGCAGGCATTGTCGGCGGCGCGGTCGCAGCGCAGGCCCAAGAGGTTGTGCGTATCGGAACCGAAGGCGCCTATCCTCCGTTCAACTTCACAGATTCCAACGGTGAGCTAAAAGGCTTCGACGTCGATATCGCAAACGCGCTTTGCGACGAGATGGGCGTGACCTGCGAGTTCGTCGCGCAAGATTGGGATGGCATCATCCCCGCGCTGCTGGCCAACCGCTACGACGCCATTATCGCTTCGATGTCGATCACCGAAGAGCGCATGGAAGTGGTCGACTTCACTGACAAATATTACCAAACGCCAGCGCGCTTCATCATGCGTGAAGGCTCATCAATCAGCGACACCTCGCCGGAAGCTCTGGCAGGCATGACAATCGGCGCGCAGTCCGCGACGATCCACGCCAACTTCCTTGAGGACGTGTACAGCGAATCTGAAATCCGCCTGTACCCGACCCAGGATGAGGCCAACTTGGATTTGGCTGCCGGTCGTATCGACCTGATTTTGGCTGACTCGATCGTTCTGTATGAGTGGCTGGAAACCGGTGATGGCTCGTGCTGCACCTTTGTTGGCGACGCCTACTCGAACCCAGAGTATTTCGGCTTCGGTGCCGGTATCGCTCTTCGCCAAGACGATGACGAGCTGCGTGAGCGCTTGAACGCTGCGCTGGCTGCCATCATCGAAAACGGTACCTGGCAGGAAATCAACGACCAGTATTTCCCGTTCTCGATCTACTGATCTGCAACACCTTGGCCCGTCGATTTTCGCGCGGGCCAAGGGCTTTTGTGGCCTTGAGAGAGGCATACGATCCGCATGAATGAGCTGTTTGGGCTGCTGGCCTTTGGGGCCGATGGATGGGGGGATGAGCTCGCCGCTGGCGCGTGGCTCACCATTCGCCTGGCGATTGTCACGCTCCCTTTTGGCCTGCTGCTCGGCTTGGCGATTGCGCTCACCAAGCAATCGCAGAACACCTATCTTCGCGCGGTCGGCAACCTCTACACGACGGTCTTCCGTGGCTTACCCGAACTGCTGACGCTGTTCGTCATCTACAACATGGTTCAGTTGCTGGCGAACCGTGTGGTGCAGATGGTAGCGCCTGGCTCGTCCTTCGAGATCAGCGGCTTCGCTGCCGGTGTGGTTGCGCTTGGCGTTGTGTTCGGTGCTTTCTCATCGGAGGTTTTCCTTGGCGCCATCCGCGCCATCCCAAAAGGCCAAGGCGAAGCGGGACGCTCGCTCGGTCTGACATCCATGCAGACGTTCAGGCTGATTACGTTGCCCCAACTGTGGCGGCTCGCGCTGCCCGGTCTCGGCAATCTCTGGCTGGTCCTGCTGAAAGATACGTCACTGGTTTCGGTGATCGCACTCAACGATCTGTTGCGGCAAACGCAGGTCGCTGTTGGCGTCACCAAGGAGCCCTTCTTTTTCTACCTGATCGCTTGCCTGATCTACCTCGCCTTCACCTTGATATCGACGGTCGGCACCAACGCGCTTGAGCGCCAGGCCAACCGGGGCTTTGTGGCACGATGACAGATCAGGCCGTCGACACCACCGCTGCGCGCCAACCCGCCGCTGCTCCTCGGGCCAAAGGGCCGTTTGGGCTCGACAAAGCGATGTTTGACAAGCTGGTGATCGCCGCTTTGGTGCTGGCGCTGGCGGCTTGGATCATTCCTGGCATCAATTGGCGCCTGGTTGACCGCTATTGGGATCGGTACCTGGAAGGGATCATCGTCACCTTCCAACTGGTGCTGCTGTCCGTCGGTTTGGGCGCCGCCCTGTCGTTGCCCATCGCCCTCGCACGCCTGTCGGAGAAAGCGTGGCTCACGCTGCCAGCCCGTGCCTACATCACCTTCTTCCGCGGCACGCCGCTGCTCGCCCAGCTGTTCCTGGTCTATTATGGCGCTGGCCAGTTCAACGAAGCGTTCGAAGCGGCCGGAATATGGTGGTTTTTCCGCGAACCCTTCTATGTCGCGGTCCTAACCTTCACGCTCAACACCGCTGCCTACCAAGCAGAGATCATGCGCGGGGCGATACAGTCCGTTCCCAAGGGGCAAAGCGAAGCCGCGCAAGCTGTGGGGATGTCGCGTTGGCCGATCTTTTTCAAAGTTATCCTGCCGCAGGCCTACATCGTGGCACTACGCCCGCTCGGCAATGAGCTGATTTTGATGATCAAAGGCTCGGCCATCGCTTCGATCGTCACCGTGCTCGACTTGATGGGCGTCACCAGCCTTGCCTATGCCCGCTCGTTCAATTTCCAAGCCTTCTTCTGGGCGGCTCTGCTTTACCTCATCGCCGTCGAAGTGGTGCGGCGCATCTGGGACCGGCTGGAAAGATACCTGACCCGCCACCTGGCACTTTCGCACTAGCCAGAACCGCTGCACGGCACTATGCCAGCGCCACACACAGATTCTGAGTTGGAGCAAGCAATGGCAAAGGTCGCTTTTATTGGACTGGGCGTGATGGGATACCCGATGGCGGGTTACCTCGCTTCGCGCGGTGGGCACGAGGTCACGGTCTACAACCGAACTGAAGCCAAGGCCGAGAAATGGGTCGACCAGTATGGCGGCGAGATGGCGCCAACGCCTGCCGAGGCAGCCAAGGGCTGCGATATTGTCTTCGCTTGTGTCGGCAATGATGACGACCTAAGAAGCGTCACCACTGGTCCAGGCGGCGCGTTCGAGGCCATGGAAAAAGGCGCCATCTTCGTGGACCACACCACCGCATCGGCCAATGTCGCGCGGGAGCTTGGTGTCGCCGCAAAGGATGGCGGTTTCGACTTCCTTGATGCGCCGGTGTCGGGCGGGCAGGCTGGCGCCGAGAACGGCGCACTAACTGTCATGGTGGGCGGCGAGCAAGCCATTTTCGACAGGGCGAAACCTGCCATTGACTGCTTTGCCAAACAGGTGGGCCTGATGGGCCCTGTCGGGGCGGGCCAGCTGACCAAAATGGTCAACCAGATCTGCATTGTAGGGCTCGTTCAGGCACTGTCCGAAGGCATCGCCTTCGCCCAGAACGCAGGCCTCGACGTCGAAGCGGTGATCGACGTGATCTCCAAAGGCGCCGCGCAAAGCTGGCAGATGGAAAACCGTTGGCAAACGATGGCCGCCGACGAGTTTGACTTTGGTTTCGCCGTCGATTGGGCGCGCAAAGACCTGGCCATTGTTATGGACGAAGCCAAGCGCAACGGATCACGCGTGCCGGTCACGGCCCTTGTCGACCAGTTTTATGGTGATGTTCAGCTGGCTGGTGGTAACCGCTGGGATACGTCCAGCCTGATCAGCCGTCTGCGCTAACTAGACGCTCGTTGCTGGCCGCTTGTCGACCTTCATGTAGTCAAGCGGCAGTGCCGTCGTGTACTTGATCTCTTCCATCGCAAAGGACGACGACACGTCGGACAGATCGATCTTGCCGACAAGTCGCTTGTAGAACTTGTCGTAGGCCACGATGTCTGGAACCACGACTTTGAGAAGATAGTCGATGTCGCCGGACAAGCGGTAAAACTCGACTACCTCCGGCATGGCGCTTACCACTTCGGCAAAGCGTTTCAGCCACTCATCCGTGTGCTGGTTGGTGCGCACCGAGACAAACACCGATACGCCTGCGGCGATGGCGGTGCCGTCCAAAAGCGCGACCCGTTTGCGGATGATGCCTGCCTCTTCGAGCTTCTGGATCCGTCGCCAGCAAGGCGTCGCCGACAAGCCAACACGCGCCGCGATTTCGTTCATCGAAAGCGTGGTGTCGTTCTGGAGTTCGGCCAGGATACGCCGGTCGATGACGTCGAAGCTAAGGTCGCCAGCAGCCATGGAAATGCCCCTGTTGCAAAACAATTTTGCGCGCTTCTAGTCTAATCGGTAAGAACAAGCAATAATTTTGCTCAAGTCTGGCCAAGGGCAGCTTTTATGCGCCGTTGCAAAATGGGCACGATCTCCGCGTCGAACCATGGGTTGCGCTTGAGCCAGGCCGTGTTGCGCCAGGATGGGTGGGGTAAAATGATGTGCGGAGCCACTCCCAAAGCGTTTAGGTCAAGACGCTGATTGGCGATGCTGTCGGTCAGCCGCTCCTTAGCTTTTTGCGGCATGTGATAATCGCGCGCATAGCGCCCGATGATCAGGGTCAGGTCGAAGTCTGGACGGGCCGCGAATATCTGATCGTGCCAGGTGGCTTTGCATTCAGGCCGCGGTGGCAAGTCCCCACCTTTGGCATCTTGGCCGGGAAAGCAAAAACCCATCGGGACGATGGCCACCTTGGCATGGTCATAGAAGGTCGCTTCGTCGAGGCCGAGCCAGCTGCGTAACCGATCGCCTGAGGGATCCGTATAAGGCCTTCCCGAGGCGTGGACGCGGGTGCCCGGGGCCTGTCCCGCGAGCAGCACGCGAGACGTCTGGGAAAGCTGAAAAACCGGCCGCGGTTCGTGCGGCAAAGAACCACCATACTGGGGTTTATCCCGGCACACACGGCAGGCTTTGGCTGACTGCAGAAGGGTGTCCCACATGACCGCATTCATATTTGATTAGGCATGACCCACAAGGAACTGTTCACTCTTTTCAGCGACCTTTGAGGCGATCCACAAAGTCCCAATTCCCTCGTGTTCAGGCCCGGATGTCAACACGTTTGCAAGCCACTGGCATTTCTAATCTCACGCAAAGCCGTGCCCGCGCCGAAAGGCGGCGCGACACACGCACCGCTGTGCGTGGGGTGCGTGAACGGCTCAACTCGGCAACGGGGCACACTCTAACATTCGAACAGCAGATCGTCGGCCTGTTCGCCCGCAACCATTTGGGGTCACTTGCCTTCCAACTTGGATTGGCGGTGGCCGTTGGGGCCGCCGCTTTGCTGGTGCTGCCGATCGCCGTTGCGGGCGCCTGGCTGGCACTGAACATTCTTGTCCAACTGACCGTTGGTTTGATGGCGCGCAATGTCAGCCGAAAATCCCCCGATGATTTCGATCCCGTTCGCTGGGTCCGCCATTTCTCTTTAGCGGAGGGTTTAAGGGGGGTCGTGTGGTCACTGCTGCCGGTTGCGCTTTTCTTTGTGGGCGTCCCAGAAAACCTGGCGGCGGCTGAGCCGATCATCTTTTCGATTTTGATTGTGGTCATCGCGACCTCGGCCATGCTCAATCACCACCTGCCCGTTGCCGCTGGCCTCGCTACAACGCCGGTTGCCGTGACCTATGCTTTGACATTGGGTGTTCGCGGGGACGCGCTGCACATGGTCATGGCTGTTGGAGCGCTCGGGGTACAGTTGTTCTTCCTCATCCTGGCGCAGCAGATGCACCGGACCACCCTCGCTTTGCTGGAAGCGCGTGCCCAGACCGATGACATGGTAGCTGAGCTCGAGCAACAACGCGGCATTGCCGAGGAAGCACGCAGGCGCGCCGATGACGCGAACCTTGCCAAGTCCCGTTTCCTGGCCACGATGAGCCACGAACTGCGCACGCCGCTGAATGCCATCCTGGGTTTCTCGGAAGTCTTGAAAGGCGAGGTTCTGGGGCCTCTGCCGAACGATCAGTACCGCGAGTATTCAAACGATATTCACGAATCCGGCGCGCATCTGCTGAACCTCATCAACGAAATTCTCGATCTTTCGCGTATTGAGGCCGGACACCACGAACTGGTCGAAGAAGCTGTCCATATGGCTTACACGGTGGAGGAAGCAGCCCACCTTTTGGCAATGAAGGCGAAGGCCAAGAACATCATCATTCGCGAACAATACCAGTCCAACATGCCAAAGCTGTGGGCCGATGAGCGCGCGATCCGTCAGATCACGCTCAACCTGTTGTCCAACGCGATCAAGTTCACACCGCTGAATGGCGAGATCGAACTGAGTGTAATGAATACGCCTGACGGCGGTCAGATGATTGAAGTTCGGGACAATGGACCGGGCATCCCAGAAGAAGAAATACCCATCGTGCTATCATCGTTTGGTCAAGGCTCCATCGCCATCAAAAATGCCGAGCAAGGCACTGGGCTCGGTCTACCCATTGTCCAGGCGCTTGTGAAAAACCACGGCGGGACGTTTGAGCTCCAGTCCAAACTGCGCGAAGGCACCGTGGTGCGGGCCATCTTCCCTGCCGACCGTGCATTGGCCGTGACCCCCTCACCGCGAGCAACCCGCGCGGCTTAACGGTCGCCGCTTTCCAGCGTTGTCACCTCAGGCAGTCCAATATCGCTGAATGTTGCCATGCCGCTGTGTGTCGCGGCGGCGGCCTTAATCAACGAAGCAGCAAGTGCCGCGCCGGTGCCCTCACCCAGCCGCATCCCCAAATCCAGAAGTGGCTGTTGACCCAAGCGCGCCAGGACCGAGCGGTGCGCCCGCTCTGCCGAGGCATGGGCAAACAGGCAGTGGTCCAGTGCTTTTGGATCAATTGCATGAACCACCGAAGCCGCCGCGGTCGCCACGAAGCCGTCGATCAACACCGGTATCCTTTCCATTCGAGCGGAAAGAATGGTCCCAACCATCGCCGTGATCTCGCGACCACCCAGACAACGCAAAACCTCAAGTGGGTCGTCAAGCTGCGCTTTGTGCAGCGCCAAGCCGCTCTCAATGGCAGCAACCTTGCGTGCCAATTGCTGCGCATCAGCGCCCGCACCGTCGCCGACCCATTCGTTTGCATCGCCGCCGAAGAGCGCTGCATAGATGGCCGATGCGGAGGTCGTGTTGGCGATGCCCATCTCGCCGATGCAGATGAGATCAACGCCGCCAGCTATTGCCTCCATGCCGAACGCGATGGTCGCCGCACAGGCTTTTTCGTCCATGGCGGGTTCTTGGGTGAAGTCCTGCGTCGGCACATCAAGCGCCAAGTCGAAGACCTTCAGCCCCAACCCGTTTTGTGCGCAGATTTGGTTGATGGCCGCCCCACCCTGCATGAACATGTCGACCATGGTTTGCGTGATTTCCATCGGCCAGCGCGACACGCCTTGTGCATGGATGCCGTGGTTGCCAGCGAACAGTGCCACCACGGGCCGCATGATCTGCGGTTTGTCCGTGCCCTGCCACCCAGCCAAGAAGAGCGCGATGTCTTCTAGCCGCCCTAGGGACCCGGTTGGTTTGACCAGGTTGGCGTTGCGCAACGCGGCGCGTGTACGCGCTTCTTGGTCGGGATCAGGAAGCCGTTCAAAAAGGCTGCGGATGTCATCAAAAGGAAGCCCGGTGGCTGTCGACACGGTTCGGTCCTTGGCTGGTGGAAGTGTTACCGCTTCCTAGCGATCGGCCGATTGGACGGCAATTGGTCTTGTCGCCACGCCTGAAGCTGCGTATCGCCTCTTCCCCATGGATTTTCTGTTTGATCTCTACCGGACAGCACGTTTTGCGACGCGCCTTCCCCTCCCAGCGCTTAAGCGCGAGACGGACGACCCTATTGTCTCAGCCGACGGATTTGCGGTCGCCTTTCCCGTGGTAGGGGCGATGGTGGGCGCGATCGGTGCCGTGGTCATCCTGGCGCTCGCGGCTCTCGGAGCACCGCCGCTGATGTCCGGTCTTTTGGTCGTTGGATGCCTGATCATCATCACCGGCGCCTTGCACGAAGATGGGCTCGCCGACCTTGCTGATGGTATCGGAGGCGGACGCACCCGCGAGCGAAAACTGGAAATCATGCGCGACTCGGCCATCGGCACCTATGGTGTGTTGGCTTTGGTCCTCTCGATTGGTCTGCGTGCGTCGGCCATCGCCGCCTTACTTGCGGTTTCACCCTGGCTGGCAGGAGGCCTGCTGATGGTCACCCAGGCGGCTAGCAGAGGCTTGAGTATGGGAATCGCCTGCCAACTGCCGCATGCGCGTCCCGATGGCGCTTCCGAGCGCCTTGGCCGACCGTCGGTTCGTGCTGCCGGCGTCAGTTTGAGCGTTGGCTTGGTGTCGGCGCTGGCGTTTATTGTCGCAGGGTCAACCACGAGTTTTCTCGTCGCCCACCTACTCGGGATGATCGCGCTAACCGCCCTGTGCATGGGGGCTTTCGCGGCCTGGGTGACACGGCTGGCGCATGGCCATCTTGGCGGTCAAACCGGTGACGTTTTGGGCGCCAATCAACAGCTTACCGACCTTGCTGGCTTGGTGATCGCATCTATATATGTTTCCGCTTTATTTTAGCTGTCGCTAAAACGTGTGGAGACCAACCAACTCATGGCCGCTGAGCCACCTGCCCAACAATCGTCAATCGTCTCGCCTTGCATCCAAATTTGCCGGATCGATCCGCTGTTTCGGCTGTGCTTGGGATGCGGCCGATCAATGGAAGAGATTGGCCGCTGGGGACGGCTGACAGATGGTCAGCGCGATCAGGTGATGGACCAATTGCCCGAACGCATGAAATATCTGGCGGCGCCACGCCGTGCAGCTGGCCTCGAAGACGCGCAAGGTAGCCAATAATGCCGGTCTATGGATGGGTTGCCTTTGGCATCCTGATAACCGGGCTCCTGCTTCTGGTGTTCGGCGGCAATGGCGACACACTTTTGGGTGCAGACCCGCAGCAGATCGGCGCGCTAACCGCCATGATGGCGCTTCTCGTTTATCTGGGAGGTGGCATGTTGGGCCGCGACCAACCTATTGCTCCCCTCTTGCGCCATCTATTGGTATGGGGCGGCGTCTTTGCAGTGCTCCTAGTCGGCTATTGGGCTTACCAGAATTTCTTCGCCTAGCTCGCTAGGCTAGAAACCGAACAGCACGCCAATAAAGCGGATGGAAACGACCGCCAAAAAGATACCAAACGAAATCTCAAGCGTGCGCTTGGGCAGGGCATGGGCGATGCGCACGCCCAGCGGCGTGGTCAGGACCGTCATCGGCAACAAAAGCGCCACCCCCACGAGTGAGATGTAGCCAAGCGACAGGGGTGGCAGCACGTCCATCTGCGGCCAACCGGCATAGATATAGCCAAAGGTTGCTGGGACTGAGATGATGACGCCGACGCCAGCTGAGGTGGCGATCGCGTTGATCAGTGGTCGGCTGTACAAGGTCTGAACCATGTTGGACATCGCGCCGCCACCGATACCCATCAGAGCGGAAAGCAGACCAATCACACCGCCGATCATCCGCATCGGCCAAGGGCCGGGCAGGTCGTTACCCAGCTTCCAGCTTTCATTGCCAAACAGGTGCTTGATGGCGTTGACGATGGACACGCCCGTGAACACTGCCAAGAACACCCAGGGCTCGGCTACACGCGCAATCAGAGATCCCAGCACCACACCTATGAGCAGCGGCACGGTCCAAGATCGCAACACGTCGCGATCAACCGCTCCGCGCGCCTTATGAGCGTTGTAGGAGCGGATAGAGGTCGGGATAATCACAGCCAGCGAAGTCCCGACCGCCAGCGGCGCACGGACAGATTCCTCCACGCCGGCAAAACCGAAAATCTCGAACAAAACCGGCACCATGATAGCACCGCCACCGACGCCGAACAGACCAGACAACACACCGGTCACGGCGCCCGCGATAAGGAGCGACCCTGCAAGCAGCAAGGCTTGGTCGAGCGGAATGGAAAGTGCGGCGTCCATGGTTGGATTGCCTTTATGTGTTCGGTCGGCTTCCTAATCGCGCCAGATCACCCCGTGCGCAGGGCTTGGATAAGGGCCGCCGATGCCCGGCTCTGAGCCAGCATGATTTAGGTCATAGCGCGGTGAGGTGGTGTTAAGGCTGAATTCCCTAAGCGTTAAGTCCAAGACACGCAACCCGGCGCGGCAATTTACCCGGGGGGCCTAGATGTCAGGGGCAACCTCATACTAAGGGCGGGCCATGAAAACCGATCTACCTACCGCCATTCGCTTGGCTGACTACGCTCCCTCCTCGTTTTTGGTGCGCCATGTGGACCTTCACCTTCGCCTTGATGGCGATCAGTCCAAAGCCCAGGCGCGCTATGAGGTGGTCCGTAACCCGACCTCCAATGCTGGTAGCCAGGCCAATACCCTGGTGCTGCACGCCGACAACAACCAAAGCGTTGATGTAAAGGTCGATGGTGCGGACGTGACCGCCGAGCAAACGGCGAGCACGGTGGAGGTTCCACTGGAAGGGGAAGGCCCTTGGGCTGTTGAGATCGAAGCGGGCTTGGACCCTGCGGCGAACACCGCTCTAAGCGGACTTTATCTCACCAACAGTGTTTATTGTACGCAGTGCGAAGCCGAAGGTTTCCGCCGGATCATCCCTGCCCTAGACCGCCCAGACGTGATGGCGACCTACACCGTTACAATGGACGCTAAAAGGGCTGACTGCCCAATATTGCTGTCGAACGGCAATCCAGGTGAACAGACGGACCTTGGCGATGGGTGGCACCGCGCTGTTTGGCACGACCCACATCCCAAACCATCCTACTTGTTCGCGGCGGTCGGCGGCCAACTCGACTGCCTAGCCGATAGCTTTCAGACAGAAGGCGGCCGCGATGTCGCACTGAAAATCTATGTTGAGCCGGGCAAGTCGAGCCGCGCCACCTTTGCGATGCAGGCACTGAAACGCGCCATGCGCTGGGACGAGGTACGCTTTGGCCGCCAGTATGACCTGGATGTTTTTCAGATCGTCGCCGTGTCTGACTTCAACCTCGGCGCGATGGAAAACAAGGGTCTTAATATCTTCAACGACAAGTATATCTTGGCCTCGCCTCAGACGGCGACCGATGAAGACTACCGGCGCATCGATGCCATCATCGCGCACGAGTATTTCCATAACTGGTCAGGCAATCGTGTGACCTGCCGCGATTGGTTTCAGCTGTGTCTGAAAGAAGGCCTCACGGTTTATCGCGATCAGGAATACACCAGCGATACCTATGATCGGACTATCAAGCGCATCGAGGATGTTCGCGATCTGTGGGTGCATCAATTCCCCGAAGACGGTGGCCCATTGGCGCATCCTGTTCGCCCCGACAGCTATCGCGAGATCAACAACTTCTACACGCCAACGGTTTACGAGAAGGGTGCTGAAATCGTCCGGATGGTCGCCAATTGGATTGGTCGCGATCGTTTTCGCACAGCCATGGACGACTACTTCCAACGCTTTGATGGCCAGGCGGCAACGCTCGAGGATTTTCTTGCGTGCATGCGCGCCCAAGCGCCGGAAAAGGCTGGCTGGCCAGACTTCTTGACCTGGTACACGCAAGCGGGAACGCCGCAGCTTACAATTAGCTGGTCACGTGAGGACGGCGCAAACGAGGCAAAACTATCTCTGTCGCAGATGACACCTGCGACCCCTGGACAGAGTAAAAAACGCGCATTGGCCATTCCGGTAAAGATGGGGCTCGTCGACGAGACCGGCCAAGACATCGACCTGGCCAATCATGTTCGCGCGGTGCAAGGCGGTAGCCTTGTTGGCGATCAATTTCTGCTTGAGGCTGAAGACGCTTCGCTCGAGTTGCAAGACTTGCCTAACCAAGCAATCCGTCCGTCGCTGTTGCGGAACTTCTCAGCTCCTGTGGCGCTGATCGTTCATGGTTTTGATGAGGCGGATCGCCTGTTCCTGGCGACACATGATCCAAACGCCTACAATCGATGGGCTCACGTGCAGGCGCTGGCGAGTGATGCGCTGCAACGGCGCTATCACCGTTTGGGGCTTGGGGAACCCGTTGGCGACGACAGCGGCCTTTTGCGTGCGCTTGTTGCACCCGCTTTGGACAGCGCGTGCGAACAAGCGACCGACGACGCGACCAAAGCTGCCGTTCTCACGCTGCCGACGGTGCATGATCTGGCACGCACGCTCGCCAAAAACGTCGATGCAGATCGCGCGCAAAGTTCCCGCCATGGCTTATCACAAGCACTTGCAGCTGCGCATGGCAAAGAACTGCTTGAGACACTGGAAGAGTTGGGGCCAAGCGACGAAGACGATCTTTCGCCGCTGGCCGCTGCCAAACGGGTCTTGATCACAGCCATATTAGGGCATCTCGCCTTCGCGCAGGACGCGGCCCTGAGTGACATTGTGTTGAAAGCACACAAGCGTTCAACGGGTATGACCATGCGTATCAAAACGTTGGGTATGCTGGTCAAACACGCGTTGCCAGGTGCAGGTGATGCCCTTGCCGCCTATGCCCACGACTATGCCGACATCCCGCTCGCCATGGACAAATGGTTTGTTGTTCAGGCGATGGCTGGTGGTGCTGAGGACATCGAACGGTTGGAACAACACCCGGCCTATGACCGCACCAATCCCAACCGTGTGCGCAGCCTTGTTGGTGCCTTCGCGACCGGTAACCTGGCCGGTTTTCATGCTGCCGACGGAACCGGTTATCGCTTGCTTGGTGACCGCGTGATCGAGCTCGATGGCGTCAATCCACAGCTTGCCGCGCGCTTGGCGTCCGCCTTCCGGTCCTGGCGCACCATGTCGCCGGGCCGCGCCGCATTGGCAGAGGGCGTGCTCCAAGACATGGCCAGCCAATCAAACCTGTCGCGTGATGTCGCTGACATGGTGGCCCGTATGCTGAAGGGCTGAAAGCTGTCTTTTGTCCGCGCACAAAAGTACGGATTTTTTCGGTGAGGGAAGCATTTCTGCACGTTGACGTTGCAGCCCCTTGATGATTCGAGCAAATTTTCTTCGCTTTGGTTGTATTCGAGACTGGACAAGCGAGTCCTTAGCGATTCAAATCAAGGTGATTCGGAAAGCGGTTTTGTTCCGGCGTACTCATCCAAATGAACTGGGCGACACACCATGGCGCGCGCAATTGCGGCTGCGGCGAAGAGCATTCCCTTGCCTTTTTCCAAGAGCCACCATTTTTCGAGACCGCTGCGAACACAAGGTGGCAGTGATACCACCAGCGAACCCTTTGTGCCGCTCGGCGCGCGACAGGTCGAAGGTGGCACCGAGCCGACTGTGACGGATCAGGAAGCAAGGCTGATCTTTCGCCTTCGCTACCTGACCTGTGCGCTCATCATCACTTTCATCTTGGTGATCGCGATCGTCCGTGTCGGCCTGTTGGTTGACCAAAAAAATTCCGAGCACGAACGGCTGGAAACCCTGCTCTCTTCACAGGCAAGTATCATCATGAACTTGATGTCCGGCCTCGACACCATCGACCCAACCGCCCTTCAAGAGTCGTTGGATCTATCGATCTTGCTGTTAAGCAACAAATTCGATGCCCCCGCCACGGCATTGCTGGAGATCGCAGGTAGCCAATGGACCGCAAGTGATGCTGCCTTTGGTGAAACCAGCGAAGTCTTGCAGGGCACCGCCTTTCAACCGATTGCCGGGTCCCCCGCGTCCCTGGCGATCAGCATTGATCGCAATCCTAGCGATCAAGGCTGGCAGACAAGGTTGAATGAAGAGCTTGCGCTGCTTGGCGGCGTCAGCATGGTGATCCTGATCTTAGGCTATTCCTTCATATGGCAAAGCGACAGAACCGCTCTTGCCACGGCTCGGTTTGCAACAGCCCACCTAAGGCTAGAAACGGCATTGAACCGTGGACGCACCGGCCTTTGGGATTGGGACTTGGACAACGGCACGATCGACTGGTCCAACTCCATGTTCACGATGCTTGGCTATGCGCCAAGCGGCCGTTTGTTGAGCAGCTCAGACCTGAACACCATCCTGCATCCCAGCAATCAAGATCTTACCGCCAAAGCACGTGCCTTATTAGCTGCGCCATCTGAAGCCGGACACTTGGAAGTGACGGCACGATTGCTCCATGCCGATGGTCAATGGCGCTGGATCAACCTCCACGCAGAGTTGGTTGCGCTGCCATCTGGTAAGGTGCACCTGATCGGGTCGGCCAGCGACGTAACCGAACGGCGCCGCTCCGAGCGCAAGACGACCGAAGCCAACCGCCACCTACGGGAATCCATCGAAGCGGTGTCCGATGCCTTTGCACTGTGGGACAGCCAAGGCCAGCTGGTCGCCAGCAATTCTGGTTTTGACGCCTTCAACGCCTTGTCTCGATCCGGCGACCTGCGTGACAATGACGGTCTCAAGATCTGCCCGTTCGACCTAGAACGATGCGCCGCCTTCTTCTTGGCAAGCGAGCAGCATGACGGCCTGCCGCAGATCGACGACCCGCTGATTTGCGGGTTGCCAGATGAACGTTGGTTCCAGATCACCGTTCGGCCTACCTATGACGGTGGCTATGTCTTCCTTGGCAACGACATCACGGTGCTCAAGGAAAAAGAAAAGGCGCTGCTGGATTCCGAAGCGCGCCTTATCGGTGCGGTTGGCGATCTTTCTCGCTCACGGCGCAAACTCTCCACACTCGTTGAACGCTACAACAGTGAGAAGGAACGCGCAGAGGCGGCGAGCCGCGCCAAATCTGAGTTCCTGGCCAATATGAGCCACGAATTGCGTACGCCGCTGAATGCCATTCTCGGCTTCTCCGATGTGATGCGCACCGAGATGCTCGGGCCGCTCGGCACCAGCAAGTATGCTGGCTACGCCGACGACATCCACACCAGCGGCACGTTCTTGCTCGGCGTTATCGGCGACGTGTTGGATATGGCGAAGCTGGACACCGACCGGTTCGCGATCAAACCGCAAGCAGAATGTATGGCGCAGGTGGTCGGTGACTGTGTGCGGATGGTGCAGATGGACGCCAACAAAGCCGGTGTTGCCATCTTTTGCGATATAAAAGGCCGCCAGATGGCATTGGTCGATCCAGGTGCGGTGCGCCAGGTTCTGCTCAACCTCCTAAACAACGCCGTGAAATTCACACCGTCAGGTGGGCGCGTGACCATTCGCTCGCGCCGCAAAGGCGGCACTATCTATCTCAGTGTCCGGGACACCGGCATTGGTATCCCAGCAGACAAGATCAGCAAGATCACCGAGCCATTTGAACAGGTGCACAGCGCCATGACGCGGCCTAACCAAGGCTCTGGCTTGGGCTTGGCGATCTCACGCAAGCTGGTCGACCTGCACGAGGGGCATCTGCACATCAAGTCACGTGAAAACCTCGGCACCATGGTCGGCGTTAGCCTGCCAGCTTGTTCGGCCGCAGTCGCAGGCAATGATACTCGCCAAACCGTGGTGACACAGGTGCCAGCCTCAACAGCGCCTGATGGCACTGCCGACGAAGCGCACGCAGCCATGGACCGTGCCCCGGTGACGGATCACCCGGACACGGCCCAAAGGGCGTTGAACCTAGCTTAGAGGACTGGTGAGTCCCCACGAGGAAGACTACTCGCGGTCGCCGCCATGGCCTCCACGATCACCACCGCGAAAGGCGCGGCGCAGTTCGCGTGGCTCAAGGCTGCCATCATCGTCACGGTCCATGCGCGCGAAACGTTCTTCCGATGCGTCCAACATCTCTTCAAGTGAGACAGAGCCGTTCTCGTCGGCGTCGATGCGAGAGATCCGTGCAGCGGCGCGCTCTTCTGAGCGGCGCTGACGCTCGGCAACCATCTCGGCTGGCGTAACTTCGCCGTCACCATCGGCGTCAAGCGTTGTGAACCGCTCGCCGACCTGGGTCTGGAATTCTTCCAGCGAGATCATGCGATCACCGTCAATATCGGCACGGGCGAAACGCTCGCCAGCACGGAAGCTGGCAGCACCGCGTTCGCGGTCACGCATGCCGTCACCATGATCGTTGGCAACCGCATATCCGGCGGCACCGGTGGCCAAAACCGTACCCGCGAGGGCAACAAGGGTAAGTTTTTTGAAGTTGGTCATTGTTTCGTTCCTTCGAGAATGTCGCCCCCGAGGGATGAACGCGAACCGTCTTGGTCCGCGGCAGCAAACAGGCGATTGAACCGGGATCGGATATCCGCCTGCGTGTGCTCGAGATGTGTCGTCACCACCGCTAGGCTCGGTGAATCCGAGACCTGCGTGAGGAGACGACGCAAACTGGGTGTGGCTTCGTTCGGGTCCAAGACATCGTCGAGGCAAAGCCGCAATACCTGAGAAAGGTTGGTGTAAAGAAGGTGCGCAGCGCTGAAAGCTGCCTGGTCGTCCGCGGACAGAACCTCTGCTTTGCCGAGCGCGACCAGTGCGTCCGCCGTCGCCGTACACAGGACCTCTGGCTTTTGCCGGGCAACGGACAATTGCAGCCCCTGTACGACGAATTCCACGTCGATAATGCCACCGGCAACGGTTTTGAGGTCGAACGCCCCCTCGGACGGCTTTTGCTCTTCGATCAGAGCGCGCATGTCGGCAACGTCGCGCTTGATCGCCTCTGGATCGACCTTGCGGGTGAGAACGCGGTGGATGGCGTCATTGATGGCCTCACAGCCGGCCTCATCGCGCCCAAAGGGCCGCGCGCGGGTCAGCGCCATATGCTCCCAAGTGCGGGCAGACTGCATCTGGTACTTTTCGAAAGCCGTTAGGCTGGTCGCCAATGGCCCGGCTTTGCCCGATGGGCGCAGGCGCATATCGAGTTCGTACAAGACGCCTTCGGCGGTTGGGGCGCTCAAGGCGGCGATTAGGCGCTGCGTGACACGGGTAAAATATTGCGACGGAGCGATTGGCCGCTGCCCATTGCTCTCCAATATGTCGGGTGGCTGATTGTAGATCAGCATCAGATCCAGATCAGACGAGGCGGTCAGCTCGCAACTGCCGAGCTTGCCCATGCCGAGGACCGTCAGTAGGGCGCCATCGAACGTGCCGTGTTTTTCTTCGACATCGGCGACCGCCAAATCGAGCATGGCGAGCACGGTTTCCTCGGCAAGCGCCGTGTAGGCCTGGGCGGCCTCAGCAGCAGTGAGCGTCTGTGACAGCAGGCGCACGCCAATCAAGAAATGGTGCTCTTGGCCAACAACACGCCCGGCATTGAGTTTGGCTTCGTAGCCGTCAGCTTCGCCGATGGCGCGGGTCAGATCAGCACGCACTTCCTCGCGTTTTGGCAAAGAACCGAAGAAGCGCGGGTCGAGGAGCGCATCGAACAAACGCGGGCGGTGGGCCAGGGTATCGGCGAGTTTAGGCGCCGTGCCCATGATGCGCGCCAAGAGGCCCAGGATCGCCGGGTTGCTTTCCAGCATGGAGAAAAACTGCAAGCCCGTGGGCAGGCCGTGGAGGAACTTATCGAGCGCGCGCAGAGCCGCTTCCGGTCGATCCGTTTCTCCGAACACCCGCAAAATACGCGGCCCGAGTGCCGCCAAGCGTTCTCGCGCGGCTGGCGAGGTGGTCGCATTCATGCGTCCAGCCATCCAGCCGCTAAGAAGCCGGTGCACATCGCCTGGCTGGCCGTATCCCAAGTCCATCAGGTGGCGGTAAAGGGCGTCGTCCATCTCTTCGGCAAAGGGGTTGAGATGGGCTGCATCGCCGTCATCGGGGAACAGGGCCGAGAAATGCCCGTGGACGCTCTCCAACGTTGCGCGCACAGATTGGTCAAAGGCGTCGAGGTCTTGATCCATCAGGGTGGCGACGTCGCGCCTTGCATCATCGTCTTGCGGCAGGCGGTGGGTCTGCTCGTCGCGCAGCATCTGAACGGCATGCTCGACATTGCGCAGATGATCGTAGGCGGCGCACAGTTCTTGCGCTTCGTGTTCTTCAATCCAGTGCAGATTGGCCAAGCCTTGCAGAGCCTGCTTGGTGCGCATGACGCGCAGTGCCGGATTGCGCCCACCCGCGATTAGCTGCTGCGTTTGGGCGAAAAACTCAATCTCGCGGATGCCGCCACGACCGAGCTTCACGTCATGGCCCGGCACGGTGATGGCGCCAAAGCCTTTGTGCTCGTTGATGCGCCGCTTGATACCGCGAATGGCATCGACGGCGGCATAATCGAGGTTGCGGCGCCAGATGAACGGCGAAACGGCCTCGATGAAGCGGTGTGCCAGGGCTTTGTCGCCTGCCACACAGCGTGCCTTGATCATTGCCGCGCGCTCCCAGGTGCGGCCGTGCGATTCGTAATAGTTGAGCGCGCCCTCGATCGACAGCGCAAGCGGCGTCGAAGCCGGGTCAGGGCGCAGCCGCAAATCGGTGCGAAACACATAGCCGTCCTGCGTGCGCTCTTGCATGAGGCGCACCAGCCGACGTGTCACACGCACAGCGAAGGGGCCTGGCTCGGCGCGCTCGGACAGGTCCGCCTGAAGGATCTCCGGATCAAGCAAGATGATGAGGTCGATGTCGCTGGAATAGTTGAGCTCACCGGCGCCAAGCTTGCCCATGCCAAGAACGGTGTAACCAGAAACCGCCTCCGGCGTACCGTGCCAACGGTCGCTGCGCCCCTCCAAGACGAAGGCGGCGCGCACGGCATAGTCGATGGCGGTGTCGGCAAAGCGCGATAAGTCGCCGGTTGTTTCATCGACCATCGCGCCGTCCAGCCGGTCGCGCAGTGCGATGGCAAGGCCGGCCTTGCGCTTGGCGCAGCGCAACGTGGTCATGGCCTTGGCTTCGTCATCCAATATTCCGTCGCGCAGCGACGCAATGGCGGCGTCAATACGCCCATTGGCGTCAGCATCAAACAGACCGGTGTCAAGCGACCCATAGTCCTTGGCGTAGGTCTCGGCGAGATGCGGTGAGGCATCCAGGATGGCGGCGAGGCGGTCGGTCATGACGCGCCTTCCTCGCTGCCACGTGGCAGCGTGAGCGTTGCCCTCAAACCCGGCTGTGCATCTTCCAGCTTCAACGCACCATCATGGAAAGAAGCCACCGCCTCGACCAAAGCCAACCCGAGGCCGGAGCCCTCGGCGGTGCGGCTCTTGTCGAGGCGCACAAAGCGATCACGTACGCGCTCGCGGTCACCCAGCGGGATGCCAGGGCCGTTGTCGGTCACCGACAAATGGATGCCGTCATCATCTTGTGACAGCGCCAAGGCGATCTTTCCGCCCTCGGCCGGGCCGTATTTCAGCGCATTGTCAACCAGATTGGCAGCAGCGAGCCCGACAAGTTCTCGGTTGACGGTCGCGGGCACAGCTTCGCTCGGCGGCGTGTAGGTCAGCTCTACACCTTGATCTTCAGCGACCGGTTCATAGAGCTCCAACACATCGGTGAGCACTTGCGCCAGGTTGGTCTCTGCCAGGGTGTGGCGGCGGCCACCGGCTTCCACCCGCGCAATAGTCAGCAGCGCCTGGAAAGTCGCCATAAGGCGATCTGCTTCGCCGAGCGCATTTTCCAGCGCCGCGCGGTCAGTCGTGTTGTCCGGCGGGTGGCGCAGCGCGTCTTCAATCTGGTTGCGCATACGGGTGAGCGGCGTACGCAAATCGTGGGCGATGTTGTCGGACACTTCCTTGAGGCCGTTCATAAGCCGTTCAAGGCGTTCCAACATGGTGTTGAGCTGCTCCGCCAGGCGATCGAACTCGTCCCCCGTGCCCATCACCGTGATACGCTCTGATAGTCGCCCGTCCATGATGCGGGCCGTCGATTGGGAGATACCGTCGAGGCGCTTGAGCACGCGCTTGTTGACATAAAGCCAACCCAAGAGAGCGAGTACGATGAGCAAGCCAATCGACACCAAAATAGCGCGGCCAATGGCTTGGCGGATGACATCAGTCTGGCCTATGTCCTGGCCGATCATAGCGCGGAAGCCATCTGGCAGTTCAAAAACCCGAACAATGGCGCGACTGTCGCGGGTCGAGCCGTCAAAGCCGACCTGCTCGTAAGTGAAACGGGCCAGACCCGGTTCTTCCCAAACACCATCGGGCAGCAGGCCAAGTGAATTGATAATCTCGACACCATCGGGGGTGAGAAGAGCGTAGAGCCTATTGCCGGGGCGCTGTGCGCTTTCCTGCATGGCCGCGAACAGGCCGTTGATACCACCGCGCTGATAGTGCTGGCCGAGGCGTCGTGCTTCGATGGTGAGACGCCTGTCCACATCGCGGACCACAACGGAGGCGGTCTCCCAAACGATGTAGCCAATCAGGCCAGCCGCGAACACACCAAACACCACTAAATAGCCAGCGGCGAGTTTGAAAGCGGTGGTGCGGAACGGCTTAAGCCGTGTCGCGGAGGACATAGCCCGCCCCTCGTACGGTTTGGATGAGCGGCTTGTCCTGACCTTTGTCAATTTTGGAGCGTAGACGCGAAATGTGGACGTCGATGACGTTCGTCTGAGGGTCGAAATGGTAGTCCCAAACCTTCTCCAGCAGCATGGTGCGGGTCACCACCTGCCCGGCGTTCTTCATCAAGAACTCGAGCAGGCGGAACTCACGCGGTTGCAGCAGAATATCTTCGCCCGCGCGCTTCACCGTGTGCGACAGACGATCCAGCACCAAATCAGCCACCTGATAGGTGGTTTGGGCTTCGCCAGGCGTGGTGCGGCGGGCCAGAACTTCGGCGCGGGCCAGAAGTTCGGAAAAAGCGTAGGGCTTGGGCAAGTAGTCGTCGCCGCCGGCGCGTAAACCGGCCACGCGATCATCAACTTCACCAAGGGCCGACAGGATCAAGGCCGGGGTCTGGCGGCCCTGTTCGCGCATCTCGGTGATGATCGAAAGGCCGTCCCGCTTCGGCAACATCCGGTCGACAACCAACACGTCGAAATCATCCGACATGGCGTACTCAAGGCCGGTGTCACCGTCGGCTGCGTAGCTTGGGGTGTGGCCAGCCTCACGAAAGCCCTTCACGATGAACGCGGCGGCTTCAACGTCGTCTTCGATGATGAGCACTTTCATGATCGAACCTTTCGTTGCTGGGCCTTGCGCGATTCTGAAGGCGAGGTTAGCTGAAATCTGGCCAATGGCCATAAGACAAGTGGAGAGCGCATGGCGGGTCTAGCGGCGAAGCGAGGGACCGCCATGCGCGGCTGGTGGGCCCCGGCGGGGGCGACAGGCAATGCCGGGGTTCCAGCGTTCTTGTGCGGGTGTTAGCCGCGATCCGTTGGCAGTGCGACGAAGCGCGAGGCACCGTTTTCACTTTCGACACGCACCAGGGCCGACGCCTGACCGTTGCGTGCGGCTGAGCGAAGCCCGTCCGTTAGATCGCCTAGGGTCGAGACCGGCTGACCGGCAACTTCGACGATCACGTCGCCTTCGCGCAGGTCGCGCTCAGCGGCGACACCATTTGGGTCGAGTTCGGTGACGGCCAATCCATCGACATCGAGGCCAACGGAAGCGGCGGGAGCCACGGTCATACCGAGTTGATCAACGATGCTGGGCAGCGAGCGATCCAGGTCTGGTTGGCGGAACTGGCTGGCCAGCTCGCGTTCTGATGGCAAGGTGCCAAGCGTCACATCGACGATTTGCTCTTCGCCCTCACGCCAGATCAGGACTTCGACCGTCTCATCTGGGTCAAAGGCACCGATGATGCGGGCCAGTTCCGTCGGCCCCTCAACGGTCGTGCCGTTGACCTCCAAGATGGTGTCGCCTGATTCCAGGCCGGCCATTTCGGCTGGCGAACCGGCGGCAGCGGAGACAATGATCGCGCCATCAGTGGAGCGGCGTCCGATGCCTTCGGCGAGATCTTCGGTCAGCGACTGAATGTTGACGCCCAGCCAACCGCGCGCCACGGCGCCGTTTTCGATGAGGTCACCAATAACGTCCGCAGTTACCGTCGATGGCACGGCAAAGGCGATGCCGACATTGCCACCCGAAGGCGAGAAAATGGCGGTGTTCACACCGACGACTTCGCCGCGCATGTTGAACGTCGGGCCGCCGGAGTTACCGCGGTTGATGGCAGCATCAATCTGTAGGAACTCATCATAGGGGCCTGGCTGAATGTCGCGGCCTTGCTGTGAAACAATGCCCGAGGTAACCGAACCACCAAGGCCAAACGGGTTGCCGATGGCCAGCACGATCTCACCGATGCGGGGCTGCTCAGGGGCGAGGCGAACAAAGGTGAAGCCGTCGCCATCAACCTTTAGGAGCGCAAGGTCTGTGCGGCTGTCGGTGCCAAGAACCTCGGCCTCTAAAGTGGTGCCGTCCGACATGATGATCTGCACCGAGCCAGCGCCCTCGATGACGTGGTTGTTGGTGACGAGGTAGCCATCTTCGGAGATGAAGAAGCCTGAGCCCTCACCGCCACGACGGCGGTCCTGACCTGGGCCTTGTCCACCGCCAGGGCCGCGGCGGAAGAACTCTTCAGCTTCCGGGCCGAAGCGACGGAAGAACCGATCGAACGGTGTGCCGTCCGGCAGGCGGTCAAAGTCACGGTTGGAGGTTTCCACCGGCTGCGGCGCGCGTACCTGAACCGTCACAACGGCAGGCATCACGGCTTCCACCAGCTCTTCAAAGCCGGTTGGCGCAACAAAGGTGTCAGGGACAACGGCCTCAGCGGCGCGGGCCTGTTGGACTGGATTGAGAACCATCGGACCAGCGAGCGGGACAAGCAGTCCGAGGCCGAGGATGGTCGACAGCGCAAGCGTGGTTTTGCGCGTCAATAAGGGGGTACGGCGCCCTGACGGCTGGTCGCCGTCGGTTTGGAAAACGCCGTTGGGGTTCGAATTGGAAGTCGTCATGTCACCAAAGTTCCTTTTGCCAGGTGGTGTTTGCACCGTCTGACCGGTGCTGGGCCAATAAAGGCCCCCAGCGATGGCAATAGATTTGGTGGTTGGCGCCTTACCGAACCATGTCAGTCGGATTAAACGTTTGTAATGTTTGGTAAGGCACTGATTTTAAGCGCTTTCTTGGGCGATTTTTGTCACCACGGCCGCCCCTTTGTGGAGTGTCTTGTGGACAGGGCATTTGTCGGCAATTTCAACCAGCTTCGCGTGGACCTCTGGTGAGACTTCGCCGGACACATGAATCGTGCGTTCAAAGCGGTCGATCTTGCCGGAACGGGCGTTGATTTCCTCGCCACAGTCTTGGCAATCCTGAGCGTGGACTTTTTCGTGGTCCACAGTCACCGCGACCAACGGCAGGTCGAGCTTTTTGAAATCGGCATACATGCGCAAAGTCATGGTCGTGCAGGTGCCGAGCGCGGCGGCGAGCAGGTCATAGGGTGCGGGGCCGGTGTCCATACCGCCATAACTCACCGGCTCATCGGCCAAGAGGCCGTGATTGCCCATGCGCACCGAGGCTTGGAACTTGCCCGCGCCCGTTTCGGCCACCTGGATGCGCTCCATACCGATGGTGTCGAATGTCGCGGCATCCTCTTCCTGCGCCGGCGGCACGTAGCGTTCTGACCATGAGGCGATCATCTGCGCCACATAGGCCGCATCGTTGTGGCTTGTCAGGAGATGGTCCGCGCCGTCCAAAGTGACGAAGCTTTTGGGGTGCTTGGCGGCGTTGTAGATCATCGCGGCATTTTCGATACCGACCGTCGCATCCGTTGGCGAATGGAAGACCATCAGCGCCTTCTTCATCGCGCCAATGCGTTCGGCGAGGTTCTGCTGCGCGACATCTTCCAAAAATTGCTTCTCGATGGTGAACTTACGCCCAGCCAGGCTCACCTCGGCCTTGCCTTCGCGCTCAATGGTTTCGATGTCGGCTTCGAAATTGTGCACCACATGCGCCGTGTCGGCGGGCGCGCCAATGGTGGCGACGGCCTTGGCTTCGGGCACCATGCCGGCAGCCGCCAGAACGGCCGCGCCGCCCAGCGAGTGGCCGATCAGGATGGCGGGAGCTTCTCCACGTTCGCGCATCCACTCCACCGCTGTCAGAAGATCGGCAACGTTGGAGGAGAAATTGGTCGACGCAAAGTCGCCGTCGGAATGGCCGAGCCCGGTGAAGTCAAAGCGCAAGGTCGCAATACCGTGCGCGGCCAGTTCAGAGGCGATGCGCTTGGCGGCGAAGACGTCTTTCGAGCAGGTAAAACAGTGGGCGAACAGGGCGCAAGCGCGTGGCTTTCCAGCCGGGCGGTCGTAGCGCGCGGCAAGCTGTGCGCCGGAGGCGCCTTCAAACGAGACGCGTTCGGTGGTGAGTGTCATGATCTGGTTCCTCTTGGGCCATCGGCCAAGCAAAGCAATTGAAGCGTTGGCGGACGCATTGCACGGGCGCGCGCTCACACGCAAGGCACGCCAGAACACGCCTCAGCACACAAATGTGAGGCGCGCAGATTAAGGCTTGTCGATGTCGTTCTTGAGAAGGGCCGCGACGCGGGCTTTTTCTTCGTCAGAAAGCTGCGCCGGCTGGGCTACGACCGCTGTTTTGCGGGCGCGTGTTCGCAGGAACAGGAAAGTCCCCGCGATGAGAAGCAGCATGGCAGGCCCGAACCAGAGGAGCGCCGTCTGCGTGTTGAGGAGTGGGCGCAGAAGCACAAATTCCCCATAGCGGCTGACGAGAAAATCCAGCACTTCCTTGTCGCTGTCACCGGCCACCAGGCGCTCGCGCACCAGAATGCGCAGATCGCGCGCCAGTTGAGCATTGCTTTCGTCGATGGATTCGTTCTGACACACCAGGCAGCGGATTTCCGCAGAAAGGTCCCGCGCCCGTTGCTCCAGAACCGGGTCATCGAGCACTTCGTCAGGCTGCACGGCGTGCGCCGACATGGCCATGCTGAAGGCTAGGAAGAGCGCGATCAGGCACCGCATCATTCCGCTGGCTCCATGGCCGTGGCCGGTCGGCGTGCCTTGCGGGAGCGTTGCGGCGCACCGACGCGCAAGCGCCGGTCCATCAGCGAGAGGATACCGCCAGCCGACATAATCAGTGTGCCAATCCAAATCAGCGTCACCAGAGGCTTGTGGTAAAGCCGGACAACCAGACCGCCGTCCTCGGTTGGGTCACCGGGAGAAATGTAGAGCTGCGAAAAGCCGATCGTGTGAAATGCGGCTTCCGTTGTTGGAAAATTCCGTGCCGGATAGACACGCCGCGACGGCGAAAGCTCCGCAATTACCGTGCCGCCTTCGCGCACCGTGAAGTCGGCGATCACCTCATTGTAGTTCTCGCCAGTGTTCGGGCGCAGGCCCTCGAAGGTGAACTCATAACCCGCGACATCTGCGCTTTCGCCGGGAAGCAGCGTGGTGATGCGCTCAGATTCCAGCGCAGACACACCGACAATGCCCAACAGCATCACGCCCAAGCCGAAATGGGCAACCGTCGTGCCCCAGGCAGAGCGCGGCAGGTTGGCGAGGCGACGCAGCGTGTCGCCAATGGGTGAGGAAAACGCCTTCACCCGTGACAGCGGTTCGGCAACCGCGCCAAGCATGACCCAGGCCGCAATACCGATGACCAACGCTTTGAGCCAAGCGGTGACGCCGAACAGCGCCATCACACCCGCGACCACGACCAAGGATGCGGCACCCGCCCACCAAAGACGCTCCATCGCTTGGGCGAGATTGCCACGCTTCCACGCGAGTACCGGGCCAAACGGCACCGCCAAGAGGAGCGGGATCATCAGCGGGCCAAACGTCATGTTGAAGAAGGGTGGGCCGACGGAGATCTTGTCACCTGTCAGGGCTTCCAGCAGCAGCGGATAAAGTGTGCCCAGAAGTACGGTCGCGGTGCCCACCGAGAGAAACAGATTGTTGAGGACGAGCGCACCCTCGCGGCTCACCGGCGCGAACATGCCGCCTTGGCGCAACTCACTGGCGCGCAAAGCGAACAGGGCAAACGCTCCACCGATGAAAACGAGCAGGATTGCCAGGATGAAAAGACCGCGCTGCGGGTCGGTGGCGAACGCATGCACCGAGGTTAGAACGCCCGAGCGCACAAGAAATGTGCCCAAGAGCGACAGCGAGAACGCGATGATCGCAAGCAGCACCGTCCAGATTTTGAGAGCTTCGCGCTTTTCCATCACGATGGCCGAGTGCAGCAGCGCGGTGGCTGCCAGCCAAGGCATGAAGGAGGCGTTCTCCACCGGGTCCCAGAACCACCAACCGCCCCAGCCGAGCTCGTAATAGGCCCAGTAGGAGCCCATCGAGATGCCAAGGGTAAGGAACACCCAAGCCGCCAGCGTCCACGGCCGAACCCAGCGCGCCCATGCAGCGTCCAAACGGCCTTCGATCAAGGCTGCGATAGCAAAAGAGAAGGAAATCGATAGCCCGACATAGCCGAGGTAAAGAAGCGGCGGATGCACCGCCAGGCCAATATCTTGTAGGATCGGGTTGAGGTCTTCGCCCTCCGCTGGTGGCGCAAACACGCGCTCAAACGGGTTGGAGGTGAGGACGATGAACATAAGGAACGCGACCGTCACCCAAGCTTGGACTGAGAGCACATTGGCTTTCAGCGTGCGCGGCAGATTGTTGCCAAAGACGGCGATGCCAGCCCCGAAGATCGCAAGGATCAACACCCAAAGGAGCATCGACCCTTCGTGGTTGCCCCACACGCCGGTGACCTTGAACAGCATCGGCTTGGCCGAGTGAGAATTGTTGACCACGTTGAGGACGGAAAAATCGGAAACGACGTAGGCGTAGGTCAGCGCGCCAAAGCTCAGCGCCAGAAACCCGCACTGAGCCAGTGCGGTGACATCGGCGACTCGCATAAGGCCGACATCGCCGGTCCGCGCACCCCAGAACGGCAACAGGCTTTGCACCAGGGCAAGCACCAAACCGAGCACCAGGGCATAGTGGCCAATTTCAACGATCATCGTGCGGCGGACCCCTTAATTGCCAACGTCGCCTTCGCCCTGCCAGACCCCTTGGCGGCGAAGGCTCTCGGCGACTTCGGCAGGCATGTAGTTTTCATCGTGGCGGGCGAGCACCGTGTCGGCTTGGAAGATACCGTCTGGCGCAAGGTAACCCTCGGTGACAACACCTTGGCCCTCACGAAACAGATCAGGCAAAATGCCCGTATAGGCCACTTCAATGGTGGCGTTGGTGTCGGTGACGCCAAAACGCACAGTGTCCCCCACCCCGCGCACCACGCTGCCTTCAGCCACAAGGCCGCCGAGGCGGATGCGCTGCGATTCAGACGTCGGCTGAGCGTAGAGGTCTGTCGGTGATGAGAAAAACGCGATGCTGTCGCGCATGGCAAACAGCACCAGACCAGCGGCCAGTGCCAGCACAATCATCGATATGCCTATCAGCAAAAAACGTTGGCCCTTGCGGGTCATAAGTGCTCGTTTCCCCGTGTGTTTCTTGTCTTGGTTGCTGTTTTAGGTGCAGCTAATGGCACCAACAAGAGCGGCAAAATGCCCATAGGGTTTTGACAAATCTCTATGGCGTGGTCTGCAACTGCAGCTCTTCGGCAATTGTCAGCAGGCGAAGCCGTGCCGGATTGTCGGTTTCGAAAAAGTCGAGCGCTGTCAAAAGGCTGCGCTGCGCCTCCTCGCGTTGGCCGAGGGTGACATAGGAACGGATCAGCTGGCTCCATCCGGCCAGGTCGTCCGGTTGGTCCTCAAGGCGCGCGGCCAATCCCGCCACCATGCCCTCAATGGCTTGGCGACGTTCAGCTTCTGGCAGGGCCGCTATGGCTTGTGCGCTCTGCTCATCCGGCGCCGAAACCCGCTCGGAGATGGCCGCCGCGCCCTCCATATTGTCGAGCAACGCCGTCACGCTTTCGGTCCACGGCGCGTCTGGGCCGCCATCGTTGCGCAGTGCGATGAGAATAGCGCGCGCTTCCTCGGTTTGGCCGTCTTGGATTAGGCCGAGCGCGCGGTAGTAGCGCGCCTTGGCAAAGCTTGGGTCTGCGTCGAGCGCGGCGAGGAAATGGCCCATGGCTTCCTCGGTGACCAGACCTTGGTTTTCGATGACGATGACTTCGCCCCAGTCGGTGAGTAGCGCAGGCTCGTCCCCCAACAGCCGCGACAGTTGCTCATAGGCGCGCCGCGCCTCGAAGAACCGTCCCTGGCGCGCGTAGATCGGCGCCAAGATAGACCAGCCACGCACATCATTCGGGTCGTCCGCAACCGCCTGTTCGACGCGCGCGATTAGGATTGCAGCGTCCTGCTCTTGGACGTCCGCCGCCAACCGATCGGCGAGTGGGCGATCGGGCAAGCCAGGCGCGCCGAAGCTGACATACAGAGCGATGGCGAGAAGGGGGACAACGAGAAAAGCCGTCATCAGGACAAAGCCGGCGCGCAACCGCCCGCCCTTGGAGGCAGCCTGCTGTGCGGCATCGTCAAGGTCGCTCGCTTTGAGCAGCCGACGAGAAATCTCAATGCGGGCGGATTCAGCCTCCGCCTCACTCAGGACGCCTCGGCCTAAGTCCTGATCGATCTCGCGAAGCTGATCTTTGTAGACTTCGGCGTCCGAACCGCCAGCTTCCGCCTCAACACGGCGCGCCCGCGCATAGGGCCACAGAACCGCTATCGCGGCCAAGGCGGTCAAAACAGCGAAGACACCCCAGATGAACACGAACTACCCTTGGTTGGTCGACATGCATGTAGTCATTGTCGAACCGGATTTCACGGCGATCATGGCTAGGGTTGGGCGGGCGCCTTGTCCAGAGGGTGCAACACGTAAGCACAAGGGGTGAGAAAACGTGCCGCAGCTTTGCGTTGGCCGGCCTAGCTGGCCAGCTTCTTGTCACGCTCTTCGATGATCGAACTCTGGCGGCGGGACATGGATGCAGCGTAAGCGCGACCGTAGTAGATGCCGAACAACTTCAGAGCGGCTTCTGAACGTGCGCGCGCGGCATCCCAGTTTTCCTCACTGGCCGTTCCCAAACGGTCGATCGCCTGTTTGCCTTGGCTCTCAAGTGCATCTTCGATGCCTTTTTCGAGCCCTTCAATCAGGGTGTTCAGCGCCAAAGATTCCTTGGTGTCACGAGCGATCATCAAGAGCGTCATGCCAAAAATGGCTTCATTGACAGTCGACGGGTCGGGGACGATCTCACGCCCGCGGTTTTCGACGATGCTGATTGTACGGCGCATCATGAACAGCAGAGCGTCAAGTTCCTTCGCCATGAGGTCGCTGGCGAGCCTGCGGATGTTGGCAAGACGTTTGATCCACGGATCAGACGGCGCTTCCTCCAAGGTCCGCGCGATCACCGAAATGCGGTCATGGTAGCTGTGAAGGATGCGCGAGACCGACTGCAAATCGCGTTCGCCAGCAAGCGCGACGCGCAACCGTTCCACCTCCAGCGCGGATTCACTCAGCGCGATCTGCACCGCACCGCAAGCATGGGAAGATCGGATAATCGCTGGATCGGTCGAACCAGCGTAGTGCGCCGCAAAACGGATCAGGTCGCTGGGTGAGGCCAGCCGATCGACAATTGCGGCGAAGGCATAAACCGTGTCGGACGGCGGGCGGTCTTTGTAGACAGCGATGGCTTTGGACAGCTTGTCCAGAGCCTCGGTGCCGACTGGTAAGCGCTTTGGCAGCTTCGCCAGAAACGCCGTCATCGCATCCTTTTGAGCAAAGAAGGCGATCATATCCTGCAGATCAGCAAGCACGCGGGACGAACCAAGCTGGCCTTCCAAACGCTTGAGAGATCCGTGCTTTTTCTCGATCTCGTCCATCAGGGCAAGCGTTTGGCGACTGACCTCCTTTTGGAAGTCATCGACAAGTTGGTCGACGGCATCTTCATCATCGTCGACGACAGCAGCGCGCAGTGCAGCAAGCGCACCATCACAACGCCCCGGAGCCAGGTCGCGGGTGATCCAAATCCAAATGCGCCGCAGGGACGACCGGTCAATCACACCCATCTGTTTGTCGGGAAGCGGCATCGACCGCATGATCGGTTCAAGCGGGGCAAAAAATGCACGTTCAGCCGACAAGGTACGCTCGACGCGGGCTTCCTCATCGGCCACCTCGCGCAAAGCTTCCATGATAATGGCGTGGACCGGCATGTTGTTGCCGTTCGCGCGTGACCGATCGATCGAACGGATTAACGTTCGATGCGAATCGGCGCTCAGTTCGCTCAAATATTTGCGCAGGCGGGCGATAAGTTCCTGCCTGCGCAGTCCGGTATCAGCCGACATTGAACCTCTGACTCGGCAAGCCTTCCTACAAAGCGGCTAGAGCTTACCCCAGGGTTGGTTAACGGCTGGTGTTTCGGCTCAAAAAGCCGCAGCGCAACTAGACGTTGCGCCAGGTTCCGTCCGACTGGCGACACGCCGTGCCGGTCAGCACTTGCGGTTGGCCTTCAATATAGACTGTGTGGGTGTAGTCGCGGCAAACCAAAGCGTTGATTTGATAAGGCTGTCCGGGCACGACCTGACCACTTGGGCCAGTCGGTGATTGCCAGGCAACCGGCGCACCCGGGCGACCGGTTTCAAGCGCTTGGTATTGCGCCGCATAGTAGCGCTCTTGGGCCTGCGCATCGAGCTGACGACCAATTTCGGCGCCGATGAGGCCACCCAAGACGGCACCGCCCACGGTCGCCAGTACCTGGCCGGAGCCTGATCCGATCTGGCTACCAATCACACCGCCCGCCAGAGCCCCGCCGAGAGCGCCAACGCCCTCACGTGGGCCACCCGCGGACATACAGCCCGATAATGCGGTGACGGCCACCAGGGCAAGCGCACCGTTGCGAAGCATGGCACGGCCATGTGGGTTTGATGGATTCGTCATAGAGGCAACTCCCTATAGGTTTGGCTGCACCAACGGATTTGGTCGCTTGTGAGGCGATAAGCGTCACGATTCAGGCGGAACTGGGGCAGCCGACGGTAGAGTGAGACTCGCGCGCAAACCGCCCATTGGTGCGCGAGCAAGGACAAAGGATCCGGCGTAAAGCGTTGCCATTTCGTTGACAATGGATAGCCCAAGACCGGAACCGGGTGAGGTTTGATCGAGACGCTGGCCGCGCTCTAAGACACGGGTTAACGCCGCTTCGTCGAGGCCTGCCCCATCGTCATCGACATGGATTGTCACAGCTTCAACGCCATCGGATTGATTTTCGACAGACACGGCAACTTTGTGCGCAGCATGGCGGCAGGCGTTTTCGAGAAGGTTGCCCAGCATCTCTTCCAGATCTTGCTCATCAGCGCGCAGGCGGATCGCATCTTCAACGCTCACATCAAAGACCAAGTCTTTGTCGCGGTTGAGCTTGACCATGGTGCGCACCAACGGATCAAGCACAGCTTTGAGCCCGGTGGCCTGACCCGAGGTGGCCTGCGTTGCTGCGCGCTGTGCCCGGTCAAGGTAGAGCCGCACACGATCATCGATGGATTGAGCTTCGGACTGAATGCGCGCCAGCGCGTCAGCATTGGGCGTGCCGCGTGCGCTGTTGAGGATAACCGCCAGCGGGGTTTTCAAGGCGTGCGCTAGGTTTCCGACATGGTGGCGGGCGCGCTCCACGATGGCTTCGTTGGCCGACAACAAAGCATTCAGTTCTTCGACCAGCGGGCTGACCTCCGTCGGGAACCGGCCTTCGACACGCGGCGTTTTGGAGGTTCGCACATCGGCCACCGATTGTTGCAAATGTTGCAAGGGGCGCAAACCAATGCGGACCTGAAGAAAAGCCAGCGCCAGAAGCGCGAGCCACATGGCACCCAGCGTGATGGCCAGCGCGATGCGGAACGAGCGAATTTCCATGTCCAAGCCGTTCGTCGGCGCGGCGACTCGGATCAGAATGTCCTCGCCTTCAAAGTTGTAGACCCGGTCGATCAAACGTAGCCTTTGGCCGCCGATTTCGAGCGGACGACTGACCGGGCCTTGGGGTGGCCCGCCGGTGGCGGCCGGCGGTGTCCGTGGGGGAGGAAGCGGGTCAAATAGCGACGCCGAGGCGAAAGCTGGATCGCCGGTTCGTGGGTCACCGACCACCCAGTACCAGCCAGAGCCCGGCAACCCGAAGGCCGGATTGGCGAAATGCGCTGTCGCATCGAACAGATCATTGTTGGCGTAATCGGCGAAGAGCTGGGTAACGAAGACCGAAAGGCGCTCGTCAAAGGCTCGCTCCGCCCCGGCGCGCTGCAACGCTGCCATGATCGCGCCCGCCATCACCAAGGCGACAAGCGAGCCCCCCGCCGCCAAAACACCGAGGCGGACAGCAAGCGATTGCGAGGATGGGGATGACGACGGTGCCACGATGGTTTCTACGCGTCTTTGGAGGGGGTGTCGGGCGATTGGATGCGATAGCCCATGCCGCGTACCGTCTCGATGATGTTCACAGACAGCTTCTTGCGCAGGCGACCGATGAATACCTCGATGGTGTTGGAATCGCGGTCAAAATCCTGGTCGTAGATATGTTCGGTCAGTTCGGTGCGAGAGATAACCTTGCCAGATTGCGTGAGAAGGTAGGCGAGCACGCGATACTCTTGCGCCGTCAGCCGCACAGCCATGCCATTGTCGGTAACCCGGTTGGTCTTCAGGTCGAGCGTGATCGGCCCGGCTGTCAGGAGGTTGGTAGAAAGCCCAGCGGCTCGGCGGACGATCGCCCGCACCCGCGCCAGTACTTCTTCCATCTGGAAGGGTTTGGCGACGTAATCGTCGGCGCCTGCATCCATGCCCTTTACCTTGTCAGACCAACGGTCGCGGGCGGTTAGGATTAAGACTGGCGTTCCAACGCCAGCAGCGCGCCAATCTTCCAGGACCGTCAGGCCGTCCTTATTCGGCAAGCCGATGTCGAGGACGACGAGGTCATAGGGCTCCGTCTCGCCCAAAAAGGCGGCCTCTTCGCCGTCGAAGGCGACGTCGACCACATAGCCCTCGTCCTCAAGGGCCTGCTTGAGTTGGGCATTGAGCGTTGGCTCGTCTTCAACAACCAAAAAGCGCATATCAGTTCACTATTGGGAAAGCAGGCCGCCGGAAGTGGCATCGAATATCAGACGAGCAGAGCTACCGTTTTGAGCGATGGCAACAACGACGTACGCCAATGACCCGCCCGATCCACACAAATCAGCCGATACGACCTGGGTATAGCCCAAAGATAGGGCGGAGGACCGGATCGCCGCAAGGCGGACAACTCGGCCAGATGCGATCGCCGCACGCGTTGCAGCCGCGGACAGACATGTTTGTGCCTGGGCGGACGGCATGCCTATAGGGGGCAAGACCGTGAAACTCACAAACAGGCCAAAGGCCAAAAGGGGGAGACGGCGGATCATCATGCCGAACAATCTAACAGCGGTTCGATGAACCAGACCTGAACGGTGCCATCCGTTTGAGACGGAGGGCACTTTTTAGAGGGCGAGTGTCAGTGACCTCGATTGCCCCGGCCTATCTCCGGTTCCCAATTGGCGCAACGTGACTGTCATTGTCTGCGGGCTACCATCGGCCTGCTGCGATGCGAGTGAATAGAGCCAAGACGGTTCGGATAGGTCGACCTCGCGAACCATTTGGCCGGAAACAGAAACCGTCAGGCGATACCTCTCGCGCTCTTCATTGAGTGGCAGTGTGGCCAACTCCCACAAGTCGCTCATGCCACGCGTGCGCCGAATCCAGTCAAAGGACAGGGCACCATCGGCTTGTTTGCGCCAACGCAAATGAACCGGTGCGAATGGTTCAAGACTGCGTGGGTGCGCCTGCACCGACCGGTCGGTGCGCGAGAAGGCGCCCATACCGCCACCGAGTGGTTCGACCCGGACCGTTGTGCCGCTCAGCAACGGCAGCATGGGAGCATCCAAGGAGGTAACGGTTTCATCCAGCAAAACAAAGCGCGCGCCCACTGGCATGCCGATTAGCGCCTGTGCTTCCGTGCCGCCCAAACCACGCAGCAGACCGGAGAGTTGATACTGGTTATCGCCGACCAATGTGGCGGTTTGGAACTGCAGGAGCTCCAATGCCTCGCCGTCGACGATAGCGGCCAGATTGCCTCCGGCCAAAAAGGCGCTGTTGCTGATTGAGGCCAGCGAACCGGTCGGGGCGGAAACCATCACAGTGCCAGATCGTTGTGGGTAAGCGACGGGGCCAGCGGCCAAAGACTCCTGCAAGGCTCCCAGAACGCTGGGAGCATCGATGCTTCGGATGAAGGAAAAGCCCTCCGAAGGGTCGCCGACGGAAACTGATAAGGCGCCGGGCCAGGGATCGGCAAACGCCGCGACCCGCACATTGTGCACGGCCCCCGATGCCGCGTCGTTGCTTGGCAGGTCGACAATGATGACGTCAGGCGGTCCAAAGGCCGGTCGCAGGGCGATGTTGCTGCGCTCCACGTCGATCGGTGCAGCCTCGTAGAGCAGTGGATCAAGCTGATGGGCTTCGATCATGCGTTGGGATCCGTCGATCACCCTATCGATACTCAGCTGCAAGGTGGGCCCAGAGGGGCCAAGCGCAACAGCCAAGGTGTCGCCCGGCTCAAGCGCCCGCATGCTTGGCGGCACCGCGAACCGCATCGCATTGGACTGGCAGAGCTCCTCTTGGCGAATACGTTCGGCAATGCGGCCAGCCTCGCCGGGGCGCAGGCTGACAGCTGTGCTTGTGAAATGGTCTGGGCCTAACTTGGAGACGTCCGCCGTCGAGCGCACGATGCCTGTTTGGTGATCGTGTGATGGGCTGGAGAAACCAAGTGTCACCTGGCGGGATCGGTCCTGGATATCTGACCGTGTGCCAACGATCACCGGCCCATCGGTTGGATCGACAAGGTCATCGCTGGTGCAGGTTGCAACCGGTCGGCTGCCGCGCATACGCACCTTGGCAGATGTTGCGGTCGGTACGAAATCAAGCGCGTAGATGGCGCTGAGGTCGGCGAACGCCTTGCGCGGTGTGGTCGGGTGCTTGAGCGCAAACCCTGACACGGTTCCCCTCACGGCGGTGACATCCATCGGTGGTAGGTCGAAGTGGGTGCACAGCGCGAGGATCAAGTCGCTCAACGCCACCGCGCCAAGACGGCCATTTAGCCAGTGACCACGGGTCCAATTCTGCCCGTCCGTCCAGATGGATTCGGCATCGGGGAAGATGGGGTAAGGACGTGCATCCCAAGTCCAAAGATGGATACCTGAAGGGTCGAGCATTGGCCGGTTGTCGACCTGCGATAGTGGGTTGGCGGCGCTGCCGGTCTGTTCCCACAGTTCCAGTGCCGTATCGAGTAGCGCGCGCTGCTGGGCATCATCGCGAATACCGCGCGAAGCGGGCGGCAATCGATCATTATCCGGTTTGTCGCTGGGAAAGGCGGCAGGTTCGTTGCCGGCCAAGTCAACGGCGGGTGCGCCAAACTCCGTCAGCCAAAAGGGCTTGGAGGCCGGCACGAAAGCGGTCGGCGTCGACTGACGCACTCCGGCCACGCGGTTGTGGTGCGGTTGGCTCCACCAGCCGATCAGATCGTTGGTTCTGTAAACCCAAGGCTCGCCATAGGCGCCGTCGCTGATGGTGGTGCGGGTCTGGGTCACTCGGTCTGTTTCGCTGGCATAGTACCAGTCAAAGTTCTCGCCGCCCGTCAGTCCCGCCAGGATAACGGAACGGTCATGGGGACCGTCGCCGAGTGTCTCATCGCGATGGCCCTGCGTGTAGCGCCAATCGGTGATTGGCTGGTACTGATCGATGCCGATCACGTCGATATTGGGCGATGCCCATAGGGGGTCCAGGTGGAAGATAACGTCGCCTGATCCGTCGGCGGGCTGATGATTGGTGTACTCCGACCAGTCTGCGCCGTAGGTCAGGATGGTTCCCGCTCCAAGGCGGGTGCGCACATCCGCCGCGAGGTCGACCAAAGCATCGACAAAAGGATAGGCGCCTTGGTCATCGCGCACACGGGTCAGCCCGCGCAATTCGGAACAAAGCAGAAAAGCATCGACACCGCCCGCTTGCACCGCCAGATCGGCCATATGCAGGATGAAACGGCGGAACGACCATTCCGCCGGACCGGGTGTGGATGTGCCAACAAACGCCGCAATGGCGGCACGCGCCGCGGCTGTTGCGTCGATGGTGCCAGCCTGTCCCGGCGCGGGCGATACCGTGATGCGCCCCCGCCAGGGGTAGGCGGGTTGGCTCGGGCCGCCGGTCCAAGGATCGGGCAAACTGTTGCCTGTGGGAACATCCATCATCAAGAAGGGCAGAAGCGTCACCTTAAGACCGCGCGCTTTCAGATCTTGGATCGCGGCGACGATGCTGGCATCGCTCGGCGAGGACCCGAAAGCCGGCACACCCTCATGCTGCGATACCGGATTGGCGCTGGCACGCGTGAGCCCTGCAACTGTCCAAGGTACGGAGGTCACCTTGGAACTGCTCTCGACGCGCGGTTCGATGATACATTGAGCCGCGTCAAGCGAGGTGCCGAACCAGGAGACGACCAGCGCCACCCGTTCAAGGTTCGGGCATAGCGCCTGCAATTCGTTGATGGAGGCATGCCAATCCGTGGGAGCGGCAGGGTCATGGGTGTTTTCCGGCTGCGTGGCGCCGGGCCCGGTGATGCGCACAACCGGCTCAGGGTGGTAGCCAAATTCGGTCGCGCCAGGGATGACAGTCACCGCGCGAACACGCGATTCCAATCCGTTACTGGGACGAAGCACCTCGAAGGAAAGCTGCGGGAGCCGATTGCCATAGGGCTCCAATGGTAGGCGTTCGAAAACCACATAGGCGGTGCCCTGAAAAGCCGGTGCGGTTCCTTCCTTAGCGCTGATCAGCGGGTCGGGCATCTGGCCAGCATCGCCTTTGTGGACGCGCATGGTAACGGTGTTGAGATCAACAATTTTGCCATCAGCCCAAACCCGGGCAATGCCTGCGATAGGGCCCTCACACAGGCCAACCGCGATGTTGGCAAAATAGCTGTAGCTCGAGCTGGTGTGCTTGGGCCCACCGCCCTTGCCACCGGTTTTATGGCGCGTGGTGGTCACGACCTCCTCATAATTGGTCGCCCAGATAATCTGGCCTGAGAGCCGCGTGCGGCCAAACGTTAGAGGAACCGTCGCCCCTTCGCTGGACGCCTGGACCTCGAGGTTTTGCAGTCTTGGACCTTCACGATGGGTATCCGAGCCAAACAAGTGTTGGTCGATCGAGTTGCCAGCAAAAGCGCCAAGCGCCCGACCCAGGACGCCACCGATGGGGTGCCGACAGCGCCGCCAACCGTGCTGAGAACGAGTGTCGCCATGGGTACCTCTGTTGATGTATCTAAGCCGCGTCAAAGGTCGGGAAGGCAAAGGCGACCGCCACATGGTGGGCCCAGGGCGCGAGGTTGGAGTGCACCACTTGGCCGCCTTCGTACGCATGGATAATGGTCGCCTGTGGCATCTTGATCGCCAGGTGCGAGGCTGGCCATTGACGCCGCCAGCGTAGCGCCAGGATGTCGCCCGGCTGCGCGTTGGCGGGCGCTACGGGTTGCAGAAATTGGCGCAGCCCAGCGATCAGCGGCTCACCCTCGGCATGCTGCGCCCAAGATTTTCGATCCTGGCGCGTCAGTTCCAACGGGGTATCCGCCAACGCGTTCCACACGCCGATAATGAGCCCCAAACAGTCAGCGCCGACGCCGCGGCGGGAAGCTTGATGGCAGTAGGGCGTGCCGACCCAACGGGTGGCTTCGGCGACGATGGCCGCACGCTGCTCTTCGCCCGTCAAGATTGGCGGCTTTCGCCATCCAGATTGCCATCACTGCGCGAGGGGTAGGACAGCGCGAAGTCATCACCCGGCATATGTGGGAACCCACAAAACCGCGTCGCATTGCCGAACACGGCTTGGCAGGTTGCAAAGCTCTTGTCGCACCCTGCCGTCAGAGTGACGCTCTGTCCGACAAGCAGTGGGTCATCTGGACTGCGCCAAAGTGTGATTTCCGCATCTGTTCCATCCTCGCGATGGGCCTTGATCAACAAAGATGCACCGCCTGGCAGCAGGCAGGTTCCGCCACCGAACAGACCAGCCTGGTGACTTGGCGAAACCGGCAAGAGAAAGCGGTTATCGGCCAACACTGCGCTGATGGTCGCGGCGCGCCTATAGGCTGCGTTTTGGAGGTCAACGCCACACCGCGCGTCACCCAGATTGGCGTCACATCGGGCAGAGAAAACACGGCCTCGCACGCGGTCAAAACCGGCGAACGGCCCACGCACCTCGGCATGGAAAGCACCATCGCGGCTCGATACTTCGCCCAAACTTCCAGTGGACACCTGGTGAAAGGCGCTCGGGTTGGACCAATCCACCAAAAAGGGTTTGGATATGCGCACCATCGAACTTTCCGGCGAGCAGATCCTCCTGGCGCAGCCTTTCGTCGGTCAAAGCGGCGGTCAAATCCCACTCTCCGATCGACGGGCCGAGGGCGGAGCTTTCTTCGCTCGCCTGAAATCCATCAGCGGGTTGGAACAGCGACCCATCCACGGTGAGCGGGGCGTCGTGATCGGTGAAACCAAGCACGGTGCCATCGGTACAGGTGAGCCTCAGGCAGCGCGCCAATGTCGTGCAGCCGCTCGAAAGTGATGACGCCAGATCGGGGGAAAGGTTACGCACTGATAGGCTCCTTCAGGAAGACCTCTTTCAGCGCAATCGTCGGCACAGACCCAGCTTTGAATGCGATCAGGTCGATGTCCAAGGTCGCCGTATCGAACCGGCAGGGCACATCAAAAAGGTAACCTGCCGTTATGGTCGTGCCGTGCGCTGGGATCGACGCGGAACCGAATGTCACCGTGCCGCGTAGCAGATCAACGGTGAGGTCGGTCACCGTGAGGCCATCGACGGCGACCACCACCGAGCCGGAGACTGGCAAGCGGATAGGGCGGGCTGGGACAGAGCCATCATAGGCTTTGGTCAGCCCAAAGGTCGTCGTTAGGCCATCGCCGGTACCGATCGTCTGATCGGTCGCGGCAGGCACTTGACCAGGGGCGCAGGACGCATGGTCAAGCGGATCGCGAAAGCGAAACGCATATAGCTGGCCCTGCCTTGCTTCGTAAAAGGCTTGGATGCGGGCCAGATCGTCCGCTGAGCGCACACCCCCGCCGGCGTCATAGCTGCGCTTGGCATAGCGCCAGCGGGCGTTGCGCTCCTCAAAGCCAGAACCAAGCGTTACAATATCGGTCTGACGATGGGTTGTGACACGCGCGCCACGGGCGACTGGCACAGGAAAAACCACATCGTGGAACCCAGGGATGGTGCTCATCGTCTAACCTCACAAACCACGTTGGCCGCGCGCGACAGCACGCGACAGGGATGCCGCAAGTTGGGTTTCCGAGCTGCGGAATGACGCAGGATTGGGAGCTGCCACATTGACGTTGAAGATGTTGGACACGCCATCTGTGATTGCCCCCAGTGCTGAGCCGACCACCGACGCGCCCACATCACCGACCAAGCCAAACGCTTGGTCCATTGAAGACGATAGGATGCTGTTGGATTGTCTGAGAATGAGGGCCTGGAGCAGCCCGTCCAGCTCTTTGCCGTTGACGATTGCACGGGCCAAGTCTTCTGCCAGTTCACCGGATAGGTTGGTCAGATCTTGGCGCAAGTCGGCCAGTTCTTCATGCAGACTGTCGGTGAGCGCACGGGCATCTTCATCTGGATCGGCCATGAGGAGGCTCCAAGGTATCGAAGTTATCGGGGAAGGTGCGCATCAAGACCGCCAAATCATCGCGTGATGGCGGTGTCGCTGCGCCCGGTGGATGGGCAAGTTCTATGGCGCGGCGGATATCGGACAGGGTGAGATCCCAAGCGCTCTCCAACGTTGCGAAGCGGTTTCGGATCAACCAACACACCAGATCATCGAGGGTCATGGAGCCCCGCTTGATCGACGGTTGGGTGCGAAGCTGGCGCGCATCAGCCGGACATAGGTTGAGGCAGCTTGCTGGCTCGCGACTAGGTTGGTCACCAACACGGCAGCTCTGTCTGGTGATACGGTGGGCAGCAAAGCCTGGGTGAGCACGGCCTCCACCTGGTGGGTACTGTGCGGGCCGCGCAGCATCCGCGAGAACAGTGCCGACAAGTCGTCAACACCCAACTGTTGCTCAAGGTGGGCCAGCGCACCGAGTGTCAACCGCAAGGTGTGGCTCTGGCCATCCACTGAGACGGCAATCTCGCCGCGATAAGGATTGGCCATCACACGAGAGGCGTAAAGGCGATGGCGCCGGCCGATTACAGCGTCATGTCAAAGGTCATCGCATCATCGTGGCGCCCTGCGTAATCCAGTGCGGTGACGAGGAATGGGCCTTGCAAGGTGCCCGCCTGCGGCATGATGATCTGCCAGTCGGCCAAGGCACCGTCGAAAAAAAGGGTTCGCACTCGGGTGTCTGACTGGGCGTTGCGAAACAGACCTGAGCCGGAAATCTTGCCGTGGCGCAGGCCCGCACCGCCAAGCAGTTCGCGCCAGCGCCCTGGGCTGTCATTGTGGGTGACATTGACCAGTTCTTGCACCAGTCCAAAGGAGCGCGCCCTCAGGCCGCCCACGGTTTCAAATTGGGTCGTTTGGCTGTTGTGAACTTTCAACAGCAAGTCTTGGCCGGGTTGGGATGTCATGGGACCTCACAGGGAAGCTAGACGGAGCTCGCTCTAGACGGTGTCACCGCGATCAATGAGAAGCGTGACGCCGAGTGTCGCGCGCTCCAGATCGTGGCGCGGCGTGTGGTGAAAGCGCAGTTTGGAGAGTTGCGCCGCGACGATGGTGGCGCTTGTTAGGGTGGGTGGCGGTTTGAGCGCCTGCGCCACGGCATCGGCCGCATCGTGCAGGGTTTCGAAGCTGCCGGTTTGACTGACCAGGTCGAGCGAAAGGGTTATCGAACACCCTAGGGAAGAGCTCGTCTCCCACGGCTCTTGGCGCTCGACCGATAGGCGCAGCGATGGCAGCGACCCAATCTTGGCCGGGCGGTCGGTCAGCGTGAATGTTGCAAGCGCTGGTTGGCTGGACAAAGCGACGACAAAGGCCGTGACCACCTCGCCAGTTATCGACCCGCTCATCGGGTCACCTCGCGCACTGAGCACAGGTCGAATGGATCTGCACTTGTGCCGCGCTGGACAGCCTGAACCTCAAGGGTGCGTTGACCGCCGAGCACTGTCCAATCGAGCCGCCACCCTGTCGGCGGGGCAAGGCCAATGGCCATGCGGACCGTTCCGGCGGCGCGGGCGTCGGTGATCGGGCTGTGTGTATGGGCGGTCGGTGCGTCAGGCGAGAACTGGGCCCATACCGAACGGCGATAGGTGAAGATGGTGGTCTTGCCAGCCATACCGTCGGGCGTGCTGACGGGTTCCAGAACGCGCATCCGGATATCACGCGCGCCGGGATCGCTGGCGTGGCGGGGGCTCACAGGTGAACCTCACGAAACGGTTCGATCAAATCGAACAAGCCATCAGGCTCGCCCGCGCTGGTGAAATCGAAGCCCGTTGCCCGGTGAGCGTACCAATGGGCGGCGAGCATCAAGATCGCATGGCGTAGGACTGAGGGAACATCCAGGCTGGTGTTGCCGTAGCCAGCGGTGACATCGATCTCGATGCCGTTCATAGCGCGCATGCGTGTGGCCGCAGGACGGCGCAGTAAGAGCCTCGGCCAACGCCCGCCAAGGTCGGCAAGCCAATCTTCGGGCAACAGGTTGGTGGCGGTTGCGGCGGCGTCATAGACCACCACGCTATCGATCGATTGAACCGGACGCACCAACAGCGCCATGCGCCCGTCGCTTGGCACCTCATCGGCGATCAAGCGCCAGGTTTGGGTGATGAGAACTTTACCGGAGAGTGTTTCAATATGCGCCCGCGCGGCCAGCAACATTGCGGCCAACAGCGTATCTTCCGTGTCGGCATCGATGCGAGCATGGGCCTTGAACTCGGCAAGGCTCACCGGCTCAAGCGCAGGACTGGTCAGTTGCACCAGCGTCATGGATGGGCACTCCATTTAGAGGACAGGTCAAACGCAAACGACCCGCCAAAGGTGCTGGGAAGCGGTCCAGCTGGCGGGTCGTTTGCGCGTCTCAGACAGGCGTGGGAGGCTTACGCCGTCGAGAAACTCAGCAGTTTGATGGCATCGAAATCCTGCACCCCGCCGCCAACGCGTTTGGTGACATAGAACAAGACGTATGGCTTGGAGCTGTAGGGATCGCGCAGAAGACGCACGCCAACGCGGTCAACGACCAGATAGCCACGGCGGAAATCGCCAAAGGCAATGGCTTTGGCGCCGTTGGCGATGGAGTCCATGTCTTCCATCTCCACGACTGGGAAGCCGAGCAACGTGGCCTTGACGCCCGCAGCTGCAGGCGGCGTCCAAATGTAATTGCCGTCGGCATCGCGCATCTTGCGCAAAGCCGCTTGGGTTGAACGGTTCATCACAAAGGTGCCGTTTTGGCGGTAGGTGCTTTTGAGCGCATAGACCAGATCAATAAGCACCTCAGAGGGATCGGTCGTCGGGAAGTCTCCGTTCACGCCAGTCGCAATTCTTCCCAGGCTGCCCCATGCCCAGGCGCTTTCTGCAACGGTGGGCGCGGTGAGGAAGCCAAGCGGCTGCGTGGTGCCATTGCCATTGACGAAAGCCGTCGATTCCTGCTGCGCGAAGGCCGCATCGACCTCGCCGGCGAGCCAGACATCGATGTCGACCGCCGCATCATCGAGCAGCGTCGCCGTCGCCGCCGGCATGGCGTAGAGCTCCATAGTGGGGAATGGTATTTCCGACAGAACCACCGAGCCGGTTTCGGGGCGCGCAGCGTTCTCAGCGACCCAGCCTGCGGCAAAACCGGTGGTCGTCACCGGCTTGCGGAACACTGTAGAGGATACTTGCCGGACGGTGGCGATGGTGCGCATCGGCGACAAAGCAGCAAGCGCATCACCGATCGTGCTTTCCGATTCCTGCGGCACCAAATAGCCGCCATCGGCATCAGTACCCGATTGCATCGCCTTGGTTTGTAAGGCCGTCGCCGCGCCTTGGCGCACATAAGCTTCAAAGGCGCGTTGGTGATCGGTGCGGGTTGTCTCGGCGCTGGCGGTTTCGAGATAAGGGCGCGGGCCGGTCGCCGTCACACGGTTCAGCGTATCGCTCTTAGCATCTAGAGCGGCGTCGATACGCGCCAATTTGTCGGCCACGAGCGGATCGGCCACGCCGTGTTTTTCGATGGCATCCAATCGCGCATCATTGGTTTCGCGGTAAGCTGAAAAGGCTTCCATCATGGAAGCCACAATCTCTTTCTCATTGGCTGCATCGCCTGTTGGCACCGTCTGCGCTTTGATTTCGCGGTCGGGCGCGGAAGCGCGCGCGGGTGTTGGTCTGGTCATGGGAATGTCCTTCTAAGGTGGCTACTAGGCTGCGGGGTGCCGCGCGATGCGGCGTCGAGGTGACGAACCAAACGTTGGCCGCACCAGGGTGGTCAGCAATCGATGCGCGCGCCGGTCTGCATGGGGAACGCAACGAGCGAGATCTCCCAAAGGTCGACTTCAACAAGCCGCCGACCGGGACCGCCAGCGGGTTTATCGGATTGGACGGTGTGAAAGCCGATCGACAGGCCGTCGACAGCACCGTCCGCAATCAAAGCGGCCAGTGCGTTGGAGCGATCAACATTGGCTGTCAGGCGGCCCTGAACCCGCAAGCCCTGGCCGTCCTCGTGAATATCGGTCCAAATGCCTATTGGTTCCGCCGGATCATGGTTCCACAACATGCGCACGCCTGAGGGTCCGCGGTGGCGCAGTGAACGCTGAAAAGCGCCCATCATGACCCGGTCGCCCGACAGATCGGGGATGTTGAACAGGCTCGCATACCCGACAAAGCCAAAAGGGGTCGCGGGATTGGCATCATCTCGGTTGGTCACGGGCCTTCTCCCTTGGCCGGCGCACCAGATGCGCGCTCCATTGACCGTGGCGGTTGGCGATCGGCGAGTTTGCGCGCCAAATTGTGGGCGAAGGCATTGAACAGCGCGTCGATCACCACCGTGTCGCCTGGGCCATGGCCCGGCAGGATCGTTGCGCGTATGCCTGTTGGCGCCTTCGCCTTGGCTCGATGACGTGGCTTGGTTGCGCCAACTCGTGTGCGTTTCACCATGGAGTTCTCTCTTGCGTTGGTTTGTTCGATGGACGGTCTTGGTCGGTGGCTAGCAGCGCATTGAGGCGGGCGATGGCCATCACGAAGGCTTCAAATCGACTGGATGTGCGGGCGAGTTCGCGCAGCAGCACGAGCGCCAAGGCCGACGCACTGATCGCCCACAAAAGAAGGGCGACATGCCCAATGTCGCCGCGTGTAAGGATCGGCGCGGTCAGGGTCTCAATCATGGATGCGCTCGTGGGTGCGGCGGCCGTACCCAACCGCCAAGCGCTTTTCATCATCGCTCAGAAAAGACGCCTCGCCGACGCGACGCCAAAGCGCCTCGCGTTCGGTTGACAGCGCTTCGATGGCATCCAAATCGACCGAAAGCTGCAACGGTTCATCGGGCGAAAGCGGTGCCAGCCAATGGGTTATCCCATCAAGCAGTTTGCCAACCAGAGGCAGGATCGTCTGGCGCCAAAGGGCTCGCTGTGCCTCGGCATAGTTGGCGTAGGTGTTGTCACCCGGCAGCCCAAGCAGCAATGGCGGCACACCAAAGGCCAAGGCGATCTCGCGCATTGCCCCATGGCGCGCCTCTTGGAAATCCATATCCTTGGGCGTCATCGACATGGGGCGCCAATCCAGCCCGCCTTCGAGCAGCAAAGGACGCCCGGCATTGGCTTCGCCTTGATAGGTCGATTCCAACTCGGCTTTCAGGCGTTCAAAGGTCTCCCCATCCAGCTGGCCATTGGCGCCGGAATATACGAGCGCGCCGGACGGCCGCGCTGCATTGTCGAGCAAGGCCTTGTTCCAGTCGCTGGCACCTTGGTGCAAGTCGAGCGCGTTGCGCGCCGGCTCCAAGCATCCCAGGCCATAATGGTCGTCCAGGGGGTGGAACAATCGGATATGGGCCAACGGCATGAGGCCGGTTTGCGCATCTGGGTTGAGCGCAATCGTTTTTTGCCCGGCAGCATAGGTATAGCCTATCGGCCAGCCATCGGCGCCCGCTTTGACGCGCACCCGGTCTGGTCTCAGCGGAAACAGCGAGGTCGGTTTGCCGTCGACAAAGGAAGCCAGAAGGTAGGCATTGCCTTCGAGAAGAAGGTGGGCCGTGAGCGTTTCAAACAGGGTTGTTTTTGACAGGTGTTGGCCGGGCTTCGACAGCAAGTCGAGAAGCCAGTGATCGACATATTCACGCGAGCCAGAACGCAAAACGAGATGCGTGGTTGCCGCAGCTTCGCTGATCAAGCGCACCGCCCGAAAGGCGATGGGATTGCGGCAATAAGCATTGCGCGCAAGATTGCCATAGCCGGTGTCTGACCAGATCGGCGTCCCAGGGGAATGGAGCTGAAAGAGCGGCAGATGCGGCACCGTACCGTCAGCCGCGCGAACCTCTGTCGGCCCGACAGGGCGTGCGGGATTGATCGCTGACGGATTGCCCGCCTGGCGCTTGCGAAACATCGCAGTCTCCTTTGATAGGGTTAGGGTCAGGCCAAATTGCGAAGCCGCGGCGCAGCTTGGTTCGGGCCCGACAGTTCCGTGATCGCCCAAACCAGCGCATCGAGCCGGTCAGGCGATAGGCCCGGGGTCGATAGACCGTTGGGGCCAAAATCCAGCATTTCATCTTCCAGCGCGGCAAACGCACCCACATGATGCACGCGGGCCTGCGCGTAGAGGTAAGCTATCGGCTCGGCGCGCAGCCACTTGCCGCGCTTGGCATGCACCAATTTCACCGGCACATCGCCATCGGCTTGCTGCAAAACCGAGCGCACCATATCGCCGCCCTGATTGGCCTCGGCGACAATCAGATCGGCGTCCAAGCGGGCATAAAGTTCAATGGCCTTGGCGGCCCAAACCTCTGGCTTGGCAGCTTGCACGGTTGCGTCTGCCAAAACGGCTATATGCCCATCATCCATCGCCGCGCAGGCCACCAATCCGCAGGCATTGGACTTGGCGTGAGACGATGCCGGCGGGTCCACGGCCACAACGATGCGGCTTACCTGCGGCGTCGCGGCCAAGCGGTTTTGGTCTATGTCAGCGCGTTTCCAAAGGCTGTCGGCCCGATCGGCGATCAATTCACCCGCCACCTCTTGGCGGTAGAGCCGCGATCCGCTGTAGCCGTCCTCCAAGCGCTGAACAAACCCTTCCGACAGAAATGCGCGGTTGGCGTGGGTCGAGGCATGCGACACAACACATGTTGGCTCAGCGACAAGTCGCTTCACCAATGCTGTGTTGCGCGGTGTTGTTGTCACCACGCAACGTGGGTGTTGGCCGAGACGCAAGCCGAACGTCAGTTGGTCGAAGGCTTCGACCCCGTAGCGCCACTTGCCGGCCTCATCGCACCATGCACCATCAAATTGCGGCCCGCGCAGTGCCTCCGGGTCTTCGGCGGAGAACAGCTGCGCAATCGCACCATTATCCCAAAGCAGGCGGCGGCGGGTTGCCTCATAGCGGGGGCGGTCCCAGGGCGGCGCAATGGCGCGCAACCCCGACACGCCGTCAACCATCACCTCGCGCGCATCGGCAAAGGTTTCGCCGACCAAGGCAATATGGCCCAGCGGTTCCAATGCGTAGCGGGCGCGCCCTTCAAGGGCGCCACGCACCCATTCGGCGCCGGCGCGTGTCTTGCCGCAGCCGCGCCCGCCCATCAGCATCCATGTCGTCCATGGTTTGAGCGGTGGGCGTTGATCCGGCCTTGCCCAACTGTCCCAGTCGAAACACAACCGTACAACCGCTGCGTCGCTTAGCAGCTGGGAGAAGTCATGCGCCCTCCCCGACTTGGCACAGGCGATCAAGGCGGTCCGTAAGGAGTTGGCGAAACTCATCGGCGTCAATCTCTTCGTGCGGGCTTTCAGTTTGCGGATGTGCGGTGTCGGTGGCCTCCAGCATGTCGCCGAGCATATCGAGCGCCCGCGCCATGGCCGTCAGCGCTTTGGCATCGCGCTCGCCATGCGCGGCATCGTGCACGAGCGCTTCTTCTTCGATGGCCAAAATGCGCTCTTCGAGCGCGTGAAACAGACGCGCCGCCAATGCCGCGCGTTTTTCAACGGGCGTCGTCGGTGGTTCGGGCCTGGCGGCGCGCGTGCGCATTTCGCTGGCAAGTTCGTTGCGCGAGGGCCATCCTTCGGCCTTGGCACGGCGATAAAGCCGGTCTTTGCTGATGCCGAAATGGTCGGTGATCTCTTCGATCGTCATCGCACTTGAAGCGTGTGCCGCGCGCACGGCATTCCAGTCGACAAAAAGGGCTGGGTCATCATGATCAGGCATAGAACCACCATGCGCTGGGCGCCGCTGGTGCCAAATGGCAAGCCAGACGGGCCAAGCGAACCATGCTTGGAGTAAAGGGCTAACACTGTCGGAGACGAGGTGTGTCCACGGAAGGTGGACCGTGCATTATTGAGCCTTGCTTTGACCCAATTGTGCGAGTGTGCCCGATTTGTAACCGAACACCGCGCGCTGTGTCAAGGACTTTTTTCCTATCTTAGGAATTATCACCCGGACCCTCATCCGGCCAGTTGACGATATAGGCCTGCAAATCATCTGCGCACAGGCCATCTTCGCTTATCACGCGCCCAGCAACCGAGACGCCGGCCTCAACGACGGTTTCAGGCGTTCCCGAGATCAGCGGATGCCACCATGCCAGCCCCTTACCCTCGGCCAGGCGCACATAGGCGCAAGTCGGCGGCAGCCAGGCCGATTTGCGGGCCATTTCTGGCGTGATGGCCAGGCAGTCGGGCACCTTGCGGAACCGGTTGGGATAGTCGGTACAACGCGCGGTTTCACGGTCCAAGAGCGTGCAACTGACACAGGTAAAGGCGATCGCCCCAGTGTCGATATCTTCCAGTTTCGACAAACAGCAGCGACCGCAACCATCACACAGGCTTTCCCACTCGGACGGCGACATCTCGTCGAGCGATTTGGTCTCCCAGAAGGGCTGAGTTTGGGAAAATGGGTCGTTCACGGTCGCAAAAGCTTGGCTAAAGTGCCACAGGGCGCAATCAAGTTCATCTTTTCACACATTGATGTCTGGCGACAATCGCTCGACGGGCTTAAAACGTTGGTAACGGCGTTCCTACCTACGCCATGATTCCCCCGTCGAGCCTGTTTGCCAAACGGCGCTCGGACACGAAACAGCTTTTGAACAGAACCCATGGCCGAGTCACACGACCCACGTTCTTCCAAAAACAAGCGTGAAACCCACGTGTTTGGCGATGACATGCCGCGGCCGATTGAAATCGACGCAGCGCTCGATACGGCTCTGTTCGTTGCCGGGCGGACGTTCAGCGAGGGGCTGTCGGCGATCAGACGCTTTTTCGACCGTTTTCGGGTGCGCGGCCTGAAACGGATGGCTGTCGAAATACTCGATGAGACAGCCACCTTCGGCACGTTAGGAGCGATCCTCGCCCTGATTCTGGCACTGCCAGCGTTCGACAAAATATCGGCTGACTGGCGTGAACAGAGCACATACGCCATCACCATCCTTGACCGCTACGGCGAGGCAATCGGCAACCGCGGTGTTCGCCAAGACGACAGTGTGCCGCTCGAAGAGATGCCGGACCACTTGATCCAAGCGACCCTGGCCACCGAAGACCGGCGCTTCTACGTGCACTTCGGCATCGATTTTATCGGCACAACACGGGCGCTTTTGGAGAATGTTCGAGCGCAAGATGTCGTCCAAGGCGGCTCGTCGATCACCCAGCAGCTTGCCAAGAACCTCTTCCTAACCAACGAGCGCACCTTGATGCGCAAGATCACCGAGGCGTTCCTTGCCTTGTGGCTGGAGATCAATCTCACCAAAGACGATATCCTCAAGCTCTATCTCGACCGTGCCTATATGGGTGGCGGCGCCTTCGGTGTCGTGGCGGCAGCGGACTTTTACTTCGACAAGGATGTGCGTGATCTGACTTTGGCAGAATCGGCCATGTTGGCCGGGCTCTACAAAGCACCGGCCGGCTTTGCGCCACACGTCAACCTGGCTGCCGCTCGCCTGCGTGCAGCCGAGGTCCTGTCGAACATGGTGGAAGCGGGCTTCTTGACCGAAGGCCAGGTGTTGTTTGCGCGGCTCAATCCGGCCTCGGCGGTGCCACGCGATGCGCTGGCTGCCCCGAATTTCTTCCTTGATTGGGTGTTCGAGGAGGTTCGCGAGATTGCGCCACCAGGCGAGCGCGTGCTCATCGTGCGCACCACGCTTGACCCGCGTCTGCAATCGGGGACCGAACGGGCGGTGCTGAGCAACCTCACAGAGTCTGGCCGCGCCTATCGGGTGCGCCAAGCTGCTGCCGTGCTGATGGAAAATGATGGCGCGGTGCGCGCCATGGTGGGTGGCCGCGATTATGGCCAAAGCCAGTTCAATCGTGCTGTGCACGCCCTGCGTCAGCCAGGCTCTTCCTTTAAAGTGTTCGTCTACGCAACGGCGCTGGAGAATGGTTACACACCCAATTCCATCGTCGTCGATGCCCCGATCAACATCGGCGGCTGGAGCCCGCGCAACTATGGCCGTAGCTATCGCGGACGCGTAACGCTGACAACGGCGCTGGCCCGCTCGATCAACACCATCCCGGTGCGCCTGGCTCAAGCGATGGGCCGTGACCTGATCGTGGAAACCGCCTACGCCATGGGCATACGCTCGGAACTTCCCATCACCCGGCCGCTACCGCTTGGCGTCGCCGAGGTGACCCCGCTCGACATGGCCAGTGCTTACGCCTCGTTGGCCAATGGCGGCTACCGCACAAGCGGTTATGCCGTGATGGAGATGCGCACCCTGGCCGGCGAAGTGGTTTATGATCGCCTCGTTGATGGCCCGTCGCAGCCACGCATTCTATCGGCCGAGGCCGTTGGCGGCATGAACCGCATGCTGAACCAGGTTATCGAAGCAGGTACCGCGCGGCGCGCACAGCTGCCTGGCATTTCTGCGGCTGGCAAAACCGGCACCACCCAAGCTTATCGCGACGCCTGGTTCATCGGTTATACGGGTCGTTACACCGCCAGTGTTTGGTACGGTAATGATGACTTCACCTCGACCAATAACCTCACCGGCGGACGCCTGCCGGCCATGACCTGGCAAGCCATTATGGAACTTGCCCACCGCGACACGACAGCGCCGCTGCTGCCAGGTGTGGACGAAGAAGTACGCGATGATGTCGAATTGGTAACGGCCCGAGAGACGATCGACGAAGACGAGAATATCGCCGGAGATTTCAGCGAGGGCTTGGCCAACACCCTGCAAGGTTTGGCCAACCGGTTTGATCCAACCAACACACGTGAACTGCGCTCATCATTCGCCATCGATGCCTTGGGCACATTCGATTCCCCGCTTTCGCCCGGCATCGTATCGGATGCCGAGGCAGCACGCTGACGAGCTTCTCGCACTTCCATGGCACGTTTGTTGTGGCTCTTATCTATGACTTTGTCGGCCGTCATAGCGGGTGCGGTCAGCGCTATCTATGTGACGCAAACCTTGCGCCCCACCGGCATGCTGTCCATCGGCCCCTGGGAGGCCGTCCGTGCGGTGGGTGATGCTTCGGCCGACCCTTATGCGCACGCCTTTATCGCTTCTTCCGGACAGCTTCCACCTGGCAGTGCCGAAGGCATGCGCTTTGTTGCCCTAAAAAGTTCCGATGGGCGGGACCTGATACCCAGTTGCTCAATCACCGTTCGTGGGCGGGTCGAAATTGCCCGGTTGTGGACGTTGTCACTATCCCAGCCCAGCGGAGCCGCTATCTCGCCTGATCCGCTGAGCGACGGCTTCACGCTGCACAGCCAAGACATCGTCTACAACGCCGACGGCACCTTTTCACTGACGATTGGGCCGCAACCGCGAACGCCCAACACGCTCCTTCTTCGCTCGCAGGCACCCATCGGGCTGGTTTTGCATGTCTATGACGGAGCCATTTCCAGTGTTCCTGAAAGTGGTGCCGCTGCTTTGCCAGCGCTGGCGGTCGGTCAGACATTGCCGGAGTGTGGGTGATGACGACCGACCTCGATTTCCTGCTACCGTCCAAACGGCGCCATTGGTCTCTGCGCCGGATATCCAGCGCCTTGGCTTTGTGGATTGGGCTGACCTTGCTCGCCACCATGGTTGTACATCTCTTGATCGTCTTCGCGCTGCCTTCCATTGGTCGCGGTGTGTTGATTGAAGACATTATTCCCGCGAACGATGCCACGCCGCGCCTCTACACTGGGCAAGGCGGTGAGGCGAGACCGGAGTTCAGCTTTGCCGACAACAGGACCGATAGCGTTTATTGCAGTTTTGACCTGCGCGATGGTGCGGTTCGCGTCACCGGCAGCCTTGATGTGCCCTTCTGGTCGATGTCCGTGCACACGCTGAGCGGGTTGGTTGTCGGCTCCGTGAACCACAATGCTGCCACCGGCGGCGGATTGGAATTGTTGGTCATGCGCCCGGCGCTGGCGCGCGACTTGGCAGAGGCTGGCGCACAATTGCCACAAGAAGCACTTGTGGTGGAGATGGACGGCCCTCTGGGTGTCGTGCGCATCAGTGGGTTGGCAACTTACACAGCGCTCCGCCCGGCCCTACGCGACGCGTTGAGCGAGGTGGAATGTTCCTTGGCAACCTTTACCTTTGCCGATCCCAATCAAGATGCGGAGGAGAACGGTCAGAATGGTCGACCGCGTGCGCCGTCTGGCCCGCCTGAAGTGCCGCAACCGGTCGCACGCCCAGACGGGCTGTCGCCGGGCGCTCAAGACGAATAGGCCAGGCTTAATCGCTGCTAAATTAGTGTTGCTGGTTGTTGCATTTGACTGGAAAGATCGATGGGACTGTCGCTTTCCAACGCGTTCTCAATAACCACTTCCAACGCGTGCAGACGCTCAATTGTCGCATTGGCTTGGCGTGATGGCGTTTGGATCATCAGGCGATCAACGGCATAGCGATAGGCATAAAGCCGAAATTGTATCGCGCGTTTCACCCGCTCGATATGCCGGTGGTTGGAGGCAACACGATAATAGGTGGCCGACATCTCGTCCGGCGTGATGTCTGGCAACGACTGTGCGGCGATGATCCGTTGTTGATCAGCTACACGCACCTCTTGGGCCAGGGTCATGAATGGGCCGATAGCGGCCATGTCCTTGGCGGCATCGTCTTGGATGCGGGCATAGCGCGCGTCACTTGACCGGTAGCGCGTCCCCGACAGCATCATGCTGTAGCGACCTGGATCATCCTCCAAATTGAACTGCTCATCCAGGTCGGCGTTCTGCACCATGGCCAGGGTGTAACCGATCCAATCTTCTGTGTGGGTTGGAACCATAAGGGTCCATCCAAGGTCACGCATGGTGCGCTCATCGTCGGTGAGCGCGAAATCCCAAATATCCTGGTTGTAGCCATGGGTGGACACCATACCGACAGCGAGCAGCGTGTCGGTGAAGGCATTTGGACGCTCGCGGCCAAAGTCACCACGATGCGCGCAGCCGCTGACCGCCAGCATCAAGACGAGGATGCCAACTAGGTGCGACCAGCGTGCTTGGATTGATGCGACGCTCACCCTTCGGTGCCGCTGCGCACAATTTGCACGCCCGTGAACAACACAATGTCTGCGACATGGCCTTTTGGAAAATGGCTCCGCTCAGGAGAGGCACGAAATTCGCGATATAGAGGTATGATATTACCGGTCATGTCGGCCAGGCTTCGCGTGACCGTCGATCGTGGCTTGGCTGGCTTGGTTCGACGACGACCGCGCCCTTTACCCTGCGATGTGGTGTCATTGTTCATGACATCCGTTACCTATCCACGTCCTTCAATCGCCTTGACCGGTCCATACCCATCAGCCTGGGCAATCCGTCGAATCGGTTTCGACCATTGCCCCAGCGCGAGCCATTAACAGGTGGGCAAGGTTAATCTTTTGCTAACAGTGATCGCCCATAAGCCTAGAGGGTGTGGAGCACGCAATTTTTGGGACTGAATAATGGCGAACCTTCCGGTGTTTTGGGGCCTTTCCAATTCAAATTTGCTGGAAGACAGCACGGACAGCGGGCCGCCACGCGTGGACCAAGGTGACACAGCGCCATCACCAGAAACGCAAGCCGATGACCCGATAGCGCCATCTATGGTCGGCTCAAAACTGCTGGGTGCGGTTTCAACCTTGCTGGCCCTAACGCCGCGCGGACGGACCGACGAATTGGCGCGGCTCACGGCCCTGGCTCATGGCTACATTCCTCTGGCGAGTGAAGAGGAACTGGTGCAGCTGGCGAAAGCTGTTGCGAACCGCGAAGACGTCGATGTTGGTTTGCGCGACCGCTTGGCCCACACGAACAGCCGTGCCGCCCAAACGCTGATCAAAGCCAATCGATTGAGTGAAGAGGCCATCGCAGCCTTGCTTGAAGACGGTGACGAGGACATGCGCGTCCTTATCGCCCGTCATCATACGCTACACGGCAAACATGTTGCGCTGCTCACCGCAGAAGGCAGCGGCACCATTTTGCAGGCCTTGCTGGCCAACAGCCAGACCGATTTCCACGCCGACGCGCAGCGCAAGATTGAACGCCAAGCCGCCGATCTTGCTCGCGAGGATGAAACGGCATCCAGCGCAGAGGCGGGGCAGGCGCGTCCAACCGCCGACCCGAAGGTTGCGGCACAAGATTTTGACACGCTGGACGCGGCAGGTCGCCGCGCGATCTTGCATCGTCTGAGCGATGACCAACCCAAAGCGGTGACCATGGCTGAAGCCCGTCGGGCGCTTGATCCAACCCGTCATGATGCGGATCTGGCCTTCCTGACGGTGATCGAGCAGCGCGACCCCAAGGCTCTGGCAACCTTGTTTGCCGACACGTTGACGCTCGAAAGCACAATGGTCGAACGGCTGCTCGATGAAGCCGATGGCGATGCATTGCTGGTGATGGCCAAGGCGAGCGGACTTTCCTCAACTGCCTTTGCGCGCATGTTGATCCTTGGCAAGATCGGGCTGTCTGGCTCGCCAATGGATACGTTCGACCTCGTGGATCGATTCAATGCGCTGCCGTCTGCGACGGCGACAACAATTGTCGATGCCATGCGCACGGGAACGCAGCCCGCACGCCAGGAAAGCGTTGTCAGCACCCAGCGCCGTGCGCTCGAGTCCCCAGGCACGTCCATGGACACACCGGCGCCAAGCAAAGCCAGGTCGATCACGACGCTCGCCAATCAAGGTTTCCGCCGGGCTGTCTAGCTGTCGATCACCGGCAAGAAGCTACGCTGCTTTCGGTCGGTGATTTCAACCAACCACAAATCATCGTCAAACCGGCGCTCGCGCTCCATCGCCGCATCGGCAGCTTCGCGGTTGGGCAGCGGATCGAGCGGTACCGCCGCGAACAGCCGGTTGCCCGTCAAAGCCGCGTCGGCGGGCATTGCGTCATCATCCATGGTCGGCGGCGCTGGCCCATAAAGCGCTACCGTGCCTTCCAAGCCATCGACCAAAACAAAGATCGCGCCTGCCATCGGATCGCCGCGATGCACCACAGCCGCATAGGCGCCGTCGGCTTCGGCGCGCCGGATCAACGCGCTGACGACAAACTCACTGGTCAGCCGCATTGGCCTGCGCCTTGCTGTGGGCCCAAACGCCCACCGGCAGAACCGCCAAATAGGCAAAGGCAAGCGCAATCAGAACGTGCCAGGTAAAAGCCGCTAGAAGCGCAACCCCGGCGACGCCCGCGACCATCAGGGGCAGGACGCTGTCCTTGGGCAGGCGCGCACCTAATCGCTTGCCGGAAAAGGTCGGCAGCGACGACACCATCAACAGCCCGATGGCGACGATGTAAGCGGCAACCAAAACCGGTGAGCCCGTCAGCCAATCCCCGCCCAGAAGCGCGAAATACATCGGTAGCAAAGCCAGCAAGGCCCCAGCTGGTGCCGGGACGCCGATGAAAAAATCCGCGCTGTGGTCTGGTCCCTCCGTGTCGAGCGCCGCATTGAAGCGCGCTAAGCGCAGGCCGGCGCAAATGGCGTAGAGCAGCGATGCAATCCAGCCCAGATTGCCGATCTCCGACAGGGAGGACTGGTAGAGGATGAGGGCCGGTCCAACGCCAAAGTTGACAAAGTCGGTCAGCGAATCCAGCTCGGCGCCGAAGCGGCTTGTGCCTTTGAGAAGGCGGGCCAATCGGCCGTCAATGGCATCCAAAAAAGCGGCCAGTAGGATAGCCAGCATGGCAAGCTCCAGCCGGTCGTCGAGTGCCAAACGCACAGCCGTGAGGCCTGAACATAGGGCCAGCAGCGTCACCATGTTCGGCAGCACCATGCGCAACGGCACGCGCCGGATCCGCCGCCAGCGCCTTCGACGCCGCGACCCGGGTTTGCCGCCTGGCTCAAAATCTTGGAACAGCTTGGCCATCAGCTTGTCCGATAGAAGCGCTCGCCCACCGCCTCCCCTGGGAAGCGGGCGAGAATGGTCTCGCCTGCAAGCGTGCGCTGATCCATGGCGACGTCCACCTGGGCATTGTCCGGAAGATAGACATCCACACGGCTGCCAAAGCGGATCATGCCGATGCGCTCGCCAGCCGAAACGGCATCCCCCTCACCGCTCCACACGACAATGCGGCGCGCCACGAGACCGGCGATCTGCACGGCGGCCAGTGGTCCGTGTGGCGTCTCAAAGACAAAGCCGTTGCGCTCATTGTCTTCGCTGGCCTTGTCGAGATCGGCGTTGACGAAAGTCCCAGGCTTGTAAGCGACCTTGGTGATGGGCGCGGACACTGGCGCCCGGTTCACATGCACATCGAAGACGTTCATGAAGATGCCCACCATGCGCATCGGCTGATCGCCGAGGTCCAGCTCCGGTGGCGGCCGCCGATGGCCGACAAAACACACCCGGCCGTCGGCAGGGCTGATCACCAAACTGTCGTCCACCGGTGTCACACGCTGCGGGTCGCGGAAGAAGGCGATGCACCAGATCGTCAGCCCGACACCGATCCAAAACAGGCTGGTCGACAGCAAACCCGCCGCCAGCGAAGCGGCAGTAAACAGGCCGATAAACGGGTAGCCAGCCGGGTTGATCGGCGGAATGGTGGTACGGATGCTTTGCGCGATACTCATGCGAACACTTCACTACGGACGAAGGGCTGGCAGGTAGCCCGTTCACGTGGACCTGTCGAGGCCGCCAAGCGGCTAGGCCGGTGACGGCTCCCCTGCCCGCGGCCCTCGGTCGATAACGCCTTCGATATCTTGCGCGCGGGTTTCAGCCAATTTGCGTTCGGCTTCGCTGGCTTCGCGCTGACGGTTCCACATGGTGGTGTAAAGGCCGTCCAACGCCAGCAATTGATCGTGGGTGCCGCGCTCGGTGATCTCACCGGCTTTCAGAACGATGATCTCATCGGCATCGATGACGGTGGAAAGACGGTGGGCGATGACCAGGGTCGTGCGGTCCTTCGACACCACGTCCAAAGCCTGCTGGATTTCTTTTTCCGTCTGCGTGTCCAGCGCCGAGGTCGCCTCGTCCAAGATCAGGATCGGCGGCGCTTTCAACAACGTACGGGCGATGGCGACGCGCTGCTTTTCACCACCTGAAAGTTTCAGCCCACGCTCCCCCACTTGGGTTTCAAACCCTTCGGGCAAATGGTCGATAAATTCTGCGATCTGCGCCATGCGCGCCGCTTGTTTCACCTCATCAAACGAGGCAGACGGGCGGCCATAACAAATGTTGTAGGCGATGGTGTCATTAAACAGCACGGTATCCTGCGGCACCATGCCAATCTGGTGGCGCAGGCTCGCTTGCGAAACGTCGCGCAGGTCCTGTCCGTCAATGGTGATCGTCCCGTCGGTGACATCGTAGAAGCGGTACAGGAGCCGCGAGATGGTCGACTTGCCCGCACCGGACGGCCCCACCAATGCAACCTGTTTGCCAGCGGGCACTTCAAAGCTGATGCCTTTGAGGATAGGGCGCGCTGGATCGTAAGCGAAATGCACATCCTCAAAACGGATCGCGCCACCCGACACAGCGAGCGGCACTGCATCGGGGCGGTCGGTTATCTCAGGATTCTGGCGCAGCAGGTCGAACATGGTCTCCAGATCGACCAAGCCCTGTTTGATCTCGCGGTAGACGAAACCGAGGAAGTTCATCGGCTGCCAAAGCTGTAGCAACAGCGCGTTGATCATCACGAAGTCGCCAAGCGTCTGCGTGCCGGCCTGAACTGCGCGCGCCGATAGCACCATGCAGGCAATGAGCCCAAGGGTAAAAATGAGCGTTTGGCCGAAGTTGAGCCAGGCCAAGGAGGTGAAGGTCTGGGTCGCTGCCTTTTCGTACTTGGCCATTGCCTTGTCGAAGCGGCGCGCCTCCATGTCTTCATTGTTGAAGTACTTCACCGTCTCATAGTTGAGCATGGCGTCGACGGATTTGGTGTTGGAATCCGTATCGGCCTCGTTCATCGCGCGGCGGATGGCGATCCGCCAATCGCTGGCGACCTTGGTGAACCAGATAAACGCCACCACGATGGCCACAACGATGCCGGAGTAGGTCCAGTCGAACTGGTAGGTGACAATGGCAATCATCAAAGCGAACTCAAGCAATGTCGGCACTGCCGTCAGAATGAGAAAGCGGATGATGATCTCGATGCCTTTGGTGCCACGCTCAATGATGCGCGATAGGCCGCCTGTTCGGCGCTGCAAGTGGAAGCGCAAAGACAGCCGGTGAATGTGCCCGAAGGTCTCAATCGCCAGTTGGCGCACGGCGTTTTGGCCAACTTTGGCGAACAGCGCATTGCGCAACTCATTGAAGCCCACCATCAACAATCGGCCAACGCCGTAGGCGACGACCAGCATCACCGGCACAAGCAGCCAGGCTGGCACGGTCGCGGGCGCGCCAAGGTCGCCAGTAAGGGAGTCGGTCACCCATTTGTAGGCGTACGGCACCATAACAGTGACCAGCTTGGCGAATACCAAGATGACCAACGCGATGTAGATACGCGCCTTCAGGTCGGGCCGGTCGTGCGGCCAAATGTAGGGGAAAAGCACCTTCAGCGTATCAAACATCGCCGCGTCGTCGACCGAGAGCGCAGGTTTTTGCGCACCTGTCCCGGCCGGTTGCTTCGGCTGCGTTTGATCAGCGGTGTTGGTGGCGTCTGCCATTAGCGCGCAACCCCTGCTCTTAGCATGGCGATGCTGCCCGATGGCTCGCACAGAGCGTCAGGGTCAAACCTCGCAAACGCATAGCGATGGTGTTCGATGATGCGGCGATAACGGCGCTAGCCGTTATGCCTTTGCCAAACACATAGGTCTTGCGGGCCGCACCAGCAAGGCACGGCCAAGGACCTATTGGTGCAAGTCTTCGTCCGTTGGAATCTGATCCGGCTCAAGTGCCTCAATGCCGGGCACCTCACCCCACTCGGTAGCAGGCTCCGGCACTTCGAAGACCTGACCGGGGAAGATCAGCGCCGGATTGCGGATCTGGTCGCGGTTGGCGTCGTAAATCGTCGTGTAGCGGATACCAAGGCCAAAGACGCGGCGCGAAATCCGCCACAGATTGTCTCCACGGCGAATGATCACGCGGCCGGTGTCGAGCACAGACACACGCTCATTGGGGGTCGCGATAACGGCAGGGGCTTCTTGTGCTGGTGCGGCTGTTGCCGCCTCAGTGGCTTCGTTGGAAGCCTGTTCTGCAGCGGTGGTTGTTTCGGACGACCGATCGTCCGTCGCTGGTGCCGCCGTCTCGGTTTCTTCAACAGGTTCTGCGGTCTCCGCCGTGTTGGCGGCCGTGTCACCCGCCGACTCGCTGGCCACTTCAGCCTCGCGTGCTGGAGCATCCTCGGTTGAGGCATCGGTATCGGCAGTCTCTGCGGCTTCTTCAGTGGCCGCTTCAGCAGTCTCCTCGACAGCTTCCTCCGCAGTGGATCCAACGGGTGCTTGTTCGGTTTCTTCGCTTGTCGCCGTGTCCTCTTCGACGGCAGCGACCTCGGTCTCTTCGGCTGCCTCTTCGGCCTCAGATGCGAGAACGGGCATTTCGAACGGCACCTCGGCGCGGGCGATCACATCGGCGGTGCCCGGTGCGAGCGCATCGGCACGCACGGTCACGGCTCCGGTTGCATCGCGCAAAGTGCCTTCATAGAGGAAACGGCCTTCTTCACCCGTCAATGCCTCGCCCAATAGGCTGTTGTCCTGATAGAGACGGACAATGGTGCCTGGCACCGCACCGCCAGCAATCCAAATGCGCTGACCTTCCAACTCGATGGCATCGACCACCACGAAGGGCGTTGGCGCTGCTGGTTGGGCTGGTGCAGCTTCTTCAACTTCTTGCGCTGGTTCGACAGCGGCGACTTCAACCGTTTCTTCTTCAGCAGCGTCTGCAGCTTCCTCAGCAGCCTCGGCCATATTGGTTTCATCAAGCACGACATCAACAGCGTCGGATCCCGGCGCTACATTTTCGAGGACTTCAACAGCTTCACCCGGGCGCAAAACGCCGACGAGGAATCCATCGTCGGCTTCTTCTTCCGGCAGGACGACAGCAATCTGCGTGTCCGCCTGGCTCATCGTGTTGCCATCTTCGTCGATGGTCACCACTTCGAGCGTGCCCTCGCCTGCGGGGAGCGCCTCGTCTGGGATCAGAACAAAATCACCTTCTTCGGTGACCTCTGCTTCGGCCACCACTTCGTCGTTAAAGACGAGGCCAACACGCTCACCTTCTGGTGCGTTGCCAGCGATCACCACATCACCAGATGGCTCAACACGGATTACATCCAGGGTTGGCGTGGTGCCTGGCTCCGATGCTTCCTCGGGAAGGTTCTCGGTGGCCAGTTCTTCAAGCTGCTCAACGTCTTCTGGATCGGCCGTGCTGGCGGCCTCATCCGCCATGTCGTCGGTCGCGTCTTCGCTGGCCATGTCGTCGCCAGCCGTGTCTTCGCCGGTCATGTCGTCGCCAGCCATGTCGTCGCCAGCCATGTCGTCTTGGGCGGCGTCGGATGCGTCGTCGTCACTGTCTGGTGCATCGGCAACCGCTTCGCCGGACTCCTCGGCCGGTTCTTCGACGGCCGCCATGTCTTGGGGGAAATAATCGCCTAAGTTGGTCGCGGCCCAGTACAGAGCAACACCAAGCACCAACAACGCAATTGCACCAAAAGAGCCCGATTTCATCACAAATCCTTCACAATGGGCGTTTTGCCGGGTGTATAGTCGTTTTGCACTGCACGCAAGGAAGGCAAACGCCTAAGAATCGGTATGGTTGACGGCGCTTCGTCGCAGTGCCACTCAAGTGATATGACGCTTCTAACTTCTGTATGCGTGTATTGTGGCTCACGCGCCGGTGAAAACCCTGCCTATGAAAAAGCCGCTGAACAACTCGGTAAGTCCTTGGCATCAAATGATTTGCGCCTTGTCTATGGCGGCGGATCGGTGGGCCTGATGGGCACGGTCGCGCGCGCCTGCCTGGATAATGGCGGCAAGGTGACGGGCGTTATCCCGCGATTCCTCGAAGAACGTGAGGTTATGCTGCGCCGCGTCGAAGATCTGGTGATCACCGACGATATGCACGAGCGCAAGCGCCGTATGTTCGATGAAGCGGATGCGTTCGTGGCGCTGCCTGGCGGCATCGGCACGTTGGAAGAGGTGGTGGAAATGATCACCTGGGCGCAGCTTGGGCGCCACAAGAAGCCGATCCTGCTGGCTGACATCGGGGGTTTCTGGGGTCCGCTGAAGGAACTTCTCGACCATATGATCGCCGAAGGCTTCATCACCGATCAGACGATGATCCGCTATCTCATCGCGTCGGATGTTTCCCAGATTGTGCCAAAACTGCAAGCCGAGGTGGCGCAGCTGTCGCAAGAAGCGCTCGATGGCGACGAAGAAGCGCTGGAGAAGCTGTAGCTAGCGCCAATAGTCGGGCCGGTCCCAGAAGGCCGGTACGTGCAGCATACCATTACCAACTATATCCGCGCCGCCCAGCGGCATAGATTGCCAGGCGGGCATCCAATCCTGCGGAATGGGGTGCGGCGGGGTGATGGCCATCTCCTGCGCAAAGCCAGACCGGCTGTAATAGTTCGGGTCGCCCAGCACCAAGACCTTGGCGATATCGCGCTTGCGTAGACGATCGACTCCGTCGGCGATCAGAGCCTTGCCGACCCCTTGACGCTGATGGTCCGGGGCAACGGCAAGCGGCGCAAGCATCGACAGGGGCGCGTCAGCGCCCGGCACCGAGACATCGGTGAAGCCAATATGGCCGATCACATCACCCCCCTGCTGCGCCACCAAAGACTGCGCTTCCGGCGCCGCCAGCAGATCGCGCACCAACTCCAGCAAATCCTCGTCCGGGAAGGCCCGAGGGTACAAGTCAAACAACGCAGCGTGATCGGCAGGTGTGCTTTCGCGAATGGTGACCGGCATCAGGCTTCTCCACTGCTCTATTCTGCAGCTGGAGCCATCATCAGCCCGTCAGCACGCATCAGCTTGGTGATGATGGAATCCGCCAGTGCTTGGAAGGACGCATCGACGATGTTCTCCGACACGCCCACCGTGTACCAACGGTCGCCGGTGGTGGTGTCTTCGCTTTCTATGAGCACTCGGGTGATCGCCGCCGTCCCGGCGTTGAGGATACGCACCTTGTAGTCCACCAACTCCAGGTCGCTGATCGCCTCTTGGTAGCGGCCGAGGTCCTTGCGCAGCGCATTGTCGAGCGCGTTGACGGGGCCGTTGCCTTCGGCGACCGACATCAACCGCTCGCCATCGACATTGATCTTCACCACCGCTTCGGAGACGGTGATCTCCTTGCCTATGGCGTTGAAGCGGCGTTCCACCTCCACCTTGTAGCTGTCGACCTGGAAATAGTGCGGGATGGTGCCCAAGCGCCCCATGGCGAGAAGCGCAAGCGAGGCGTCCGCCCCTTCATAGGAGTAGCCCGCCGCTTCACGCTCTTTCAGCTCCGAGAGGAGGTCGTTGAGGCGCGGGTCTTTCGGATCGAAGGTAAGCCCGAGACGGGTCAGCTCGGCCACAAGGTTCGACTTGCCGGCCTGGTCAGAGACCAACACACGCCGCGAGTTGCCCACCGTGCCAGGGTTCACATGCTCATAGGTTTCGGGCTCTTTCAGCAGAGCCGATGCATGGATGCCCGCCTTGGTGGCGAACGCCGCCGCGCCAACATAAGGCGCATGGCGATCCGGCGCGCGGTTGAGGATTTCATCAAACGCGCGGCTGGTGATGGTGAGCTTGGCCAGTTGGTCCGGTGAAACGCCGATCTCGAACTGGGTGGCATAAGGCTCTTTGAGCATCAGCGTTGGGATCAGGCTGGTCAGGTTGGCGTTGCCGCAGCGCTCGCCAATGCCGTTCAACGTGCCCTGGATTTGCCGCGCACCGGCCCGTACCGCCGCCAGCGCGTTGGCGACAGCCTGTTCGGTATCGTTGTGCGGATGGATGCCCAGATGGGTTCCGGGCGCCTTCTCCTGCACGGCGCGGACGATCCGCTCCACCTCGTCAGGCTGCGTGCCGCCATTGGTGTCGCACAGGATCACCCAACGCGCGCCAGCCTGATAGGCGATCTCGGCGCAAGCCAGCGCATAGGATGGGTTCGCTTTGTAGCCATCGAAGAAGTGTTCGCAGTCCACCATCGGCTCTTTGCCCGCCGAGAGCGTTGCCATCACACTGTCTTGGATGCAGGCGAGGTTTTCCTCCGGCGTCGTCTTCAGCGCCACATCGACATGATAGTCCCAGCTTTTGGCGACGAAGCATATCGCGTCGCCCGCCGCGTCGAGCAGTGCCTTGAGGCCGGGATCGTTGGAGGTGGAAACACCCGCCCGACGGGTCATGCCAAAGGCCGTGAAAGCGGCACTGTGCGTGCGCTTTTCTTCAAAGAAGGCGCTGTCGGTTGGGTTGGCGCCAGGGTAGCCGCCCTCGACGTAATCCACGCCCAGCTCGTCCAGCATCCGCGCAATGGTGATCTTGTCGTCGAGCGAGAAATCAATACCGGTCGTCTGCTGGCCGTCGCGGAGTGTGGTGTCGAAGAGGTAGAGGCGTTCGGGTTTCATGTTTCTTGCTCCACTACCGCGCGTTCGGCGCGAGGCCCCGGGTCAAGCCCGGGGCTTGTTGGATGGCGGACTTCAAGTCCCGGACGCGTCAGCGATCCGGGACCTCGCAGCATCTGGCCTGGGTGTTTGTTCTTGGCGTCATTCTCGGGCTTGACCCGAGAACCCAGCTCTCTCGCGTTCAAGCCGTGCAACGGGATGCCACTCGGGATGGATGGCCGGGTCAGGCCCGGCCATGACGATGCTGGGATGGTTCGCAAGCATCCCACACGTTCGGCGCGAGGCCCCGGGTCAAGCCCGGGGCTTGGTGGATGACTGGCTCCAAGTCCCGGACGCGTCAGCGATCCGGGACCTCGCAGCATCTGGCCTGGGTGTTTGTTCTTGGCGTCATTCTCGGGCTTGACCCGAGAACCCAGCTCTCTCGCGTTCAACCTGTGCAAAGGGAAGGGATCCGGGATGGATGGCCGGGTCCGGCCCGGCCATGACGATGCTGGAATGGTTCGCAAGCATCCCACGCGTTCGGCGCGAGGCCCCGGGTCAAGCCCGGGGCTTGTTGAATGGCGGACTTCAAGTCCCGGACGCGACAGCGATCCGGGACCTCGCAGCATCTGGCCTGGGTGTTTGTTCTTGGCGTCATTCTCGGGCTTGACCCGAGAACCCAGCTCTCTTGCGTTCAGCCCGTGCAAAGGCAGGCCACTGGGGATGGATGGCCGGGTCAGGCCCGGCCATGACGATGGGGTGTTAAGGCCGCTCACCGTTTCACCTCCCAGGTGGTGACACGTTCGCCCGTCTCCGGGTCTTTGCCGTCTTTCAGCTGGATGCCTTTTTCGCTGAGTTCATCACGAATGCGGTCGGCCTCTGTCCAGTTCTTGTCGGCGAGGAAGGCCAGGCGTCGAACGATGGCAGAATCGATCTGACCTTCGTCCACCAAAACCTCATTAGCAAATAACGAATCACCGAGTATTGATGCCCCACTCAGGGAACGATCGTCAGCTTGCTGCCAGGCCTGCATAGAATCAAAACTAGTTAAACCGAGGAAGGTCAGGGCGGCAAAGAGCTGGTGCGCGTCTGGTAGGACGTCCTCGTCCCTTTTGTTTTTGGTTGACGCGAGCGCATGCAACGCGGATATGGCTTTCGGCGTATTTATGTCGTCCACGAGAGCGGCCAGCAACTTTTCAGAAAGTGGAACGCTCGCGTAATAATCGCGATTGCCCTCCTGCCACGACATCCCCGAGACAACGCAGTGCTCCAACCATCCAGACAGTGACCCGTAGGCTAGGCTGAGCTTCTCCGCAGTGAAATCCAGCGGTTCGCGGTAATGGCTCATCAAGAGCGCAAGGCGCACCACCTCGCCCAGCCATTGGCGCCCGCCCACCTTTTCGGTGTGCAGCACATCGTGGATGGTGACAAAGTTGCCTTCGCTCTTCGACATTTTGCGCCCTTCCACCTGCACGAAGCCATTGTGCAGCCAGACATTGGCCATCTTCTGCGTTCCGTGAGCGCAGCGGCTTTGGGCGATCTCGTTTTCATGGTGCGGGAAGATGAGGTCCAACCCGCCGCCATGGATGTCGAACGTCTCACCCAGGTGGAAAGCGCTCATGACCGAACACTCGATATGCCAACCGGGGCGGCCCCTGCCCCAAGGGCTTTCCCAGCCCGGTTCATCGTCGGATGACAGCTTCCAAAGCACAAAGTCGCCCGGATTCTTCTTGTGAGCGTCTACGGCAATGCGTGCGCCGGCCTGCTGCTCATCCAGATTGCGCTTGGAGAGCTGGCCATAGTCGGCCATCGAAGCCGTGTCGAACAGCACTTCACCGCCCTCTTGGCCCTCGGCGACATAAGCATGGCCCTTGGCGATGAGGTCCTCGATCATCGTCACCATGCCGGTGATATGCTGCGTGGCGCGCGGCTCGTGGGTCGGCTGCAAGCAGCCAAGCGCCGCGACATCGGCGTGGAACTGGTTCGCCGTCTTCTCGGTGACTTTGGCGATCGCCTCGTTCAGCGGCAGATCGGGGTAGTCGCGCAAGGCCCGCGCATTGATCTTATCATCGACGTCGGTGATGTTGCGCACATAGGTGACGTGGTCTTCGCCATAGATGTGGCGCAGCAGGCGGAACAAAACGTCGAACACCACCACCGGACGTGCGTTGCCGATGTGAGCAAAGTCGTAGACCGTCGGCCCGCACACATACATGCGCACGTTGGTCTCATCGATGGGCGTGAAGCGCTCCTTCGACCGGGTGAGCGTGTTGGTGAACTGTAGGTCGGTCACAATGTCATCCTCGTTCCACCGCAAGGCGGTTTTCTCCGCTGGCGAGGCTAACCGTCAAACAATGATTTGGAGTAAACGGGGCCGAGCCAGCGGAATGTGCGCTAGCTGCAAATCTCGATAATGCCGATGCCGCCTAAGCCACCAATTGTGGCGAATGGGGAAAGGCTTTGGTTATCATAAGGCCCAAACATGGCCCCTTCCCTGCCGCGTTTTGATCCAAATCGTCAAGCCTTAATCCTTTGGTGAGTGCAGGTCTGCAACTTGCTGTGAACGGACTGAACCATCACATCGTGTGACCGCAATCACAGCGGGCTGCGCTGGATGGATGCAACAGTCCAGGATGAAACGTCCAAGCCATCATTGGTACCCACAGAAGGTGCCACGGCACGGACAGGGAAGGTGAACCATGAGCCAGACACTGGTTGAAAACCGTTTGTTTGCAACGCTTTGGTTGAAAGCGAGCCGGGATGCCGTCTACCATGCTGAGGACTGCACGGAGGTCGCAGACCTAGCCTATGAGCGGATCACCCGAGGCCCCACCCCCTGCGCCCGCGACCGCCAGATGGACGATGAACCCTCCGCCCAAGACGTGAACCAAGCGCCGATTGAACCGCATTCATCTTGGGTTCATTAACGCTTTGGTACTTTGGGCAAGCTGGACGCCCTAACGTTCAATTTATCCAATTGTGGCAATTAAGGGCGGCATGAGTTTTTGACGCGCCCCTTAATGGCTGGCACACTTTGCCCGGGGCGCCCAGACAGAAGGTCGGGAGCATAGGGTGATGCGTTTCAACGCTCACATAGCCAAGAAAGAAAGTCTGCGGGCTGGCCTTCGGCGCGCTGCGCTGGCTTTGGGCGGCGCACTTTTGACCCTCGGCCTTGGCCTGACGACCAGCGCCCAGGCGCAAGACCTGTGCGCACGGGTCCATGCGGAGCTGGCTGCGCTCCACAATGGCGGCGGTGGCGGTCGCAACGCTCAGCTTCAACAGTCGATCAACCAGCAAGCCGGCGAACTGGCGCGCGCGCGCGGAGCGTTCGATCGGTATCAATGCGCCTTTGGTGCCTCCCCACAGTGTGGGAACATCGTGGCCGCCATCAACCAAATGCAAGCCAACATCGATCAGATGCAGCGGCAATTGGCACGCTCCGGCGGTGGTGCCAACGCGGCGCGCATTGCCGAGCTTGAGCGCGTGTTTGCAACGCGCTGTGGGCCAAGCCAACAGCAGGTACAACAGGCTTTGACACCGGGTAACTTGCTCGCGGCCATCTTTGGTGTGCGCTCACAACCGCAGGCGCGCATGCGCGTTTACGACCAATCGTCCGTTATCATTCCTGGCCAGAACGGCTTTGACCGTCCCGGGGACTTTCTTCGCGACCCATGGATGGGTGCGTATGGCAACACGTACCGCACCATGTGCGTGCGCACGACCGATGGCTTTTATTGGCCGATCAGCTTTTCAACAACGCGCGACCGCTTCGATGAAGATCGCAGTCTGTGCGCCGCGATGTGCCCCGGCACGGCCGTGGAGCTGTTCGCCTATCGCAATCCTGGCGAGCAAATCGACGCAATGATCAATACGCTCACCGCCGAGCCCTACACCGATCAGGAATACGCGTTCAGCTATCGTGAGAGCTTCGATCCGAACAATCGCTGCCAGCCATCATCGGCTGCCCTTGCGGAGTTGCGGTCTGTCGGCGACTTTTCCCTTGGCCCGGTCGGCCCAACGGTTCCGCAGCCGACACCCCGCCCGCATATGGCAAGCGACCCGGAGACCCGCGCGTTGCAAGATGGTGGCGTAACCTTCGCCGCACTTGGTCAAATGACCCGCCCGCAAGAAGAGGGTCAGCAACTGGTTCGGGTGGTTGGCCCGGCCTATGGATACTTCGCAAACTAGGCCCTGCGAACTGAGTTGGGTGGATTCGCGGGTGTTTCGCGCTAATTCGCGGCCTGTTGCAACCTGTGTTGCACCTTCTCGCGGCCAAGGAGAGCAATGATCGGCCCCATCTCTGGTCCACGCTCCATCCCTGTTAGCGCGACCCGCAGCGGCATGAACAAGCCCTTGCCTTTGCGGCCTGTCTCGGCCTTCAGCGCGCCGGTCCAAGTGCCCCAGGTGTCACCGTCAATCGCGCCATCTGGCAGGCCGGCGAGCGCCGTGCGCACATAGGCTTTGTCGTCATCGTCGAGCGCGGCTTCAACCGCATCGGCAGTCAGCATCGCCCACCATCTGGCGGCGTCCTGCGGGGCGTCGCAGTTCTTGCGCACAGCCATCCAGAAGGCCTCTTGTCGGTCAGTGGGAACGCCGATTTCAGCCAAGATATCAGCCACTTGCGTTGATTCAAGTGCGTGCACCATCTGGGCAGAGAAGTCAGCGATTTGCTTCGGCTCGAAGCGCGCCGGGCCGGAGGACACCTTGAGAAGATCAAAGTCATCCGCCAAGGATGCAAGGCTTTCGCGCGGGGCGATGGCCATGGACGTTCCGACCAGAGCGGCGACGCTCGCCACCGCCATGGGCTGGGTGCCGCTCTCGCGCAGTGCCTTCAACGACAGCGAGCCTTCGCGCTTCGACAGCGCCGAACCGTCGGCAGCAATCAGAAGGTTGTGGTGGCCCCAATGCGGCGCGCTGGCGCCCAGCGCTTCAAAGATCTCGATCTGCGTCCCCGTGTTCGACACATGATCCTCGCCGCGGATCACATGCGTGATCGCAAAGTCGATATCATCAATGATCGACGGCAATGTGTAGAGGTACGTGCCGTCTTCGCGGATCAGAACCGGGTCAGATTGTGATGTGGTATCAATGGCTTGGTCGCCCTTGCAGAGGTCTAACCAGGCGACACGTTTGCCCGATAGCTTGAAGCGCCAATGCGGTTTGCGGCCCTCGGCTTCGAGCGCCGCGCGCTCCTCGTCGGTCAGGGTGAGGCCTGCGCGGTCATAGATCGGCGGCTTGCCCAAGGCCATTTGGCGCTTGCGCTTATACTCCAGCTCTTCCGCTGTTTCATAGCAGGCGTAGAGCAGCCCTTTAGCCTTCAGATCGTCGCGCACCGCATCGTAGCGAGCCATCCGCGCCGATTGCTTTTCCAGCCGATCTACCGTGATGCCGAGCCAGGCGATATCGGTCTGGATGGTCTGCGCAAATTCCTCAGTCGAGCGGGCGATGTCGGTGTCATCGAGGCGAAGCACAAATTGGCCGCCCGTCTGCAAGGCAAACAGGGCATTAAACAAAGCAGTACGGGCATTGCCGATATGCAGAAAACCCGTGGGCGACGGGGCAAAACGAACAGCAGTCATATCAACTCGGTTGGCGAGAGAACCTCAGGAAGCCGCCCGATCGCGGAACCGGTTGGTGATCGGGTAGCGGCGGTCGCGGCCAAAGGCGCGGCTGGTGAGCTTCACACCCGGCGCGGCTTGGCGGCGTTTGTATTCGGCGATGTAGAGCAGATGTTCAACCCGCGCTACTGTTTCGCGGTCATAACCGTCGGCGACGATGGAGTCGACCGATCGCTCGGCCTCCACCAAACCTTTTAGAATGGCGTCGAGGACGTCATATGGCGGCAGCGAATCCTGGTCTGTCTGGTCCGGACGCAACTCCGCCGATGGCGCCTTGGTGATGATACGCTCGGGGATGACCTCACCTGCTGGTCCCATCAGGTCAGCTGGATGGTGGGCGTTGCGCCAAGCGGCCATGCGGTAGACATCGGTTTTGTAGATGTCCTTGATCGGGTTGAAACCGCCATTCATGTCGCCGTAGAGCGTCGCATAACCCACTGACATTTCTGACTTATTACCTGTTGTGACGACCATGGAGCCGAACTTATTGGAGAGCGCCATGAGGATCGTGCCACGGGTGCGTGACTGCAAGTTCTCTTCAGTGACACCCTCATTGGTGCCTTCAAACATGGCGCCAAGCGCACCGAGAAAGCCCTCCACTGGGGCATGAATTTCCACGATATCGTAGCGCACGCCAAGCGCTTGGGCGCAGGCCTCTGCGTCCTCCAAAGAATGCTGGGCCGTGTAGGTGTAGGGCATCATCACGCAATGCACCCGCTCTGGCCCAAGTGCGTCGACGGCCATGGCGGCGCAAATTGCGGAATCGATGCCGCCGGATAGGCCGAGCACGACACCAGGAAAACCATTCTTGTTCACATAGTCGCCAAGCCCCATGACGCAGGCGCGCCAATCGGCTTCCAACGCATCCGGAAGGCTGGCGAGCGTGCTACGTTCGAACGTCCAACCATCGTCGCCACGCACCGCATCCACCGTTTGCACGACGGCTTCGAACTGCGGCATTTGCAGCGCCAGCGTGCGATCCTTGGCCAGCGCGAAAGACGCGCCGTCGAACACCAATTCGTCCTGACCACCCAACTGATTGACATAGATAAGCGGAAGACCAGTCTCGACGACGCGCTTCACCATCATTTGTTGGCGTTCGTCATTCTTGGCGTCCCACCAAGGCGACCCGTTGGGTACGATGAGGATATCGGCGCCGGTTTCAGCCAGGCACTCCGTCACGTCTTCGTGCCAGGCATCCTCACAAATTGGCGCGCCAAGACGCACGCCCCGGCACCCCAAGGGGCCAGGCATGGGGCCAGCGTCGAAGACGCGTTTCTCATCGAAAACCGAATAGTTGGGCAGGTGCACTTTGGGACGCATACCGGTTATCGTGCCACCATCCATCAACACTACCGCGTTGTAGCGTTTGCCGCCTTCCAGCCAAGGTGTTCCCATTAAGATGGCCGGGCCGCCATCGCCGGTTTCCCTGGCAAGATCTTCGCAGACCTGGTGGCACGCCAGCATGAAGGCGTCTTTGTCGATCAGGTCCTCAGGCGGGTAACCCGAGATGAACAACTCGCTGAAGACCACAAGGTCGGCGCCTTGACGATGCGCTTCGGCGCGCGCTTCGCGCGCCAAAGCGACATTGGCTGCCAGATCGCCCATGGTCGGGTTGGCTTGGGCCAGGGCGATGCGAAATCTGCTCGGTGTTTGTGTGCTCATAAGGCGGGTCTAGCGCCGGTTTAGAGCCCATGCAATGACCTTTTGTTCACTTTGAGCAAATTAGTGGAATTTGTAGGCGTCCCAAGCCATGACCCCCTTCATATTGACCGAGTCATGGATGCGTTCGCCCCTGGCGCCTTCGCCGGCTGCACCCCAAGCGGTGAAGATTGGGAAGAAGTGCTCGTCGGTCGGGTGGTTGTCACGCGCAAAGGGCGCTTCGGCCAGCCAGTTCTCTGCCGTGGCAAGATCCCCTGCCGCAATACGGTCATGGAACCAATCGGTGAAGGCCGTAACTTTCCCCGGCAGATCGGGAGATGGCGACCCGCCTCGATAGACAGAGAAAACCTCCCTCAGATTGTGGGTGATATGGCCGCTCCCGATGACGAGGACGTTCTCGTCGCGCAGTGGGGCCAAGGCCCGTCCAACATTGGCGTGCCAGGCAGCATCAGCGTTCGGGTCAACCGAGACTTGGACTACTGGAATATCGGCTTCCGGATAGGCCAGCACCAGCGGGTTCCATGCGCCATGGTCGTATCCGCGCTTCTCGACTCCTTTGGCGGCGAGGCCCGCGCCGCTCAACAGGTTCAGCACGCGATCCGCCAAAGCAGGCTGTCCAGGCGCAGGATACTCGATCTCGTATAGCTCCTGGGGGAACCCGCCAAAATCGTAGATCATTTCAGGTGCGGCATCGCGCACGACGGCTGGGCCTGCCGCTTCGTGGTGGGCCGAGTTAATGACAATCGCGGACGGTTTGGGAATGTAGGACGAAAGGTCCTTCAGGAAGTGGGTCGCTGGGCCATCGTCAATGACGACATCTGGTCCACCGTGGGAAATGAAGAGCGTCGGCAATGTGGACATGGTGCTGATCCTGGTCGCATAATTTGGGAGGTCTTTCAGTCACCCAATTTAGCCACTCGACCGGACGCTGGAAGCGTACCAATAACTAACTTACTGTTCGATTTTGCATAACAAAAACGCGGGGCCGAGGCCCCGCTTTTTTGACCTAAAAGGTCGTTTGCTTAGACCGCCTGCGGCAGTTCCACGGTTGGGTTGGAGCGGCCTTTTTTAAGGCGCTCGGAAACCAGGAAAGCAAGCTCCAGCGCTTGATCCGCGTTGAGGCGCGGGTCGCAATGCGTGTGATAGCGATCCTGCAGGTCTTCCGCGGTAATGGCGCGAGCGCCGCCCATGCATTCGGTGACGTTCTTGCCCGTCATCTCAACATGGATACCGCCTGGGTAGGTGCCTTCTGCGTCATGAACGTCAAAGAAGGCTTCGACCTCGCCCAGGACACGCTCAAACGGACGCGTTTTGTAGCCATTGGCTGTGATCGTGTTGCCATGCATCGGATCGCAAGACCAAACAACCGACCTGCCCTCACGCTCGACGGCGCGGATGAGCTGCGGCAAGTGCTGCTCCACCTTGTCGTGCCCGAAGCGAGCGATCAGCGTTAAACGGCCTGGATCGTTCAGCGGGTTCAGGCGGTCGATCAGGCGCAGCATGTCGTCCGGCTCCAGCGATGGGCCACACTTCATGCCGATCGGGTTGCGGATACCACGCGCGAACTCGACATGTGCATGGTCGAGCTGACGCGTGCGGTCGCCAATCCAGATCATGTGGCCAGACGTGGTGTACCAAGCATCGGGATCATCTGATGTGGAGTCTTTGCGGGTTAGCGCTTCTTCATAGCCAAGCAGCAGGGCTTCGTGGCTGGTGTAGAAGTCTGTCTCGCGCAGGCGCGCATATTGGTCAGACGTGATGCCGATGGCACGCATGAACTCCATCGTTTCGGAGATACGGTCGGCCAGCTCTTTGTAACGTTCACCCTGCGGGCTGTCTGATACAAAGCCAAGCATCCATTCCTGGACGTTTTCTAGGTTGGCATAACCACCGTTGGCAAAAGCGCGCACCAGGTTCAGCGTCGCAGCCGACTGGCGGTAGGCCATCTCTTGGCGGGCAGGGTCCGGAATGCGGGCTTCCGATGTGAAGTCGATGCCGTTGATGATGTCACCACGGTAAGAAGGCAGTTCCTCGCCATCACGCTTCTCAATGTCGGACGAGCGCGGCTTGGCGAACTGACCTGCCAGGCGGCCAACCTTCACCACAGGACGGGCGGAACCATAGGTCAGCACAATCGCCATTTGCAGGAAGGCGCGAAAGAAGTCGCGAATGTTATCGGCGCCATGTTCGGCAAAGCTTTCGGCGCAATCGCCACCTTGCAATAGGAACGCTTCGCCTTTGGCCACGCGTGCCAGCTCAGCACGCAGCGAACGGGCCTCACCTGCAAAAACCAAAGGTGGATAGGATGCCAAACGCGCCTCGACATCCTCGACCGCTTTGGCGTCTGGATAGGTCGGCACCTGCAAGATCGGCTTGGAGCGCCACGTGTCGGGGCTCCAATCGGCCAGAGGGCGCGACGGCAGTTTAGACATAGACATTGTTTTATCTCCCGATACCCCGCGGACTTCAGGTTCTGGATACTAGGCGAGCCGAAGGGTGCGCGGTTTCCTAATGTAGGTTGCCGCACATTTCAATGCGTGGTCGCGTCACCACTGGTTTCGCATTCTTGATCGACCGCATTGCGCTGCCTCGCCCGGTCGATCCACTGTGCTGGCATGATAACCAAACGCGACCATTCCCATACGCGTAAAGGCATCGCCGAGCGCCTGCACGAAGGGCATCAAGCCTCCTATCTGCAGGATTGGGTGTATGGCGGTATTGATGGCGCCGTCACGACGTTTGCCATCGTCGCTGGCAGCCTTGGGGCATCGCTGTCGGCGAAGATCATCTTGATCCTTGGTTTTGCGAACCTGTTGGCGGATGGGCTGTCTATGGCGGCCGGCAATTATCTCGGCACGAAGGCCGACAATGACGATGCTGACCGGCTGCGCGCCATCGAAGCCGATCATATCGAGCGATTTCCCGACGGGGAGCGCGAAGAAATCCGACAGATCTTTGCGGCAAAGGGCTTTGAAGGCCAGGTTCTGGAAGATGCTGTCGAAACCATCACCGCCAATCGCGAGGTTTGGATCGCCACCATGCTGACCGAGGAATACGGCGTGGCTGCCGCCAGGCGGGTGCCGCTGCGAGCCGCCACCGCCACGTTCGGCGGCTTTCTGCTTTGCGGGCTCGTGCCGTTGGTCCCGTTTCTGTTGGGCCTTCCCGATGCAGGCTGGGTGGCTTTGGGAGCTACGGCGCTCACCTTTGCCGGCATTGGTTGGGGAAAAAGTGCTTGGTCACTCGCGCCTTGGTGGCGCTCAAGCTTGGAGACGCTGGCCATTGGTCTATCAGCCGCCCTTGTTGCATTTGGCATCGGCCACGTCTTGAATGGGGTCTTCAGTTGAGTAACGGAGCGGCCGATGATCAAAGAGCCAAGCTTCACCCTGGGGATGGAAGAAGAGTACCTGCTGGTCGAACGCGAGAGCCGTGACCTCGCGGCTGATCCGCCCGAGGCTGCCTTCGATGCCTGCAAGGAAGTACTGGGTGACCAGGTCACCCACGAGTTTCTGCGTTGCCAGATAGAAGTGGGCACCCCGGTTTGCGGATCGGTGGAAGAAGCGCGTGCCTCGCTGCAGCATATGCGCAGCTGTTTGAGCAAGGCGAGCGCACCTTTCGGTCTGGCGCCTATGGCGGCATCCACCCATCCGTTCGCCGAGTGGGACAAGCTCGTCCACACCGATAAGGAGCGCTACAATGCACTTGCCGACGACCTGAAGATGGTCGTGGCGCGTCTTGTCATCTGCGGCATGCATGTCCATGTCGGCGTGGAAGACGATGACATGCGCATCGATCTGATGGCGCAGCTCACCTATTTCCTGCCACACCTGTTGGCGATGACCACGTCGTCACCCTTCTGGCGTGGCAATGTTTCCGGCCTGAAAAGCTACAGGCTGGCCGTATTTGACGAAATGCCGCGCACCGGGTTGCCAGAACAATTTGCTGGACACTCGGAGTATCAGCGGACCATCGAAACGCTCATCAATGCCGGGTTGTTGGAGGACGCCACCAAAATTTGGTGGGATCTGCGGCCATCCGACAGGTTCCCGACCCTAGAGCTTCGCATCTCTGATGTGTGTACCCGCCTCGCCGATGCCGCATCCATCGCTGCCGTGTTCCAGTGTCTGACACGGATGCTCTGGCGGCTGCGTCGCAGCAACCAGAAATGGCGCTCCTATTCACGGTTCCTCATCGAAGAAAACCGCTGGCTCGCGCAGCGCTATGGTGTGCGTGGAGAGTTGGTCGATTTTGGGCGTGGACAACTGGTCCCGGTTGCAGAGCTGATCGAAGAGCTCATTCATATCTTGCGCGAGGACGCCGAGGCCCTTGGCTGCGTCGCCGAGTTGGAGCATTTGCGCGTCATACGCGACGAAGGCACGTCCGCCGACCGACAACTGGCGGTCTTTCAAGAAGCGCTGGATAGCGGCGCCTCCAAAGACGCCGCGCTTCGTGAAGTCGTTGATTTCCTGGTCGCCGAAACCGTATCCTTTTAGGACGTCGTGATCCGCGTGCCAGTCACGCGCTCAATCTCGCGCAACAGATCCGTTGTGATCTGACCATTTGGCTCTAGCGCCCGGCGCAGCTGGAAACGGCGGATCGCTTCTTCCGTGCTCGGACCAATCACGCCATCGACGCTGCCTGGGTTGTAGCCCATTTCGGCAAGGATAGACTGAACGGCCGCCACCAAAGGCTGCGCCGAACGTGTTGCGGCGGCAGGCTGCGTCGGTTGGCCAGGGATAGTGGCTTGCGGCGCAACAACGGGGGCCAGCAACGCGCCAATGGGATCGTTGATCGCGATGGTCTGCACCTGGCGTGCGACAACCGGAGCACCGCGCGTTGGCGCTGGCGCTTGTGCCACATCACGTGTCCCAAATGCCGGGCGCGGCGTGGGTGCTGGCGCAGCGTAAGGCGGGCGCGCAATGATCGCAGCGATTTGATCGTCGGGCATGCCAATGGAAGCCGTCGCACCATCGCGGCCACTTGGTGGCACCATCGGTGTCGGCGCCAGCGTTATCGCGCGTTGCGACACCTGGCTGCTAGGAATTGCCGAGGCTGGCGCCTCTACACGCGTAGACAACATCGGCGCTGGATGCGCGCCAGGCTGCAGATAGGCCGCATTGATGCCGACGACACCAAACCCAATCAGGGCAACGGCAGCCATAGCTAACTTACCTGGTCGGGCCAACACTCTGTCTACAAGGCCCACCGGCTCCTCACCGTAATAGGCATCTTCATGGCCATCGTAATGGTCTTCGACCTGGCTGCGCCGAGCACGCCGATAGACGCGGCTTTCGGTCTCGGCATCAGCATAGTCAAAACCGTCGCTGTCCATAACGGGTTCGTATCTAACCATGCGCCCGCTTCCCCTCTTGCTCAAATATTGGTGTGTCTTGCGCTTCAAGTGCAGCGTCTAAGGCCACTTCATCGTGTTGCTGCTGCGACCTGGTCCGCTGACCATCAAGCTTTGCAAGAACAACTGCATTGGCGGCCATCTCCGCGCCGTGCGTTGGCTCTGGAAGATTCTTTGGCCCTGAAAACGGAAGACAGATCGAAACAGATGTTCCCTCACCTTCCGTGCTGCGAACCTTCAACGACCCTTCGTGCAATTCGCAAAGCCCATTGACCACGGACAGACCTAAGCCTGTGCCTTGATGGTCGCGGTCATAGGCAATGTTGGCCTGAAAAAATGGCTGACCGATCTTCGGCAGATCCTGGGCAGCGATGCCAATGCCGGTATCCGATACTGTTAGCACCATCATCGGTCCGTCTTGGCGCGCTCGAATCGTGACGCGACCACCGCCAGGGGTGAACTTGCAGGCGTTGGACAAGAGGTTGATGAGCATCTGCCGAACCGCCCGTTGATCGGCAACGAGGTCGGGAAGGTCGTCAGGAATATCGAGCCGCAATTCCAATCCAGCCTGCTCAATCTGTTGGCCGACCAAGCGCGTGCAGCGATCGATCACCTTCTCAAGGTTGAAGGGTTCTGCAAGAATCTGAAAATGACCTGCGTCCAATTTGGACATGTCCAAGAGGTCGTTTACGAGCTGCAACAAATGACCGCCGGAATCGCGGATTAGGGTGACATATTCGCGTTGCTGTTCATTCGCCAGCGCCCCGAAGACCTCTTCATTGAGTATATCGGCAAATCCGATGATGGCATTGAGCGGGGTGCGCAGCTCGTGGCTCATCGTTGCCAAGAACCGCCCTTTGGCAGCGTCCGACGCCTCGGCTTTCTCACGTGCCTGCATCAAAACATTGGCCTGGTCTTTGGCAGCAGTCACATCGCGGACCAGCGCGAATATCTCGCGTTGCCCTTGAGCCGACTGTGCTATCGACAGATCGATTTCAGCCCAAAGAAAGTGCTGCGAGCTTCCAGTTCCCCCGGCTTTGACGCGCACTTCGACCGTCGCGCGGTCGCTGCGCGTATGAACGTCATCAAGCGCCGAAAGAAGGGAAGGCCGATCCGAGACGTGCACCCTGTCAAACAGTCCAGTGCCTTCGAGATCCGACCCGTCACAATCCAAGACCGCGCGTACTGCGCCAAACACCTGGCCCACAACGCCATCACGTTCGATCACGAGGAACACATCGTGCGTTACATGGTGTAACTGCTGAATAGCGCGGCGCGTTGCCTGCGCCTGAAGATCGCGAAACTGGTTCGCTCGAACAATCCGCACTGCAACTGAAAGGGCATAGAGGATGCCCAAAGTCGCATAAAGCATGATCTCAATGGGCTGGATCTGACTGACCACTTCCAAAACCATTGAAAGCGACGCACTCATTGCCAGACCAGCAAGCGTGAGCAGCGATACAGTCCGCACAAACCAGCGCCGGCCGGTTAGATACGCTTCGACAGGCGCGCAAGCGAACAAACCAATCAGCGGTGACGAGAAGCCCCCGGTTTGCGCCACGGACCAGGAGAGTAGTCCAACAAAACCAACAATGGACACCATGGCGCCATCGCGGGTTCGGCCCATCACAGAAAACAAGCCCAACGCAGCAATATGAATGCAGGCGGCTGCAAGCAGGATATAAACAGCTGGGGCGCTGGGGACTGCCAGGACCGCAGGTAGTGTTAGCGGCAATATGGCCATCGACCCAACAATCGACAGCGCCAAGATTGGCCCATACTGACGACGCTGCGCGTTCGTATTGTCTGGGTCGTGCTCAGCACAGTCCGACTGACGGCGATCCCCATCAACTGGGTGGTCAAACCGTTTGACGGCGTTACTGTTGATTTCGGTCTGTACGCTCAAACTCATCAAACCGCTTCATGTGTTGTGCAAGCTCGACGATGGTGACGCTGAGCAGGCTTTAAACCACGCTCGCAGGCAGCCTTGAATGAACAGTAAAGGTGCACGGTCGATGAGGCGCGTAGGGCGTACCGGGACGTTGTTTCCCTGCACCATGGTAAACCAAATGTTGCCGGAAACGCTCCAAGTCAGCTCAAATACCGGCTGGCGCTTGAACCCGGCCTTCATCGCGGCGCGTTACATTGACCCCACCTGAGCTTCAAGGGGACGAACGCTCGATGATGTTTTTGATCCGAACTGGTCTTATGCTGGCGCTAGTCTTGTTGATCCTGCCGATCGACAAGGAAGAGGCTGGCATCTCGCAAGGGCCAACAGCATTTGAAACACTGGCCGCTGTCCGCACTGTGGTGACGGACGTCGGTGGTTTCTGTCAACGCAATCCCGAAACCTGTGCAACCGGGGCAGCGACGGCCGAAGTGCTCCGCCAGAAAGCCGTCTACTCGGCTGGCGTGGTGCAGACATGGCTTAGCGACGGAGATTCATCGCGTGTATTACATGCCGATATGAGCAGCAACGCGGATGTCGAAGGTCACACGGCCAATGCAGCAGCCGATGATGTTGCCGCTCTCATCATGGCCGCCGATGCGCGGCTGCCGGCCAGCGCTCATCCGCCGTTATGACGCCTTGGCAGTGCAAACTGCGTGCGTAAAACTTGCCCTTAAATGCTCACACGCCTATCTGGCGTACGGTTGCTCAAGGCAGAGTATCGCAGGAACTGTTGGCGCATGATCACTTTTGGCGAAATCCGGGACAATTTTGAGTTCCTCAATGACTGGGAAGATCGCTACCGGTACGTGATCGAGCTTGGCCGGACCTTGGAACCATTGGCCAATGACGAACACAATGATGAAGCAAAAGTCCTCGGGTGCGCCAGCCAAGTCTGGCTGGTACGTGATCCAACCCCTGCCGAAGGTACCTTGCATTTTCGCGGTGACAGTGACGCGCACATCGTGCGCGGTCTGATTGCGATCGTTTTGGCGCTCTATAACGGGCGAACACCAACAGATGCGCTGGGCATCAACGCGCATGATATGCTGTCGGCATTGGGCTTGGATGAGCATCTCTCACCGCAGCGCTCCAATGGCCTCAAGTCCATGATCGAGCGAATCCGCAAGGAAGCGGCAGCAGCGCATCCGACTGACTAATCCAAGGAATCTATACCGACGGTGCCACACCGCTTGCTGTTTGGGCCAGTCCATAGTGTCGCGCTAAAGCTCGTAGACCGAGCGCAACGACCAGCTTGGCTGATCGCTTGGGCCAGCGTCGCTCTGTCTCGAGACCGGTAAACGTCTTCTCCAACAGACAAACATCAACCAAAACACCGGCGAAGTCGGGACCGATGGACTGACACGCACGATGAATGCGGTCGCGCGCATCCAACATTGTGTCTGGCTCGCGGCTTGGCCCTCGCGCGCCTCGGCTTCCACCATGGCTCAATGCCGATATAGACCAACTCTGCGTAACTCGCTGGCGTAAACCCGCGCGCTGAAGATCGCTTTGAAAGCGACGTGCAGCGGCCAGGTCACATGGCTCAACCAACGGGTGCTCGCCTTTTCGAGGGCTTGCCAAGCGGTCCAACGCATCCGGCAGGCGAAACACGCCTCCGACCGCCGCATCAGTTGCTGACCCCGGGATCACCGACGCATTGAGCAAGTGGCGACCTTTCGCGGTCAAAACCTGATTTCCAGCATCATTGGCAATAAGCCCAAAGCGCAGCAGCCAAGCGATTTGTTGGCGGTCCAACCGCTTGCCTTTGCGCATAGCCCGCAAAGCGGCACCCACCTCTTCCGGCGAACCCCAGGGCGTTCGAGCGACCGGGGCGTCTGTATCCTTCACTGCCATCATCGGTGCAACTCTATGCCGTCAATTGCACGCGTTTCGAAAAGGGCGTGCAGCTAGATAGAACCACTCTCTCCAGGCACATCATCATTGTATCGAAGTCCGAATCATCACGCAGATCTTCAACGAGGCGGCAGGCGTGCCCGACGGTCGTGCGGTCACGATCAAACAGATGGCCAACAGTCGTCAGGGAATAGGCTAGGCTTGTGTGACAAACGTACATTGCAACTTGACGGGCAAGAGCAACCTGCGCCTTGCCGCGTGTCGAGGCGCGCAAGGATTCATGGCGCACGTTGAAGACGTGGGCCACACAAGCTTCAACGTGGCGGGTCTGGGCTTGCATTATGCCAACGACACTCAATTCAGGTGTTGGCCTGTGAAGAGTCCAATGCGTGCGATCGTCTTCCGCCCGGGTAGTATTGCGAAACAAGTTGGCCGATCGGAGCTGCTGCGGACCGGCAAGGTTTTGCGGCAGAACCGCTGGTGAGACCAAGGGGGACACGGTAACCTCCTGCGTATAATTACATAGGTATATTTTCCTATAATGCGTGAGGTCAGCACACCGGGGATAAGTTCAGAATGACGTAACGTAAAAAGAAAAAGCGCCAGCACAAAGGCGCTGACGCTGCTTCTTTTCAATCTTTCGTTGTAGGGCGACGGGCAGGCTTGAACTCCGCGCGCCAGCCTTTCTAACTTGCCTTGGCACGGCGTTGGCCGAGCCCCATCTCCTTCGCCAGCCGCGAACGCGCTTCGGCGTAGTTGGGTGCGACCATGGGATAGTCCGCCGGAAGGCCCCACTTGTCGCGGTACTGGTCAGGCGTCAGATCATAATGCGTTTTCAGGTGACGCTTGAGCGATTTGAAGCGCTTACCGTCTTCCAGACAAATCAGATAGTCCGGCGTGATGGACTTTTTTGGTGGGACTGCAGGTTTTTGCGCCTCTTTTGGCGCTTCTGCCGGCTGGCCGGACAAAGTTCCGAGCGCCCCGTGCACCTGGAAGATAAGTGCCTGCAGATCGCCTGCTGGCACCACATTGTGGCTAACATAGGCTGAAACGATGTCTGCCGTAAGGTCAACAAGGGCAGCGTTTTGTTGCGTGGCATCTGTGGTTTGATCGGTCATTTTTGTTTCTTCCCCCAATCCTCGTCTGATCTTGTGTGAAGCTGCGGGACACCGCCAATTGACCGCAAACAACTACATTTAACTCGGCAATCCGAATCATCGGCAAGCAAAGTGAGCCCCTCATATACCTTACGACGGCGTAATGCAAAGCAAAGTTACATTGCAGTGCAAAACAATGAGCAAGACGTGTGAAATAAAAAGTTAGTTGTTGGCGCCGCAGTTTTTAGTTGATTGGTAAGTTAAATACGTGCCTCATCATGGCTGTCACAGCGCAAGACACGACCATCATCTTTGTATTTGCCTTCGAGATCATCCAGCGCAGTCCCGCTCCAAGGCTTGTGCCCAACAAAGTAAGCAGCACGAGCCAACAGATGGGCTGCAATTGGGGCGGTAAGAAGGAGGAAAAGGAAAGCTGCGATAGCCCGCGTGACGATGGCAAGTTCAGCCGAGTAAAGCGCAAGTGCCATCAACATAAGACCAGAGCCCAGCGTACCAGCCTTCGAAGCGGCATGGGTACGGCTGTAGAGGTCAGGAAAACGCAGAATACCAAGCGCCGCGACCAGCGTGAAGACGGCGCCAACGATGATGATGAGACCAGTCAGAATATCGACGAAACCGCTCATGACGTGCTCTCCACGTTACGCGCGCGCACCGCGACAGAAGGCGCGGCCGACGCGTCATGTGGTGGGTGTGCATCATGATCGGGATCGGCGGCCTCAGCGCCTGCATCCACCGGCTTATCGCGTTTGAGGATGAAGCGCGCGAAGGCAACCGTTGCCAGGAAACCGACCAGGCCCAGCGCAATGGCGATGTCCAAATAAAGAAAGTAACCTGTCTTGATCGCGATGACCGCGATAAAGCCGATCCCGGTTGCGACCAGCATATCCAATCCCAGAACCCGGTCCGGCAATGTGGGGCCAATGATGATGCGCACGGAGATCACCACAAATGCAACGACAAGGATCGCGATGGCAATCAGCGTACAGGCGAGCAGGAACGCTTCGGTCGTCATCGGAACGCCTCCATGATCTTGCGCTCGAAGCCAGTGGCGATGTCTTCCTTCAACGCTTCAGGATCGGGCACGTGGATGGCGTGGATGTAAAGCGTGCGGCGATTGTCTGAGACATCAACTGACAAGGTGCCTGGCGTCAGCGTGATAAGATTGGCGAGCAGGCTGATCTCGAAATCCCGGTCCACAGTTAGCGGATAAGCAACAAAACCAGGCTTCAGCACCGATAGATCAGGCGTCAGAACCAGCCGGAAGACACGGATCGCCGACATCAGGAGTTCATACAAGAACAGGAGGGCCAGCGAGGTGATGCGTGTGACTCGGCGCACGTAACCAGCCGTGCCAATTTGCTCACGGATGAGCGACAGTGCCCCCAACCCCAATACAAACCCGAAGACGCCATTGAGCACAGAGAAGCTGCCCGTTACCAACACCCAGGCGAGCGCCAGCAAGACGTTGACGAGAAACATGCCAATCATGCGAAGTCTCCCATTTGCGCTGGAGAATAGACCATCATGGCGCCACCGGAGAAACGGCTGTGATGTAAGCCGATGGATCGACTATACCGATAGCGGCCAGGCTCGCCAGGTGTATGGCTGGGTCGGCGATGATACCCAGGCCGACAATGGCCAAAACCAAAACCGCGATCGGCGTGATAAACGCGCGCTGCTCATCCAGTGTTAGCGTGGTCACGGCGACATCTGTGCCAGCCACATCGTTGCGCCAGAACGCGAACAGCCACACACGGCCAATGGCGATCATCGCGATGAAGCTGGACAGCAGATAGGCAAAGGTCAGCCAGCCCTCACCCGCATCCATGGTCGAGCGGACCAGGATGACCTTGGGCCAGAAGCCTGAGAAGGGTGGCAAACCAGAGATCGCGAATACGAGGACAAGGAACAGCGCAGCAAAGAACGGATTGGCCTTGTAGAGGCCGCCTACGAACCGCAGATCGAACGAACCTGTCATCCGCCCGATAACACCTGCAGCCAGGTACAGTGCCGCCATCACCAGGATCGAGTGAACAGCGTAGAGGATCGCGCCGCGCAAACCATCCGGCGACGCCACCGCAATGCCGACAAACATTGCGCCAATCCCAGATAGAACCAGGAAGCCAAGCATTTTGCGGATGTCGGTGCTGGCGAGCGCGCCCGCAGCCCCCAAGACCGATGTGAGGGCCGCCACCCAGACCAATACCTCCTGGAATGTGTCGAACGCGCCCGGATAGATCATGCCTGCAACGCGCAACAGGGCGTAGATCCCGACCTTTGTCAGCAGCGCCGCGAAGATGGCTGACGTGACAATGTGCGGCGTGTGGTAACTGGCAGGCAGCCAGAAGTTAAGCGGGAAGGCAGCTGCTTTCATGGCGAACGCAAAGACGAACAGCATCATCACCGTGAAGAGAGGCAAACCTTCGCTCTCGGCGATCCGCAAGGTGAGATCGGCCATATTGAGCGTGCCAAACAAGCCGTAAGTGTAGCCGACGCCAATCAGGAACAGCGTTGTCGCGACCAAGTTCAAGAAGGCGTATTTGATGGCGCCATCGAGCTGTGCATGACTGTTGCCAAGCACAATTAAGCCAAACGACGAGATCAACAGCACCTCAAACCACACATAGAGGTTGAAGATGTCAGCGGTCAGGAAGGCACCTGAAACGCCGGCGGTCAGCATCAAGAGGAACGGATAAAATCCGTAGCGCCGTCCCTCGGCGTCAATACTGCGCGCTGAATAAATCACACACACCAGCGCAACAAGCGATGATGTAAGCGCCATCAGAATGCCCAAGGCATCAACGTTGAACGAAATCCCAAATGGCGGCAGCCACCGGCCCATCGCCATGAAGACAGGCCCGCTATCCAGGATGCGTGCGGTCAAGGCGATGTTGCCAAGGAAGACGATGCCTAACGTGATGCCCGCGATGAGTGGCTGAATCTGTGGCTGTCGGCGCAGCATCAGTGCGAAGGCAGACATAATCAGCGGTCCAGCAACCGGTAGGATTACAAGGTAATCGCCAGCCGTCACGGTGGCGTCAACATAGGCGACGCTCAGATCGACGTAGGAGCTGGATGTTTCGCCGGCATTTGAGGTTTCAGCCATCTCGTTCGACCTCAATAGCCTTGCGGCGGACGCGGCACGTCCGCCGGTTCCGCTGCACGCATGGCGTTTGTGTCATCGGTGCCAAGGCCTTGATAGGCGCGCATGCCGAGGACGAGGAGAAACGCAAAAATCGAAAAAGCGATCACAATCGCGGTCAGCACCAGCGCTTGTGGCAGCGGATTGGCCGTCACGGTGGGCGGCGCATAGAGGCCGTATGGGATAACTGGCGGCACTTCGTGCACCAATCGCCCTGCCGTGAAGATCAGCAGGTTGACCGCATTCGACAACAGCGCCGCACCCAGCAACAGCCGGATGATGTGGCGCGACAGCATCAAATAGATGGATGCCGCGAAGTAGGTTCCAATGAGGAGGGACAGGACAAATTCCATCGCTAGTTGTCCGTCCTTTCTTCGAGCGCCAAGGCAATGCCGCCTATCGTCCCCAGAACAACCAGATAAACCCCGATATCGAAGATCAGGATCGTCGAAAGCTTTACTTCCACGCCGAAGATAACCGGTGCCGTCCAAAGGCCCGTGAGATAGGGCGAATTGACCAACAAGGACGGCAAACCGGACAGGCCCGACAGGAACAAACCGCAAGCCGCAATGTGGATTGGGTGCGCCCAGATGGCACGCCGCACGGCGGGCACGCCATTTGAGATACCGTAGATAGCCAGGGCCGATGCCGCGATCAGCCCGCCGATGAAGCCGCCGCCAGGTTCATTGTGCCCACGCAGTAGGATGAAGATGGAAAACAGCATCATCAAAGTCGTGAGGAACGGCGCAAGCGCACGGAAGATGACGGTGTTCATTCGGCAGCCTCCTGTTTTTGTCCTTCATCGAGCGACTTTTTCGGCTTGATGCGCACCAGCGCCAGGATCGCGAGGCCAGCGATCAGAACCACGCCGATCTCGCCCAACGTATCAAGGCCGCGATAGTCGACGATGATCACATTCACGATGTTGCGCCCTTGGGCGATCGGATAGGAGTGCTCGGCGAAGAACTCAGACAGGCGGGTGTCGAAGGGGTTCGATACGACCGATAGCAGAAGTCCGGTGAAGCCGATGCCACAGGCGATGGCAATCGCCCCGTCCATCATGGACTGCCAGAAGGAGCGATGATCGCGCTCAAACAGAGACAGACGCGTCAGAACCAAGGCTAAGATCACGACGGACAAGGTCTCAACCATGAACTGGGTGAAGGAAAGGTCGGGCGCGCCAAACAGCATAAAAATCAACGCCACGGCAAAGCCCTGAATACCCAGCGAGACGATGGCCGTGAGGCGGTTCTTGGCTAGCAGGACTGCCAAAATACCAATCACAGCAATCAGAACGACTGACAGTTCATAGAAGGTAATTTCGCTAACGTCCGGCACCTCGGAAAGATCTGGCCATTCGCCAAACAGGGTCAGCGGGACGATCAAGGCGACGGCCACCAAGGCGAAGGTGATCGTCATGTAGCCTTCCATCTTGCCGAACTGGATGCGGCGCGTCAGGCCATAGCAGATAGCGACGAGGCCAGAGACCGCTTGATCGAAGCCCTTGTCGGGGCCCCATCCGATGAAGTCGAGGACGGCAGCGATGACGCCACGCACACGGTCGAGGAAGAGGTACAATAAGGTGCCAAGAGCGATCGTGACGAGCGACAGCATGACCGCGATGTTGAAGCCTTCCCACAGGTGCAATTCGGCCTTGGTATCGAAGCCCACAATGGCCGACAGCAGCGGCGCGATGAACACGTCGCCGGTCAGGCCCGCCAATAAGCCGCCAATCAGACTCAAGCTCGCCAGCGTCACCGGGCCGCCCCACAGCATGAACGGGCCTTCATGCGCGTGCTTGGGCGTATCCTTTTTGGCGCCGTAGAAGGGGCGCAGCGCGACGGCAAAGCCGGCCGCGAACATCATCGCGTTGCCCAGCACCAACGAGGTTGTCAGAAGGATCGACGGAAGATCTGGGTAGGCTGCGCCCTTGTACATGTACTCCTTGGCCAGGAAGCCAATGAAGGGAGGCAAACCGCCCATGGAAAGCGCCGCGAGCAAGGCCGCCGCCGCCGTAATCGGCATCGCCGCGCGCAAACCTCCAAGCCGGGTCAGATCGCGTGTACCGGCTTCATGGTCGATGGTCCCGGCAACCATAAACAGTGCAGCCTTGAACAGGGCGTGCGCCACCAGATAGAGCGCGGCGCCCTTGATGATCGCTTCGTTTGAGGTGCCTGTCAGCGCAATAAGAAGTCCGAGCGACGCGACGGTCGTGTAGGCCAGCATCAGCTTCAGGTCGGTTTGCCGAAGCGCCAAAATGGCGCCTGCCAGCAAAGTCGCGCAGCCGAAGACCGGTAGGATGGTCGACCAGAGCACGGTGTCGCCCAGGGTCGGGTTAAGACGCATTAAAAGGTAGACACCCGCCTTCACCATGGTTGCGGAGTGCAGAAAGGCCGATACCGGCGTCGGCGCTTCCATTGCGTTGGGAAGCCAGAAGTGGAACGGCACTTGCGCCGATTTTGTGAAGGCACCGCCGAGGACCAAAAGCAGGATCGGAATGTAAAGCGCTGAGGCTTTGATGGCTGGTGCGAGCGTTGCCATCTCGGACAGCGAGAAGGTGCCGGTGAGCGATGCCATCAGCAGCAAGCCGGCCAGCAAAGAGAGGCCGCCACCGCCCGTGACGATCAGAGCCTGGATCGCCGCGCGCCGCGACCGCTCTGCCGTGTGGTTGAAGCCAATCAACAGGAACGACGTTATCGACGTCAGCTCCCAATAAACGAACAAGGTGATCACATCATCGGCCAACACCAAGCCGATCATCGCGCCCATGAACAGGAGGATGAATGAGAAGAAGCGCCCGAGTTGGGCGTGCCCTTTCAGATACCCACCGGCGTACAGGACGATGAAAAAGCCTATGCCGGAGATCAGCAGAGCAAAGGTGTGGGCTAAGCCATCAACGTAGAAGTCGAGGCCAATGCCAAGCGTTGGAACCCACGGCAGGCTGAACAGAAAGCGTCCACCCTCAGCAACCGTTGGCAACACGCCATTGGCCGTCTGCGTGGGCACCATGTAGCCAAGGAAATGCACCACAATGTAGGCCGGTGCCAACGCCAACAACCACGCTGCCCGGTGGCCTAACCACCGGTGGGCAAAAGGCGCGACGGCGGCAGCGATGAAAGGCGCGGCAAGTGCGAGGTAAAAGCCAGCGGGGCTGTCGGGGCCGATCACAGTTATTCTGAGCTACCTAGAAAGAAGCCAATATCTCCAGCGAATCTCGCCGCTGGACGGCGAGCATCGATGGGATGTCCTATACAACTGTAGCGGGGTCAATTGTTTTAAGCGCGAATCCGACCACAAACCGCCCGATCTAAGCCCAAAGTGCACAAATGTTAGGGCCAAATATATAACAAACTGGTGGGTTTGGAGGATCCGCTGATCAAAATGTGCGTGATCCGCTCAGTTTGCTTGAGGTTCCGTGATCAACACCTATGTTCGGCGCGAACCACCTCTTACGGGAGCGCAGAAAATGACAACCAAGCCGTACACCCCCCTGCCCGCCGACCTCGACCCTAAAACCCTCTCTGAGGACGAATGGAAGCAACGCCTCACGCCTGAAGCCTATAAGGTCGCTCGCAAACACGGCACAGAGCGCGCCTTCAGCCACCCCTACAACGCCGAAAAGCGCGATGGCCTTTACAGCTGTGTAAGCTGCGGACAACCGCTGTTTCGCGCCGAAACGAAGTTCGACTCTGGCACAGGTTGGCCGAGCTTCTATGCACCGGTGGATGACACTGTGATCGACGATCACGAGGACCGCTCGTTTTTCATGCGCCGCACGGAGAACCGCTGCTCACGTTGTGATTCCCATCTGGGCCACGTCTTCAATGACGGACCCCAGCCGACTGGCCTGCGCTACTGCATGAATGGCGTTGCGCTTCACTTCGAGCCGGAAACCGACGATGAGACCACCAGCTGATGGCGTTTCACTCCCCAGATATGGCGCCGCCAGTTGCTATAAAGCAGCCGACGGCCCGCACCATCCACGGGACCGAGCTGGTTGATGAATACGCCTGGATAAGGGCCGACAACTGGCAGGAGGTGATGCGCGATCCGTCGGTTCTTGCCGACAATATTCGCGCGCATCTTGAGGCAGAGAACACGTATGCCGAGGCGGCGTTGGCACCGCTGCAAAACCTCAAGAAAGCGTTGGTTGCGGAGATGCGCGGTCGCATCAAAGAAGATGACGCCTCCGTGCCAGCGCCTGATGGCCCCTACGCGTACGGAACGCGCTTTCGCAAAGGCGGTCAACACCCGGTCTATGTGCGAACCCCGCGCGACGGTGGAGATGAAGCCGTCTTGCTCGACGGTGACGCCTTGGCAGATGGCAAAGCCTATTTCAGGTTCGGTGGAGCTTCCCCGAGCGATGACCACAAGCTTATGGCTTGGTCGGCAGACGACAAAGGCTCAGAAAAATACACGCTGCGCATCCGCGATCTCGCAACCGGGGCGGACCTACCCGACACCGTGGAAGAGACCAGCAGTGGGGGCGTTTGGTCAGCCGACAACCGTGCCGTGTTCTACACGCGGCTTGATGACAATCACCGCCCCTCCAAGGTGTTCCGCCACCGGCTGGGCACACCGACAGAGGATGACGAGCTCATCTATGAGGAAATCGATCCGGGTTTCTTCGTTGATGTCGGCCGCACCCAGTCCGGCCGCTTCTTGGTCGTCGATTGCCATGACCATCAGACCAGCGAAGCTTGGGTCCTAGACCTCCAGGACGAGAATGCCGAGCTTCGTTGCGTTGCACACCGGGAAACAGAACACGAGTACGCCATTGATCACCAGGGCGATGATTTTCTGATTCTCACCAACCGTGACGGCGCTGAAGACTTCAAAATTGTACGAGCGCCTGCTGATAATCCGGGGCCGGACCATTGGGTAGATCTCGTGCCGCACGAACCGGGTCGACTGATCCTAGGCCATCTGACTTTTCAGGACTGGCTGGTGTGGTTGGAACGTCGCGATGGCCTACCCCGCCTTTGCTATCAGGGTGCTGACGGTGCGGTTCAGACCGTTCAGTTTGATGAGGCGGCCTACGCACTCGGCATTGCGACCAACCGCGAATATGACACGGACACCCTGCGCTTTTCCTACTCGTCGCCGACCACGCCACAAAGCGTTGTTGATGTTGACCTGAAGTCGGGCATACAGTCTGTACGCAAGGTGCAAGAGGTACCTTCCGGCCACGATCCAGCGCAGTATCATGTGCGCCGTGTGATGGCATCGGCAGACGATGGCGAAGAGGTTCCCGTGACGGTGCTCACGCGCGCCGACCACAAGGACGATGGTTCAGCGCCTTGCCTTCTCTACGGCTACGGCTCTTACGGCATCGCGATCCCAGCAAGCTTCTCAACCAATGCGCTGTCCCTGGTGGATCGCGGTTTTGTGTATGCGATTGCCCACATTCGCGGTGGCAAAGACAAGGGATTTGCCTGGTATCGAAACGGCAAAGCCGAGCACAAGACCAACACCTTCACGGATTTCATCGCGGTGCGCGACGCACTGGTGAAGCAAGAGATCGTTGCGCCTGGTGGTATTGTGGCGCAGGGCGGCTCAGCCGGTGGCATGTTGATGGGGGCGGTCGTGAATATGGCGCCCAACAAGTTCGCCGGCATTATTGCTCAGGTACCATTTGTCGACGTGCTCAACACCATGCTCGACGATACACTACCGCTGACGCCCCCAGAGTGGCCTGAATGGGGAAATCCGATCGAAGACAAGGCTGCGTTTGACCGCATCCGTACCTACTCGCCGTACGATGCCGTTGGCGAGCAGGCTTACCCGGCCATCTTCGCGCTGGCCGGTCTCACCGATCCGCGCGTGACCTATTGGGAGCCTGCGAAATGGGTTGCACGGTTGCGTTCGAAGAGCAGGTCAGAGGCGCCACTGCTTGTAAAGACAAACATGGATGCGGGCCATGGCGGGGCGGCCGGACGCTTCGACAGGTTGGATGAGATTGCAGAGGTATTTGCGTTCGCCCTGGCCGTGACCGGCGACAGCCCAACGCCTTAATCTAGAATGATAATCGACTCGTCGACGGTGCGTTGTTCGACGAAAGCGTCCGGCTTCACCTTCTTCTTGGCTCGTGCGGGATTGGGCTTTTTCTGTCCAACAACGTCCGCCAGGTCTTCCTTGCGGCGGTCTGGGCCAAGGAAATAAGGGTCATTGCGTCGCCGACGGTCTGGTCCGAAGTACCCTGATGGTGTTCGAATGTAAGCACGAGGTTTGGTCAGAAGCTTCTCAACGCGCGCGATAAGATCGCGCGCTCGCAGGGGCTTCGTTACCAATTCGTCCACACCGCAGTTGATCGTTTGCTCGATCACCGAGACACTCGGATACCCGGTCACAAGGATGATTGGCATCGTTGGGTTGACCACGAGGGAGTCGTGGCGAATGGCTTCGGCAAGTTCCAAACCGTCGAACTCCGCATTCAGCACGAGGTCGATAACGGCGATGTCAGCGCGCTGACCACGCAGATGGTAGAGCACTGGTTCAGGCTCAGAGTATTCGGCGATCATGCGAATACCCATGGAGCTGAGGATTGAGCGCATGATTCCACGCATCTGCTGGTTATCATCCAGCACGATCGCGGATTTCTTACTGTACGGATTGTCCCCACTCATGCGGCCTAAGTTAGCCTGCATGACCTAACAACCTGTCAACGCGGCCACCCACGTGGAAGGCCGCGTCGACATCGTTTGATATTCGTTAGCTGGCGGCTTCGAACAGCTCAGCCACGTAATCCCAGTTCACCATGTTGTCGATGAAAGCCTCGAGGTATTTCGGCCGCGCGTTGCGATAATCGATGTAGTAGGAATGCTCCCACACATCGCAGCCCAAAATCGGCGCGGCCCCGTGGACGACTGGATTTTCGCCGTTTGGCGTTTTCATGATTTCCAACTTGCCGTCTTTCACCGCGATCCAGGCCCAACCGGAGCCGAACTGGCCAACGCCAGCAGCGATGAAGTCAGCGCGCATCTTGTCATAGCCGCCCAGATCGGAATCGATGGCGGACTGCAAAGCACCGGGAAGCGACGTGCCGCCGCCGTTCGGCTTCATCCATTTCCAGAAATGAATGTGATTGAAGTGCTGTCCAGCATTGTTGAACAGCGGCGCGTTGCTGCCGAAGGAAGCCTTCATGATCTCATCGAGCGACTTGTCGGCCATGCCTGCAGCTTCGGCCAGCTCATTGCCTTTCGACACGTAGGCCATGTGGTGTTTGTCGTGGTGAAACTCGAGCGTTTCAGCAGACATGTAAGGCCCCAGCGCATCGTAAGCATAGGGCAAGTCGGGCAGTTCAAAGGCCATTGTCAGTCTCCAGAATAACTTGTGATTGGGTGAGTGGCGGACAAGGCCACCCTTGGGCACTTACTTATGCCTCAACCATTTGCCGGGCAATGGCAATCGCCATGATTTGTGCCGGTTTGAATCATCGGTCGCGCACGCGGGCGCTCACCGGTTTGAACGTCTTGGCCTTGGCATCGCCCACCCACTCGAAAGCCACCATTTCGGTGGTCACAGGCACCACACCTTGATGGGCCAGGCGCGACAGGGCAACGTCGCGCGATCCAATATGGCGCGAGCTGACGGCGTCGGCGGCCACAAACACTTCAAAGCCGAGGCGCCGCAGATCGAGTGATGATTGTAGCACGCACACATGGGCTTCAACGCCGCAAACAACGATTTGGTCACGCCGCTGGTCGGTGCGCAACTTGCGCAAGCGATCCAAAACCCTGGGGGCCTGTGCAGCCGAAAACGCTGTCTTGTCCAGAACCGTCGGGCGCTTGCACGCGGAAAGGACTGTCTCGACCGTACCTCCCAGCCCCTTTGGGTACTGCTGCGTTATCAAGGTCGGCACTTGGCAAATGCCCGCCACCTCGCCGAGGAACGCGCAGGCGCCAACCACGCCATCGGGGTCCTGCATGGCAGGCACCAGGCGCTCTTGAACGTCGATGATCAGAAGCTGGCTGCACGCCGCGTCGAGTATAGCGTTCGTCATACTGCGTGCGATCCATCATGCGCGAAGGCCGTGTAGAGCGCCTTTGCTTTCGCGGCCATCGGGCCTGCTTGCAGGTCCCGCTCTTCGAACCGGGTGATGGGCATGACTTTAGAGTAGTTGCCGGTTGAGAAGATTTCGTCGGCATCATGGAAGTCTTCGACGGTCAAGGTCACCTCGTCCACTTCGACGCCATCGTCGCGCAACAGGCTGATAACGCGCTGGCGGGTGATGCCATTGAGGAACGTATCGTTCGGTGCAGGTGTGCGCACCACACCATCCTTGGCCAAGAACACATTGGACGTCGCGAGCTCGGCGACATTGCCCAGCATGTCGAGCACCAAGGCGTTCTGAAAGCCACGCTTTTGCGCCTCCAGCACCGCGCGACCATTGTTGGGATACAGGCACCCGGCCTTGGCGTTGGTCGGCATCGTCTCCAAGGTTGGCCTACGGAACGACGACGTCGTCACCGAGAGGCTGGCATCCGGGCTCGGCATGTCGACGTGAAACAGGGTCATGACGAACTTCGTTGATTCCGGGCGTGGCGGCACACTCATGAAACCCCCGGCTTCGGCGAAGTAATAGGCCGTACATAAAGCGCTTGGTCAGACCGGAAATGCTTCGCGCCTTCTAAGGCTATGGCATGGATTTCCTCTGGCTCCAGCGTGGGTGCCAGGTTGAGCGCTTCTGCGGAGCGGTTCACGCGCGCGCAGTGCGCAAGTAAGTCAGGCGCGATGCCGTCATAGATGCGACCGCCATCAAACACCGACGATCCGCACCAGAAGGCGTGGGTCATTGGCCCAGCGACGGGCGTGTTCCCCTCCTGCCAACGCCCATCGAAGAATGTCCAACAATCGGGGTGCTGGATATCACTGGATCCAGATTGGCTTGGCGCATGAAGTGTCATGATGAATTACCGGACGCTGAACGAAAGACGATCCTATCTCGCAAGCGCATGCGCCATACGCAAGGCTTGACCTGTGGTTCGGCTTGCCTAGAACCAGCAGCGCGTATGGAACCCACCTCGAAGAAAGCGATCAATGGCGTATCCGGTCTATATATTCGACGCATACGGAACTCTCTTTGACGTGCATGCGGCCGTGCGCCGTTATGCCGATGAGATCGGCCCCGACGGTGCGAAGCTGTCGCAAATTTGGCGCGATAAGCAGCTGGAATATTCCTGGGTGCGTGCGCTGGCCGGACGCTACAAAGATTTTTGGCAGCTCACAGAAGAGGCGCTGGATACCGCTTTTGCCTTGGTGCCGTCGGTTGATCGCGCCTATCGCGACGAACTGCTGGCCGCTTACTCGCGGCTCGACTGCTACCCGGAAGTGCCGTCTGTCCTGCGCAGCCTATCGGAAGGTGGCGCAAAGCTGGCGATCCTGTCCAACGGCTCGCCATCTATGTTGGACGGCGCAGTGGAAGCCGCTGGCATCGGCCCCCTCTTGGACGCCGTTTTGTCTGTCGATCAGCTGCGGACCTATAAGGCGCACCCGGATGTCTATGAGATGGCAACGAGCCAGTTTCGCACCTTCCCCGAGTCGATATCGTTCCAGTCGTCCAATCGGTGGGATATTGCAGGCGCGGCGGCGTTTGGGTTCCGCACAGTGTGGATCAACCGCGCTGGCATGCCCGACGAGTACATGGATCTGTCGCCGGCGGCCGTCCTGTCAGACCTGAACGGCTTGGCGGCGCTCTAAGCTTTGGCTGCTGACGCTTCGCGCCTCACTTTCCTGACGAACTTGGCTGCTGACCGGTAGTGGGCAGGTCCGGACGCTTCTGCCCATCGCCCCAAGGTCCAAGTGTTCATCCAGGCATAAAGGCCAGGCGTTTACAGATAGTCGTTGTCATGCGCCTCCATGAAGGCAGTCAGCTTCGTGTGCCGCTCTGAAAGATCAGCGCGTATATCCTCCCAGGTGCGCTGGGCAGCCGCCTCATAGATCGCAGCGTTGTAGGCCTTCAGCTGGTTCCACTTGTACCCCTCCGCAGGCACATGAACCGTCCCGCCTTTTTTGCCCGTTTCATATCAGCCGAAAAACAGGTCGATCCAATGGACGCGGTGGCCGATGATCTGCTTGATGCTGAGCTTGTCAGTTGGGTCGCAATGGTCGGCCAACTCATCCGACACGCTGTCTAAAAGTTTGGAAAGCTTGGCAAATTCGGTGCGGGTAACGTCTAGAAGATCGTCGCGGTTTTTGGCAGGCATGACAAACTCCCGGGCCGTCCTCTAGAGCGTTTCGCGCTCCACCCATTTTTGAACCACGGGCGGCTCGTAGCGCACCATGGCGTCTAACAAATCCGTTGGATTGGTCGCGCTCAGAAGTGTCTCACGCAAGCCTGGCTTCACAAACCCTTCATCGCGCTGGTGATCGAGAAACGCCATCAACGGATCATAGAATCCACGAATATTGAGGACACCGATCGGTTTGCCATGGAAGCCAAGCTGGCCCCAGGTCCATACCTCAAACATCTCTTCAAGCGTGCCCGTGCCACCTGGTAGGTTGACGAACCCGTCCGACAAGTCCGCCATCAGGGCTTTTCGCTCGTGCATGGAGCCAACGGTCTCAAGTCGTGTGAGCCCGTTGTGGGCGATCTCCTTGTCGACAAGTGCCTGTGGGATGACGCCGGTGACCTCACCGCCCGCTGCAAGCGCGGCGTCGGCGACAATACCCATCAGGCCAACTTGCGCGCCGCCATAGACCAGCGTTGCACCGCGTGCGGCTATCGCCTCACCCAGAGCCGTTGCGGCTGCAGCATAGTCGGGGTGATTGCCTGGGTTTGACCCGCAGAAGACGCAAACAGACTTCATGATCTGGCCGCCAACTTATCCAAGACACGCACCCAGGAGCGGATACCTTTGCGGTAGCTTTCCAGCTCGTACTTCTCGTTCGGCGAGTGAATCTGATCGTCCGACAGACCAAAACCGACAAGGACACTTTCAAGGCCCAGTCGTGTTTGGAAATCGCCGACTATGGGGATCGAGCCACCCACCCCGACAAACGCGGTGGGCTTGCCCCATTCGTCGGTCAGCGCTTGCTGAGCCGCCACAAAAGCCGGGCCAGATGTCTGCAGTTCGATGCCCGGCGCCCCGCCCTTGTGGTGGAAGTCTGCCTCGCAATCGGCCGGCAAACGCGCCTTTACATGGGCTTCAAAGCTCTTCTCGATACCGTCAATATCTTGGCCCTTCACCAACCGGCAGGAGATCTTGGCTGACGCTTGAGCTGGAAGAACCGTTTTGAAGCCATCGCCCGTGTAGCCTGAGGTCATGCCGTTCACTTCTAGCGTTGGACGCGACCAAATCTGCTCAAGTACAGACCGGCCAGCCTCACCGGCTGGGACAGAAAGATCGACTTCTCCTAGGAAGGCGTCGGGCGAGAAATCAAGGCCTTGCCACATCGCCATGATGTCGGCTGGCACCTCGGCAACCCCGTCGTAGAAGCCATCGAGCGTCACAGCACCCTTATCGTCGTGCAGGTCAGCGATGATCTGTGCCATAACATGCGCTGGGTTGCGTGCAGCGCCGCCAAAGTAGCCCGAATGCAAGTCCTTGTCAGCGGCACGGATCACAAGTTCAGTGGCCCACATGCCGCGTAATCGGGTGATGATCGCCGGCGTGTCGCGGTCCCACATGTTGGTGTCGCAAACCAGAGCGACGTCGGCCCTGAGATCGTCGACATGCGCATCAAGAAAACCGGGAAGCGAGTCACTGCCGGATTCTTCTTCGCCTTCCAACAAGATCGTGACAGGGATCGGGAGTGTGCCAGTAGTTGCGATACAAGCCCGGCAGGCCTCAATGAACGTCATCACCTGGCCTTTGTCGTCCGCCGAGCCGCGCGCAACGATCTTCTTGGTTCCATCCGCACGGGTTTCGACGACCGGATCGAAGGGGTCGCGGTCCCACAGCTCAAGCGGATCGACCGGCTGAACGTCATAGTGACCGTAGAATAGCGCGCGCGGGCCAGGCGCCGCAGCATTATCCCACTTAGCGACGATCATCGGGTGCCCAGGCGTCTGGTGTGTCGTGACCGTAAAACCCAGGGCCTCCAATTCGCTGTGCAGATGCGCCGCAGTTCTTTGAACCTCGCCCGCAAATGCTGGATCGGTGGAAATGGACTGTAGGCGCAGCAGCGCAAACAAACGCTCAAGGCTCTGGTCGAACTGACCATCGGCAGCGGCAAGGGCGTCTTCGAGTGACGGTGACGTGGCAGGCATGGTAGGTTGGAATCTCTTTTCGGAGGTGTTGCGTGGCACAGAACAAGACCCAGCCGATGGACGCAAGTGTCGATGCCTATCTTGCGGGCGTTGAACCGGCACAAAAGCGCGCTGATGCACAAGCCCTTGATGCGCTGTTCCGACGTGTAACCGGTTGGAAGCCTATCTTGTGGGGCGCATCACCTGCCAGCGCGATGGTCGGCTATGGTCGTTACACTTACACCTACAAAACCGGCCATGGCGGCACGTTCTTCGCGACAGGTTTCGCGCCCCGCAAGACCAATCTCAGCGTCTACATCATGCCGGGCTACCAGGATTATGGGGCCATGCTTGCAAGGCTTGGCAAGCATAAAAACGGCAAGAGCTGCCTCTACATCAACAAGCTGGCCGATGTGGATGAAAGCGTACTCGGCGAGTTGATTGCAACCGGGGTAAGCGACCTAGGGAAACTCTATCCCGTCGAGCCAACTTAGCGGCGCAAGCTGCCCAAGATCCCTCGCACAACGGCCCGGCCAATCTGCGTACCCGCTGAACGCATGATGGACTTCATCATCGCTTCAGTCGGCGTTTGGCGTGACGACCGGCGACGGCGACGCGGTTGTTCTCGGCGTTCATAGCGACGGCTTTGGCGTTCGCCATAGTCGTAGTTGCGGTCACGCGGGCCAAAGTCGGGGATATCAAATCCAGATCGCGTGCGCCGTCCGCCTGTGCGACGATCGTCATAGTCGTCGTCATCCTCGTAATCATCACGGCGGCGGGCGCGTTCCTTTTCTTCCTTCTCGCGAACTTTACGCTGCTCTTCCTCCTGGATCGCACGCGCCTCGGCAGCGGCGGCTTCTTCACCGCGTTTTTGGAGAATTTCGTAGGCGGACTCTCGGTTCACGGCTTCGTCATACTGGCCGAGAATGGGTGATGTCTTGATGTGCGCGGCGCGCTCATCGTCTTCGAGCGGTCCAAGGCGTGACGATGGCGGGCGGATCAACGTGCGCTGGACAATGGATGGCACCCCCTTTTTCTCAAGCGTTGAAACCAAAGCCTCGCCAACGCCCAATTGGGTGATGATTTCAAAGGCATCAAACTCCGGGTTGGGGCGGAACGTTTCAGCGGCTGCTTTAACGGCGCGTTGATCTCGGGGCGTGAAGGCGCGCAGTGCGTGTTGCACGCGGTTGCCGATCTGCGAGAGCACCTCGTCGGGCACATCCAGCGGGTTCTGCGTGACAAAGTAGACGCCAACACCCTTGGAGCGGATCAAACGGCACACCTGCTCAACGCGTTCGAGCAGAGCTTTCGGCGCCTCGTCGAACAGCAAGTGTGCTTCATCAAAAAAGAACACGACGCGTGGTTTGTCCGGGTTTCCGACCTCGGGCAGTTCTTCAAACAGCTCCGACAGCAGCCATAAGAGGAACGTCGCGTAGAGGCGCGGGTTGTTCATCAGCTTGTCGGCAGCCAGCACCGAGACGATCCCGCGGCCGTCGGTGTGCGTGCGCATAAAGTCTGCAATCTTCAGCGCCGGTTCACCGAAGAAGTTCTCGCCACCCTGGTCTTCCAGCACCAGGAGGCGGCGTTGAATGGCGCCAATCGAAGCCGTGGACACGTTGCCGTATTTGGCGGAAATCTCGTCCTTGCGCTCATCCAAGTTGAGCAACATGGCGCGCAGATCCTTCAGATCGAGCAGCATCAGGCCTTCTTCATCGGCGATGCGAAACGCGATGTTGAGAACGCCCTCTTGGGTCTCGTTGAGATCCATCAGGCGCGACAGCAGAAGTGGCCCCATCTCTGAAATCGTCGTGCGAATCGGGTGGCCCTTTTCGCCGAACAGATCCCAGAAGATTGTCGGCGTCGCTTCGTATTCATAGACGTCGGCAAAGCCGATCTTCTCGGCGCGTGCTTCGAGAAAGTCTTTTTCCGTGCCCGCGATGGCAATGCCGGATAGGTCGCCTTTCACATCGGCGCAGAACACCGGCACCCCGGCGCGCGAAAAGCCTTCGGCCATAATCTGGAGGCTGACCGTCTTACCGGTGCCGGTCGCGCCAGTGATGAGGCCGTGGCGGTTGGCTAGCTTCAGCGCAAGATGCTGCGGCAGAGGCGTGTCCGTCTCTGAGCCAGCAGTTCCGAGATAGATGGCGTCTTCTTTGTACATGGGCCGCATTCCGTACGCTTTTGGTCAACTACCCTTCGAAGACCACAGCTTTCGGTCACGATGCAAGAGGGCGCAGCGTGAAATGCCTTGAAATACACCTGTCACCAAGCAAGGGTGGATCAAAGATCAGCAGACATCTGGAAGGACAAACCATGGATGAGCTCATCGCTCGCATCACCGATGCCGTCGGTATCGAAGAAGAAACGGCGCAAACGGCAATCGGCGTTATCTTGAACTTCCTGAACCAGGAAGGTCCGGATGAAGCGATGGCGCAACTGGTGGGCGCTATCCCCGGTGCGGAAGAGTTGTTGGCGAGCCTTGCGGAAGGCGAAGGCGATGATGGCGATGGTGGTGGACTTCTCGGTGCGCTCGGCGGGCTGGCCGGAGGCGCTGGTGGCGCCGGTGGGCTGGGTGCCTTGGCGGGTGCCGTCGGAGGCCTGATGGGGGGCCAGACCGGCGGACTGATGGCCGCTGCAAGCGACTTGATGAGCGCTGGACTCGATATGGGCCAAATTCAGGGCGTCACGCAGGAAGTGGTTGGATTTGCACGCGAAAAGGCTGGCGACGAAGTCGTTGCGCAAATCATGGCGCAAATTCCTGGGATGGATCAGTTCACCTAATCCTTTGCGCTGCTACGCAGCAGTTGCCTGTGCCTGATCTGGCGTGACGGCTGCGAGCGCCTTGAGCACAACACCGGTACCCGCCCCGTCCAAATGCGCGTTCTCTGACAGGATACGCCGCCACATCCGCGCGCCCGGCTGACCGTGGAATAAGCCCAGCATGTGGCGGGTGATTTGGTTCAACCTGCCACCGGCGGCCAAATGGCGCTCGATATACGGCAGCATCGCGTGCACAGCGTCGTCTCGCGAACGTGCCGCGGTTGGGTTGTTGAAGATGACGCTATCGGTGTTCAGCAGCACATCGCCTGGGGCTTGGTAAGCCGTGCGACCGATCATCACCTCGTCCATCCCCGCTTCGAGCAGCTGTTGGGCTTGTTGCAAGGAAGTGATGCCGCCATTGATGCCCATCCAGAGATCAGGGTTGGCGCGCTTCATGGCCAGCACCAGTTCATAGTCAAGCGGGGGAACATCCCTGTTTTCCTTGGGACTCAGACCTTGAAGCCAGGCCTTGCGAGCATGGACAATGACGCCGTCCGCGCCTGCCTGGACAACATGGCGGATAAAGCTCGGCAAGACAGTTGCCGGGTCCTGGTCATCGACCCCGATCCGGCATTTCACTGTGACCGGCGCCGTGACGGCTACCTTCATCGCCTCGACAAGACGTGCAACATGGGCCGGGTCGCGCATCAAACAGGCTCCAAACGTGCCAGACTGCACGCGGTCGGATGGGCAGCCGCAGTTCAGGTTGATCACATCGTAGCCCCGGTCGGCACCGATACGGGCCGCCTCAGCCAGTTTCGCGGGGTCGCTGCCGCCCAATTGCAGCACCACCGGATGCTCAATGGGGTCGAACCCAAGCAGGCGGTCACGGTCGCCATGGATCACGGCGTCAGCCGTCACCATCTCGGTGTAAAGGACCGCATGACGGCTCAGTTGCCGGTGGAAATGCCGGCAATGGCGGTCGGTCCAATCCATCATCGGCGCGACGGAGAGTTTCGCTTGGGTGGCGTTCGGTTGCATGGCGCGCGCTTATCATAAGCGCGTGACTGCGGCTAGTTCGAAGAGACGTTCCACTTTCCGTTGTTTAAACGCAACGGCACCATCCGTGGACATTCGCGGCCTATGCAGCACATAGCACTGCGGGATGCCCTGCGCGGGTTTGCAGACCCATTAGCAGCTTTGGTCCGCTACGTTATTCCGAGGAGCCCATTCGTATGATTGCTGCGAGCCTGTATGCCCTGGGATCTGCCTTCCTGTTCTCACTGGCGATCCAGAACCAGAAATCGGCACTGGCGCATCTCGATGATTTGTCTGGAACGTTTGTGTCCGTCCTGACCATGACGGTTCTTTTCTGGCTTATCGCGATCTGGACAATCGAATGGACCTTCTGGGCATCAGGTGCGCTGATCTATTTCATCGCGGCCGGTGTCCTGTTCCCGGCCTTGGGCCAGCGGTTTCAAATTGCCTCGGTCAAACATGTCGGTCCGGCGCTGACGTCCGCCATTGGGGCTTTCTTGCCTTTGTTCGCGACGGTACCGGCAATCCTATTCCTCAACGAGACGCTGACGCTACCCCAATGCCTCGGTATGGCGCTTCTTGTGGGCGGCCTCTTGCTCGCAGCCGTGGGGCGCGGCGTGAGCTGGCGCACCAAGGCCTTTTACTTGCTTCTTATCCCACTGGGCGCGGCACTTGTACGCGCGATTGCGCAACCCCTCACCAAAGCCGGATACAATGTGCTGTCCGAGCCATTGTTCGGCGCCGTCGTCGTTGCCTCAGTGTCGACGGGTGTCGTCTTTTTCATGGTGCTGACCATGGGGTCGGTGCGCCGGGTCACGACGGTGGGACGGGGCCACGCGCTTTTTGCCGTCAATGGCGTGCTATCCGGATTGGGCATTCTCGGCCTTCAACTGTCGCTCGCCAGCGGGAATGTCTCACTGACTGCATCGCTGGTCTCCACCACGCCGATCTGGACGCTGGTTCTCGGCGCCTTCGTCTTCAAGAACGAAGAACTGCGTTGGTGGCATGGTGTGGTCGCGGTCCTTGTGTGCGTCGGCGCAGTTTTGATCGTTACAGGGCAAACGGTCGGCTGACTTTCCCTGCGCGATGCCGCAGTTATCGAACCGTGGCAAGCCAACAGCTGGTTGCTTTGCGCCAGAGCGCCCAAGCGGCGAGAACCAATAGGCCGGTCATGGCCATCGTGGTGGTTGCGGACTTTGCCAGGGTCGCGGCGCTGGTGACCTGAACCAGGTCATCAGACAGATCGTTCCAGGTCAGAAGCATGGCAGCGATGCCAGCATTTTCCAGATAGTCCAACGCCGCAGAGAGCCAGGAGACGGCGATAGCGCCGTTCACCACCCAACGATGCGATAAATCGCGCCCAAGCAGTGCGTACAGGCTCGCAAGGGTCAGGGCCAATAGCGGGGGGTACAGCAGGTCGAGGACAAGCTGCCCTTTGAGATAAAGGTTCCGTCCCTCTGCGCCCAAGGCGGCGAGCAGCGCCCGCGCCTCTTCCGCGCTGTAGCCTGTTGGGCGCAGGTCTAACGGAACAAGGCCAGATAAAGCCTGCAACTGCGCCAATGTTCCAAAGACCATGATGAGATAAACGGTAATTGCTGCGATTGCTGACAAAGCGGCGCGACGGGCGTGGCGTGGACTTGGCGTAGACATGTGGCAAACTCCTTGAATGGTTGCCCTGATTTGCCCGTTATTGGCGCTGGCGGCATTATCATTGGATAACGGAGTTGCAGATTGGACCTTGCTGGACTGTTTGGGATGATCGCCCCGGGCTTGCCTGAGCAAGCCCGCCGGGAGTTCATGTCTGCATGGAAGCCCCATTGGGCTGAAAAAGGTACTTCCTTGGCGCGCCAAGGGGACCAGATCACACGCGAATTCGTGATCCTCGATGGCCAAGCGATCAGCCAAATCTGTGATAGTGAGGGGCGCAGTGTCTGTGTGGGCTTCCATACAGGTCCGGGCGTTGTCACGCCCCATGTGGCGCGCAGCCGGCTCAATGTGTCGCTGGTTTCCGTTGAGCTTACAACCGACGCGACCGTCGCGCATATGGAAGCGGAGAAACTGATGGCGATGATGCTCGAGTCCAGCTTCATCCGCGACTGGGCAAACGGCGTCTTACGCGCCGAGCTGGCACGTAAAACAGACCGCGAATGGATATTGGCCGCGCTTGGCGGCGCCGAACGGCTCACCTGGTTTCGCGAGAACTACCCCGACCATGAAAGCCTGTTCGCCCACGGCCTCATCGCTAGTTTCCTCGGCATGACTCCGGTCAGCCTAAGCCGCTTGAGAGCGAAGGTTTAGGGCCTGAGCGCTAGTCTTGGGCTGGGGAAGCGTCGCCTTCTGGGGCTGTCTCTTCGAGGACTTCGTCTTCGTCCGGCGGTTTGCGGGCTGCGATACCGCGCATGGTCTCGCCGAGTTCGGCCTGCCAAGGACCGAGGATTTCGCGAATGCGGTTGAGGTAGGCTTCGTTTTCGGTCGGCGGAATATCAAGATCGTAGACATCAGCGACAGAGATCATCGCCCGACGATCCATATCCTCAAACGCTTCTGCCATCGCATCGGCGTTGGCCCGTGAATGGCCAAGCGCTTCAAACGCCGAACGTCCCATACGCACCGAGCTATCATAGGTCTCGCGGATGATGTCCCGGCAGCCGGTGGCGTAAAGGTGGTAGACATGGTCGCGATCGATGGCGCGCGCCATGACGTGGAGATCGGGATAGGTGTTAACGGCGTAACGCACCAGCTCGGTGATCTGGTCTTTGTCGTCGATGGAAACCACCAGCAGCTTGGCGTCAGCAATACCGGCAGCGGCCAAGAGGTCGGGTCGGGTTGCATCGCCAAAGAACATGCTGACACCGAATTTACGCATATTGTCGATTTGCTTGGATGAAAAATCGATCACTGTCGGTTCATAACCAGCGGCTTGCAGCATACGGTCGACAATGCCGCCCACACGGCCACGCCCGGCGATGATGATCGGGCTGTGCTGATCGATCTCGTCGTCCTCGCGCGCCTGAGCCTGGTCGTAGCGCGGCGCGATGAGCTGCTCATAGGCGATGAAGAGCAACGGCGTCAGCAGCATCGACAGCGCAACCACCAGCAGCAATTGGTCTGCCAAGGCGCTCGGGATGACCGCGTTTGCGACCGTGAACGACAGCAAGACGAAGCCGAACTCGCCCGCCTGCGCCAACCCAAGCGCAAACAGCCATCGATCGGCACCACCGATCTTAAAGACCACCGCAAGGAGGTACAGCACCGCCACTTTAACGGCGATAACACCAACCGTCAGACCGAGGATGGGACCAATATTCGCGAAAAGCAGCGCGAAATTGATGCTGGCACCAACCGTCATGAAGAACAGGCCAAGCAAAAGCCCTTTGAAGGGGTCGATGTCGGATTCCAGCTCGTGTCGGTATTCGCTGTTGGCAAGCACCACACCGGCTAGGAACGTGCCCAAGGCAGGTGACAGCCCGACCAACGACATCAACAGAGCGATGCCAACCACCATCATCAGCGCCGTCGCCGTGAACAGTTCACGCAGTTGAGCGACAGCGATGAAGCGGAAAAGAGGCCGAGTCAGAACACTACCGCCCAATACGACGAAGGCGATGGCGGCTAAGGTGATGATGGCGGCCTGCCAACCCGGCAGACCTTCCACCAGGCTCATCGTCGGTCCATGACCATCGCCATGACCATCACCACCATGGGCGGCATCGCCCGCCTTCTCGGCGACCGCGTGCACGGCATCGCTGGCGTGGGGAACAGCTGTGCTTGCTGCATCCATCAGCTCAGGGATCGCCAGGAGCGGTAACAAGGCCAGCATGGGGATGACGGCGATGTCTTGGAACAGAAGAACCGAAAAGCTCGACTCCCCGCCATCGCTTTTCATCAGGCCTTTTTCGTTCAGCGTCTGCAGGACGATAGCTGTCGAGGATAAGGCAAAGACCAGACCGATGGCGAGCGCGATCGTCCAAGGTTGGCCAAGCGCCATGGCGGCTGCCGTGATCAGCAAGGCCGTAATCGTGACCTGCCCTCCGCCCAGCCCGAGGAGGCGCGTGCGCATGGCCCATAGCAGTTTGGGCTCAAGCTCCAAGCCGACCAGGAACAACATCATCACCACGCCGAACTCAGCAAAGTGCTGAATGGCGATAACGTCCACATTGAAGAGGGCCAGCAAGGGCGAGATCAGGATACCCGCGATGAGATAGCCGAGCACGGACCCAAGCCCAAGGCGCGAGGCCACCGGAACGGCGATGACGCCCGCGATCAAAAAGACAAAGGCGAGAAACAAAATATCCGTCATGCGCATCCCTTAAGCGTTTGACGTGGTGTCGATGCCAGTCTTACAGGTCGCCGCGCCATGTGCCAGCAGCCATTAGAGGTATGGCGTAAGCAGATCGGCTAAGGCCTTGGGATCGGAAATATGGGGTGCGTGGCCAGCGTCCATAACCAAGCGCGTCGCTCCGGGAACGAGTTTTTGCATGGCCTGCTGCATGTGCGGGACAACCGAAAGGTCCTGCGTGCACTCGACATAGATGCGGGAAATTTGGCCAAAGCGTTCTGGCGTCCAACTCACAGCGATTGTCTTGCCGCCCTCTCCCTGTGGCGTAAGATTTTTTGCGCCTTCAAGCGCGACCTCGAAGGGCATGTCGTTCAAAAAAATCCGCGCGCCTGCTTCCGGTGGAACAACGGAAACCGTCCGTTCGTCGTTCCATTCCAGGTGGGTGCCAATGCCCACCATACCCCGTTCTGCGGCGTTTTCTTGGGCCAGTAGGTCGCCAAAGGTCATGCCGGCCGGTAGCATCATACCTGCCAGATAGACCACCTGCTTGACGCGGTCTGGGCGCAACTCCGCAGCACCGGTCGCCACGACCCCACCACCTGAGTGTCCGACGAGGACTATGTCCCCTTGATGGGCATCAATGGCGGCCACCACATGGGTGAGATAGTCGTCAATCGACACAGTTTCGGGTGCACGACCGTCCGCGCCGTTGCCGGGTAAATCCAACGCAACTGGGGCGACGCCAGCGGCTTCGAGAAGGGGTGCAAAGTCCTTCCAGACCCAACTGCCCTGCCAGGCGCCATGGATCAGGATGGCGGTTTTGGGTGTTTTTGCGGCCATGGAGGAGCTTTCGTCTGATGCCAAAGGCGTAGGGCTGGGAGGGGGTGCGGCCCTTTTGTTGCACCAAGGCGAGGGGTAACATTGAATGATGCAACTGCGAAGAGTTCCCGCGTGATGGACAGTGCCATGCAACCAACCGGATTTGACGAAGCAGGTTTTGAGCGCTGGCAGGGTCTGGTGGACAAGGCACTGAAGGGTGCATCTGCCGACGGTCTGACCAGCCAAAGCGATGATGGGATCGCGCTACAGCCGCTTTACGCGCCATCTGATCTACCGCCCGTCGCAGCGCGCGGCGGCGGCGTGGCGTGGACGATCGCCCAACCGGTCGACCATCCCGACAGCGAAAAGGCCTATCAGCAGACCATGACCGAGCTAGAGGGAGGTGCCTCGGGCCTTGTCCTTGTTGCGCAAAGCGCCCCTGGCGGCTTTGGCTACGGAATCGATATGGATGCGCTCGGCGCGATCCTTGATGACGTGCTGATTGATGCCGTGCGGATGACGCTGCAGCCATCCCCGGCCCGGGCTCGTGACGCGCGCAGGCTGGCTGCTTACCTCGATGGGCGGGCGACCCCGAACCGCACGATCACCGTCGATTTTGGGCTGGACGCCCCAAGTGTCTTGGCAGCGACAGGCGGTCTACGCGGTACCGGACCATCAACACGCGAAGCGCAGGCGCGCCATTTCGGGCAACTGCTGGAGCCTGGGTTTGCTGGCACCATCTACCGTGCTGATGGGCGCGTGATCCACAATGGTGGAGGCACCGACGCGCAGGAATTGGCCTTCATCCTGTCGAGCCTGGTGTTCGCCATGCAAAGCGGCGAAGACCCAGCCTTGTCGGCCCAGAAAACGCTGCTTGGCGTGACCGTTGACGCCGATCAGTTCGCCGGGATTGCCAAGTTGCGCGCGCTGCGCATCCTGCACAGCAAACTGCTGGAGGCGAGTGGGATCTCGCCTTTTGCGGCACGCATCCATGCCGAGACGTCCTCACGCATGCTGACAGCGCGCGACACCCACGTGAACATGCTACGCACCACGACGGCGGTTTTCGCGGCGGCTGTGGGTGGTGCCGACGGCATAACCGCTCTGCCGTTCTCGCTGCCACTCGGCTACCCTGACACGTTCGCACGGCGCGCGGCCCGCAACACACAGCTTGTGTTGCTGGAAGAAAGTCAGCTTCACCAAGTGGGCGATCCGGCTGCTGGGTCTGGCCTGTATGACAGTTACACCCAAGCGCTGTGCGAAAAGGCGTGGGATGCGTTCCAGGCGATTGAGCGGGAAGGCGGCGTGGTGGAAGCGCTGGCGTCTGGCCACATCCAAGGGGAAGTCGCCAAAGCACGTGCTGCAAGGGAACAAGCGTTCGCCGATGGCACGCGCCACCTGACGGGCACCACAATCTTCCAACTCGAAACGGAATACTCGGTCGATGTGGAAGATGTTGCGCGCACGACCGCACCGTCAAAGGGCGATCTGAAGACCTACGCGCGGGCCATTGAGCCCGCTCCATGGGGAGGCACGTCATGAGCAAGCTGCCTGATTTTGCGAACCTGCCAGCGCCGGATTTCGAACCCGTTTCGACGGCATACGATGTCAACGGCCTTTGGCAAACGCCCGAAGGCATCGGTGTTAAGCGCGCTTATTTGGCCGCTGAACGGGCAGACCTCGCGCATGTGACCAGCTTGCCTGGCATCGCGCCTTATGTGCGTGGCCCCTACCCCACCATGTATGTGCAGCGCCCTTGGACAGTGCGCCAGTATGCGGGATTCTCGACAGCCGAAGAATCCAACGCCTTCTACCGCCGCAACCTGGCAGCTGGGCAAAAGGGCCTTTCGGTTGCGTTCGACCTTGCCACCCACCGTGGCTATGACAGCGACCATCCGCGCGTATCCGGCGATGTCGGCATGGCAGGCGTGGCCATCGACTCCATCCTGGATATGCGCCAATTGTTCGATGGTATCCCGCTCGATACCATGTCGGTGTCGATGACCATGAACGGTGCCGTATTGCCGGTCATGGCGCTCTACGTCATCGCTGCCGAGGAACAGGGCGTCTCGCCCGACAAGCTAGCTGGGACCATTCAGAACGACATTCTGAAGGAGTTCATGGTCCGCAACACCTACATCTATCCGCCCTCGCCTTCGATGCGGATCATCTCCGACATCTTCGCCTTCACGTCGAAGGCGATGCCGAAGTTCAACTCCATCTCGATCAGCGGCTACCATATGCAGGAAGCTGGAGCGACGGCGGACCTTGAACTCGCCTACACACTTGCCGACGGCATTGAGTACGCCCGCCGTGGCGTTGGTGCGGGCATGAACATCGACAGCTTCGCGCCGCGGCTTTCCTTTTTCTGGGCGATTGGCATGAACTTCTTCATGGAGGTCGCCAAGCTGCGCGCTGGCCGGCTTCTATGGTCGAAGCTCATGCAGGATGAGTTTTCGCCGACCAACCCGAGATCGACGGCGCTGCGCACACACAGCCAGACCTCTGGTTGGTCGCTAACGGCGCAGGACGTTTACAACAACGTGATCCGCACCTGCGTCGAAGCGATGGCCGCAACGCAAGGCCACACGCAAAGCCTGCACACCAATGCGCTGGATGAAGCCCTTGCTCTTCCAACGGACTTCTCGGCGCGTATTGCCCGCAACACCCAGCTCTTCCTGCAACAGGAGAGCGGCACGACCCGCGTCATCGACCCATGGGGTGGCTCTTACTTTGTCGAGCGATTGACCCAAGACCTCGCCAACCGCGCGATGGAGCATATCAGTGAGATCGAGGGCCTTGGCGGCATGGCCAAAGCCATCGAGGCGGGCATCCCGAAAATGCGCATCGAAGAAGCTGCCGCCAAAACCCAGGCGCGCATCGACAGCGGTCAGCAGTCGATCATTGGGGTGAACTGCTACAAACCGGAGCGCGAACAGGCGATCGACATCCTCAAAGTCGACAATGCTGCCGTGCGGGAGCAGCAACTTGAGAAGCTCGCCAAGCTGCGTGCTGAACGAGATCAGGCAGCCACCGATGCTGCTCTGTATGCTCTCACCAACGGTGCTGCTGCCGATGGCAATCTGCTTGCACTGTGCGTCGATGCTGCCCGCGCTGGCGCGACGGTTGGCGAAATGTCGGACGCGATGGAGAAAGTCTTTGGGCGCCACCGGGCCGAGATCAAAGCCATTTCGGGCGTCTACAAACGGGAGGCAGGTGCCATGTCCGATTCCATCCAACGGGCCTTGGCCATGACCGACGCCTTTGAGGAGGCCGATGGCCGCCGTCCGCGGATTTTGGTCGCTAAGATGGGCCAGGACGGTCACGACCGGGGCCAGAAAGTCATCGCCTCCGCCTTTGCCGATATTGGCTTCGACGTGGACATCGGCCCCCTGTTCGCAACGCCGGAAGAAGCCGCCCGCCAAGCGGTGGAAAACGATGTGCATGTTGTCGGCGTCTCGTCGCTTGCGGCTGGACACCTGACTCTGGTCCCCGCGTTAAAAGGCGCGCTTGAGGCCGAAGGACGCGACGACATCATGATTGTTGTCGGCGGTGTCATCCCGCCACAAGACTTCGACGCTCTGCTCGAAGCCGGGGCGGCTGCCATCTTCCCACCGGGCACGGTGATCGCTGATGCGGCCTGTACCTTGCTCGAAGACCTCAACGCCAAGCTCGGCTACGCTCAGCAAGCAGCGGAATAGAAAAACCAAAGGACACCAACTGCATGATCCTCACCACCACGGCCACCCTGCAAGACAAAACGGTCACCGACTATCGCGGCATCGTCACTGGCGAGGCGATCCTAGGCGCCAATATCTTCAAAGATCTGTTTGCTGGCATCCGCGACATCGTCGGCGGCCGATCCGCCGCCTATGAGCGCGAACTCGCCAAAGCGCGTACCATCGCCATGCAGGAAATGCAGGATCGCGCTGAAGCCATGGGCGCCAATGCGATCATCGGCATCGATCTCGACTATGAGACGGTTTCGGTTGGAGCTGGCGGCGGCATGCTAATGGTGACCGCATCTGGAACGGCTGTCACCGTTCGTTAACAGGCGCGCTAACGCGCCCACTTTCCCCACGACGAGAATCCGATAGAGAAGACGGGACCGCTGTCTTCTCTAGGACACTTGATGACCTCCCCTCGCCTTGCCGCTCTCGCCCTTGCCAGTCTTCTCCTCGCCGCCTGTTCGGGGCTGAATGATTTTGGCCCCGCCGTTGATATTCAGCCCACTGCCATTCCGGGAATCGCGCTTTCTGAAAGTGGGCTCGGGCTGGTCGATCAATCCACCGCCTATTCCAGCGGTGCCATCAGTGCCGCGCTGAACGGCACCCGGGTCGAAACGGTCAACGCCACTTTTGAAGGCCGGGTCATTTCCCAATTGGCAGCTTTCGGGCCGTCAGGCCTGCAGTTCGCACGGTTCCAAGGCGGTGGCGGCCGCGTTAGCGGCATTCAAGTGGTGTCCGAGGAAGTGGCTGGTCCGAACGGCGCCAGGGTTGGCATGACGTATCGCCAGACCAACGGCAATGGCATGATCTGCGAAGAAGGCTCGGGAAGTTGGACGCAAATGGCTGTTTGCCAGCGCCCGGGTAGCGCCATCACGTTCCTCTATTCCGTGCCGCTTTGGCGCGAAGGGCGGATGCCGCAGGGCCGCGAGCTCAACGACGCCGTTCTGAACCGGATGATTTGGGAGCCGTGAGCCGGGAACCCGCCCTCGATGTCGATGCCCTGGCCGAGAAGCTTCTGGCTGGCGAACGGGCAGCGTTGGCGCGGGGCATCACACTGGTGGAATCCAAACGCGCGGATCATCGCAACCAAGCGCGAGCCCTGCTGGACCGCGTGATGCCGTATACGGGCCAAGCAATTCGTATCGGCCTCACGGGGGTACCAGGGGTCGGCAAGTCGACCACCATTGACAGTTTCGGCAGTATGCTCGTCTCGAAGGGGCACCGGCTGGCCGTGTTGGCCGTTGATCCGTCGTCGACCCGAACCGGCGGATCGATTTTGGGCGACAAGACACGCATGGCAAAGCTCGCGGCAAGCCGCCAAGCCTATATCCGTCCATCGCCTTCGGCGGGGACGCTTGGTGGTGTGACGGCCAAATCACGCGAGACGATCCTTCTGTGTGAAGCGGCTGGCCACGATGTGGTGATTGTCGAAACCGTTGGCATCGGCCAGTCCGAGACCGCGGTGGCCGACATGGTAGATGTTTTCGTCGTCTTGATGCTGCCAGGCGCTGGCGATGAGTTGCAAGGCATCAAAAAAGGCGTGCTCGAGATTGCCGACATCATCTCCATCAACAAAGCGGATGGAGAAAACGCCGCGGCGGCGCGCAAAGCAGCAGCCCATTACCGCGCAGCGCTCGATATATTGGCGCCAACATCCACGGTTTGGAAACCGCCTGTGCTCACGCAATCTGGCTTGGAGGGCGATGGTTTGGAGACCCTCTGGGCCACCATCCAAGACCACCGCACCAAGCACCAAGCTGCAGGTCTGTTTGCCAAGAGGCGAACCGAACAGAACCTTGGCTGGATGCGCGATATGTTGCGGGCACGGGCGATGGAGCGCCTGACGCAGAACCCAGACCTGGCAGCGGCGATTAACGACGCCGAGCAAGCGGTTGCCGCCGGCACGCTGGCACCGACCGTCGCTGTTGAAGATTTGGTTAAACGCGCCGGACTGTAACTGTTTCAAACTGGGACAGGGGCAATTGGCACGCACTTTGCGCGTGGGTGCCTATGGCGAAAAATGTTCAGCTTTCTCGGCGCACTTTGCTGGCGGGTTCCCTCCTGGGAGCCGGTCTGACGGCCCCGGCGACCGCGAAGGCCCAGACCATTCTGGCAGACCTACGTGGCTCGCTGAGCGTCACGAGCCTTGGTGTGCGACCAGGCGCTTTGGACGATCAGAGCACGTTCTTGCAGGCCGCCATAGATCAGGCGGCAAGCGACGGCCAACCGTTGTTTTTACCGGCAGGCGACTATTCGGTGAGCAACATCACCTTGCCCAGTGGCGCTGTGATTGTCGGCGTACCGGGACAATCGCGCATTCGCTATGCGGGCGACGGGCACCTGTTTTTCGGCACCGAAATCCAAGATGTACGCCTAGAGGGCTTGGTCTTCGACGGCTCCAACCGACCACTTGCAGACTATGCCCCAGCCCTTTTGCACGTTGCGACAGGTCGCAACATCACTGTTGAGGACTGCGCGTTCTTGGGCTCCACGAAAGATGGCGTTACCTTCGAGCGGGTCGCAGGTCGTTTTGACAACAACACAGTCACCGGCATTCTCGGTGCCGCATTCCAATCGAATGACGCGCAGGGCCTGTCGATCCGCGACAATGTGATTGCGGATTGCTCCGACAACGGAATTCTCGTGTTCCGCTGGCAGCAAGGCCATGACAGCACCATCATCTCCGGTAATCGGATTGAACGTATTCGCGCCATATCTGGCGGTACCGGGCCCTATGGCAACGGCATCAATGTATTCCGAGCCGATGAGGTGATCGTCTCTGGTAACACCATCCACGACTGTGATTTTTCCGCCGTGCGTGGCAATGCAGCCTCCAATATCCAGATGGTGGGCAACACTTGCACCCAGTCCGGCGAGGTAGCGATCTATTCGGAGTTTGGTTTTCAAGGCGCGGTCGTCGCCAACAACATTGTCGATGATGCGGCGACGGGCATATCGATTGCCAACTTCAATGACGATGGTCGGATCTCGGTCGTCAACGGCAACATCCTCCGCAATCTGCGAGAGGCCAGCCGCTTGCCCACAGATGATCCTGTCCGCGGCCAAGGGATCGGCGTTGAGGCTGACACCATTGTGACCAACAACATCATCGAAGATGCCGCCGTGGTCGGTATCGGTGCTGGTTGGGGGCCTTATTTGCGCAACGTTATTGTGTCGCAAAACATTGTGCGCCGCGCGCCGGTCGGCGTGATGGTGTCCGTCGTCGAGGGTGTCGGTGCGACCATCATCCGCGACAACATTATGGATGGGACACCAGAGGGTGCCGTCGTTGGGATGCGATGGTGGGATCGCGCGACAGGCGATCTTACGACAAGCAGGAACGTGCCAGAGCCGCTCACCGTTGAAGGGAACCGCCTGATCGGCTGAGATTTCTACGCTGCTGCTTGAAAGCCGCGTTTCTGCCAAGCGCTTAGGCGATCCACCGCACCGTCGAGCACCTCGTCGCGCTTACAAAAGCAAAAGCGCAACAGATGGTTCGGCGCATCGCCATAATAAAAGGCCGACATCGGAACGGTGGTCACCCCAGCTTCGACTGTCATGCGCTGCGCCGCCTCAACATCGGTGCCAAGGCCCAGCGCGCTGATGTCCGCAATTAGGAAGTAACTGCCATCGGCCTGGAGAGTGGGCAGGTCTAAGCTTGCAAGACCCTCCGCCAGCCGATCGCGTTTGGCTTCCAAGTCGCGCGCCAGCTCTGTGAAGTAGCTGTCCGGCAACCCCAAACCGAAAGCCACTGCCTTTTGTAGGTTCGGCGGGGTCGTGAAGGTGGTGAACTGATGCGCTTTGGAGATAGGCGCCAACATCGCCGCCGGGCCACTGATATAGCCGACCTTCCAGCCGGTGAGCGAAAAGGTTTTGCCAGCCGACCCGATGCGTATGCTGCGCTCGGCCATGCCATCGAGGGTTGCCAGTGGCGTGTGCTTTGCCGCGCCAAAGACGAGATGCTCATACACCTCGTCACAGATCGCAAACGCGTCGTGCGCCAACACGCGTGCCGCCACACGCTCCAACTCCGCTCGAGCGAACACCTTCGACGCCGGATTGTGCGGATTGTTGATGAGGATTGCCTTGGTCTTGTTGGAGAAAGCAGCATCCAAAGATGCGTCACTGAATGACCAATCAGGCGCTTGCAGCGGAACCACCTTCGGTGTGCCGCCCGCGCGCCGAATGAGCGGGATATAACAATCATAACACGGGTCGAAGACGACGACCTCGTCGCCGGGTTCGATCAAAGCCATCAGGGCGTCTGATAGCGCTTCGGTCGCGCCGGAGGTGATCAAGACATCTGATGGGTCGCGCTGGATCGCGAAAAAGCGTTGCTCGCTTTCTGCCACGGCCTGGCGCAAAGCTGGAAGACCCATCATCGGCGGGTACTGATTTGGCCCCCCCAATAGCGCGTTCGCGGCCGCTTGGCGCACGTCCAATGGGCCGTCCACATCCGGGAAGCCTTGGCCAAGATTGATGGCCTTGTGCTCCATAGCGAGGCGGCTCATCACCTCGAAGATCGTTGTAGGCATGCCGGTGAATAGCGGGTGCGTGTTGCGCACGGGATGGACCTCTCAAGGACTGCGGAACGCTGCTTCTAACTGTTTGATGCGCAACACGCAAAAGGTCGTGTTGGCCCATTGGGTTCACGATGCTAAAGCTTAGAAGCTTTGGTGCCGTATCGCGAGATGCGGTGAAAAGGGAATGCGGGACGTTGGCCACCCAACGAAGCCGCAGCTGCCCCCGCAACTGTAAGCGGTGCAGCCTATGCGAAAGCCACTGCCCACCAAGGGCGGGAAGGCGCATCGGCTGGCAAACGCCGCGAGCCAGGAGACCTGCCAAAGCCAACGCAACCAGCCGGACGGGGTGTGCCGGAGCGGAAGACACAAACGGCACCTCGTGCCGGTCCGCTCTCAATCCCGATCCCGCGCACTGATTGAGGCCGCATGGCAAATATTCTGCCATCTTGCACGCTTGTTTTGGGAGGCGCCCGTTCGGGCAAGTCCGCCTATGCTGAACGCTTGTGTTGTGACAGCGGCCTTACAAGAATCTACCTCGCCACAGCCGCCGCCCATGACGACGAAATGCGTGAACGCATCACGCAGCACCAAAACGAGCGCGCGCAGGACGGTTGGACGACCATCGAGGAAGAGCACGACCTTGCTGGTGTTCTCGAGGAGACCCTCGCCGCAGACAGTGTTGCCTTGGTTGATTGCCTGACGCTCTGGCTCACCAACCGCTTGTTGGCAGACGCAGACTTGGACTCAGAGTTCTCTAGCTTGGAGCGGATGCTCGAAAGCCGTGGCGGCCCCGTCGTCTTCGTCTCCAACGAAACTGGCCTCGGCATTGTCCCAGATAACGCCCTGGCACGCCGCTTTCGCGATTACCAAGGCCGCCTTAACCAACGTATCGCGGCCCTTTCAACCCATGTGTATTTTGTGGCTGCAGGCTTGCCACTTACTCTCAAGGAAACATCCGCATGAACGAGCCCATTCCCGCGACCATCATCACCGGGTTTCTCGGCGCAGGTAAGACCACACTCATTCAGAACCTGATCCGGCAGGCGGGTGGCAAACGCATCGCGCTGATCGTCAACGAGTTCGGGGATCTGGGGTTTGATGGCGAACAAATCGCGGGATGTGGCATCGAAGGATGCGCCGACGAGGACGTGGTGGAGCTGACCAATGGCTGCATCTGCTGCACAGTAGCCGACGACTTTCTGCCAACGATGGAAATGCTGCTTGCCCGCGATCCGGCGCCCGAGCACATCGTGATTGAAACGTCAGGTCTCGCCTTGCCGCAACCGCTGTTGCAGGCCTTCAATTGGCCCAGCGTGGCCGCACGCACAACCGTGGACGGGGTTGTTGCCGTCGCCGATGCCGAAGCGCTGGCCCACGGCCTCTATGCTGCCGACACACAGAAAGTAGACGCTCAGCGCGCCGCGGACGAAAGCCTCGACCACGAAACGCCACTCGAAGAATTGTTTGCCGATCAGATGCGCTGCGCCGACCTGATTGTGCTTTCCAAGAGCGACCGGGTGGACGACAGCGACATGGCAACGGTTCAAGAGGCGCTGCACGGGCGCCGCCATGGCGTTGATACGGTGGCATCGACGCAAACTGGCCTGTCGCCCGAGCTTCTCATCGGCCTCGGTTCAGATTCCCAAGATAATCTGGATGGCCGCGCTGCGTCGCACCACCACCACCATGATGACGATGAGGATGATCATAATCACCATCATGACCATGACCATGACCATGACGACTTTGCGTCCGCAGTGGTCCACACCGCGCCTTTCGCGACGAAGGCCGCGCTGGATGCCTATGTGGCGGCGCTATGCGCTCAGCCTGGCATCCTGCGGGTCAAAGGTGTGGCGCGAATTGAAGGCAAGCCCGTGCCTGTTGTCGTGCAGGCTGTTGGACCACGCGTTTCCAGCCATTTCGACACGACAGGTCGTCCGCAAAAGGATGGTTTGGTGGTGATCGGCTTATCACCCTTGCCGGAACTGCCCACGGTCGCCAACGCTCAGAGCGCTGCCTAAATGCATGTGCTCGCCGCCCAAGCAGGTCGGATCGACGACGGCGACCAACCCATTGATCTCGACCAGTCACCGGCGGATATTGTTTTCCTTTCAGCGGCGGAAACTGAGCTATCGGCCTTCGCGCTCGATGCGAGGCCAGCGGGTCTTTCGGCGTCGTTGCGGCTCGCGAGCTTGCTGCAACTCAGACACCCCTATTCCGTAGATTTGTATGTCTCCAAGACGCTCGTCACCGCCAAGGTTATCGCGGTGCGCCTGATCGGTGGCGCGGCTTACTGGCAATACGGTTTGGATCAGCTTGCCACGCTCGCCCGCCAGTCCGACGCACAGTTGGTCGTGGTCCCCGGTGAAAAAGAGTGGGACGGCGACCTCGCCGCGCATTCCACAGTCGCGCTGCCGATCGCGCGGAGGTTCTGGCAGTTGTGCGTGGAGGGTGGGCCGCAGAACCGGCGCAGTGCTCTGCAACTTCTCGAGCGGCTTAGTCACGGTGAGGTAGGGGATCTGCCAACCGTTGCCCCCATGCCGCGCTTCGGCATTTGTGACCCGACAAGTTTGCTCCCGACGCGAGAACACGGCTCCCCTGGGGCTATCCCCATCATCTTTTACGGCTCGCTGCTGCAAGCTGGTACGACGGCCCCAGTTCGGGCACTGTGCGACGCGCTGGCGGAGCGGGAGCTGCTTGCTGCCCCTGTTTTTGTGCCGAGCCTGAAAGACGACGAGGCGGCGACGTATCTGCGCCAGTTGCTGAGCGACATCGATCCACCGGTCGTGATCAACACCACAGCGTTCGCGTCCACCGGATCCAGCGACGGGGCTGATGGCGGGCCACTGAGCGCAACCAGCGCACCGGTGATCCAAGCGGTCTTGTCCGGCGTCTCGCATGATGCCTGGCAGGAAAGCAGCCGCGGTCTCCCGGGTACCGATCTGGTGATGCATGTTGCGATGCCGGAGCTCGATGGCCGCATCCATGGCCGCGCGATCAGCTTCAAAAAGCAAGGGGAGCGCGACCCGCTGACTGCTTTCGCACCCGTCGCTTACGAACCGGCGACAAGCCATGTGGCAACCGTCGCCGACCAGGCACGTCGCTGGGCGGTTCTGCGTCAGACACAAGATTCGGAGAAGTGTGTTGGCATCGTGCTCGCGAACTATCCGACCAAGACGAGCCGGATTGGTAACGGCGTTGGGTTGGACACGCCGCAATCGGTAGCGCTGTTCCTGCAAGCTATGGGCAAGGCTGGTTACGACACCAGTGGCGCGCCACCAGATGGCCCAACACTGATGGATCATCTGCTCGCCGCCCAGCGCCGCGAGACGTTAGACCTCGCCGATTATGAAGCATTCTTTGCTCGCCTTCCCAACGACGTACAGCGCCAGATGACCGAGCGCTGGGGACCAGCAGATCGCGACCCATCGGTGCAAGCAGGCGTTTTCACACTCGCCCTGCATCGGTTCGGCAAGGTGTTGATCGGCATCCAACCGGCACGTGGCTACAACGTCGATCCGGCGACCACCTATCACGACCCCGATTTGGTGCCGCCGCACAGCTATATGGCCTTCTACGCTTATTTGCGACAGCACGCCGACGCCCTGATTCAGTTTGGTAAGCATGGCAATTTGGAGTGGTTGCCTGGCAAGGCGCTGGCCCTGTCGGATAGCTGTTTCCCGGCAGCGATCCAGGGCGACCTGCCGACCTTATACCCGTTCATCGTCAATGATCCTGGCGAAGGTTGCCAAGCCAAACGGCGGATTGGCGCGGTTGTGCTTGATCACCTCACACCGCCGCTGACGCGTGCCGAAAGTCATGGCCCCTACCAAGAACTAGAGGCATTGCTCGACGACTACGCCTTTGCCCAGGCCAGCGACCCGCGTCGTGCCAAAGCGCTGGCCGACGATATTCTGGGTTTCGCCCGCGAGACCGGCCTCGCTGAGGATATTGGCCTCGAAGGCAGCGCCGGTGATGATCTCATCACACTAGACACGGCGCTGTGCGACCTGAAGGAAATGCAGATCCGTGACGGCCTGCACATCTATGGCCGCGCGCCGGATGACGAGCAACTCGCCGACTTGCTTGTCGCGGTTGCCCGCATCCCCCGCGGCTCCGGACCACAGGATGCGTCGCTGCTGCGCGCACTGGCCGCAGACTTGGACCTCGCCTTTGATCCATTGACGCGGGACTATGGCCAACCGTGGACCTTGGCGAAGCCAGACCTTCTGACGTCCGATGCCCCCTGGCGAACGGTTGGCGACACGATTGAACGTTTGGAAACACTCGCGCTCAAGCTCGTGCGACAGGATGCACTGACGCCCGGCCCATCCTCGCAGGCGGTTCTCGATTGGATCGACAACACGCTGCGACCGCGCTTTGCGGCGTCGCCACAGCAAGAGACCAAAAACCTGTTGGCAGGCTTGGCGGGTCGGTTTGTGCCGCCAGGGCCATCGGGTGCACCAACCCGGGCACGGCCGGACGTGCTGCCGACAGGGCGCAATTTCTTCGCGGTGGACGTGCGCGCCGTCCCCTCACCCACCGCTTGGCGGCTCGGCCAGGCGAGCGCGGATGCGCTGTTGACGCGGCATTTTCAAGACCATGGCGAATGGCTGGAAAGCCTGGTTCTTACCTGTTGGGGTACGGCCAATATGCGCACCGGTGGTGACGATATTGCACAGGCAATGGCGCTGATTGGTGTTGCCCCACAGTGGGATGGAGGGTCGGGTCGGGTCACCGGCTTTGAGATCACGCCACTTTCCGACCTGAAGCGCCCAAGGGTCGATGTCACGCTGCGCATTTCTGGCTTCTTCCGCGATGCCTTCCCGCATCAAATTGATCTGTTCGATAGCGCCGTACGCGCCATTGGTGCGCTCGACGAGCCGGCAGACATGAATCCGATCGCAGCGCGCATGAGGGCGGATCGGGCAACTTTGCAAGCCGCCGGACGCGGTGACGACGATGCCGACCGCATGGCGGGGTACCGGGTGTTCGGATCGATGCCGGGTTCTTATGGCGCTGGGCTGCAGGCACTGATCGACGAGGGCGGATGGACCCAGCGCTCTGACTTCGCCGAAGCGTTTCTCGCTTGGGGTGGCTTTGCCTACGGCCAGGGCCGCCAGGGCGATGCGCACAAAGACCTTTTGAAGACACGCCTATCTACTGCGCAAGCCGTCGTGCAGAACCAGGACAATCGCGAACACGATCTACTGAATTCCGACGATTACTACCAGTTTGAGGGCGGGCTCGCAGCGACCATCGAGACGCTGCGCGGTGAAGCACCCACCAGCTACCATATGGACCATGCGCGGCCCGAAACCCCGCACCCGCGCACACTGCGCGAAGAGGTTGGCCGCGTGGTGCGAGGTCGGGCGTCCAATCCCAAATGGATCGCTGGCGTCATGCGCCATGGCTACAAAGGCGCGTTTGAGATGGCGGCGACGCTCGACTTTCTGTTTGCCTTCGCGGCCACGACCCAGGCCGTGACCGACCATCATTTCGACGCGCTGTTTGACGCCTACATCGCGGACACCGAGGTGCGTGCCTTCATCCGTGACGCCAACGCTCCAGCTCTTGACGCCATGCTCACCCGCTTTCAGGAAGCACTGGATCGTGGACTGTGGGCGCCCAGACGCAACACCACGCAAGCCCTGCTGAGCGATTTGCTCCGCGCCAACCAGGAGGCCGCAGAATGACCGACGCACCGTCCCCAACCGAGGCCGAACTTGACGCGCGCCACGCGGAAAAGATGCGCAAGAAGAAAGCCGCGCGTGACAAGATCATCGCGACGAAAACCATCGAAAAGGGCCTCCTTATCGTCCACACCGGCAAGGGCAAGGGCAAGTCCACAGCTGCTTTCGGCATGGTTTTCCGAGCACTTGGCCATGGCCAACGCGTTGGCATTGTTCAATTTGTCAAAGGCAAATGGGAAACAGGTGAGCGCGCTGTGCTGGAGCGGTTCTCAGACCTCGTGACCATCAACACGATGGGGGAAGGGTTCACTTGGGAGACGCAAGATCGTCAGCGCGATATTGCAGCTGCCAATGCTGCTTGGGAGAAGGCGCAAGGCCTTATCCGTGGGGGTGAGCACAAGCTGGTGTTGCTCGACGAGCTCAACATCGTTCTGCGTTACGGGTACCTTGAGGTGGAAGACGTGCTGCGGTTCCTGCGCGATGAGAAGCCCGACGACGTGCATGTGATCATAACGGGTCGGAACGCCCCTGACGCGCTTATCGAGGCTGCGGACCTGGTGACCGAGATGACCCAGATAAAGCACCCCTTCCGCAGCGGGGTGAAAGCGCAGGCTGGCATCGAGTTCTAAGCGTGGGCAGTACCCCTGCTTTGATGATCCAGGGCACTGGGTCAAATGTTGGCAAGTCGGTGATCGTCGCGGGCCTCTGCCGCCTGTTCGCCCGCCAAGGCCTGCTGGTACGACCCTTCAAGCCGCAAAACATGTCGAACAATGCCGCCGTGACAGCCGATGGCGGCGAGATTGGCCGCGCGCAGGCCCTGCAGGCACAGGCAGCAGGTGTGGCGCCATCGGTTCACATGAACCCGGTTTTGTTGAAACCGCAAACCGATGTCGGCAGCCAAGTGGTTGTGCAAGGCAAGGTGTGGGCGACGCTTAAGGCCGCCGATTATGGTCGGCGCAAGAGCGAGCTGATGGCGCCGGTCTTAGAGAGCTTTGAGACGTTATCCCAAGACACTGACCTCCTCCTGGTCGAGGGCGCAGGCAGCCCAGCGGAGATCAATCTACGCGCCAATGATCTTGCCAATATGGGTTTTGCCTTGGCGGCCAACGTGCCGGTGGTGCTGTGCGCCGACATTGACCGAGGCGGGGTGATCGCCAGCTTGGTCGGAACGAAGGCAGTTCTGCCGGCGGAGGATAGCGCCGCCATTCGTGGCTATTTCATCAACCGGTTCCGTGGCGACCCATCCTTGTTTGACGATGGCCTGATCGAAGTCAGTCAGCGTACCGGTTGGCCGAGCCTTGGCGTTGTGCCGTGGTTCGATCAGGCCCGCGACCTGCCCGCCGAGGATGTCCTTGGCTTGGCGGATGGCGCGCACCAATCCGAGGGTAAGCCACTGGTCATCGCCGTGCCGCGCTTCGGGCGTATCGCTAATTTTGAGGACCTCGATCCGCTGCGCCTGGAGCCGAGTGTTGATCTGCGGATCATCGAGCCAGGCACGCCGCTGCCCACCGACGCCGATTGTGTCGTTCTGCCTGGGTCAAAAGCGACCATCGCAGATCTGCAGGAACTGCGCGTCCAGGGCTGGGATATTGATATTGCTGCCCACCAACGCCGTGGTGGTTGGATTGTTGGGCTATGCGGTGGTTACCAGATGTTGGGCCGCACCATTGCCGATCCTCATGGCATCGAAGGCGCGCCCGAGACTGTGGACGGGCTTGGCCTGCTTGAAGTCGACACCGTTCTAGCACGTGGCAAGACCACCCGTTTTTCAAACGGTCAGGACGTGCGATTCAATGAACCGGTAGAGGGCTACGAAATCCATATCGGCGAGACGACCGGTCAAGGCACCGAGTCGGCAATGTTGACGCTGGATGGTCGCCAAGATGGGTGCATGTCGGGCGACGGGCGCGTGATGGGCACCTACCTGCACGGGCTATTCGCGTCCGATGGCTATCGCCGCGCGTTCCTTGCGGCGCTCGGCGCTCGCGGCGAAGTCGCTTACGCCCGGCTGGTGGAAGGCGCACTCGACACGCTCGCGGACCATTTGAAGACGCACCTCGACACGCAGGCGTTGCTAGCCATCGCTAGAAGCCGATGACCGCGATGAGTGCGACCAGCGCTGTCGTCACGGCACAGGTCGCGTGGAACAGCAAAAGGCCGACACGCATATCGTCAGCAGCGAGCATCTTGCGCCCGCGATCATTGATGTACGGTGCATCGACGATACCCGTGCGATAGGTTCGCGGGCCACCAAGCGCGATGCCCAGCGCTCCAGCGTAACTCGCCTCAGGCCAACCAGCATTTGGCGAGGCATGCGTCGGTGCATCCCGCCGAACCATTGCAAACGACGGCACCGAAAGGCTCGCGCGATAGCGCAACAGCCGGGCGGCAAACACGCCCAACGCGATAAGCCCGACTGACAGCCGCGCGGGAACCCAGTTGACCGCATCATCCAGCTTGGCCGCAGCCCAGCCGAAATGCAGGTGTCGCTCGCTGCGATAAGCGATCATGGAATCCGCCGTGTTGATTGTTTTGTAGAGCACGATCCCGATCGGCCCGCCGATAAGGAACCAGAAGGCGGGGGCAATGACACCATCCGAATGGTTCTCCGCCAAGCTCTCAATACCAGCGCGGGCGACGCCGGCTTCATCGAGCTCCGCCGTGTCGCGCCCGACGATCATGGAAAGTGCGTTTCGGGCGCCCGGCAAATCACCGTCGGCCAGCGGTTGCCTTACCGCTTCTACATGCTCGTAAAGCGAACGCTGCGCGAGGAAAACCGCTCCAAGAATGACGCCAACAAGGAGCGCCAAGGGCGGCCAGATCGCGTTCAGCACTGCCAGCAGAAGCAGAATGGGCGCGCTGACAATGCAAAGCAAAGCAAGCAGGCTGACCAACCCTGCCACACGCCGTTTTTGGGGCCGGTCATCATCGTGGTTGAGCGTGCGATCCAACCACCCGATCAGCCGCCCAATCATCACGATTGGGTGCGGCACGCGTTTCCAAAGCCAATCAGGTTCGCCGAAGATGGCGTCCAGCACCAACGCAAAGGCCAGCATAAGCGCGTTGGCGCTTATCCACCCTAGCGGCGCTAAACCAACGTCATTCACGCGCCAGCCGCTCCAGGACTGCATCACGCTCGCGCGCGATGTGGTGGATGGCGTCGATCAGCGAAGGGCCCGCGCACAGCGTCAACCGTTCGGGCAAAGCCATACGGCGGGCATCGTCAAACCTCTGCGCCAACGCCGGGTGGGCGAGCAATGCCGTTCCCTGATCCTGGGTCTGGGGGTCAAGATTGGCCGTGATCAGAAGGTCTGGTTCCGAGCGAATGATCGTCTCCAGGTCCGCAAAGCCGCCTCGCGCGCCAACCAGCTCCTCGCTGGCGAGTTCGATGCCTAGTTGGTCCAGCAAATCACCTGTCAGTGACGCTGTTCCAGTGGCATAGCCGCGGCGCTGAATGATTAAGGCGCTGAGCGATGATGACGACGTTGCACGCTCAAGAGCTTCGTCGATGGACGCGATGAGAGCGTCGGCCTTTTCCGCTTGCCCAAGCAATTCGCCGACCAGCGCGATCGCCGCGCGGGCCTCGTCGACGGACCGGACAAAGGGTACCTCCTCCACACGGTAGCCAAGACGGGTCAGCATGTCTTTTGTGGCGCGGTTGGTGAAACGACCCGTGACGATAAGATCCGGTTCCAGAGAAATCACAGCCTCGGCTGCAGCCGGTAGGTGCGGGTAGGCTGCGGATTGGTCGGCGGCATGGGACAGACGCCTATCACCGGCAAAACGGCTCAACCCGACAATTTGCGCCGGGTCGGCAAGCGCCAAAACGAGCTGATCGGTGCACATGTTGAGCGAGACGACGCGCTGTGGTGCCTGTGCCACCGCAATCGGCACGACACCGAGCACCATGCACAAGACAAGGCCTAAAAAGCGCACGTCTTAACCTTTCGTTTGCTTGCCGCCAGCCGCCCTATTGCCTACCAAGGAGACCGGCCCGGGACACACACCGTGACGGGCGTTTGTGACGAACCAGATCGAAACAGTAAAGGTCTGACGATGATACGCGTATCTAAGCGCGGCATTCTTGCCGGCGCCCTCGTTGCGGCGGTAGCCGCCCCTAACCCCGCCCTAGCGACATCCGAAATCACTGTCTATGCACCGTTCCGGGGCATAGCGACGCCCATCGCGCGCGCTGGCAGCGCGGTGACCGTGATCACCCGCGAGGAGATCGAGCAGGCGGGCGCCGCTTCGGTCGCGGAGATACTCCAGTCCGCCCCAGGGGTGAGTTTCACAAGTGCCGGTGGTTTCGGCTCCAATGGCGACGTTTTCATTCGCGGCGGAGAGAACCAACACACAATGGTGCTGATCGACGGTATTCCGGTCAGCAATCCCACGTCGACGCGCAATACATTCGACTACAGCTCAATCGCGCCCGATATGATCGAGAGCATCGAAGTGCTTCGCGGACCTCAATCCGCACTTTATGGATCTGATGCAATGGGTGGCGTCATCAACATCATCACACGCCAGGCAAGCAACGGGCTATCCGCCTTGGCCAGCATCGAAGGCGGAAGTTTCGGCACCCACCGAGAGGTTTTGCAGGCGGCCTATGGTGGTGATGGAATTGGATTGTTTGGCAGCATCTCCCACGCCTACAGTGACGGCTTTTCGCGCCGTGAAAGCAATACTGAAGACGACAGCACCAGGCAGGTCAGCGGCTTTATTCGCGGGACGGTCTCGCCAAATGAAGACTTCACGATAGACGCTCAGTTCCAAGCCAACCGAACGGAAGCCGAGCACGATCAGCTTAGAACGGACAATCTGGGGTTCCGCGACTTGCGCACCTACAACGGTTCCATCACGGCCCGTCACGAGAGCTTTGATGATCGGTGGATCAACACGCTGCGGTTCTTTGCGGGCATTACAGACAATTTCGACGACAAAGGTGCCGACGTCGATACCAATTATGACGGCTCGCGCGTCGGTGGTGAATGGACGAGCCAGTTCAACAGTGAAAGCTGGGGCACCTTGCTTGTTGGAGGTGGCGTTGAACAACAAGCCGCCCGCCAGGCCGCTGTTGGTGCTCCGCCAAGTTATGATGTTCACGAAACACACTTCAATGCGTTCTTCTTGCACCAGTTCTCGCTGCTGCCGAACTTCCATCTATCGGTAAGCGGTCGGGTCGATGATTTTGATGCTGCGGGCATTTTTTACACAGGGCGCGCGACGGCTGTTTATGAGATATTTCAAACCGAAACGCGCGTTCATGCCAGCATAGGAACCGGTGCCAACGCACCATCGCTTTACCAACGCTTTGGCGAAGCTCGTTTTAATCCCAATCTCTCGCCAGATGAGAGCATAGGCGGCGATTTCGGCATCACGCAGATACTGTTCGACGGACGGGCAACCTTCGATGTCACCGGATTCTATAACAGCTACGACAATCTGATCGACTATCAGGGCAGCACAGCGACTGGAATGTACGTCAACATCGCTGAAGCTGAGACCTATGGTGTGGAAGTTTCGGCCGATGCTCGGCTTATCCCTGGGCATTTGGACGCGTCGGCTGCCTATACCTATTTGGAAGCCAACGACGTTACCACAGGCCTTCGGCTCGCTCGGCGGCCAGAGCATGAAGGGCAAGTGAGCCTGACCTATCATGGTATTGATAGGCTCACCCTGACCGCCACAACGGTCTTCAAAGGTGGCGAATGGTTCGACAATGACAGCAACACGCGAGAGCTCGATGGATTTGCCCGCGTTGATCTGTACGGTTCCTACCAGGCCAACGATCATATTGAGTTTTTTGGGCGTATTGAGAACCTGTTCGACACCGATTACCAGGTACGCAGCGGGTTCCGAAGCGGCTACAACACGCCGGGCTTTTCTGCGTACGCTGGCGTTCGCGGTACCTTCAACTAGGGTTTGGTGATGGCGCTAAACCTAGCGCTTGGAATCGGAGTACTCGTTCTAGCCGCAGCATCGCTCGCGGTTGGGACAACGGTCTTTACGGCGACCGACCTCTGGTCGGCGCTGGCAAGCGTTGACGATCGGCTCGCTCTGATTGTCTACGAAATCCGTTTGCCGCGCACGCTTTTGGCTATCCTGATTGGTGGTTCGCTTGGGCTGTCCGGGGCTGCTCTACAAGGCCTGGTGCGTAACCCCTTGGCTTCGCCGTCCCTCTTCGGCGCGCCCTCCGCCGCCGCGCTGGGCGCGGTGATACTCATCAGTACAGGCGTGGCTGGAGCCTTGTCCTTTGCCTTGCCGGTCGCTGGGATAGCAGGGGCACTTCTCAGCGTTGTAGCTCTCTTGGCGCTGGCGGGGCGTGATGCGCCCATCATTGTTCTGTTGCTGGCGGGATTGGTCCTCTCAAGCTTTGCTGCCGCCGGTACGTCGCTCGCGTTGAACCTGTCGCCGAACCCCTTCGCGGCGCTGGAAGTGGCCTTTTGGCTCCTAGGTTCGCTCGAAGACAGATCCTTTCAGCACATATGGATGGCAGCACCCTTTATCCTGGTGGGCGCTACGCTGGTGATCAGCCAGGGACGTGCATTGAAAGCTATGAGCCTTGGAGATGACACCGCGCGCAGTCTTGGCGTCGATGTCGCACGGATGCGTCTTTTGCTCATTATTGGTGTTGCCATGGCGGTTGGCGCTGGCGTTTCGGTCGCTGGGACGATTGGCTTTGTCGGGCTTGTTGCGCCTCATCTGGTGCGCCCCTTCGTGGCCTATGACCCATCGCGGGTCTTGCTCCCGGCCACGCTTGCGGGCGCCTGCCTCTTGCTGTCCGCCGATCTTCTGGTGCGCCTCGTGCCAACCAGTGGCGAGCCCCTCAAGGTCGGTGTGGTGACCGCGCTTGTGGGTGCGCCCTTCTTTCTGGCGCTGGTGATGCGTGAGAGGCGATCGCTGGCCGGGCGGGCAGACCTATGAGCGGGCTGATTGCCAAAGATGTGTCCGTCACGATAGGCGGCAAGACTTTGCTACACTCAACGTCTCTCGCGTTTGAAGGCGGCGGTATGACAGCGGTGCTCGGCCCCAATGGCGCGGGAAAGACCACGCTGCTCAAGGCATTGCTTGGGTTGATCAAGCACGACGGCGCGGTGTCTTATGGTACGGCGAAGCGCGACGCACTCTCTCCACGTGACCGCGCCATATGGTGTGCCTACCTGCCGCAGAACCAGCGACACGCCTGGCCGTTATCGGTGGATTCCGTGGTCCGATTGGGGCGCTATCCTCACAACGACCTGGACAAGACCGGCGTTGTCGACGGCTTAATGCACCGGCTGGGCCTCGCCGAAAGGCGCGGTCAGTCTGTTCTGACGCTTTCTGGTGGCGAGCAAATGCGCGTCGCGCTTGCGCGTGCCTTGGCGGTGGAAGCCAACTTTCTGCTGGCCGATGAGCCGCTGGCATCGCTGGACCCGCATTTCCAGTTCGACATCCTCAACACGTTGCACGACGTCGCGCGAGAGGGCGCCGGGGTGGTCGTGGTGATGCATGACCTTGCTATGGCCGCTCGCTATGCCGATCGGGTCATTGTGCTCGACAAAGGCTGCGTGGTCGCTGACGGATCACCCGATGAAGCGCTCGTCGCCGAGCGTGTCAGCAGTGTCTTTGATGTTCGTAGTCAGGTGGTTCAGATCGGGCGGCATGACGGCAAAACCATCAACGTGGCCCTACCCGACGGGCTTGCTTAGCGACCAAGTCTCTTCGGTGCCAGCGGGCGTTCGCGCGGATGTGCGCACAATCAATTCGCCCGGAAGTTCCACGGTTTCCGCTTCAAACGCCTCGCCCTCAACAGCCGCTTCAATGGCGTCGAACAAGGTTTCGCTTGTTGCCTCGATCATCGCTGCGACAGGCTGCGAGAAACTGGTGATGGCGTAGGTCGGCCACTGCGCAGGGCCGACATTGTCGAACCCGACAATGGATACATCCTCTGGCACTCTCAGGCCCAGCCCGTTGCGCAAGGCATCCATGACCGCAATGGCCATGTGGTCGTTGGCGCAAAAGATCGCGTCTGGTGGTTCTGCACTTTGCATCAGGGCCATTGCGCCGTGCGCCGCTTCTTCGGCGTCGTAGTTGCCGACAGCGCGGGCATGCAGCGACAATCCCTGTTCCGCCAGCCCTTCCAAAAATCCACGCTCGCGGTCACGATTGGTGGAGGTTTCCTCAATACCGGCCAAATAGGCGATCCGCTTGTGGCCCCCTGCCGCGAGGAAGTGGGCGATTGTCCGCCCACCAAGCTCATTCGAGCCTGTAATTTTCGAGGCGGTTGGCACATCGGAAACGCGGTTGACCATCACCACCGGAATGCCGGCCGCGTTGCAGCGCTTTGCTGTTTCAGACGATAGCGAGACTGACGCAAGCACCAAGCCGTCGATCTGATAGTCAAGCGCGCGTTGCAGCTCTTGATCGGCGGCATCGCCCTCACCGGCCGTGAACAGCAGCACGTGATAGCCGCGCTTCTGACAGGCGTCCGAAATGCCTTGCACAAGCTCGGGGTAGAAATGGTTGTCCAGATAGGAGACGGCCATGCCGATCATGTGCGAACGGCGGGTGATGAGCGAACGCGCAATCGCGTTCGGCCGGTAGCCAAGCCGCAACGCTGCCTGGTACACCTTCTCCTTGGTGCGTGCCGCCACACTGGCGCCGGGCGTGAAGGCGCGCGACACGGCAGACTGAGAGACGCCAGCCTCGCGCGCGACATCGATGGACGTCACTTTACGATGGGCCATGGCGGAACCGATTTGGGCAAGCGGCGAGCAAAGGAAGGCAAGTCATAGTCACCCGACAGCCTTAGCCTCCGCGCTATCCCGCCGTCCAGCCACCATCGATCAGAAGGCTTGTTCCTGTCACCAGGGCGGACGCGTCGCTCGCCAGATACGCAACCGCGCCCATCACATCTTCGATCTCACCGATGCGCCCAAGTTTGATCTTGGATTCCACCCAGGCGCGACGTTCCGGGTTTTCCAGCGTGACGGCTGCAAGTGGCGTACGGATAAAGGTGGGGCACACTGTATTGATACGCACCTGATGCGAGCCCCATTCGATGGCCATCGCCTTCACCATGCCTTCAAGCGCATGTTTGGACGCACAATAGACAGCGCGGTCAATGCCGCCGACATGGCCCATCTGCGAGGAGATGTGGATGATCGACCCGCCGTTACCAGCGGCGATCATGCCGCGTGCCGCCTCCGTCGACAGGACGAACGCGCCACGTACATTGATGTCCATGACCGCTTGATAGTCTTCGATCGGCGTATCCAACGCAGCCGCATGACGGGCGATTCCAGCGGAGTTGACGATGGCCTGGAACGGTCCATGCGCGGCGAACATATCGCGGACCGCTTTGGTGTCGCTGATATCGAGTTGCACCGCTTCAGCCGAAAAGCCCTCGCCCTTGAGGGATGCCACTGCTTCATTTAACTCATCCGTCCCCCGCGCAGCGCATACCACATGGGCGCCCTGCTCGGCCAAGGCAACCGCGCAGCCAAGGCCGATGCCGCGCGATGCGCCCGCGACGAAGGCACGTTTGCCGTCCAAACGAAATGACGGGGTTTTGGGTAAGGTCATCGCTCCAGCCCTCCCAGTAGCCGGTGGAATTCTGATCACTTCGAAACGCTCTGTGCCGTCGGCACAACCGCTTATTCGGCGGCAAGCCTCGGTTCAGCGGCTTCGCCATAAGGCACGTTCAGGCCACCATAGCGACGCACGCGCACATTGGCTTGTTCGGCGTGACCCACAAAGCCTTCGAGCATACACAGGCGCGAGCAATACTCACCCACCAGTGCAGCCGCTTCATCAGTGAGCACCTTTTGGTAGCTGTGTGTTTTGAGGTACTTGCCGACCCACAAACCACCTGTGTAGCGACCGGCCTTCTTCGTTGGAAGTGTATGGTTCGTGCCAATGACCTTATCGCCGTTTGCAACATTGGTACGCGCGCCAAGGAACAGAGCGCCGTAACAGGTCATGTTGTCAAGGAACCAATCATCGCGATCGGTCATCACCTGGACGTGTTCGGAGGCGATGTCATCGGCGACTTGCAACATCTCCTCATAAGTATCGCAAACGATCACCTCGCCATAATCTTCCCACGAGGTCCGCGCCGTCTCGGCCGTCGGCAGGATTCCGAGCAGGCGGTCGATTTCCGCCAAGGTATCGCGGGCGAGTTTCTCTGAATTGGTCAGCAGAACTGCCGGAGAGTTGTAGCCGTGCTCCGCTTGGCCCAGCAGGTCCGTGGCGCAAAGTTCGGCGTCGGCACCATGCTCGTCGGCGATGACCATGGTTTCCGTTGGCCCCGCGAACAGATCGATCCCAACCCGACCGAACAGTTGTCGTTTGGCCTCGGCGACGAACGCATTGCCAGGGCCGACCAGCATATGAACAGGGTCGATGGTCTCCGTGCCGATCGCCATGGCGCCGACGGCCTGGATGCCGCCCAGAACGTAGATTTCATGGGCGCCGCCAAGTTTCATGGCGGCGATAACAGCAGGGTTCGGCTCACCTTTGAACGGTGGCGTGCTGGCGATGATACGCGGCACGCCTGCCACATCAGCCGTTGCGACCGACATGTGCGCCGATGCCACCATCGGGAACTTGCCGCCTGGCACGTAACACCCAACCGACTGGACCGGGATATTCTTGTGCCCGAGGATTACACCGGGCATCGTCTCAACTTCGATATCGACCATCGAGTTGCGCTGATGCTGCGCGAAGGTCCGCACTTGCTCTTGAGCGAAATTGATATCGTCCATGTCGCGTGACGACACCTTGTTCATCAAGGCGGTGACATCATCATCGGTCAAACGGAAGCGCTCCGGTGTGTACTTGTCGAATTTCTCCGACAGGTCACGGACGGCTTCGTCGCCACGGGTCTCAATGTCCTTCAGGGTCGTCTCGACGATCTCGCGTACCTTGGCGTCGTCGTCCGAGCGCTCAGCTTCCGGCTTGCCGCGTTTAAGATAGGTGATCATGAGGCCCGTCCCGTTCACTCGTTTGTTCTTGCATAGGTATGCAAATATCCATGCACGAAGTCAGCGGTAATGCAATAAAATTGCGCCCGGCTGATGCAGAAAGGCTCGTGATAGGCAGCTTGCAGCGGGTGAAACACGCCAAAGAAGCACGTGGCAGACAACGATGCGAAAACATGCAGCCTAGTTGCATTCGCAATGTCAGTGGTAGTCGGTGCTAATCGACCCCAAACAGGTCTCGGGTGAAGACCTTGTCGCGCACGCTTTCCAGATCTGCTGACTGGCGATTTGCTATGATGACATCGCTTTCGCTCATGAAGGCATCCAGATCGCTCACCACGGCGGACCCAAAAAAGTGGACAGCATCGAGGTTGGGTTCATAGACGATCACCGGTATGCCCTTCGCCTTAATGCGCTTCATGATCCCCTGAACCGACGAGTCTCGGAAATTGTCTGACCCTTCCTTCATAGTCAGCCGATAAACACCCACGCACCTAGGGTTCTTGGCGATGATGCTATCGGCAATGAAGTCTTTGCGGGTCGTGTTGGCATCGACGATGGCCCGGATCAGGTTTTGCGGCACCGCCTGATAATTGGCGAGCAGTTGTTTGGTATCCTTGGGCAGGCAGTAGCCACCGTAGCCAAACGATGGATTGTTGTAGAAATCGCCGATGCGCGGGTCGAGACTGACCCCTTGGATGACCTGACGGGTGTCCATGCCGTGGATCTGGGCATAGGTGTCGAGTTCGTTGAAATAGGCAACGCGCATCGCAAGGTAGGTGTTGGCGAACAATTTGACGGCTTCGGCTTCGTCCGGGTCCGTCAACACAATGGGAATATCCTGTTTGATCGCGCATTGCGACAGCATGTCAGCGAACGCGGCTGCTCGCTCAGATCGTTCGCCGACCACAATGCGCGAAGGGTGCAAATTGTCATAGAGAGCCCGACCCTCGCGCAAGAATTCCGGAGAGTGAACAATCCGATCGGTGTCAAATTTGTCCCGCAAGGAAGATACCAAGCCAACGGGTATCGTTGACTTGATGATGACGAGCGCATTGTCGCTCAGGGCCAAAACCTGCGCGATGACAGCTTCTACTGACGAAGTATCAAATGCATTGGTGTCAGGATCGTAGTTGGTAGGCGTTGCAACGATCACATGGGTTGCTTCGCGATAGGCGGCATCGCCATCGATCGTCGCTGTGAAATCCAAATCCCGGTTGGCCAGATAGTCTTCCAGTTCGGGATCCGAAATGGGAGACTTTCGATCCTCTAGCTGGGCGACGCGTTCCGGCGCAATATCGACGGCAGTCACCTTGTATCTCTGGGCCAGCAGCACGGCATTGGAAAGCCCGACATAACCCAGGCCAGCAACGACAATCTTCGCGGTCATGGATCTTCCCTCTTGCCATCAAAGCGATGGCTCGGTCTCAGACGCGGCGTGTTTGCCACGTGCATAGTGCATTGAGCAAGTGCAAGCCCTTGTGATCGAACTGTCATGCGTTTAACTGGCGCTACACCAAGCACGGAGCGACGATGAGTGGCTTACTCGCCCTGTTAGATGATGTTGCAGCGATCGCCAAGTTGGCGGCGACGCAATTGGATGATGTGGCAGCGCAGGCGACAAAGGCCGGCACAAAAGCTGCTGGCATTGTGATCGACGATGCTGCCGTCACCCCAAAATATGTGACCGGACTTCCAGCTGCGCGTGAATTGCCAATCATCTGGAAGATCGCGCGCGCGTCTTTTTTCAACAAGCTGGTGATCTTGCTGCCACTGGCGCTGCTGCTCAGCGCCTTCGCGCCATGGATTTTGACTCCGCTGCTTATGCTCGGTGGGTCGTATCTTTGCTATGAGGGCGCCGAAAAGATCGCCCACCTGCTCGCACACAAGAAGCATCACGCCGTTGATACAGAGCATGGGCTCGATGCGGCGCATTTGGAAGAACAGAGGGTGAAGGGGGCCATCAAGACGGACTTCATCCTGTCCGCCGAGATCATGACGATCACTTTGTCGGCCATTGACGCGCAGGATGTCGTCACCCGCGGTTTCACGCTGGCGCTCGTCGCCATTGGCATAACCGCGCTCGTTTATGGTGCTGTCGCACTGATCGTGAAGATGGACGACGTCGGCCTGAAGCTGAGCCAGGTGGGCCGTCTATCCATCACACGTGCCTTTGGTCGTGGCTTGGTTCAGGCCATGCCACTTGTGATGACGTTTATTTCCACGGTGGGCACCGCTGCGATGTTATGGGTGGGTGGAAGCATCATGATCCACGGGCTCAAAGACCTTGGCTGGGCAATGCCCTACGACGTCATCCACCACGCAGCCGATATCGGCGCCCACGCCGTTGGCTTTGCGGTTGGCTTTGTCGAATGGTTCATCGTCGCCGGGCTGGACGGGATCATTGGCCTGGCTTGGGGCCTAATCCTGATCCCTGTCGTATCGTTCGTCATTGTCCCGGCGATACGCTTGGCGAAACCGCAGCGCTCTTAAACATCAGCCAGCATGCGGCGTGACATTTCCGCGATCAGCGCATCCTCGCTGGCGCCAACTTTCGACGCTTCGACTTTGCCATCAATCTCCAAAAACGAGTGCCCGTGGACAAAGCTCCAAAGCATGTAAGACCGGTTGAGAACGTCCTCTTCCTCGGCTTCGGGGCCCAGGTACGCAGCGACGACTTCGAGCAATGTGCCGTACGCGCGGTGGCCGCAGGCGATCATCTCTTCGTCTTTGCCATGTGTTTCGGTGATTCCAAACATGAGGCGGAAGACGCCGGGTTCTTCGCGGGCGAATCGCACATAAGAGGCGCCCAGAGCGTTCAGCTTGGCGAAATTCTCCATATCATGGCTGTCAGCGGCGACGCGCATGGCGTCGCCTAAGCGCTCCATTCCCTCAAGCGCGACAGCCCGAACGATCTCATCTTTGTCACAAAAATGCTTATACGGCGCCGCGCTCGAGACGCCGGCACGGCGGCTAGCCTCGGAAATTGAGAAGCCTTCGACGCCCTTTTCTTCGACCAATTGTCGAACAGTTTCAATAAGATGCGCGCGAAGATCGCCATGGTGATAGCGCTCTCGCTTCTCGCTGTTTTCGCGGTGTGCCGTTGCTGTTGTCAAAACTGTGATCCAATTTGGGGTTGTCAAAGTAAGTAAGTGTAACTTATTTAGTAGTGCAAGATGTAAGTGACACTCACTTTTTTGGCAAGAGGGCTAGAGCCATGACGGACAACAATAGTACCAACAAGCGCACGATCTGGAAACGCGCGCTGACACGCACGACAACGCTTGGCGCAACGGGCGCGGTAATCTTGGTCTCGGGTGGATTGGTGTTTGGTGGCGTTTCGCTACTTGCGGAGCGTGCCGATGCTGTTCTTGGGCCAGAGCCAGCACCGACAGTATCTGTCGATGCCTTGTCAGTCGCGCCGCAAACAAGTTTCACGACCACGCGCATCTTTCACGGTCAGGTGGAAGCAGCACAAATCGTCCAACTTGCGTTCGAACAGGGCGGCGAAGTCGAGCAGCTTCTGGTCGAAGAGGGCGCCCAGGTCCGCCAAGGCGACCTTCTCGCCCGCCTGGACACACGCCTATTGGATGCCGAGCGGGATCGTCTGTTGGCGTCACGCCGCGCCTTGGAAGCACAGGCGGAATTGGCGCGCTTGACCACCGATCGGCAGATGGAACTGCGCGAGCGTGGTTTTGCCTCCGAGCAAACCGTGGACGCCAACCGTCTCGGCCTTGCCGATGTGGAAGCGCGCCTTGCCGAAATCGATGCAGCCATTGTCGGCGTTGATGTGCGTCTGTCGCAGACCGAGATTCGCGCGCCCTTCGATGGACAGATCGGCGCGCGGTTGATCGATGCGGGCACCGTTGTCTCGGTTGGTCAGCCCGTTGTGTCGCTACTTGAAAACGGTGACCCGCTGTTCCGCGTCGGGATCGACCCTGCGTTGGCTGATGGTCTCACCGAAGGCATGGGCACGACGATTGCGCTCAGTGGCATCGATTACCCCGCCACCTTTGAAAGCTTCCGCCCAGACTTGGACGCCCAAACCCGCACGCGCACGGCTCTGTTTCGTGTCGATACGGACGACCCGGTCTTCCTGCAAGCTGGCAAGCTGACCCTTAACCCCACACTGGATGAAGCGGGCTACGCCGTACCACTGAGCGCACTGCAGGATGGCGTCCGTGGCTTGTGGACCGTGCTCACGCTTCAGCAGGTCGAAGGGACGGACTATTACGATGTTCGCCATGCCGCCGTCGAGGTGATGCAACTTGAGGGCCAAACGGCTTTCGTGCGTGGCACGCTCCAAGGCGATGCGCTGATCATTCCCAATGGCACCCACCGCGTTGTCCCAGGTGAGCGGGTTCAACTGACCAGGCAACCGCAAATTCTTGACCGCAGCGATGCCGATGGCATCGCCAGCGTGGAGTAAGACCCGATGGCGAATCCAACCGTTGAAAGCCTCACCTTCCGCCAGCCCCGCCTTATTGCGCTTGTGCTGCTGGTGATTGTGATCGCAGGCCTCTCGTCACTTCTGGCCATCGGTCGCCAGGAAGACCCGACCATCACCAACCTGTTCGGCACCGTGACCACCATCGTGCCGGGCGCTGATCCGCAGCGCATTGAAGCGCTGGTGACGGCCGAAATCGAAGACACGCTGCGCGAGATTGCAGAAGTCGATGTCATCACATCGGCGTCCTCCACCGGCATCTCCATTGTGTCCGTCGAACTGGGTGTGACCGTGCCCGATGCGCGCATTGAGCAGGTGTGGACCGAGATCCGAGACGATCTGGCTGAACTTTCCGCGACCCTTCCTCCGGATGCCTTGGAGCCAGAGTTCGATACTGGTGGCGGCAGCGCCTACGCGTCAATTATCGCACTGAGCGCCCAGCATGACGGCGTGCCGTCGACAATACTGGCACGCTATGCCCGCGACCTTGCGCAAGAGGTGCGGACGATCCCCGGCACCGAAGCGGTGGACCTGTTTGGCGTGCCCGAAGAAGAAGTACTGGTGCGCATCGACCCGATCGCGACCACTGCGCTGGGCCTGACAGCCGATCAGGTGTCGCGAGCGATCGCGCAGGCCGACAGCAAAGGCCAAGCGGGTCGCCTGCGCGGCACGTCATCGGACTTTCTAATCAGTGTTACAGGCGAGGTTGAGGCACTCGACCGGCTTTCCGATGTTGTTGTGCGTCAGGGAAGCGACGGCACAGTCACCCTGCTCAGCCAAATCGCAGAGATCACACGGGGTCCACGCACGCCTGTCACGGAAGCTGCGATCTACAATGGTCGTCCGGCAATCCTGATCGGGTCCAAGCTGGAATCCGGTCTGCAAGTTGATGTGTGGTCCGGCTTTGTCGACGATGTGGTTCAGGATTACCAGGCGCAGATTCCTGCCGGATTGTCGCTCGACACCACATTCGATCAAAGCGGCTACACCGCCGACCGGTTGGTGGAGGTGGGCACCAACATGGCCATCGGTGTTGGCCTTGTGGTCGCGGTCCTATTGATAACGCTTGGGCTGCGCTCGGCGATGATCGTGGCGATGATCCTGCCGGTGGTTACGTTGGCGACGCTCGCCACGATGAACGCCATCAATCTGCCGATCCACCAAATGTCAGTGACCGGCCTCATTGTGGCACTCGGCCTACTGGTCGACGCTGGCATCGTTATGACCGATGAAGTCGGCCAGCGCCTGGCGCGCGGGATGAGCCGTGTCGAGGCGGTGTCCCGTTCTGTGAAGCGCTTGTTTGCGCCTTTGATGGCATCGACCGTGACAACAGCCCTGTCGTTCACGCCCCTGATCCTGCTGCCCGGCCCGGCTGGCGACTTTGTTGGCTCGATCGCGATTGCCGTGGTGATTATGCTGGCTTGGTCGTTTGTCATTGCTGTCACGCTGACACCAGCCATCGCGGGGCACCTGCTGCCTGCCGATGGCCGCAAAGGCGGCATCAAAGGCGGTGCGGTTGGTGATCTGTTCAAAGCTTCGCTTGCATGGTCGGTTGCCAACCCGGTCCGGTCGATCGCGCTGTCACTGGTCTTGCCGGTGACGGGCTTCCTCGCCATGCCAACGCTGACGGCCCAGTTCTTCCCCGGTGTGGATCGCGACCAGTTCTATGTCGAAGTCGATCTGCCGCCTGGTAGCGCCATCGCGGCGGCGCAGGACAGTGTCGCCCGCCTGGATGCAGCTTTGCGAGAAGATGATCGTGTTGAACAGGTGATGTGGGTGACGGGCCGTTCGGCGCCTGCCTTCTACTACAACATTGTCGGCGCGCGCGAGAACGCGCCGGGCCATGCCCAGGCGCTGATCACCACGCAGTCGCCTGCTGCGACCGAAGCGATCCTTCCGGAATTGCAGCGTACTTTTGCCTTGGTGGCACCGGAAGCTGAAGTGCTGGTGCGTGGGCTCGTCCAGGGGCCACCCGTCAATGCGCCTGTTGAGCTGCGCTTCGTTGGCGATGACCTGGAAACGCTGCGTGCGCTCGGCAACGAAGCACGACAGATTATGCAGGCTGTCGACAGTGTTGTGGTCGCACGCTCCACCATCGGCCCGGGCGCACCGAGGGCCGTTGTGGATGTCGATGAGGCACAAGCCCGCCTGCTTGGTCTTGATCTAGGCGGCATCGCTCGTCAGCTGCAAGCCAGCTTGGAAGGGGTGATCGGCGGCTCGATGGTTGAAGGCGCAGAGGAACTGCCGATCCGCGTGCGCCTCGGCGATGCCACGCGCAGTGATCTGCAAGCCGTACGCGACATCCCCATTCTCCGGCCGGACGCGGCTGCGATTTCCGCCCAGGGTCAGTGGCCTGCTCTACCTTTGTCGGCTATCTCGACTGTGCGTCTGGAACCGGCGGCGAGCGCGATTACCCGCTACAATGGTGAGCGTGCCAACACAGTCCAAGGGTTCCTGCTGCGCGGTGTGTTGCCAGAGGAGGCCTTGGTGGACGTGCAAGCCGCGCTTGATGCGGCCGGGTTCAAATTACCCGCAAGCTACCGTCTAGAGCTGGGCGGTGACAGCGATGCGCGCGCCAGCACCTTGTCGGACCTGCTGGCGTCGCTCGGCTTGATCGTCACGCTGTCGATTGCGGCCGTGGCGCTCACCTTCAACTCGTTCCGCCTAACCGCCGTGACATTGGTTGTGGCCGGCCTCAGCGCGGGGCTGAGCTTGCTGGCGCTGGCCGTCTTCCAGTACCCGTTCGGTATCAACGCGATCATAGGGGTTATCGGATCGATCGGCGTATCGATCAACGCGGCCATCATCATCCTTACGGGTCTGCAAGCCAATGAGGAAGCAGCTGCCGGTGATCGTGGTGCGATGGTCGATGTGGTGATGCGCTCCAGCCGCCATATCGTCTCGACAACCATTACAACCTTTGGTGGCTTCTTGCCGCTCATCCTGGCTGGTGGTGGCTTTTGGCCACCGTTCGCCATGTCGGTTGCCGGTGGTGTGCTGCTGTCGACGGTGGTTTCATTCTACTTCACACCGCCCATGTTCGCGCTGGTCTATCGCCGCAAGCAAAAAGCTACCAAAGCCATTAGGCGGCGGCTGCCCGACAACAGCAAGCTGATCCCGGCCACTTTCCAACAGGCGGCTGAATAGGATGAGCGTTTATGTCTCGGTGACCGGACTCACAGTTCGGTCACCACTTCAAACGCCTTACTTCTGGTGGTTGGCGACACAATCGTTTGGCCAGGCACAAAATGCCGAGGGCAATGTCAACGTGGATGCACGCACCGTGAAGGGCGTTCACCACACGCTGAGCGTCTGGACTTCGCGCGAGGCGATGCTGGCCTATTTGCGCCAGGGAGCGCACAAGCACGCCATGAAAGCCTACCGCTTGGTGGGTACTGGCAAGGTCTACGGCTACGAAGCGGACGCCCCACCAAGTTGGGACATAGCTTTAACGTTATGGGAAGCACATGGGCGTGTAGTTTAACGCCTATAATTCAATGACGTAACGTCATTTTTTGCAAGGGTATCAAATATGTCGCCGTTAAGCTGAAATATAAGCGACTGTTTCAACAATATTAACTCTGCCAGACGACACATTAGAACCAACTGATTCCCCTCACTCTAAGGTTCTCTATGTCCTCCGCTTTGGCCCAATCCTCGCCCTCTGCAGACCCGTCTGATCAAGCGCTTGAGCAAGACGAAGCGCTCCAAGCGGTTGCCGCCATGCCTTCGCCTGTCGAAAGTGGTTCAGCAAAAACGCTGGCGACGGTCGCTGATGGCCTGTCCAAATTTGGCGTCGAGATGGTTGACGTGGCAGGTGCCATCGAAACTGCAAACACGGCAACAGCCGGGCTAACGGAAGCCTTCAACGCCCTCAGCCAGGCTGCTGAAGAAACCCAAGTTCAGACTGGCGTTATTCGTGAAGCCGTTGGGCAGACGAGCGCAGTCGCTGGCAAGTCCAACGACATGATGCAGCGCTCGCGGGAAGCGCTGTCGAAAGCATCCGTCGACATTCAAGACCTGATCACTGCGGTGACCGAAATCAACCAGCAGCTGCAAGGCCTACAGAACGCACTGTCAAGCGTGGGTGAGGTTTCAGACTCTATTGATCAGATCGCCCGGCAAACCAACCTGCTGGCGCTCAATGCCACCATCGAAGCCGCACGCGCTGGCGAAGCTGGCCGTGGGTTTGCGGTGGTTGCTGGCGAGGTAAAGCAACTCGCTGGCGAAACTTCGACAGCGACCCAGCAAATTCAAGAAACCCTGGTTCAACTGAACAGCGAGGCGAATGCTCTGATCAGCCTTGGCGAAGGTGCGCTGGACGGTGTCTCGGTTGTCCAAGAAAGCACCGGCGTTCTGGACGGCGTGATCCTTGAGCTGTCCGACGCGATCGGCGAGATTGGCTCGGCTGCCCAGGTGGTCGAAACAGGAATTGTCGATATTGAATCGGCAGCGCAGGAGTTCGCGACCAACTTATCGACGATGCAGGATACCGTCTCCACCAATGGGGAGATGCTTGGCTCGGCCGCGCAACGCATTGGCGCGGCCGTCGACAAGACCGATGACCTGGTGGGCATCACGGCGGACTGCGAAGTCGACACCGACGAGGGGCGCTTCCTCACCATGGCGCGCGACGCGGTGGCGGACATCGAAGCTGCCTTTGAGTCCGAGATCGAAGCTGGCCGCGCAACGATCGCCGACCTCTTTGACCACGATTATCGCCCGATCCCAGGCACCAACCCCGAGCAGCTCACCACGCGTTTCACCGCCGTCACCGATCGCGTCTTGCCTGCGATCCAAGAGCCGGTGACGGAAATGGACGAACGCATCGTGTTCTGTGCCGCGGTGGACGAGCGCGGCTATCTGCCAACACACAACGCGAAGTTCTCGCAACCGCAGGGCGATGATCCAACATGGAACGCTGCCAACAGCCGCAACCGCCGCATCTTTGATGACAAGGTTGGCCTACGGGCTGGGCAAAACACCAAGCCCTTCCTCATGCAGTCCTATCGTCGCGATATGGGCGGCGGTACCTTCGCGATCATGAAGGACCTATCGGTGCCCATCTACATCCAAGGGCGCCATTGGGGGGCCTTGCGCCTCGCCTACAAGGTCTAGCAGAGCTTTCTCCCCCGCCGGACTTTCGCCATAGTGCGGTTTCAGGGCATACCTGAAACCACTCCATGGAACATGAGGGTCCAATGGCCGAAGCATTGCGGCGCGGTGTCAGCCGCCTGGAAACAACCACCAAACTGACGCTGGCGATTCTGGCCTTGGCGAGTGGTGTCTACACCTATCTCGGTGTGCGCGGCCTGTTGCAAGGCATTGGCCCCGTTGTATTTTTTGGGGCGCTCATCTACTCGACTGCTGTCTCGATCGGCATCTATGCCTTCTGGTCCTACCTCATTCAGTTTGTGCCGCATGTGAAGCACGGCGCGGAAAAGCGCACCATGTTTATCGCCATGGTCGTCGGCTCGCTGATGATTGTGGCCATGTCATCCTGGCTGAATGCGGCGGCGCTCGCCGGCGGCGCCGCGATTGAGCAGCACCTGGCCAACACCACCGAAGAATACCAGGCCAGACTAACTGAGGCGCACAACAACGCCCTCGCCGCGCAGGGCCTCCTGCCGGATATTGAGCTCGCCAGCGAACGGTTCCGAAGACTTGCGCAAGAAGAGCGGGCGACCGGTTCGCTGACTGGCACGTCTGGTTCTGGCACGGTTGTCGAGCTGCTCAACCAAATGGCCGGGCAGCTTGAAGGCCTCGCGGCGGAGGTGCGCGCGTCTCGCGTGGAAGGCGACGCCCTTTTTGAGCAAGGTGGCCGCTATCTGGGCGATATGCGGCGCATCGTAACCGCCGCCGGGCCCATTGAACCGCGTGCGATTGCTTACGCGGAAGAAGCCGTCGCGCTGACAGGCATTATCGCCGCCCTTTCCGAAACCTCGATAGCTCCCGCAGTGCGCCGCGCTGCTGAAGATCTCTCAGCCGCCTTTGTCGCGCCGGAAGTGGATGGCGGCACCGAAGACTTGGCCACGCGCCAAGCGGCCATCGTGACACGCGTGGAGAGCGCTATTGAGGTGCAATCGCAAGCCTTGGCCTCTGCCGCTGACACCATTTTGGCGCGTGACCCTGTCGCGCCTGTACGGTTCGTGCCACTCTCCACGCCGGAAGCCGTGCTGCTCTATGCGGAGGACTTTCTGCCATCTTGGGCTGGCGCGATTTCTATCGATCTTCTGCCCGCTGTCTTGATCCTGATCCTGGCGGGTGTGCACGCGGCCATCCGACGTGAAGAAGGCGCGGAGATGGATGCGCATCACGTCACGGTGCATGAAATGAACCAGGCGCTGCAGCTTTACAACGCGATCCAGCCGCCCAAGCCAGCTGACGCCGTTTCTCCGACGCCCGATCCGGAACCGGAACCAGGAGCGGTGCCGGAGGATGACCGACCCGATGTCGATCAGCCAGGCGTGACCCCGTTACCGACCATCAAACGGGACCGTGAAGCGTGAGCGAGGCTGCAAACTCTGACAGGGTGATAGACGCTGGCGACTGGGTGCTGGGCGCGTTGTTTGCCGCTCTTGTGCTGGGGTCTGGCGCGGCGCTGACCTTTGATTTCCGCACGCTCCTCGACGAGCAACAAGCCTACGAGCTGGACAACCCATCCGGCACACCCGCCCGCCCGAGCTTTGCGCCGAACCGTACGCCGGGCAATGACGATCAGGTGCGGCGGTACAATCCGCAAGCGGCACCGGCGCGGCGTACCAATCAACCGGTCGTGCTGCCGGGTTTCGACGGCGACCCGGACCAGCTGATCGCGTCATCCATCACCTTCCATCGAGGCGAGGACGGCCAAGCCGGCGCGGTGGGACGTATCGACCCTGGCAGTTTCGTGGCGTTCGAATCCTTCCTCAATGACAATCCAGGGATTACGTCGCTGGCCTTTCACTCCCCCGGTGGCAGCGTGCGCGATGCCATCGCGATGGCAGACCTTATCCGCGAGCGGGAGATCGATACTTTGGTGCCACGCTACGGCTACTGCGCATCATCCTGCCCCCTCGCCTTTTCTGGCGGGGTCGATCGGTCCTTGCCCGACCCGGTTTGGTTTGGCGTGCACCAGGTGTTCACCTCCGACGCCGAGATTGGCACGCTGCAAGATGGGATGGCTGGCGCGCAGCATATCTCTTCACAGGCCCAACAATTGCTGGTCGATATGGGCGTTGACCCCCGCGCCTGGATACACGCCATGGCGACGCCCAAAGAACAGCTCTACCTGTTCACCCAGGAGGAATTGTCAGATTTGGATTGGGTGACCAATTAGGCTTTGAGAGCCGCCGCGTGGTGGGCGATGTGGTCGCCCATGAAGCTGGCGATGAAATAGTAGGAATGGTCGTAACCCGGCTGCATGCGCAAGGTCAGCTGTTGGCCCACATCCGCGCAAGCTTCGGCAAACAGATCGGGTTTGAGCTGCTGTTCGAGGAAGTTATCAGCATCACCCTGGTCGATCAGTATGTGTGCCTTGGTGGGTCCGCGCCCAACCAGAACGGTCGCGTCATGCGCCGCCCAGCTGTCAGGGCCTCCGCCCAAATAGGCCGTGAAGGCTTTCTCGCCCCATGGCACTTGCGTAGGTGCCACGATGGGGGAAAAGGCACTAACGCTAACGTAAGAGTCAGGGTTTTTGAGGTGCAAGGTGAGCGCCCCGTGTCCGCCCATGGAATGACCAAAAATGCCCTGGCGCGACAGATCGGCGGCGGGAAAATGCGCGCCAATTACGCCCGGCAGCTCCTGTGCAACGTAGGTCTCCATCTGGAAGTGCGGTGCCCAAGGCTCGCGGGTCGCGTCGATGTAAAAACCTGCACCTTGGCCAAGGTCATAGCCTTCATCGTCAGCCACACCCTCGCCGCGCGGCGAGGTATCAGGGCAGACGATCATCAACCCGTGCTCGGCAGCGTAGCGCTGATAGCCTGATTTCTCGGTCACATTGGACCAATTGCAGGTCAGGCCTGATAGGTACCAAAGCACCGGCACCGGGCCATTGGCGGCCTGCGGTGGTGTGTAGACCGCAAAGCGCATGGAGCACTGACAAGCGTCGGAGGCGTGGTCAAACACCTCCACATTGCCACCAAAAGATGCGATGGATTGGACCTTTTGCAGGCCCATCAATAAAGCACCACCGACCGAATACTCTTGCCTTCATGCATCAGGTCGAAGGCGGAGTTGATATCGTCGAGTGGCATGGTGTGGGTGATCAAGCTATCGATATCGATGCGGCCTTGCATGTACATGTCGACGATCTTCGGCACGTCCGTGCGGCCTCTGGCGCCGCCAAAGGCAGAGCCACGCCACACACGCCCGGTGACAAGCTGGAAGGGCCGTGTCTGAATTTCCGCGCCAGCAGGTGCGACGCCGATAATGACGCTTTCGCCCCAGCCCTTGTGGCAGCATTCGAGCGCCGCGCGCATAACCTCCACATTGCCAATGCACTCAAACGAATAGTCAGCGCCGCCGCCGGTCAGCTCGACCAAATGTCCAACAAGGTCGCCGGAAATCTCGCTCGGGTTTACATAGTCGGTCATGCCGAACTGTTCGGCGATGGCGCGCTTGGCTGGGTTGGTGTCGACGCCAACAATCTGGCGCGCGCCGATCAACCGGAGCCCTTGGATCACGTTGAGGCCAATGCCGCCCAAGCCGAAGACGACGGCGGTGGAATTGGGCTCCACCTTGGCAGTGAACATCACAGCGCCGACGCCCGTGGTCACACCGCAACCGATGTAGCAAATCTTATCGAACGGCGCGTCCTTGCGCACCTTGGCGAGCGCGATCTCCGGCAGGACTGTGTAATTGGAGAAGGTCGAGCAGCCCATATAGTGCAGCAGCTTCTCGCCCTTATAGGAGAACCGGCTGGTGCCGTCCGGCATGACGCCTTGGCCTTGGGTGGCACGGATTTTCTGGCACAAATTGGTCTTGCCATTGAGGCAGTATTCGCACTCGCGGCATTCCGGCGTGTAAAGCGGGATCACATGGTCACCTACTTCGACCGAGGTAACACCAGGCCCGGTTTCAACCACCACGCCTGCGCCTTCATGGCCAAGAATGGCAGGAAAGGCGCCTTCGGGATCAGCGCCGGAGAGCGTGAACTCGTCCGTGTGGCAAATACCGGTGGCTTTGATTTCCACCAACACCTCGCCCTCTTTCGGACCTTCCAGGTCGACCTCAACCACTTCCAGTGGCTGGCCAGCCGCAAACGCCACCGCAGCGCGTGTTTTCATGACCAATACTCCCCCATTCGAGTTCTTTTGAAGGGAGGCTAGAGGCAGGTTGCGGAGACCGCAAGAGGTATGTGCGCAGCATTTTTGATTGACGTACCTCAAAAACGCCTGTTTAATTTCACTACAAAAAATAAATGGCCCAAAAGGGCTGCTTCGGGAGGCACATTATGTATCTTGGGCTTGATCTGGGAACGTCAGGGCTCAAGGGCATCGTGATCGATGATGATCAGGCTGTGATCGCCTCTGCCAATGCGTCGCTGGAGGTCTCACGGCCACACGCCGGGTGGTCCGAGCAAGCCCCCGCCGACTGGATCGCAGCTTGCGAGGCCGTGCTCTCGGAGCTGGCCACTGCAACCGATATGTCGGCCATCCAAGGGATCGGATTGTCTGGCCAGATGCATGGCGCGACGGCGCTGGACGCCTCCGACAACGTGCTTTGGCCGTCCATTTTGTGGAACGACACACGCTCCGCCGAGGAAGCGGCAGCCCTGGACGATGATCCAAACTTCCGGGCCCTCTCCGGTAACATCGTTTTCCCTGGATTCACCGCGCCAAAGATTGAATGGCTGCGCATCAATCACCCAGGCGTGTTCGACGAAATCGCCAAAGTACTGCTGCCGAAGGACTATCTGCGCCTTTGGCTGACCGGATCGTATGTCGCGGACATGTCGGATGCAGCTGGCACAAGCTGGCTCGATACGGGTGCGCGCGATTGGTCCGACACGCTGTTGGCCAAATGCCACCTCACCCGCGACCATATGCCAAGCCTTGTTGAGGGGTCGGCAGTCTCTGGCGGTCTGCGCGCTGCTTTGGCAGAACGCTTTGGCATGAAGGCCGATACACCGGTTGCTGGCGGCGGTGGAGACAATGCGGCCTCGGCCATCGGCGTCGGGGTGGTGAAAGCTGGCGACGCCTTTGTTTCACTTGGCACATCAGGTGTGCTGTTCGCCGCCAATGACAGTTACCGCCCCGATCCAGATACCGCCGTCCACACGTTCTGCCATGCCGTTCCGGGCACCTGGCACCAGATGGGCGTAATCCTCGCCGCGACTGATGCGCTGTCCTGGTTCGGACATTTGGTCGGGCAGGATCCAGCGGCCCTCACCGGTAAGCTCGGCGCGTTGCAGGCGCCTGGTGCCACTGTCTTTCTGCCTTATCTGGGCGGCGAGCGAACCCCGCTCAACGACGCCGCGATACGCGGTGCCTTTGTCGGCCTGGAACATGCAACGTCCACCGAGGTCGCGACCCAGGCGGTCCTCGAAGGGGTGACCTTCGCCCTCAAAGACTGCCAGCAAGCGCTTGCCGCGACCGGCACGCAACTTCAATCCGTTCTTGCCGTCGGCGGCGGCAGCCAGTCGGCCTACTGGCTTGAGGCCATCGCCACCGCGCTCAATGTGCGCATCGACGTCCCCCAGGCCGGTGAACTGGGCGGCGCGTTTGGTGCCGCACGGCTCGGCCTGATGGCGGCGACCGGCGCGGGCTTGGGTATAGCGACGCCGCCACCCCTCACCCGCTCAATTGAGCCCAACACCAATCTAACCGCAGCATTTGAAGACGGTTATGCGCGCTACGTCCGCGCGCGCGGCGCCGTAGGAGGACTGACATGAGCACATTTTTCGGCGACATCCCAAAGCTGCGCTATGCCGGCCCCGACAGCGACGAAACCTTCGTCTACCGGCACTACAACCCCGATGAGATGGTGATGGGCAAACGGTTGGAAGACCATCTGCGCTTTGCCATCGCTTATTGGCATTCCTTCGCCTGGCCGGGTGGTGACCCATTTGGTGGCCAGACGTTCGAGCGCCCTTGGTTTGGCGACACGATGGAGCTGGCCCGCCTCAAAGCCGATGTTGCCTTTGAGATGTTTGACCTTCTCGGGGTGCCGTTCTTCTGCTTCCACGATGCCGATGTGCGCCCCGAGGGCGACACCTTCGCGGAAAGCCTCGCCAACCTGGACGCGATCGTCGACGTCTTTGCGCAGAAGATGGAAGCGACCGGCACCAAACTCCTATGGGGCACGGCAAACCTGTTCACGCACCGCCGCTTCATGGCGGGCGCTGCCACCAACCCCGATCCGGACGTCTTCGCTTGGTCTGGCGCCACCATCAAAGCCTGCATGGATGCGACGCACCGCTTGGGCGGTTCCAACTATGTGCTGTGGGGTGGGCGTGAAGGCTATGAAACGCTGCTCAACACGGACCTCACCCGCGAGAGCGAACAGGCCGGCCGGATGCTCGCCAAGGTGGTCGATTACAAACACAAGATCGGGTTTGAGGGCACGATCCTCATTGAGCCCAAGCCCCAGGAACCGTCGAAACACCAGTATGACTATGACGTGGCCACGGTGTACGGCTTCCTCAAGCGCTTTGGCCTTGAGAACGAGGTGAAGGTGAATATCGAGCAGGGTCACGCCATCTTGGCGGGTCACTCGTTCGAGCATGAGCTCGCCCTTGCGGCATCGCTGGGCATCCTTGGCTCCATCGATATGAACCGCAACGACTATCAGTCCGGCTGGGACACGGACCAGTTCCCCAACAGCGTGCCGGAAGTGGCGCTTGCCTATTACGAGGTTCTGAAGGCTGGTGGCTTTACGACGGGCGGCACCAACTTCGACGCTAAACTGCGCCGCCAATCGCTTGATCCACAAGATCTGATCCTGGGCCATGCGGGCGCGATGGATGTGTGCGCACGCGCGCTCAAAGCGGCAGCAGCCATGCTGGAAGATGGCGGCCTGGAAGCTATGCGCGCCGAACGCTACGCCGGATGGGATAGTGACGGCGCCAAGACCATGCTGGCCTCAGAAGGCCTCGACACGATCTTTGATCGCGTTGCGGCAGGCGGCGTGCAGCCGGAACCGCGTTCTGGCCGCCAAGAGCTTCTGGAGAACTGGGTGAACCGGTTCGTCTAGGCGTCGCTTAAGCAGCGACGCCTTCGTCCGCAAACCCGCCGCCAACGAGCGCTTGAGGGTCGTCGATGGCTTTATCAAACTCCAGTCCGATGCCGTCATCGGCATTGCGGCGTACCGTTGCGCGCATTATGCGACCGTCAGCCATCTCCAAAGTGACTTCCTCGCCCACGGCCAAGCCTTCCAGCCCACCAATTTGAGCTCCGCTGGTGCTGGCATTTTGGAGTTGGGTACGACGGCGGCGACCGTCGGCATTTATGACCACAACCTCCGACATTTTATGACGCAGCGCGCCGCGCCGCTCTTCGATGTCCTTCGAGACCTGCTCAAGGAAGTGTTCGATCTGTCCGACCAGGCCGGTGGTTGTGCCAGACAGCAGGTCTGCCGTTTGGTTCACCGTGTCGGCTTCGCCGGCGGTCGTGTCGATGGAAGCACTGACCGCCGTCACGTTTTCGGCAGCCGTTTCGGTGCCGTTGGAGGCAGCGCTGACCGACGAAGCGATCTCTTTGGTCGCCGCTTCCTGCTCTTCCACGGCACCAGCGATCGTGGTCGTCAGTTCGCGGATCTCGTTCACCGCGCGGGTGATTTCGGAAATCGCATCCACTGTGCTGGATGTTGAGGACTGGATGCCCGCCACTTGCTGGCCAATTTCTTCGGTCGCCTTGGCGGTCTGAGTGGCCAAGGTCTTCACCTCGGACGCCACGACCGCGAAGCCTTTGCCAGCATCGCCTGCTCGCGCTGCTTCGATGGTCGCGTTCAACGCAAGCAGGTTGGTTTGCTCTGCGATGTCGCTGATGAGACCGATCACCGTACCAATGCGCTCGGCGGCCTCGGAAAGGTGGGCCACTTCGCTGGAGGTGGCATCTGCCCGCTGCGACGCCGAGTCCATCAGCGTGCTCACCCGGTGCGTTTGACCAGCGATCTCACGGATCGACGCGCTGAGTTCTTCGGTGGCAGCCGCCACGGTTTGAACATTGCCGGAGGCATCGTTGGAGGCCCGATGGGCAGATTGCGCGCCTTCGGCGGCGGTCTGCGCAACATTCAACAGGCGCTCCGCCAAGTTGCGCATATCTTGCGTGTGAGCACCAACACTATCGGTCGATGACTCGACCTCGTGACGGAAGTTGTTGACGATCTCTTCAATATAGGTCTGGCGTGCACGTTCGCGGTCGCGGTCTTTCTGCGCCTTCTTCTCAAGCGCAAGGCGCTCGATGGCGTTTTCGCGGAAGGTTTCGACAGCCCGTGCCATCTCGCCCACCTCGTCGCCACGCTCGACGGCGTCCACGGTGATGTTGGTGTTGTCGCCCGCGAGTTGGCGCATGGTGTCCGACAGGCGGCGAATTGGTGGGGCAATGGATTTCGCCACCAACAAGGAGACGGCAGTGGTGAGCGCAATCATCGCAACGAGTGTGGCGGCCAAGAACCAGAAGCTGCTATGCGCCGAGGCCGACAGGGCAGCTGCGTCGGCGGCGATGCGGCCAATCACCTGATCTTCCACGTTCTTCAGGGCGTCGATGCGCGTGGTGCTAACGCCGAACCATTGTGGACCGGTGACACCGGAAATGTCGCCGCCATAGGGTGCAGCCAGAGCCAACGCCCGCAGCTCATCGACATCACCTTGGACGGAGCCAGCGAGTTGCTCTTCAAAAAACGCGATGTCGTCCGCATGACCGTATTGATAGAAGCGCGCGAAGAACACGTCTTGCATCGCGCCAAGACGGATGAAGTTGCGGTAGATCGGCTGGGCAAAGGTGCCAGAGCCAAAACCAGCGGCGCCCATGGCGCGTTCAATGCCAGCGCGCTCTTTGCCTTGCAGAACACCGAGATAAGCAAGCACGGGGCGCAGCTTCTCACCGTCATCGAGAACCGTCGTCATGCTCTCCAGCACGTTCAGAAGTTCGGTGATAAGCGGCGTGTAGTAGCCCGCCATTTGCGGGACGTTGATGCTTAGTTGATCCACATCGCCGCGGCGTGCGCCCAGTTCTTCGAGCGCTGCCTTGGCCGTATCCAGCGGATCGCGGATCACTGGTGTCTCCAAGCGCGCGTCCAATGTGGCGAAGGCTTGTTGGAACAGTTCGAGGCGGCCATTGGTCAAATCGCGCTGATCGTTGATCGTGTCAGCAAAAGCCTGGCCACCCGACCCAATAAAGCCAGCGGACATGCCACGCTCTTTTTGAAGCTCGTGCACCAAGTTGGAGATGGTCGGCGCCAAACCCACCACCTGCTGGATGAAATCCGCTCCCGCCATGCTCCGGCGCTCTTCCAGCAACTTGGACGTGCCAAGGGCGATCAAGGCCAGCAGCGGGATCAAGCATAGAATGAGAATGCGGGTATAGATGGTGACGTTCAGCATCATGCGCGCCATGACGGGCTCCTCCTCAGGTGGCGCGCGCAGAATTGACGAGTTGAGTTAATGCAACCTTCCCAAGATCGCCAAAATACAATCTTTTTTGGGAATGCAATCAGCGAATACTTATCTTTTATAGAAGTGACGTAGCGGCAATTACCTTACGCGCACCGGAGGTAAGTAATTGTTCTAGGGCCGACGTGGCCTGTTCTCGGAACAGGTCGCTTTGTCTGAGATCAGCGCCAAACACTTGCTCAAGTTCCAAGAACGCCTCGACCAGTTCTGTCGCCGACCCGTCCGTTGCGTCAGACCGTGCTTGGATGAGATCAGCCAACGGATCTTGCAGGGGATCAGGCTTCTGGCCCGTCGCGCCGGAGGCGTAAGCAATCCACGCTGCGACCCCGAGCGCCAGGCGCTTGAATGGCTGGCACACTGCCAGGCGGTCGCGAATGATTCCCAACAGTCTCTGCGGGATTTTTTGGGAACCATCCATCGCGATCTGGGCGGTGCGATGTAGGAGCGCCGGGTTCGCGAAACGGTCGATCAGCGCCTCACGATAGGCATCTAGGTCGATCCCCGCTGGCATGGTGAGCGTGGGCGCAATCTCGTCACGCATCATGGCGTTGATCATTGCTTTGAACGCGGGGTCTACCATGGTGTCAGCGACCGTCTCATAGCCACCAAGGCAGCCGAGATAGGCGAGCGTCGAATGGCTGCCGTTGAGCATGCGCAGCTTCATATGCTCGAACGGCGCGACATCGTCGACCATCGTCACACCTCCCTGCTCCCAGGCCGGACGGCCCAAGGCAAAGCGGTCCTCGACGACGAATTGGCTGAACGGTTCTGTGATGACAGGCCAAGCATCCTCGAGACCAAGAGCCTCCGAAACACGCCCGCGCCCGGCATCCGTGGTGGCAGGCACGATCCGGTCGACCATCGACGACGGGCAGGCCAAACTCTCCCCCAACCAGGCCTCCAGATCGGCCGAACGCCGCTGCGCCATCGCAAGGATCAGTCGACGGATCAGCGCGCCATTTTCCGGCAGGTTGTCACACGAAAGAACCGTAAAGGCGGGGATACCGGCGTGCCAGCGACGCTCAAGGCCATGGACAATCCAGCCAACCGCAGACCTTGGGAAATCTGGGTCACCCAGGTCGTGCGCAATATCCGGATGGTTGACGTCCAGCCCGCCGGATTCGGCGTCGTAGCCATAGCCCTTTTCGGTGATCGTGAGGGAGACCAAGCGCGTCTCCGGATTGGCCAGCCGATCGGACAGACGTTCCGGGTCGTCGGGCGCAACCAGCACTTCTTTCAAAGCGCCGACGACCCGCGCCTCAAGGCCCGCCTCACTATCGACCGCCAAGGTGTACAGCCCGTCTTGCGGCGCCAACGCCTCACGGGTCGAGGTTGACCGCAGGCTCACCCCGCAAATACCCCAGCTTTGATCGTCGGCCAGACAGGCATCGACATAGGCCGCCATGTGGGCGCGGTGGAAGGCTCCCAGGCCAAGATGGACGATGCCAATGGCGACCGAGTGCCGGTCGTAGGCGGGTCGCGCTACCGATGGGGGCAATCGATCGAGCGTGGCGTCACACAGAACATCCATGGCTTAGCCGGCGTTGTCTGGCAGGCGATAAGCGCGGCGCACGGCACCATCGACCAAAAATTGCATGATCTCGGCGGCTTCACTTTCACTGAGCACATGTTCGCCAACCATCCCAGCCAGATTGCCCGCTTCAATGCGGCGGAACATGTCGTGGCGCGCCGGGATCGATAGGAAGGCGCGGGTGTCATCGACAAAGCCGGCGGTGTTGTAGAAGCCAGCCGTTTCGGTCACCAAGGTCCGGTAGCGGCGCATGCCTTCCGGGCTATCGAAAAACCACCACGGCGCGCCGAGAATGACGCTTGGATAGACACCCGCCAGCGGCGCCAGTTCGCGGCCATAGCTCGTCTCGTCGAGGGTGTAGAGGATCAGCTGGAAGTTCGGGTCAAACCCAAAGGCGTTGAGCAACGGCTTCAGCCCGTCGCCCCAAGCGGAGGGGCCTGGAATGTCGAAGCCCTTATCGGCGCCGAAGGCGTCGAAAACACCGGGATCGTAGTTGCGTCGCGACCCGGCATGAAGCTGCATGACCAGGCCATCGTCGGCGCTCATGCGGGCCATTTCGAACAGCATGCCCGCTTCAAACTGCGCGGCGAGTTCCGGCGTGAGGCCGCCACGCAACGCGCCATCGAGCAGGGCTTGTGCGTCGATGGGTGACAGAGGGTCGGTGTTGGGGTGGACGACGCCATGGTCTGTGGCAGTTGCCCCCAAAGCTTTGAAGAGCTGCCGCCGCGCCCGCAGGGCGTTCAAATACCCCTTCCACGTGGCGACATTTTCTCCTGTCAGTTCCGCAAGCCGGGCCATCGAGTCGGCAAAGGTCGCGTGGTGCGGGTTGGTGACGGCGTCGGGCCGAAACGTTGGGACAATCGCGCCAAAACCTTCTTCGGCCAATGCTTCGTGGGCGGCAAGGTCATCGGTGGCAGCGTCGGTGGTCGCGAGCAGTTCCATCTGGAAGCTTTTGTACAGAGCGCGCGGCCTAAAGCGGGGCTCGGCGAGCTTGGCATTGATATGGTCGAAGGCCGCGTCGGCGGTTGTTTCTGTGAGCGGTTCTGGCAGGCCCAAGACAAGATGAAGCGCATGGTCGAGCCACATCTTCGAGGGTGTTGCGCGGAACAGATGGTAGTGGGCGGCGAAGGTCCGCCAGACGCGCCGCGCGTCCAACGGCTCGGATGAGCCGTCGCGACGTGGAACACCCAGGTCATCATACGACACGCCCTGGCTGACCAGCATGCGCAGCACATAGTGGTCCGGCAAAACCATCAGCGACGTCGCATCGGGGAAGGGCTGGTCGCTGGCGAACCAGTGCGCTTCGCAATGACCATGCGGGCTCAAGATGGGGGCGTCGGCCACCTGGTTGTAGAGGTCCCGCGCGACGGCGCGCAGGCCCGTGTCAGTGGGCAGCAGCCGGTCAGGGTGCAGCATGGATTGGCTTTGCGCGTTGTGCATGGTGGTGGTCTCCCGGCCTTCCCGACACCTCCGGCCTGCCAGGTTTTATGGCGAATGACCAGAGCGTGAACCGGTCCGGTGGCGCTTCTTTCAGCGTGAAGCGTAACAAAATTGCACTGTCAAATGGCGCTCATTCCCAATCTGTAGCTTGACTTCACCGCTGGCACTCGACCTGATGGCAAGACGTCAGCGATAGAGCTACCTTCTTTTTGATCCTGCGAGATTTTTCCATGCTTCGACACCTTTCTGTAGCCGTCCTTGTTGGCCTGATGTTGCCCGTGGCGGGGCCCGCCGTGGCCCAAGAGGACCCTCTGCGGGTGGCGAAGCTTATGGTGGTCAGCGACGAGGCTGGGGGTGTGACGCGGCAGTTCTTTGGCCAGGTTGTTGCATGACAAACCGTTGACCTTGCCTTTCAGGTGTCCGGACAGATCGTCGAGTTTCCTGCCGAAGAGGGGGCAACCATCCCTGAAGGATCACTCATCGCCGAGCTCGATTTGGAACCCTTCGAACTCCAACTGCAGCAAGCGCAATTGCAGGCTGACCAAGCGGGGCGTGCGCTGGAACGGATCAACCAGCTGACGATCTCAGCCTCCGAGGCGCAGCGCGAGGACGCACAGACAAGCTATGCGCTGGCCCGCGTTGGTCAGCGGAACGCGGAAGTCGCGTTGGAAAACGCCACGCTGCTCGCGCCCTTCGATGCCCTGGTCGCGACGCGCAATGTCGCCAATTTCACAACCACCAATGCGGGTGCACCGGTCGTTCGGCTTCACGATATGTCGGAGTTACGCATTGAAATCGACGTGCCCGAAGTGCTGTTTCAGCGCGCTGGTGAGGACCCCAACGTGTCGCTGGTAGCGCAGTTTCCGACCGGCCCTGAGACTTATCCTTTGGAGATCCGAGAGTTCAACGCCGAGGCATCCGCCGTGGGTCAAACCTTCCAGATCACGCTTGCGATGGAGCGCCCAGCAGACGTTGTTGCGCTGCCCGGTAGCTCGGTGACGGTCTTGGCCACCCTTGATGCCGGCACGGCTCAAATGGTGGTTCCGGGAACGGCGATCCGGATTGCCAATGACGGCTCCACAAGTGTTCTGCGCTTCTCGCCAGCAGGTGCCGAGACAGGAACGGTCGAAGAGGTCGACGTCGAGATTGAGCCGACGCGCGACGGCGCGTTTGCGATTGTATCAGGCCTTGAATCGGGCACCGAAATTGTGCGCATCGGCGCCCAAGCGCTTGAAGACGGTGCCGAGGTGCGTCGCTTCACTGGCTTCGCCAACTAGACGGCGGAGAGACGAGCATGAACATCGCGCGCGCCTCCATCAACCGCCCCCTATTTGTTTGGCTGTTGATCCTCACCTGCCTGTTCGGCGGCATTTGGGGTTTCAACTCGCTGGGTCGGCTGGAAGACCCGGCCTTCACCATCAAGCAGGCGGTCGTCATCACGCAATATCCCGGCGCCTCTGCTGACCAGGTAGCGACTGAAGTCACCGAGCCGTTGGAATCCGCCATCCAGCGCATGGGCGAAGTAAGCGAAATCATCTCGGTCAATCGCCCCGGCGTGTCACGCATTGACGTCCTGGTACAGGACACGATCCGCGGTGAAGATTTACCAGATATCTGGACAGAGTTGCGCCAGCGGCTGCAAACCGTTCGCCTGCCGGACGGTGCGACGCAACCCTTCGTGGATGACGGCTTTGGCGATGTGTATGGCATCTTCTTTGCCGTCACGTCGGAGGGTTTCACAGACGCCGAGCGACACCAGCTTGGCACCTTCCTGCGGCGAGAACTGCTGACTGTCGATGGCGTTGCCGACGTTGAGGTGTCTGGTTTGCCAGAAGAGGCGATTTTCGTTGAACCCGATCTCGCGGTGACCAGCCAGTTGGGCGTGAACCCGCAGATCATTGCGCAGGCCTTGGCCACCTCAAACTCGGTGCAGCCAGCAGGCTCGCTGACCGGCGGTGAAGAACGTGTGCTCATTCAGGCGGCTGAAGGGTCTGACAGTGTTAGCGAAATCGCCGCGCTCACAGTTGGCGTCGGCGGTGAACTGATCAATCTGATTGATATCTCGCACGTCAGCCGCGGTCGCGAGCAGAACCCTTCCACAATCATTCGCTATCAAGGGCGCGAAGCCTTCACCATCGGTATCTCCGGCTTAAGCGAAGAGAACATTGTCGATGTTGGCAATAGGGTCGATGCCCATTTGGCGGTGCTCCAACCGGAAATCCCCTATGGCGTCGACCTTCACCCGATCTATCAGCAACACTTGATGGTGGATGAATCGTCCACTGGGTTCCTGGTGAACCTCGCCATGTCGGTTGGCATTGTGGTGTTTGTATTGGCCCTGTTTATGGGGCCGCGCGCGGCCTTTGTGGTGGGCGCGACACTGCTGCTGACGGTGGTCGGAACGCTGTTGTTTATGAACCTGTTTTCCATCGAGATGGAGCGCATTTCGCTGGGCGCGCTGATCATCGCGATGGGCATGCTGGTCGACAATGCCATCGTGGTCGCAGAAGGCATGCAGATCGCCATGCGGCGCGGCAAGAACTCGCGCGATGCCGCCGACGAAGCTGCTGGAAAGACGCAGATTCCGCTTCTGGGTGCCACGCTGATCGGCATTATGGCCTTTGCAGGCATTGGACTGAGCCCGGATTCCACGGGCGAGTTCATGTTCTCGCTTTTTGCCGTGATCTGCATTTCGCTGCTGCTGTCTTGGGTGCTTGCGGTTACGGTCACACCGCTGCTCGGGCACTATGTTTTAAAGCAAGGTGATGGCAGCCAAGAAGATGCCTATGACGGGTTCATCTTCCGTACCTATGGCGGCTTATTGCAGGGCGCGTTGCGTTTTCGCTGGCTGGTTCTGGTCGCCTTGTTCGCCGTCACTGCAGCTTGTTACGTTGGTTTTGGGCAGGTGAAACAGCAGTTCTTCCCCAACTCCAACACGCCAATTTTCCTTGCCCACCTGACCATGCAGCAGGGCACGCCCATCGCCAAAACATCCGAGCAAATGGAGGCGCTCGAGGCGTTCTTGTTGGCGCGTGACGATGTGCAATCTGTTTCCGCTTTTGTGGGCCAAGGTGCGACCCGCTTCCTGCTGACCTATTCGTCCGAACCGCCTAATGCTGCCTATGGTCACCTCATCATCCGCACCGAAAATCTTGAGCTTATCCCACCATTGCAAGCAGACCTGGAGGCCTTTGCCGCTGCCAACCTTCCAGAGGCATCGTTCCGCACCGAACGCATGGTCTTTGGACCAGGTGGTGGCAACCCGATTGAGGTGCGCTTCTCAGGCCGAGACCCAGAAGTGCTGCGCAACCTTGCCGACGAAGTCATTGGCGTGATGGCGAGCGCATCGCCGAACATCATCGCCCCCCGCCATGATTGGCGCGAGCAGCAGCTTGTGTTGCGCCCTGACTATGTGACGGACCGCGCCCAGGCTGCTGGCGTTACGCGCGATGATGTCGCTCAAATCCTTGAATTTGCGACCGATGGGGTGACCGTTGGTGCCTACCGGGAAGGTGACCGAGCACTGCCCATCGTCCTTCGTAACGCGCCCGAATCTGGGGTGGGCATTCTCGATCAGGCGTTGATAGCCCAAGACGGTAGCACCTTACTCCCCATCGAGCAGATTGTTGATGGCTTCGTTCTAGAGCCGCAGAACACCATCATTTATCGCCGCGATAGGGTGGCAACGATCACCGTCGGTGCCAGCATTCCCGCCGATCTCACAGCAGCCGAAGTGCACGGCGAAGTTCGTGCCGCCGTTGAGGCGATCCCCGTGCCTCCAGGCTATCGCATGGAATGGGGTGGCGAATTTGAATCTTCGGCCGACGCCAATGCCAGCCTCGGCGCGCAGCTGCCCATCACCATCTTGATCATGGTGCTGATTACGGTGGTGCTGTTCAACGCGGTGCGCCAACCGCTGATCATCTGGCTTTTGGTGCCCATGTCGGTGAACGGAGCGGCCATTGGTCTGCTCGGCACCGGGCTGCCCTTCACCTTCACCGCCTTGCTCGGCCTCTTGAGCCTGTCGGGGATGCTAATCAAAAACGGGATCGTACTCGTTGAAGAGATCGACATTGTTCGTCGTCAGGGCAACGCGCTGCGCGAGTCCATTGTGGGCGCTTCGATTTCGCGTCTACGACCGGTGCTCCTCGCCGCAGCGACAACCATCCTTGGCATGGTGCCGCTGCTTGGCGATGCGTTCTTCGTCTCTATGGCGGTGACGATTATGGGCGGCTTGGCCTTCGCGTCTATCCTGACGCTGATCGCGGCGCCGGTGCTCTATGACGTGTTCTTCTCATCTTATCTGCGCAAGAAACCTGCCGCCGAGCCAGCACCGGCATAGCGTACCAAGCGTTTCGATCGGTCAGGAAGAGATGGCTGGGGCGGCTGGATTCGAACCAGCGCATGGCGGTACCAAAAACCGCTGCCTTACCACTTGGCTACGCCCCATTACGTATGGCGCTTCCCTTCCATAGCGTGGATTCAAGGTCAAGAGCCGGACCGTCCCAGACGGGGATAAGATTGTAACTTAGTCACGATCTGTGCGGGTCAGGGCAAGGTGGGCGCTGCCCGTTTGCCCTTTGCCAGCCCCGCGAGACGCCCCATGGATACCAGCCCCCGCTTCGCCATGCCCATGATCATGGCCAATCAGGCACACAAGCACCTCACTCACAACGAGGCGCTGGTGCAATTGGAGACGCTGGTCCAGCCGGTGGTTCTGGACATGGCAGCGACCGCCCCGCCAGCGAGCCCGAATGAGACCGACTGCGTGATTGTTGGTGTAGGTGCAACGGGCGCCTTTGCCGGCCAAGACAACGCGATCGCGGCATGGATCGGCTCTGCCTGGCACGTCCACACCCCACAGGCCGGGTGGGTCGTTGTCGAGGCCACAACGGGAGCCGCTTATGTGTTCAACGGAACGGGTTGGGTCTCACTGGTCGGTGAGGCGCTGAAGGCCAACCAAGCAATGGTCGGCATCAATGCTGCTGCGTCCACCAGCAACCGCCTGACCGTCGCCGGCGATGCTACCCTCCTCACCGCAGAAACGCTGGACCATCGCCTCACCATCAACAAGGCTGGCGCCGCAAACACCGCCTCCATGGTTTTCCAGTCGGGCTGGTCGGGCCGCGCCGAAATGGGCCTTGCCGGACACGATGGCTTTGGCATCAAAGTCAGCGATGACGGTACGAACTGGCACGATGCCTTGGCGGTCGATCCGGCGACGGGCACCGTCTCCATGGCGCAGCGCCCTGTTGCGACAGCGACGCTCAGCGGCGGCGCCACCAGCTTCCCGGCGGCGCGTGAAGCCGGGTTCCAGAGCCTCCCAAGTGCCCAAGGTGGGTTTGCCCTTGGCACAGCCTTCACCGCGCCTATCACAGGGTCACCGCTCACCGTGCCCGCCAGCGGCACCTACGCTTTCACCCTGTCCTTGCGGGCCACCGGTTTGGGTGGTGTCACCTTGCTGGCGAACAGCACCACGGCGCTTGTCGCCGCCGTGGCCGACATTTCCGGATCCACTGATCAAACCTTTCAGCTAAGTGGGCTTGTGTCCCTGACGCAGAACGACACGCTGTCGCTGCGCTTCGATGATGCAGCCAGCTGCGTCCTTGCCGCGACCGATTGCTATCTCGCCATCCATCGGCTGTGACCGTCGCCGGCGATTGACCTGCGGCACACTTCAAGGCAGGTGATAGACCATGGTGTTTCGTTTCCTCGCCCCCCTTGCCGTTGCCTTTTTGGTCACCGCCGCCAGTCCGTCTGTCATGGCGCAGACACAAGTTGAGACCGACGAGGCCTTGGCGCGTTTGGCGGAAATCCTCGGTGCCCTCGCCCATCTCGAAGTGGTCTGCCAAGACGATCTGCGTTCGCGCGCCGATATGGAACGGCTGTTGGAAAGCGAAGAGCTGACAACCACCCGCCAATCGGTGCTGATCGACGCTTTCAACCGCGGCTTTCGCGGCGTGGCCAACACCCACCAGAACTGCACATCGGCCAGTGAGCGGCTGATCCAGCGACATCATGAGCGCGGCGCGGCGATCATCTCCAACTTGCTCGACGGCTAACCGATCGATCGAAAAGGTTAACGCCCGTAAACACTTCATTTACGCTTTCTTCAGGGTTTTGCCCGCGCCACAATTGCGCGTGTTAGGACGACCACCAGTACTTTGGAGACTGGCTTTGTCCGCACCTCAACCATCACCGACGGCCCAAGACGCCGAACGCCGCGATGCGATTGCATTCGTGCTGGAAGCGTTTGATGTCGCGCGTGAAGCGGGCATTGAAGAGCATGCCTTGTCGCGCGCTGCCCTGTTCCAGGCGATCATGCACATGGTGGATGAGCTGGGCGAAGAAGGTGCTGCCCGGTTCTTGAGGGCCAGTGCTAAGGGTGTGCAGTCGGGCTACTATTCTCGGGTTGGCTCGATCAACTAGCGCAACTCGGGTTGCGAAACACTGCGAATTGGCGCGAATTGGGTGCGAATCCGCCGCGAAACCGCGCGAATCCACCGCGAATACGCCGCGAAACCGACCCAACTTCACAATGGATAGGCAGCCCTAAGCGCCAACTGGTCCGAGGGTCTCAACGAACGTCGCCGGCTCGCCGCGCGACGGCGCCGTCAGCTCGCCTTCCCACATAATGCGTTCGCCGCGCACCACCGTGCCGACAGGCCAACCGGTGACCTCCATGCCGTTGTAAGGCGTCCATCCGCAGATGGAGGCGATCCAGGCATCGGTGATGGTTTCGCGCCGTTTAAGGTCGACAATGGTAAAGTCGGCATCATAGCCGCGCGCGATACGCCCCTTGCCAGCGAGGCCAAACAAACGCTGCGGGCCATGGCTCGTCATGTCGACAAAGCGCGCCAGAGACAGGTGCCCTTGCGCGACATGGTTGAGCATGACCGGCACCAGCGTCTGAACACCCGGCATACCTGACGGGCTTTGCGGATAGGGCTGGTCCTTTTCTTCGCGGGCGTGGGGCGCGTGGTCCGACCCGATCACATCGGCGACGCCCTGCTCAACGCCCCACCAGATGCCGTCACGATGAGACGCATCACGCACTGGCGGGTTCATCTGAATATAGGTGCCCAGGCGCTCATAATCGTCGGCGCTCAGGGTGAGGTGATGCGGCGTCACCTCCACCGTTGCGTGACGCTTGTGTTTGGCAAGAAACGGCATCTCGTCAGCGGTGGAAATGTGGAGGACGTGGATGCGCGCGCCGGTCTCTTCAGCAAGCCCGACCAGACGCTTGGTGCACCTCAACGCGGTCTCGGCGTCGCGCCAAACTGGGTGGGAAGATGGGTCACCGTGCACGCGCAGATCAGCGCGTTCACGCAGCCGTGGTTCGTCCTCCGAGTGGAAGGCGGCGCGGCGGCGAATATTCGACAGGATTTGCCGCACACCCTCATCATCTTCGACAAGCAAATTGCCGGTCGACGACCCCATGAACACCTTGATACCGACTGCCCCCGGCAGGCGCTCAAGTTCGCCCACCTCATGGGCGTTCTCGCGGGTGCCGCCAACCCAGAAGGCGAAATCGCTGTGCATACGGTGGCGACCGCGCCGTACCTTGTCGGCCAATGCCGCCTCATTGGTGGTCGTGGGGTTGGTGTTCGGCATCTCGAAGACGCAGGTCACCCCGCCCATCACCGCGGCGCGTGACCCCGTCTCCAAATTTTCTTTGTGCTCGGCACCCGGCTCGCGGAAATGCACCTGGCTGTCGATCACACCGGGCAGGATGTGAAGGCCCGTGCAGTCCACCACATCGGCGGCTTGGTCCGGCTGAAAACTGCCAATCGCCGCGACCTTGCCATCCGTCACCGCCACATCGCGCAGCCCCTCCCCATCATGATTGACGAGCGTGGCGCCCTTGTAGATGCGGTCGTAGGTCTCTTGCGGCATGGTGACGACTCCTTGTTTGCCTCAGGTCTAGCAGGGCGGATGCGGTGGACAAAGCGCGCCAACATGCTAATCGCCCGCGATGCACACGACTGTTCTGCAAACCGATGGGGATGATGCTTGGCGCGATCTGGCGCTCGACGTGCTGCGCGCCGGTGGCGTTGTGGCTGCGGCGACGGAGACGGTCTATGGCCTCGCTGGTGACGCAACGCGCGACAATGCCGTGGCCGCCATCTATGCCGCCAAGGGACGACCCTCGCACAACCCATTGATCGCCCATGTCGCCGATACGGCGATGGCGCAGCGTGTTGCCGACCTCTCACCCATAGCACGCACGTTGATCGGCCAGTTCTGGCCCGGCCCGCTGACACTGGTGCTGCCCTTGCGGTCTGGCCATGGCCTGGCCCCGGCGGTCACGGCAGGTGGCGATAGTGTTGCGCTGCGGTGCCCACAGGGTACGCTTGGTGCCTTGACCCGCGCGCTTGGCCGCCCCCTCGCCGCGCCGAGTGCGAACCGCTCTGGCCATATCTCTCCGACGACCGCAAAGCATGTCGTGGACGATCTGGGTGGGCGCATCCCGCTGATCGTCGATTCCGGACCAACGCAAGCCGGCCTTGAATCCACCATCGTCGATGCGCGCGGCGAAACCCCTGCCCTGCTGCGGCCGGGCGCGGTGACGCAAGACGCGCTAGAAGCGGCGCTTGGCACCCCGATCCGTACCGCCGACCATGACCCGGCCCAGCCCGTCGCGCCGGGGCAGTTGGAAAGTCACTACGCGCCTGGCGTACCTGTGCGGCTCAACGTGCAGCCGGGCGATCTGCGTGACGGTGAGGCCTATCTTGGCTTTGGGGAGCACCACATTGCCGGACACCTGACCCTATCTGCCAGTGGCGATCTTGCCGAGGCAGGCACCCAGCTGTTCGCGCTGCTGCGCCGCGCAGATGGCGCAAACCCGGCGGCGATTGCCATTGCACCGATCCCCGACACCGGTCTGGGCGCGGCGATCAATGATCGTCTGAAACGCGCCGCCGCTCCCAGGCCCAAGGGCTAACTGAGCTTCTTGCGAGGCCATTGCGTTCTGGCTATACCGGTTGTCCGCCGCTTCGGGCCGACCGGGACCCGCTTTTTTGGCGGCCTGTCGGAGTGTAGCGCAGCCTGGTAGCGCACCTCGTTCGGGACGAGGGGGTCGGTGGTTCGAATCCACTCACTCCGACCATTATTTTTCTTAATATTTTCAAACCTTTGAATGCTCTATGGGTGTCGTTCAAGGATTATACCGCCCATGATATCGCACCAGAAACGTGTAGTGCAGCGCAAAGGAACGCCGCACCTGCCGGATTGGAGCACGGCATCAAACTTGCGAATTTTAGGCAATTCCAGGGCCGCTTTGGTCGGGCAATCCAATGGCCCAATCAACGACCATTTTTTTTAGCCAAGGGGTGAGAACCGATGAGCGATGACGGTCACCCCGACGACGGTCGAGAAAAGGAACTTCGACGCGAATGGACGGCCTGGCGTTGCGAATGGGAGCGGGCGCTTGTCGCCTTTCCTGGTCTATCCGCAACTGATCTTGCGGTAGGTATCGAAATCGCCCGCCACGCCCGCGCTGAGACAAAGCAGGCTTGGCCATCGCAACAGACCATTGCTGAGAATTTGGCTCGGTCCGTCGCAAGCGTCGAAAAATCTGTGCCGCGTTTGGTGAAGCTAGGCTTTCTTTCAATCGATCGCAGACCCTCAAACAACGGTCATGCCTTCAACGTTTACACGCTCTTGGACGATAGGATCGACGCGTTCCTTGATCAGCGTCAGGCCCTCAAAGATGCAAGGGCGGAGCATGATGCCAAGATGTGTAAGCTGCTGGTCAGCAGCTGGAAGGACATGTGCGCTGTCGATCTGAAAAAGCTGAAGACCAACCCGGACGATCTTACGGGTGGAACGGCCGACCAATCCCTCCGATCAGATGGATGCCAACCAGACGATCATAGGGACAAACACCTTATGGAACACGTTAGTTCTATTAGCATTGAAGAAGAAGGCTTTGGGGGCGATGAGAGTTTTGATGAACCTTGGGCTGCTTAGGGAAAGCGCGTTGCCATCAAGGCGAAAGCGCCAAGCGCAAGGCCTTCATGGACCATGTCTGGGCACCAATGCCATACGGCCGACATCAGCAACATCTGGTTGGGCGAACGGACATGGAAGACGATTATGACAGGCAACACCACGCAAGACGATCTGCCTTCAAAGACCAAGCGCCCGGTCGAAATCAAGCAGTATAAGCACGAGACCAGCGGTGAAGGTATGGCCCGCAATCTGCTCGAACCGGAGATACGGCACGGCGCGACAACATCTGCGTTTGCCTCCGCGGTGCTCGGCAATGGCGCAGAGAAGCCCGACATCGCCGATTATATTCCGGCTTTTGAGAAGGAAATCGCAAAGGCGGCAGAGGGGGATCTGAAAATCGCAAGCCGGCTCTTGGCTTCGCAGGCCATCACCCTCGACAGCATGTTCACTGAACTGGGCCGGCGTGCAGCAATGAACCTTGGTGAATACCCACAAGCCGCGGACCGATACGCAAAGCTTGCGTTCAAGGCACAGTCTAATTGCCGGACAACGCTTGAGGCGCTGGCTAAGCTGCACCAGCCTCGCGAACAAACCGTGCGCCATGTGCAGGTGTCAGAAGGCGGACAAGCGGTCATTGCTGATGAATTCCACCACCATGCGAAGGGGGCGTCGGGAAAATGACGGCATACAATCCCATGCAACCAGCGCAGCTAGCGAAAGCACCGCGTTGTATGGCCAAGACCCGCAAGGGCACACCCTGCCAGTCACCAGCGGTCCGTGGCAAACGTCGCTGCCGCATGCATGGCGGCACCAATCCAGGCGCACCATGCGGCAACAGAAATGCTTGGAAGCATGGTGCCTACTCGGCCGATACCAAAGCTATCATGAGGTTGTTGGCTGACCTGTAAGCAGCGAACGCCCAGGTCCGCTTCCGGCCCTTAGCTGACCTTCGCGCTGCTAAGGACCCCTATCCGCTTGCGGCGGTCGAGAGCGCGTTAAGCACAAGGACACCCGCTAGTATCAAGCCAATGCCCAGATAGGCGTAGCCATCTAACTGCTGACCGAAAAAGACCGCGCCGATCAACGTTACTCCTGCAATACCTCCACCAGCCCAAACGGAATAGGCAACACCAAGCGGCATAGTCCGCACGACGAGCGACATGATGTAAAACGCGACCCCAAAACACAGTAGCGTAAGACCTGCATAATGGAGCTTGGTGAAACCGTCGGAAAGCTTCAACGAGGTGCTGGCGAGGATCTCGATTGCCACACCAATAGCCAACAAAAACCAGTGCATGGTCGTTTTCCTTTTTTCGGAATGCCTGGGGTTCAGTCTGCAGTAGTTTGAACCAATGAGGGTTGGCCAGGTACGATGTCCCAAACTTCTACAATCCGTCCCTCAACAACACGCCATACAACCACGACGTCGACGGTTATCACCTGGGTTTCGAGGGTCAGCGTGTTGCGGGATTGAACGACCACCAGTTCCAGACCCACTGGCGTGGCCGAAATAGGTTCAATTCGGAAGGTCCCTTGGGATTTCTCAGCAAGAGCGGCAAAGAAGGCGCCTATACCAGCAGGTCCCACATAGTCGCCCTGCAAGTCCGGCAGGTTAGGGTTGGAGTAATGCCATATGGCATCTTCCGCGAAGAGATGTGCGGAGCCGGCAATGTTGCTGGTGTCGAGCTGCTCGAGAACTGCCAAGGCTGGATGTTTCTCAGTCATGTATCTGTGACCTCCGGATTGCGTTCGAGCCTTGTCGCTTGGGCAAGGAACTGCGCGGCGCCAAAATCGTGCGAGGGGACGATGGCGAGGTTTGGCAGTCGCTCTCTAAGCTTTCGAACCTTCGCAAATGACGTCAGCAAGGTCGGCCCATCGCCGACACCCGGAACCACGTCTCTCTCCATCAACGCTGCCTCATAGGTCAGATCTGCAACCAGCAGGATTGGATCCCACCCTTCCTGTCGGATGAGCATAGACAGCGAACCTTTGGTGTGCCCTGGCGTCGGAAGCAGAACCATCGAACCATCACCTGCCACGTCGTGGATCCCGTCGAACCCGTCAAAGAGCGGGTCGTCTGTGGGCTCAAACGAGATCTGTCGCCATTTTGCGGATGGGAGTTCTATGTGTTCGCGCAAAATCCATTCCTGCTCCGGGTGCGGCTCAGACAGGATCGCCCATTCGTCGGCACTCACCAGAAGATCGGCCTGCTGGACTTGGCGAATTCCGCCAACGTGGTCGAAGTGTAGATGCGAAATCACCGCTGCCTTGATGTCCTCGGGCGATACGCCAGCCTTTCGGAGCACATGATCAATCCGATCGGCTTCGGTCAGATGCAACCGAAAGATTTTGCCAAGGAGAAAGCGCCCGATCGCCTGCTTGATGTAGCCCTTGTCGAGCTGAACGGCGGGGTCAATGCCCGTGTCAAAAAGGACCAGTCCATCACGATGCGTGATTAGGAACGCCTGGAGCGGCAGTTTCACCCAGCGGCGTCCGAAAAAGACCCACCACAGCTTTGGCAGGGAACTTCCATGCCGATGCTCCCAGTGCTGTTCGGCTTGGCCGCAATCAAGGACCTGGATGGATGAAATCAAAGGCTGATCAGAGCGCGTTTGTGCAGATGATCCGGTAGAGGTTGGGCCTTCCATTTGTATCTCCTCCGTCGTGCTGGTCTGACACAAGTCTGCGCGCATAGATCACGCATCACATCGGGCTGCTCCCTAGTTGGGAACCAACTTGAACAGGCTTGGATCCACCGTAGCAGCAGCCAGAATGCCGCCCCAGAGTGCCCCGGGGATGCCGGGTGTCATGACATCTTGCCCTGCCAAAAACAGTCCTGGTATGGGCGTTCGGATTTGTAAGGCTTCGCTCATCAACCGATCCGGTGTCGTGTCGATGCCGTAAAACGCGCCCTTGTGATGACCCGTGATTGCGCGAGTAGATAGCGGCGTGGCTAGATTGCGATAGACAACGAGTTTGGCGAGTTCCGGAAACTGTTCCTCGAATACAGCGAAGATCGCGTTTTCGGCCTGCGCCTTGAAGGCCCTGTAGTCATCGCCGCGCGCATCTGGCGCCAAGTTGGCCCATTTCTCCACCACCGACCAGTCTGTCCAGGCATCGATTTCAGCAGCGTGTCTTTGTGACGGTCCGGGATCATGTGCGGGGTCTTTCAATGATGCGAACGTTAAGAACATGCCAGGCGGTGGCGTTCTTGCTACATCAGTCCAGACAACGTCGACCTTGCCACTTGGGTAGATCCAATGGTTTGACCGCGTCGCACCAGCGCGTTCTATGTCGCCCTCGAAACCCAGAAACAAGGCAAAATGGGCCACCGAATGTGGCAGTGCTCGGATTTCCTCAATCCAATCCTGATGCCCGCAGTCGGCTGGAAGAAGCGTGTTGACTGTCTCACGTGCTCCGATGTCCGAGATCACTGTATCGGCGTAGATGGCCTCCCCCTTCGTCGTTTGCACGCCAACCACCCGGTCATCATCGAACAAGATCGTCTCGACCTTGGTGTTCGCGCGCGCTTCGCCGCCGGCCTCTGTAATTGTAGGGAGGATGCCCTTCACGATGGCTTCACCGCCACCTTCCGGGTACCAAGCGCCGCTCTCCAGAAAGGATGCTGTTATTAGGGCGTGCATGGCGAAACTCGCCTTGCTTGGCCTACCACCATGGTCAAACCATTGCGCAGCAAAGGCTGCGGCCAGCTCAGGATTGTCGGTGATATCGTCAATCACTTCTTGCGTGGTCCGTTTGCACCAGCGGTCGATGGCGCCGCTGTGCCACCACTTCAAGGCGGTGCCAACGAACTCTGGCATAGCGCGCGTCGAGGTGACTTTCGTTACCGCATCACGGCCCTCTCTCAGAGCGACGATCCATGCGTCGATTGCATTTGCCTCTTCTGGGAACCGGTCCTTCAGATCAAATGCCAACGCCTCGTAGGGGCGCGATAAGGACAGCGGCGCCGCGTCACCAATATGCAGATTGTCAAAGATGGTACCCATCGAGGCCAGTTCTACTGGCTTGTGCGATAGCCAATCCAAAATGCGGCGCTCGCGATCTTCCGGGCCAACACAATTGAGGTAGTGAATGCCGGGGTCCCACTTGAACCCCTCGATGGAGAAGCTGTGAGAAAGACCGCCCAGCGCCTCGTACTGCTCCAGAAGAAGAACCTTGTGCCCAGCTTTCGACAGCGCGGCTGCGGCAGCTAGCCCGCCCATGCCCGAGCCGATGACAATGGCATCCCAGTCACTCTTGTCAGCTTCAGCCAAATCACGCCTCCTTTGTTTGCCTAAGGCCTGGGGATCACTTTCGGTCTTCAGTGTTGTGACATGCGGTTGCTTCTTTGGTTTTGATGGCGGTCAACGCCGCAAGAACAGTCCATGGTCTTAGCTAGGGATATCTTGCCAAACGCGAAGTTTGGCGCCTCAAGCCGACAAGGAATGATGTGGTCAGCATCGGGAGCTAAAGATGGACTATGTGACCCTCAATGATCAATTGCTCCAGGACCATCACATTTGCTGCGCGATAAGCGACAAGAAATGTGCCGGTGGGTATGCCGCCAAGAAGGACTGGCTCAGAACCCAGTTCAGCAACGGCTATCGGTTCCACAAGGCCGATGTGCGCGGCAAAGTGTTCATCGAATACGTGCCGATTGAGCACTCATGGTTGCCGCTAACGGGCAATAACTTCATGGTAATCAACTGCTTTTGGGTCAGCGGCAAGTTTAAAGGCCATGGCCATGGAACAGCACTGCTGCAGCAATGCTTGAAGGATAGCTCAAAGCTAGATGGCGTTATTGCGGTCTCGAGCAACAAGAAACGCCCCTTCATGACAGACCCAAAATTCCTGGCGCACAATGGGTTCGAAGTCATTGATGAAGCTGACCCATTCTTCCAGCTGTGGGGTCTTAGGACCAATCCAGCGTCCAAATTTCCGAGGTTCCTTGACACCGCACGGTCTGGCAGGTGCGCGGATGCCCAAGGCATCACGGCCTACTATTCCAACACCTGCCCCTTTACAGAGTTTTACACCAACAAAGCGCTTCGAGACTACGCCGCCGCTAAAGGCGTCCCTGTTACCATACACAAGATAAAGGACAGAGAGGATGGGCAAGCCATGCCGATCCCTTGGATCATCAACAGTGTCTTTTACAAAGGCGATCTTGTGACGCTGGAAATGAAGGCACAAAGGCACCTCGACAAGCTCATAGTTTGAAGGCTCGCGGCCGCAAAATGCTTCGACGCGGGTTAGTTCGCTTTCGCGTTCGCCACGCCATAGCCTGACCGCCAGTCTTTGCTAAGAAGTCAAATTCAGCCCAATGTCCGAACTCGCCTGTTCTTGGCGTTGCCCCCATCGATGTCTACTTGCCGCCCAAAGCAGGTATCAAGGCACTCTCAGTTACTAGTGCAGCGAACCTTGTGGTTGCATCGAGCAAGAAGACTGATCACGGAAAGCTGATGCTGCCACCGCTTGACGCATCAAGGTCGCGCTCCTCCGGCTCACCAAAAACTTGGACGATCGCGCCGCTGGAAGCATTCGCCTCGATCGACTGTTCTGCGAAGGCAGCAATACTGGATCCGCCTGACGCTGAGACATCGACGCTGGAACATCGTAACCCTTCAGCTGCGACCGAGGACCCATCCGAAGCTGCTAAGTCCTGGGCTTGGCAGGAACCACCATCTACAGTGATGCGACTGCCATTCTCCGACGTCATGGAGATACGATCGCCAACAATCGAGGCAACTGTGATCTGGGAGCCACCGGAGGCCGAAAGCTCTAACGCGTCGCCGACGATCTTATCGGCGATGATGTTGGCACCAGAGGATGTGAATGCTTGTGTGAGTTCCGGCATCGACACGAACACGGTGACCCTCCAGCCCTCCACGGAACGTGACGAGAAAAGGCCTTGGTCCATTTCGGCGCGCAGCACGCTCCGGCGCACGTCGATTTCTAGCAGTTCAAGTTGGCTAAGCTCATCGCTCTGGGCGACGACCGCGTAGGCTTCGCCGGTTTCGACGATCAACTGAATGCCCTGCGAAGCGGAGACGCCGTCAAATCCAGAGAGGTCGTATGTTCTCGTGAATTCTTCCGCCACGGCTCCAACCGGGCAGCAGAGGGTAACCAGAACCGCCATGCAGCTGGCGCGCTTGACTACAAACAGAACGGGGCCGTTCATCACCATTTCCGATCCAATTGATTGCGCGTGGAGGCCAACTTCTCTCTGAACGATGGAGTGCACCGGAATTTGTGTGAACTCATTGACGCAAATCAGCGTTCCTCAGCGAAGCTAAGCCTAGGACAATCACGGGGGTGTCCCTGCACCACTTTGCCAATGGATATGATTGTGGTCCGATTGATGCCAAAGACCAAGGTCGGTGGATTGCTCGCCAGCGATGACTTGCTGGTGTGATCACATCGCTGAATGATGAGGAACGTTCGCTCTCCGCCCTTTGAGCCCATTCGGTTGGATTCAATCTCAGAGCATTCTTTGCCATCTGTGATCGATCTCAAGTCATACGGTGGCACGCCCGAATATGTAATTGGCGGATGCCATTAAAAGCCGGTCATGCAAGGGGAACAACTGCTACCAGTTGATTACCATTGCATTGCATCGCATCTCTCAAAGAACTCAGGTTTCATTGATGGTTCGTGACTTCTCAGCCTTTTTGCCAGGAGGCTTGCCGGCATCTTCAGACCACCAAACACTCAACGCTTTAGAGCGACTGGGTTGGGGTGCGACTTTTGCCCGACAAATCGACGCTGATGCTTTATCGGATACCCCTCCAGCACGCGTCGTTGCTGTGCATCGTAGCGGGCTACAGATAGTGGGCGACGGCATCGACGAGACCATCCCGCCAGGCCCAGAAGCAACGGTTGGTGACTGGTTGTTGTTGGATCGTGCTCGTCCTCGGTCTAGCCATGTGCTTGAGCGCAAAAGCCTGATCAAGCGCCGCGCTCCGGGCAAAGACAGGCAGGTTCAGTTGATCGCTGCCAACATCGATACAGTGTTCATCGTTACCTCCTGCAACCAGGATTTCAAAGTTGCGAGGTTGGAGCGCTATGTGTCACTCGCCTTTGAAGCAGATATTGAGGCGGTAATTGTCCTCACCAAGGCCGATCTTACGGATGACACACTGCCCTATGTTGAAGCAGCAAAGGCCGTATCAGACCGTGTGCCGGTTTTAGCACTCGACGCTCGTGGTGACGAACCAATCAAGATGCTGGCCGATTGGTGCAAACCAGGGAGAACTGTGGCTTTTCTCGGCTCCTCTGGTGTCGGTAAGTCCACATTGACGAATGCGCTCTTGGGAGAACAGGCGATCGCCACACAGGGTATCCGCGAAGACGACGCAAAGGGCCGACACACGACAACGCGGCGCGAACTTCATACCACTTCACACGGATGCCTCGTTCTAGACACCCCCGGCATGCGAGAACTGCAACTTACCGATGCCGCATCTGGCATTGCCGATGTCTTCGAAGATATTGAGGCATTGGCGAGTGCATGTCGCTTCAATGACTGTCGACATGAAACCGAGCCGGGGTGTGCAATTGTGGCAGCCATCGCTGACAACAGGTTGGACACAACACGTTTAGCGCGCTGGCGCAAACTGCAAGCCGAGGACGCATATAACTCGGCGAGCTTGGCAGAGCGCAGGGAAAAGGATCGTGCATTCGGCAAGATGGTTCGCAACGTCATGGCTATCAAAAAGTCAGAACGAAACTAGAGCATATTGAAAGCCAAGAACTGTGGGTTCAAGCGCCGGCGAGGCCCTTGCTACCAACCATCCAATGTCCGCTACCCGCCCTGAGCTGCCATGCAGGCTCCGTCGGCTAGCGGCCCTTACCTATCGTTCACTACAGAAGCCGTCGCTGCTTTGCAGCTATCCTAAGCGGACGTCAGCCGTTGCGTTCTGAGGTATCTTGAACCATCCGATCTGAAAGGGTCCCTTGCTAACAACGTTTTGGAGATAGTTACTTCTGGTTTGGTTCTGCTGATCACAATCGAGCAGCAACAATACAGCCAGGGACACCTGGTCAGTGACCTATAATTGGGCGACCTGGTTTGATAACGGCGGAGGTCAGAATTTGTACGAACTGAAAGTCGCTATCAGCACTCTTGTCGGCGCGTTGCTTTTTACAGCCCTGTTCGACGAGCCAATTATTGTAGGTATTTGGGTTGCCTGGGCACTGCCGTGGATGTGCTGGCGCTTCTGGCGTACCAAGCAAAGGAAAGCCCGGGCAGACAGGCGAAGGTCAAGGTTCGTCGATCCGGACAGGTTCCAAAATCAAAGAGAATTTTCAGCATATTTACAAAGCTCTAAAGGCAGACGCCGATCGAAGATATTGAGCAAGCTCGGCATGGCTTCTAACAAAGCTATGCGCCTCTCCGACTGGGCAAAAACCTTTGCGAGTTTTGGTAAAGAAACTGATGAACTGGCGAAGGATGTTGGTTGGTATCACCTGAAAGGTTGTTGTTTGGAAAATGCCCAAGCTCAAGGAAACGCTATGGCGGTTCAGCTTTTGGGGTCGGAGGTAACAGCAAGTGCTATTGTCAATCAGGCACGCCAACTGGATTTTCCCGATTTAGCGCGTTTCCTATTTGGACTGAGCGAGCGCATCAGAGAGGCTCAGATTGAGGCTGCACACCCAGACGCGCCAATTGTTCCTCTTGAGACCAGCTTGCCAGAAATCACAGCCCTATCTCCCGCGTTGGCGGAAATCCAAACGGCCTGGAAAAGTTTGACTTGGTCAGTGGTGATTGAAGCTACTGAACAAGCGATCAAGAACGGTATGGATATAGTTCAGGCTGCGGACCGACAGACGGAACTATATCATCTGTATCGCAGAAGTTATCGACGTCATGCGTGGGAGCCGCTCCGCGAAAAGGCCAGGGCCGGTGATCTTGCTTCAACTGTCATCCTGTTCAAACATTATATGCGAGGAGGTCTAGCACCGTTGGACGATACGGAGACCTTCTACTTTCATGAGAACGCCATTGTTCGCCAGCTTGTCCGCACATTGGCCAAGAAAGCCCTAGGCAATGTTGATGACCGTGACCCAGAATCGATCAGGTATGGTGTCGACCTGCAGGAACTCTTGGCCCGTCTCGATGTCGAGGAAAAGCGCCGAAGCGCGAACAAAACTTGACCATATAACGATTGGTATAAGGAAGCGGACCTTGCATGATTGGCACTACGCATCCTAGCGCCAGCTCGCTGAGAACGCGAATGACCGCTTCCCACCCTTAGTTATTGTTCGGCCCTAATATGCCAATGGCCCAAATGGGTTGCCCAATTTCAGCCATCAAACACCCAGTAGGTAATTTTCAGTGCTCTTGGACAACGGCTATTCACGCTCCGGGATCCCACCTATTGGGCTCAGGACAGTGAATTGGCTGAAGCCGACCTCCTCAGCGAATTCCATCCAGAATTGTCCCGTTTCCAAGTCTTGGAAATAGATCAGCAAACCGCTTGGGTCCTCTGCGGAACGATCCTCGATGAGGGTCAGGCGTCCACGAAGTTCAGGGTATCGAAGCTTATCAAAAATCGAATTGAGCTCTCTTGGCTCAACCCAGGGCGCCGGCTTGGCACGTTCAGCCGATTGTCGCTGGTTTTCCGTGGCTTTCTCCGAAATCCAATCGCGAACTAATGGGATGAGCACAACCACGATGAACAAGCCACCGGTCAATCCCATTGCGACTATCGTGTTCATGGCTGTTCCTTAACATCCCAGTGAATGGGATATTAACACAGAGACTTGCTCATCCGGATCAACTTTTTATTCCCAATAGGCCATTTGCTCCAACAAACCGGGCGATCGCAGCCAAAGGGCCTCGCGCAATCTGTGCTCAGACTGGCACTGCCTGAACGTCCGCTCTCCGCCCTGAGCCGTTGTTCGCTGCTGCCCGCTCAATGTCCACTTCGGGTCGCAAGTGGAGCTCGTTGAATGACCGATCGGAGCGGGGGCGCACCCTTGCAAGCCTTGGTCGAGACAAACGGGGGCTCTGTATTGATCGAGATATGGCTGTCATTGCGCTTGATTGGTGTTAGTACCCAAAGCAATTGCGATTGGTCTGGAACGCGCCGTTTTGATGTGACAGGATACCGAGCATGAGCGAAGACGATCAGGTCACAAAAGCACTTCCAGATGGCCCTCCCGGCGAGCTGCCCGTCGGTGCCGAGCTCAATGGTGGCCAGTACAAAATCGTCCGCAACATCGCCGCTGGCGGGTTCGGCATCACCTATCTGGCCAAGGATAATCTCAACCGCGATGTCGCGCTGAAAGAGTGCTTTCCATTGGGCTTGGTCGCTCGGACGACAAGCCGATCGGTGAGCGCTGCCAGTGAGTCCACCGCAGCCTCCTTCACCACAGCCCGCAATCTCTTCCTGCGTGAAGCCCAGCTGCTCGCTCAGCTATCGCACCCCAATGTGGTGCATGTGCAAACGCTGTTTGAAGAGAATGGCACCGCCTATATGGCGATGGACTTCATTCACGGCCAAGACCTTCAGTCAGTTATCAGCGATGAGCCCGAGATGCTGACGGCAGCCTTCGTGCTGGAACTGAGCCGCCGCATGTTGGACGCCCTGGAATACCTGCATGACGGCGGCCTGCTTCACCGCGACATCAAACCCTCGAACATCCGCATCGACCGTTTCCGCCGCCCAATACTGATCGACTTTGGCGCCGCACGGCAACAAACACGCACCGAGACGCGCAAGATGGGCACGTTCCGTGTCGTGTCTGATGGTTATTCACCTAGCGAATTCTACACTACCGGTGCCGAGCAAAGCGCCGCCAGCGACCTTTATGCACTCGCTGCCACGCTCTACCACGCCATCACTGGCGAGGCCCCGCCCGCAGCTGATGTGCGCAACCATAAGCTGGTTACTTCCGAGCCGGACCCCTATCAGCCGCTTTATGGTCGATACCCTGACCACAGCGATGAGTTGTTGATGCTCATCGACCGATCCATGGCGATTTCCATGAAGGAGCGCCCGCAGTCCGCGAAGGATTGGCTGATCAAGCTCAACAATGTCGACAGGCCGCAAGCACCGCCCCCTCCAGTCACGCCAGTCGACAAGTCACCCGCGCCTAAAAAGGGCGGATTGTGGGGCGGCGTTGCTATCGGTGGTCTTGCTGGCGCGGTGATCGCTGGTGGCGCTGCCTTTGTCGTGGCCGATGGCGGTGTCAGCGAAGAGGTCGTTGCCACGCTGGAAACCAATATCGCCTCGCTCGAAGCAGAAGCAGCGACAGCGGACAGCACCATAGCGGGCCTCAATGCACAATTGGCGGATTCTCAGAGTACGGTTGCGACTCTCGAAACCAACCTCCAGTCGACAGAAACAGACCTCGCCGATGCTCTTGCCCGAATAGAAGTGCTTGAGTCCCAAACGCCCGTCAATCCGTCGCCTGTAGCCCGGGTTGGTTGCCCAGACTTCACCAACCGCGCCAACCGCGAGACGAGCCTAACCGGCGACTTTATTCAGAGCACCACTTGGTCCACGCCCACCACGGCCAGTGGATCAACGGACTTTGGGTCCTGCAGCAGCACACTGGGCATCGGCGGCACGGGCTATGTGAATGCTGCGCCGAACCTCGCCATCAACCTGAACAGCGTGGCCACGACGACCAATCAGTTGGAGATATCCGTGACGTCGGCCACCGGATGCGACACAACGCTGTTGGTCAACACGCCGGCGACGGATTGGTTCTTCGACGACGATTCCAATGGCAACCTTCAGCCGAGACTGACAATCCCAGTGACGACCATGTTCCAAGGATTTGACGAAAACACAGGTCGTCTGGACATTTGGGTCGGCACCTTTTCGCAAGGGCAGAGCTGTCCGGTCACGCTCAATGTGCGTGCGATCTGAACCGATGAAGACGGATGGTCTGGTCTACGTGAGCAACAGGTAGACGCTCGATGCGATGATCCAAATGGATGCCGCAGTCTTCAGCCATAAAGAGCCGAGCAGCGATGCGATGCCTTTTGCCAGGAAGCCGCCAAGTATGGCACCCGGGACAGCGATGAGAGCAATCTCCAACCGAACCAGTCCGGCGAAGTAGTTGTCCCAAAACCCGGTGAAGACGCAGACAACAGACACCCAAACAGCGACGGCAATCGCGACCTTGGTCGGGAACCGTCGCAAGATCAGATAGATCGCCAGAAACTCTCCGATGCCCACGGAAAACAGGGCAGTCACCATTCCGCCGATAGCTCCCAACACTAGGAGCACCCACAGTTCGCCGGGGCCGACGGTCAGCCGACGCTCCAAGGCTGATTGGCGGCGCTGTATCCAGGTGAAGATCAGCAGAACGATACCAAGCGCGAGCGAGAAGAATTTGAACCAGACAATCAGTTGCTCGCCATCGACTTCCAGGAAGGCTTGGGTCAGCAGAAGCGCCGGTATGCCCGTGGCCAGTGGGGTCGCCGTCAACGCCAAGAGCGAATGTGGCGCGATCTTTTCATCCCATTTCAGGCTATCTTTCACAAAGATGGCATGCGCCCAGGTCAGCGCCCCGATGGACATGCCAAAACACTGGATGGTGAAGGAGACAGCGACGCCTTCATTGGCGTTCTGAGGCAGGAGGCCGAGCAAGGCGCTGGGCACCATAATGCCACCATCTTGCAAGGCAGCGAATACCGGCACAAAGACAACGCCCCCGCCCGTGCCGGTCGCGTTGGCAATGATCGCGCCAAGCACGCCCACAGGCACGAAGAACCAAAGCCCCATCAGCACGTCGAGTGTGAGGCCGCTTTGCCAAAACAGCAGCAAGTATGCGCCGATGAGTGCGGCGAGGTGGATCGGGATCCAGGTCCGCACAAAACGCGCCATGGTCTAGAGTTTTCCCAGTTGGCCAGCCTTGAAGCGCCAACGAATGAGGAACACCGAAACGGGCCCAAGCAAGGCCAGGAAGGATGGAACGAACACGCTGATGAAATGCAGCGTGATTGTTGTGTAATCGACGTCCACGCCCTTCATATTGTCGATCGAAAGCCAAGGGATGAGGTTGTTGGCCATGAGGCCGATGACGATGCCAAACTCGACAATTGAGAAGAAGAACTGGAACGCAAACGGCCAATCTCGATCCCAGCGCAGCGATTGCATGGCTATGTAGACGGGATCGAGGATGAGCCCGACGCCAAGGATTGTCGTCAACACAAGAAAGAACATGCGGGCCTGGTTCCACTCCCACGCCCAACCATTGTGGACGAACGCAAAAAGCGCCGTGATCGGTAGACCGAGCAGAATGTAGAGAAGGAGCCTGGTATGGATGCGGCCCAGCAGTGTCGGTATCATGGTCGTCCCTGCCTCTTACGGTGTGCTGCCAGCCACCCAACGCATCCACTGGCCAAAGGAGCGCAGCGGCGTCAGATCTCGCACTTTGTGGGTTTTGTCGGTCACCAGATGATCGACCGATCGCAAGGCGGAGTATTGCAGGCCCAGAAAACTGTCGACGGCGAGGTAAGGTCCGCCGGTTGTTATCGTACCTGCGGCGTAGGCGCGTCCCTTGCCGTTCTTCAGGCCCTCGATCTCAAAGTCGTTGCTAACTTGCAGGCCCGTCGGTCCGCGCTTGGTGGTTTGGCCGTCTCGCACCGCGTAAGCGTGGTTGCGCGGCAGGCCATAGGTATCCAGAAGGTCGGCCAAGAAAGGAGATCGGCGGATATCGGCGATTAGCCCGGTACAATCTATCAGATAGTGGGCAAACAACTCTTCACGATGCTTCTCCGGAGTTTCGATCAGAACGCGAATGCGGTCATCTGCGTTTGCGTCTGGCTCAAGCTCTTTGATCGAGCCGAACACCACACGGTACCAACCTTCTTCTGATCCACGCTCGGCAATGGCGATCCAATCAGAACGTTCTGCGGTCGATGTACCGCCCAAGTTGGATAGGATCTCGCCACGGCGCTGGTCGTCCGCGTTCTCGTACTCAAAGCGCAGTTCGCCACCCCAACAGGATTTCGGCCAGTTGAAGGGTTGGATCTCAACATTGTTGATGACCGAACGTTTGGCGCGGCCGTAGCTCGCCCCATCGCGTGGGCCTAGCGGCGAACGGATCGAGTGGATGATGTTGATATTGGGGTTCTTTGACCGCGCTTCGTTGAGCCGCTGTAAAATGCGGCTCGCCACAATGCCGCGACCGCGCACAACGACAAAGACCTTGTCCGGGCGTTTTTCCAGATCGTCGTAAATCTGATCGTGCGGCTCATAGGCGTTGGCGACCAAGCTACGTTTGTTGGGGTATGCGGCAACAAAGTTTTGGAAATCATCGACAAATCGCGTCGCCGGATAGCCAGTTGCCAGATGCACGACATCGGCAATGATCAACGCCACGGGTGGACGGCTCTGGCCTTCGCTCGCGTCGTCGCCGCGCGGTTGGTAGGCGATGCAATAGCGCCCATCGGTCGTCTTGCGCAGTCGGCGCACCTGCCCTTCGCGGTACATGGTGCTCCACTGAATGCGCTTAGCTTCGCGGTCGAGCGAGTCGAACACATCGCCGGCTCGGGGCGTGTAACTTTCGGACAGCGTTGGCTCACCAAAGACTTGGAACATACCTTTGATGCCAGACGATTGACCTTTGAAAATCTCGCGCAACGCGTAGCCAGGAAAGCCCCAGATATTGTCGGGGCGCGATAGCGAGTTTGACCGCAGCCGCTCATGATCCGGGATTTGGCTGTTCTTGCAGTAGCGCTTGTAGGTTTCGTAGCACACGCTCTCGGTACCCACGGTGGCTATATCGCTGGCCGGCACACCGTAGCAGCGCAAATGATCGACCCACACAAAGGATCCAAGCCCAGCCCCAACGGCGCAGAATTTTACCTCCTCAACGGTAAACGCCGTGTTGCGCAAGCTGGCGACATCGACTTCGGCACGGCCGCCAAACAACTCGACATAAGGGTCCAGAGGTGGCGGTGTACTGACCTCGCCGGATTGATCGGTGATGAGTCTGCTCAGAACGAAAGAATCGTCTTTTGGCGTGGCCGTCGCAGTTACGTTGGCTCCTGGTTCGCTCATCAAGACCAGATGCCAGCCCGGGATCTCGATCTGGTCGCCGGGCGTAACTTCAGCGTCTGCGACCCGCGTGCCATTGATGAATGTGCCGTTGGTGCTGTCGTCGTCACGGACGCGCGCACTGTCTTCTTCGAGGATCAGAAGGAAGTGCCGCCGCGAGACTGCAGCGCCCTCTAGCTGGACGTCACAATCGTCTGATTTGCCGATCGTGAAGGTCCCCGGGCTGTCGCATTGCAGTGTTCGGCTCTCGCCCACTTCAACACCGAGATCAGAGATCTGTTGGACCTGAAAACGAATGGGATAGGTAATCATAGGGCTTATCCAAGCGGCAGTTTTTGCGTGCGGCCATCGCCAAGGCGGGTGCCGCAGTAGCGACAGTTCCCACCAACCTCATAGGCGTTCATTTGGCGGCAATCAGGGTTGACGCAAACCAAAGCTTGTTCGCCGTCCTCTTCCATGATGCGCAGGTCCATACCGCCAACTTCAAGCGTGTCCATATGGCTTAGCGGATAGGATGTGTTCTCGGCCAGTGCGCGTCGGTTGCGTACCACACTACCGTTCTGCCCAGGCATAACAACGGTTTGCCCTTGATCTCCGCCGCCAATGACCGCGAGACACATTTGGTGGGCTGCTTTGATGGCGTCACGCACATTTGACGCTGACGGGCCATGGTGACGCTCCATGCGGACCGAACTGGCGTCGCGAATGAGGCAAAGATAGCCGTCGGTCAAATCGATGGATTTGGGACGCCCGGCGCTAATACTGTCATAAACCGCGTAGATTTTTTGGGTCGGCGCTACAGGATCCAATCGCCGACTTGGGTGCGGAAGGTTGATTTCGATAACCAGGCCGACCGTCTCGTACTGCCGTTGGCTTCCGGTTGGCAGGTGATCGACGCCGTTCTCGCCCAACACTGAGTTCGGCTTGCCAGGCATGATGCGCTGAACGCCATTCGTTGAGCGATCAATGACATCCGCTCCGCCGCCGTCATGCGGATTGATTTCCATATGCTGGCGCGACAGCGTGTTGAGCCCAGATCCAAAAGTGAGCTCTTGGTTTTCTGCATCAACCAGGTGGCCAACATCGTTCGCACCATGACGACCGATGCGCACTGGCAGTTCCACGGTGGAGGCACCAAGCAAAACCGCTCCCGATGACGTCGACCAAATCGAGATCTGTGCCTTACTCACTGCGTTCTCCCCCAATTCGCGCGGCGATCATCCTCAGACCAGATCAGCAAACTACACCCCCATCGCGCGTGCAAGATTCTATGCACCCGCTCATCTGAACGCCGCCACATTGAAGACGGGCGTAGCATTAGCGCAACACGTCTAGCACTGAGACATCATGAAAGAGCTGCACAGCTTGTCCATCGGCCTCGGTTGTCAGGAAATAGAGAATGAACCCAACCGCCACCAAGCCGCCCAACAGCACCAATATCGTGTGCGCCATTGATGGCTGTCGTTTAGGCGTTTCAGGCGCAGCATGGGGCGGGCTTGCGGCTTCACCGCTGGCATCATCGACAATTGGGCTAGCTTCCAAGGAACCGTCTTCAGGCTCCTCATCTTCGTGTGGATTGTCGGTGGTCGCGTCACCTTCTGTTGCCTGACCGCCGTCTGAAACAGCCTCGGCTTGTGTTGTGGCGCGTCGCTGTATGACGACAATCGCCACATTGTCTTGATGCGTGTCACCGAGGCCCTCCAAGGCGGCGATCAGTGACTGACAGATCTGCGCGCTAGACGCGGGCAATTGTTCCACCACCAGCCGCCGAATATCAGCATTGTCCAGATACTGAAGTCCGTCGCTAGCAGCGATCAGGAGGTCGCCAGGCTGCAAAGCAAAACTCGCCCTGGGAACATCGCGCAGCTCGATCGCTTCACCCATCAGCACCGATGTCAGCGCATTGCGATCGGGATGCTGCTTGGCCTCTTCGGCCGTGAGGTCTCCGCTTTGCACCCTGGCGGCAAGAATGGGGGCCATCGAATGGTCTTGGTTGAGTTGGCTGATGGCGCCATCGCGAATGAGATACAATGGGCTGTCGCCAACGGACCCCCAATAGAGTTCGTCTTGCACGAGCGCGATGGCCAGGACTGTCGTTCCCATGCCAGCGACGCGTGGATCAGTCTTGACGCGTGCCTCTATGGCGGCATTGCCAGTATCGATAACCTCATCGAGGGCAGCTGGAAGACCCTCAGGCTTTACGGTTTGAGACTGCATGACCGCCTGCAACTTAGCCGAACCTTGGCTCGCTACGAGTTGCGAGGCCACGTCACCAGCTGCATGCCCGCCCATACCATCCGCCACAATAGCGAACCCTTGGGCAATTTTCGGATCAAACTGCTCGGCGATGCTATCTTCCTGGTAAGCGCGCATGCCCTGCCAGGTCACGCTGGCGACATCGAATGGCGCCAGCACATCACCTCGTTCTTCTGCACTCAATGATCTGACCAATCAAATTCCGGGCCGCAGAATGTAGCGAGACGAAGCGTCGTTTCGCCAATGACCATGTTCGATCCTGTATCGACCGGGGTAGCTGCCAACAGGGGTTGCCCATCGACCCGCACGAGGCTGTTCTGGCCAGCATGGGTGGCGTGAAACGCCCTCTCCTTGTCGTCATAAACGATGAAGGCATGCGGCTCGATGGCAATCTCTTCATCACCGAAATCCACGATCAGGTCGTTGTCCGGCCCACGTCCTATAGAGTTCATCCCTGAAGAGAAGGCCATAGCGTGGCCCCGACCGGGGCCATCAACGATCACCATCCAGCCCACGGTGGGGTTTTCAACCTCTTGGCTGGCCGCGGGTTCAGGCGATGGACTTGGGGTGGCCGCTGGCTCTGGGGCGCTGCCAATTCGCAAATCTGGGGCCGGTTCGGTAGCGAGGACCCGTGTGCGTGTCGGATCCGCCGTTGTTGGAATTGGTGGAGGCTTTGGCTGATCGTCGCCAACCAATCTGGTTTTCGCTTGGTCGGGAATGTGATCTGGGTCGGGTATCACCCGCGTCACCGCAGCCGGGTCAAGAAACAAGCGGTCGGACGATGCGCCGCCTTTCTTCTCCTCTCCAGTATCGGAATTGTCGCTGTCCGAAACAAAGGTAGGTTTTTTTGTCATCAACGGTACCCATTATCCCTGAGCTTTCTGATGTCGGTATTCGCTCCTGGTCACCCGTGTATGTCAAGTCTCGTCCCATGTTATTGGGTCCAACCGTAATCTCAACGTTTACCCTCGCTTGAGCCTAGGTCGAACCGGCGCAGTGCTGGATTTGGCAAAAAAGCTGGTTGACAGGTGTCTACTCTTTTCCATCCTGAGCCGATCCCTAGCATCTGCACAAGTTTCGTAGGCCTTGTTGGCCAAGCCCTGCGTTCGGCGGCATCTTGAAGACGGGCTCTTTGGCATTCACACATCGACTTTGGAGCGGAAGCGGAAAGAAACTTGACGATTGAGCCTACCAAACCAATCACCATCAAGAGAAACACAAGCCCTTGAAAACAAAGAAGACAGCCTGGTAGCGCACCTTGTTCGGCAGATGGGGGTCGGTGGTTCGAATCCACTCACTGCGACCAGCTTTCCACCTTGGAAATACGCTTTGCCGTCTGCCGAAGTCCCGCAGGACAGCCGCCTAATGCGCGCCGAGCTCCAAGACCAACGCCGCCTGCACGATGTGGGATTCATGGGTGATTGAAGCGGCGTCCCTATTGGTCGAGCCTTGCAAACCATCGGCAAAGGCATCGATCGTTGCGCGGTAACGATAGCCGATATCAACCAACAAATTGTCAGTGAGCGGCGCCCGGAACCCACCGCCGGCTTGCAGAGCCAGGGTCGGCGACCAATTACCAGATATTGTCACGTCGTCGAACGCGTAGTCCGTGTCGACCAGTGCCATGCCTACGCCACCGCCAACATAAGGCTGGGCGAAGCCTAGATCGAAATCCGCCCAGTAATTGGTCAAGATGGCGATCTGCGTCGTGTCGCCGTCGACCGGCACCAGCGGATCATCAACATCGTCGTTGCGTGTTTCATCTGCGCCAATATGGGTCGCGCTTAGCTCAACTTCGGCGCGCAGATAGTCCGTGACGTGTTGTCCATAAGCAATGCTGACAGAGGCTGGCGGTCGGTTATGGATCGGATGCGATGTCTCCGTCAGAACTTCACTTACCGCATGTCCCGTTCCCATGGCCAAGCTCAAGTAAGCATGGTTTTCGGTGCCCATTGGCCTATCGACATCGCCAGGCGTGTCGAAGGCGTAGGTGACACCGGCCTGGACCGCGTGGCTGTAGAGTGTCGCCCGCGCATTCCCCAGCGGAACACGAGCATTCTGGCCATCGGTTAGAACAGTGCCGAGTGCGCCGCGAAAACGGTATCCCAGATCGAAGGTCAAGTTTGGCGATTTGGCAAAACGTACCCCTAAGCCGACTTGTCCGGCAAATACGGTCGACGAGCTTTCGTACGAAGACGGCCCCCCCGCGTCTGCCGGGTAATCATTGATCTCATAGTCGACGAAGGCCAATCCCAGGCCGCCGCCGGCGTAAGGTGTCAGAGGCCCATTGCCAAAGTCCTGCCAGAGGTTGGTGAAAACAAAGGTTTGGTCGAAGCTGCCACGAGTGGGAAATGTAGGCGAACCTTGTGCGGTGCGGTCGAACAGTCGATCCGGCTCGGATCGGATGAAGCCAACTTCCAATTCACCGCGCACACGCGATGCAATGTTTGTACCGGCCACGAACCCAAAATTGCCGGTGGGACCGTCGAATGTGGCCGGTCCCAACTCTCCGTGATCATAGGCGACATGGGTATCTGGCGTCCAAGCAGCGCCAAGATAACCACCGACGTAGAGCGGGCCGTGGAGGCTCGACGGCTGCGCGGGGCCTTCCTCTCCAAACTGGTAGTTCAGCCCAGCAGAAAAGAGGTGGCTGGTGTAGTGGCCAATCCCAAATTGGATGCTCTCGGTTGGCGCACCAATGCGATATTCTTCGCTGCGGGCGTTGATGACCGACATCAGCCTATAGCCAACGTCCAATGCCAAACGTTGCCCGAGATCAACGCGCACGCCCGCACCCACCAGCCCGACAGCCGAGATATCCGAGCCGCCAAATCCCTCAAGGTTCGCTGGAGGCGCGGCGTTGTTTGCGTTGTTGAGGACGAAACCCGGCGACGTCCATGCCAAACCTGCACCCAAGCCCACATAGGGCATCACCGCCCCAATCTGCGGGAGATCGCGCCAAAGGCTGGCCGTCAGCGTGACAGCATCGGTGGCACCTGTGATCGGATCGATATTGCCCGCGCCTTCGTTTCCACTGACGACGTCAAACCGCATTGCGTCCAGCGACAGTTCCCCACGAAATCCAGAGCCAAGAGAGCTGCCGATGTAGACGCCGCCGAAAAGGAAGGGTTCAAACGTCAATTCGAAGGTATCACGGTCCAATTCGTGCATGGAGGCGAGCGGGCTGATGAAACCACCGCGCACACCGACATAGACATCATTGGCCTGGGCGAGCGCGGGCAATGCCACTGAGACGGCCATGGAAAAGAGGGTGAGACGGGCGACATCCATGCAGGCAACCTGCAGCTCGAGCGCGAAATTCCGTAAGGTAACAAAATGTGGCTCGACCGCAACGCGTTTGGCGCTTTCGCTTGTCGTTTCCGTCGTCCTGTTGCCGTTCCGCAACGTCAACTTTGGTGATGGATGGTCGCAGCAATTGGGCATCAGACGTCACTAGGGCCCAGCCTGGTAGCGCACCTTGTTCGGCAGATGGGGGTCGGTGGTTCGAATCCACTCACTGCGACCAGGTTGTCGATGATACCCGGCAACCTTTGTCGGTCGAACAGGCGCAGTGCTGGGCAGTGCTGGATTGTGCGTGTTCCCTAGATGAATGGACCTTGAGTGAGCAGAGCAAGACTGATCGACGTCAATCTGCCGAGGCGCTCAAGTGCCACATTCGCGCGTCATTCGGGCCGCGTCGTGCACGGGGCTTCGCACCCAACGATCCACCATCGTCATCGGAATCCCTATGTCCAAGCTTGTGCGCATCGTCCTTATCGTTCTGGCCAGCCAGCTGCTGTCGACAAACGCTTTCGCGCAGAGGGTTTTGGAGAGTTATGTCGCCTATATCGGACGCGATGACCTGTATAATTCTTCGGGCGTCCGCCTGACAGAACCTTGGCAAATTCTCCGCCAGGACCGCGCCAATTACCATCGTTTCGGCATTCGCCAGCTGGGCGATGAAGGTGATGGTTTCTTCGGCTCGATAGACAATCGTGCGCGCATGGAACGCATGATCATGAACGGTGTCATCGCGCCAAGCGCCGCGTCATCGATTGTCAGTGGCGGCGCTACCGTGAGGGTGACGCTTTACAGGTCTGGGGGACGCGATTGGGTGGAGGTCGATGTGTGGTCATCACCCGGGACAGGGCCCGCGACGGCGACAGTCCTGGACAGGTACGTAGCGTTTATCGGCCGGGATGATTTGTACAACTCGTCCGGCGTCCGGCTGACAGAACCTTGGCAAATTCTCCGCCAGGACCGCGCCAACTATCACCGTTTTGGCGTTCGTCAGCGTGGCGATCAGGGTGATAGTTTTTTTGGCGCAATCGACAACCGCGCGCGCATGGAACGCATGATCATGAACGGCTCTGTGGAGCCGCGCGCCGCGCAATCGATCGTCGGTGGGGGATCAACGGTGGTCGTGACAATCTACCGGTCCGGCGGGCAAGACTGGATCGACGTCGAGGTCTGGAACTAGCGCCGAATATCCGTCGTTTGGCGATGAGCAATTTTGGCCCTTCAATCACTGTGGCTCGCCCCTGCGCTGATACTGGCATGAGAACCGTTGATCGTCGTCAATGATGTGCGCGGATCGCCCCCTACGGTTCATCCTTAGCAGGGCGTATTGAGCGAGGATCACGATGAGGTTCGCAAAACTGGTGATGGCGGCCAGCTTCGTCTTGGTTGCGGGCACCTCGGCGCAGGCCCAGAGCATGGGTGAGCGCGTGTATCTCGACCGTTGCGCCCATTGTCATGGAGCGTCGGCCATGGGTGGAGGCCCACTGGCGCCCCACTTGATCTCCACTCCACCTGACCTGACCAATATTCAAGCTGACAATGGCGGTGTCTTTCCGGTGGTAGACGTCGTGCGCATTATCGAAGGATCAAGCACGCCGACCGCGCATGGTACGCGCGAGATGCCGGCCTGGGGGAGCTTTTCCACCAGGCGCGCGGTGATTGCCGCTGAGCCCGATTATGAAGATCAGGTCGCGCAAACTTACTCGCGGTTTCTTATCCTCACCTTGGTGGAATATTTGGCCAGCATCCAGCGCGACGATTGACGGTCCGGACACGCGGCTCGTGCGCCCTCAGTCGCCCCGCGCCTTGGCGAAGATCATATCGATCATGGCCTGGGTGCCTTGGGCGTCTTCCAGCGTCCAGGGGTAAGCAGCGCCTTCGCGGACGGTGCGGCCGAAGGCTTCCACCTGGTTCACATACTGGTTGACGGCGGTGAACCGCTCGGTGGTGACCGTGCCGCCATTGCCGCCCTTCTTGGCGCTGTGCAGTTCCAGCACCGCCGCGCCATAGACATTGGCGTTGAAAGGCGTGGTCAGCTTGATGACCCCTTCGTCGCCAACAAAGGTCATCTCCTGGAACGGGTGCATGCGCATGGAGTTCACCCAGTGCGCGGTGAAGCCATCAAAGCGCGCTGAAACGCGCGCCAGCACATCAACATTGTTCTCAAAGTCGATGTCGGTGTGGGTGATCTCGACGGGCTCTTGGCCGGTCAGCCAGCGCGTGCAGCCATAGGTGTACACGCCGATATCGGGGATGCCACCGCCGCCAGTTTCTGGCCGGTTGCGCACGTTTTGGGCATGAGCAGAATTGTCGTAGCTGAAATGGCCGTTCACATGGATCAGTCGACCGATGGCACCTGCTTGGTACAGCTCGCGCGCCCGCTGCCACTGCGGGTGGTGGACGATCATATAGGCTTCGGCAGCGTGGAGGCCGGAGGCGTCACGCGCGGCGATCAGCTCATCGATTTCTGAGGCCTGCATGGCGATGGGCTTCTCGGTGAGCACATGCTTGCCCGCAGCGAGCGCCTTCTTGGTCCACTCGACATGCAGATGATTGGGCAGCGGCACATAAACGGCATCGATCGTTGGGTCGGCGAGCAGCGCGTCATAGCTCGCATGGATGCGCAGGTCCGGATTGAATTCCTGGAAGATCGCCGCCTTGTCTTCGCTGGACGTGGCAAGCGCCTCAAAGGCCGCGCCCTTGGCGGCATGGATGGCGGGTGCCATCTGTTCGCGTGCAAACTTGGCGGCCCCAAGCACGCCCCACCGAACCGCTTCTGTCATGTCGTTCCCCTTTTCCCCGAAACTGTTGTGTCAGCTATCCGGCATTTGCCCGGTCAGCACAATGGCAAGTCGCTGACTGACCCCTTCGCGGCGGTTACCTGCCTCGGTCGCAACGAAGTAAGTACTTGCGACTCTATCTATATATCCGTAACGTCAAATACTGTTGATCTGAAGGATTAGGTTGCCGTTAAAGTAACCTTGTGGGGTTCATTGCCATGCGTGTTGATGGGTTCGTCCGATCCTTAATTGCCTTTGCCGGCTTCGCTCTGCTGGCGTCCTGCACGCCGCCAGACAACTCAAGCAACGCACGTCAAACCGCAACGTATGACGCGCCAGACTTACAAGTTTTGTCCAGCAGAGCGGACTGTCGGTTGAACGGCACACAGTTGGCCTGTGAGCCCGTCATTGGCCAAAGCGGCTCGGGCAACAGCGCTGGCCCCATTGATCCAACAATTGGTCCCATCACTTCCGACATTGCTCCCACAGATCCCGACCGCTTGCCCGACGGTGCCATTGTCTTTGAATCAACCGATGGGGGCTTAAGACCGAACAGTCCCGTCGTCCGCCCGGCAAGCCCTCCGAACCCTGGCGTGGTCCCTGACAATGTGATCATCAGTCCGAACTTTGATATCATAATCCCCAACGATCCCCTCGATGGCTCGACCAATGAGGTCATCCGACCAAACCGTCCGGTCATCCGCCCGACCAGCCCCACCCTTTTCCCCGACAGGCCGACCACCACGCCGGTAGGGCCAAGCAACACGGACTGCGCGATTTGTGCCCAGTTCGCGCGGGCCTCCATCGCGTTCAACGCGCCGGAATCGATGAACTATCGGCAGACGGAGACGATTGAACTGGCCCTGACGCCCGAAGCCTTGGGGCTGGATCCGGAAGATATGCTGAGTAGCGGACTTCCAGGGGCCGCCCGGACCACCGACGACATTCCTTACGCGTTGCAAATGGAAGCAAGGTTGATCGGCAACGACTTCACGATCACAGCATCGTCTCAAGCTATCCAAACCGTATTGCAAACGCGGGGCGCACGTTGGGCATGGCAGGTGACCCCAAATACCTACGGCGAAGACCTACAATTGACGCTGTCCATCGCCGCAGTTCTGCGCATGGAAGGCAACAACCTACCGCCTTCAAGGCCAGAACTTTATCAGACCACCATCGACGTCAATGTGGCGCCTTGGGACCGTGTGGTGATCCTAAGCGAAGGTATCAACACGGTGTATGCGGCTGGGGCAGCTATCTTTGGCATTGCGGTGGCAGTTTTCGCATTCATGAGGCGGCGGCGGCCCTCAGGCGACAAGGACTAGGTTCAGGCGCTTTCCCAGCGCACCGGCAAAACCTTGGAGCAAAATGACCCCCATGCGGCCATCGGGCGCACATTTGGTTAGCATTTAGCTCAAAAGCCGTTCACCTCATGCTTACGAAAGTCGTGTAATTAGAGTGGGTTCGCCGCTCTAGTTGAAGACCCATGGACCCGTCTTTCTCCGTTACCGATCCGATTTGGTTGATCATTGCGTTTGCCCTCGGCCTCGCCTCGCGCGGGATCGGGCTTCCGCCTATGGTCGGCTATCTGGTGGCTGGCTTTGCGTTTGCCGCCATCGGCATGGAGTCGGGCGCCTTGCTGGATGGGGTGGCGGACCTTGGCATCACCTTGATGCTGTTCACCATCGGGCTGAAAATCTCACTGAAGAGCCTGCGCGCGCCGGAAATTCTGGGCGTCGCCTCGATTCACATGACGGTGACGATCGTGACCGCGACGCTCTTTGTCATGGCAATCGGCGCTGTCGGCATTGCACTGTTTGACGGCATCTCCTGGCAGACGGCTGCGCTGGTCGCGTTCGCCATGTCGTTCTCATCTACCGTGTTCGCGGTGAAGGTGCTGGAAGAAAAGGGCGAGATAACCTCCCGCCACGGCCGCATCGCCATTGGTATTCTCGTCATCCAAGACATCATTGCCGTGATCTTCATGGCAGCCTCGACCGGCACCGTGCCCAGCATCTTCGCGCTTGGCTTGATTGGTCTCATCTTTGTGCGCAAGCCGCTGAGCTGGCTCGCCCATAAGGCTGGCCACGGCGAACTGATGCTTTTGTTTGGCTTCGGTATGGCCATCGCTGGCTACGCCCTGTTTGAGGCCGTCGACATGAAAGGCGATCTTGGCGCGCTGATTTTCGGCATGTTGCTGGCCGGTGACGATAAGGCGAGCGAGCTCAACAAAGCGCTGGGCGCCTTCAAAGACGTCTTCTTGATCGGTTTCTTCTTGTCGATCGGTCAGGCTGGCCTGCCGGATTGGTCGGTGGCGATCACGGCTGTGGTGTTGCTGGTCTTCCTGATCGCGAAGACCGGCCTCTGGATGGTGCTGTTTTCCGGGTTCCATCTGCGCTCGCGGGTGGCGTTCCTCTCCACGGTCACGCTGGCAAACTATTCAGAGTTCGCGCTGATCGTCGCGGCGGTTGCATATGAGGCCGGTTGGCTCGGCGGCGAATGGCTGATCGCGCTGGCGGTCACGGTCGCGTTGTCGTTTGTGCTGGCGGCGCCGCTCAACACCGAATCCAACACGCTGTTCGCGCATTGGCGCCATCGCATCCAGAGGTTGGAGTCCGACAAGTTTCTCAAAGAAGATCAACCCATCGATCTGGGCGAGACGCGGGTTTTGATCTTTGGCATGGGCCGCGTCGGCTCAGCCGCGTTCCTGCGCTTATCGCTGGATGAACCGGAAACGGTGATCGGCTTCGACGTCGACAACACGGTGGTCGACAAGCACTACGCTATGGGTCGCAATGTTCTGCGCGGCGACGCCAACAACCCGGAACTGTGGGCCAAGCTGGGTGGCTTCAAAAACCAGATTGCACTGATCGTCTTGGCAACGCCCTATCTGCAGTCGAACTTGTCGGCCATCGCGCTGCTGCGCGAAGAGGGTTACCGCAACAAGATCGCAACCATCGCGCGCTACCCCGATGATGAGATGGAGCTGTACGGCGCTGGCGCCGACAGCGTTTACAACATCTACACTGAGGCAGGCGATGGTATTGCCCAGGAAATCAGTACGATTCTGCACAAAGCTGCGTGACAGGATCACAGTCTTTGGTGCGGCAATCGGTGCCATGCATTTGGTTGATCTATGTCAGTTTGAGTGGTGTATGACCGTTTAGAACGTGTCTAAAGAGAGGCGCATGTGCGCGTCATCCCATACGAGCCTTGCCCATCGGGGGGTCTGCGGATGGTGTTATGTTAGGATTTGCGCATGATGCCTCTCAACGGCCTCGGACAGGCCGAAACGACACAAAGGCATGCTCACTGGTGTGGGTGGGCGTGAAAGACCGGGAGCGTACGCATGGACTATCAGGGCTTTTTTCAATCCGCGCTGGATGGATTGAAAGAGGAAGGGCGCTACCGCGTCTTTGCAGACCTTGAGCGCCATCGTGGCAGCTTCCCCAAGGCGACCCGTCACCGCGAAGACGGCACGGTGCAAGAAGTCACCGTTTGGTGCTCGAACGACTATTTGGGCATGGGCCAGCACCCCAATGTGATCAACGCCATGCATGAGGCGGTGAACCGCTGTGGCTCCGGCGCTGGCGGCACGCGCAACATTTCCGGTACCAACCACTACCATGTGAAGCTGGAGCAGGAGCTTGCCGACCTGCATGGCAAGGAATCCGCTCTGCTGTTCACGTCAGGCTATGTGTCCAACTGGGCGACACTCTCGACGCTGGCCGCCAAATTACCAAACTGTGTGGTCATCTCCGACGCGAAGAACCATGCTTCGATGATCGAAGGCATTCGCCATTCGCGCGCCGAAAAGATGATCTTCAAGCACAACGATCCGGAAGATTTGGAGCGCAAGCTGGCCTCCATCGAGCCGGGCCGCGCGAAGATCGTGGCCTTTGAATCGGTCTATTCCATGGATGGCGACATCGCCCCCATTGAGGAGATTTGCGACGTCGCCGACAAATATGGCGCGATGACCTATCTCGATGAAGTTCATGCTGTCGGCATGTACGGACCGCGCGGCGGCGGTGTTGCCGAGCGCGAAGGAATCATGGACCGTGTCACGGTGATCGAAGGCACGCTGGGCAAAGCCTTCGGCGTAATGGGTGGTTACATCACCGCCAGCGAAGCGCTGTGCGATTTCGTGCGCTCGTTTGCCTCCGGGTTCATCTTCACAACCTCGCTTCCCCCTGCGTTGGCTGCTGGTGCGATCGCGTCGATCCAGCATCTCAAGCAAACCAACGAGGAACGCCAAGGCCAGCAGGCGGCTGTCGCCAAAGTGCGCAAGCTGCTCGACCGTCACGGCATTCCGCATATGCCGGCGCCGAGCCACATCATCCCGGTGATGGTGGGCGACGCCAAGAAGTGTAAGTTCATCTCCGACGTGCTGCTTGATCAGTATGGAATTTACATCCAGCCGATCAACTATCCGACGGTGGACAAGGGCACGGAACGCCTGCGCATCACGCCAGGCCCGCTGCACACGGATGAAGATATCGCACATCTCGTCGACGCCCTGTCGCAGCTTTGGTCACAATGCGCCCTGTCGCGCGCCGTCGCCTAACAGCCAAGCCACGTCCCGCGCCCAAATTACGGCAATGCAACATTGCCATTTGTCCTGCCGATACCGGCTTGCTAAAGTCGGCACGTGGGCGGCGGCAATGGTAAAAGTGGACGAGGATGGGCGACAGTACCCCTCCAACCGACGCGCGTAATGAGCCGATCGCGGAAGCCCTGCGCGCCGTTATAGCGTCGTGTGATGCGGAAATATTAGCGCGCCAACTTGGCTTGGGCTCTGCCGCTGCTGCCCAAATGCTGCGCGATGACCCATCCGCCCTCACCCATTTGAGCGCGCGCATGGCCGACGGGTGTGTTGGCCTCTCCGCCGACGAAGCGACCTCGCTCGCCCGGCAGATCCTGGGTGGACCCGACAATGCCTAAAGTCTTGAGCGCCAAGGAACTGGCCGACCTGTTGGCCGACCAAGACCATCGCGTTGACCTCGCCAATTTGGTATCGCCGACGGCCGACGACCTTCTACGACTGACGGAAGCTGCGTTAAGCGATGTCGATGCATCGCTATCGTTCACGCCGGAAGAAAAGGCCTCTCTTCGTGCAGCTCTGCGCCAACGTTTAACGGGCGCATTGAGCGATATCGCGCTTGAGGCGGACGAGACACGCTAGCGATGGTGAGCGTTCCTCCAGACCAGCAGAGTGTTCCCGTGCCGGTGGTGGACGCCGACCATTTGGCCGACTGGTCCGCTGAGGACTTTGACCTGGTGGCTCGTCTTGCCAGGGCCCCACGTGTGCTCATCGGTGGCCTGGGCGGCCAACAGGTAACCCTCACCTGCGCCGACCCGAGACGCCAACCGGTTGAAATGGCCATCTCGCTCGCCTTGCCCGAAGGCACCCTGACCGCGCTGGCTTCAGCCGCCGCGTTGGATGGTCTGGTCGGGCTTTTGGAGGGTTCGGGAACAGCGCAAGTCGGTGTGGGCCGGACCGTCTCTCCAGATGCGGTGGAAGCCATCCTGGCTGGCCTCCTCGCACCCTTGGGCCTGGCTGGCATCGGACCAGCAGTCGCGCCGAAAGACCATGCAAAGATCGGCGACCATCACCCCGTCGTCGCGTTGGAGGTTAATGGCACGCAACTACCACTTGCTGGCCCAACGGCGGCGCTGGGCGCTCTCGAAACCCATTTTGCAACCCACAGTGCACCATTGGAGCCTGTGCCGGAGCGTTTTGCCGTTGCACTTGAGTGCGTGGTCGGATGGGTTGATCTCAGCGACGAAGAGTTGCTGCGCCTTGAGCCGGGCGGAGGCGTCGTGCTGGACGCTGTTTGGCCCGACGGGCTGACAGTTGTTGGACGCCGCTTCGTGGCGCATGGCGATGCTTGGCGCACGGAGACAGCGCTGGCCAATGGCGCACTGCGGCTGCGCGCCGGGCGTGCCTTGCGCCGGCTGGACGACGCAGACCTTAAAGAAGCGCTGGAGCCCCATACAGTCGTTGAGTTGGTCGGTGGCGAGACCACGCTGGCGACAGGTCATCTCGCCACTGTCAGCAACGGCAACCATGGGCCACGGATTATCTTTGCGCTTGATCCTGCTGGATCGCTGTGAGCCGTTTAGCAGGCTTGCGCATGGCACGGGCACTGCGCACCCGGTCCTTGGTCATCAGCGCATTGACCGCTTCTTCCGCCCATAGCTTGTAGCCATAGGCGTTCACGTGGAAACCGTCGGAAGCAAAGCCTGACTGCGGAAATGACATGCGGCGTTCGAAACGCTCAATCCCGCGCCCTGCAGACAGGCAGGCGGCAATCGCATCCAAAATGTCGGAGCGCCATTTCATGCACGTTTTGAGCGGCTGTGGCAGGATCGGGAAGATCGACATAGGCGAAATCGGCCAATGGCAAATGAGGCCGCTGGGGAAGCGCGCTTTGAGCGCATAGATCAGCCCGCCATAGGCGCGCACAAACTGACGCCCGGTGTGCAGATTTTTGGCGTCGTTCATGCCGATGACAAGGAAAACGAGGTCGTAGGCGTCGCGCGGCAGGTTAGGCACCACATAATCGCGCAAATCGGCACACGTGGCGGATGAGTTGCCGGAAATACGCAGCGCAATCGGGCGGTTCAACCGCTCGGAAAGGCGCCTGGCCATTTGCACGGGTAAGCCTTCCTCAATATCCGTCGCGCCGATGCCTGACACTGACGAATCGCCCATAATGAGGACGCGGTAGGGATCACCCACCTTGTCGTCACCGATCAGCCATTCCACGGGGCCGCGTGGCGGCAGCAGCGATATGCCAGACGAGCGGACCTTCAGGCCCTGCCAAAAACAAAAAGGGATGAGCGCCCAACTGGCCCATCCCTTCATGCGGTTCGAGCGCACAATGCGCGCAAAGCGGTTTTCGCGATCGTCCTGCGGTTGAACGCACCACCCGTCGGACGTGACCGGCGGACGCATCGGGTCGCGGTCCGGCCCGAAGCCTTGGTTAGGCTCGCGGTCTCAAGAGTGCCATGCTGGCCGGAACAGCCAAGGCGGCCAGTGCCAGCTTGGTGGCGTCACCTAGGAGGAACGGCAGAACTCCGTGGATCAGGGCACCTTCGAAGCCGATCATGGTCGACAGCCATGCTGCACCCAGGACGAAGACACTGATAAGCCCGACCAGCATCGCAGAGCCGATCTTGAGGATCGATTTCGACCAACCACGGTCGGCTGCTTCGCCCACGATCGCCGCGCAAAGGATGAAGCCAACGAGGTAACCCGTGGTCGGGCCTCCGAACAGCGATGCACCGGCCGCAAAGACCGGCAGGCCCATCAGCCAACCTTGCGCAAGGTAAAGCACCACAGTCGCCACCGCGAGATTGCGCCCGTAAGCGGCTGCAAGGGCCAGCACCATGAACGTCTGCAACGTCATGGGAACGGGATAGAAGGGAACCTGAATCTTCGCCGAAATCGTCAGCAGCAGCGTGCCAATGAGTGCCAAACCGACAAAGCGGATTGTCTTGGCGGCAGTGCCACCGTCGGCCTGCGGCCAGATTCGATCTGCGATTGTGGGCGCAAGGCCTGCTGGTGCGGTGTGTGCGGACGCCATACTGAAACTCCGTTGGGTCGGATGAAGCTGTTTTGCTTTGAATAAACCGCTGCTAAACCGCCCGCAAGGGACTTTGGTCCCACCAATGGGCTAGGGTCCAGACGATTGCAGTTTGATCGCACCTTTAACGCGCAGCCTGGCGAGGTCGTAGAGATACGCCCTGGGATACGCCGCATCACAGCGCCCAATCCCGGCCCGATGACCTTTACCGGTACCAACAGCTATCTCATCGGCACCAGCCGCTTGGCGGTGATTGACCCAGGCCCTGAGAGCGATGAGCATCTGACTGCATTGATGGCGGCGATAGGCGATGCACCTGTTGATGCCATTGCGGTGACGCACACGCATCGCGACCATTCGCCGTTGGCGCGAGCGCTGCAAACGCAAACCGGCGCACCCATTGTCGGCGCCGATGTGCACCACTTTGCCCGTGAGCAGCGACCAGGCGACGCGCCGGTGGACATCTCAGCGGACACAGACCACGCACCGCAAGCTGTTCTTGCGCACCACGACACGGTGGGTGTCGAGGGTCTCACGCTGACGGCTTTGGCCACACCCGGGCACACGATGAACCATCTGTGTTACGCGCTGGACGATGAAGGCATCGTCTTTTCTGGCGATCATGTGATGGCCTGGTCGACAAGCCTGGTGGCACCCCCCGATGGCGCGATGACGCCGTATCTCGACAGCCTGCAAATGCTCCTCAACCGTAGCGACACGCTCTATCTGCCCGGTCACGGGGCGCGGCTGAACGACCCGCGCAGCTATATGGAGGCGCTCTTTGCGCACCGCATGCAGCGCGAAAGCGCGATCCTTGAAGCCTTAGCGCTCGACAGCGTAGACATTGGTGGGCTGGTGGACCGGCTCTACGAGGGGCTCGATCCACGGCTGCGCTTGGCCGCTGGCCTATCAGTTTTGGCGCATCTGGAACGGCTGGAAATGCTTGGCCAGGCAGAGCGCATTGACGGGCTCAATGGCGCGTGGAAGGCAGGGGCCGTCGCGTTTGACCGCGGCGACTAGGGCTCAAAGGTCCGAGGTGGGAGGTGGGGTCGCCTCAATCGCCAGCAGGAAGCGCTGAATGACGGTCTGCAAAAGCGGAGCGTTGGTGCCGAAATCATGCAGCGGAATGTTCGACAGCGACCGCGCATCAATCGTCGACCCCTCGCCGTCATCTTCGATACGCAGAGCGATGTCGTGCACGACAAGCAAGACGTTGCCTGGCACGCGAAACTCGGCGTCGAAGCTTAGGCCGTTTTCGGTATCGATGCGGATCAACTCCCAGCTGTTCGAGGCTGTGAAGGCTTCCAACACCTCTGCGACGTGCCAGCCCGGCCGCTCGATATAGGCCGTTGTTAAGTCGGGATGAGCCAGCTGCAAGCGAATGCGCTCACCCGGAGTCGCGACATCGAGCGGTAAGGGCGGCGTGTTTGGATCCCCACGGCCCAAAACTTCGAACACGGGCGGATCGTTCACGTCGGTCGCGATATCGGGGTAGGTCGGCGTCTGCGTGACAATATAGGCCAGGGCCGTGACACTGAAGATAACCGGCAAGGCCCACATCAGCGCCAGGGCACAATCCGCCGTGCCATGGCCGGTGTTGGCCCAAATGTAGTTGAGACCATAGACCGCCAAGGCAACGCCCAACACACCTAGCCCTGCGGAAAATCCCAAGGCAACCAGTGCGCCTGGCAAGGTCACAATACCAGCGCCTGCAAGAGCAATGGCAGCCACCAGCGTCATGAGCGACAGTGTGGCCACGACGCGAGCTCGGCGCGGAGCATTCAGCGGACGTCTGAGAGGGCGAAAGCGCATGGCGGTGGGATCTTTGAGATCAGTAGGCGGGAGGCTTGGTCAGAATCGCAACGACATGTCACCACTTTAGGGATAAAGCCGCCTGGTTTCCCAAGGCGCATCGATCGTTGGTCGTTCGAACATTAGGCGGTCATGCAGGCGGAACGGTCGATCATGCCACAGCTCAAAGGTGAGTGGTTCCAACAGAAACCCGGACCAATGCGGTGGACGGGGCACTGGCTGACCGTCCGCATCGTCTTCGCCGTAGCGCGCGGTCAGCTCTTCTACCCGGCGATGCAAGGCGTCGTCGGTTTCCAAAGGGCGCGACTGAAGCGAAGCCCAAGCACCAATCCGGCTTCCACGCGGGCGGCTTGCGAAGTAAGCGTCAGCGGTTTCATCGGATACTTGGCGCACCGTGCCGCGGGCGCGAACCTGACGGCCAAGTGTTTTCCAATGAAAACACAATGCTGCCTTTTTGGTTCCTAGAAGCTCCTGCCCCTTGGTGCTTTCCAAGTTGGTGTAGAACACGAAACCGTCTCGGCCGATGGCCTTCACCAAAACGATGCGCGCATTGGGCATTCCGTTGACATCAACCGTCGCGAGACTGGCGGCATTGGCGTCGTTGGGTTCGCTGCCGCTGGCGTCTGCAAACCAGGCGTCAAAAACCGAAAACGGATCTGAGGCTTGTAGAAAATCAGTGGCCATTAACACTTCCCACAGTCTTTCTTGGAAAACTAAGTGGTGGTCGATGTCGCCTGTTTGGCCCGCATTGTCCAGCGGGTCGGCCAGGTTGTTGTGTTTCTTGGCCGTTCGACCCGCTTTTGGTATTGCGTAGAAAGGGTTGCCAGCATGTTGATGCCACTATCTGCCATAGGGCCATGGTCGGCGCGTGTCGCGGGCTTGGCATGCCTTGGTGTGGCTTTGAGCGGCTGTGCCAGCATCTCGGTACCATTCGGCAATATGTTTGATGGCGACGCAGCGCCTCAGCACACAGCGAGCTCACAGACAGATGCCGAAACCCCGACCGAGACGGCTATGCCCGAAACGGTCAACGCGGTTCAACCAATCGAGGGCGTTGCCGATGCTGCAACGTCGACACGCCCGGCTGACGACCTTGTTGCCGCCATGCCCGATCCGGCGGAGCGACCTGTGACGCTCAGCCAATCAGATTTGAATGCCATGGGACGCGCCCTGACGCATGTGTTGGAATCTGACCCGCAAGCCGGCACCTTCTCTTGGTCACACGAGGCCACGGGGCGATCGGGTTTGATGACACCCTTCCGTCGTCTCAGCACGTCCAGCCAAGGCGCCTGCCGTGTGGTGAGTGTCGAGATCACAGACAATGGACACAACACCATTCTTCTGGCCGATGCGTGCCTGCAAAATGACGAATGGGTGTTTGTCACACCGCGTGCAGGACAAGCTCTGTAGAGCCCAGTCGCCTGCCCCCGCCCTGGTAAAGGGCGGGTTGTGCACCTATCTGTCAGACATCTGTTTTTTGAGACGTGTCCCCCCAGTCGTACGTTGGTGAGCCATGCGTGATCCCTATAAAGTGCTGGGTGTTGCCAAGAGTGCGGATGCTGCGGCCATCAAGTCGGCCTATCGCAAGCTTGCCAAGACCCATCACCCCGACCAGAACCCCGATGACCCCAAAGCCAAAGAGCGCTTTGCGGAGGTGTCGGCGGCCTATGATATTGTCGGTGACGCGGAAAAGCGCAAAGCGTTTGACCGCGGCGAAATCGATGCGTCCGGCAACCCAACCATGGCTGGGTTCAATCCGTTTGGCGGTGGCGCAGGCCGCGCACAAGGCGGCCCGAATCCTGGTTTTGAAGATTTGTTCGCGACCTTCACGCAAGGCCGCGGGCCAGGCTATCGAAACGCGACTTACTCGTCCGGCTTCGGCGGCGGTGGCGGTGGCGGCGCAGAGGACATCCTGAAAAACATGTTCGGTGATGCTGGCGGAGGCATGGGCCCGGGCATGGGACCTGGAGCCGGTGGCGCACGTACGCGCGCGAAGCCGGCAAAGGGCGATGATATCAAGGTCACCGCCAAGGTGAGCCTTGAAAACGTGTTGGCTGGCGACAAAGTGCCAGTGAACCTTCCCGGCCAAGGCAGCGTGAAAGTCGCGCTACCGAAAGGCGTCGAGGACGGTCAGACCATACGTCTGAAAGGCAAAGGCAAACCTTCGCCCCTGGGCGGCGCTGATGGCGATGCCATGGTGACTGTGCGTTTCGCACCGCATGCCGTGTTCCGCGCTGATGGCGCCATGTTGCAAATGGACCTGCCAGTGACGCTCGACGAGGCGGTACTGGGCGCCAAAGTGAGCGTTGCAACGTTGGACGGCACAGTTGCCCTCACCTTGCCGGAGGGCGCGCAGTCTGGCCGCACGATGCGCCTGAAAGGGCGCGGCCTGCCGACAGGCAAAGGAGATGAGCGCGGCGATCTGATGATCAAGGTGCTGATCAAACTGCCTGATGAGGGCGACGACGCTCTCAAAGCGCTCATGAAGCGCTGGCGCACGGACGGGCGATACAGCGTGCGCTAGACCACAATGGTAGGCCGCTATGGCAGCCTGCCAAGTGACCATTGCCGCCTAGCGGTCGATCCAACCCGTATCCAGCGCTTGTGCCCATTCCTCGCGCCCGCTCGCGCGCGCCATTTCGACCATCCGGCGGCTGTCGTACGGCACCGATCTCAGTGTGAGCAACCAAGCACCATCGCGGCGCTCGGCCAGCGCATAGGACGCGTTGGGCGTGCCCGTTTGCATGACATGAAACACCGGATGGTCGTCATCATAGGCTGGGCATCCAACACTGCCGGGATTGACTATGACGCGGCCATCTGGAAGCCTGGCAATGCGTGGCAAATGCGTGTGGGCACATAGGATCAAACTTGCCTTCAGACCTGCGGCCTCGACTTCAATCTCCGTCAAAGAGGCTGGTCTCACCGTGCCATCGTCGTCCACACGTTCCATCCAGTAGCTCAGGTCGCTGGTCGGTGTCCCGTGGCACGCGAAGACGTCGCCGAACAGTGTCAGCGTCTGCGGCAAGTCTCGGATCCAATCGAGCGCCGCCCGGTTCAATTGATCAAAGGCGGTTTTGTCAGATGGCCCCATTTCGGACGGCTTTTGTTCGATCAGCCATCGATCGTGATTGCCGCGAAGTGATGGAAAGTTTCGCGTGGCCAGCAGATCGAAGGTCCGCGATGCATCAAGCGGACCACTGAAATGATCACCCAAATTGACGGCGTTGGTCACCCCCAAAGCCTGCATATCGTCGAAGACAGCTTCGAGCGCGTCTGCGTTGCCGTGAATGTCAGCAAGAATGGCGAATGTCATTACCCACCATTGGCAGGTTACATCTGAGAAGCAACCATTGGCATGGAGCATGGGTGACGCTGACAGGCGTTCGTCACCGATGGCGCGCGAGCAGGTTAGGCCGCGTTCTTGAAAGCGTCCGAATGCATCTCGACGATGGGTCGGAAGGCATCCACAAAGTGTGGGTCAAGCTTGCCCTTCATCGACACCAAAACGTCCCAGGCGTCTTCGGGCTTCAGGCGATCCTGTAGGAAACGGTTGTCGACCAGTTCACTATAAACATCGACAATGGTCATGCAGCGCACCGGATCGCTGATGTCGGAACCGCTCAAACCGTGGGGGTAGCCGGAGCCATCGAGCAATTCATGGTGCTGCAAAGCAATGTCCCTGATGAGCTGGCTGGCCTTCCCGTACTCGTCCAGCATGATCATACCTTGCTCAACATGGGTGCTGACGACTGTTTGCTCATCGTCTGACAGACGTCCGGCCTTGTCGACAATCTTGATGGGAATGGCGGCTTTGCCGACATCATGCAGCAGCGCGGCTTTGGTAAAGTGTTCGCGGTCGGTGTCGGAAAAGCCAAGCAGGCTCGCCCATTGCCACGCATAGCCTGTGACACCCATGCAGTGGCGGGTCGAACAGGAATGGTGCCGAGCGAACGAAGAAAGCCAGGTATCGATGCCATACTCGGCCAATGCGCGATCCACATCCTCGCTAGACGCAGAAATCATCTGAATATGTTCTGCGGGCGAGCCTCCACTGCGGAACATAGCAGAAAAGGTGTTGGACAGATCGTGCGAAACCTTTTCGGGCGACTTCTTGCCCATCGGCTGCATTTTTAGCGTTGGGTCGGCTTTACGGATCGCCCCAAACAAGGTGTCTCGATCGATGGGGAAGGAGACGGCTTGCGCGTCGAGATAGCGTATCTCGCTGGCAAGGCGGGCTTTGTCTCGTACCGGCAGGCAGACCACTTTGGGGCGTTTGCCGACATTCGCGGCAGTGAGCTGATCGGGCAAGGATTGCATAAGCTTCGGGCTTACCTTTGCCAAAGCGATCAGGACCAAGTCTGGACGATAGGTAAGCGGCTCTGAGAGGCCCGCAAGTGGGCGCAGATCCACATGGGCATACCCGTCAAAAAGGGCTACCGCAGCTTTGGCTTCTTTCGAGCCATCGCAGATTGCAAGGACGCGCATACCAACTCGCACTCAAGTTCGTAAGCGAAGTTACACCAGCATGTCTTACCGAATTCTGAAGGCGGAAAACTACCCGTTCTATTTGCGAACAAATGTACACCTTCAAAGTTTGAATATAATTGAAAGATATACTTACTATTTTTGGCTTTTACTTATATGGCCCTTTTCCCTCATGTATACCCCTAAATTTCCCTAACGTAATGGTCAGTGAAAAAAGTAGCTTCGATCGCCCCAGATGCTTGATCCTTCACAAAGGTTGATGCCGCAACCCCAGCTATGACAGGGTGATGACACGACCAAGCCCGCCCGAAGAGGGGGTGACGAACAATCAGGCCTTTTAAGGATACGCCGGGGACCTTCATGCACCAAACGCTCTACCTGTCGCATCCATCCTATCTCGATCACGCCACCCCCACTGGCCATCCGGAGCGGCCTGACCGCATCCGCGCCATCGACCGAGCGCTGGAAGATGAGCGGTTCATGGATTTGTGCCGGGATGTGGCGCCCTGGGGGACACTTGACCAGATCGAGCTGGCGCACCCGATCAACTACATCACCGGCATTCGCGATGCTTGCCCCGACGAGGGGCTGGTGCGTATCGATGCTGACACCACCGTCTCGCCCGGCACCTGGGAGGCTGCCCTGCGGGCGGTTGGCGCTGCCTGTCAGGCGGTCGATGAAGTGATGACCCGCCAAGTGAAGAACGCTTTTTCAGCGTCGCGGCCACCGGGCCACCATGCCGAGTACGCGCAGTCCATGGGGTTCTGCTTCTTCAACAATGCGGCCATTGCCGCGCGCCATGCCCAAAAAGCCCACGGCGCCGAGCGCGTGGCGATCATCGACTTCGATGTCCATCACGGCAACGGGACGCAGGACATTCTGTGGAACGATGCCACCGTCATGTATGCCTCAACACATCAGGCGCCGCTTTTCCCGGGCACCGGTGCGGTAAGTGACACCGGCGAGCACAACACGATCGTCAACGCGCCACTGGCGTCCGGCGATGGCGCCGAGCAATTCAACGGTGCGATCGAAGAAGCGATCATGCCACGCCTCTATGACTTCAACCCCGATCTGGTGGTCATCTCCGCCGGGTTTGACATGCACAGCCGCGACCCACTGGCCAACATTCATCTGCATGAGCCGGATTTCGTTTGGGTGACCGAACAGCTGATGGAGTTGGCCGAAAAGACCGCCGGTGGCCGCGTCGTCTCGCTGCTGGAAGGTGGCTACGACCTTCAGGGTTTATCGCGCTCAGTCGCGGCGCATGTCTCGACCTTGATGCAGGCTTAAGGCTCGTTTCCTGCCCATAGCAGACCGGCACGGCGACCTTGGCCAGACCTGACGTGACGCGAACGTTTCCATTGCCTAGGTAGATGTATCAATAGCCACGACCACAACAACGCGTAGTCTTTGACCTTAGGGCAAGTGAAAGACGGACCGTGCTTTGGCCGATCATGCAGACCTAATTGAGGAGACTGTTCAGGCGCGCGGTGGCGCCGCACTTTCTCGGCTTGCCGCAAGCTGGCGTCGGTCAATGCTGAGCCACGGGTTGCACCCCACCACACAATCCGCCCCCGCACGCCTTGAGCAGGCCGATATCAACGCCCGACGTGAAGCGCAGGGCCTGTTGGTAAGTTTGGCACGTCCCAACCTCGACGCTTTGTTTGCACTTGTGGGTGGGGCCGGGTGTTGCGTTTTGCTGACAGACGCCGACGGCGTGGTTGTCGCCGAGCGCGTCTCCGACGGGGATCAGCGCATCTTTGATCGCTGGGGGCTGACCCAAGGCGCTGTTTGGTCGGAAGCCTTTGAGGGGACCAATGGCATCGGTACGTGTCTCGCCGAAGCGCGCCACGTAAGCATCCATGGGCGCGAACACTTTCATACGCGCAACACCGATATGAGCTGTATGGACGCCCCCATTTTCGGCCCAGATGGCGAGCTAATAGCGGCTTTGGATGTGTCTTCATGTCGGTCCGACCGTACCGGCGACATGTCAAAACTGATTGCGCACGCTGTCAGCCAAACGGCGCTGACGATTGAGACCAGCCTGTTTCAGCACAGCTTCCCGAACGCCAGATTGCTTGCCGGAGGTGCGCCAGGGTCCTTCCTTGCCGTCGACGCTGACGACCTTGTGGTTGGTGCAACGCGCGCCGCGCGCAAACAGTTTGGGATCAAGGACGACCCGTCGCTGTCGCCGCGACCGGCGTCGGACTGGTTCGGGCAATCGGAAGCGGGCGAAGGCCTTGAAAGCGCCGAGCGCAGCGAGATCATTCGATCGCTTGCCAGAACGGGCAACAATGTCTCGGCTGCGGCGCGCCTGCTTGGTATTGGCCGCGCCACACTCTATCGGCGCATGAAGCAGCTGAACATCGCTGGGAAGACCAGCTAGAGCGGCCACCGCTGGTCCGTCTGTTCGGCCGCATAGCGCACTCGCACCTGCAACAAGTAAGTTCGCAATTGCAAGAAACGGCAAATGGCAGCCTACAAGTGTCTCATTGGTGAGACACACCAGCCGTCCAAACGCACACACCCGTCCTGACAAACCCACCTTTCTGCATCGACCATAGACGTCAGATTGGCAGCGCCGATCGGACGCCGGGCAAAGAGGCTGAAAGACCTCCCTCGCCCTTGGAGAGAAACGCTAACATCGGGGGTTCATCATGAACGACCAAACACTTATCGACGCCGGAACACACTTTTCGCCATTTGCACGCCGCTATGACAACTTCATCGGTGGACAATTCGTTCCACCTCAAAGCGGGCGCTATTTCGACAACACATCACCCGTGACTGGCGGTGTGATCTGCGAGGTTGCCAGATCAGACGCCAGTGATGTGAACGCGGCGCTGGATGCAGCCCATGCGGCCAAAGATGCCTGGGGCAAGACATCGGTTACCGATCGCGCCAATGCCCTTTTGAACATTGCCCAAGTGATGGAGAACAACCTGGAATTGCTCGCCATCTGCGAAACCTGGGACAATGGCAAAGCCATCCGCGAAACCCGCCTTGCAGACTTGCCCCTGGCGATCGATCATTTCCGCTATTTTGCGTCTGTTATTCGCGCCCAAGAGGGCACAATGGGCGAACTGGACAACGACACCGTTGCCTACCATTTCCACGAGCCGCTGGGTGTGGTTGGTCAGATCATTCCTTGGAACTTCCCCCTGTTGATGGCCGCATGGAAGCTGGCTCCGGCGCTGGCTGCCGGTAACTGCGTGGTTCTGAAACCGGCCGAGCAGACCCCAGCAACCATCATGGTCTTCTGCGAGTTGATCGCTGACCTGCTTCCTCCCGGTGTCCTCAACATCGTCAACGGGTTCGGTCTCGAAGCTGGCAAGCCGCTGGCGACGTCGGATCGGATCGCCAAGGTTGCTTTCACCGGCGAGACCTCCACAGGCCGCCTCATCATGCAATACGCAACCGAGAACATCATCCCGGTGACGCTGGAGTTGGGCGGCAAGTCGCCGAACATCTTCTTTGAAGACGTGCTGCGTGAAGATGATGCCTATTTCGACAAGGCCATCGAAGGGTTTGTGTTGTTCGCGCTCAACCAAGGCGAGGTTTGCACCTGCCCGAGCCGTGCCCTGATCCATGAGAACATCTATGACGCGTTCATGGAGCGCGCCTTGGCACGCACGAAGGCCATCATTCAGGGTGATCCGCGCGACGGTGACACCATGATGGGTGCCCAAGCCTCGTCGGAGCAGATGGAAAAAATTCTCTCCTATTTCGATATTGGCCGCCAGGAAGGTGCCGAAATTCTCACCGGCGGCAAGGCCAAGCAAATGGAAGGCGAACTGGCCGGCGGCTACTATATCGAACCAACCATCATGCGCGGTCACAACAAGATGCGCGTCTTCCAAGAGGAAATCTTCGGTCCTGTCGTCTCGGTGACGACCTTCAAGGACGAAGACGAGGCCTTGGAGATCGCCAACGATACGCTCTACGGCCTCGGCGCCGGTGTTTGGAGCCGCGATGCGAACACATGCTACCGCTTTGGCCGGGCCATCAAGGCCGGGCGCGTGTGGACCAACTGCTATCACCTCTATCCTGCCCATGCGGCGTTTGGTGGGTACAAGCAGTCCGGCATCGGGCGCGAAACGCACAAGATGATGCTCAACCATTACCAGCAAACCAAGAACATGCTGGTGAGCTACAACCCCAACAAGCTGGGCTTTTTCTAAGGCCTAAGCTGAGCCACTCCCCTCACCTAAGTGAACCGAGCGACTGCCGGGCTACGGCCCGGCAGTTTTCTGCCCTAACAGGAGATTGGATGATGGTTGAGGATATTGAAAACGCTTGCGCCGCCCTGGGCATCAACCCGGCCGAAACGGACCCAGAGACAGGTTTACTCCTGCGCGTGACGGCCACGGCAACAGCGCGCGATCTGATAGCTGAGATCCAGCACGACCATGCTGATATCCTGTTTCACCAATCGGGTGGTTGTTGCGATGGCTCATCGCCTATGTGCTACCCGGCCGCAGAGTTTCCGCTGGGTGCGAACGATGTCTGCCTAGGGCACATCGATACTGTGCCGGTCTATATCTCCGGCCCTCAGTTTGAGGTTTGGAAGCACACACAGCTCATCTTGGATGTGGTGCCCGGGCGCGGCGGTATGTTTAGCCTGGACAATGGCCGGGAACGGCGGTTCCTAACCCGCAGCCGGGCCTTCTCCAACGCCGAGCTTGAAGCCCTGGCCGGTCAAGCGGAGGCTGGCAACCATCGCGGCGAACGGCGCTGAGGCCCAGGCACACAACCTGCGCAGGACCACCAGCGTTTTGGAGACCGACGACAATACGGCACCTTTCCTGTTCAGCAGCCAATGAGCCAAGCCGCCGTCGTGCTGGCGGCTGCTTGAAGGCCGAACACAACGTTTGCGGCGCCGCGTCTAATCCGGTGCAATCTGGTAGGTAAGTTGCGGTGCGTTTGGATCGTCGGTCTTCACACCCAGGTAGATTGTCCCGGCCCCGCTCAAAACCACAGTTCGTCGCAACACAGCCAGTTTCTCGCCAGACTGTCTGACAACGAGGCTTCCTGAAGAGCTGTGGTCTTCAAACTCCACCAGGCCATTGACCACCCGGATTGTTGCGTGCTGGCGCGAGACAGTTTGCACAAGGATCTGCAGAGCGTTTTCCGGCAAGCGCCCGACACTTAGTGGCTTGCTTTCAGTGATTTCCCAACGCCGTTCATCATACTCGATCAGAGCGCGAGATGTGGCGTGCTGGTTGAGATCCAGGTCCAAAATCTGCGTACGATCGCTGCCGCTATCCAATTGCAGCGAGTAGACCGGAGAGGCTTCGCGCCGCCCTGTCAGTCGAAACGGCGAGATGCTGACATAAGGTTTCTGGTTAGCAGGCGAAAGGTGCGCGTAAGACACGTCGCCGACCAGCAACTCGCGCGGATTGGACAAGGCGCACAAGCGAGCCGCCGCATTCACGCAGTCACCGAAAATGTCATTGTCAACGCAAACGAAGATGCCCGCCTCAAGGCCCGCATGCACTTTGAGACCACCTTCGCCAGTGGCCTGAATCATCTCGTAAGCGGCCAGATGAGCGTCATTGGAGCTGGAAAACCAGCACAAGATGTCGTCGCCGCCGGATTTCACGAAGACGCCATTGTGCCGCTCCACGATGACCTTCAAACGTTCCAGAAAGGCGCCGATGGTAACGGCGGCCTGGCGATTGCCAATCCTCTGATAGAGCGGCGTGCTTCCACACACGTCGGCAAACAGAACGGCGCCGCTCTCGCTGTCGGTGGTGTCTGACCGCGCGTTGTCCAAGGTTATGGAGCCCCAGTCTTTGGTCGCCTCATTCCAGATGGTGCTTTGCAGGTTTGGTGGGGAAAGAAAAGAGTACTCCAACCTGTGCAACAGTCCACGCCGGTTCAGTTCGCCCGGTAGGGTCGATATCCGCTGATCTCTCCACTCCGTCATCCAAACCTAATTTGCCCGGTATGCTTGACCTGCCGGGCCGTTGCCTGCACTCACAGAGGCGAGGAGTACACCTATGAGCGACACCGAACAGCCCGCGGTAGACAGCCTTACCTTCGAGACGGCCATGGCCGAACTGGAGCGCATTGTTGATCGCCTGGAGCGCGGCGATGTGGCCCTCGACGATTCCATCGCCATCTACGAGCGCGGTGAAGCGTTGAAAGCCCGCTGCGAAGCGTTGCTGAAAGCGGCAGAAGAACGTGTTGAGAAGATCCGGCTGTCCTCGTCCGGTGAAGTGGCGGGCACCGAACCGCTGGATCCTTAGGGGCGCCCACCATGGTGGGACCGTTCGCTTTGCTATGCAGCCTTGTGATCTTGGGCGGCTGGCTGTTTCTCATCCGCGACTGGATCGTTAGCGCTGCGTGGAAAACCGTCCCCGGCACCGTGCGCGGCGTTGACTTGGCGCCTGATCAGCGCGCTCCCCTATCCCGGCCCTGGCAGCAGGTGAGCGGCTTTCGTCCGATCATTCGCTATGCCTACGATGTCGATGACCAAACCTATGTTGGTGAACGCTTTTCGGCGACACGCGGACCCTTCTTCGCCACCGAAGAAGAAGGCAATGCCTATCTTGAGCGCTTCCCACTGCACGCCCGCCTGACGGTGAAAGTCGACCCTAACAATCCACGCCAAGCGCTGCTGCAACGCCAGCTGTCGCTGTCCGACGCCCTGCCCGGCTATATCGGCCTTGGCTGCATGATGGTCGCCGCGCTGAGCCTGTAAGTTGGCCTTTTTATTGTCGCATAATTGGAGACAGTGCGTCGCCCTCTGTTTCATCGACAGAGGGCATTTTGTATCCTACCTGTTGGCCAACGAACATATTGGCTTGGAAGGCTAAGATGATGAGCTGGCAACCTGATCTTGATCCCAAACTGGGCGACCCAAAATCTTGCGATGCGATCGAAACGGTGATTGTGCCGCGTGCGCGCGATCTTGGTGGCTTTGAGGTCCGCCGGGCACTGCCCTCTGCCCAACGCCAAATGGTAGGACCTTTCATCTTTTTCGACCAGATGGGTCCGGCTGAATTTCTAGTGGGCGACAATGGCATTGATGTGCGCCCTCACCCACACATTGGCATCGCCACCGTGACTTATCTGTTTGAAGGCGAAGTGCTGCACCGTGACAGCCTTGGCACGGAACTCGCCATCGAGCCCGGTGCGCTCAACCTCATGCATGCGGGCAAGGGCATTGTGCACTCCGAGCGCACGAGCGAGGCCGCAAAAGCACTGGGACCGAAGCTGTTCGGTATCCAAAGCTGGGTGGCGCTGCCCGAAAGCCATGAGGAATCCGCGCCTGCGTTCACGCATTACAGCGCCGACGAACTGCCCTTCGTGACCGAGCATGGCGTCTCAGTGCGTGTCATCGCGGGAGAGGTTGCAGGTGTGAAAGCGCCAACCGAGACGGCATGGCCAACGCTTTATGCCGACGCCGTGTTGGGCGCGGGAGCGTCGCTACCGCTCGACCCGACCTATGACGAGCGCGGCATCTACACCATCAAAGGCGAGATCGACATTGCCGGTGACCGCTTCGGACCTGGTCAGCTTCTTGTCTTCAGGCCGGGCGATACCATCAAGGTGACGGCGGCAAGCGATGCGCGCTTCATCATCGTGGGCGGCGAGCCGATGGACTCCAAGCGCTACATCTGGTGGAACTTCGTGTCTTCGTCGAAGGAACGGATTGAACAAGCCAAAGCGGACTGGAAAGAAAGCCGCTTCGACATCGTTCCCGGTGACGAGGAAGACTTCATTCCGCTGCCGGATTGAGGCCACTGCGCACGTGAGTGTCAAAAGTATTAGACAATTTGAGTGTCACTCTAGCTTTACACTCAAAATGGGCGTAGGGTGGAGGTTCTCGTTCCCCCTACGCGTCATTACGGCGCGTCTCGCAAGTTCAACAGATGCGCTAATGTGACGACATGACCTTGATAGAACGCCCCGACACCCCCCTCCTAGACTCGTTGGAAAAGCCGGGCGACTTGCACGGCCGATCCTACGAGGAACTGCACCAGATTGCTGACGAAGTGCGCGCGGAAATGGTTTCGGCTGTTTCCGTCACCGGCGGCCATCTGGGTGCAGGTCTAGGCGTTGTCGAACTGACGGTGGCGCTGCATGCTGTATTTAACACGCCGCAGGACCGTGTGATCTGGGACGTTGGGCACCAATGCTACCCGCATAAAATCCTCACCGGGCGGCGTGATCGCATCCGGACCATCCGCCAGGGCGGCGGGCTGTCTGGCTTCACCAAGCGCGCGGAAAGTGAGTACGATCCCTTCGGCGCGGCGCACTCCTCGACCTCGATTTCTGCGGGTTTGGGCATGGCGGTGGCGCGCGATCTGCGCGGTGGCACCAACAATGTGATCTCGGTGATCGGTGACGGATCGATGTCGGCTGGCATGGCCTACGAAGCCATGAACAATGCCGGTGCGATGGATTCGCGCCTGATCGTCATCCTCAACGACAACGACATGTCGATCGCGCCACCAACCGGCGCGATGAGCGCTTATTTGGCGCGCCTGGTGTCGGGCAAAACCTATCGCTCGGTGCGTGAGGGGTTAAAAGGCATCGCCAAAAAGCTGCCGCCCTACTGGCACAAAAAGGCGGCGCAGGCCGAGGAATTCACACGCTCGTTTTTCACCGGCGGGACGATGTTTGAGGAGCTTGGCTTCTACTATGTTGGGCCGATTGATGGACACAATCTGCATCATCTGATGCCAGTGCTTGAGAATGTGCGCGACTCCGAACAGGGTCCGATTTTGATCCACATTCGCACGCAAAAGGGCAAGGGCTACGGCCCTGCAGAGGCGTCTTCGGACAAATATCACGGCGTTTCCAAGTTCAACGTGGTCACTGGTGAGCAGGCCAAATCGAAGCCAAATGCGCCGAGCTATACACGCGTGTTTGGCCAATCGCTGGTGCGTGAAGCCGAAGAAGATGACCGCGTCGTCGGCATTACGGCGGCCATGCCAGGCGGCACCGGCATCGACCTGTTCGGGCAAGCCTTCCCGACGCGCACCTTTGATGTTGGCATCGCCGAGCAACATGCCGTGACCTTTGCGGCGGGCCTTGCCAGCGAAGGCATGAAACCCTTCTGCGCAATCTATTCCACCTTCTTGCAGCGTGGCTACGACCAGGTGGTCCACGACGTATCGATCCAGAACCTGCCGGTGCGCTTCCCGATTGACCGGGCTGGCCTGGTGGGCGCGGACGGACCGACCCATGCCGGCTCGTTTGATATTGCTTATCTTGGCTGCCTGCCTGGTTTCACCATCATGGCCGCTGGTGATGAGGCCGACCTCGTCCACATGGTGCGCACCGCTGCCGCTTATGACGAAGGCCCGATCGCCTTCCGCTATCCACGCGGTGAAGGTGTTGGCGTCGATCTACCAGACCGTGGTTCGATCCTGGAGATTGGCAAAGGCCGCATCGTCAAAGAAGGGTCCACCGTGGCGATCTTGTCGCTGGGTGGTCGCCTGAAGGATGCGCTGAAGGCAGCCGACACGCTGGAAGCCGAAGGTCTCCCCACCACGGTTGCTGATGCCCGCTTCGCCAAGCCTTTGGACGTCGATCTCGTCACCCGTCTTGCGCGTGAACATGAGGTGCTGATCACGGTCGAAGAAGGCTCAGTCGGCGGCTTTGGCTCGTTCGTTCTGCATACGCTGAACGATGCAGCCCTGCTGGATGGACGCCTGAAACTCGCCACGCTGACGCTGCCGGATCGCTACATCGATCAGGACAAGCCAGAGAAGATGGTGGCGGTCGCCGGTCTCGACGATGCGGGCATTGTGGCTGCTGTCTTCCGCCTGCTTGGCCGCGAAGCGGTCCCGCAGGATTCCCTCCCGGCCATTGCCTAGCGACAAGCAGCCTGCGGCAACACGCTAGCTTGCCGAACCGCCCCGCGCGGCGCATAAGCGCGGCATGTCGCTGACTCACGCCTTGCGATCTTTGAAGCACCCGTTTGTGGCGCTCGCGCTGTGCGCTGTGCTGGCGCAACAGCTCGTGGGCGTCGTGCTGGCGGCGTCCCCCGTCTTGGCCGCCGAGAGCGGCCTTTCGATTTGCCTGGGCGCGTCTTCCGACACCGCGGACCCACAGTCAGACGCCGCCGGTGACCCGGCCTTCTGCCCCTGCACGCTGACAGGGCTCGCGGTACTTGAGCCGCCTCAGCCAAGCATCACAGTACCGGGACTTGTATCTAGCGCGTCCTCACTGCCCGCCAATCGCGCGTTGCTCTGGCAGGCAGAGGCCACCGGCCCACCGCCGGCACGCGGACCACCCCTCACCCTTCACAGCTGACCCCGATACTTTTCCAGCCTTGTGAAGGACCTAAAATGAAATCTCTTCTGCTAGCCGCCAGCGCTGTCGCGCTCTCGTTCACGCCCCTATCTGCGTCTGCCTTTGACCATGCCTGCGGCCAATCCGCGATGCAGGACATTGTCTCCACCCATGGCGCGGACACCATTTCGATTGGCGATTTGCACGTCTTCAACCGCCGTGCGTTCGAAACGCCGCCCAATGCCCGCAACGCGGGCGGCTTCTTCTCGCTCTACAATTATGCCGATGCGCCAAACCGCCTGATCTCGGCGAGTTCACCGGTGGCGGAACGCGTTGAGTTGCACACCATGACCATGGACAATGACGTGATGCGCATGCGCGAGTTGGACAATGGCATCGAGGTGCCAAGCGAGACCCAGATCGACCTTGAACCGGGCGGGATGCATGTGATGTTCCTCAACCTCACTCAACCTTTCACAGAGGGTGAAGAGGTGCCGGTGACTCTGGTGTTTGAGGGTGGTGAGAGCCGCGAGATCACCTTGCCGGTGCGGGTGCGCACCATGAACATGGGTGGTGGCCATGGTGCAGGTCACGGGGAGACCAACTGATGAAGGCCGTTCGCTACACGCTGTGGGGCTTGGTTGCCCTGGTTCTCGTCGGGATGGGCAGTTTCCTCGGCTACGCTTATTTCCGCGGCCAAGCGCCCGACCAGACGGCGCTTTATGAGGGCGTCGAAACCATTGGCGGGCCGTTCACCCTGGTGCGTTCCGATACTGGCGAGACCGTCACCGAGCAGGACTTCGCCGATAAGCCCAAAGCGGTGTTTTTCGGCTTCACCTACTGCCCAGATGTCTGCCCAACCACGCTTTTTGAACTGAGCACCTATCTGGATGAGCTTGGCCCGTTGGCCGACAACATCCACACCATGATGGTGTCGGTCGACCCGGAGCGCGACACGCCTGAGTTCATGCAGCAATATGTGGAAGCCTTCTCCGACCGCATTGTCGGCCTGACGGGGTCGCGCGAAGCGATCGACGAGACGGTGGCGAATTTCCGCGTCTATGCGCGGCGGGTCGAACTGGACGATGGCGACTACACGATGGACCACACAGCATCCGTGTTCCTGATGAACCAGGAAAACCAATTGGTCGGCACCATCTCCTACCAGGAGAGCCCGGAAACGGCGTTTCCCAAGCTGGAACGGTTGGCGCGCCTCGGCGGCTAGCAAGCGGTGCGGCGATATCGCCGCGCCTTAAGCCCTTGCCGCGACCCGTCCTCTGCCCCAATCTGTTGGGTAGGCAAAGGAGCGTCTATGGCCCAGTCGTCCTCTGAAACGCGCCGTCGACCTGGCCTCGGCCAGCTTGCGACCCGCACCCGCTATGTTGCGCGCCAAGGCGCGCGCGTCGCCTGGTATGCTGGGCAAGCCTACCGGATGCGGCAAATCCAGAAGCGCGCCGTCGAACGCGACCCGACGCTGAAGCCGGACGTGACGCCGCCCTCTTCCAAGGTGCCTGACGTTCCGCAATTGCTGCGCGATGTGGCGGCGCTTTCCATGCGTGACCTCGCCAACATTGAAGCGGGCATCTACCCGGCACCGCGCCGGGAGGAAAGCTGGCTCGACCGGGTGCGCGATGCGCGAGCCTTCTTTGATGATCTTCCCAACGTCGCGCGCCGCCGGGCCGACAAATCCCATCAGGAAGCGCGCGACGCCGAGGGCGCCGAGAAGCGCCCGCGCTACTACCAACAGAATTTCCACTTCCAGACCGATGGCTGGATGAGCGATGAATCCGCGCGTTTGTACGACACGCAGGTGGAAGTGCTGTTTTCGGGCGCGACCACCGCCATGCGCCGTATGGGGTTGGTGCCCATTGCGCGGTGGATGGCGGGCAAGGATCAGCGCAAGGTGCGGGCCGTTGATATCGCCACCGGCCCCGGCAATTTCGCCGACGCCCTGTCTCAGGCCTATCCGCGCCTGCCAATCACGGCGCTGGACCTGTCCGAATCTTACACCCACCATGCGCTGGGCCGTTTCAAGCGCGCGCGGCATCACCAGGGAATGGTCGCAAAAGCCGAGGACATGCCATTTGGCGATGGGGCGCTCGACCTCACCTCGGCTGTGTTCCTGTTCCACGAATTGCCGCCGAGGATCCGCGTCGCCGTGGCGACGGAAATCGCCAGGGTGCTGAAATCGGGCGGATTGTTTGTCTTTGTCGACAGCCTACAACCGGGCGATGCGCCCGCCTATGACGGGCTGCTTGAGCTGTTTCCGCAGCTCTTCCACGAGCCCTACTACACGACCTACGCCAAGACCGACCTGATTGACCTGTTCGAGACGGCGGGCCTGCGTGTCGTGCACGAGGATACAGCCTTCTTCTCCAAAGTACTGGCGTTCGAAAAATCAGCCTAAGCGGCCTTTCCCCGGCGTATTTCCAGTTGCCACAGTCGCGCCGCGCAGCGACGCAGGCGATCAGCGGATGTCGATGTCGAGCCCCAGATCGAGCGATGGGGCGGAGCTGGTGAGCCAGCCTGACGAGATGTAGTCGACACCGCTTTCTGCGACGGCAGCGATTGTGTCGAGCTTGATACCGCCAGAGGCTTCCAGCGTGACCGGTTTGCCCGGGGCCGCTTTGTTCATGGCCACGCCGTCTGCGAGCTGAACCGGGGTCATGTTGTCGAGCATGACGACATCCGGGCGCTCTGTGTCCGGCCGGGCGAGGATCTCCGCAAACTGATCAAGGCTATCAACCTCAATCTCGATGGCCATCAGGTGCCCAGCGTATGCGCGGGCAGCCTGAACGGCAGGCACAACACCGCCACATACCGCGACATGGTTGTCCTTGATGAGAATGGCGTCATCGAGCCCATAGCGATGGTTCGACCCGCCACCCGTGCGCACCGCGTACTTCTGCAGCGAGCGCAAACCCGGCAGGGTCTTTCGGGTGCAGGTCACTTTGGCCGGCGTGTGGGCGATTGCATCGGCAAAGCGCCGTGTGGCTGTGGCGATGCCCGACAGGTGGGTCAAGAAGTTGAGCGCCACGCGCTCCGCTGACAGAAGCAACAAGGCAGGCCCGGCAATGCGCGCTACAATGGCGCCAGGTTCGACCCGGTCGCCATCGGTAACTTCGGCATAGAAGGCCAAATGGTCACCAATCTGGCGGAAGGCCGACGCGGCGATTGGCAAGCCAGCTATTGTCCCTGGCTCGCGGGCGCGGATCACCGCTTCGGCCTGCGCGCCCTGCGGCAAGGTGGCGAGGCTCGTGACGTCCCCAGCGCGGCCAAGATCTTCCAACAGCGCCGTGCGCACGGCCTCATCTATCAAGGGCTGCGGAAGTTGGGTCATCGGGTGTCCATCCTGGTCGGGAAATGGCGACTAAGCTGCTTGCCGAGCACCATCTACGGCAGCGCGCAAATTGGAAAGCGTCCAGAACGAGCGATGCGCTTGGGAGGGGTCGGTGTCCGGATAGTCTGACCTTGCCTGGCTGCCGCGGCTTTCGGTGCGCATAACCGCGCTTGCGGTGATAATCCAGGCAGCGAGCGCCATGTTGCGGACCGACAGGTTGATCGCATTGTCCTTGATGGTGTTCAGCGTCTCCATTGCTGCCGACAGGCCATCGCCGTTGCGCTCGACGCCGACATGCTTGCCCATCACCATCCGCACAGCGCGCATCGCTTCCTCGTCGGCGTGCGACAGCACGACAGAACCAGTGGAATCGCCGATCTCTGCGTGGCGCAGTTCCGGCACGGGCATGATGCGCACGATGTCTTCGGCGATCCGCGCGGAGAACACCACCGCTTCCAAAAGCGAGTTGGAGGCGAGGCGGTTGGCGCCATGGGTACCGGTGGAGGACACTTCCCCAGCCGCCCAAAGCCCATCGAGGGAGGTGCGCCCGAAGGCGTCGGTGAGGATACCACCCATATGGTAATGCGCGGCTGGCTCGACAGGCAGAGGCTCCTTGACCGGATCAAGCCCCGCCTCCATCGCGCTGGCGTAGACGGTTGGGAATGCCTCTGGGAAGGTGTCACCAACCGCGTCGCGGCTATCAAGAAATGCACCCTTGCCCGACTGCACAGCGCGGTGGATGGCGCGCGCCACGATATCGCGCGGCGCAAGCTCCAGATCGGGGTGTATGCCTTCCATCAGGCGCGATCCATCGGCATGCACCAAGGTTGCGCCCTTGCCGCGCAACGCTTCGGTGGCCAGCGGCGCCGGGTCTTTGCCGACTGACAGCGCTGTGGGGTGGAATTGCACAAACTCAGCGTCAGCGATGATCGCACCGGCGCGGGCTGCCATGGCCATGCCTTGGCCCCGGGCTTCAACCGGGTTGGTCGTCATGCTGTAGAGGCCGCCTGTCCCACCAGAGGTGAGGACAACAGCGCGGGTGCTGAATGTTGTGGTGGCTTCGGCGTTGCCCTTGTCGCCGCGCGCTTGGATGCCGACCACCTGCCTGCCTTGGGTCAGGAGTGCCTCGACCACATGGTTTTCAATCACCCGGATGGAGGGCGTTTTGGAGACGGCATCAATCAGCGCCGCCATGATGGCGGCCCCGGCGCGGTCACCTTGAACGTGGACGATCCTGTCTGCCGAGTGCGCGGCCTCGCGGCCAAAGGTCAGCCTGCCTTGCAAGTCCCGGTCGAAGGGTACGCCGTAGGTCAGCAAGTCTTCGATGCGGACATTGGCCTCTTTGACCATCAGGGTGGCGATGGCTTCATCGACCAGGCCAGCGCCAGCATTCACCGTGTCTTTCAAGTGGGCCTGCCAGGTGTCACCTTCGGCGATGGCCGCGGCAATACCACCTTGCGCCCAGGCGGAGGACGCCCCCTCGCCCAAGGGCGACGCGGTTACGATCGTGACCGGGCGCGGCGCCATCTTCAAGGCGCAGAACAGACCGGCCAGCCCGCCGCCAACAATCACGACATCATCAACAAGGACGCTCATCGCGGCCTCCATTTCTCATTCGGTGTCAGTTGGTGAGATTCACCATCGCCTCGACAGATTGCCGGGCGCGGGCGGCCATTTCCGGCGCGATCAACACTTCGCCTTCCATTGTCAGCAGCGTGTCGAGGATTTTCGGCAGCGTGATGCGCTTCATGTGCGGGCACAGATTGCACGGGCGCACGAACTCCACATCCGGTGCGGCGGCCGCAACATTGTCGGCCATCGAACATTCGGTGACCATGAGCACCTTGCCCTCGCCGCGCTCCACAACCCAATCGATGATGCCAGCCGTCGAGCCGGTATAGTCGGCCTCGGCGATGACATCCGGTGGGCATTCAGGGTGTGCAATCACTTTGATCGATGGATCCGATTCCTTGAAGGCGCGCAGTTCCTCACCTGTGAAGCGCTCATGCACTTCGCATGCGCCTTTCCAGGCGATGATATCGACATCGGTCTGCGTCGCGACCCAACGGGCGAGATATTGATCTGGAAGGAAGATCACCTTGTCGGTGCCAAGGCTTTCTACCACCTGCACCGCATTGGATGAGGTACAGCATATATCAACCTCAGCCTTCACATCGGCGGAGGTGTTCACATAGGCGACCACTGGCACGCCGGGATACGCCGCCTTCAAAGCGCGTACATCGGCGCCGGTGATGGAAGATGCGAGCGAGCAGCCCGCCTTCATGTCGGGGATAAGAACTGTCTTTTCCGGGTTCAGCAGCTTCGACGTCTCGGCCATGAAGTGCACACCACATTGGATGATGATGTCGGCCTCGACATCGGTCGCCTCTTTGGCGAGCTGCAGCGAGTCACCCACAATGTCGGCCACGCCGTGGAAGATCTCCGGGGTCTGGTAATTGTGTGCCAAAATCACGGCGCCGCGCTGCTTCTTCAGCGCGTTGATTGCCTTGATGTACGGCGCGTGGATGGGCCACTCGATGCGAGGAATGGCGTGCGCCATCTTCTCGTACAGATGGCCGACAGCGGCTTCGACCTCTGGGGTGTAGGTCAAATCCGGCATAGGTAGGGGCTCAAACGTGCGCGCAGGCGCAGGCATTGGCGCATCGTGCCAGGCCGGCGTTGGTACACGTGTGATGGTACGTGGGCTTTCGAGGGTGAACGCTTTTTCGTGCGTTGCAGTTTCCATCCCGGGCCTCCTTGGGACGGCGAAAGCAGCTTTTAATTCACTGATTTCGCACTATTTCTCACTTTGAGCATAAATCAGACAACCGCACTTATGCTCACTTTGAGTTTTAATATAGTCTGATTTCACAAAAATGACAAGATGGGACTTTGCGCCTCTCGTCCGGTTTCAGTTGAAAAAACTTTCACTGAAGGCACAGGAGTTTCGATTGGAGGTCGCGCCCGAAGCGTTGTAAGCGTGGCTCAAACGCTGACGTTGTAAAGGCCCTGCCTCATGTCCATGCAAAACCCTTCACGCTCGTCCGTGCCCACCACCGCGCTGTGGTTGGTCATTGTTGCGGGTTGTTTGATTTCGCTCTTGTCGTTCGGCCCGCGTTCGGCGCTTGGTCTGTTCCTTGTGCCAATGACCGAGGCGCAAGGCTGGTCGCGTGAGATTTTCGCACTGTCACTCGCGATCCAGAACATCATGTGGGGCGTCGGGCAGCCTGTCGCGGGCGCCATTGCCGACAAATATGGCACCGGGCGCGTGCTTGCTGGCGGCGGGCTGATCTATGCTGGCGGCCTCCTCATCATGGCCTTCGCACCCTCGCCGCTTTGGCTGCACGTCTCCGCCGGCCTGATGATTGGTCTTGGCATGGCTGCGGCGTCTTTCTCGATTGTTCTGGCCGCCTTTGGGCGCCGCGTACCGCCTGAGAAGCGCTCGGTTGTGTTCGGCGTTGGTACCGCGGCCGGTTCTATGGGCCAGTTCCTATTTGCCCCGATGGGCCGTGCGTTCATCGAAAACTATGGCTGGGAACAAGCGCTGATCTTCTTCGGCGTTATCATGCTGGCGATCCCCCTGCTCGCTTGGGCATTGCGCGGGAAATCAGATCAAGCGGCTGCCGCCGACTATATCCAAGACCAAACCCTCACCGACGCGGTGAAGCAGGCCTTCGCCCACCGGTCCTATGTGCTTCTGGTCATCGGCTTCTTCGTGTGCGGCTTCCATGTTGCCTTCATTACGGCGCACCTGCCCGCCTTCATTGAAGATGTTGGGCTGGATCCGGCGCTGGGTGCCTGGTCGCTGGCCTTGATCGGCCTGTTTAATGTGATCGGTTCGCTCGCATCTGGTGTGATTGCTGGCAAATACTCCAAACCGATCTTCCTGGCGCTGATCTATTTGGCACGCTCTGCGGCCATCGTTTTGTTCATTTTACTGCCGATCACCCCCTTGTCGGTGCTTGTTTTCTCATCGGTGATGGGCCTTTTGTGGCTGTCCACCGTGCCGCCGACATCGGCGCTCGTCGCGATCATGTTCGGGCCGCGCTACATGGCGACGCTCATGGGCATCGTGTTCTTCAACCACCAAGTGGGTGCGTTCCTGGGCGTCTGGCTGGGCGGTCGACTATATGACAGCACCGGTTCGTACGATGTGGTCTGGTATCTTGGCATCGCCCTTGGTATCGCTGCGGCCATCGTACACTGGCCTATTCGTGAGGCGCGCGCGGACAGTCCGCTGGCGACTCCGGCTGAGTAGAGGACCCTGCCCATGACCCTGCCAACAGAACCGTTCAACGCCATCTGGATCACCAGCGACGATGGCAGGCGTGCAAAACCCGCTGTCGTGCAGGAAATCACCCTTGATGATCTGATGCCCGGCGATGTGACGCTGAAGGTTACGCATACCACGGTGAACTTCAAAGATGGGTTGGCAGTCACGGCTTCGGCGCCGATCGCGCGCAAATTTCCGATGATCCCAGGCGTTGATATGGCCGGCACCGTGATCGCCTCCGACCGGGACGATTTTGCTGTCGGTGACGAGGTGATCTTGAACGGCTTTGGTGTCGGCGAAGGGCATATGGGCGCCTACGCCTCATACGCGCGGGTTTCCGGCGACTGGCTCATCCACCGCCCCGCCAGCCTCACCGGTGCGCAAGCGATGGCCATTGGTACGGCAGGTTACACGGCCATGCTGTGTGTGATGGCGCTCGATAAGGCTGGCGTGAAGCCGGATGACGGTCCTGTCTTGGTCACGGGTGCTGCCGGCGGTGTGGGGTCGGTCGCCATCGCGATCCTCGCCAAGCGAGGCTACCATGTGGTCGCCTCCACCGGGCGCCCGGAAGAGGAAGACTACCTGAAAGGGCTTGGCGCGGCAGAGATCGTAGACCGCAACGAGTTCAATGGGGATGTGCGCCCGCTGTCGAAAGAGCGTTGGGCAGCGGCCGTGGATGCCGTTGGTTCTAAAACGCTCGCCAACGTCCTGTCGCAAATCAAGTATGGCGGCGCGGTTGCGGCATGCGGCCTCGCTCAAGGCGGCGACCTGCCGTCGTTCGTGCACCCGTTCATTCTACGGGCGGTGCAGCTGATTGGCGTGGAATCGGTGATGACGCCGATCTCCGTGCGCAAGGCAGCCTATGATCAGCTCGCCAAAGACCTGGACATGGACAAGCTCGACGCCATGACCACGCATATTGGCTTTGACGATCTGATTGAGACGGGTCAACAGATCGTCAAAGGAAAAGTTCGCGGTCGGATGGTGGCCACGCTCTGACCGTCAGGCGTTAGCGCGTCGCGAGATCCAAATCGCTCACCGGCGCGTGTACGGCGCTGACGCGAACCGGCTCGCTGACCAGGATCTTCGTTTGAGCATAGCGCAACATCTCTGCACGCTGCGCCAAATCATGCACGTGATCGACATTGCGCTTCGGATCGGCGATCAAAAAACCAGTCACCATCCCAGCCACCATGGCGGGTACCGTGACCGCCAAAAGGGTCTGCGCATAGCGACGATAAAAACGTCGTGCCTTGTGCGCTGGCATCGCTCCCTGGGGCACTGCGCGCGCGTCTGTTTCATTCGGTCCCTGCATTCAAACTCACCATTATCGTGTTGCTTGGCGTTGGCGAGTGGATAGCAGATAAGGCCACGACATACCGTTACCAAATGCGGTTTTCGTGCGGCAAATCCAAGGCATGACAAACGACCGGTAAACCGGTTAACGAAGATTTTTCAAGCCTTTAACAGAAGGTTTCCAAACCTAGCGCACAACCGGCTGGCCAAGCCGCAGCCCAGCGGCCGGGCGCTCGGCGATGACATCGCGGCGGAACCGGTAAAGCGCGGCAGGGCGGCCACCGGTTGCTTGTGACGATCCACCGGTTGGTTCCACCAGGCCAGCATTTTCGACCAAACGGCGGAAGTTCTGCTTATGCAGGCGGCGACCGGCAATCGCTTCCACCGCCGATTGCAGACCCGTCAGGGTGAACGTGTCGGGCATCAATTCAAACACCACAGGTCGGTACTTCATCTTACCGCGCAGGCGGGCGATGGCGGTCGCTAATATCCGCCGGTGGTCGAGCGCCATGGCGAGACCAAGCGGGCGCGCGGGCATGTTGGGCCGTTCTTCCCGCCCGTCCAGTAACGCCTCGGTGATCAGCCCCGCTTCATAGAGCAGTTCGTAGCGCTCTAGCACACGCTCATCGTCCCAAGGCGGGCCGCCCTCAGCTTCGGTGTTGGCAAACGCCATTGCGACGCGCTGGTCGCGCGAAAGCGAGCGCCCAGGTGGCTCAATGCCCTCCTGCGATGAGAGCCAATCGTTGAGCGCAGGCAAAATCGCTTGATCCAAGATCGGCGGCCTGCCCGCGCGCCAATCCTCCCATGGAAAGAAGGTGTACCAAGACTGCCAGGACCAATCGCCTTGGCTCTTGCTGTCGCGCTCGACCTCATCATCGCGGGTGAGCGCCAGGTAGCCGATCGACATCATGTGCGGTGCCGTCGAGGGTGCTGTGGCGTGACGACCGCGATCGCCAAAGGTGTAGAGCTGCTCAATATAGCCCAGGCGGAAGCCGGTTTGCGCTTCCACAAAACCGCGCAGACCCAGTTCCAGTGTGCGGTGTTCAAGCGGTGAGAATGGCCCCGATGGCAGGGCTGTGTTGACGCCTTGCGAGACCAAGGCAGGCGGCGTTGGCACGGTGAGGATGGAGGGCGAGCCCTCTACCATCGCGGTGACCGCGGCGGTGAGATCGATGCCTAGGCGCTGATCACTTTGGTTGCTCATGGCCACCATTGTCGTCACCGCCACCAACAGGAAGCTCGAACGGCTTGCCCTCATAGGCCATGGCGCCACGACCAATCCCGGCGATGGCATCGCGCATCTGCCCGTCTGCGCCGAGCAGACTGTCCGCGAACGCAATCATGCGCGAGTTGGGCGTCGCCCAAGGCGCGCGGGCGCGCAGCAGTTTGGCCAGTGCATAGGGGTCGCAGCGCGGTGTCAGTGCATGAGAGAGAATATATCCCGCGGCCGTGGACCGGCTGACGCCGGCCCAGCAATGGACGATCATGGGCGCCTTCTGGTCCCAGGAACGGCCGAAGGCGATCAAACGCTCGACATGGGCAGGGCTGGGCGGCACCAATCCTTGCGCTGGCGCTGTGATGTCGTTGAACTCGAGGAAGAGATGGTTTTCAGCGGCAATGCTGGGCGGTCTTTGAACCTCAGTGCCGCTCGAGATAACAGTGAGCAGGTGGGAGGCCTCGGTGACTTCGGCGACGGCTTGAATGGCCCGCAAAGAGCAAACATACAGCATGCGACCCCCTATCGTCCCGCTTGGCGCCGCTTGGCTGCAGGCTGGTTGAGCTGCGCCAGGTAATCGGCGAACAGCTCTTCATGTTTGGCGAGGTAAGCACGTTCGGCTTCGACCGCCGATAGTGGTGCGAGCACCCAATCGACAAATTGCGCGGGTGGCGCACCGAACAGCTTGACTGACTCTTCCTTGCTGAAGCCTGCCAGTTGCGTTGCCTCCAAAAAAGCGGAGATGCCATCGGCCTGCTTGATCAGTTTGTGATCGGCGTTTGGCAATGCCGCTGGCAATTGGTGCCGCAAATGAACGGCCGCCATCAGCCGGTCCTCAATCTGCCTGTACCCGTCACCCAGCAGCGTCTTGAAAGGCGAAATCATGTCGCCGATGACATACTCCGACCCGTCATGCAGCAAGGCTGCCAAGCGCAGGTGCGGCGGGGTTTTGCCATCATGCAAGGCGTCCAGCAAGTCGACCACCAGCAAGCTGTGCTGCGCCACGGAAAAGGCGTGATCACCCACCGTTTGACCATTCCATCGCGCGACACGGGCGAGGCCATGGGCAATGTCCTCAATCTCAACGTCGAGGGGCGACGGATCGGCAAGGTCCAAGCGGCGCCCGGACAGCATACGCTGCCACACGCGGCTGGTCGGAGTTTGTGCGCTGGGGCGTGAGGTGCGCGGCACCGGAGTTCCTAAGCTGGCTGGTCTTCGTTGGTAGGCTCAGCTTCTAGGCTGTACGTGGCATAGGGCGGTAGGGCAAGCGTGACGGCCTGTCCGTTGATGGTGGTTGGGCCGGCTTTCAACTGATCAATGCGGACCACCGCGATGGCCTTGTCTCCAGCGACGGAGCGCAGGGTGCCAACCTCGCGATCTCCAGCCGAAACGGTTTGGCCAACCTCCAAGTTCGCACCCTCGACCAAAACCGGGCGGCGCCGTGCGGTGCCACGGTGCTTGACCCGGCTAACCACCTCTTGCCCGACAAAACAGCCCTTGGTGAAGGAGACCGCGCCAACCAGATCAAGCGCGACATCATGCGGGAAGTCTTGATTGGGTAGGATCTCGGTCGGCCCTTCCAGCACACCCAGCTGGACGCGTTTGGCGTCGTAGGCGCCGGGTGTTTCGTTGACATCGGCATCGCCATAGATCCGCACGCCAAGGTCGGCATGACGGCGATCGACCAGCCCGCCACCCTCTCTGGCATGGACGGGCAAATCGCTGGGGATGAGCGTCACATCCGCGCGCAGTTTGTACATGGTCAGCCGCTGCAGCAGCGTCCGCCGCTCCGAAGCATCGCATTCGATAGCAAAGCCATCGCCGTGCTGGGAAATAAGAAAAGTGAAGAGAATTTTGCCCTGCGGCGTCAAAAGGGCGGAACCAACCACCTCGCCCTCAGAGGGAAGCTCCGAGGTGATCAAGCCTTCCAGGAGGTGAGCGGCGTCTGTACCGTCAACCAGGATCAGAGCGCGGTGTGGAAGGTGGGCAAAGGGCATATCGGCGGCACCCATTCGAATTGATCGGTGCCGCCGACATAAGCGCGTTATTGGATGATCTCAAGGTCCGGTTCGAAGGCGTGGACCACGAAAGCGAAGGTCACATCGTGCACAACCGGCTCGCCGTTGCGGGTCACTGAGATGTTGCCAACGTCGCGGCCTTGCGCGATCTGGCCGGTGTCCAACGCGGATGCTTGGCCCGGCTCGAACAGTACTTCGACACCGCCTTGCTCGTAGCTTCCATCTTCCACCAATTTGGCGGTGGATATGGCGAAATCGTCGCCTTCGTTGCGCACCAGGACGACCCGTTGCAGCGGCGCGATACCCTCCGGGAACTCACCACGGAACAGGAACGGCGCGGAAGATGTGTCGTAGCCAACATAGGGATTGTTGCCATAGGGGCGGCGGAAGTTGGATGGATCATCGAGCACCAACGCATCTGGATTGGCTTCAGCGAAGCGCTCCCACGAGATCAACTGAGACGGCAGCATGGTGAGTTCCGTGCCCGCGTATGATCCGGCAATGGACTCGCCAGAGAACTGCTGCCACCAACTGTCGGTCGAGCGGTCGTACATCACCAGGTCCGAGAGGCGCAGCTTGCCTGTCGTTCCGAAGCTTAGGACTTCGCCATCAACATTGCGGTCGAAGACAATCGCCGCGTTACAAAGCGGGCAGTAGGTGACCGCCACAGGGTCGCCGCCGACAACATCGTTGACGATCTCATGAAAGGTCATAACCCGCAGTGGATAGGCACGGGTTTCGCCATTGTGGGTGAAGCTCATGACCGGATCGAGCGGATCCAGATGGTCGACTTCGGAGACAGGCGTGAAGGTTGGGTCGTCGATGGGCGGAATGCCATCGCGACGCGGGCCGCCATCGAGAATATCATCGAGATTAATGGTGGTTTGGGAGAAATCTGTTGCCCAGCCCTCTCGTACCCAACGGTCTGGATTCGCGAGCGCTTGGGTCGCGGTTAGCGCGACCATCGCAAGGCCCACGACAAAAAGGGTAGACCTCCAAAGAACGCTTTGGCGGTGGTCGATGGCGCGTGCCTCAGCGCGCGCAGCGGTGTGTGCGGAATTGGGGGACATATCATCAGGCCTCCATTTGTGTCGGCCTTACACATGGCGTGCCCTGACGATAGGTTCCACACACCACTGATCAACTTGCTGCGAGGTCGGCGCGAACGCGCTAGCTGAACATCTCGTCGATGGCGTCCTGCGCGCGCATATGCACATCGTCGTTAGCGGCGTCGATGGCCGTGCCATCGTCCACGGCATTGATGATCGCGCTGGCCTTGTCGATGGCCGGGCGCAAATCGTTGACAATGGCCATCATCAGCCGATCAGCAAGGGCCGGGTCCATCGGGCCGCTAGTATCGAGGCCCGACAGCAGAATTTGCACATCGACAATCTGCGCGTCCAAATCGGCGACAACCGCCTCAAGCGAGGTGCGCGAGCGTGATGGAGCCGCTGAATACGCTTCAATCGCGAGCGCTTTGTCGGCAAAGACCGATTGCTCAAAATGCTCCTTGTAGCCGCAAGGCTCCCACGCCAGCACGTCTTCGGCCATGTCTGGCATGTCGGGCACCATCTCCATCAACATCACCACTTCATTGAAATGGTTGAGATAATCCGTTGCCAGATAGCTGACAGGATTGATATTGGCGGCTGCCAATTGATCGGGATGAAAAGGCGGAACAGCGAGCATCGACGCAAACACACACGAAGTCGTAGATGCCCGACAGTAGCCGCCAATTGGTTACCAGACGGTTGTGCAAGCGCTTGCATGCATCCGCACCGTTGACCATGTTTGGTACAGAAAGGATTGGCCCCATGTGCGGACGATTTGTGTTGGATGCGACCCGTGAGGCGGTGGAACGGTTGTTTGGCGTCGCATTGGATGGGCCATTTGAAGCGCGTTTCAACATCGCGCCGACGCAGCCTGTCCTGTTCGTGCACCAATTTTCCGGCGAAGTCCGGGCCGACTATGCGCGCTGGGGGCTGATCCCGTCCTGGCACAAGGATCCTGAGCACGCGCAGCTTCTGATCAACGCGCGTTCAGAAACGGTGCTGGACAAACCCTCGTTCCGCAATGCGATCCGCCATCGCCGTGTGTTGGTACCCGCAACGCACTTTTATGAATGGCGCCGCGAAGGGAAGATCAAACAGCCCTATGCGGTGAATCGCAAACAAGCTGACGGCGATGAAGGCCTGTTCGCAATGGCCGGCATCGTCGACGAATGGGCGGGCAAAGATGGCGAGGTGCTGTCAACGCTGGCGATCCTAACCCAAGATGCGGACGGTGCCGTGGCCAACATCCACCACCGCATGCCCATCGTGGTGCCGGAAGAACACTATGCCTCGTGGCTCGATTGCAAAGTGGTGGATGGTGCGATGGCGCTGGAGCCCCTTCGCCTGCCGCAGCCCGACGCTTGGAAGCTTTGGCCGGTTGACAAGGTGGTCAACCGGGCCGGTGTCGATGGCGCGCAGCTTCTGACCGAGATCACCCTGGCCCCGGCCGAACCGGAGCCCTCCAAGTCACAGCTCGATCTTTTCTAGCGCCTAGAGCAGCTTGCCAGGGTTCATGATCCCGTTGGGATCGATGGCCTGTTTCAGTGTGCGCATCAGCGCCAAAGCGACCGGGTCCTTCACGCCGGGCAACAGATCACGCTTCAGCTGGCCGATCCCATGCTCGGCGGAGATCGAACCGCCCTGGGCGGTGACGATATCGTGCACGACCCGGTTCATCTCATCCCAGCCGTCGAGGAAGGCCTGTTTGTCTGCGCCGATGGGCTGCGAAACATTGAAGTGGATGTTGCCATCGCCGAGGTGGCCGAAGGCAATGGGCCGACACCCAGGAACAAGGCCTTCCACGGCGGTGATGGCCTCGTCGAGGAAACGCGGGACGGCGGCCACCGGCACTGATACGTCGTGCTTGATCGACCCGCCCTCTTCCTTTTGCACCTCCGACATACGGTGGCGAATCTCCCAGAGGGCTTTGGACTGGTGCAGTGATTGGGCAACGACCGCATCGCTCACCCAGCCCTGTTCAAAGCAGGTTTCCAAACCTTGCAGCAGGTTGTGCTCCGCCTCCTCCTCGCTGCGCCCTGAGGAGACCTCCGCGAGCACATACCATGGGTGGCTGTCCTGCAGTGGGTCGCGCATACCATCGGCATGTCGCACCACGAACTCGATGCCAAGACGCGGCATGATTTCAAAGCCCGTCAGCGACGAACCAAGAGCGCCTTGCATCGACAAAAAGACGGAAAGGGCCTCATGGGGGGAGGCAAGCCCAAGGAAGGCTGTGCGCACGCCCTTTGGTTTGGCGAACAGTTTCAGCACCGCGCCTGTGACCACGCCCAGCGTGCCTTCCGAACCAATAAACAGGTGCTTCAGGTCGTAGCCCGTGTTGTCTTTGCGCAGTTTGGACAGGCCGTTCAACAGGCGCCCATCGGGCAAAGCAACTTCCAGCCCCATGACCAGATCACGGGTGTTGCCATAGGCCAAAACCCCCGTTCCACCGGCATTTGTGCCAATATTGCCGCCGATCATGCAGGAGCCCTGAGCCCCTAGTGAGAGCGGAAACAGGCGGTCAGCGCGATCAGCTTCTTCCTGTATGGATTGCAATACGACGCCAGCATCGACGGTGATGGTGTTGCTCGATGGATCGACCTCGCGGATGCGGTTCAGTTTGGAGACAGACAGCACAATTGCCTTGCCGGAGGTGTCGGGCGTCTGCCCACCGACAAGGCCTGTGTTGCCCGACTGAGGCACAACGGGAATGCCATTCGCGTTGGCGTATCGCAGCATTGAACAGATCTGATCAACCGAGCGCGGTTGGACCACGGCTGACGCTTTGCCGACAAACAGACCGCGCCACTCGTGCAAAAAGGGAGCCTGGTCGGAGGGGTCGGTAATGACAGCGCTCGCGCCGACAAGTTCCTGAAGGCTGTTCACAAGGTCCTGATCCATCGCGCCTTTCTTACCATTCTTGCCCACATTTATGCGCCCTATGCGGGGTTTTCCTGAGGAAACTCCTAGGGTAAGTACCGCCGGATCGCCAGTCCGGCGCAGTCCGCTATTCACATTTTGCAGCAAACAGGGGCATTTCCGTCGTGTCTGGTCCTATTATGGAAGGCAAGCGTGGCCTTATCCTCGGCCTTGCCAACAACCGCTCTATTGCCTGGGGCATCGCAAAAGCCTGCCATGAGCATGGCGCTGAACTTGGATTTACCTATCAAGGCGACGCCTTGAAAAAACGCGTTGAACCTCTGGCAGAAGAGCTCGGAGGCACCGTCTTTGGACATTGCGATGTCACAGAACCTGCTTCCATGGACGCCGTAATGGACGCGGTGGCCAAGAAGTGGGGCAAGCTCGACTTCCTGGTGCATGCGATCGCGTTCTCGGACAAGGACGAGTTAACAGGTCGCTACGTCGACACCAGCGCGGAAAACTTCGACCGATCAATGAACATTTCGGTCTACTCCTTCACCGCGTTGATGCAGCGCGCGGAAAAGCTGATGACTGACGGCGGATCGGCCATCACACTGACCTATTATGGCGCCGAGCGCGTCATGCCGCATTACAATGTCATGGGCGTTGCCAAGGCGGCGCTGGAAGCCTCCGTGCGGTATCTTGCGGTTGACCTGGGCGGCCAAGGCATCCGGGTGAACGCGCTGTCCGCCGGCCCCATCAAAACGCTCGCCGCGTCGGGCATTGGCGACTTCCGCTACATTTTGAAGTGGAACGAGTATAACGCCCCCATGAAGAAGACGGTGTCCATCGATGAGGTGGGTGACGCCGCCGTGTACCTGTTGTCACCACTGTCGCGCGCGGTGACGGGCGAAGTACACCATGTCGATTCCGGCTATCACGTCGTTGGCATGAAGGCTGTCGATGCTCCCGATATTTCTGTCGTGAAAGACTGATAGCTCGTTCCAGGTGATCGAACTCTCTCACCCGCTTTTCTTCATCCGTCACGGACAGACCGACTGGAACAAGGAAGGTCGCCTGCAAGGCACGCAGGATATTCCGATCAATGAGACGGGCGCTTACCAAGCGACGCGCAACGGCCGCCGTTTGAAGGGTATCTTTGAGGATGGCGAGTTTTCGCTCGACGACTTTACCTTCGTGGCCTCGCCGCTCGGGCGGTGCCTGCGTACCATGGGGCTTGTACGCCAGGAGATGGGTCTCGACCCGCAGGCTGGCTTTGCGATCGACGACCGCTTGAAGGAAATCTCCTTCGGCGATTGGGAGCGCTTCACCTATCCGGAGCTGCGCGCCCGCAACGCCCAAATGGTCGATGACCGCGAGGCTGACAAATGGCGTTATGTGCCGCCGAATGGCGAAAGCTATCAGATGCTGTCCGCGCGGATAGGGCCCTGGCTCAAGAGCCTCGACCGTCCAACCATTGCCGTGTCACACGGTGGCGTTTCGCGGGCTTTGCGGGGCCTGTTGTTCGATTTGCCAGGCGACGAAATCACCCAGCTCGATGTGCCGCAGGACAAGATATACCTTGTCCAAGATGGCCAGGGGTTCTGGCTATAGGCGGATCACGGTGTCAGGTGTTTGACGCCCTTCCCTGCCCGGTGTAGCACCGACGCAGTTTTGCTAGGTTCAGGCGTTCATGTCTCACAACAGTTTCGGTCATCTCTTTCGCTTCACCAGCTTTGGTGAGAGCCACGGTCCGGCCATTGGGTGCATTGTCGATGGCTGCCCGCCGTTGGTTCCGCTGACAGAAGCCGACATTCAGGGCGACCTGGATCGTCGTAAGCCGGGCCAAAGCAAATACACGACGCAGCGCCGCGAAGCCGACCAGGTGAAGATCCTGTCAGGCGTCATGGTTGATGAGGATGGCGTGCAGAGAACAACCGGCACCCCGATTGGCCTCGTCATTGAAAACACCGACCAGCGCTCCAAGGACTACAGCGCTATCAAGACGCGCTACCGGCCCGGCCATGCTGATTTCACCTATGATGCCAAATACGGCATCCGCGACTACCGCGGTGGCGGTCGGTCATCGGCGCGCGAAACGGCGGCCCGTGTGGCGGCTGGCGCGATTGCCCGCAAGGTGGTGGCCGGCATGACGATTCGCGGTGCTTTGGTGCAAATGGGCCCACACAAAGTGAACCGGGATAATTGGGATTGGGACCAAATCAGCCAGAACCCATTCTTCTGCCCGGACGCCGATACCGCAGCTCAATGGGCTGACTATCTCGATGGCATCCGCAAAGCTGGCTCATCAGTCGGAGCGGTGATTGAAATCGTGGCTGAGAACGTACCTGTTGGCCTTGGGGCACCTGTCTATGGCAAATTAGACGGTGATCTGGCTGCAGCGATGATGAGCATCAACGCGGTCAAAGGCGTCGAGATTGGCAACGGATTTGAAGCTGCGGCCATCACCGGCGAAGAGAATGCCGATGAGATGCGCATGGGCGACGATGGCCAACCGATCTTCCTGTCGAACAAGGCGGGCGGCGTGCTTGGCGGCATTGCGACAGGTGAGCCGGTGGTGGTGCGTTTCGCGGTGAAACCCACCAGCTCGATCCTGACACCCCGTCAAAGCGTGACCAAGGAAGGCGACGAGGTGGATGTGATGACAAAAGGTCGCCACGACCCATGCGTTGGCATTCGCGCCGTCCCGGTGGGCGAAGCCATGATGGCGCTCGTGCTGGCCGATCATTTCCTGCGCCACAGAGGCCAAGTTGGCGATTAGGTTGGGAGTTGAGTATGGATCGCGATCTGAGCCACGTCCAAGCGGCGATTGATGCCTTCAAACAAGGCGCGATGCTGGTCGTCACCGATGATGATGACCGTGAAAATGAGGGCGACCTGTTCGTCGCAGCAGAGCATTGCACGCCCGAAGCGATGGCTTTCATCGTGAGGCACACGTCCGGCATTGTTTGCGCGCCGATGCCACCTGCCAACGCCAAGCGCCTGCGCCTCGACCCGATGGTGGCGAGCAATGATGCGCCGCTTTCCACGGCCTTCACCATTTCTGTTGATGTGCGCCATGGGTTGACCACCGGCATCTCGGCGGAGGAACGCACCAACACCGTGCGCGCGCTGGCCAACGGCAATGTGGGCGCCGAAGACTTCGTGCGCCCCGGCCATGTCTTCCCGCTGATCGCGCGCGAAGGTGGGGTCTTGGTGCGCTCCGGCCATACCGAGGCGTGTGTTGACCTGTGTAAATTGGCGGGCCTCGAACCGGTCGGCGTACTTGCTGAGTTGGTCAATGACGATGGCACCGTGAAACGCGGGCCGGAAGTGTTTGGCTTCGCGCAGGAGCACAATCTATTGGCGATTTCGGTCGCCGACCTAATCGCCTTCCGCCAACAGTCCGAGCGGCTGGTCACGCGCGTTGATGAAGCCGATATCGATACCCGTCACGGCCCGGCGCGCGCGTACAGCTACGAAGTGCCTTTCGACGCTATGCAGCACCTCGCGGTTGTCTACGGCCAAGTGGATGGCGCGAAAGACGTGCCAGTGCGCCTGCATCTGGAGCAGGTGAGCGACGATGTTTTCGGTTCAAGCAGCCGCCTTGATGAGGCGATGGAACGCTTCGCGAAAGAAGGGCGCGGCGTGATTGTTTATCTGCGCGAGGGTTCCGTCGGTGTGGCATCGCACAGTGCTCGCCATGCCCGCACGACGCAGGAGATGGACGACGACCATGCCAGCGCCAACCTGCGGCAGAACCAATGGCGCGAGATTGGCCTTGGCGCGCAAATCCTGCGTGATCTCGGCCTCACGTCGATCCGCTTGTTGTCGAGCCAGGAACGCACCTATGTTGGCCTGGAAGGCTTTGGCCTGACGATCACCGAAACCGAACTGTTCTGACCGCATGAGCGACCCACTTTCCACCTCGCCGCGACCGCCACGCTCCTTGGGCGTGAATTATCTGTCGGGCACCGGTGACATGATGGCCTATGGCGGCATCGTGGTGGCGGGCCTTGGCGTTTTGGCCTGGGCGGTGCAGGGGCACCCGGTTTTCCTGATCATGGTGCCAATTGGTCTGGTCGTGTCAGCCTATTTCTACCCGCTGGTTGAACGTGGCGTGGTGCGCCTCGGCGCTGATCAGCGCGGGCTCTATTTTGAGCGGCTGGGCATTATCCCTTGGGCAGCAATCAAAAATGTGCGGCACCAACAGCGGGCGCTGCGCACACTTCGTCTGCACACGCTGCATGTTGAACTGCGCGCGACGCCTGAAAGCGTGGTGATGGATGAAGACAAGGTACCCTTCTGGAAAGTCTTCATGGCCAAGGCCTGGAAGCAGGAAGGCAACACACTGTCGGTCGACCTCCACCCACTTGCCAAGGATCCGGTAGACCTGGTGGACCACCTCCTCGCCTTCCGCCCTGACTTGCTCAAGCAAGTGCAGGACGTGCGGGTGGACCTGGATTAGCCCGAAGCCACGCATCAAGTCCCGGACGCCGCAAGCGAGCCGGGATCCATCGGCCAACTGATCACGAGGCCCCGGATAAGCCAAGCTTTCCGGGGCTTGGAAAATCAGCCCTCGATCTTCGACAGATCAGAGATGCGGCCAATCTCGTGGCGCACGCTTTGCAAAAGCGCCAACCTGTTGGCCCGCACATTGGGATCGTCCGCATTGACAAGCACCGCTTCAAAGAAGGCATCGATGGGCCCGCGTAAGGTGGCGAGCGCATGCATGGCGCCCTCAAAGTCACCGTTGGCGACGGCGTCGTGCGCATTCTTGGCGGCGGTGCGCTGCGCATAGTAGAGCGCTTTTTCTTCGTCATGCTCGCCCATCAGGTCGAGATTGACCTCGGTCGATGACAGCGTCCCGGTTTTCTTTTCTTCCGCTTCGATGATGTTGGCCGCCCGGCGGTACCCGGCGAGGAGGTTCTGCCCGTCCTCCGACTTCAGCAGCTTGGACAGCGCTTCTGCGGCCTGGACGGTGCGTAGGATATCGCCTTGTCCAGCGGAGGCCGAGGCATCCACGACATCATGTCCGATGCCTTCGTCGCGCAGGGAGACTTTCAGGCGGTCTTGGATGAACCCGGCTAGGTCGGACCAACCGGCGTCTGTGAGGCCCAGATGGCCAGCCGTGATACGGCTAAGATCGATCTCCAACCCATGCTCGCGCACCAGGCGAACCACGCCCAATGCCGCGCGCCGAAGGGCATAAGGATCTTTCGAGCCGGTGGGCTTTTCGTCGATGGCCCAGAACCCGCACAGCGTGTCGAGCTTGTCGGCCAGAGCGACGGCCACCGCGACCTTATCGGTCGGCACCGAGTCGGACGGACCTTGCGGCTTATAGTGTTCTTCGATCGCCGCAACGACGGACACATCTTCACCCTGCAGCGACGCGTAGCGCGCACCCATGAAGCCCTGCAATTCGGGGAACTCGCCCACCACCTCGGTCTGCAAATCGGCCTTGGCGAGCTTGGCGGCGCGTTCCGCTTTGTCGGCGTCGGCGCCAATCGCTTCGGCAATCGTGCGGGATAGCGCAGCGATGCGTGCGATGCGTTCGCCCTGCGTGCCAAGCTTGGCGTGGAAAATGACGTTTAGCGCATCGAGGCGAGCCGCGCGCTGGTCGAGCGGGTTGGCGAGATCGAGACCCAACTTGCTGGCGCTCTCTTTCAGCGTGTCCAAGTCAGGCAGCGGTGCTTGGTCGGTCTGCCAGAAGTACAGCGCGTCCGACAGGCGCGCGCGAATGACCCGCTCATTGCCTTCAACAACCGCTTCACCGCCATCAAGCGGCACGATGTTGGAGGTCAGCAGGAACTTGTTCGCCAGGTCGCCGGTTTTCGGGTCGCGCAGCACAAAGCATTTCTGGTTGGCGCGGATCGTTGCGCGGATCACCGCGTCGGGTATCGCGAGGAACGCATCATCGAACGCGCCCATCATCACCACCGGCCATTCCACGAGACCCGCCACTTCGTCGAGCAGGCCCGGGTCTTCCACCAGCTCCAAACCCTGCGCGAAGGCGAGGTTCTTGGCTTCCGTCTCTATGATGGCTTTGCGGCGCTCGGTATCGAGCACAACTTTGGCGGTTTCCAGTTTGGCTTGGTAATCATCCAAGCGGCGCACCTCAAAACGGTCTGGTGCATGGAAACGGTGGCCCTCGGTGGTGTTGCCCGAGGTGATGCCGCCCACCTCGACAGGCACGACCACCGGATCTTCGGTTTCTGGCCCGAAGGTGCAGAGGATCGAATGCAGTGGCCGCACCCAGCGCAAGCTGCCGGAGCCCCAGCGCATGCTTTTCGGCCAAGGGAAGGTCTCAACGACCTCCTTCACAGCGTCCGCGATGATATCTTCCGCTGCACGACCCGGCTTGATGATCTTGGCGACGTAGAAATCACCCTTCTTCGGGTCAGAGACCGTCTCGGCTTGATCGATGGATGTCAGGCCAGCGCCACGCAGAAAGCCCTCAATGGCTTTGTCCGGTGCACCAACGCGCGGACCCTTTTTCTCTTCGTTCACATCCGGCGAACGGGTGGGCACACCAGCGACATGCAGCGCCAGGCGGCGCGGGGTAACGAAAGCTTTGGCGCCCTCATAGACCAGCCCGGCATCGACCAACCGGTCAGTGATCCCCTTTTTCAGGTCCTCAGATGCACGCTGTTGCATGCGCGCGGGAATTTCCTCTGAAAACAATTCAAGCAGAAGGTCAGGCATAAGTCTTCACGGCGTGGCTGGCGGTTCATCCAGGTCTTGGCCGAACGCAATGTCGTGGCCATCCAGGTCCTGAATGCCGAATTCAAGAACGTTGTAGGGTTGTTCGCACAGCGTGTAGTCGATCTTTGCGCCCGCCGCTACACATTCCTCATACAGTTCTTTAGCATCGTCGACCCAGAAGTAGGCATTCCACATCTTGTCGACGATTTTCCAGTGCGGAACGACCTCATGGTCATCCGGCGCCTGGGACAGCATGATGAAACAGCCATCGCGCTTGCCGATGGCGAAAGTGGTCTTCGGCTCTCCATACTCGGCGAATTTGAAGCTGAGCGCCGTGCGCCAATAGGCGAGGCTGGCCTGCATATCTTTGACGAGCAAGATGGGCGCTTGTTCGATCAGTTTGGCCATGGGTCTTTCCCTATCAAGCGGCTACCAGCCGCCACCGCCGCCACCGCCTCCGCCACCGCCGGAGAAGCCGCCACCGCCGCCGCTGCTGCCGCCGGTGCCAGACGATTTGGGCATCGACGCCGCATAGGCTGTGCCAATGGTGGATGCAATGGCTGCTGTCGATGCGGCGACTGACCCTGGATTGAAGCTGGGGCCATTGTAGTAGTGCGGGTGGTAAGAACTGCGCTGCTCGGGTGCCACCTTGTCCAAGAAGTCTTCAAGTGCTTCGGACCAAGGTTTCTCGACGCCAAGGCCGATGGCGTAGGGCAAGAAACGTTCAAACAGCTCCAGCGAGAAATCCGGCGCATCGACCATGTTCATGCGTTCCGCTTCAGCAACCGAAAGATAGAGCCGAAAGCCTTCGATCTCAGTCATCAGTTCCTGGCCTTCAGGCGTCGGCGCAAACATCAGGAGCGCAAAGGTGGTGATTGTGGCGCCCATCGCGAAGGCCACGAGCATCGTGACCTGCATCGCCCATCCGGTGGCGAAGACGCCGTCGACCCCAAGATGGAAGACCAAAGCGAGCGCTGCAATGATTGCTACTGGAATGATGATGAACGCGATAGCAGACACCAAACCCATCTGCCGTGCCCCGCCGAACAGACGGGCATAGGCCTTGGTGGCGGTGAAACCGACCGCCAGCCCGCCGATAAAGTGGAAGAGAACGCCGACCACGAGTTCCTCTGTGGCGGGGAAGAGAACAAGATATAGGAAGACGCTGAGCACACCGATGATGACGCCCAAAATCGCGTAGCCCGGATTGTGCTTGAAAAACTTGCCTGCGAATTCTTTGGTGATCGAGGACCGGAAACTGGACGTGGCATTGATCAGCTTGCGGCCATTGGAGCGGGTGAAGGAGAGCGCATCGCGCGAGCCTAACAGTGCGCGCATCAAGGCGCGCTCGCCGGACGGCAGGTCGCCATCGGAAGGTGCGCCTTCTTCATCAACGCGACGTATGGTGATCGTCTTGTCTTGCTCGTCGATGGAAAGCTTGCCGCGCGTGCCCAGAGACACCAGCGCCGCCATAAAGCTTTTGCCCGTGTTTCCGCCCTTGTGGCCGCGATAGTAAATCCAGCTTATCGCAGCAGGGGAGAGACCGCGCGGCGGTTCGAAGCGTGGGAAAACGACACCCTTTGGCGGGTCACGGCCAACACGTAGCCAGCTGCTCACCATGTACAAAAACACCAGCACGGCACCAATAAGAACGGCGGCGATACCAGCATTGTCACGCAAGGCTTTGAATTGCAGCGCACTCGCCGATGGCTCGGCGATCAATCCCTTGTCAAACGAGACTGCCACAGTCAGCCCTTGGCGGCTTCCCAAGGGGGCGCTTGTTTCAAAGCGCACTGTTGTCGGTCCGATAACGCGCACGGACGCGTTATTCTTGGAAGACCCAAAGCGGCCTGTGAATGAAGCTGTTTCGCGGATCTGCGCACCCGGTGGGAGTTGAATGGTGGCGATGGCCCGCTGAATTGGGAACGACCAGAAATTGCCCGTGGCGTTCCAATAGACCTCATCGAAATCCTCGAAAAAGCCCATCTGGTGGCGCGAGCGATAGGTGATTTCGTAGGTGTAGACATCGGGCCGGATGAAGACATCCGACGCCCCTATGTACAGGCGCGTCCCACCTTCAATCGGTTCCTGGTGATAGGGTTCAGGCGCACCGTCACGGCGCACGCTCATCACCTCGAACGTGGTCCGCTCCACCAAGCCCGATGGTAGCCGACGCACGGTCGGGAAGTCTCGGAAGATACCACGGCGAATCTCAAACCCTTCTGCACGCACGGTGATCCGCTCGGTGACGACAAAATCACCGCTCAGCTCGACATCGACGAGCGCCTCGTAGGCGAGAATTTCTTCGCGCGCTTGGGCCGGGACAATCGCCCAGAAGAAACAGGCAAGTACCAGGGCGAAGAAGCGCATCGGCACCGCCCCAGCCTCAGTTGAACGAGACTTGCGGGTTGGCGCGGTCTGCAGGGTCTTCCATCTCGAAATATTCGGCCTGTACGAAACCAAACTGACCGGCGACCAGATTGGAAGGGAACTGCTCAACCTGTGTGTTGAAGCCGCGCACAGCGCCATTGTAGTAGCGGCGCGCCAATTGCAGCTTGTCTTCGGTTTCTTCCAGCGCCTCTTGGAACTCCATAAAGTTCGCTGATGCTTTCAGGTCGGGGTAGTTTTCCGCCACCGCAATCAGGCGGCCAAGGGCAGCGCCCAATAGACTCTCGACACCGGCACGTTCGGCGGGGTGTTCATCGCCCACGGCTTGGGCGCGGGCGCGCAAGGCCGTGACATTCTCCAGCACCTCTTTCTCATGGCCCATATAGCCCTTCACTGTTTCGAGAAGGTTGGGGATGAGGTCAGAGCGGCGCTGCAATTGCACCGAGATACCGGACCAACCCTCGCGCACCATCTGGCGGTTCTTCACCAGTGAGTTGTAGATCGCGATGGCATAGCCAACGATCGCAATAACGATGAGAAGGATGATCCATTCCATGGCGTTGGCCTTTCGTGAGTGCCCGTCCGCTACGCGGCTTCTGGTGCCTTAAGTGCGCCTCCAGCGCGCGTGTTGAGCCAGGCCAATCCACAGGCTTTGGCCAATTCACGCACTTTGAGGATATAGCTTTGCCGTTCCGTGACAGAGATCACGCCACGGGCGTCCAGCAGGTTAAAAATGTGGCTGGCCTTGATGCATTGGTCGTAGGCGGGCAACACGATGGAGTTCGCGCCATCGCCGTCCGGGCTACCCGCTTCCAACAGCCGGCGGCAGGCTTTCTCGGCATCCTCAAAATGCCGGAACAGCATGGCTGTGTCAGCAGCTTCGAAATTATGGCGTGAATACTCTTCTTCGGCCTGCAGGAAGACATCACCATAGGTGACCTTTTCGGCGCCTTCGCGGCCGTTGAAGTTGAGGTCGTAGACATTCTCAACGCCCTGCACATACATGGCAATGCGCTCCAGCCCGTAGGTCAGCTCACCAGATACTGGGTCGCATTCCTGGCCACAGACCTGTTGGAAATAGGTGAACTGCGAGACTTCCATACCGTCGCACCAGCACTCCCAGCCAAGGCCCCAGGCGCCGAGGGTCGGGCTTTCCCAGTCATCTTCGACGAAGCGGATATCGTGGGTCGCGCTATCCAGACCGATGGCGGCAAGCGAGCGCAAATAGAGATCCTGCAGGTCCGGCGGGGACGGCTTTAGGATCACCTGATACTGATAGTAATGCTGCAAGCGGTTGGGGTTTTCGCCATAGCGTCCATCTTTGGGCCGCCGCGAGGGCTGCACATAGGCTGCCTTCCACGGGTTGGGGCCGAGCGCACGCAATGTGGTCGCGGGGTGAAATGTCCCTGCGCCCATCTCCAAATCATATGGCTGCAGAATCGCACAGCCCTGGTCGGCCCAGAATTGCTGCAATGTGAGGATCAGCCCCTGGAAGGAGCGCTTGGGATCATTGTGGGAAGCCATGGCCGCCAGACAAACAGTTGCGTTGGAAGTACGCCCTCGTAGGCAGGCAGCCGCGCGCGGTCAAGCGCCGCGCAGGAGCTGATTAGTCGTCGGCCGGGCGATAAACGCCGGTTTGCGGGTCTTTCTCGAGCCGTTGCGCGTCCTGGCTGGTCTTTACTTGGGAGCGCTGCGCCTCCAAATCGGCGTTGACGCGGGTCCACTCGCGGCGCAGCATGCGCCACGCCACCATGCCTCCAATTGCCAGAATGGCCGTTCCCAAAAGTGTTGGCACAATCCTCTCCTCGATGGATGCGCTAAAGGCCGAACCGACCCCAATGCAGGCGTTCTTCGATACGCGCCAGCATACCGTCTACCAGCCCATCGGCAAGGTCTGCGGAGGGTGAACCCAGCGAGGCGCTTTGCGTGCGCATGAAGCTGAACAAGCCGCGTCGTTGCACCGGGATTAGGCCAAACTTCACTTTGTCGCCAAAGCGCTCTTTCATGGCGTCTTCCAGGTTTTGCACCTTATCGGCGAGGCCAAGCTCAACGGCAGTCTTGCCTGCCCAGAACTCCCCGGTGAAGAGAGCAGCATTGTCTGGGTCGATGCGCCCATGGCGGCGGGTTTTGACGAGGCCGACAAAGCTATCGTGGATTTCCTTCTGGATCGCTTTGAGGCGCTTCACGTCATCAGCCTTTTCCGGGCTGAACGGGTCGAGCGCCAGCTTCTTTTCGCCTGCAGTGTAGACGCGGCGATCAACACCCCAACGCTCGATGACACGGTCCAAACCAAAGCCAGCGGAGATCACACCGATGGAGCCGAGGATCGAGCTTTCATCGCAGAGGATCTCGTCGCCTGCACAGGCCAGCATGTAGCCGCCGGAGGCACCGACATCTTCGACAAAGACCACGACGTCTTTCTCTTTTTCGGCTGCCAGCGCACGAATACGGTCATGGATCAGGCGCGATTGCACCGGCGAGCCGCCCGGCGAGTTGATGACAATCCCCACCGCTGGGCCATCGAACGAGAACAGCTTTTTCAGCGGACCAGCCACCGCCGACAAAGAGAGTCCGCGGTTGAACCTGCCGCCGACGGCGCCAATGGTGCCTGACAGGCGCAGCACCGGCACAAAGGGCGTTTTCGGGCGAAGGGGTTTGGGAAGGAAACGGCGCAATGTGACGAGCCTTTTTGTGAGCGGACGATTGCAGCGCACATGGGGGTTTTTGGCAGCATAGGCAAGTGCATCGCGGCACCGCCGCTGCTTCAGCGTTCATGATTTCACGATCTGTCATTACGTCGTGATCAGCGTAAGCTAGTTGCGAACAACCCCCAACTTGGAGGTTCCCCAATGCCGATCCGGTCTACAACAGGCAGTTTTGCCGTTTCTCGACGTCTGGTTTTAACGGCTATGGCCGGCCTGCCTGTCGCGGCTGCATTGCCACGTTTTGCCATCGCGCAAGAGAGTGCAGACATGGCGTTCGTCCTGCTTTCCGATCTGCATTCGCCCTACAGGAAGCTGCCGCAATTGGTGGAGAAAGTACGCCAACTGGCTGCAGCGCAACCGGTGCCGGTCCGAATCTTGATCAACGGTGACATCTTTGAACGCGGCAATGTCGTAGCTCTACGCTCACAGGTAGCAGCTGACCTGGCTGCATTGGAACGGTTGGCAGCTATCGCGCCAACCACCTTCAATATCGGCAACCACGAAACCGCCGTCTTGCACGACATGAACGTTTTCGTGAACGAAGCGACATCGCGCGGCGTCGATGTCATTTCCAACATGGTTGATGCCCGAACAGGACGGATGTTCGCCCCATCAACCTCGCGCGTTTTGATCGGCAACAGGCGCGTGGCCATCACAGGTATTGCGACCGATAATATCTTCACGTACCGCGAGGCTGTGCGCGGCACGCTGGTATTGCCATCGCCCGTCGACTACGCCAAGGGCTTTCTGCCAGGCCTGCTGCGCGACGCAGACGCTGCGGTTGTGCTCTCGCACACAGGCGTGGCAGCCGACAGAAGGATGCTCGACCTCCTGCCTTCGGGCGCATTGCTGGTGGGCGCCCATGACCATCTGCGCTTCGCATACGAAACGCCAGACCTCGCCTATCTGCATACCGGATCGTGGGGCAACCACATCACACTGGCCGAGGTGACGCTTCGCGAAGAGGGCGGGTTCAGCACACGCCTTTCTGAGATTGATGTTCTTACGGCGGATCGACCAGATACGACACTTCAAGGCATCATCGATGGCCTTCTGGAAGAACATCTCACCGAGGAAGACCGAGCCATCGTCGGTACCGTGCCGGAAGCGAAAGACCTCGCAACCAGCGTACTGTTCGCCACAGAAGCTGTCCGGCAGGCAACCGGTACGGATGTCGCTTTCCTCGGCCACACCACTTTCGGTACGGGCCTGGCCGAGGGGCCGGTCAGCCGATACGATTTCGACGCTTTTGTCCGCTTTGATGGCGCTATTCTCACGTCACAGGTCCGTGGAGATCAACTCGCCTTCATTATGGAACGCGCCAACCAGCACGAAGCCGCCAGCCTTGACCAGCGCACTGGAGATTTTGTCTATGCGCGCACGTTCGATATCGACCCGCAGGCAAGCTACACGATCGCGACCAATGGTTGGACGGCGCGCAATCAGGCTCGGTACCTAGGCACGACTGATTTGGTTTTTGTTGAGACAGACGGTTTGATGCTCAAGGCCATCGTCGCCGACGCCATCGCCATGATCTAGAAACCGTTCGATAGATCCAGACCGTTACGCCCTTCCAGGACGGCGCGGGCTTTCTTCGTGTAGGACCCGTCCGCCTCGTGCAGGATGAAGCCGGGCAAAATGGCGGGCGGTGTCTTGCGGCCCTTAATGCCACGGATCAGAAGGCGTTCAGCCGGGCCGCCTTCCTGGGGATGCAAACCGAGGATCGTGACTGCACCAAAGCGCGTGCCAAACGCGCGCAGCACATCATCCAGGCCATCACCACCGAAGATCAGCGTCAGTGAGCCACCCGGCTTCAAAATGCTTGCTGCCGTGCGCACCCAGCCCTCGAGTTGGCTTGGCGAAACAACATGCGCATCTTGCTTGTTGGGGTTGGCGCGCACATGGCCCGCGCGGCGATAGGGCGGGTTGGCGAGCACATGGTCAACGCTCGCGCGCTTCAGCCCGCAGGCCACGCGCTCCTGCTCTGGTGCAAGCAGGTCAACGTCCATAACGGTGGTGCGCTGGGCCAGCGTGGGATTGCGCTCCAGGGATTGGGCGCAACTTGCCAGCATGATCGGGTCGTGCTCGGCGAGCCAAATATCGGCCTCGGGATTGAGGTGGGCCGCCATCAGCCCGACGGCGCCACACCCGGCACCCAGATCAGCGATCACGCCCGTCTGATCACGCAGCGAGGCTGCGAGAAAAACCGCATCAGAGCCCGAGCGATGCGCACCGATATTGGGCTGCACCAGCATGACTTGGCCGCTAAGAAACGCGTCGGTTGTTGTTGGGATGTCCAGCACCGTGCGTAACCAGGCTAAAGAGGAAGAATGCCAGCGTCGGTCAGAACGCGTTCGGCCTGGGCTTTGGAATCGGCGTCCACCATCACCCGGCGTGGCAGAACGCCAATCGATCCTTCCAGGATCGACATGTGTTGGTCGGCCACGAAATAGATGATGTCAAACTCTTTCAGCACCGCTTCTGCGGCGGAGATCAGAACCATGTCATTGGTGCGAAACAACTCGACCATGGCGGTTTTACCTGCCTTTCGACTGGGGGGCGTGACCGTTTGCCTGACTGGCCAATCGCGCACGCATGTGCTTTTGCACCTGCCAAGATGAAAAAGCCGATTTTTTCGGCGAGAACAAGGTGGTGAATTCATGGGCGTTGTTGTTCCGCTGGACAAAACTGCAGAAGGTGACCAGGACGCACGGGCGACACTCGACCGTGTTCTGGCGCTTTCCGGCCCATCGATGCAGGACGTCAACGCGATGATCCTGTCGCGCACCGGATCTGATGTCACGATGATTCCGGAGGTCGCCAAGCACCTGATCGATTCAGGCGGCAAACGCTTGCGCCCCATCCTGACGCTGCTGTGCGCGGAAATGTTCGGCTATCAAGGCGAAGGCCATGTGAAGCTCGCTGCGTCAGTTGAGTTCATGCACACCGCCACGCTTCTGCACGATGATGTGGTCGATGAGAGCGACATGCGCCGTGGCAAGCCCGCCGCCCGTATGGTGTGGGGAAACCAGGCCAGCGTTCTTGTCGGTGACTTTCTGCTCGGCCAAGCCTTCCAGATGATGGTGGAAGTGGAATCCTTGGCGGCCCTCGACGTGCTGTCACGCGCGTCGGCTATCATCGCCGAAGGCGAAGTGCTGCAGCTGACCACCGCTAAGAACATGGGCACCACCGAAGATGACTATTTGCAGGTGATCAGGGCAAAAACCGCAGCACTATTTTCGGCAGCGTGTGAAGTTGGCCCCATTGTCGCTGGCAAGCGCGAGGAAGAGCGCGCAGCGCTGCGCTCCTACGGCCTCAATCTTGGCTTGGCGTTCCAGCTCGTTGACGACGCCTTGGACTATGGTGGCTCCGCCAAGGACCTGGGCAAGGATATTGGCGATGACTTCCGCGAGCGCAAGGTAACGCTGCCGGTCATTCTGGCCTATCGCCGCTCCGAGGGTGATGAGCGCGCGTTCTGGGACCGCGTGATTGTTGATGGCGAGCAGAACGATGGTGATCTGGAGCGCGGCATCGCGCTCGTCCGCGACCATCAGGGCCTCGCCGACACCATCAGCCGGGCCCAGCATTACGGCGCTGTGGCTTGTGACGCACTCGATGGCCTGCCGGCCAGCCCGCAGAAGGACGCGTTGTTGGATGCGGTGGCCTTTTGCATCGATCGAGTTACATAACCCGCCTATCCCGCCTCAATCGGCGGCTATCCACACGGTCCACCCAATGGACCGTGGACCCGTGGCCTTTGTGCCGTTAGTGCATGGGGCCAGAATTTTGTGCGGTGCACGCACACCACGGATTGGACTGCAACGATGACCACTTCCCCTCATGCATGGGTGTACACGTTTGGCGGCGGGTCCGCCGACGGCGACGCAAAGATGCGCAACCTTCTGGGCGGCAAGGGCGCGAACCTTGCCGAGATGAGCCGGATCGGCCTACCGGTGCCACCAGGCTTCACCGTAACCACGGAAGTCTGCACGCATTTTTATGCCAATGACCGCACCTACCCAGAAGGGTTGGAGGCGCAGGTGGAAGCGGCGCTCGATAAAGTTGCCAGCATCACCGGCAAGAAGTTTGGGTCAACCGAGAACCCGCTGCTTCTCTCCGTGCGTTCCGGCGCCCGCGTTTCCATGCCAGGCATGATGGACACGGTTCTCAACCTCGGCCTCAACGACACAACGGTCGAAGCGATCGCGTCCATGTCGGGTGACGAGCGCTTCGCCTGCGATAGCTATCGTCGCTTTATTCAGATGTATGGCGACGTGGTGATGGGCGTTGACCACGAGTTCTTCGAAGATGCCATCGGCGAAGCCAAGGACCGTCGCGGATACTCGCTCGATACCGAACTCAGCGCTGATGATTGGCGTGAGCTGATCGCCAAGTTCAAAGCGATCATCGAAGAGGAAGCAGGCGAAAGTTTCCCACAGGACCCCCATGAGCAGCTCTGGGGCGCGATTGGCGCTGTTTTCAAAAGCTGGATGGTGCCGCGTGCCGTCACCTACCGCACCTTGCACGACTACTCGGAAGACTGGGGCACCGCCGTCAACGTGCAGGCCATGGTGTTCGGCAATATGGGCGAAACATCGGCCACGGGCGTCGCCTTCACCCGTAACCCGTCGACCGGTGAGAAGTCGCTCTATGGCGAGTACTTGGTCAACGCGCAGGGCGAAGACGTGGTGGCGGGTATCCGCACGCCGCAATCGCTGACCAAGAAGGCCCGCCTCGAAGGTGGCGACACCATGCCCTCGCTGGAAGAAACGATGCCAGAGGCATTCGCCGAGTTCACGCGTTACTGCGACGTGCTCGAGGCGCACTACCACGAGATGCAGGACATGGAGTTCACCGTTGAAAATGGGACTTTGTGGATGCTGCAAACGCGCAGCGGAAAACGCACCACCAAGGCGGCAATGAAGATCGTCGTCGACATGGTGGAAGAGGGTTTGATCACGCCCGACGAAGCGTTGATGCGCCTCGACCCGGCGGCTCTAGACCAATTGCTCCACCCAACAATCGATGAATCTGCCGAGCGCGATGTGATCGCACGCGGTCTACCGGCTTCCCCTGGCGCTGCGACGGGCGAAATCGTCCTCACCTCCGCTGCTGCAGAGGAGGCTGCCGCAGCGGGCCGCGACTGCATCTTGGTACGCGTCGAAACCAGCCCAGAAGACATACATGGCATGCACGCCGCCAAAGGCATTTTGACCGCCCGTGGCGGTATGACCAGCCACGCGGCTGTGGTTGCCCGTGGCATGGGCACGCCGTGTGTGTCTGGCGCGGGAGCGTTGCGCATCAACAATGAGACTGGCGTCATCTCCGCCGGAGCGACCAAGTTGAAAGCGGGCGATACGATCACCATCGATGGCGCGTCCGGCGAAGTGATCCTGGGCGCTGTGAAGATGCTGGAGCCGGAGCTGAGCAGCGAATTTGCCGCGGTGATGGGCTGGGCCGACGAAACACGGCGCATGCTTGTGCGCACCAACGCCGAAACGCCAGTGGATGCGGAAACGGCGCGCAAATATGGCGCCGAGGGTATTGGCCTGTGCCGCACGGAGCACATGTTCTTTGACGGCGACCGCATTGTGTCTGTTCGCCAGATGATTCTTGCCGACGATCCGGCACATCGTCAGTCCGCGCTCGATAAGCTACTGCCAATGCAGCGCAGCGACTTTGAACAGCTCTTCACGATCATGGCTGGCCTGCCAGTGACGATCCGCCTACTCGATCCGCCGCTGCATGAGTTCTTGCCGCGCACCGACGATGAGATGGAGGCTGTAGCCGCTGATCTCGACGTCGAAATCGAGGTTCTGCGCGACCGCACCAATGAGCTGCACGAGTTCAATCCCATGCTCGGCCACCGTGGCTGCCGCATTGCGATTTCCTATCCGGAGATTGCACGTATGCAGGCGCGGGCGATTTTTGAGGCCGCCATCGATGCAGCCGCGCAAACCGGCAGCGCCGTGGAGCCCGAGGTGATGGTTCCACTGGTTGCGACACCGGCTGAGCTTGAGTTTGTGAAGAAAGAAATCGATGCCGTCGCTCAAGCTGTGATGGGCGAAAAAGGCGCGACCATCGCCTACACAGTGGGTACGATGATTGAGCTGCCCCGCGCTGCCCTACGCGCTGCGGACATCGCGCAATCGGCGGAGTTTTTCTCCTTCGGCACGAATGACCTGACGCAGACCACGTTCGGCATATCGCGCGACGATGCCGGGCAGTTCCTGGGCACCTATGAACGCCTTGGTGTCATGGAAAAGGACCCGTTCGTGACGCTCGACCAGGACGGGGTGGGCGAGCTTGTCAGCCTTGCCGCAGAGCGTGGTCGGGCCACCAACGCCGCCATGAAAATGGGGATCTGCGGTGAACATGGCGGCGACCCGGCCTCCATCCAGTTCTGCGAGACGGTTGGCCTCGACTATGTGTCCTGCTCGCCGTTCCGCGTGCCGATTGCCCGCCTAGCAGCGGCGCAGGCAGCGCTACGCGCCAAGATGGATGACGCTTGAGACCATCCGATCCGGTGGTAAACGGGCGATTGCGCGGACACTGTCGGCGCTCGATCGCCCGGACCTGACTGCAGAGGCCGCCGAACTCTTAGACGACGCGTTCGCGCGCCCGCACGGGCGGGTGCTTGGCCTGACCGGTCCGCCAGGCGTCGGCAAATCAACCCTGACCCAGGCGCTGATCGAACGGCTGCGTGCGCAAGGCCGGTCTGTCGCTGTTGTGGCTATTGATCCGTCGTCCCAGGCCACCGGCGGGGCATTGCTTGGCGACCGTACGCGGCTTTCGCTCGACCCGGAGGATAACAAGCTGTTCGTGCGCTCTTTGGCGGCGCGCGACCGGCTTGGCGGTCTTTCAGATCACGCCATTGCAGCGACCATTTTGCTACGGGCCTTGTTCGATATCGTGCTGGTGGAAACTGTTGGCATTGGCCAGTCGGATGCTGACGTGGCGCTGATCGCAGACCGTAGCCTTTTGTGTGTGCAGCCTGGCTCAGGCGACGCGCTGCAATTCATGAAGGCCGGCATTATGGAATGGCCCGACGTCATTGCCGTGACCAAAGCCGACACTGGCGCGTTGGCCCGCCGCGCGCGTGCCGATGTGGAAGGCGCGCTGGGTCTTGCCACCTTCAAACATGAAGGACCACTGGTTGCCCTTGTGTCGGCGCGCACCGGCGAGGGTGTCGACTCGTTGGTAGATACCATTCTGACTGGCCCAGACCCCGATCGAACGGGTCAAGGCGCCAGCCTGGTGCGTGACGCAGTGCAGCGGCGCTTCGGCTCGCACGGATTGGCACGTCTCGATAGTATGGATAGCACTACTGAGACAAAGGCGCCCTTCGCGACGATCGTGGGCGTAGGCGCGACGTTGAGCGCCTAGGCAGCGACCAACTGCTTGCGGTCTTCACGCGGCGACGTGCCGAACTTGCGGGCATATTCGCGGCTGAACTGGGTCGGGCTTTCATAGCCTACCGCGAACGCGACACTTGAGACGGAGCGATCTGTTTCGGTCAGCAGACGCCGTGCCTCTATCAGCCTCATCGCCTTTTGGTATTGCAGCGGCGTGCTGCCGGTGACCGCCTTAAAGTGCTCGTGGAAGGTCGACAGACTCATGGCGGACAGGTTGGCGAGATCCGGGATGGCCAGCGGCGCGCTGTAATCGTCCTGGATGCGACGGATGGCTTTGGCGATCCGTCCGGCGTGGCTGTCGATGCGCAGCAGTTCGCGCAGCATACCGCCATGGTTGGCCATTAGTAGGCGGTAGTGAATCTCACGCCGGATCAGCGGCTCCAAGACCGCCGCGTCCAGCGGGTTGTGGTGCAGATTAAAGAGACGGTGCATGGCATCGATTAGCGCTTCATCGGCGCCGCCCACTTCGATACCGCTGGCCTCGGCCTTGGGCGGCAGCGCGTCGCTCACCTCTTCATAGAGGCTGCGGACCAGCGCCATATCGAGCATGATAACCGGCGCGATGTAGGGCTTGTCTTTTGATGCCTCCAACACCTGGGTGGTCACAGGCAAATCATGGCTGACGATAAGCGAATTGCCCGGCTGCATCACGTATCTGCGGTCGCCCAGTATGACCTCCTTCGAGCCCTGCAAAACGATGCACAAGAACGGGTTATAGACCGTCTTCTGCATCCGCCGCGCCTCATGATCGTGCACGATTGCGATCTTTGGATTCTCGCAAATATAGTAGGGTTCATGCGTAGGCTGCGCGGCTACGTATTCATAAATATCTGATATAAATTGTTTTATCATCGTTGCATGAGTCCTGGCGTCTGATGCTTACCCTGACACAATCCGTCTGGGATGCAACCAAAATTCCTGTGATCCGGAGGATTAGGCAAGAACTACCGATAAATTGGCAGGCATACGGAAGCGGGTGGGTCTATCTGTTGATCATCGAAACAACAGACGACCACCCCAGGAGTTCACCCATGCCTAAGACTGTTCTCATCACCGGCGCTTCCACAGGTATCGGCAAAGCCACTGCCAAGCTCTTCCAAGCTGAAGGATGGAATGTCACCGCCACGATGCGCAGCCCGCAAAACGAAACTGAACTGTCCGGCCTCGACAATGTTCTGGTGACACGTCTCGACGTGACCGACCAAGCCTCTATCGATGCCGCTATCGCCGCAGGGCTTGAGAAGTTCGGCGCCATCGACGCTCTGGTCAACAATGCGGGTTATGGCGCCTATGGCCCATTGGAAGCCTTCTCGATGGAAGGCATTGAACGCCAGTTCGACACCAACGTCATCGGGCTGCTGGCGACCACCAAATCGGTGCTGCCGCATATGCGCGCTGCCAAAAGCGGCGTCATCGTCAACATTTCGTCGATTGGCGGCAAGATGACCTTCCCGCTCGGCACGCTCTACCACGGCACCAAGTTTGCGGTGGAAGGCATCACCGAAGCGCTGTCTTACGAGACGGCCCCCATCGGCATCAAAATGAAGATCGTCGAGCCGGGCGCCATCAAGACGGACTTTGGCGGTCGCTCGTTTGACTTCCAAAACGATGAGAGCCTCGTCGAGTATCAAGAGACCGTCGGCAAGCTGATGGCAGCGTTCTCGACCTTTGGTGACAATGCATCAGAGGCGAGCGTGGTTGCCGACGTGATTTGGCAAGCCGTCACCGATGGCACCGACCAACTGCGCTACACCGCGGGTGACGATGCCGCTGAATATATGGCCAACCGCAAAGCGGCTGATGATGCCACCTTCATCGGTGCGATCCGTGAGCGTTTCGGCCTCTAGGCGGCCGAAGCACCCCCACCGCCACAATCAATGTTAACAGCCACGAGTGTTGCCGCACCCGTGGCTTTTTGTTGCCACACGCGTCCCCTTTTCGCGCCATCATCACCGGGCATAAGCGCGCCATCCGCACAACCTGCAGCTGAATGAGCGTCCCAGTTTAGGGGCTCATTAAGCCGACTTAACGGGTCTTAACCGAACTGTCCCAACTCAAAACGCCTTGTCCCTCAGCGCTTTACGGCTTTGCAAGGTTAACCGTCCATAACCGAAACTGTTCAGATACGGCGAATGGGAGCTCGCCGCGTCTGCGCAACGGTATGGCGATGGGTTGAACGCCGCACATGTGTGCCGTGCTTCGGTTGGGGTTTTGCGTAGGAGTACCTTATCCATGTCTGGTGTTGAGCCCATCGCCAAACACGCTGTGCCGAAAAAGCTAACGCTGAAGGCACGCCGGACGTCCGCGTCGCCATCGACGAAATCGGTTTCCCTGCGTCCTGCTTCTTTTTCGGTCCCTCGCATAAAGCTCGCTGCACGCACCACGGCCCTCGCCTTGGGTGCAGGTATTCTGGCGCTGTCACAAACGGTGCCTACCGGCCATCTTGATGCTGCCCACCTGCTGGGCATTGACGGTCCAGGCACGGATCGCTGGCAGACTTTCTTGATGGCGTCACCTGCAGGCTCGATCCACGAAGCGACCGTGCATGTAGTCAACGACCGCACTATCGACCTGGCCCACGCCGGTATTGGCCAATTGGCAGGTGATGGCATTCAGCGCGCCGCCATTGGTCCACAATTGGCGCCGCCGATCGACCCGGATGACATCATCACTGGCTCCATTCCTTCAGCGCAACTGCCGGAAGGCCCGGACCCGCTGATTGCCCGCGACGGCCGAGGCCATCGTGTCATGACACCTGCCGTCTACGCACTTCTGGAGTCGCGCCGCGTGCCGACGTCAATCTACGACAGGCATCCATTTGAACGGCTTGAGCTAGCCTCGCTGCCGACAGAGGGTTTCGACGGCTATATTGGCCTAATTCCGCCGACACCTGAGATGATCATCGCCGAACAAGATCCAGATCCGGCGGTTCCAGGGCAACCGGCGCCGGGCCGCGAAGAGCCAGGGTCCTACGCTTTGGCCCTGGTTGATCCATCGGCTGGCGGCTCGCCATTATCTGAGACCGAAGGTCAGCAGCATATTTCGGCGTTCCTAAACAATGATCGCCAGTTCCAGTGCCTCGCCGAAGGCATCTATTTCGAGGCTCGCGGCGAACCACGGCGCGGCCAAGTGGCTGTGGCCCAGGTGATCATGAACCGGGTGAACCATGATGAGTTCCCCGACACGATTTGCGGCGTCGTTTATCAGAACCAGCATCGCCGCAATCGTTGCCAGTTCTCGTTTGCCTGTGACGGCGTGCCAGAGCGCGTCACCGAACGGGCAGCTTGGGAAGTGGCGGAGGGTGTCGCGACGCAAGTGCTGGAAGGTCGCGACCTGATCGAAACAATCGAAGAATCAACGCACTACCATGCCAATTATGTGCGCCCTCGCTGGGCACCGCGGATGATCCGCCTCGACCGCGTCGGCCTGCACATCTTCTACAAAGGCCGGTATGGCGGCTGGCGCTAAGCCAACGCGCTCACCCACGGATAACGGCTAGAGTTTAAAGCAGCTTGCCAGCCCTCACCCACCAGCTTGGGTGCTTGGCCTGAATTCGCCTAGCCAGTGCACTTGCAGCTGATGCTGTCTCCAAAAGCCCGAAACACGTGGCACCTGAGCCCGACATGCGGGCGAAGGGCGCTTCTTCCAATTCGGCGAGGCAGTCTTCGATCTTGGGTACAAGGCCGATGGCCGGGGCCATCAGGTCGTTGCGTGTACCCGCCAAATACTGGACCAAGCCGTCAAATGTTGTTGGTTTAGCCCAGGTGGGCAGCACTGGATTGCTCTTGTTCACCAAAGCCTTGAAAACCGCTGGTGTGGGCACCGCCACGCCAAGATTGACCAGAACTAGATGCGCCGATGGCAATTGGATCGGTTCGATATGCTCTCCAATGCCGCCCACAATCGCGGCTTCGCCGACCACGCACATGGGCACATCGGCACCCAGGGAAAGGCAATCTGCCATCTGCGACGATGATAGGTGACGGTTGCCGGTCAGGGCCGCAATCAGGGCAGCGGCGTCCGCCGAGCCGCCGCCGATCCCCGATGCCGCCGGTAGGGACTTGGTGAGATGGATATGGACCGGATCCGGTGCCTCACCCCAGGCGCGGACAAGGTTCAAGGCGGCGCCCAACATGTTATCGGAAAGCGGAGGGACGTCACCAGCAAATGGGCCATCCACGGTTAAGCGGTTCCGCTCGGACGGCCCGACCGTCACGCTGTCGCCAATGTCGCAAAAGGCAACGAGCGATTGAAGCAGATGGTAGCCATCGGTACGCTGACCGGTGACGTGCAAGGCGAGGTTCAGCTTGGCAGGCGCAAGCATGGTCCGCAACGCTTAGCGAAGCGTTGGAATCTCGTAGCCTTCCGGCCAAGTGCCAACCGACTCAACCTCTTCGCGGGTCAGACCTCGCTGAAGCTTGCGTTGGATGGCTTCGATGTCGACCTCATCGGTATCATCAAGATCGCGGGCATGGCTCCATTGAAAGCGGGCCTCCAAGCGGCGACCGACCATCCAGTACGCATCGCCCAAATGGTCGTGGATGACGCCCTGCGAGGGATCAAGGATGACCGCGCGTTCGAGCTGCTCAACGGCTTCTTCAAATCGGCCAAGGCGGAAATACACCCAGCCGAGCGAGTCGACGATATAGCCCGATTCTGGACGCATCTCGACGGCGCGTTCGAGCATCTCAACCGAGCGATCCAGATGCTCGCCACGATCCACCCAGGTGTAGGCCAGATAGTTCAGTACATCAGGCTGGTCCGGGTGCAGGTCGAGCGCGGTCAGAAAGTCGGCTTCGGCTTGGGTCCAACGATCGGTCCGCTCAAAGGCGATAGCGCGTTGGTAGAATAGGCGCCAATGCTCGCGGCGGATGTCATCAAGTGTTTCGATACCCAGCGAATAGACCTCGGCGGCTTTCTCGAAATCGCGCCGGAAACGCAGCACGGAGCCATATGTGTTGATGGCTTCGAGGTCCGTTGGGTCGGATTCAATCAAGGCTTCGAGATGCTCATCGGCCTCATCAGGGCGCTCAAGTTGATCGAGCAAGACACCGAGGCGGATTTCTGCTGTGCGCTTCAGCGGGTGATCTGTGGCAATAGGATCGTAAGTATCGACAGCGCGATCCCAAAGCTGCAACGATTCATAGACCCGCGCCAATCCAAACCGCGCCAGATCGTGATCAGGATCAACATGCAAACCGAGGTTGAGATAGATCGCGCCAACTTCCTCGGCGCCGTCCTGGCCAAGTGCGAGACCAAGGCCATAGGCGACTTCGGCAACCCCTTGCTGTGGTGTCGTCACGGTTAGTGTAAACGGTTGACCGGCCAGAAGCGCCTGTTGATCAGCCAACATCGCCGCATTGAAGGGGGCCAGTTCTAAGAAGGTGGCAATTACCTGCGCAGCTTCGTCTCGTTGTCCATTCGCGGCGAGCGCCTGGGCATACCCTTGGACGAGGCGCAGCGCTCCAGCATCTGTGGCATAGGCACGCTCCATATCACGCAAGGCGCCTTCGGCGTCTCCTGATGCTAGGCGGATCAGCCCGGCATGGTAGGAGCTGTACAGCTGCACCCAAGCAGGGCCATCGAGTGCATCGAGGCGGGCCAAGCCCTCCTCGGTGTCACCGCTACCATGGAGAACCCAAGCGCCAACGAGAACCGCGACCAAATCACCAAAGCCATCGGTTTCATAAGTATCCAACTCGCGTAGCGCTGCACGGTAAGAGCGCTGACGCACTGCATCCATCGCGAGAGTCAATCGAGACATGCCGGTGTCGCCAGAGGCGGCAAGTAGGGCGGCCAAATCGAGCGCCCCTGCCATACGGCCATCGGCCAATTCCATCGTGAAGGCACTGTGCAGGAACCGATCCGATGTTGGATCAACCTCAAAGGCCTGGCGGTAAAACTCTGCGGCAGACGGAATATCGCGCTCGGTCTCAGCGAGGGTGGCGGCGAGGTAAAGGCCAGCCAGAGATGTCCCCTCCTGTACAGACACCGGTGGTGCAAGATCGTCAATCTGGTGGGTTTCAATGGCAACCGTGTCGGCCCAGCTGGCGGCTGGCAACGCGGCAAGGAAACTGGTCGCTACAATGGCGGTGAGTGCGGATTTTAACATGTCTGCCCTTTGGCGCAGCGCGCATGCCTGGGGTGATTTGCATTGGCTTGTGTAAACCAACCATGGCTTTTTCCCGGCAGATGCACAACAGGGAGAAATCGGGTCAAAAGACCGCGTGGTCGCCGCGCTCCAACTGAGCCTCTCCGCGGGCAAGTTTGTCATAATAGGCCGGCAACGTGTCGTCGCCGAAGGATGGCGTTGCCTGCCCATCATAGTGTTGATTGGCCACGTCCCAAAGCAACATGGATTCGGTCGCATAGTAGCGCCCAATTCGGGCCAGTTCGGCCTTTTGCGCCAGGCTGGGCACGACCCGCCCAGCGAGCGACAAACCGGTTATGATCGCTGTCAGCATACCGACCGGGACATGCTTGAACTTAGGCGGCATTCCCACCGCCTCGAACAACGCCTGCCCTTGCTCTAGCGGCGTCATTGCCTCGTCCGGCCCACCAATAGGCAGAATCGCGTTGTGGCGGCTGGGCTCATCGAGGCAGCCGACGATAAACGTCGCCAAATCCTCATCGCTGATCGGCTTGCAGGCGGTCAGCTTGCCGTCTCCAAAAACTAGAAACGGTTTGCCCGCCCTTACCCGGTCGAACTGACCGGACAGCGATTTGAAGAATGCGGTGGGCCGAACAATCGAATAGGTGAGGCCGGACGACAGGAGCTCAGCCTCAAAGGCAAGCTTGGCTTCCTGGAACGCCAGAGTGGGCTTCTGAACGCAAATGGCCGACAGCAGGACAAAATGCTGCGCACCTGCCGCCTTTGCGGCTTCGAGCGCGTTGAGGGTTGCCCGGTGGTCAATGGCCCAAGCATCGTCCGGCGCTCCTGTGCGCGAAGCAAGGCACGAAATCGCGGCATCGAAAGACTGGCCAGCCAAGGCTTCGCCAAGGCTTTGTGGGTCGGTCACATTCGCTTGGCAATGTGTGACTTGGCTTGGCAGTGTATCGGCATTCGTGCCCGGACGTGCGCAGCAAGTGGCGGTGTGCCCTGCATCGACAAGCGCCTTGGCCACGGCCCGGCCAATGGTTCCGGTTGCACCAAAGAGGAGAACCCGCGCCATGCGTGCCTACATGTTGGGGTAGTTGGGGCCGCCTGCGCCTTCCGGCACCGTCCAGACAATGTTCTGGTTCGGGTCTTTAATGTCGCAGGTCTTGCAGTGGACGCAGTTTTGCGCGTTGATCTGGAAGCGCTTGTCGCCCTCGCCATCATCCACCCATTCGTAGACGCCCGCTGGGCAATAGCGCACCGAAGGCCCACCAAACTGGCCGAGCTCGCTGGTGTGCTGCAGCGCGTCGTCTTTGACCTTCAGGTGGATCGGTTGGTCTTCTTCATGGTTGGTGTTCGACAGGAACACCGAGGACAGTCGGTCGAAGGTCAGTTTGCCATCGGGCTTAGGATAAGCGATCGGCTTGGCGCGCTGCACCTTGGCGGTGACCTCGTGGTCGGCCTTTCTGTGGCTCAACTGACCAAACAGCGAAAAGCCTAGTTTGCTCTGCGTCCACATATCGAGGCCACCAAGCATCACGCCGATGCGTGTGCCGTACTTGCTCCAAAGCGGCTTCACATTGCGCACAGGCTTGAGATCGCGGCCAATCGCGCTGGTGCGCCAGCCTTCATCGTAGGCATCGAGCGTGTCGCCCGAACGGCCATCGGCAAGCGCGTCGGTCACCGCATCGGCGGCTTGGATGCCTGACAGTACTGCATTGTGGGAACCTTTGATGCGCGGCACGTTGACGAAACCTGCTGAGCAACCGAGCAGCGCGCCACCTGGGAAGACCAGCTTGGGCACGGACTGATAGCCGCCTTCTGAGATCGCACGCGCGCCATAGGCCAAGCGCCGAGCCCCCTCAAAGGTCGGCGCGACCATGGGGTGGGTTTTGAAGCGCTGGAATTCTTCGAACGGTGAAAGGTGCGGATTGGTGTAGTTGAGGTGCACCACAAAACCGACGGCCACCTGGTTATCATCCAAATGGTAGAGGAAGGAGCCGCCGCCCGTCGTGTTGTCCAGCGGCCAACCAAAAGCGTGCTCAACACGGCCGGGGTGGTGGTTTTCCGGCTTCACCTCCCAAAGCTCTTTCAAGCCCAAACCGTACTTTTGGTGGTCGGACTCTTGCGCCAGGTTGAAGCGATCGATGGCTTGCTTGGAAAGCGAACCGCGCACGCCCTCGCCAAGCAAAACATATTTGCCGTGCAGCTCCATGCCGGGGGTGTAGTTGGCTGTCGGTGCGCCATCGCGGCCAACGCCCATATCCCCGGTCGCGACGCCATAGACGACGCCATCATCGTTGATCAGCAGCTCCGCAGCCGCGAAACCAGGATAGACTTCCACACCCAGCGCTTCGGCCTTTTCGGCCAGCCAACGGCATACATTGCCGAGCGACACGATGTAGGCGCCATGGTTGTTCATCAGCGGCGGCATGGCGAAATTAGGCAGGCGAACCCCTCCGCCTGGTCCAAGATAGTAGAACCGATCTTCGGTGACGGCAGTCTTCAGCGGGTGATCGGCATCGTCGCGCCAGTCAGGCAGCAAGGCATCGAGACCAACCGGATCAACAACCGCGCCCGACAGGATGTGCGCACCGACTTCGGCTCCCTTTTCCAGAACCACGACATTGCACGCATCGTTGGCCTGTTTCAGGCGGATCGCGGCCGCAAGCCCGGCTGGACCCGCCCCGACGATAACGACGTCGAACTCCATGGATTCGCGTTCTGTTGCCATATGTTTTGCCTTATTCGACTGATGCTGCGGCGCAGCGTTTTTGCGCGGCCCCTTTGTTTCGATATAAGGAACGGAGGTCAACAGGCTCAAAGGTTGGGGTCGGCGCTTGAACCAAGCTGCTCTCAAAGAATTACTGGCATTTTACGACGCTGCAGGGGTGGACAGTGCGCTGGGTGATGCGCCGGTCAACCGCTTTGCGCCGCCAGCGCCAGCACCAAAGTTGGAGCCAGCACCGGCCCAACCGACACCCACGGGCGAGCCCGCTCCGCAGCCGATGAAAGCGCCTCCGCCGAACCCCGATCAAGCGGACCAGCCGCACCAGGGAATCGCCGACGCCGAGGCCCTTGCCGCCGCCGCGCCGGATCTGAACGCCTTGCGGCAAGCACTGCAAGACTTTGACGGCTGTGGCCTCAAGAAAACCGCGCGCCAGCTGGTTTTTGCCGATGGCAATCCACGGGCCAAAATCATGCTGGTTGGGGAAGCGCCAGGGCGTGACGAAGATGCGCAGGGCCTGCCGTTTGTTGGCCGGTCCGGCCAACTGCTCGACCGAATGCTCGCCGCCATCGGGCTGGATCGCAGCAAGGTCTATATCAGCAACGTCATCTATTGGCGGCCACCGGCGAACCGCACCCCAACGGCGGACGAACGGGCGATGTGCGAACCCTTCGTGCGACGCCAGATTGAACTGGTGCAGCCCAAGGTGATGATGTCACTTGGTGGGTCAGCGCTCACCGCACTGTTTGGCCAGCAAGGCATCATGAAGACCCGCGGACAGGCACAAACCTACAGCCACAATGGGTTGGAGATTCCGGCGATACCGACGCTGCACCCCGCGGCCTTGCTGCGTAATCCGGCCAACAAACGACTGGTTTGGCAGGACCTTTTGACCTTTCAAGAAATGGTTGAGGAGCATGGCGCTCTATGAGCACGCTTAGCGACAACCGTCAGTTCATCGCGCTCAACATTGCGGTGCTCACTGTGTCCGACACCCGGACCTTGGACGATGATAAATCCGGTGATGTGCTTGAGGGCCGCCTGAAGGCGGCGGGCCACAACATGGCGGGCCGCGCGATAACCCCCGACGACAAGACCGCTATAGCAGATCAAGTGCTGGGCTGGGTCGAACGCCCGGATGTCGATGTCGTCATCACCACTGGTGGAACCGGCTTCACCGGACGCGATGTGACGCCCGATGCCTTGGAACCACATTTCGACAAACGCATGGACGGGTTTTCAACGCTGTTTCACCAGATCAGCTTTGAGAAGATCGGCACGTCGAGTTTGCAATCGCGCGCGACGGCTGGGCTGATCGACACCACCTTTGTTTTTTGCCTGCCCGGCTCGCCAGGTGCCTGCAAGGATGGGTGGGACGGTATCCTACAACACCAGCTCGACTACCGGCACATGCCCTGTAATTTCGTGGAAATCATGCCGCGCTTAGACGAGCACCTAAGGCGCGGCGCGGGCTAAGTTACCGTCTGCCAGGCTGGCTGGGCCTACATCTGCCAGTTCCGGCATGGGCTGCGCCAAATAGGTACGCGAGCGCAGACGCAGCAAGTTCGGCAGGTGGAAGGCAGGGTCAGCGACACCCCATTGCGCCGTTTTGATCGGTTCCAAATCACCACGCCGCACCATGATACCCTGCGACAACCGCGCTCTGGAGAACAGCCGGTTGGCGATCAGGATCGCCGCACGCCTGCGCACATCAGAACTACCTGCCTCTGGTTCATGCTCAGGCCGAAAGACCGCCGAGAGCCGACCACGCGATGATTTCACCCGCTCTTGGCGCTCAATAAACGACACCGTTTCGTTCATCCAACCCGGTGTTAGAACGGTTGCCTGATCAAGGAGCATCACCCATTGGCCACGTTTAGCGATGGCAAGCGCCTCTTGCGTCGCTCGCAGATCAGTTTCGCTGGGCCGCAGAAAGGTCGCGCCGGCGGCGTCCGCGATTTGCGGCGTGCCGTCGTTCGAACCCGTGTCGAGGAAAACCACGTCGCGCACGATTCCCTCGGCGGCCGCTCCAATCAGGGGGCGCAGCGAGTCTAACAGCACACCTTCGCCGTTCTTTGTCCGAATGATCACGCTCAGCATGCATGCCCGTTAGCACGCAAGGCCCAATTATGGCGAGCCAAACCCACTTTTTGGGCCTACAGGTTGGCGACAAGCTTAATTTGTTCTTTTTTTGTTCTCATTCTTCAGGTAAGAGGTGCCGCTAAGCCAAGGAGCATTCTGCGATGACCGTAGACCAAGACCAGGCACCCAAACGCAAGGAAACCCGCAAGGGGCGGGCCGCCACAACCAACGCAAGCGGGCGCTTTGAACCATTGACGCGGTTGGACATGGATGATGGCTGGGATTCGCTGGCCGATCTGCCACCTTTGAAGACCGAGGTCACACCGGAAGCGGCGCGCCACATCATCACGCGTAACGTGTCTCCAGACATTCCGTTTGACCGATCGATAAACCCCTATCGTGGATGTGAACATGGCTGCATCTACTGCTATGCCCGACCGACGCATGCCTATATGGGCCTCTCGCCCGGTCTCGACTTTGAGACGCGCCTGTTCGCCAAACCCAACGCGGCCAAACTGCTGCGCACTGAGCTCATGAAGCCGGGCTATACACCCAAGCCCATCGCGATTGGCACGAATACAGATCCATACCAGCCAATCGAGAAGACGCAGCGCATCATGCGCGGCCTGCTGGAGGTTTTGGCGGAGCTGAAGCACCCTGTGATGATCACCACCAAGTCGGCCATGGTGGCGCGCGACATCGATATTTTGTCGGAGATGGCGCGCGAGAGGCTCGTTAATGTGACCTTATCTGTCACAACGCTCGATCGCCGCCTGGCCCGGGCGATGGAGCCGCGTGCATCAACGCCGCCCCGGCGCCTGGCCGCGATCGAAGCGCTAAGCAGCGCAGGCATCCCGACCTATGTGAACGCGTCGCCGATGATCCCAGCCCTTAACGATCATGAGCTTGAAGCCATCTTGGAAGCCTCGCACCGCATGGGCGCCACAGGGGCCAATTACATTCTGTTGCGCATGCCGCTTGAGGTGCGCGATATCTTCAAAAGTTGGCTGATTGAGCACTATCCGGGCCGCTACCGCCATGTTCTATCAGTGCTGCGCTCAATGCGCGGCGGTGCCGACTATGACGCGCGGTGGGGTAAGCGGATGGAAGGCACGGGCCCATTCGCCCAGGTGCTGGCCAAACGGTTCAAGCTGGTTACCACCCGGCTCGGCATGAAGAGCAACCGCCCCAATCTGCGGTGCGATAAGTTTCTCGGCCACAAGGCCAATGCCGCGCAACTCGATCTGTTCAGCAGCGGACCGCAAAAGCAAACAGGCGCCAGCGGGTAGCGGGCGCCTGTCGAAAAGGTCCGGATTGCGCGCCGCGCTAGCTTTGCGGCGGAATGCGCAGCACCTGGCCTGGATAGATCTTGTCTGGGTCAGACAACATAGGCTTGTTGGCCTCAAAGATCGTCATGTATTTCGACCCGTTACCATAAGCCTTGGTAGAAATTGCCCACAGCGTGTCGCCCTTTTCCACCGTGTGGAAGTCGGAAGCGTCGGACGTGTCTTCCGGTTGGATGTTGTCCTCAACCTGGGCAATGCCCTCCACATTACCAGCGGCGAGGACAATCTTCTCGCGCAGCTCCTGCGTCGGGGCCGATCCAGCAATCACAACCTTGTCGCCTTCAACCGTCACCTCAACATCACCTTCCAGACCGAGATCAGCAACCTCTTTTTGGATGGCTTCTGCCGGGTCCTCGTCACGACCAAACAGCTTTTTGCCCGCGTCGCGCACAAACGATAATAGTCCCATTGCGGTATTCCTTCTGATCCCCTGAATGCGCCGCCCCAATGTTTCAGGCTTTCCGGCGTTCTTAGTTTTTCATGCCCCCCGCCTGTATAAAGGCACGGCAGGCGGTTGAAAACCGTAACCTTCAAGGCCAAGGCAGGCGTGCGAGCAGCATGAAGGGATTCGTGTGACAAAAAGACGAGGCGGAGCCGCTTACGGCGCACAAATCGGCGCGTTCAACCCGAAGCGGGCAGGCGCGCCGGACAGCCAATTTGAACGCGACGCGACTGGATTGGGGTTCCGCCTAATCTGCGGTGTGGACGAAGCTGGCCGCGGTCCCCTGGCTGGCCCAGTGGTGGCAGCCGCCGTTATCTTGCCCTTCGCTTGGGAAGGCGATGATGCCTTTGTGCTTCCACCCAGTCTGTCGGGATTGAACGACTCCAAGGTGGTTTCGGAGCGCGCACGTGAAGACCTGTTTGAGGCCCTATGCGCGCTTGCCGATGTCAGCATAGCGAGCGTGTCGGCGTCGACCATCGATGCACGCAATATCCGCAAAGCCTCTCTGGAGGCTATGCGGCTGGCGGTGATAGGTCTTCCCTATCCACCCGACTTCGCCTTGGTGGACGGCAGGGACGAGCCGCCTGGTCTGCCCATTGCGTGCACGGCCATCATCAAAGGCGACGGGCGGTCGCTGTCGATCGCCGCAGCCTCGATCTGCGCAAAGGTTGCTCGTGATCGTATGATGATCGCCGCTGACGAGGTTTACCCGCAGTACGGCTTCGCCAATCACAAAGGCTACGGCACACAGGCGCATCGTGATGCGATTGCCGACTATGGCCCATGTGCGCTCCACCGGCGGACCTTTGCGCCTGTGCGTGCAGCGCTGATGGGTCAAAAGCCCTAGCCAGCCAAATGATGCTCAAAAAGGAAGCGCAGGTTTTGTCAGCATCAGCCACATGATAGCGACGACCGCCGCGAACGCTGGAAACCCGCAAGCCAGCCAAATGCGATAGAGGTGGTGATAGCGTTCTGGCAGCGGTCGTCCATCACCGGCCGCCGCCTCCGCCAGTCGCTTTAACTGCACTTGGATCCATACCACTGGCAGCCAAAAAGCGCCTGTGATGACATACAGGATCAGCGCTAGCAGGATCCATCCTTCCAAGAGGGGCCAGCCAGCTTCTCTCGTCAACAGGTATCCGGTGATCGGCTGCGCAACCACAGCAGTGGCCGTGAAAACCATATCGGCCAACACGACAATTCCGGCTGTATGCGCAATGAAGGCTGGGTTTTTGCTGCGGTTTGAGACCAGCATGAAGAAGGCGATCCCCGCGCCGGTACCAAGCAAAACGCAGGCACCAACAACGTGCAGAAAGAGAAGGACGTTGTAGGTCATCGTTCTTCAAGCATCGCATAGGCCAGCAAGGCGAGGCCAATGGAGGGGATAACCTTCACCATCGGCCCAAGTGGGTCTGCCCACAGCTCTGGCGCGACCAAAGCGCCCGCAACCAGGTAGGCCAAGGCTAGACCAACCATTCCCAGGCACGCGCGTTTCGCCCACCGGCGGACGAGGATCGCCAGTCCGAGTCCAATGTCGGCGACCGATCCGGCAAGCACAGCTGCAATTGCCAGTTCCTGACCGACACCACGTGACGTTAGCAGCGTGGCAGCGCGATCCATTTGCCAAAGACCGATCACCCCAGAAGCCACCCAGAAGCCTGACAAAAGTGCGATGACCAAGGGCAGGAAAAGGTAGAGGCGCGCGAATTGTCGTTCCTGCAAGGTGGATGGCAGAGCCTTCAACACATCGGGGAATGGCGTGAACGGACGTCCGCCGCTTTGCCGCCAAGCGGTTGGGTCGCCAGTCACCCCTTGCTCCATCGTGCGAACGGCAGTGGTGCGCAGCGGCGAACGCCAACCAAGCCAACCCATGATGTCGGCCACAAAAGCCAGAAGACGCACCAATAGCAACGGAACGGGCACTTCCAGCCTTCTCCGCGAGAAACCGAGCCAAGCGCGAACAAGCGATACCATCTCACCAAACCCGCGCGCGTTCCGCTCGGTCACGTCATAGACCCGGTGCGACGGCATACGCGCCTCAGCGCAATCGGCCACAGCGTCGGCAAGTTCGCTCAGCGCAATCGCTTGCACCGGGCAGCCGGAGAAGATTTTGGGGCCAATCCCAGGAAAACCAGCGACCCCGCGCAGCAAGGTCGTCCCGCCAAAAGCGTTGGCGCCGAAGACCAAGGTTGGCCGCAAAATGGTCCAATCGAGCGCAGAAGCCTGAATGATCGCGTCGCCCTGTGCCTTGGTACGAAAAAATGCGGTGGTTGCGTTTTCTGAGACGCCCGCAGCTGAAATGTGGACCAGCTTTGTCTGGCTACCCTCAAGCGCCTGACACAGACGCGAAACTGCCCCAACATGAATGGATTTCAGACGGTCGCGACTGCCCGTTTGCAGAGCGCCGGCTGCGTTGATGACGACATCGATGCCATTGAGGTGCTGGCGCCAGGTTTCGACCGTGATGCTGGAGATGTCTTCGATCACCCAATCGATGTCTAAATGAGCGCGCTGTGCCGACTCTTGGGTGCGCCCCATTCCAACGACCTCGAAACCGCGCGTTTTGAGCGCCGCCGCACACGCCGCCCCAATCAGGCCATAGGCCCCTAGAACAAGCGCTTTGGTCACACCCATGCTCCATTATCGAAGACCAAGGCGACCATAGGCCGTCACCATGACGATAGATAGGCGAACAGTTCGGCAGATCACAGCCGTGGCTAATTATGCATGAACAGCGCGGTGCAGCGCTCAGAGCATCCGACGCAAACGCCGACGACCCCAGAAGACCACCCACCTGCCCCAGCCCGCACCGTGTTCCCGACCTTGTGTCCAATCGGCAGGGATGAAACGGGATCGCCGGTCTTCACAGACCAGGGAAATTGATGATCACAGCCGCATGATCGCTGGCGTGAGGCCGATGTTTTCCGACATCCGTGAATCGATCGCCTTGGAAACGGCTGGCTTCGAATCCTAACCCTTTGCGCACGATGCGCGGGGTCGCATTGGGATATTGGTCAGCGAGCTTGGGCGATGCCAACAGAGCGTCGGGGCAATGGTAGAAGCCTGACTGGCGGTCGTAATAGGTCCAGCGCTCCTCCATTGGCGTGCGCAGCATAAGGTCTGCGGCAAAGTCGGTCTCAAGCGGGGCGATTGCCCTTTCCTCGGCGCTTTCAGTGGCCGATGGTTCATTGAGATCGCCGATGATCAACCAGAGCCCGTCAGGAGGGCGCGGGAAGTGGCGCTCGATCAAGCGGCGTGTCGCCAGCGCCTCGAGCCGCCTGGTCATCCAGGCCTTCTCAGCATCAGGCCAAGGTGACTTGAAGTGACACACATAGACGGCGAGGTCGCCAACCTGCGCCGTCAAGCAGTCGCGTCGGAAAATCGGCAAATCTGGATCGACTCCCTCAGGCGGATCAATGCCAACATCGGCAAGACGCAGCGACGCGTGGCTGGTGATGTTGGAAAGCGAGAGACGCGATAACAGCGCGACATTGGCACCGCGACCGTCATTGCCCGGTAGGCACACACGAAACGGATATGGTGCGGCACCGAGCGGCTGCAAAAACGTCTCGCAAAAATAGTCGAGCGCCTGACGATCAAACACCTCTTGAAGAGCAATGACATCGGCGTCCAGTTCGGCCAACAGCTCAGCGGTTAAACGCCGGTCTATTGGGTCTAGGTCGGTGTCGACGATCTGGTCCCCGTCCCAGGCACCGTGAAGCGTGGGGCGCCCATCGGCATTTTGAAGCCGCAAGTTTTGCGCGTTGAGTGTTGCAAGGCGCATACCTGCTTTCCAGTTAGAACGCTGCTGGCCGGTACGGGGTCATTCTTGGCGAAGGCTCACAAGATAGGTCACAACATCATCCTTCTCATGATCAAACAGGCGAAAAGTCGTCATGGGAAAGTGGTTTTCGTCCATCAAGGCCCGCAGCCGGTCGGCGTTGTTGAGCGGGCGGTTGGCAAGCTCTTCGAAGGAGAGTTCCATATTCTCCCCTGTTTGGGCCGCGGTTTCGGCATGACAAACACTGCACCATTGTTGCGCGACGACCCGTCCCCGCTCAATGGCAGTGTCATCGGCACCGGCCGCGCCAGGAAGGAGCCAAAAAACACTGGCCAATGCCAGACCTGCGACGACCCGCGGGCGAGATTGTGTGGTACCGCCTTGGGTGTTTGGTTTCTGGCCAGCATAACTGACGGTTCGATTGCGAGGCCTCATGGTGTCCGCTTCCACTTCATGTCGTCTCCTCACCGAATCGAGGCTGGCCGCTTTTTCCAAGATCAGTGTCGCAAAGTCGCCCCGGTATCGTCCAGACCCGCTTGTGCGACCATCAATCAGCCGGAAGGCTCCTGCATCTTGATCACTTCGAACACTGCTCCCATGGAATCGCGCACAACGGCCATGCGTGCACTGCCACCTGGAACATCAAAGGGGCCAGCGAGCACCGCACCTCCCGCCCCACGCACCCTGGCCACAGCCTCGTCAACATCACTGCTGGCAAAATAGACGTCCCAGCTCGCGCCAGGAGCGTCGGCCATCGCGGCTGTTTTTGGCAATAATCCCGCCGCTGGCCGATCCTCGGCTTTCAAGATGATGTAGCTGGCATCGCCGGTCGGGACGCGCTCGTGCGCAAGGCCAAGGACTGTTTCGTAGAATTGAATCGCACGGTCGACGTTGCCGGTCATCAACTCATTCCACGTCATGGCACCTTCGACATTGAAGATGTCGGCACCGGCCTCGGGCTGCGAGGTCCAAAGGCGCAATTGAGCACCTTCCGGATCGTGGATGATGGCAATGCGACCGAGCCCAGTTTCGGAGCGTATGCTCTCGACAAGTGCACCCCCAGCGGTTTCAACTTTTGCCGTCAACGCATCGACATCGTCGACCTCAAAATAGGTCGCCCAATGGGCAGGCACACCAGCCGCACGCTGTGTTTCGTTCATGCCCCAAATGCCCGCCACGGCTTGACCATCCAAGCTTTGAACAGCGTACGTGGAACCGTCGGGGCGTGTGGACCGCTCGCTGGCCCAACCGAAGACGTCGCTATAGAAAGCCTCTGTGGCTGCCAGATCTGGTGTGAAGCAGATGGCCCAATTGGGCACGCCGTGCGCTTTGCTTTTGTGGGCTGTCATCGTGATCCTGCCTTTTGAGGTGCCTCTGCTTGGAAATCCCGGACGGGATGGCGCGCGAGTAAATCCCGGACAATGTCATCATCCACCTGGCGAAAATCGTGATAGTGCTCGCCCACCGACCCAAGACTGACTGGTGCTTGAATGTACACCAGCGCATCAACCATCGCTTCAAAGGTTTGCACGCTTGCACGCGGCAAAACCGGCACAGCTAAGATCAGCTGGGCAGGGTGCGCGCGGGCCAGAATTTCCAGAGCTGCCCGCGCTGTACTTCCGGTCGCGATACCATCGTCGACCACAATCACTGCACGTCCGGCCGGATCAATAGGCGGCTCGTTGCCGAGATAGTCTTCGCGACGCTGCTCAATCTCGCTTAGCTTGATCGCGGTCTGCTGCCGCACATAGTCGTCGTCGGGTCCGAAAAGGTGGGCAGTCCGGTCGTTTAGAATGATCGTGGGACTGGCTCCGTCAGCCACCGCCCCAATAGCCAACTCCGGTTGGTTGGGTGCGCCGATCTTTTTCACGAACATCGGCTGCAAGGGTGCATTCAGCGCCAGGGCGATTTGCGCGGCGACGGGTATACCTCCCCGCGGAAGGCCGAGGACCAACAGATCGTCGCGTTCATAACCATGGAGCTTGCGCGCCAACTGGCGGCCCGCATCCTGGCGATCAATGAAGGGTTTGGTCTGCACCATGCAGCAAGGCTAGCAACATCCAAAAGACGCCGATTGATTGCGGTCAACGCGTTCCAATTGGTGGGTCAGGATTTGGGCGGTGGCCCAGCACCTGGTCCAGCAGCATAAGCTCGCTGAGATTGTCCAAGGTCAGCAAGCCAATGAAACGTCCGCTCGGGTCTTCAACGGCAAGTACAGGGCAGGTTTCTCGCGCCAAACCGGCCACACCCTTGTGCAAGGGTGCCGAGGCCGGCAACCGCGCCATATCGCGACGCATAACCCGGTCAACGGATTGTTGGGCGTCATTGTGATGGACGGCATGGGCCAGTTCGGACATCGTCACCAGCCCGACGATCCGTCTGTCACGATCGAGAACAGGGATGTTCTTCTGTTCTGTATGCACCACAATTTCGGCAGCTTGTGCGATGGGGTCGCCCACAGAGACGCTTTTGAGATCGCTGACCATGCCATCGGCGACTGTGAGCCCTTCTCCAAACGCTTCCATGCGGCTCATATTGGCTTCCGATTGGGCGCCAACGAAGACAAAAAATGCGATGAAGATTAAAAGTGGATTGCCAACCAGAAGGCCCAAAAGGCCGAAACCAATAGCGGTTGCTTGACCGACTCTGGCAGCTATTTGGGTGGCCTGCCAACGCTCCATACGGATCGCGAGCAGCGCCCGCAGAACCCGACCGCCATCCATTGGAAAGGCCGGGACAAGATTGAAGACCGCCAGAAACAGATTGGCCAGCGCCAAGCGTTGTAGGATTGGCGCATCGGGCGTGCCCAAGACTGCCATGCCGGAAGATGGCCACCCTCCTGCGACAAGCAGAAAAAGCGCTGCGAGAACAACGTTCACAGCTGGGCCTGCCAGGGCGACTTTCAGCTCCTGCATCGGCAGGCGCGGCATACCTTCCATACGCGCCAAACCGCCAATGGGCAGCAAGATCACATCACGCGTTTCAATGCCGTAGCGGCGCGCTGTAAGGATATGTCCAAACTCGTGCAAAACGACACAGCCGAATATGGCTATAATGAAAACCAGTCCGCGAACAGCCATCTCCGCGCCACCCACAGCGAAGTGCGCAAGGCCGATCCAAAGGAGCAACAAAAAGAAGGTCAGGTGGACACGAACAGCGACGCCGAACAGGCGGCCTGCAGGAATGGACCATTGCATGATGGCGACACGACCCCAGCTAAATTGGCCACAAGGACATGATAGTTCGTGGCATAGCTGACTTCACAACGTCAATTTCTCCTTAGCTGACATCTATCGCGATCATCGCCAACGCATCGTGAACACCTCGCATTGGATGCGCGGGTCCACGACTGGAAGACCCAACGCGCCCAGCATTGCCACCTCCGGTGCTGGATAAGGGTAGTCCCGCGCGCCCGCACGCTGTTGCGTTCCGTCAATCACTGAGCGCGTGAGCACACGGCATCACTCCCCTAGCCGGTGTTGAACCATTCAAGGCCTGACCTCCAAGCCCACTTTGTTGGCGCCAAACTGGCGTGGCACGCTAGCCGCATCCGTCATCTGCGGGTAAGAGCGCTTCCATGGATCTCAGCCTCATTACAAATCTTGCGCCAGTCACCCTTGTCTTGGCGGTTCTGATCACGCTGTTTGGCGGTATCGTCAAAGGGGCAATCGGTTTTGCAATGCCGCTGATCATGGTGTCAGGCCTGAGCATCTTGCTGGACCCGAAGATCGCCATTGCCGCGATCATCATCCCTATTTTGTTCAGCAACGGCTTGCAGGTGTTCCGGGCGGGGCCGCGCGAGGCACTTTTGGCGATTAGGGAATATTGGCGCTATCTGTTGATGGTCTGCACGGCGATTTTTACGGCGGCCCAGCTGGTACCGAGCATCCCGACACACGTGTTTTACTTCGTGATCGGCATCCCAGTTGTCCTGTTGTCGGTGGTCCAACTGTTTGGTGTGCGTCTCACAATCCCTGAGCGAAACCGCACATGGGCCGAGTGGCTGGTTGGGGGAGCTTCCGGTGTGCTTGGCGGATTGGCCGGGACGTGGGGGCCGATGACCGTGTTGTATCTCATGGCAGTTGATACACCGAAGGCCAAGCAGATCGTTGTGCAAGGCGTGGTCTACGGCTTAGGAGCCGCCATATTGCTGCTGGCGCACCTTACATCCGGCATTCTCAATGCCACCACAGGGCCGCTCTCTTGGATGCTGCTGCTGCCGGCGGTTGTCGGCATGTGGTTTGGGTTTCAGATCCAAGACCGGTTGGACCAACGACGCTTCCGACAGCTTACTTTGGTTGTGCTCATCGTCGCTGGGGTCAACTTGATTGTCCGAGGCTTGGGCGCCTAGCGCCCTACCACCAGCCGACAGTGGGCGGTTTGGTCACAACGTTGAAAAGGCGGTGCAGATCTTATTGATTGGACGCCTTGGTACGACGCCCCACCCTTACATACCGGCCGAACTGACTGTCGAGACAATGACGAAGACCCTGACTTTCATCAATTACGACCTGTGTACCCCTGCTATTCAATGAACGAGCGGCAACCAATCGGGGGGTATTTCGTGAATCAGTTCCTTCTTAAACTGCGAGCCTTGAGCCTGGCGTTGGTTTTGGCCGTGAGTGTGCAACCCATCCTTGGCATGTCGACAGCCACCGACTCTTGGGCTGGTGGGAAAGGGTCCGCCGTGGTCGTGGCCTCTAGTGGGACGCATATTGCGGGTTATCTTGTCGCCGGTGTCTTTATATCGGTCGCCTCCATCATGGCGTGTGCGGCCATTGTCAGCGCCCACCTCGGACGCGAGATGACACCGGAAGAGGCGCTCCTGTCTGGCGCCGTTCCCTTGGGCTGCTTACTGAGCCAACACTTGAACCGGTAAAGACCCACGACAATTGCGGTGTCCGGAAGTGAGCGTCGCTAAACGCTGACTGCGGCGCGCAAATCCGCTTCCGGCAGTTCAGTTTTCGTGCCCGCGGCGATGACCGAGCCGCGTTGCAGCACCGTGAAGCGGTCGGCGCGGGCATAGGCGAAGTCAAAATATTGCTCGACCAGCACAATCGCCATGGTGCCTTGGTCTCGTAAGTAGTCGATCACGCGGCCGATCTGCTGAATGATGTTCGGCTGAATGCCCTCGGTCGGTTCATCGAGCAGGAGCACCTTCGGCTTCAAGATCATCGCCCGCGCGATGGCCAGTTGTTGCTGCTGGCCGCCAGATAGGTCGCCACCACGCCGCGCCCGCATCTCTTTGAGGACGGGGAACAGCTCGTAGATCTCGTCGGGTACCATGTGCTCCGAGGATGGCAAACAGGCGAAGCCCGTCTCCAGATTCTCGCGCACGGTGAGGAGCGGAAAGATCATCCGCCCTTGCGGGACATAGCCAATGCCCCGCTGCGCGCGTTGATAGGCGGACATCTTGCCAAGCGTTTGCCCGTCCAACGTCACCGTACCGCCTGTCGCCGGGTGCACGCCAGCCAGTGCTTTGAGAAGGCTGGTCTTGCCTACACCGTTGGTGCCCATGACGCAGGTTACTTGTCCGGCCTGTGCCTGCAAATCGACGCCATAGAGGATCTGCGAGCCGCCATAGTGCAGGGTGAGGTTCTCGACGGTCAGCATCGCCTACCTCCCCAAATAGACGTCGATGACGTCTTGATTTTGGGTGACATGGTCGAGCGAGCCTTCAGCCAACACTGCGCCTTCATGCAGAACAGTGACCTTGCATTCGAGGCGGCGCACAAATTCCATGTCGTGCTCCACCACCACCACCGCACGGGTTTTGGCCGCCTGCTTGAGAAGATCCGTGGTGTGCTCGCGCTCGGCGAGTGTCATACCGGCGGCAGGTTCGTCCACCAGCAGCAATTGCGGATCCTGGGCCAGAAGCATACCAATCTCCAGCCACTGCTTTTGCCCATGGGAAAGTTCGCCTGCCTTGCGTTTCAACTGGTCGCCAAGGCCAATTTCCTCGGCCAATTCGGCGATGGCCTGCGCATCGTTGGTAGTGCGGCGGAACGCCAGTACCGAGAACGGTGAACGATTTTTCTTCAGTGCCAGCAGAAGGTTGTCTTCGACCGACTGGTCCTCGAACACCGTTGGACGCTGGAACTTCCGGCCCACACCCGCTTGGGCGATTTGGCTCTCCGACATGCGCAACAGCGATTGGCTTTTGTCACCCCACAACACCTGGCCTTCATCTGGTCGTGTCTTGCCGGTGACGATGTCCATGAAGGTGGTCTTGCCAGCCCCATTCGGGCCGATGATCGCCCGAAGCTCCGCCGGGCCGATGTTAAACGATAGATTGTTGATGGCCTTGAAGCCATCAAAGCTGACCGAAACACCTGAGACTTCCAGGAGCGTGGTCATGCGTCAGCCTCCTTCTCGCGAAGGGAGCCGGTGTCTGGCCCAAGGTCGGCGCCGTGGCGGTCCGGAGTGCGGCGATCGATGAAGATATCGACCAATCCGCCGATGCCTTTGGGTGCAAACAGGGTGACCAGAACGAACGACAGCCCAAGCGCCACCTGCCACCAGCTCACCCACTCGATCGTGTAGAAACCAAGATCAACGTTGGGCACGCGACCACCGGTGAACCAAGAAGACAGGAGGGACACAAAGGCGGCGCCGATCACCGCGCCATAGAGCCGACCACGACCACCGATGGCCACCCAGACGGCCAGATAGATGGACGCGATGGGCGCCACCTCCGCCGGATTGATGATGCCAGCCTGCGGGTAATACAGCGCGCCAGCGATGCCAGCCATCACAGCCGTGATGGTGAAGACAAACAACTTGTAGCCTTCGACATGGTAGCCGAGGAACCGGACCCGTGCCTCGTCATCGCGGATGCCACGGATCACAGAACCAAATTTGCCCGAGACCACCCAGGCCGCAAAGATATAAGCGATGGCAAGCGCCACAGCTGACGCCCAAAGGAACCAGACCGATAAGACGCTCTGCGGCGTATCGGCCATCCCAGGGATGTTCTGCAGGCCGGACAAGCCGTTGTTGCCGCGCAGACCGCTATCGTTCTGGAACAGGTAAAGCGACAGGGCCAGCGTCATGGCTTGAGTGAGGATCGACAGGTAGACGCCCGTCACCCGTGAGCGGAAGGCAAGCCAGCCGAACACAAGAGCCAGCAAGCCTGGCACGGCGACCACCAGAATCAGCTGGATCAACAAACTGTCGGCAAACGCCCAGACCCAGGGGAATTCTGACGAGCCGACAACGCCGAATATCTGCGTGCCGATGGCATCGACAATTTCTTGCTCTGTCGGCGGCAACTCGGCGTTGGCGAGCGACGCTTCAACGATGTCCTCAGTGCGGGCATACATCAGCCACATACCGATCATGTATCCGCCCAGGCCAAAGAAGGCGAAATGGCCAAGTGAAAGGATGCCGCAATAGCCCCAAACGAGATCCATCGCGATGGCGATGAGGCAGAAGCAAAGCGTCATGCCGAGCGTCTTGACCATAGCTGTCGAGATAAAGCCGCTGCCCAGCCCCTCGGACAGCAGCGTAACCGCCAGCGTGAACAGCGCAAGCAACGCGATGAAGATCATCACAGAAGGGTTCTTGACGAGAAAGCTTCGTTCCATCGCGGCCCCCTACATCTCAGCCGCCCGGCCCTTGAGCGCGACAATGCCGCGTGGCCGGAACTGAATAAACAGGATGATGAAGAGGATCATGTAGGTTTGCGCAGCGAGCGTGTTCGACGGGTTGAGGAACTCGATGAACTTCTGCAAACCGCCGATCATGCCAGCACCCGCAAGGGTGCCCCACACACTACCAACACCGCCGACAACCACGGTCATGAAGCTCTGTACAATGTATTGCTGGCCCATCTCGGTGGTCACCTGACCAAACAAACCGATGGCCACACCGGCGATACCTGCGATGCCCGAACCAAATCCAAAGGTCAGCATGTTGATGCGGTCTGGGTTGATTCCCATGGACGCCGCCATCTTGGGGTTCTGGGTGACGGCACGCACCTCCAGCCCGAGGCGGGTCTTGTTCATGACGAACAGGTAAATCGCCAAGAAGACCAGCGCCAAGACAAAGATGGCGATGCGGATGTAGCTGATCGCCACAACGTCGTTGATCACCAGCGCGCCATCGAGCCAATCTGGTGCGGTGAACGGGCGAGCCTGCGTGCCAAAGACATTCTTGGCGAGCTGTTGTAGGGCGATTGAAATGCCGAAGGTCGCCAGCAGCGTTTCCAGTGGGCGGTGGTAGAGCCAGCGGATGATCAGTCGTTCCATCGCAACGCCGGCACCAAAGGTGACCATGAACGCCAGTGGCAGCGCAATGAGAATGGAGAGCGTTAGGTCCGGTACGAAGAGCTGCACAACATAGCCGGTGTAGGCGCCCATCATGATGAACTCGCCATGGGCCATGTTGATGACGCCCATCACGCCGAAGGTGATTGCCAGACCGATCGCAGCGAGGAAGTAGATCGAGCCTAGCGAAATAGCGTCCAGCGATAGATCGAGCGCCTGGTTCGCCATCAAGCTCACTTCAATGGATTGCAAGGTGCCCTGCGCTGCGTCCGTCACGGCTGACGATCGCTCGGCGTAACTCTCAAAAAAGGTGTGGGCGGCGAGCGCGGTCGTAATCTCGTCCTCAGTGGGCGTGGTGGGTACGGTGCCGGCCTCGGCCAGGGTGAGGTAGGCCGCCAGCCGGGCCTCATCGGTGTTCAACGTTTCAACCGCGACACCCGCCACAATGCCATCAGAAATGTTCTCAATGAGCGCCGCACGGATGTCTTCAAGCGACACAATGGCTGGGGCAAGCCGCGCCGAAACAAGCTGCGCGTAAGCATCTTCGCGCGACAAATCTTCAGAGCCTGGCACCAAGACGCGAGCCACATTGCGGGTTGCCGGTGGTTCGGGCGCTGCGGTTACTTCAGCGCGCGTCGATAGCAGTGGATTGAGGGCGGCGCGCACATCGAGGCTGATATCGCCGGAAAAGCTTTCGATGGCCGCGATACGCGCGGCTTCATCTTCGTCGAACTGGATTGCCAATATCCGCTCGAGCCGTAACTTGGCGGCGCGGATATCTGGGTCATCCTCGCCTTCGACTGAGGCGCGCAGAGCAGGCAGATGCGATTCTTCGGCGTCGCGCGCGATTGCTTGCAACGCGTCGCGGCGGGTTTCCGGATTGGGGTCAGACAGTTGAAACTGCACCAGTGCCGAGCCGATCAAGCCACGCACACCGCCATTGGGGCGCAATTGCTCAAACCCGTCGCGGGTAATCTCTTCCACCACCTCACCCGTGTCAGGATCGATGGCCGTGTTGGTTCCGTCGCGCTCTTCGCCAATAAAGAACAGACCGTCAGCTTCGCGTTGGTAGACGGTGCGAGCCTGCCAGGCTTGCAGGAAAATCGGCGCGCGTTCTAGGCCGCTGCCGCCAAGCGCCTCAATCGCCGGACCGATGGTACGCCGCGAGCTTTCTTCGATCAGTTCGCGGTTTTCTTGCAAGAGGGTTTGGACAGGACCAAGGTCTTGAGCACGAACGCTCGCCACCATGCACAAAGACAGGACGAGAACGGCCACAGAAAACAGACTGCGCCAGCAGGGGGCAAAGGAAGCGGGGGTCATGTATGCGCTCGGTGCAGGCGAAAAGCGGGGAGAGCCTTGTCGCCCTCCCCGCCCACAGGTCGTGTGGTCACTTCAAACAGTGGACGCGAACGTCCTAGTAGTTTGATTCAAGCTGAACGCAGGTCGACGTTTCGGTGTTGTACATGCCGCAACCGAGTTCAGGCCAGTTTGAGGCCAGAACCGCGGATTCCGGTAGGTAGTCCGTCCAAGCATCGCCCGGTACTTCCTCGGTCTGCGAGATGATGTCGAACTGACCATCGTCACGGATTTCGCCGATAAGAACCGGCTTGGTGAGGTGGTGGTTCGGCAGCATTTCTGCGGTACCGCCGGTGAGGTTTGGAACCGTCTGGCCATACATCGCGTCACGCACGGCATCGACTTCGGTGGTTCCAGCCTGTTCAACAGCCTGCACCCACATGTTGAAGCCAATGTAGTGGGCTTCCATCGGGTCGTTGGTCACGCGGTCGTCGCCAGCGAAAGCTTTCCACGCCGCCACGAACTCATCGTTGATCGGTGCATCTGCCGACTGGAAGTAGTTCCAAGCCGCAAGGTGGCCAACCAGGTTGGACGTGTCGAGACCGGAAAGCTCTTCTTCACCCACCGAGAAGGCAACCACTGGGATGTCGTCGGCAGAGATACCGGCGGCCGCAAGCTCGCGATAGAAGCCAATGTTAGCGTCGCCGTTGATGGTGGAGATAACGCCCACTTTTTGGCCATCAGCACCCAGAGCCACAACATCCGCAACAATCGACGACCAGTCGGCATGACCGAATGGCGTGTAGTTGACGAAGATATCTTCAGGCGCGATGCCCTTCGACTGAAGGTAGGATTCCAGAATGTTGTTGGTCGTGCGCGGGTACACATAATCCGTGCCGAGCAGTGCGAACTTTTCAACGCCCAACTCTTCCAGGAAGTAGTCTGTAGCTGGAATGGCCTGCTGGTTCGGCGCGGCACCTGTGTAGAAGACGTTGCGCGAGGATTCTTCACCTTCATACTGCACGGGGTAGAACAGCAAGCCATTCAGCTCTTCGATAACTGGCAGAACCGATTTGCGGCTCACCGACGTCCAGCAACCGAACATCACGTCACAGTTCTCAACCGAGATCAGCTCACGAGCTTTTTCAGCGAACAGTGGCCAATCAGAAGCAGGGTCAACAACAACAGCTTCCAGCGGGCGGCCAAGAACACCGCCTTTGGCATTCTGCTGCTCGATGAGCATCAGCATGGTGTCTTTTAGCGTCGTTTCAGAGATCGCCATCGTGCCGGACAGCGAGTGCAAGATACCGATCTTGATCGGCTCGCCTTGCGCCAGAGCGCGCAGTGGCGTGAACGGCAGCGCCGTCGTTGCCATCAAACCAAGCGCGCCGCGGCGCGTGAGGGAAAATGGTTTTTTGGTCATAGGGGGAGACTCCTTAGCTCGTTCCACTTGCTATCAATCGGCCCAAAACGTGGCCGCAAACTCTGATCACCCGCGGCTCGCCCGCGAGCGGCTGCGTGAGCTAACCAGACGCTTCATCACCTGTGCAAATAGGTAGAATGGCGCATGTTTGGTCAGTGGTCGAAAATTAGGCAATCAATTGTGGCGGTGTGCGCAATAGGCGGGTTTCAAACGCGTTTCCAGACTGCGAAAGGTCCATTTTCGGCAATCAAATGAGCAGAAGCGGAAATTATGTGCACCAGGCAAAAACAGTTCGAAAAGCGCTCTCTTCACCCTTTGGCAACGCTTTTTCAACGCCCCCTTTACCTTAACAAGGCATGGTCTACCTGCTTGTTTGGTTGTGCGTACAGGTTGGGTCATGTCTGTTTTGCGTTTGGAGGCGCAGCGTATCCGCGCCTCCCTGCCCCAAATCGGTAACGAGGCGCTCGATGCGTTTCGTAACCAAATTACCGTTGGCGATTCGATCGCCTTGATGGACATGTTGCCGCCTGGCAGCGTGGATGTGGTCTTCGCGGACCCTCCCTACAATTTGCAACTGCAAGGTGGACTTCAGCGGCCCGATCAGAGTGATGTCGACGCCGTCGATGACGCTTGGGATCAGTTTGAGAGCTTCCAGGCTTATGACGCTTTTTCGCGCGCCTGGTTGAGCTCGGCCCGACGGATTTTGAAGCCAAGCGGCACGCTCTGGGTTATCGGCAGCTACCACAATATTTTCCGCGTAGGCTCTACACTTCAGGATCTCGGCTATTGGGTGCTGAACGACATTGTTTGGCGCAAGACCAATCCTATGCCGAACTTCAAGGGTCGCCGCTTTGCTAATGCCCACGAGACGCTGATCTGGGCAGCGCGTAGCGAAGCGGGTAAACGCTACACGTTCAATTATGATGCGCTCAAAGCCGCCAACGACGACGTGCAGATGCGTTCTGACTGGACGCTGCCCATCTGCACCGGGGCGGAACGCCTGAAGGACGACGCTGGCGACAAGGTGCACCCGACGCAAAAGCCGGAGGCGTTACTGGCCCGGGTCATTCTGGCTTCAACAAAGCCTGGCGACCTCATTTTGGACCCCTTCTTTGGTACCGGCACGACCGGCGCTGTGGCCCGGAAATTGGGGCGTGACTTTATCGGCCTAGAGCGCGAGGAGGTTTATGCCCGCGCTGCCGAGAAGCGCATCGCCGAGGTCGAACCCGTGTCCGACGCGGCGCAGATCATGCTGCAAGGCAAACGCGCGCAGCCACGCGTGCCCTTCGCGGCACTTTTAGAAGCTGGCTATATCATACCGGGCGAAGAGCTGGTCGACGGCCGTGAACGCCACTCGGCGCTGGTGCGGGCCGATGGCACACTGGCAAGCGGCACGCATGAAGGGTCAATCCACAAGGTTGGTGCCTTGGTGGAAGATCAACAGGCTTGCAATGGCTGGACCTTCTGGCACACCAAGCGTGACGGCGCACTCGTCTCCATCGACGATTATCGTTCCGAGATCCGCAAGAAAGCCGTCTAGCCGCGTTTGCCGCGGATACCCGAGGCAAGATCGGGGACGGCACACTTTAGCACTTTCACCATGACCGTCGGCCAGGCTTCTTCGCGCACCTTATCGGCTGCGGACCACCACCCATCTGGCGCTGGCGCACTCTCGCTATCACGGCGGTAGACATCCAACGTCAGCGAGAAGTGCGTGAAGACATGGCCGATCTGACCGACGTGCTGTGCCTGATCAAACGGCTCTGGCTCATCCTGTGACCAATCTGTGGTCGGTACCTGCGTCATTCCCGGTAGCAAACCCGTCTCGGCGCGTTGTTCGCACCAAATCGCACCGTCTGCGCGCACGACAACCATCGCTGCGCCTCGCCGATGAGGCTTGGCCTTCTTAGGCACTTTGACCGGATAAGCCTCCTGGTCGCCTTGCTTAAAGGCCGCGCAGTTTTCGTTCCAAGGGCAAAGCGCGCAGGCGGGTTGCTTGGGCGTGCAGATGGTTGCGCCCAGATCCATCATCGCTTGAGCAAAGTCGCCAGGGCGATCTTGCGGTACCATTGAACCGACTGCTTTGCCAACCGGCTGCTTCACCTTCGGAAGCGGCGTATCCAAGCGCCCAAGACGCGTGACCACCCGTTCCACATTGCCGTCAACGACGGCAGCTGGTTCGCCAAAGGCAATCGCGGCGATGGCCGCGCTTGTATAGTCGCCGATCCCCGGTAAGTCCCTCAGGGCGCGCGCAGTCGACGGAAAGATACCCCGATGCTTCTCCGCCACCACTTTGGCGCAGGTATGCAGGTTCGCCGCGCGCCTGTAGTAACCAAGACCGGCCCAGGCGGCGCGCACATCATCTGCTGACGCGGCCGCTAAGTCCGTAACCGTCGGCCAGCGCTGTGTGAAAATCTCGAAATAGGGGATGACCGCTGCAACCGTCGTCTGTTGCAGCATGATCTCGGAAAGCCAAACTTTGTATGGATCCTGGAGGTGGCCGTTTTTGCTGTCGGAAGGCCCGACACGCCACGGCAAACGCCGCGCGTGGCGGTCATACCAGGCGAGGAGGTCGCCTGCCTGCGGCCACGCTGTCACGCGCTTAGTTGATGCGCTCTTTGACGTCTTCGATCGAGCGATCGATCAGGTCCGATGCTGCCTTGCCCTTAGCCTGGTCCGCCAACAGAGCTTCTGAGGCTGCAATCGCAATATCGGTAGCACGGGCGCGCACTTCGCCAAGTGCTTGCGCCTCAGCTTGAGCGATGCGGTTCTCAGCAGCCGCAGTGCGACGCGCAATCATCTCTTCCAGCGCTTCTTCGGTTTCCGCAGTCATGCGTTCCGCTTCCGCCTTGGCTTGAGCGATGATGGCATCTGCCTCTTCGTCTGCATTTTGTGTTTTGCGACGGAAATCAGCAAGCACGGCTTGCGCCTCTTCACGCAAACGGCGCGCCTCTTCGAGCTCCGAGCGGACTTTTTCAGCGCGATCGTCCAGCGCTTTGGTGACCATGCCAGGCACCTTCACGTAGACGATGATGCCCAAAAAAATCAGCAGGCCAATAAAGGACCAAAATGTTGCATCCAGTTCCATGGCTGTCGTGTCCTTTGTCTAGCTCTTCGCGGCCGCATCAACGGCCTTGCCAACAGCCGCTGCCGTTGGCGCTTTTGAAGCCAGCTTGTCCATAATCGCCGCGACAGCGTCCGACGCGATGCTGTCGACCTGGCCCAGCGCTTCTGACTTGATGGACGCGATGCGCGTCTCGGCCTCGGTCAGTTTGGTGGCCAATGCTTCTTCGGAAGCATGGCGTTTTGCGTTGGTTTCTGCCGTCAACTTGTCGCGGGTTTCGCTTGCCAAGGCTTGAGCGCGCGAGCGTGCGTCTGCCAAGGCCTTCTCGTACGTTTCCATCGCCTCATCGGTTTCGCGTTTAAGGCGCTCGGCTTCCGCCAAATCGCTGGCGATCCGGTCGTGGCGATCCTCAAGAATGCCGGAAATACGCGGACCGGCGATCTTGGAAATAACGTAGTAGGTGATGCCAAAGGCAATCACGAGCCAAAGAAGTTGCGAGCCGTAGGTTGAGGTATCGAAAGGTGGGAACACCTTGCTGGCCTCAGCGGCGGCGTGGGCGGCGTCTTCAGTCGTTGCCATGGTCGTCTCAATCCTTCAGCGGCCCAAAATGGCCGCATCAACGGTTGGTTTGAATGGCCATCGGCCAGCATCAACTGTGTGATGCTGGCCAGAAGCGTTCATTCCATAAACACGCCGCGAAGCCGCGACGCGCTGTACACGGTTCGCTTAGACGGCGAAGAGAAGAAGAAGGGCAACCAGCAGCGAGAAGATGCCGAGGGCCTCGGTCACGGCGAAGCCGAAGATGAGGCGACCGAACTGGCCGTCAGCTGCTGATGGATTGCGCAGCGCACCAGAAAGGTAGCTGCCGAAGATGTTGCCGAGGCCGATGCCCGCGCCGCCCATGCCAAGACAGGCAATACCGGCGCCGATGAGAGCTGCTGCGTCTGCTTCCATGATTAAACTCCTTTGGAATGAACAAGTGCAGATTGGATTGGCGCGGCGAAAACCGCACCGAAGGAAACCTTAGTGAGAGGGGTGAAGCGCGTCGTTGAGATACATGCACGTGAGAACCGCAAACACATAGGCTTGCAGGAACGACACAAGGAACTCCAGCGCCGTGATGGCCACGGTCATGATCAGCGGCAAGATAGCACCACCAATACCAAGCGCACCGAGGCCAGAAAGTGAAACGATGAAGCCGGCAAACACCTTCAAGGTGATGTGGCCAGCCAGCATGTTGGCGAACAGACGAACAGCCAACGAAATGGGACGCGAGAGGAACGAGATAACCTCAATCATCGTCACAAGCGGAATGAGATAACCCGGCACGCCATCGGGTACGAACAGCTTTAGGAACCCCAGGCCATGCTTCATGAAGCCGTACACAATCACCGTGCCGATCACCAACATGGCGAGCGCAAAGGTGACGATGATGTGGCTCGTCACCGTGAAGAAGTACGGCATCATGCCAAACAGGTTGGCGAACAGAATGAACATAAACAGCGAGAAAACCAGGGGGAAGAACTTCATCCCCTGCGTCCCCGCCGCATCGCGCAGCATACTGGCGACAAACTCGTAACTCATCTCCGCGGCGGCCTGCCAACGCCCTGGGACCAAACCACGGCCCGAGGTGGAAAGCACCAAGAAAGCGGCGACAGCGCCGGTGGTCGCCAGCATGAAAAACGACGAGTTGGTGAACGAGAAATCGATGCCGGCGATTTCGATCGGGACGATTTTCGAAATCTCAAACTGCTTAATGGGGTCGTTCGCCACTATCGTCTCCTGGGCCGCCGTCGCGGCCCCCATCGTCCGTCAAATTCTGCATCACAGCGCCTGCAGATTATTCTCGTTGGGCGCTGAAGTCGCGCAGGCTTTACCTGCCTTCGCGACTGTTTTCCTCTGTGTCATGTCGCCGCGCTTGCGGTGGAGGGTTCTTCGCCCCAGGCTGAGCTTGCCGCCCGCCGCTTTGGAACCCGGTGGGCATCGCCACCAGTCCGAGGGTTCTCATGACGTTTAGAACGCCCGCTGCAAACCCCAACAAAAGCAGGATAACCAAACCAAAAGGTGAGGTGCCTGCCACGGAATCGAGGAACCAACCCAAGGCTCCCCCAACAAAAATCGCGGCGATGAAGTCCGACGATACCCGAACAGCCATGCCAAAATTGGTCCGCTCCATCTTGGCGGCGCGTTCGGCCACCGGGTCGGTGCGGTGCGCATCCAACTTGCCTTCCAGCGCGTCCAGCCGATCCCGCACGTCCGCTAGATCGCGGTCGTCTTTTTTCGGTTCGTTGGGTCGGTCTGGATCCGTTCCGTCGGCCACGAAGCCTCTCCCGTAGGCTGAACGGCTTGAAAAGGTTGGCAAAAATCTGGATGCAGCGGCAACTCAGCGTTGATGCCGAGCTCCCGAAAATCGCCGGGACCATAGTGCCGCACCTAAGGGGTGTCAACCGACCTCGCCCACCTGGAAATTCCGATCTAACCTGTTGTTTTTATTTGCCTTAAGCGGCTGTTTCCGCTTCTACCATGGCTTCCGCCTCGGCCAGCTCCACTGATACTATCTGGCTCACACCGCGCTCGGCCATGGTCACGCCGAACAGGCGGTGCATACGGCTCATGGTGATGGGGTTGTGGGTGACCACCATGAAGCGCGTCGTCGTTTGCGCCGTCATCGCATCCAGGAGATCACAGAACCGCTCGACATTGGCGTCATCCAGAGGCGCATCAACCTCGTCGAGCACGCAGATGGGTGCGGGGTTCGACAGGAATACGGCAAAGATCAGCGCTAAGGCCGTTAGTGCTTGCTCGCCGCCGGACAAAAGCGTGATGGATTGCGGTTTCTTGCCCGGTGGCTTGGCGATGATGTCGAGCCCGGCATCCAGCGGATCATCAGCGTCGATCAGTGTCAGCTCAGCTTCGCCGCCACCAAACAAACGTGTGAACAGTTCTTGGAACTGCTCGTTCACCCGGTCAAAAGCTTCCAGAAGCTTGATCCGTCCTTCCCGGTTCAAGGTGCTGATCGTACCGCGAAGCTTGGTGATGGCCTCAGCAACATCGTCGCGCTCAAGGGCGAGCGTGTCACGCCGCTCCGCGATTTCGTCGGCTTCCTGCTCTGCCTGCAAGTTGACGGCGCCAAGGCGCTGGCGGGCTTCCTTGAGGTCGGCCAATTGCCGTTCAAGGGCTTCCAGCTCTGGCGGTTGTTTGCCAGTTTCGAAACCCGCCATCGCCATCAGCTCATGCGGCGCAGCATCGACCGCCTCGCGAATGGCCATCTCCAAGGACCGACGACGTTCGTCAGCAGCGGTTTTACGCTCCTCAGCACGGCCATGCGCTTCGCGGGCAGCGAAATAAGCTTCCTTGACGTCCCGCGCCTTGGCGTCGGCTTCGCGCTGCGTAGTTTCTACGCGGGCGAGGTTGTCCGCTTCTTTAGAACGCCTTGCTTCTGCCGCAGCCAGCGAACTTGCCAAGGCTCGCTGCTTTTCAACCAAACGACCTGGCTCATCTTCAAGGTTGGTGATCGTCGCCACCAAATCCTCACGGCGCCTGGAAAGCGCCGCCGCGTGGCTGGACGCGGCATCGGCGCGACGCTGCCAAGCTTCAAGGCCGCGGCGGGTCGCTTCCTCGCGGCGCGTGAGGTCGGACAGTTCGCGGCGCACCTGATCAAGCGCCCCGACCGCATCGTCGCGCGCGGCACGGGCCACACGTTCGGATTCACTGGCTTTGGAAAGGTCTTTCTCGAGTGCGGCCAGCCCTTGAGTGTCAGATCCGGTAGCCTCGGCTTTGGCGACCTTTTCGCCCGCAAGCCCCAAAGCCTCGGTGATCCGCTCAACATCAGCGCGGGCCGAACCAAGCCGAGCTTCTTCGCGTTCGGCTTCACGCTCCAGCGCCAACAGCCCGCTGTGTGCCTGATCATAAGCCTGACGTGCAGCCGCTTCTTCTTGGCGGCTCTTGCTCCAAGCCGCATCAACATCCTGCAACTTGGTGAGCGCCATCATGTGGGTCATGGCGAAGGTTTTGACTTCGGCTTCCGCCGCCTGCACTTCCGTTCGTAAGCTGCCCAACCGATTGCGTTCCGCCAGCTTCACTGCGGCGCCCGATGGCGCGTCGGCCTTGCGGACCAAGCCATCCCAGCGCCAAACCGCGCCCGAACGGCTTACCAGCCATTGGCCGGTTGCAAGGGACTGCTGCAGACGGGGGCCATCCACATCATCCACCACACCGACCTGCGCCATGCGCCGCGCCAAGACTGGTGGCGCGACAACATGGCTGGCCAGCGGCGTCACACCACCTGGAAGCTTGGGATCGTTTGCAGGCGTTTCTGTTCCTGTCCAAAATTGCGGTGCCGACGGGTCGGTCGCTGCTTCCAAGGTTTCACCCAGCGCCGCACCAAGTGCCGTTTCAAACCCGGCATCCACCTGGACATCATCCATAACAGGCCTGAAATCATTGCTGTCATCGTCAGCAACAGACCCAATCAACTTCTCGACCGCTTGCAACTCGGCTTGCAGGTGGGCGAGTTCTTTTTCCTTTTCACGCAGCGGGGTCTCTGCCGCTGCAACGGCTGCCAGTGCCTGCGTGCGCTCATCTTCTTTGGCCGTCGCCTGGGCCGAAGCGGTACCACGCGCGGCCAGCAAGGCGTCCACTTTCTCGCGGGTCTCGGACAACGCTTGAGCTGCCGGCGTTTTGGATGTCAGATCCGCGAGGACCTGCTCGGCGCGCGTCTTCTGCGCTTCGAGCGTCGTCAGTTCCTGTTTAGCCGCCTGAAGGATGCGAGCCTGCGCTTCAATTTCAGCACGCGCAGCGGCCAGCGTGTCACGGGCCTTGTTGCTGGCGCCCAACGCTTCCGACAATGTCGCCTCGGCCATTTGCACGGCTTCTTCGAGGGCGGGCAGGTGTTCCGACGATTGAGCCTGCAATCCGGCAACTGCTTTCAATTCGTCGTCAAGCGCAACCCGCTCAGAGGCCTGGTCTTGGGTTAGGCCCGCCTCCCGCGCGATGTCGGCATCAAGCGTTTTCAGCTGCGTGCGCGCGCTTTCGAGGCGCTCAGCGATTTGCTTTTCTTCATTGGCGAGCTCATCGCGGGCGCGCAGAATACGGCCCAGTGCCGCGCCGGCCTCAGCCGCCTTATCGCGGGCCCCCGGAACACTGGCTGCCGCGCTCGCCTGCGCGGTTGCGGCAGACAGTTGCGCCTCATCGGCCTGCGCCATCACGGTGCTGGCTTCGCGCAGCACTTGGGCTGCTTCATTGGCCGCTTGGTTGGCCCCAGCCCATTTCAGCGCGAACACACCGGCTTCGGCTGTGCGTGTTTTGGCGGCTATCTCGCGAAAACGGGCCGCCTGGCGCGCTTGGCGGCGCAGGGCATCAAGCTGGCGATCCAATTCGCCGACCACATCATCAAGGCGCTCAATGTTGGCTTCGGCGGCTTTAAGGCGCAACTCGGCCTCGTGGCGACGGGTGTGCAGACCAGATATGCCAGCGGCTTCTTCCAATAGGGCACGACGCTGCGTCGGCTTGGCGGCGATAATTTCACCGATCTGACCTTGGCGGACCATGGACGGGGAGCGCGCACCCGAAGCGGCATCGGCGAACATGAGCTGCACGTCCCGGGCACGCGCTTCACGGCCGTTCACCCGGTAGTTCGAGCCTTTGTCGCGCTCGATTTTACGCGACACCTCAAGCTGCTCATGTTCGTTGAAAGCGGCAGGGGCACGGCGCTGCGTGTTGTCGAGGAAGAGTTTTACCTCGGCCGCGTTACGTGCCGGGCGTTTGGCCGAGCCAGAAAAGATAACCTCTTCCATCCCACCAGCGCGCATCGCTTTGTAGGAGCTCTCTCCCATAGCCCAGCGCATCGCTTCGACCAGGTTGGACTTGCCGCAGCCGTTGGGGCCGACCACGCCGGTCAACCCGTCTTCGATGATCAGATCTGTTGGTTCAACGAAGGTTTTGAACCCAGCGATGCGCAGCTTGGAAAACTTCATGGACGTGCAGCGTCCATTGGCGCGTGGCTCCGCGTGCTGGGCCTATCCCAGAAGCGGGTCGATGATTTCGGCGTACTCTTCTGCACTACGGGCACCGGGGAATCTCGCACCATTGATAAATATCGTCGGTGTCGACGCCACGCCGAACTCTTCCGCGCCGCGTTCTGCACCAGCTACTATAGCCTGCTCAAGATCGCGATTCGTCAAGCAGGCGTTGAACGTCTCTTGGGTATAACCGGCTTGAGCAACAATACTAAATAGGGCGTCGGCCGGGTTTTGTGACGCTGCCCATTCGCGCTGCGTTTCAAAGAGAATATCGACAAGGTCGTGATACAGAGTTTCATCTGCACAGCGCGCCAACATGGACGCTGCACGGGCGCGCGCATCGAGCGGGAACTCGCGGAATATGTAGTAGACCTGCCCTTGATCGATATACTCGGCTTTGATGGCTGGCAGCGAGGCTGTGTGGAACCGTGCGCAATGCGGGCAGGTCATCGATGAATAGTCGACCATCACCACCGGTGCATCGGGATCACCAAGGCCAATATCCGGCAAGCCATCGGTCGGTGTCATAATGGTCGCCAGATCAACGCTGTCTTCGCCACCTTCGGGCACCACGCGGCCATTGCCGTCGGCAGAGGACGACCCGCCACTGTTGCACGCCGCCAAGACGCTACCGCCCAATGTCAGGAGGGCGGTATTGCGCAAAACAGTGCGGCGGTTGGTTGCGAGCAAAAAGGGCTTGGTCATGGTCATGGTCCATTTATCGTCGGCAGCGGTTTGCACCGCGTTTAAGGCTGTTGTTGCGCCGCGGCAAGCTTTGCCAGGCGCATGACAGCCGTCCGTGGCCAAAAAGCGGCGGCGAACCGGTTCACAACTGTGTGACAGTCAGCGCGTTTTGGCTTTGTTGCCTTGAGCGGCTTCGACTGCCGCACCTAAATCCTGCAGGGCTTGGCGCAGCCCGTCGCTCTCAACTGACGCTGTTAGCTTTGCTGCTTTGTCACGATCGTCGAGCGATGGGGTTTTTTGTGCCACACGCTGTATCGTCGTTGGTTTGTCGGGCATGTCCTTGGGGAGCACCTTGAGGCGCGCGACTGCTGCGTAACCAAGGATCGCGTTGATACGCTCAACAATCAGCGCTTGTCCATAATCAAGATCAATGGTGATTGACGGGTCGGCGCGCACTTCTAGAACCGCTCCATCATCGCTCGCCTTCTTGTGACGCGAGCGGGATTTTGGCTGGGCCTTCATATTGATGGGCAAGCACAAGCTCGCCAGCCGTTCGCCAACAATTTCCGGCCATGCATCCAAGAGCGCCGGTGTGACAAATTGCTTGCCGCGCTTGCCTTCCTGCAAGGGGCGCATGATATCGCCAACGGCGATTCCGATGGCCTGGGCACTGGTCGGCATGGCCGCTTTGGTGGTCACCTGCATGCCCAACAGCTGTCCACGCACGTTTTGCCCTGTTGGTGGGCGTTGCCCTTTCATTGCCGCACAATCCCTGTTAGCGCCCACATCGCTCACCGTTGAGACCCCCCGCATGGAGACACCGACGTGTTTGACCTTATTATCTTCGACTGCGACGGCGTGTTGATCAACTCCGAAATGATTGCCGCGCGTGTTGAGGCCGCCGCCTACAAACGCGAAGGCTTTGAAATGGAGCCGCTAGGCTTTGCCGAACACTTCGCCGGCATGACCCACTATGCCATCAAAGAGGCCATCGAAGAAGAACTTGAGCGTAAGCTGGACGAGGACTTTTTGGACAAGTTGTCGGATGCCTTTTTCGAGCTCGCCGACGGTGAGTTGACAGCAGTAAACGGCGCCGAGGATATGCTGGACCTGGTGGAGGGCGCACGCTGCATCTGCTCAAATTCCGATTCTGCCTATCTGCAGCGCTACCTCAGCGATGTCGGGCTGTATGAACGATTCGCGCCACATATCTTTTCGGCTCAGGAAGTTGGCAACAAAGCCAGTAAACCAGATCCCAACGTGTTCCAGTTCGCGGCGCAGATGTTTGGCGTCGACCCAAAGGCCTGTTTGGTGGTCGAAGATTCAGCGTCCGGTGTGAAAGGTGCAGTGGCCGCAGGAATGACGGTCATTGGTTTTGTTGGGGCGGACCATACGTGGCCAGGCCATGCCGAAGTGTTGATGCAGGCTGGCGCCCTCACAACGGTGAACCGCCACGCCGACTTGCCCGAAACGATCCAAGCGCTTGCCTCTTGGCAGGGCGAAGCGCTCTAGAATGCCTCAGCCTTCCTCGGTCTCAAACCCGACGATCACCTGGTAATCAGCTTGGCGGGTGGGTACCGGGATGATGAACGTGCGATCAACCAGCGTGAATTCTGCGGACACCGCTGGCGGCACAATGGTGGCTTGTGTGCGACGCACCTCGCTTGCCAGCACTTCGCCCGTAGCTGTGTTCAGGATTACCACACGGATTGGCAAGTCGAGCGTTGCTGCCGTGCCAAGGGGTCCAATGATCGACCGACCGGCCACGCCAATGGACAGGCCAAATTGGCCAGCTGTCGGCGTACACTCGACAACCGTTTCAAGGATTTGCGATTGGTAGCGCACGGTTGAGGCGGTCTGTTCATCGCCACCATAAAGGCGCAGAGTTTCCGTGCCATCGCGCATAACAATGGATGGGCAAAGCTGGTCTGCCCGCAACTGTTCGACCGGCACGCCACCGATGGTTTGTGCACCAGACGATGTGGTTTGCACTTGGTTCGACTGCGACCCACCGCCAAAGATACCAGTGACACGCTCCATGCCGCCAGCGCATGATGCCAAGGCCAGAGATAGGCCTGCAACCACCATCGACCGCACCACGCTTGAACCACGACGCGCGCTCAAAACCGTCCAATTTCGCATTTCATCACCACACTTTTTCACGGTTGAGACAGTCAGTAACCGCGAGTAATTCTATAGGTTGCGGCTGTTTAGCAAGTTGCGCTGACCTTGGCGAGTGGCTAGGCCTAGGCGCATTAACCTTGTGCTAACCATGGTAAATGATGCCCATGACGGTGCCTGACGCGCCTCTTACACCAGATGCCCTTAAAGACCATTGGTCGTTGCGTTTTTTGCCAAGCTGGGCGCGACCGTATGGGCGCCTGATGCGGCTGGAGCGGCCTATTGGGTGGTGGCTGTTGTTCTGGCCGTGCGCTTTTGCGTCTCTGCTCGCCTCCAAGGCCTTGGGCAGTCCCCTGCAATGGGGTCAACTGGCGCTGTTCTTCATTGGCGCGGTTATCATGCGCGGCGCTGGCTGCACGCTGAACGATATTGTCGATCGGGATATCGATGCGCGGGTCGCCAGGACCGCTGCGCGGCCCATCCCCTCGGGCGAGGTTAGCGCGCGGCGTGCCCTCTACTTCCTGATCGGGCTGCTTGTGGCGGGCTTCCTGGTGCTGATCCAGTTCAACCTGTTCACGATCGGTGTGGGCATAGCGTCGCTGTTGCTCGTCGGTCTTTACCCGTTTGCCAAGCGGGTCACCAATTGGCCGCAAGTTGTGCTGGGGCTTGTTTTTGCCTGGGGCGCGCTGGTCGGTTGGACCGCGCAAACCGGCAGCCTGGATGCCCCCATGCTAGCGTTTTATGTCGCCTGTGCGGTTTGGATTATCGGCTACGACACCATCTACGCCTTCCAAGACTTGGAAGATGATGCGCTCGCAGGCGTTGGGTCATCGGCGCAAGCTCTGGGCGACAAGGCACCTGGCTTTGTCGCCGGCTGCTATGCGATCACGATCGTCTTGATGGCACTTGCCATGGTGGGCGTGGGTAGTGGCTGGCCGGCTTATGTCGGGCTGGTAGCCGCTGCCGCGCATATGGGATGGCAGGTCGCGACGCTTAACCTGAACGATCCGAGCGGTTGCTTGATGCGGTTCAAGTCCAACGGCCAGGTCGGCGCCATCATCACCGCTGGGCTTCTGGTAGATGTGCTGATTTAGCTCTAGCGGCGGCCGCGACGCTTCGAGAAGCGTGGGCGACGGCTGAAGGATGAGCGTGCGCGCCTCGGCTGGGTTCGCCCCAGTTGAACAGGCCCAAGCATGGACCGAACCACGCTTTCTTGACCGCCATCTTCGGTGAGCAGCATAGCGACGGACAAGCGATCGGCCCATTGGCGCCAGATCGCCACAGCATCATCCAACGCCGCGGCGTCTTCAAGCGTCACGCAATAAAGCGGATCCTTGTGGCGCAAAATCAGCTTAACCTTGGCCTCAGCCCCATCGCTCACCAGCTGTGCTGCGACGCCTGAGAACACGTCAAAAGACAGGCGTTGCAGGACTATGGCGGGGCCCAAGCGCGTCGTGACGACCACGCTGCGGGCACGGATATCCAACCGTGCGCGCACCGGCATGCTGGGATTGATCGCTACCGCATCGCGGCACGACGGCTCAATTGCTACCTCAGGCTTGCTGGGGCGCTTACCGTCCGACGCTGTGTTGACAGCTTTCATTGCTATGCCTCTCACCTGCTTGGCGCGGCTGTTCTTGTGTGCCGCTTGCCTTTGCGTGCGGGTCTTTGCCCGCTAGTGGAACCCTTATAACGGGTCGCGCCTTGGAGCCGGCTTAAGCAACGGGGTAAAAAAAGTGTGATTTGAGAGAGGGTTAGCGATTCGCAAACGGTCGCGACCCAATTGTCCTTGATTGCTAGGACCGATGGCGTAGACCAGACCAGCTTCTACTCCCGCCCAAGGCCACCCATGGACCCCACCCAAGAGACGTTTGACCTGCCTGCCCTGAGTGTTCTTTGCGAGGCCGCACGTGAAGCTGGTGAGCTCGCCTTGGGATATTTTGGACAAAGCCCAAAAACTTGGACAAAGCCTGGCAACTCACCCGTCACTGAGGCCGACTTGGCGATCGATCGGATGCTACATACCAACTTGCGCCAAGCTTTTCCGAGCTTTGGTTGGTTGTCCGAGGAGATCGATGATGATGGATCGCGCCTATCCGGCGCGCCGACGTTTGTTGTTGACCCTATAGACGGCACGCGCGGATTTATGGCGCAGACCAACGACTGGGCGGTTTCCATTGCCCTGGTCAACAAGGGCGACCCCGTGATGGGCGTGCTGTTCAACCCCGTGCGTGGCGAGCTGCTCATGGCGAGGGCGGGCGAAGGCGCCCATCTGGAAAACGCCGCTGGCGAGGTGAGCGCCCTGACGCCCTCGGGTGCGATCGTTCTGGATAACGCATTGATCACCCACCCAGGTCCGCCGCGACCGCAAAACCTCTTTCGCAAGGGCCCGAGGCTGGCATCACTAGCGCTCCGCCTCGCCCATGTCGCAACAGGCGACTTGGACGGGTGCATTGCTGGCCCCAACGCCAAACATTGGGACATCGCTGCAGCCGACATAATCGTGCGCGAGGCGGGCCTGGTCCTTCTCCATGCCGATGGCGCAACCCCACGCTATGATGGTGCTTCGATCAAACACCCAGCCCTGATTTGCGGCACGGCGGAAATCTGCGCCGCTATGGGAAGGCTTGTGACTTGATGGTTTTCTTGACGGCGCTGGCCGCATGGGTAAGAAACCCGCCGACCCCCCAAGAAAGCAAAGGATAGGCGCGATGAGCGGCAACCACGAGGATAGCAAACCCCAACTGCTGCATTTGGTGTTCGGCGGTGAAGTGGAAGCGCCCGATTCGACCAATTTTGTCGATGTCGACAATCTCGATATCGTAGGCATTTATCCCAGCAACGCTAAGGCAGAAGAAGCATGGCGCGGTAAGGCTCAGGCAACGGTCGACAATGCCAATATGCGCTATTTCGTCGTTCATATGCATCGCCTGTTGGAGCCGGGTGACACCGATCCGGACGTCTGACCTGTCGCCGATTTTGGCACGAGCGCCCTATGAGCAATCCTTGGTACAAGGACATATCCCGAAACGCCTGGGTACAGTCAGCCGTCGGGAATATGTTGGCAGGCTATCTACGCTTGGTTGACGGCACAGCACGCAAGGTCCAAGCAGACCTCGACTATGATCGATCGCAGCTCGAGCAACACCTCCCATTCATTATGACGTTCTGGCATGGCGAGCACTTCATGGTTGCACCGGCGGCGCCGCGTCCGTGGAATCTGCATGTGATGATCTCACGTAGTGCCGATGGTTCGATCAATGCCATCGCGGCAAAACGATTTGGTATCAAACCTATCCGCGGCTCTGGCGACACCAAGCGTCGCCGCGCCGACCGCGGCGGTGCAAGCGCGTTCCTGAGGTTTATGTCGATCCTAGATGAAGGTGGCAGCGTCGCACAGACTGCCGACGTTCCAAAGGTTGCACGGGTTGTCTCCCCTGGCCTGATACGTTTAGCTCGCAAAAGCGGCAGACCGATTGTCCCATCGTCCTATGTCACGCATCCAAAACTGACGCTTGGCAGCTGGGACAGGGCATCCCTGTCCTTTCCCTTTACAAAGGCGGCCATCGGCACCGGCGCACCTATCTATATCCCTGCCGAAGATGGCGTACCCGATGAGGATTGGTGCCAAACGGTCCACGACAAATTAACCGCCCTTGAGCGCCACGGTTATGCTCAAATAGGTGGCCGGTCTGCGTTTGACGAGGATCAGCATACCATGAGGTCCACCCATGGCTGACACCTTATCGGAAGGCCTTTTGGCCAGCTATCGGTTGGCCGGAACGCTTATTTCACCCCTAGCAGGAACGCTCATTCGCGCCCGCGCACGCAAGGGCAAAGAGGATTTAGGTCGGCGCAAAGAGCGGTTTGGCTACGCTGGAACCCGAAAGCCGAACGGCGCGTTGATCTGGGTTCATGCCGCCAGCGTCGGCGAAACAGTCGCGATCCTGCCGCTCATTCGGCGCATTGAGGAATCGGGATCGTATGTGGTGCTAACGACCGGCACCGTGACATCCGCCGAACTGGCGGCCAAGCAGGTTGGACCGCGTACCTTGCACCAGTATGCGCCGCTCGATTTGGCCCCCTTCGTCAATAGGTTCTTGAACAGCTGGAAACCGCAGCTTGCAATATTCGTGGAATCAGAACTTTGGCCCGCCACATTCCATGCGCTTTCCAAGCGAGGGATACCGCATGTCTTGGTCAACGCGCGGATGTCCGAGCGCTCATTTTTTCGCTGGCGCCGCGCCGGTGGTTTGATTGGAGCGATGCTATCCGACGTTACGCTATGCTTGGCCCAAACGGTGGATGACGCTGAACGTTTTCGCGTTCTTGGGGCTCCGCGTGTTCAAGTGACAGGCAACCTTAAGTTTGACACACCCGCACCAGCCGAGAGCCCCGCGCAAATCAATCTGTTTCGACAAACCATTGCATCGCGGAAAGTATGGCTAGCCTCATCGACCCATCCCGGCGAAGAGAGTATCGCCATTCGGGTCCACAAAGCGCTCAAACACCATTTGCCAGACCTGTTGACGATCATTGTGCCGCGTCACCCCGACCGGGGAAAAGAGATCGGCGAACTGGTCTCCCAGGAGGGTCTATCTTGGACAAGGCGCAGTGAGGGCCACCTGCCGAAGACCGAGACAGACATCTATATCGGCGATACAATTGGCGAAATGGGGCTGCACTACCGAATCGCGCCGGTCTCTTACATTGGTGGCTCCTTGGTCCCGCATGGTGGCCAGAACCCCATCGAAGCTGCCAAACTTGGTACGGCCATTCTGCACGGCCCAGATGTCCACAATTTCCCCGAGATCTACACAGCTCTGACATCCTCGGATTCCACCATCCAAGTGGATAGCGCCGAAATGTTGGCACGCAATGTAGGTCGGTTGCTGATCAATGAAAACGAACGCAAAGCCCAATGCGCACGCGCATCGCGGGCCATTCAAGAGTTTGAAGGAGCGCTAACCGCAACGATGAATGCCATCGAACCGCTGCTCACCACCTTTGCCGTTTCAGCCGCACTTGAGCAGGCTCGCCAATGAGTGTCACAACACCTGATCACTGGTGGCCAGACCCGCAAAAGTCCGTTGGGTTGAAGGCAAGGTTGAAGACCTATGCGATGGCGCCAGCCGCATTGGTCTACGGTCACATCGTTGCCTCGCGCATGGCCCAGATTGGCGAAGCTCCAACCATTCCTGTCATTTGCGTTGGGAATTTCGTAGCTGGCGGCGCTGGAAAAACCCCAACCGCCCTTGCGCTGTACGACTACCTTCGGGACCTTTCGATGGAGCCAGCTTATGTTACGCGCGGGTATGGCGGCTCGCTGGCAACGAACAGTTTTCGCGTGGACTATGAGCGGCACAAAGCATCCGAGGTCGGCGACGAACCGCTGCTCTTGGCACGCAAAGGCATGACTTTTGTCGGGCCAGATCGCATGCGCTCGATCGACGACGCTGCGGAGATGGGCGCGACCTGCGCTATCTTCGACGATGGATTACAAAACCCGAGCGTCGCCAAAAACCTGTCCATCGCGGTGGTCGATGGACGTCTGGGCGTTGGCAACGGGTTCAGCCACCCAGCCGGGCCGCTGCGTGCACCAATAGGCGCTCAACTCGACCATATCGACATGGTGGTGGCGATTGGCAAAGGTAAGCGTGGTCACAGCGTGATCCGCCAGGCTGCCAAGCGCGGTAAGACAATCCTGCCGGCCACTTTGGACATGGCCATACCGGAGGACCTCTACGATAAGCCGATCTATGCCTTTTGCGGCATCGGCAACCCATCAAAATTCTTCGATAGGCTGCGCGAAGCAGGGCTCAATATTGTTAAAGAGAAGGGCTACGACGACCATCACCTATACACAACGGAAGATGCACGCGAACTGATGGGCATCGCCAAAGAGCGTAAGGCCGTGTTGGTGACCACCGAGAAGGACGCCATGCGTTTTCGCGGGCATTCCGGTACGCTGCGCGACTTGCAACAGGCCTGTGTTCAGATACCGGCAACGCTTCGCTTTGAGGACCCGTCTTTTTTGCGGTCTATCCTGCGTAACGCGATCAGCTCTTGGCGGCGCGACTTAGCTCTGGTTCAAATCGACTGATCTAACTGTTTGCGCCTGCGCGGCGCTCCGCTTCCAATGAGGCGGCGGCGTCCCTGTAAGCTTCTTGGCGGGCGACCGACCAATATTTGAGTTCGGTCAGGGGTATGCGCTCATGCGTTACCGCGCAGACCACGTAGTCGCCGGGGCGAAGCACATGGTATTCGGGGGTGTCATAGCGGATCAGCGCTTCGCGATCATTGTTGGAGAGTACCATGGTGCCGTTCCCTTCACGCCTTATCGCGCTTGGTCTTGAAGAAGTCCTTCAGTAGCGCTTCCGACGCCCGCGCTGCAATCCCATCGTACACCTCCGGAGCATGATGACAGGTGGGTTGGTGAAAAAACCGCGGCCCATGAAAAACAGCACCCATCTTCGGGTCTTCTGCCGCGAAATAGACCCGGCGCAAACGGGCATGGCTGATCGCGGCAGCGCACATGGCGCAGGGTTCAAGCGTGACGTAGAGATCTGCGCCCAGCAGGCGTTCCTGCCCCAGTGCGGCAGCCGCCTGGCGGATCACCAGCATCTCAGCGTGTGCCGTCGGATCATTGAGCGCGCGTGTTCGGTTACCATCCGCAGCGACAATCACGCCGTCGAGCACTAACACCGCACCAACAGGTACCTCGTCGCGCGCGCCCGCAGCCTCTGCCTCGCGCAGGGCGATTTGCATGGGTGATTGGTTTTGGTCGTCGATTGCCATCGCTGGGGGCTTGCCACAGGGCACTGCTCCCCGTCAAAAGGTGCCATGGCACCTCACCCAACCCCGCCGACACCTGAAAAGCCAGAACGCATCGCCAAAGTCATTGCGCGCGCAGGACTGTGCTCACGCCGCGATGCCGAAACTTGGATTGCCGCAGGACGCGTTTCGCTGAATGGTAAGGTTCTCACCACGCCGGCGCAGACAGTCACGACCAAAGACAAGATCGAGGTCGATGGCGCACCTCTTCCGCAGGCCGAGCGCACCCGGTTGTGGCTTTATCACAAGGCGCGTGGGGTCATCACGGCGGCCCGCGACCCGGAGGGCCGCCCAGTTTTGCGTGATGTGCTGCCTGGCGATCTCAAGACCGCGCATCCTGTTGGCCGGTTGGACTTCAACACGGAAGGCCTTTTGCTCCTCACCAATGATGGCGGTCTGAAGCGGCTTTTGGAGTTGCCCTCCACCGGGTGGCTGCGCCGCTACCGCGTACGCGCCTATGGGCATACGCCCAATGACGTGCTCGACCGAGCCAGAGCCGGTATGGACATTGACGGCGTGCAGTACGGTCCGATGCAGATTGAGGTCGAGCGCCAGCAAGGCGACAACCAGTGGCTTACGGTTGGTCTGCGCGAAGGCAAGAACAGGGAGGTCAAGGTCGTGCTGGGGGCACTTGGCCTGCAGGTGAACCGGCTTATCCGCATTTCCTACGGCCCGTTCCAGCTCGGTGAATTGGAGGCAGGCGCCGCGCAGGAAGTGCGCACCCGGGTTCTTAAAGATCAGCTCTCGGGCAAAGTGTTTCGAGACGCTGGTCTCGATTTTGACGGACCAATGCGCACGCCGGTGGTTGGCCGTGACCGCCCAGCCAAGCCAGAAAAGCCAAAAAAGACAGGGCGTGGTGGCTCCGGCAATGCGCCGCTGCGCAAAAGCGGTAAATCGCCCAAGATGACGATGATCGACCGCCCGAAAAAGAACCGCCCCGCACCCAGACGGCGGGGGTGATGCATGCGCATTGTCGGAGGGGCCTTCAAAGGGCGCACACTTAAGGCGCCATCATCGCAGCAGGTCCGCCCCACGACGGACCGGGCGCGCGAAGCGCTGTTCAATATTCTCTCGCACAACAGCGATCTGTTCACCAAAGGGCAGGCGCTCGAAGGCGCTACCGTCATCGATCTGTTTGCCGGGACAGGTGCGCTTGGCCTGGAAGCGCTGTCGCGCGGTGCAGCCTTCGCGCTGTTTGTCGATTCGTCGGTCGAGGGTCGCAGCCTGATCCGCGAAAATATGCTGGCTTGCGGCGTGGCGGCCAAGGCACGGTTGTTCAAGCGCGACGCCACCAAGATAGGTGAGCGCGGCAAGATGGAGCCATTCTCCCTTGCCTTTCTTGATCCGCCCTATGGCAAAGGGCTGGGAGACCAGGCGCTCAGCGCGCTCGATAACGGCAGCTGGCTGATGCCCGGTGCCTTGGTAATCGTGGAAGAAAGCGGAAAGGCAGACTTCCCAGTGCCACCCGCATTCACCCTGCTTGACGAGCGCTCCATGGGTGACAGCAAGCTACGATTCCTGCGGTACGCCGAGGGCTGATCATCGCGCGATGATGGGTTAGCGGTCGAAGAGCTTATCGAGCCGGGCCTTATCGAGGCGGATGAAGGTTGGGCGGCCGTGATTGCATTGCGCAGCGGCTGGCTCTGCTTCCATCTCACGCAGAAGGGCATTCATCTCATCGGGCTTCAGGCGACGACCCGCACGCACCGATCCATGGCAGGCCATGGTCGACGCAACAGCATGGAGGCGCTTTTCCAGGCGATCGGAGGCACCACTCTCAACAATGTCGTCCGCAAGGTCTTTCACCAAAGAAGCGGCATCGCATACGCCGAGCATGGACGGCGTCGCCCGCACCAAGACAGCGTCTTGGCCAAAGGCTTCAATGTCGAGGCCGAGTTTGCCCAGCGTGGCTGCTTCGGAAATCAGCGCATCTGTATGGCCCGCTGGTAATTCAACGACATCGGGGATCAGCAAAGGCTGAGAGGCGATGCCATCGCGCTCGAGGCCGCTTTTCAGCCGCTCGTAGACCAGGCGCTCATGTGCAGCATGGGCATCAATCAGCACGATGCCCTCACGGCTCTCGGCGAGAATGTAGGTCTCGTGGAGATGCGCTTTCGCCGTCCCCAGTGGATGATCTGCCTCTATCTCCCGGTCTTCTGTCACAGCAGGTTCTGGCGCGCTGGAGGGCATATCCAGGGATGAGAAACGCGGTGCTGTGATCACGCCTGTCCGCTGAAGCGGCGACCGGTAGGAAGGTGTTTCGCGAACGCTGTCGTTGAACCCTGTTATGGTCGAAGCGGGCGTTTTGTACGGCTCAAACGCCTCCAAAGCGCGGTCAGCAAGATTGGATGATGACGCCAGATCGCCACCGCCCAGCGCATCGCGGATGGCCGTGATCAGGAGCGCGCGAATATGGCCCGCATTTTGGAACCGCACATCTGACTTTTGCGGGTGTACGTTCACATCAACCCGCGCCGGATCGATAGCGATGGCCAATACCACCGCCGGGAACCGGTCGCGCGGCATCAGGTCGGCATAGGCTGCACGAATGGCCCCGGTGAGCAGGCGATCTTTGACAGGCCGATCATTGACGATGATGTGGATGTCGCGGCTTGTCGCACGGTGCCAGGTTGGCAAGCCCACCATGCCTTCAATGGCAAGGCCCTCACGTGCGGCTTGCAATGGACGCATGTTCGATCGTGCGTCCGGGCCGAACAGATCGGCCACGCGATGTTCCAGAGCCGAGGTGAAAGGCAAGGCCGCGTCTGCTGGTGCGAGGTCGAGCACCGTGCGCTGATCCGATTGCAGGCGGAAACCTACCTTCGGCGCAGCCAAGGCCAGTCGGCGGATGGTGTCAGCAACGGCAGTTGTTTCGGCCTGATCGGACTTCAAAAACTTAAGCCGAGCTGGGACCGCAAAAAACAGGTCCGCAACCTCGACCACCGTTCCCCGTGACAAGGGCGCTGGGGCAGGCCCCTCAACTATGCCGCCATCGACGGTGATCCGAAACGCACCTACTGCGCCCTGGCCTCGTGACATTATCGACAGGCGCGCCACGGCACCAATGGACGGTAACGCCTCGCCGCGAAAACCAAGCGTACGAATATCAACAAGATCATCGTCTGTGAGCTTCGACGTCGCGTGACGCTGAACGGCCATCCGCAATTCGTCGGGTGACATGCCATGGCCATTATCGGTTACCCGAACGGAAACCTTGCCACCGCTTTGCAAAGCGACTGCGATATAGCTAGCCCCGGCGTCGAGTGCATTTTCAACCAACTCCTTGACGGCACTTGCCGGCCGCTCAACCACCTCACCGGCGGCGATACGGTTGATAACGCCATCCGGTAACTGGCGGATGGCTGCCGACGATGGCAGCGACGAACGATCGTCGATGGTGGATGGAGCTGCAGGCACAATCGCTCCTTGAGGCGGTTAGCTCAGCGGTTGTCCCACGATGACAAGCGACAGCGGCGCCTTCAAGATGCGGTCGGCAACACGGCGTATGTCGTCCACTGTAATTGCGCGGATAAGGTCGGCGCGCTCGCTCATATAGCTGACGGGCATCCCTTCTAGCTGCATCCCGACTAGCTGTTGGGCGATCTTCTGGGACGAATCGAATCGCAGCGGGTAGGAGCCAATCGAAAAGTCTTTGGCCAGTTGCAACTCGTCCTCGGTCGGTCCATCTGCAACGAAGTCAGCGATCACTTGGCGCATAACGTCCAAGGTTTCTTGCGCCCGTTCCGGTCGCGTGGACGCACCTCCACCGTAAAACGGGGCATGATCGCGCGACGCCAAATGGGTGTAGACCGAATAGGTCAAACCGCGTTCTTGGCGCACCTGTTTGAACATGCGCGAGGAAAACGTGCCTCCACCGATGATGTGGTTCATCACAAAGGCGGTGAGAAAGTCTGGATCATCACGGTCCAAGCCGGGGATGGCAAAACGGATGATCGTTTGGGCGACATCCATCTTTTCCAATGTTTGCGCGCCGGTCGGGACCGTTATGTCCGCCACTGCCTTGAGTTCGGGCTCGGCGCGCAGGCCGCCAAACGCCTGATCGACCAACTTGTCTGCACCTTCTGGGGAAATGTCACCGACGATCGCAATATGGAGATTGCTGCGTGCCAATGTGGCCTTTGCATGCGCCACCAGGTCATCACGTGTGATCGTGGGGAGGCTGTCTACAGTGCCGCTGGCAGGCTCTGCATAGGGGTGATCGGGAAAGAAATTGCGCCACGACAAACGCGAAGCAATGCTTTCTGGATCGTTCAAGTCCCGCCGCAGCCCAGCCAGAACCTGAGCGCGCGTACGCTCAATCGCCTCGTCTTCCAATCGAGGCTCTGTCAACGCGAGCGCCAAGAGTTGGGTTCCAAGATCTACGGTATCGGCCAATACCGTCAGGTCGCCGGTGAATGCGTCATGGTTGGCATCGAAATGAAGGCGGATGGCGTTGTCTTCCAAGATGGTCTGGAAGGCGATGCTGTCATACTCACCTGCGCCCTCATCCAGGACGCCAGATAACAGGTTTGCGGTGCCTGCTCGGCCTTCCGGATCTTGGGTGGCACCAGCGCCTTTGAAAGCGAAACGCAGGGCGACCAGCGGAATCGTGCTGTCTTCAACCAGCCAGTAGTTCAGCCCACAGGAGCTGGTGCGTTGCTGCACATTGACGGCAGCATCGGTTGACTGCGGTTGGGTAAGGCTTAGTGCCATCATCAGAACCTCTTGTGTTGACGGCCTATTGCGCGCTGCCCGCTGGGGCATCGGCAGGACGTTGCAGTCCAACCACGGCACGGTGCGGTTGCAGAACCATTGTTGCGGCTTCCATCACATCGTCGCGAGTAACGGCACCAATGCGCGATGGCCACTCCTGAACGTCTGGCAGATCTTCACCGATGGCCAGAGAGGAGCCAAAGATCCGCGCGAGCGATGCTTGGTTGTCCTGCGCAAACACCGTCTGCGCGACCAGATTGCGTTTGGCCCGCGCCAGTTCGTCGTCCGTCAGGCCATCCGCCAAGAAGCGTGCAATTTCAGTCTCTAGGTCCGATTCCAGCTCCTCGAGGCTGACGCCTTCTGCAGGGTAACCAAACAGATAGAAGGCTCCGTGATCGACTGCGGACCCATGGTAATGCGCGCCCACAGCAGCAGCGGTGCGTTGCTCGATTACGAAGTGGCGATAAAGGCGGCTGGTCGCGCCATCACCAAGATAGTGTGACAAGACATCCAGAGCGGCTGCCAGCCGGTCGTTGTCACCCTCATTGTAGGACGGCGCCAGATAGGCTACTTGCACCATGGGTTGCCCAATGCGTGCGTCGCGCATATCGATACGGCGTTGGGCAACAGGTTCCGGTTCCAGCGGGCGACGGCGATCGGTGACGGCTCCATCGCGTGGCGGAATCGCGCCATAGTGCCGCTCAGCCAAGGGGCGCACTGCACCTTCATCTACATCGCCTGCAACAACCAGAATGGCATTCTCAGGCGTGTAGTAGCGGGCATAAAAATCGAGCGCCATTTGCCGTGACAGGTCTTCCATCTCATGACGCCAACCGATGATCGGCACGCCGTAGGGATGGTTCTGATAAAAGGTGGCGGCGAAGCTCTCGCGCAGCAATGCCGATGGATCATTGTCGACACGCGATGCCCGCTCTTCCAAGATGACATTGCGCTCTGAAGCAACGACATCTTCGCTAAGAACCAGGTTCTTCATCCGGTCGGCTTCCATTTCCATCATCAGCGAAAGGTGCTCTACCGCGATACGCTGGAAATAGGCAGTGTAGTCGTAGGATGTGAAAGCGTTCTCGGTGCCACCGAGCCGCGCGATCGTCTGAGAGAAATCGTCGTCTGGGTGCTTTTCGGTGCCCTTGAACATCAAGTGCTCCAGGAAGTGGGCGATGCCGGATTGACCAGGAGGTTCGTCGGCAGAGCCCGCCTTGTACCAAACCATGTGGGTGACCACTGGCGCACGCCGGTCGGGCACAACCACGACTTGCATCCCATTGCCCAAAGTAAACCGCGATGCGTTGGGTGCGAACTTGAAGTTGGTCTCACCGGTTTTTGAGGGATTGAGGCCTAGTGGGTTCACGTTCATCTCAAAACCTCCTGCGGCGGGCATGCACGTCCAACGACGGCAAATCGGTTGACACACTTAACCCCGCAAAGAACATCGCGCGGGCCACGCGTGAAGGCTGGCACCTTCACCACAGCCGGGCAATGAATGCAAATGAAGCCAGCGAGGTATCGTTGAACTTAGGTAAGCGTCGGCCGCGTCATTAAAAGACGGCGACGTGTCACAGCTTGGTGATGTTGTAAGCGGGCTGCTCGGATAGACGTTCGGCTGCCTTAGAACGGCCACCAAGAAAAAGCGTTGTTTTCGGCTTCGGCTTCGGCTTGCGCCTCGGCTTCGGCACCATAAGGCGCGTCAGGTGATGGTATACGTGAATCGATGGGTGGATCCGTTAGGTACCGGCGACCAAGAGCGGCGGCAGTGCGGGTCGTCTGCGCTTCGGCGCGGGCTTGGTCAATCTCCACTTCGCGTTGCATTTCCTCAGGTGTGAGACGTCGATTGACACCTGAATTGCTTTCTCGCTGCGGCTGGCTGCTACGCTCGGCAAGCGCTTGCGTTGCAGCGATGTCGACACCGTCCACACCGACCGAGTAAACGAGCGTTTGGTCTTCCGTGGACAGAACCTGAGCCATGCGTTCGCGCGACCCGGTTGGCCAGTTTGGATTGGCGGTCGCGGTGGCTTGCTCCCGGGGTGCTGGAAGCACCGCGCTATCAGGTGGCGCCACCAAAGCGGCACGAGGAGCGTAATCGATTGGCTCTTCCTCTTCGGCTATGCCGATTGAAGCCACGCTCACCACGGGGCCCAAAATGCTCTGTTCAAGCCCAGGCTCATTCTCATCGAATGCATCATAGCTGGCGCAGCCGGCCAACAGTATTGCGGCCAAGCCCAAAGTTACGAAACGGCCGTTGGAAGAAGAAAGGGTACGCATCATCAACCTTTTTTGTCTCACGCGTCGATGATCGGTAGAGGCCAAATGAGGCAAGACGAAGCCAAATCCACCGCTCGACACATCATTGGGACTCTTGCGAAATACGCTCACCGCGTCCCAAGACGAACGCGTCATACAGCAGAAGCGCCACACCGGCAACGACCCACACATCGGCGAGGTTAAAGACATACCAGTGGAACCCACCTGCATGCAGTGAGACAAAATCCACGACCGCACCATGAATCGCACGATCGATCGCGTTGCCGATGGCCCCGCCGATCAAGAGGCCCAAGGCCCAAGCCGTCAGCACATCTGTGTTTCGCAACAACCAGACAAGCAAACCAACCGTGATGGCAGACATGATCGCGACCAGAAACCAAACTTGCGCTTGGCTGCCAGCCTGGAACAAGCCGTAGGAGATACCGCGGTTCCAGACCAGGACCAAGTCGAAGAATGGCGTCACGGTAATTTTGCCGAAGGGATTATCGGCAAAGGTGGTAAGGATCGTCCACTTGGTGGCTTGGTCAATGACCAAACCGACCAGCGCCACTACCAATCCCAGTCCGGCGGTTTTGTGCATCATGCCGCTTTAGAATGGCCCAATTCGCGCAGCGCATTTGCATCACGCAAGGTGACATCCGGGAAGTCGGGATCAGACCCTACTTCTGGTAGGATTTTCCAAGAACGGGAGCACTTTTGGCCTTCCGCCTTGCCTGGCAAAACACCGACGCCATGGACATCATCCAAGTGGAACGCACCATCAGGCGACGGGCCGTGATGAACGGATGCTTGGCTCGCAATGGCGACCTCGGCCCAGTCGACATTTTTCACCTGGGCGTAGAGATCATCATCCGCGATGTAGATGGCTGGTGCTGCCTCAAGGGACGATCCGATGCGCTTTTCACGGCGCTCAATCTCCAGCGCGCCTGTCACCACGCGGCGCACGGTACGGATGGTGCGCCAATGGGCCGCGAGTTGGTCGTCAATCCAGTCGGAGGGGATGTCGGGGAACTGCTGAAGGTGGACGGAGCCAGCCTCTTCGCCATGGCGAGACAGCCACACCTCTTCCATCGTGAACGGTAGGAGCGGTGCGAGCCATTTGGTCAACGCGTCAAGCGTGAGGTCCAAAACCGTTAGGCAGGCCCGACGACGTAGGCTAGATGGCGCATCGCAGTAGAGCGCGTCCTTTCGGATGTCAAAGTAGAACGCCGATAGATCGACCGTCGCGAAGGCGAAGAGTGTTTGGAACACCTTCTGGAAGTCGAATTTGTCGTACGCCGCACGAACGTTCCCATCGAGCTCGGCCAAGCGATGCAGCATCACGCGCTCAAGCTCTGGCATGTCGTAAGCAGCCATGAAGTCGCGATCGGCGTTGTGGTGCGCGAGCGACCCGAGCGCCCAGCGCAGCGTGTTGCGTAGCTTGCGATAGCTGTCGACCACCGTCTTGATGATCTCTGGCCCAAGGCGCTGATCGTCGGAATAGTCGACCGAGGCTACCCAAGCGCGCAATATATCGGCACCATACTGGTTGATGATGTCCTGCGGCGCGACGATGTTGCCGAGCGACTTGGACATTTTGCGCCCATCTTCAGCCATGGTGAAACCATGGGTCAGCACATCATCATAAGGTGCTCGACCGCGCGTGCCGCAGCTTTCCAAGAGTGATGAATGGAACCAGCCACGGTGCTGGTCCGAGCCTTCGAGATACAACACCCGATCAGGCCCGCCGTCCACTTCGCGATGGCAACGCAGATCATCGCGCTTGTCGAGGACATAAGAGTGGGTGGAGCCGGAATCGAACCACACATCGAGGATGTCCGTGACCTGATCCCACTCATCTGCATCGTAGGTGTTGCCCAGGAAGCGGGCTTTGGAATCTTCCTTGAACCAGGCGTCTGCGCCCTCAGCATGAAAGGCTTCGACGATACGCGCGTTGACATCATCATCGCGCAAGATCTCGCCGGTGTCTTTGTGGGTAAACACCGTGATCGGCACGCCCCAGGCGCGTTGCCGCGACAGCACCCAGTCTGGCCGGTTCTCGATCATGCCCCGCAGACGGTTCTGGCCTGCTGGCGGGTAGAAGGTGGTCGCGTCGATGGCGTCGAGAGCGCGTTTGCGCAGCGTGTCGCCTTCTTTGCCCTGAATGTCTTCGTCCATGTAGACGAACCATTGCGGCGTGTTGCGGAAGATCACCGGCTTCTTCGAGCGCCAAGAATGCGGGTAGGTGTGCTTCAGGCGGCCACGCGCGAACAGCATGTTCTTCTCGATCAGCGCGGCGATGACGCGTTTGTTGGCATCGCCCTTTTTGCCCTTGTCATCGATGACGCGGGCCGCGCCGCCCTCGGCGTCTGGGCCGAAGCCAGGCGCGTCGTTCGTGTAATAGCCATCATCAGCGACGGGGAACGGGATGTCGGTCTCGATGTCGCGCGTTTTCAGGGCTTGCTGGTGGTCCATCCACGCTTCGAAGTCTTCACGGCCATGGCTTGGCGCGGTGTGCACGAAGCCGGTACCCGCGTCATCGGTCACATGGTCGCCGTCGATAAGCGGGACATCAAAGTCGTAGCCGCCGCCCAAGCCGTGAAGCGGGTGAGACACAATCATCTCTTCGAAGTCTTCCGCATCGACTTCACGGAGCTTTTTGGTCTCAACCTTCGCCTGGCTGGTTACACTTCCGACGAGAGCATCGGCGACAATGAACCTCTCGCCGGGTTGGGGGCCAAAGTCATTCTCGGCGCTCGTGATCTCATAAAGACCATAGGCGATACGGGTAGAGAAACTAACGGCGCGATTGCCAGGTATCGTCCAAGGCGTCGTCGTCCAAATCACAACAAAAGCGCCAGCGAGATCGTCTGATCCACCGCTTACAGAAAACTTCACCCAGATCGTGTCGGACTCATAGTCCTGATACTCCACTTCGGCTTCGGCCAAGGCGGTGCGCTCGACCACCGACCACATGACCGGTTTCGAGCCTCGGTAGAGCTGCCCGTCCATGGCGAACTTCATCAGCTCTTCGGCGATGGTCGCTTCAGCGTCGAAGCTCATGGTCGAGTAGTAGTTCTCGAAATCACCTTCGACACCGAGGCGGCGGAACTCTTCTGCCTGCACGCCAATCCACTCGTCGGCGAAGGTGCGGCACATGGCGCGCAGCGAGACCGTGTCGAGATCGTCTTTGCGCTTGCCCTTTTGGCGTAGTTCTTCCTCGACCTTCCACTCGATTGGTAGACCGTGGCAGTCCCAGCCGGGCACATAGTTCGAATCAAAGCCCGCCATCTGCTTGGAACGGGTGACCATATCCTTCAGCGTCTTGTTCAGCGCGTGGCCGATGTGCAGATGCCCGTTTGCATAGGGAGGGCCGTCATGGAGGATGTAGCGCGGCTTGCCAGCGGAGGCCTCACGCATTTTTTTATAGAGGTTCTGATCATCCCAGCTTTTCAGGATTTCCGGCTCTTTTTTTGGCAAGCCAGCGCGCATCGGGAAGTCAGTTTGCGGCAGAAACAGTGTCTGCGAATAGTCGAACGGTTCGGTCATGATCTCAAATCAACAATGCGGAACGGAAGAATAGGCGACAGATCCCGGCAGGCGCGCTTAGCGGGCCGCCGGGCCAATAATTCGTGTCGTCGGGTTCCTGAACATGACAGTGCTCCTACCAAGGGTGTCGGCACAAATAAAGGCTAAGCCGCAGCTTGTGTGGCGTGGACAAGTCCAAGGTCCAAATCCAGCTTTGAAAGTGGCTGAGCTGCAGCCAAGGCGGCGCGCGCTTCGGCGCTGTCTTTGTCCATCTGTTCGATCAACTCGTCCACGCCTTCAAACTTCAGCTCAGGGCGCAGATAGCTGTGAAAGGCGACCTCGACCTGTTGGCCATACAGATCGCCGTTAAAGTCGAAGACATGCACCTCTAACAGTGGCGGCTTGTCACCAAAGGTCGGGCGACGACCATAGCTGGAGACCGAGGCATAAACGGCATCACCGACTTTAATGGTCGTGGCATAAATGCCATGTGCCAGGGCCATATCCTCTTTGAGGGCGATGTTGGCTGTGGGGTAGCCGAGTTCGCGGCCGCGTTTTTCGCCATGTTCAACGGTGCCAATCACGAAGTAGCGATGACCAAGCAGGCCGTTGGCCTCGGCCAACTGCGCACCAGACAGAAGACCGCGAATACGCGTGGAGGAAATGGTGTGCCCACCTTCGTCCGCAAAGGCATCCACCTCAACAACGCGGAAACTGCCATGGTCTCGCAAGCTTTGCGCGCTCCCAGCGCGGCCTTTGCCAAAGCGGAAATCGTGACCCACCACCACACAGTCGGCCTGCATGGTCGCGATGATGATGTCGGCAACAAAATCTTGTGCCGATTGCCCGGCAAGCGCGGCATCAAAGGTAAGGGTCAGCACACCTGAGAGTCCCAGCGCCTCTGCCAGACGCGCCTCCACCTGAGGTGTTGCAAGCGCGGTGTGGGTACCCGACGGGGCGAAGTAGGCGCGCGGATGCGGGTCGAAGGTCAGTAGCCAAACTTCACCGTCACATTCCTCAGCGACGGTCAATGCAGCCTGCGCCACGGACTGATGGCCGCGGTGAAAACCATCAAAGTTCCCGATCATGACCACGCGAGGTCGATCAGGGTTGGGGGGAAGGTCGGGATGGCGAAGCAGGTGCACGGAGGAAAGCCTTTTGGCGCGTCAAGCGACGTCGCTTTAATGATGCGTAGGCAGCTCGGTCAAGCGGGTTTCAAGTCGTCGCGCTTGGGAACCATCACCAAAGCTTCGCCCCGAAGCACCTTGGTATCGCCTACCAGGCACTCGCACGACAACCGCGCGCGGTTCTTATCGGCGAACAGTTCAACCACCTCAACCACCACGTCCACCACATCATCAATGCGCACAGGCGCGAGAAACTTAAGCGTCTGCGACAGATAGACGGCGCCCGGCCCCGGTAGGCGTGTGCCAAGGACGGCGCTGATTAGGCTTGCCGTGTAGAGGCCATGGGCGATGCGCGACTTGAACGGCGTGTGCGCAGCAAAGTGTTCGGACAGATGGATTGGATTCCGGTCGCCGGAAATCTCGGCGAAGCCAACCACGTCCGATGACGACACCTTACGGGTGTATGTTTCGCGCTGGCCGACATAGAGATCTTCGAAAGATTGTGCGTTGAGCTGCAGAATTGTGTCTGCTGCGGACAAGGCCTTGCCCTCACCTTTTGTTGGCAGTGCAGCATGAACCTTACCGGATGCTTTGGGGGGGCGTCATTGCTCCGTTAGGCCACCCGTGACGATCTATTCCGTAACGTCCTGTTAGTGATGCCGCAAAAATGCGCGTCCATTAACGAAGCATTCAACGCCCGCGTGTAGTTTCAGTTCCGGGTCATCTTCGGCTGTCTGCCGGAGCCGTAAAGAATGGGACGCATGCACCGCAAGGGCGGTCGCTGTAGTGGAGTAATGAGTATGTCAGTAGACACGTCTATCCCGGTTCTTGTTGTCGACGATTACAAGACCATGGTTCGGATCATCCGTAACCTTCTCAAGCAACTTGGCTTTTCCGACATCGACGACGCCGCCGATGGCCAGGAAGCTTTGGAGAAAATGAAAGGCCGCAAGTACGGTCTGGTGATTTCTGATTGGAACATGGAACCGATGACTGGCTACGAGCTTCTGAAATCCGTTCGCTCCAACGAGCAACTGCAGCGCACGCCCTTCATTATGGTCACCGCTGAATCCAAGACCGAGAACGTTGTTGCCGCTAAGAAAGCCGGCGTGAACAACTACATCGTGAAGCCATTTAATGCGGCCACGCTGAAGTCGAAAATCGACGCTGTTTTCGGCGACTAAGGCCAACTGAACCAGCCTATACGGCGCATTCAGAGGCGGCCTGCCAAGACCAGGCCGCCTTTTTTGCCACGCATTCAATTTTTGACGTTACGTCATTTTAGTCTGGGGTAAGTACAATGGGCAAACCAGAAACTTTGGACGTCTCCGCCATCGCGGAGCAGCAAGCCGAAGCGGTTGTCGCTTGCATCAACAAGCAGCGAGGTCAGGATCGCATGGACATGGCGCGGGCGCTTGATGTTGCGCGCGTTATGACCAATTCGCTCGAAGACACGCTGCGCACGCTGGATCACGGCTTTGCCGATGCGGTGCGTGACGCCGCCGAAGACATCCACGATCTGCGCATGGAAATCGCATCGTTGGGCATGGACAAGATGCGCGCTGATCATCTGCCTGAAGCTGGCAAAGAACTTGATGCCGTGGTTGGCGAGACCGAACGCGCCACCGAGCGCATTATGGAATCGGCTGAGTCCATTATGGCTGCCGATCGCGAGGACATGGATGCCTTTCAGGCGCATGTTGATGAGCAGATGATCGAGATTTTCGAGGCCTGCACATTCCAAGACATCACGGGTCAACGGATCGCCAAAGTGGTTGAAACGCTCAAGCGGATGGAAACCCGCTTCGATCGTTTGTTGGCCACACTACCGACGGCCGACGACGCTGCCTATGACTGCGATGTCGAGAAAGCACGCGATGAGCGGGCACGTCAGCAAATTCTCAACGGGCCCCAGATTGAAGGGCCACAGGTTGATCAGGACGCTATCGACGCTTTGTTTGACTAGCCTGAGTCCTTGGCACGGTCGGTGATCGGGTTCTACCCGGTCACCATGAAAGCCGTGCCATCCAAGCTTTCGCCGGATAGGGCGATGCGTCCAAGAAGGCGGCAACCTTCTTGCCATTGGGCGCGGCGGTCGGGCCGAATTCGGCGGCGTGAATGCCGCCGGTGAGGAATAGGCAATCGAAACCTTGCTCCGACGCTCCTCGAAGATCCGTGCGCTGTGAATCCCCCAAACCCAATACCTTCGACGCGTCTGGAGACCCAGCCATTTCAAGTGCCGCTTGATAGATCGGTCGGTGCGGCTTGCCCAAGATAACTGTGCTGCCTCCCAACTCTTCATAGAGATCCGCCAGCGCGCCCGCGCAATAGATCAACCGATCACCAAGCTCGACGATCTTATCGGGATTGGCGCAGATCATCGGAACAGACCTATCCACCAATGCTTGCAGCCGTTCACGGTAATCCTCTGGCCCCTCTGTGAGGTCGTCCATCAGGCCGGAACACAGGCAGACTTCGGCCCGGTCGTCATCGACAAACGCCACGTCCAAACCGGCCACCAACGGATGATCTTTCGGTGGACCAATATGAGTCACCGATGCCCCGCGGTAGGTTGTTTCCAAAATGCGCCGGGTCATGTCACCCGAGGTGACGATGTCGTCATAGGCCGTACCCGGTACGCCAAGATTGGCCAACTGTTCGCGGACCGGCGCGTTTGGCCGGGGCGCATTTGAAATGAGGACGACCTTCAAGCCTTCTGCGCGCGCATTTTGCATGGCCTCAACGGCACTTGGCCAAGCTGCCACACCATTATGCAGCACGCCCCATATGTCACATAGCAAGACCGTGTAGTCCGCCACCAAAGTGGACAGGCCCTTCAACGGAAGGGGCGATGTGCTCATATCGTTATGCCGTTTTGCTGAGGGTGCGTGGCCCGGAGGAGCTCGCTTGCGACAAGGTTCTCGACCGCTTGGGGGCCTGTTCGGTTTGTTCGGCATGCTCCACGATATCGGGGTCGACATCCACTACGCGCGGACGCGCAAACAGGTTGCCTTGGCCGAATTTCAACTTGCATTCCAACAGCTCGACGATCTGCGCTTCGCTTTCAACCTCATCGACGATAAGGTCCATTCCGTTGCGCGCGGCTAGGTCTGCTAAGTCTTCAGGATGGATGTCACTCTTGGCATCTGCGTCCGCTGCCAAGAAGAGCGCAACCGGTGCCTTTGCGTAGCGGAATCCGTAGCGCGATAGATCAAACATATCCGACCGGGCGTCGGTCAGCTTCGACACGCTCATGCGAAATCCCATGTCGGCGATGGTTGTCAGCAAATCAAAGTCGATAGGACTCAACGCGCGCACATCATTTTGCGGCATCTCCAAAACAAGACGCCCAGCAAGTTCTTGGTTGGCCGTGAGGATCTGAACCAGCCAGTCCGCAAACGCTGTCTGCATCAATGCATCACCTGACAGCGGCATGAACACGATGGACGCAGATTCACGAGCATAAAATTTGCGGGCCAGGGCTACACAACGCGCGACAACCGCTTGGTCGTAGGCACTTGAAAGGCCCGCAGCTTCTACTGTGGGTACAGCATGGCGCGCTTCCAACTTGCCAACACCGTCAAGCACCAGGTTCATCGAGACAGCGTAACCACGCGCGCGGCGCTGCGGCAAAGTCACAATGGACTGCAAGGTAACTTCATATCGCTCGTTTTCGACCGCTGATTTTACCCGTTTCATCAAGGCGTTTGTGCGCTCATCTTGGGCGGCTTTTTTGCCCTTCGAGCGTGGTTGTGTTTGCGACTCAGACGAGGAGGAGTGGGGCACGTCATTTTGCAGCGCGTCGCTCGCATCCGTGCTCACGGGGCCTGCCGAGCCACCTGCGACGGAGCGCGCGTTGGTAATGACCTCCAAATCGGCTTCCAGGGTGGTGATACGATGGTCTGCGTCGGAAACGGCTTCGGTTACCTGTGCCAACAAGGCACCGACAGCCTGCAGGTCTTGTTGGACCGGTGCCACGCCGGCATCGACCGCTTGTTGCGTGTCGGTCTCTAGCGAAACAAGACGCGAACGGATCATGTCGATTTCATTGAACGCATCCTGGACGGCATGATCGCTTAGCTCGAGCTGTTGCTGAAACTCTTTGCGATCCGCCAGTCGGGAGGCTGCCTGATCAAAAGCGCTCAAGGCAAAAAACAGGATTGCCCCGAACATCACGGTCAATTCCATAGGCAAGCCAAGGAGGCGATATGCCACGGCGGCGACCGATGCGGAAATGACCGCAATCGCAAGGTAGATAAGAGCAATGCCGGGTCGCATAGGTTGGCTTCACCGCAAGACCAAATCGAACGGGCACCGCCACGCGAATCATCGCACAACCCTTGCCCAATGGAACTATGCCCTATTTTGCCTGCTATGCTGAAGCGATACGACGCCCCTCGCCCACAGCTTTACGTGGCATTTTTGTTACTTTGCGTGATGTTTTCACCGCCGGCAGCCGCTGAAGGCCAATCCTTCGGCGGGCCTTTGGATATAGCGCGCGCTGAGGCTACCTGGACGGAGCTCGAAGCCGCACGCCTTGTCGGCGAACAGGCGATCACGACGCCATTGCTTGTCGCCCGCGAACCTGTTGGGCGCTTGATTGAGGTGCTTGGGGCCGCGATTGAGGTTCTGGGCGTCCCACGGCGCGCTTTTGTCAAACGGTTGTACGCTGATGTCGACGAGGCGCAGATCGATGCTGATCGCGGGCGGCACCTTATCCACTCCGTGGTGATGGTGCAGGCTGAACGGGGGTACAACCCGCAAGGGGACGACTGGTTCTTTGTGCGCTACGGGCCGGCAGGCGCCATCCTTCCTGGCCCGGATGGCCGATTGGACGCCGGACGTCTGCACATGGATTCCGACATTGGCTGCATGGCCTGCCATCGGGCGGCACCCGGCGGCGATTTTGTCTTCACGACGGATGATGTTCGCTAGGGTGCTTGTCGCTTTCGATGGCCCCGTCTACCAGATGAATGCGCCGATCCATGCGATAAGCGAGCTCAAGATCGTGCGTAACGGCCAGAATGGTTCGCCCAGCGTCATCGACCAGACCCCTCAGAATCGCGAAGACCTGCTCGGTTGATTTGGAATCAAGCGAGCCGGTCGGCTCGTCAGCCAGGATAAGCGCCGGGTCATTTGCAAGGGCGCGTGCAACAGCCACACGTTGTCGCTGGCCACCGGACAGCTGATCCGGGCGTTTGTCGATATGGCCTTGCAAGCCGAAGGACGATAGCAGATCACCCGCGCGCTCATGTTGCGCGCGCGCAGATAAGCGACCAAGACGGCGCATCGGAAGCATCACATTCTCGCGCGCCGTGAATTCGGGCAGCAAAAAGTGAAATTGGAAAATGAAACCAAGCTCCGACAACCGGATATGAGCACGCTCATCACTTGTCATCGTTTGCGTCGCCTCCCCCTTGATAAACACGTCGCCGCTTGTGGGTAGATCCAGAAGACCGAGCAAATAGAGCAGTGACGACTTGCCAGAGCCGGATGGCCCGGTGATCGCAACGAACTCACTCTCGCCGACCGTCAGCGACACATCATCGACGAGCGTGACTTTGATGGCTTCGTCGAGAATGCGGGTGGCGTTGCAGGCTTCCAGGAGCGCCATGGCTCAGGTTGCCCCGCGGATAATGTCGACGGGATTGAGGCTCGACGCCTTGCGAGCTGGCAAATAGGCAGCAAAGACGGCCGATCCGAGCGCAATGCCGATGGCGATGGAGTAGTGCAACGCGGAGAAGGTGACCGGCATGACGATCGGGTCTTCGCTTTGCGGATTGGCAAACTCGATCTGGCCCAGGGCGATGGTCAAAAGCGCGCCTAAGATCGCCCCCAGAATGGAGCCGCCAACGCCCATCGCGAGCCCCTCGAGCACAAACAGGCGGCGCATATCGGCTTCGTAGAAGCCCAGTGATTTCATGATGGCGATGTCACGCGTCTTTTCGTGCGTGATCGTCGAGACGATGTTGTAGATGCCAAATCCCGCCACCAATAGAATTGCCGCGACCACGGTGTACATGATGACGTTGCGGATCAAGAAGCTCTCTAGGATGGCTTCATTGGCCTCCTGCCACGACACAGCCTTGTAGCCGAATTGGCTCTCAATCCAGCGAGCTACCTGCGAGGCAGAATCTGGATCGTCCAATGAAACGCGAATGTCGTTCACGGCATTAGGGCGACCAGCGAAGACTTGCGCGGTTGAAAGGTGCAGGTAACCCGTTCCGTTGTCGGCTGCGGTGTTGCCCGAATTGAAAGTAGCGACCAAGCGGTAGCGGTGGACACTGCCAGACGGTGACACCAGCGTTACTGGATCGCCGCGCGACGCATTTATCGACCTTGCCAAATCGTCGCCAAGCACGATCGCGTCGGCGCGTGTGTTGAGGTCCGTCAGCAACCCTTCGTCCATTTGATCGGCTATCTGCGAGACCAGAACCTCATCTTGCGGGATTACCCCGGACAGTGCGACGCCCGTATCGCGACCCGCGTAGCGGATCACGCCCTGCACGGTCAGTGCCGCCGATACACGGCCATCGACATTCGCCCTGATAGCGCTGGCAACAGCGACCGGATTGCGAATACCACGCGGATCATCGCGCACGGTTAGGCTTTCGATCTGCGCATCCGCGAAAACCTCCTGCGCAGGCTGGCGTGGCGCATCGCGGCGTTCATCGGATATCTGAACGTTGGGAATAGCGTTGATCAGCTGATCGACGAAATCCTCCTGACTGCCCTCCATCAGCGCCGCCATAGCAATCGAAAAACCAACGCCCAGCGACACGCCAAGGATCGCCACCAATGTCTGGCGTCCACGCGCGGTAACGTGGGTAACGGCCAAATCAAACAACAAAAACCAACCGCTCATAACGACCCCGCGACGCGCACCCGGGCGCCATTTGTCAGGCCTTCTGGGATGGGCGCGACAAGTTCCGCGCCCTCATCGAGCGGCGACAAAAGCTCCACTTGGCTGATTCCACGCAATCCAACATCGATTGGGGTTTCAACCGCCGTGCGGCCATCAACTACGAACACCGTGCCAGCATCAGAAACAGCCCGCGTGGGGATCAAGAGCCGGTCGCCACGCTCTTCGATCACGATGTTCACGTCGGTGCTCATGCCAATGAAAAGCGGCGTATCTTCGGGCAGGCTTAGCCTCACGCGGTAGGTCTTGAGCACACTATCACCACGCGGTGTGATGTGTGCGAGGGTCGCTTCTAGCAGCTCGTCGGGGAAGGCATCGGCACGCAGTAACGCACGTTGGCCGATCTCGATGAGCGGAATGTCCTCCTCATTGATTTCAGCGACAATTTCCAGCGGGCGTGGCTGGCCGACAGTGAAGAGAATGGTACCAGGCTGGGCGACCTCGCCGACATCGGCGTCGAGCCGCAGAATTTGCCCATCAATGGGCGCCGTGATGGCGTAACGGCTTAGCACTTCTCGTTGCGCAGCCAACGCCGCTTCAGCACCCGCAAGCTGACTCGCCGCGCGATCAAAATCTTCGCGTGAACCAACGCCACGCTCAAGCAGGTTGGTTGCGCGCTCTACCTGCTGATTGAGCAGGAAAACATTGGCTTCCAGTTCGCGCAGGCGTGCTCGCGACTCGCTGTCATCAAGTTCTACAATAACGTCGCCAGCGCTGACGGTTTCGCCTTCGCAATTGCAGTGGACGAGGATGCGTTGCGCTACAATCGAGGTCACGTCGGCGCTGGTCTCGGCCTCCACAACACCGGAGGCATAAACGATATGAGCAATATCGCCGCGCGTCGGTGAGACGGTGGTGACGACAGTTGGACGGTTGGCAAACAGGATGTACGCGCCGATCGCGACAATGATAGCACCGACTACAATCAGGATGTTACGCATCTCGAAATCCAGTTTGTGTTACGCCCTCGCGACGTACTTAAGAAACCGGTTTGTCTTTGCCGAGATGGTAGTGTTCCTACCGGCCCACTTTGTTGGCCTGATCGCAGACCGTTGCGCGTAACAAAGCCATCAAATCGCCTGAAGCGTGGTCTTGAGGCCAGAAAACGTCTGATCGATCTCGCTTTCTGTGAAGGTCAGCGGTGGCGAAAGCGCGATGGTATCTCCCGTTACCCGGATCATCATATCGCGATTGTAGAAGGCATCAGTCATGGCTGCATAAGCACGCGCCGTCGGCTTGCCCTCGATTGGGGACAAGTCGATGCCAGCCACCAGGCCGCATGTGCGGATATCTTCCACGATATCGAGATCGGCCAAGTAGCTGTGCGCGGCATCGGCAAAGACACTCTCCATCTTGCCAGCCTGCTCAAAGAGGCCCTCATCACGGTAGATGTTCAGCGTCGCAATAGCTGCTGCGCAAGCCAGAGGGTGACCAGAATAGGTGTAGCCGTGGAACAGCTCGATCATCCCATCTGGCGAGTTGTCCATAAAGGCGTTGTAGATCTCCGCTGAGGCGACGACGCCGCCCATCGGGACGGTGCCAGACGTGATGCCTTTGGCGAACACAATCATGTCCGGCGTTACACCGTAACGCTGGGCGGCAAAGGCAGTACCCAGACGACCGAAGGCTGAAATTACCTCGTCAAAAATGAGCAGAATGCCGTGCTTGGACGTGATCTCGCGCAGGCGCTTCAGATAGCCCTTGGGAGGCGGAAGTACCCCCGTTGATCCTGCCATTGGTTCAACGATGACAGCGGCAACGGTGTCGGCACCATGGAGGGTCACAATCCGCTCCAGTTCGTCGGCCAAATGCCCACCCCACTCGGGCTCGCCTTTGGTGAAGGCTTGTTCGGCCCGGTTGTATGTGTGGGAAAGGTGGTCCACACCGGTGAGAAGCGACCCAAAGAATCTGCGGTTGTTGACGATACCCCCCACGGAAATCCCGCCAAAACCGACCCCATGATAACCGCGTTCGCGACCGATTAAGCGCGTCCGCCCAGCGTCGCCTTTTGTTTTATGGTAGGCGAGCGCGATTTTCAGTGCCGTATCGACGCCCTCCGACCCCGAGTTGGCGAAGAAGACATGATCCAAGCCATCCGGCGCCAGCGCTGCGATGCGGCTTGCCAATTCGAAGGCTTGGTTGTGGCCGAACTGGAAAGTCGGTGCGAAGTCGAGGTTAGCAGCGGTCTGCTGAATGGCGTCGACAACCGGCGCGCGGCAATGGCCCGCGTTGCAGCACCAAAGACCGGCTGTACTATCGAGAATGGCGCGCCCGTCCGGCGTATAATAATGATTATCCTTGGCGCCGGCGATCATACGGGGCGCAGCCTTGAAGGCGCGATTGGCTGTAAACGGCATCCAAAACGCGTCGAGATCGTTCGGCGTTGTGCCTGCGGCCGGATGATGAGCGTCAGCGTTGTCCAACATGGGTCCCCCAATTGTTCTTGTTGGCACATTTCGGGTGGTCCGCACCGCGATTGCGCCTTATAGCCTGTGGCTAAGGCTGTTTGACTGTTTGGTCAAAAGCTTAGTCCAGCTTTGTGACCGCGCAAAGCTGTTTTCCGACATCGTGGCGGCGCATCGCGGCGTCATTTAGGTCCGTTATGAGCGATCCCGCTGCCCCTTCCACCCAAGGGAGCCACCCTGGATTTGTGGCTGTCCAACCGGAGGCCAAGCCGTCCGGCGTTGAAGTGCGCACGGCCATGGGCTCTGTGCTGATTGCCATCGCTATTCTCACCTTGATGGATGCAGGCATCAAGCATTTGTCGGCAACCTACGGCACGCCCCAAATTCTCTTGATGCGCTATGTGTCCGGCACACTGGTGGCAGGCTTGATCGTGGCAGCACTTATCGTCTTGCGCCGCATGACCACCCCGAGCCGCGGTAGCATCAAGCGGGCCCTGCAGCGCTCATTTCTGATTATCGCGGTCGCGGGCTGCTTCTTTTATTCGCTGTCTGTGATCCCACTGGCGGAGGCAACCGCAATTGCGTTCACGGCGCCCATCTATCTTGCGCTCCTTGGCTGGGTGGTGCTGAAAGAACCTGTGGCCAAGCAAACCTGGCTTGCCATTGTTGTTGGACTGGTCGGCGTTGTCGTCATCTCGTCGGGCGCTTTTCAGGAAGGGCAGGCGTTCTCTGGTGCACTTTCAGGCTACATCACGGCGGCGATGGCGTCGGTCTTTTATGCCGGCGCTTTGGTGCTTACCCGCCTTCACGCTGCAAGCGACCCGGTGCCAACCATGATTATGTTGCAATCCGGCTTCTCGGCATTGCTGGCGTTGCCATTCGTGTTGCTGACAGCGGCAGGGTTGGCAATCGATGGCCGCGCTTATGTTGCCTTCGATAATGAAGCGCTCCTATTCGCCCTGGGCATAGGCGTGCTTGGCACGATCGGCCACTTTTTCATGGCCTGGGGTTTTAAGCACGCCGAGGCGGCAAAGCTCGGCCCGATGGAATATACCAGCCTGCTTTGGGCGGCGATCTACGGCCTTGTTTTGTTTGGAGAGGTACCGGGCTGGCGGCTTTATGTCGGCTGCGGCTTTATCGTCGCGGGCACGTGGCTGGTGATGCGGGCGGAGAAGAAGGCGGGTTAACCTTCGCTTAACCATGTCACCCGCTGAGCTTTGCTGGGTGAAAAAAGTGAGTCCATACAGACCCGTCTGTCCTTGACACCCCTCCCCGTCATCCTTATGTCCCCGGCGCATTAGCACTCTACCTTAGTGAGTGCTACTTGCTGAAAAGGTGGGTGAAAGCCCGCCTTTGTTTTGTTGAAACCTAGGGAGGCGACATGAGGCCTCCCCTTGAACATCAAGGATGAGGAAAAATGGCATTCCGTCCCTTGCACGATCGTGTGGTGGTCCGCCGTATCGATAGCGACGAGAAAACCGCTGGCGGGATCATCATTCCCGACACCGCAAAAGAGAAGCCACAAGAAGGTGAGATCGTCTCCGTAGGCCCAGGCGCCCGTGACGATTCCGGCAACATCCAGGCTTTGGATGTGACAGCTGGCGACCGCGTGCTGTTCGGCAAATGGTCCGGCACCGAAGTGAAGATCGACGGTGAAGACCTGCTGATCATGAAAGAAAGCGACATCATGGGCGTGATCTCCTAAGCGGAGCCCCACCCTTTCTTTCGCATTGTTTTATCAGCGTTTTCAGCCCTGTTCGTCGTCGAACGCCGCTAGAAAACGCGAGCTAACCAAGGACCAAATCCAATGGCTGCAAAAGAAGTCAAGTTTGGCCGCACAGCACGCGAGCGCATGCTGGACGGTGTTAACACCCTCGCCGATGCGGTGAAGGTGACCCTCGGCCCGAAAGGCCGCAACGTCGTTCTCGACAAATCCTTCGGCGCGCCACGCATCACCAAAGACGGTGTTTCTGTCGCCAAGGAAATCGAACTCGACGATAAGTTTGAAAACATGGGCGCACAGATGCTGCGCGAAGTTGCTTCCAAAACCAACGACATCGCTGGTGACGGCACAACGACCGCAACGGTTCTGGCCCAGTCCATCGTTCAGGAAGGCCACAAGGCTGTTGCTGCTGGCATGAACCCAATGGACCTGAAGCGCGGCATCGACATGGCCGTCAATGAGGTCGTCAAAGACCTGCTCGGTAAAGCCACCAAAATTGAAACCTCCGAAGAGGTGGCTCAGGTCGGCACCATTTCTGCAAACGGTGAAAAAGAAATCGGCGACATGATCGCTGAAGCCATGCAGAAAGTTGGCAACGAGGGTGTGATCACCGTCGAAGAAGCCAAAACGGCTGAAACCGAACTGGAAGTCGTGGAAGGCATGCAGTTCGACCGTGGTTACCTGTCACCTTACTTCGTGACCAACCCGGACAAAATGACCGCCGATCTGGACGATCCCTACATCCTGTTGCACGAGAAAAAACTCTCCAACCTGCAATCGCTGCTTCCAGTTCTGGAATCGGTTGTTCAGTCGTCCCGTCCGCTTCTGATCATCGCTGAAGATGTTGAAGGAGAAGCGCTGGCCACCCTCGTGGTCAACAAGCTGCGCGGCGGCCTGAAAATCGCTGCCGTCAAAGCACCAGGCTTTGGTGATCGTCGCAAAGCGATGCTCGAAGACATCGCTATCCTGACAGGCGGCCAAGTCATCTCTGAAGATCTCGGCATCAAGCTGGAAAACGTGACGCTAGACATGCTCGGCACTGCCAAGCGCGTTGCGATCTCGAAAGAAGAAACCACCATCGTTGACGGTGTTGGCGGCAAAGACGAGATCGGCGCTCGCGTGAACCAGATCAAGGCGCAGATCGAAGAAACCACTTCCGATTACGACCGCGAGAAACTGCAAGAGCGTCTGGCCAAACTGGCTGGCGGTGTTGCCGTAATCCGTGTTGGCGGTTCCACCGAAGTGGAAGTGAAAGAGAAGAAAGACCGGGTCGATGACGCCCTCAACGCGACCCGTGCGGCCGTGGAAGAAGGCATCGTCCCTGGTGGTGGTTCGGCACTGCTTCGCGCAGCTCGCTTTGTCGACTCCACAGGCGAAAACGCTGACCAGGAAGCTGGTATTGCTATCGTTCGCCGCGCGCTTCAATCGCCTGCTCGTCAGATCGCTGACAATGCGGGTGAAGAAGCATCGGTTGTTGTTGGCAACATCAACGCTGAAAACAAAGCCAACTGGGGCTTCAACGCTCAAACCGGCGAGTATGGCGATATGATCGAGATGGGTATCGTTGACCCAGTCAAAGTTGTCCGCACTGCTTTGGAAGATGCTGGTTCTGTTGCTGGTCTTTTGATCACCACCGAAGCCATGGTTGCTGAGCTGCCGAAGAAAGAAGGCGCTGCGCCAGCAATGCCTGACATGGGCGGCATGGGAGGCATGATGTAAACGCGGCGCGTTTACATCTATGATCTCCCATCATCCAAAGTGCTCAGATCGGTCCAGGCCGATCTGAGTGGCGGGATGATGTAATCTGGCGGTCGGACCATAGGTCCGGAGCCAATAAAAAACACATCGCTAATTATTTGGAAAGCGGGCCCTAAATGGCCCGCTTTTCTATTTTGCTCAAAGTCTATTGTTGGCTCTGTTCCTGCGGAACAACCGCATCAGGCTCTGGGACGCTGGCTTGAAGCCAGCCTCCCAACCGCGAGGGTGCCTTGATCGGCTATCTCTGAGATTGCGAAAGGCGGGGCATCGGCCCCGCCTTTTCTTGTTTGCGCCGGGCTTCGGCCCAACCATCATCTTTATTGGCTCCGTTCCTCACTGCGTTCCGAACGACTGCACCTTTGTTGGCTCCGTTCCTGACTGCGTTCCGAACGACCGCGTCATTGTTGGCTCCGTTCCTGACTGCGTTCCGAACGACCGCGTCATTGTTGGCTCCGTGCCTCACCGCGTTCCGAACGACCGCATCTTTGTTGGCTCCGTTCCTCGCCGCGTTCCGAACGACCGCAAGGCTTTTTTTGTGCTCTGGGTCTTCGGCCCACCAACCGCTTGTTAACCTTAACCGTTTACCACGTTCATCAGTTGCGTGTCGGGCGCCATGTTGGTGCGCCTGTCTGATGAGTGGAGTGTTTCGTTATGGTGAGTCGCGTTAGCTTGGGCTATTTGGCCTGTTTGGTGGGGTTCGGGTTTGGCGCGACGCCGGCCCTGGCTGCCGATGATTTTTCCGATTTTCCTGACATGCCAGCAATGGAAAGATTTGACACAACTTTCCAAGATGCCGGCTTCTATGCGGGATTGCGCGGCGGTGCGGTCTGGCCTGGAGAGACGGATTTCACGATTGTTGGGGCCGTCCGCGTTGACAATGACTACAACACTGGATTCTCGGGATCAGTTTTCGCTGGCTACGACATACCCGATTTGTATTGGGGTTTCGGCCTGCGTCCGGAGCTTGAGATCGGGTACTGGCGTTCCACCGTCGACACACACACCGTGGGTGGCACACCAACTAGCGCCGCCAACTCGTTTGGTGCGACCTCAGCTTGGACCGCAATGGCGAACCTTTACGCCGCTTATGACCTTGGCGCCTTCGGAGCCTTTGGCGGCGGCGGCATCGGCGTCGCTCGGGTGACATTCGACAATCATGGCGTCACTGCCGCGCCGGGCGTTATGGACGACGAAAGCGACGGTTTTGCTTGGCAGGTATCCGGCGGCATCGACTTCGACTTGACATCCAATCTGACGTTGGAAGCTATGGTGCGCTATCAGGAAATCCTCGACGTGGAGCTGGTGTCAGCCACAGGACCAACCTCGTCGGTTGGCGTGTCGTCGACCCACCTTATGCTCGGCGCGCGCGTGCGTTTCTAATAGCCGCATGGGGCGCTTGCCCGTCAAATAGAGTTACAACGGCTCACCAACGTCTGCCTGTGGAAACAAGAAAAGCCAGGCTGCCTGGGGCGTAGTATTGCTGCGAAGAACGGTGCCCTAGTTTCGACATAACGATGCCCCGTGTGCGTCACACTACGCGCTCAAATTCACCGTCATTACCCCACACGAATCACGCATCACCACCACCTGATCTGGGTGGAAGGTGTTGCGTCATCTTTGTGTGTGGGGAGGAACGAGCCGTGCGTTTCCTGAGAACTTTCAATACAAACACCAAACGCCCTATGGCCGTGGCCACAGTGGTCACGTTAGGCATCGCCTCTGGCTTAGCCTACGGCCAAACGCGAGCGGCGGACGAACAGAAGACGGAAATTTCGCAATTGAGTGAGGTTGGCACCTCGGCAGTGACGGCACGATCTTGGGGCTCAAGACCCTACATCGCCTTTAGGCGTTCCAGTTCGCTCGGCTTTTCTATGCAATAATAGCCCGACACGCGCGAAATCAGTCCATCGCGCTTCCAGGTGTTGAGAATGCGCGACACATTCTCGCGTGCCGCGCCAACCATGCCAGCAAGATCGGCCTGGCTAACCTTGTAGTGCACGAGCAAGCGATCATTGGGCAGCTGTTTGCCGAAGGTTTCGCCCAACTGCAGCAAAGCAACAGCCACCCGGCCCGGCAAGGGCAAGAAGGACCGCGCAGCCAAAACATCGTTGGCTTGACGAAGCCGTTTGGACACCAGCCCAAGCATATGGCGGTAGACGGCAGGATTGGCGTCCGCATAGCGGTCAAACTCAGCCTTATCGATCCGCGCGACAATGCTCTTCTTAATGGCCTGCACGGTGGCGGACCGGGGCGCGCCATCAAGTAGTGCCATCTCCCCGACCACTTGTCCTGGACCGAGTATGGCGAGCAATTGCTCGGATCCTTCGGCAGAGATCACCGCAACCTTCAGCGATCCTTCTAAAACCGCATACATGGAATCACCCGGGTCGCCGGCAACAAAGAGCACCTCATCGACACCAAGTGACGATTCACGCGCCAACTCCGCCAGCCCGTTGGCAAGCTCTGGGTTAAGCCCGGCCAAGGCCAGGCTTTCGGTGAAGATGCTCGCTACGCTCATCCTCTGCCTTTCTGTGTCACATCGCCGGTCGCCGAAGGTCTGAAGGGATCCTGTGCTGCCACCACGCAGTCGAACGGACTACGTCTCGCCGAGCAGCAAAGCCGATTGAGCGCCATTCGTCCAGAGAGTGTGCGCATTTGCCTTTACGACAATTTGTGATGGTCGACACTGGCGCGGGTGGCTTGGGTTGTTAGACCAAGATCACTGTAACCACCCCACCCCCCGAAAGGAGAACCATGATGTTTTCGAAACCCAGCCATACCGGCTTCTACCTCGCACTCGGCGCCATTCTTGCCGTGATTGTTTTCTCTGTGAGCGATGCGGGTGCCACTGGCAATACGCAAGGTTGGTGCATCGACCGTTGGGGCATTCCCTACTGGTGCGGCCTTCAAGGCGATAGGTGGTGATGCAAGGTTTTATCTCGGTCTTGCGGCCGTCCTCGCCGTGATTCTCTTCTCGGCCATCGAATCTTCGGCATCGCAAGGCAATCCACCGTCCGAGACGCAAAACTGCCCCTACCATTGGTCATTTTGACTGCCGTAGACCAGGCGATCAGGGCGGCTGGCTGCTTTCCTTCAGCCAGCCGCCGCGATGCTTTCAAAACCCCTCCATTCTTTTTCCCTTGGTGCATCATGCATTTTCTTGCGCGCCCTGCCGTCCAGCGGAACGTACCCCAGCTAAACCGACATAGTCGAAATTGCCGTTACGACATTTTGTGATCATCGACACAGTGGTGGCTGCGAATGGCCGGTAAACCAAAGCCGCATCAACCCTTCCACCCCAAACGAAAGGAAGAAGACCATGAACACCAGACGGAGCGATGCAAGGCTTTATCTCGGTCTTGCGGCCGTCCTCGCCGTGATCGCTTTCACGGTCGGCGATGCCCTGGCACGTGACCGGCCATCTATATGCGAAACGGTGCCTGGTTCTTGCCGCAACTTTTGATAACTCATTACGGTTGGCTGTCCCCAGACCGCCAACCGCTCTCACATTCTGATAATCTTCAAACAGAAGACTTTGCTCGGCGGGCCCATCGCCGCGGTTCGTAGTATGGGTGGCCTAGCAAACCACTGAAGAACCACTGCCGCCCATCATCATGTAAAGCTATGAAATGCGGCGCATAGGGATCGTCTCGACCCGCCGGTCGGTTGCGCCCATTCCGAAAGCCAAATGCGCACCCAGTCCACAGCTGATGTTACGATCATTCTAGGCTGTCGACGTTGGCAGATTCCGCAAAACGCTGCGCTGTCGCTGCTTCGCTGAGCTGGTGCAATCTGCCGGTCGAGCAAGGTGAATCCGGCCTACCCGCCGAGCAAAAGCCTTTCATTGACTTCACGGAAGTGTTTCAGCTCCGACACAGCGTCGATTCTGGTGCGTTGCTAGACCTAAGCCACATAAGCAAAGCAACGCCCCTTCTTCCCCTCCTGCAAGGAGAACCGCCATGTTTTTGAAACCCAGCCACACCAGCTTCTACCTCGCACTCGGCGCCATTCTTGCCGTGATTGTTTGCTCTGTTGGCGATGCGTCCGCCGGCTCGGCGACAGGTTGGTGCTTCGACGGTGCCGGCACTCCCTACCGGTGTATGGGCGGCATCATCCCCGCGGTTCTCATCTGCGCGGAAGCAACTATTCTAGCCCCGTTTCATTCTCCGACGCTCATTCAACGCGCAAATTAGCAAGCGCGGATACGGCGCCGTGCGGCCCTCGCATCGAAGCGGTCAGGACCGAGGACTCTGTCATCGTTCAACCAACCAAACACTCAATTACCGTAACGACATTTTGTGATTACGGACACAGTTATGTCAGCGAGCCGCTGTTAGACCAAAGTCACACTCACCAACCAATGTTCTTTCAGGACAAAGACCATGACAGAAACCATGACCCTCAAATCAACGCTTCCCGCATTGGCGCCAAACACTGTCGCGACAGGTGCTGCACCGAGCTCCAAGCCAGGGCCAGAACCAATGCCTATCAAAGTCATACAAGGTGTTTTGATAGGTGGCCTGATAGCCGCCACCATTTTGATCGCACTTTCTGCAACAGATGCCTTCGCGTTGCCATCCAATTTAGATCCATGCCCGAAATCAGGAAGCGACCGCATTGAGACTTGCGATACCTGGTGAGTCTTCGGCCATCACAGCAGCTTTATTGAATAACCACACCCCACTACCTCACCACCCCTCTCAACCTAAAGGAGAAATAACATGACTAGATTACTTACCATTCTTGCACTTACATTATTCATTAGCTCATCTCTCTCATTCCCCTCGGTTTCCACTGCCACACCATCTTGCGACGGTGGTTTTATAATAGACAACTGCTGCATAAAACGTTTCGATTATTATTGCTGGGTAGGATGAGTACTTTGACCAGCTAAGCCGACGGGTTTGCCCCAAGTTGGACCGAGGCAAGCCGATGCGCCGTGCGCCACTTATCCAGTCCGCGGTTCGCTGCGGCTGGAAGGTTCGGCCCTACCGCGCGTAAAAGGAGAAATACGATGTCCAGATCTATTACCCTGAGCGTTTTGATGCTGGTGGTATTCACCGTCGCCGCCACCCTAGCGATGGAGACAATGACGGCAACCGAAGCTCATGCTGAGGATGATGACTTTGTCCCTTGCTTCTTCTTTTGCACCCGCCATTAGGTGTTCCCACTTTGGCGTGAAAACGGGGTGCCCGGCACAGTTCACACTGCCGGGCTCCCGCACCAAACGCTCCTCAACCGCCTAAAGACCAGGCCACTTAAGGAAACGACAATGACCCGCAAGCTCTCAGCCGCCGCTTTGGCCCTGCTGTTTCTGACAACAGTGGTGGTGATTGCCCTCACGCCTGACGAAGCCGCCGCGATCTGCATTTTATGGTGGTGCTGAGGGGGCCTGGCTTGGTCCCCAATCGGGACGTGAATCACAAACAACTGTCGTGCAGCCGGAACGCTTGTCACTTTCTTGGTTGCTGGGACTTCTTGGTTGCTAGGACAACGATGATGGCGGTGCACCTCAGCGACACGCCTTTATAGGCCAACGGCGCGTTCCATAATCCAATCCGACGGCGTACGCGCTCAATCCAGCTTGACCGATAGTCTGGGTCTCCAAGCGCAACCCATGGTAATTCGGCCCAGGCCTTGCGCCTGCTCTGCCCACCCTACCCGGCTTCCACCGCCCTTTCGCGTCACACAATCGGCGCTGAAGAGCCACAGATATTTCGTTGTCCCGCCGCTATGCTGTTCCAAAGCCTGGTCGCCAGCGAAGCGGCAAGCGGCTTTTGTGCGCCGTCTTCCCGGCGAAGCTAACAAAATTCCTTAAGCGACAAGATGTGACGACCAACACAGTGGCAAGAGCGGTGCGTTGCTACACCAAACTCACGTTAACCGCTCAGACACCACGTTTCTTAAGGACTGCTCCCATGACCCGCACTTTTCTCACCACCGTTTTTGCAATGTCCGCTCTTTCCGCTGTCGTTCTTTTCACTGTGATGGACCGCGATGCTCAAGCCCAAGCCAATGTTGGCACCACCGGCTTGGAAGCGCTGCAAGCCATCACCGCTCCTTCCATGGAAGGCTAAGACACTATGTCCCGCACACTGACCGCCAGCACCTTTGCTCTAGCCGTTGGACTGCTCGTTGTTGGTATTTCACTGACAGCCCAGAGCGCACCAGCAAACCAAACCAACGTCACTGCCGTCGAAGTCATCTCTGACGCACACAACTGCACCACACTTGCCATGCTTGCTGCCGACCCCACCAGTGGTCGCGTCGCCACCATGGCACGGGCAAGCTGCCGCTAGGCCCCACAACCAAGGATTAAGACCATGTCTCGCCCAGTTCTGCTCCTTCTTATCGGCGCCTTCCTCCTGTCAGGTTTGACAGCTGCCGTTATTGGCGGCGCGATGGCCGACACGGGCGAAGTCATCGAGACCCCCGAGCCAAGGGAAGTTGTGCGCTGCTCCTTGCAGCCTCGGTCGGTGGAACACCCTTCCAGTGGTGCGCACGTGATGATCCTTGAGCGCACCTGCTAACAGCGGCGCTGATCTGCTTGCCAAAGACCCGCGACACCCCATGTTGCGGGTATGGCCAAGACACCCATCCTCCCGGTCCAAGGATCGACAACACAACACCCCATAGAGAATGTCGAAACCTATCCTCGGCCACCCGCCCTTGAGGCGCTGACCTATCCGATCACGATTACGCTCGATGGTCGGGACATCGTGAACACCAGGTCCGCCTACCGCGTCCTCGAAACATTCCACCCACCGACCTATTACATTCCGCCGCAAGACGTCGCCGAAGGTGTGCTTCAACCCACCGATCGTCGCTCTGTGTGCGAATGGAAGGGGCCAGCGCGCTATTTTGATGTGGTTGTCGGCAAGATCCGTCTGAATGCGTCTGCATGGTGCTACCCGAATCCGACGGCAGCTTTCGCGCCCCTCAAGGATTATTTGGCCTTCTATTGCCACACCATGGACCGCTGCCTGGTCGATGGCGTCGAAGCGCAGCCACAACCTGGCAACTTCTACGGCGGCTGGGTAACGCCCTGGATCACGGGCCCGATCAAGGGTGCGCCGGGGACCAATCATTGGTAGGCAAAAAAATGTTTCGACGATTTGATCCAGTGCTCGGCAAAGTACGTAGGTGTTGGTGAGTGCTAGCCGAAAGCGCGTTCCCCCGAGCTGTTCAGGCAACGATGCACTTACAACTTCCCAACGCGTCCCCCGATACGCGATTGGATTTTAGGTCGTCTCCTCCCCCGGGAGACGACCTTTTCTTTTGCCTGATTTAGCTGAGACCGAGCGCTTCAAAAACGCCAGCGTGCGCATCAACGGATCCGTCCAGAACATAGGCGAGTTCGGAGATCGTCATGGTGGTCGCGCCGCGCGCGCGAAGCCAATCGGTTAGGTCCCAAATGCGATCTTTGGCAACGTGCAGGACGAGCGAGCCCTGACCCGCAACCGCACCAAAGGGCGCGGTGCAGCCAAAAAGATCAGCGGCTTCGCGGAAGGTTTTGGTCTGTTCGCCAATCGCCGTGCGAACCTCAAAAACACTCGATGCTCGATCATAGGCAGCAATGCGGCGCAGAATGGCCCGCAAAGCGTCCGCGGCTTCGCGCGACCAAGCGATCGACTTGGACGCAACCAGGGTCGCCTCGCTCTTCAAGATAACGCCGTCTTGCAGGATGCGCAGATGGTTGGCGGCCAAAGTCGCGCCGGTGGTTGTGATATCGACGATGAGGTCCGCGGCGCCGGAGGCTGGCGCACCCTCAGTTGCGCCATGGCTTTCGACGATCCGGTAGTCGGCCACACCGTGCTCACGGAAATAGGAACGGGTCAGACGGACATATTTCGTCGCCAGACGCATGCGCCGATCATGGTGCGCGCGGAAGCCAGCTGCGACGTCTTCCAGATCTTCCATGCTTTGCACATCGATCCAGCTATCGGGTACCGCAACCACAACATCGGCAAAGCCAAAGCCGAGCGGCTTCACCGGGACGATGGCAGCTTCAGGATCGGCGATGGTCTCGTACACCAGATCCATGCCCGTCACGCCGAGATGAACACTGCCTTGTGCCAGCTCTTTGGCGATCTCTGAGGCCGATAAAAACGCCACCTCAACACCGTCCAGGCCCTTAATGTGGCCGCGATATTCACGCGCACCGCCCTTTTTGGACATGGTCAGGCCTGCGCGTTCGAAATAGGCGAGCGTCGCTTCTTGCAAGCGGCCCTTCGATGGTACGGCGAAGACAAGTGGGTTCTGCGTCATGCCGCACCCCCTTGGGGCAATCGATCCAGCCAAAGCGCGGCGCCAACGGCAGGCACACGGCTCGGCGCGCCAAGGCGTTCCATCAACCCGTCAAACCGGCCGCCCGATACGGCGGGCGGGGCGGATAGATCCTGTGTGGCGCGCATCTCAAAGGAGAAGCCGGTGTAATAGTCCAAGCGACCGCCCGCCCAACCGCAGTAGGTCATGGTAGAGACCGGAAGGCCGCGCTCTTCAAAGGCGTTGAGGCGTTGCTCAAGCTGATCGATCGTATCGTCGATCGATAGGTTCGCGACGCCTGCAAGGCGCTTCAAAAGACCGGACGCTTCTCGCGCTGGGGCTTCAAGGTGGATCAGCGCTTCCATGCAGGTCTGTGCCGCTTCGCTGATTGTGGGCGCAGCGGCTCGACGTGCCTTGTCGATGAAACGATCGGCGATTTCGGCAGACGTGCGACCGCCAATGGGCTGAATGCGGGCCAGCGCCATCATGTCCTCGACGACGGCTTTCGCGCGTGCCGGATCGGCGCCAGAAAGCGCGGCCAGCCCGGTAGACGTATCACCGGCAGACTTGACCACCTCTCCCAAGGCCTGCTCGACGCGTTCGCGCGAACCGAGTGAGCGGCGTAGGCGGCGGGCCGCGCCCGGCGCAAACCCGAGGCCATCAACAAATGCGTCAAAGATCGCGGCATCGCCAAGCGTGACGTTCGGCTCCGACAGTCCGCCAGCGGACGCCAGCGACGCAGAAAGCGCCATGATCTCTGCATCGGCTGCGAGCGTGTCTTCGCGCCCGATGCTCTCAATGCCCGCCTGAAGGAACTCGCCTGTCTCGCCAGGACGGAAACGGAAGGCAGGGCCGAGATAGCCATAGTTGGCTGGTCGCGCCGGGTCGCCAACTTCTAAATGGTGACGGCAGATGGGGATAGTCAGCTCCGGGCGCAGGCACAGTTCGTCGCCCACTTGGTCCTCAGTGGTGAAAAGGCGCGTGCGGATATCTTCGCCCACCAGGTCCAAAAAGAGGTCGGCAGGCTGCAAGATCGGTGGGTCCACCGGCATGTAGCCGGAGGTCTCCAACAACTCGATGATCTGACGGCGACTCATAACGCTAGCGTGCCGCGTCTGCGGCTTGCTCGGCAAGGCGCTTTTTCACTTCATCGACAAGCGCGTCGGCAGACACCTCAAACTGGCCCGGGCGCGCGGCCTTGTATTCCTCATTGGTGGCGATGGCCGCCGCTTCGCGCTTGCCCTCAATCATGTCTTTGATCTGGACAACGCCTTTGTCGCGCTCATCGGAACCCTGGATGATGGCCAGCGGGCAATTGCGCCGGTCGGCATATTGCAACTGCTTGCCGAATTGCTTTGGGTTGCCTTGGAACATCTCGGCGCGCACACCGGCTTCGCGTAGCTGCTGCACCATTTTTTGGTAGCCAGCCAGCGCGTCGATATCGCGGTCCATGACGCAGACGACCACCGGGCCTTGTGGGGTCTCGGTCGAAAGTTTGCCGAGGTTTTTGAGCGCCGTCATCAAGCGCGACACACCGATCGAGAAGCCCGTTGCAGGCACCGGTTCACCTCGGAAGCGCGAGACGAGACCATCATAGCGCCCGCCGCCGCCGACTGAGCCGAAGACGACTTCCTCGCCCTTTTCGTTGGTGACCGGGAACAAAAGCTCCGCCTCGTAGACCATGCCGGTATAGTATTCGAGCCCGCGGACGACGGAGGTAGAAACTTCAATTCTACGGGTGCCATATCCGGTCGCGTTTAGCAGCCCTGCAAGATCTTGGAGTTCTTGAACACCGTTCTCGAAGACCGAACTATCGAAACCGAGTGTGCTAAGCCGGAAGCTCGTTAACAAGTTGGAGCTTCGCAGGTCGGGCATTTCGTCAAAACGACCTTCATACATGCAACGGTCGTCAGGAACGAAAGCTCCTTCATCAATCGGCACAAACACGTCCGACATAATCAGTTCGATAATCGCGTGGGCATCGAAATCGCTCAGCCCAGCACCCTTGGTAAAGTCTCCGCTTTCGTCCTTACGACCCTCACCAAGAAGCAGCTTAACGCCTTCAACGCCAAATTTGTCGAGCTTATCGATTGCACGTAGCACAGCCAGCTTTTGGCCGTCTTCAACCACACCGATGGCTTCCATCACACCATCGAGCACTTTCCGATTGTTCACCCGGATCACATACTGGCCGCGCGGGATGCCCAGCGCTTCCATCGTGTCGGCCATCATCATGCACATCTCGGCATCCGCCTGGACGCCCGGCGCGCCAACGGTGTCGGCATCAAACTGCATGAACTGGCGGAAGCGACCCGGCCCTGGCTTCTCGTTGCGAAACACCGTGCCAGCGCGATAGCTGCGATAGGGCTTGGGAAGCGCGTCATAGTTTTCCGCGACATAACGAGCGAGCGGTGCGGTGAGATCATACCGCAGGCTCATCCACTGCTCGTCATCATCCTGCACCGAGAAAACGCCTTCGTTCGGACGGTCGGTGTCCGGCAAAAACTTGCCCAACGTATCGGTGTACTCGAACAGTGGCGTCTCGACCGGGTCGAAACCGTAACGCTCATAGACCTCACGGATTTTGCCCATCATCTCATCAAGCGCACGGATATCCCCCGCGTCGCGGTCAACAAAACCACGCGGCAGACGTGCCTTCACCTTTTGAGGCTTCTTTTTCTTCTTCTCGGACATGGGGGTAATCAGGGCTGTAACGATTGCGCGTGGGATAGACGCGTGCGTGCCCAGATGCAAGCGGTGTGGTTACGCAACCCGCTTTCGCAACTTGTGGGTCAGCGCAAGTTGGATGCAGTGCTGCAACGCGCCGCGATCCGGCATCGCCCCTTGCGGTAGTACAATCGCGCGCTTGCCATCGAACGTGAGGACGCCGGAATAGAGGTCCCGAAACTGATCAACCAGGCCTGTGGTGCAGATGAACATAAGGGCATGGTCGCCATTCGCCCGTTCTTCAATGCGCACTGACGACCCTGTGTTGGGCCGTTTCGGCGCGAAACTTGGCTGCCCCCATTTGACGCTTTCTTCGAGCGGCCCGATCGAGGGCACCTGCGCCGCTGCGTCGACAATCAGGGCACGCAGCTCATGAACCTGGTCGCGTGAAGGCCGCATGTTCCGCCTCGAGTTTGCCATAGCAGAAGCAGTCTTCGACATGGTCGTTCACCAAGCCCATGGCTTGCATGAAGGCGTAGCAGGTCGTCGGGCCGACAAAACTCCAGCCACGTTTCTTCAAGTCCTTGGAAAGCCGGGTTGATGTCGGTGTGTGCGCCATTGCCATGAGAGCATCGGTGGTGTTGCGCTCCGGGCGCTCCTCCAACGGGGGCACGAACTGCCAAAAATAAGCCGCCAATGAGCACTGTTCCTCTTCGAGTTCCAGCGCGCGCTGCGCATTGTTGATCGTGGAGCGGATTTTGCCCTGGTGGCGCACGATGCCCGCATCACCCAACAGCCGTTCGACATCGTCTTCGCTGTAACGGGCGACTTTGGAGAAATCGAACCCATCAAAGGCCGCACGAAAATTCTCGCGTTTCTTCAGAATGGTCAGCCAAGACAGTCCGGACTGAAAACCCTCCAGGCAGATCTTTTCAAACAGCCGGTGGTCGTCGGTGACGGGCCGCCCCCACTCTTCGTCGTGGTAGGAGAGATAAAGCGGGTCGCTGGAGGCCCAAAAGCAGCGCGTTGGTTCTTCAGTCATGGCACTGTTGTGCCGAAGAACAAGCGCTTATGCCAGTCCCTTTCCTGGCTTATGCTGACGGTGAGGTGTCAGGAGGCCTAGTGATTTTTCCGACAATTTTCTGAGCAACAGGACGGAAGAGCAGCAGGCTGGGGAACGCCACCGCCCAGGAGTTGATCCAAGACGGCAGCCAAACCATCACGAAATCGTCTGGCATACCGACAGCGCGCCAGGTCGCGATGCCCGACACCAGGAACGACATCATGCCTGACAGGATCAAGCCAAACAGGTAGGGCGCAAAACGAGCAGGAATCATAGACTTGGTTAGCCCTTAAGCTGCGGGGCGTTCTTTGATGAACTTGCCGGTTTGCAGTTCGTGGATCGCCATCATCAATTCCTGCTGCGTGTTCATGACGATCGGACCGTGCCAAGCGACAGGTTCTTTGATCGGCTGGCCCGAGACCAGCAAGAAGCGCATACCTTCTGGTCCCGAACGTGCGACGACTTCATTACCGGTGTCAAAGTGCACAAGCGTACGATTGCCGGACATATCGCGGATGTTCAGCTCCTCGCCTTGGAACTCTTTTTCCACCTTCACACCAACCGGATTTGAGGCATCTCTGAAGGTGCCGGATCCACCAAAGATATAGGCAAAGGTGCGGGCGTAAGTCTCTACAGGGAAACTCTTTTTTGTGTTCGGTGGCATCGAAACATCAAGGTAAAGCGGATCCGCAGCAATACCGTCGACCGGGCTTTTCTTACCCCAAAACTTGCCGACCAACACACGCACTCTGGTGCCATCATCGTCGATTTCTTCCGGCAGGTCTGAGCCTTGAATGTCCTGATAACGCGGTGTTGTCATTTTCAGGCTTGACGGTAGGTTCGCCCAAAGCTGAAAGCCGTGCATTTGCCCCTTTGCGTTCCCGCGGGGCATCTCCTGGTGCATGATACCGGATCCCGCCGTCATCCACTGGATAGAGCCAGGGCCAAGCGTGCCCTGATTGCCGAGGCTGTCGCCGTGATCCACCTCGCCTTCCAGCACATAGGTGATTGTTTCAATGCCGCGGTGTGGGTGCCACGGAAAACCCTTCATGTATTGCTCAGGAACATCGTTGCGAAAATCGTCGAACAACAGAAACGGGTCAGACATCTCTGTGTCGCCAAACCCGAAGACGCGGTGCAAATGCACGCCGGCTCCTTCCAGCGTGGGGACTGATTTCGATTCAGCCAAAACGGGGCGAAAGCTCATGGCATTCCCTTTATCGAAAGAGGAGGCAGTGTGTGTTGCAGTCTACATAGTGGGTAGCCTCGCCATCCTCCAGTGCTACGCATCCAAACGCACTGTTTGGGCCTGATGAACAGTTGCACCAGGCGCATCGCACCAATTCTTACTTTCCCTAACGTTAAAACTGTGATGTGCTCTCTCGAGTGAGGGAGACTTTGGCGTGGCACATTCGCTCCAGACGCTTCTGGAAGGTATTTACGCCTCTGTGCTGGAAGCGCGGCACTATGTGTCCAAACAGCATTTGCAGCTGTTCAAATCCTACTTTGACAAACGCTCAATCAAAGACCCTGAGACAGGCCGCCCACTGGAGGTCTACACGCCACGCCTACTGGCCATCGCTACCAGCCAAGGAGTGGGCGATGCCGAAACCTTCGATGTTGTCGATGCGCCGGTGCTGACGCTGGTACCGCTTAACACGTTGGCAATCGACACACTTGAGATCGAGTTTGAAGCCAAACTAACCGATCTTGAGGTCTTCGAACCCGATGAAACGCTCGATGACGCAGCGGAGTATGGCTCCACAGTTGACGAACCTGGGCTGGTTCGGCGCACCATTGATGACCTTCTTGGCGCAGCTGCCGAAATTAAAATCTTGCCTAAGAGCGACTCGTTTGAAAGCGGCGCATCCCCCGCCAAGGTGAAGGTCACTTTCAAAATGTCGGAGGCGCCCGAAGGCGTGAACCTGCTCCAAGAACAACTGCTCGATTACATCCGTCAAAGCTAAGGGACAGACCAATGGCAGAGAAAAAAGAAGCGCCAAGCTCGCCAATCGCCAACGAGATGAAGAGCATTCCTATGGAGCATTTGATCGCCGCACCGCTGGCCGCGTCTATCAAGGCGCAGCACCTGCTGGGTCACGAAATGATCAATTTCGTCAATATGTTGGCCTTTGGCGAGGAAGGTGCAAAAACCGGCGGCAGCGGTAAGGACATCGTCAAGATCGAGATGGACCTGGAACGACCGGTGATCGACGATCGAGGCAACATTTCCACCCATACGGTGAAAGTCGCGCCACCTGTCCTTTCGCTGGTGCCGATTCCGGCACTCTTGATCAACACGGTGGACATCAACTTTTCGATGGAAATCCACACAGTCGAAGCAAGCAAATCCACCACCAACGCCTCGGTGAGCGCCACCGCCAAGGGCGGCGTCGACACGCCGTTCTACAATGCAAGCCTTGAAGTGACAGGCAAAATGTCGACGCAACGCGAAAACACCCGCTCGACCGACAAGACCGCCAAATATGACGTGTCGGTCCACGCCGCCCAGCAAGAACCAACGGAAGGCATGGCCAAATTGATGGATCTGCTGGCCAGCACCGTCGAGCCGATCAAGATCGAAAAAAAGAGCTCGTGACCAACTGACAAAGCGCGAAACCAACGCAGGATGGAGTGCCAATAATGGTTACAACCATTGCCTTTTGGAACACGCAGCACCTCTCGAAAAACACCGCCGAAATCGAAGCTGAGTGCGCGCGTCAGCTTGAAACTGAGCGAGCCGGATCGCGTGAACGGACAGCGCGCCGCAAACACTTCGACAGTCGTCCTGTTACGAGAAGCCGATATAAACAGTACAAAACCGATCGTGGTCAGAAGAAGCAAACCGGCCCGGCAGGCGTCCGCAAGCCAGATCGGTATCACCGCGCTGAACGTGGACAAATGGATGACATGATCGCGCGGGAACGCGCAGAGGAACTGCGCAGACGGTACCACAACAAGCTTGCCTACGCTGAGGAACTGCCTCGCGAATATAACTATGTGTTCTATTCAGAGGTGATGCGCAGCTATCCCCACTGGCAAAACCCACTGGTGGGAGTCGCGCCTACGGCCAATACGCTTGGTTACTACTTCGCCAAGAAGAGCACCGCCAAACCACTTGGGTTGTCACCCATCACGGCTGCGGACGTGAGCAAGCCAATCTCGCGCTATCCCAAAGGCGTGGCGATCGACGGTGTGCTGTTTTTCTTTTGGCACGCAAAAGCGAAGCAAAGCTATGCTGATGTCGTGGCTGAAGTTTATTTTGCCTTGGTCGCAAAGCACCCCGGATCAACCATCGTCTTATTCGGAGACTTGAATGCCCCGCCGCCCAACGTTGTCGCCCAGGGAGTACCAATGGCGAACATCTTGCGCTGCGGATTTGCGACGCATCGTGGTGGCAAAGAGCTAGACTAGGCGATCACAAACAACCCGGCAGCGTTTGTTGGGCCAACATGCTCCAAATGCAAAAATGTCGAACCAAAGAGCTTCAGCAACGAGTTCGGTTCGGATCATATTCCGATGGTTCTACGGCTGGCCTAGATAGGCCAGTTGGTATCCGCAAGCCTCTAACCAAACAGAGCGTCGATATCGTCCTGGCTGGCCACATTGAGATCTTCGGCCATGGCCGGTCCGTTGAGAAGAGCCTCGTCGCCCTGCGGACCAACGTCCAGTACGTCGACATCTTCAAAGCTTTCCATGCCGCCCCAGATCTCCATCATCGAGTCGATACGTTGCTCGATGAAGCGCATGGTTTTCACCACCTTGGTGATGCGCTGACCGGTGATGTCTTGGAAGTTGCACGCTTCGAAGATGGTCATCACTGCTTCTGCGGCGTCGTTGGCCATGCCCTGATCGTCGCCTTCTAATTTGGCGGATAGGTTGGCAACGCGGTCTTCGATGGTTTCAGCCGCCGAGAGGATAGCTTCCGTCGCCTGCTCGGTGCCGTCCACGACGGCGTCGAGTTCGTCGGTCACCTTGCCAAGCTCTTTGCCCTGGAACCCGGACTGATGCAGTGTCGCGATTTCCGTTTTGGTTTGTTGGATTGCTGCGCGGATGGCAGCCATTTCTGCTTCGAGGCGCTTAACCTCGGCCATGTCTTTGTGGAAGGTATCGATCTTGGATTGGCTAATACCGCCTTCGGACGGGTCAACCAATTCCTTCAACTCTGCAATGGCTTCCAAAATGGCCTGGGAATCCGACGGCGAAACCGGTGCCGCACCAGCTTGCGATTTCGGCGCACCGTTCATCTGGCCGATCGTTTGACCATGCAGTGTCGCTTCAATGCGAAAAGCTTTGCGTTGAGTTTTTGCCATCGAAGGATCCTCTCCCAATTCCAAACTTGGGGTCACCATAGGCGCCCGATGGTTAACTGCATCTTGCAGCGCTAGACGAATTTACGCTCCTTGAGCGTTAGACTTGTCGTCTGCGATCCTTCACGCCAGAAAGAGGGTTGTCTGTTTGCGCTGCCGAACTGGGAATCCCTGTGTCTTCCAGAAATGCCCTTGTAGCTCTATTCGCCTTAATGGGCCTGGCTATTGGTGGCTCGGCGTCCGCTCAAAACCAATTCAACGATGCAGAGCTCCTTAACGGGTTTTACCGCACGGTTTTCGGCTTGGAGTATGCAAGCGGCGGCGGAGCAGGCGTCGTCAAAAAATTTGTTCAACCGGTACGCCTCTACATTGATCATCGCGCGCGCCTTGACCGGCGCCAAAGTGTTCGACGCCTCGTGCGGTCGGTGGATCAGTCGGTGCGTGGCCTCGACCTGCAAGTGGTCGGCAGCCCGCAGCAGGCAAACTTCACGCTCTACGTCGTCGATCGCGCGCAGTACGCCAGCGTAATACAAGATGATATCTACAGCTCATCGCTCGCTGCGGTTCGCGGGCGCTGCATGGTACGGGTGCTCACCTATCATGAGGGCATCCACCAGTCGCAGGCGGTGATCGTCTCCGATGAAGGCGACTTCCTATTCGAGCGCTGCTTGTTGGAGGAAGTGCTGCAAGGGCTTGGGCCACTCAATGATGATCACACACTAACCAACAGTGTGTTCAACGATATGTCGCGCCACACCAACTTCACCCTGCATGACCGTTACATCCTCAACATGCTGTACCACCCGGCCGTGCAACCTGGAATGCGGCGTGAGGATGTCGATCAAGTTATCGGGCGGGTTCTCGCCGATGTACGCACTTGGGTGCGGTAACACCTCTTTAACTGTGCTCTCTAAGCGCTGCTTTACCAAACCTGTTTGCCGCCGATTCACCATCAACAAAGCTTTACCGACCTAATGCGGCTTTTCACGATTTGATTCACCATTCCCTCGCGGGTCCCTGGCTTCTTAAGAGCACATGCGCGGTTCTCAATGGCCGTGATCGTCTGTTTGTTAAGCGTTAGGACGGGAATGATGGATTTTGGTATTTTGACAAGCAAAGGCTTGCTGGCCGTCGGGGCGGCTGCGATGGCCGCAGGATTGCTGGCTGGTGACGCCAACGCGCAAACGGTGAGCTATCACCATGGCGGCTCTCCATATGTTTTCCTTCATCAGGATCGGGCGTCACCTTGGCTCTTGCAGCTTCAACCAGGCTACGCGCGTCAACAACACCGCGCGCACCAGCCAACCTACCAGCGTTCGTTGAGTGGCCGCGTTGTCACGCGACCGATCCATGGCCACGTCACCGTTCACGCCTCGGTGCAGCCTAGCCATCCAGCACCGGTTCAACCGGCAAGCGTTGCGCCAACGCATCAACTCAACCCGATCTTCCTGCCGCAGATCGTCAGCTACGACACGCATCATTCGGTTGGCACCATCATTATCGATCCACACAACCGTTTCCTCTACCTAGTCGAAGCCAATGGCCAAGCGCGCCGCTATGGCGTGGGCGTCGGTCGCGCTGGATTCGAGTGGTCGGGTCAAGCGTCGATCCAGCGCCGTGCCGCATGGCCGACCTGGACGCCGCCTGCTTCCATGATCGAACGCGAACCACACCTCGAAGAATGGCGCAATGGCATGCCCGGTGGCGTGGAGAACCCACTCGGAGCGCGTGCGCTGTACCTTTATGAAGGTGGACGCGACACGCTGTATCGTATTCACGGCACCAACCAGCCTTGGACAATCGGGCAGGCGATGTCGTCTGGCTGCATTCGCATGCGCAACGAGGATGTTATCGATCTGTATGAGCGCGTGCGCATCGGTGCGAGCGTGGTTGTACTCTAGAACGCAGCCCACCCTTCCAGAAGGATCAAAAGGCGGCCATGGGCCGCCTTTTTTATTGCAGGTCGCCAACCGTTAAATTGTAGGCCTTGCCAAAGCCCCCATTCAGAAAAGCGCGCTCCGCCTCAATCCGCCAAAAGTGAAAATCGGCAAAATCAATGTAGAGTTGGGCTTTTGCATTGCGTGCCAAATAAGCCGCGCGCACTTGGGTTCGCTGTGCCTTCTCCACCAGTTTGGCCCGACCGATAAGCGTCAATCGCGGATGTGTTAGCGGATCACCGCCTGGCTTGTTAATCAGCCCCGGTTCCCCGATCAGCAGCGAACAGCGCGGATCTGACATCAACGCTCCAAAATGCGCCGATAATTCAGAGATCAGAAGCAATGCCTCACCCGACTCGCTAAGGCCAAAGCCTGTGCGCGTCACCAAAGGGTGGCCAGTTTCAGGCTCCAAATGGGAGAGCGCCACAAAAGGGGCCTTCTCCAGGAGCGTGCGCGCCATTGCCCGGGCCTCATCGTCGACTGGCCGCAGGGGCGATTGTTTTTTTGGTTCTTCCATACCTGCCGTTATGGCGTGGAAGGTTGAAAAAATCCAACCAACTGGGCGCTAATGCCGCGACTCGATCCGCGCATGCATTTTGCGGATCAGGCGGCTGGCTGTGGTTTCGAACAGCGGCGGAATGAGCGCGTGGATCAAGGCAGCACCCCCGGCTGCGAAGAGTGTCGCCGCAAAGCCAACGGCGAAGCGCAAATGCTCAAAATAGGTTTCGTTGACGCTGGCTGGGTGATCGATGAAACCGCGCCAAAAGCTAGCACGTGGTTGGGTTTCTGCGGTGTCGGACATGGTGGCCATCCTTGGCTAGCGTTTTGTGATTGGCCATAAGAATGGCACACGCTGCCCGAGCAGATGTCCCAAAGTGTGTTGGAAAGAAGCTAATATTGGGATAGTGTCCCATGTATGCTTCAAATCATCGACGAAATTGATCGCAATATCCTCAGACAGTTGCAGAAAGATGCCTCGCTGAGCATGGATTCGCTGGCGGATCGTGTGCATCTGTCGCGCAACGCCTGTTGGCGGCGTATCAAGAATATGGAAGAGGCGGGCGTCATCCGGCGGCGTGTCGCGTTGCTTGATCCGCAAAAGCTGGAACTCGACCTGCTTACCTTCGTTTTGGTGCGCACCAATCAGCATGACGCGGTGTGGCTGAAGGCCTTCAAATCGGCGGTTCAAGACATGCCGGAGATCGTCAGCGCCCACCGGTTGTCAGGCGATCTCGACTATATTCTGCGGGTTCGGGTTGGGAGCGTGCGCGCGTACGACGCCTTCTATCAACGCCTCATTGAGCGGGTGCCGATTTCGGACGTGTCAGCCAGCTTCGTCATGGAGGACATCAAGGACACAACAGAACTGCCGGTTTGAGGGCAGCGACAGCACGCCGTCTTGGCAGCATCGCCAGCGGTCGCCATGGTAAAACCATGCCATCTTCCTCGACCCTTATCGCCGGATTTTTGCTCGTCGCTGTCAGCGCTATGGTGCTGGTGCTTTGGGCGTCGCAATCCGACGCCAATGAAGATGGGCTGATGATTGCCGTGTTCCCGCCAACGGCGAACGAGCGCACGATTATGACCGCGGTAGTGGACGCTGGCGGCACCTATGTCCGTGCCAGTTTGCCAGAGACGATCATCGTTGCGCACAGCGCCGAACCTGGTTTTGCCGAACGGCTACGCGCACAAGGCGCTTGGCTGACCTATGGACGCTCCCCGTTCGGCGAAGGACTGGGAGGGTGCCTCGCGCTGGCGACGGTCCCGTATCAACCGGCCACGCCCCGACCCTAAGCGCTACTCCGCCGCCTGCATCCAGGTTGGCTCGGGCACATGATCTGTGACCTCTCGCCCGCGCATTACGTGCAGTAAGTCGTCCGGCATTTCGCCGCCATAGGCCCAGTTGAGAAGCTGGACGGTGTGGATGATGGGCAGGTCGGTGCCGGTGCCAATCTGGGTCATGCAACCAATGTTACCGGTGGCGATGGCGTCCGGCTGGGTGCTCTCGATGTTGGCAACTTTCCGGTCGCGAAGCTGCCGGGCGATTTCTGGCTGCATGATGTTGTAAGTGCCGGCCGAACCGCAGCACAGATGGCCTTGCGGAACGTCTTTCACCTTGAAGCCGGCTGCCTTCAGCAGTGTCTTCGGCGTGGTTGTGATTTTCTGCCCATGCTGCATGGAGCACGCCGAATGGTAAGCGAGCGTGAGGCCGGAGACTTGCATCGGAGCACCCAAATCGATGCGCTCCAGATATTCCGTGATGTCGCAAGCCAGGCTCGCCACTTTGGCGGCCTTGTCGGCATAGGCCGGGTCAAGGCGCAGCATGTGGCCGTAATCTTTGATGGTGGTTCCACAACCAGATGCGGTGATGATGATGGCATCAAGGCCATCGCCTTCAATCTCGCGCATCCAGGCGTCCACATTGCGTCGGGCGTCTGCAAGCGACTTCTCTTCCTTGCCCATGTGATGGACGAGCGCCCCACAGCAGCCCTCGCCTTTTGGCAACACAACCTCAATGCCGAGCCTGGTAAGCAGATCGATGGTTGCTTTGTTGATCCCGGGGTTCAGGACCGGCTGGGCACACCCTGACAGAATAGCAACACGCCCTGCCGGCTCACCTTGTGGCTTGAACTGCGCGCCTGGCTCCGGTCCACGGGCGGGTACACGACCAGGAGCCAGTGACAGCATGGCACCGAGGCGTGCCATTGGTCCGCCCATTGCGGTCATGATTGGCGCGAAGGGTTTGGCAAACAATGCCGCGACCAACGACAGGCGGAAGCGATTGGGGTGCGGCAGAACAAAAGCAAGCGTCTCGCGGATCAGGCGATCATGCCAAGGGCGCTTGTAGGTGTTCTCAATATGCGCACGGGCATGGTCCACCAAATGCATGTAATGGACGCCGGATGGGCACGTCGTCATGCAGGACAGGCAGGAGAGGCAGCGATCGATATGCTTGACAGTCTTTGCGTCGGCGTCAGCGCCCGACTCAAGCATGTTCTTCATCAGGTAGATGCGCCCGCGCGGCGAATCCAATTCGTCACCAAGGATCGAATAGGTCGGGCATGTCGCCGTGCAGAAACCGCAATGGACGCATGTGCGCAGGATCTTCTCTGAATGCGCGACGTGCGGATCGGCGAGTTGCTCAAGAGTGAAGTCTGTTTGCATAGAAGTGTCCGCCCTAAACGCCTGCGTACATTGCGCCAGGATTGAAAAGGCCTTGTGGGTCAAGACTGGCTTTGACCGAGCGCGTGAGCGCCATCAGGCCTGGCTCAAGAGGATTGAAGACAGGCACGTTCGCCTTGAGGGTCGGCGGCGCCCGGAAAAGCGTTGCGTGCGCGCCTGAATGCGGCTCACAAGCTGAACGGATGATGTCTGCGCCAGCATCGTCGTCCGGGCTCGTTTGTAGCCAGACAAGGCCGCCCGACCAGTCATAAATTGCCTGCGCCGACCGTTGGGATTGGATGGCTCCAACAATCGATGCGCCAGACATCGCCGGGCAGGAAATGCGCCAAAGCACCTGATCTTGGTCCTTTGCGAGCGGCAGGATATCGCGCACCTCGCGCCACAAGGTGTCATGATCCACGTCGCTCACGGTCGAGCCCGTTACGCCGAGTTTCTCTGTTAGGGCCGGAATGCGGTAGTCAAGTTGGTCGGGGAATCCTTCGATGCGCATCAATGTCCGAGCTGGCACCTTGCCTTCCGCTGGCAGATGCGCAGCCCCATTCACTTCGAAAGGCGTGCCCATGGCTTGCCCCAAAAGGGCGATGGCGGCTTGGTCGTCCAGCCCTTCAACGACCAGTGTGCGACCTTCCGGCGGTCGCGGCGTGACTTTGAAGATGACCTCCGTGAGGACGCCAAGTGTACCCCAGGCCCCAGCCTGCAGCTTCACCAGATCCAGGCCGGTGACGTTCTTCATCACGCGGCCACCATTTTTAATGAGCTCGCCACGGCCATTGACGAAACGAACGCCGATGAGATTGTCGCGCGCTGCTCCGGCAAGGACACGGCGAGGACCAGAGACGTTTCCTGCCACAACACCGCCAATGGTTGGTTCGCCCTGCGTCCCGAGGACGGCCCTATAATCGGCAGGCTCAAAAGAGAGCATCTGATTGTGTTCGGCGAGCTTGGCTTCAATCTCCGTCAAAGGCGTTCCAACCCAAGCTCCAACCACCATTTCTGCCGGTTCATAAAGCGTGATCCCGCGAAGGCCTGACAGGTCGAGCGTGCGTTCTGACTGAACCGGACGGGTGATGGCGCTACGCGTACCGCCGCCCGTGATGGTCAGCGGTTGGCCAGCCTCTATCGCCTCGGCAACAAGCGCCGAAACAGCGTCTTCAGTTGTCGGTGTCATCAGGCAGCCTCAGCCTTTTCCAAGCGGCCTTCCAGTGGGAAGACCTTGGCGGGGTTGAGCAACCAGCCGCCGTCAAACACTGCGCGAATACGCATCTGTTGATCGAGATCTTCCCTGTTGAACTGATCCGTCATCAGATCACGTTTTTCGATCCCAACACCGTGTTCGCCGGTGAGGCAGCCGCCAACTTCCACGCAGAGCCGGAGAATATCGTTGCCGGCATCTTCGGCTTTCTGGCGCTCTTCGGGGTCATTCACATTGTAGAGAATGAGCGGGTGCAGATTGCCGTCGCCAGCATGGAAAACGTTGGCGACCCGCAAATCATAGCCTTTCACGATCTCGTCGATACGCCGCAACACGAGTGGCAATTGACCGGTCGGGATGGTGCCATCCATGCAGATGTAATCGGCGACGCGCCCGGTTGCGCCGAAGGCGGACTTACGGCCCTTCCAGATGGCCGCCGCCTCCATCGCCGAGGCGCTTTCCTTGATGCGCTTGACCTTATGCTCACGAGCGATCGCCACGATGCGCTGGAGCATGGCGTCCATTTCGTCGTCTGAACCTTCCACCTCAATGATCAAAAGGGCGTCGACATCCATCGGATAGCCAGCCTTGGCAAAGGCCTCGCAAATATCGATGGCTGGCTTGTCCATGAATTCCATGGCGACCGGCACGATGCCCTGGGCAATGATGTCGGCAACGCAGGCACCGGCATCAAGCGCATTTTCAAAGCCAAACAGCACCGGCCGCGCGCCTTCGGCCTTGGGCAACAATCTGACGGTCGCTTCTGTGACGATGCCAAGCTGGCCCTCGGAACCACAAAGCAAGCCCACCAGATCATAGCCCGGACCGTCAAAGCTTTCGCCGCCGAGTTCCACGACGGTGCCGTCCATCAAGACCAGCTTCAGGCCGAGCAGGTTGTTGGTCGTCACGCCATATTTCAGGCAGTGCGCGCCCCCCGAATTCATCCCGATATTGCCGCCAATGGTGCAAGCGAGCTGAGAGGATGGGTCAGGCGCGTAGAAGAAACCGTCTTTGTCCACCGCTTCGGAAACGGCGAGGTTGGTGATGCCAACCTGCAGGACTGCGGTGCGGTTGCCATAGTCGACATTGACGATGGACCGCATCTTGGCGAGTCCGATGACCACAGCATCTTCCTGCGGTATCGCGCCACCTGCCAAAGAGGTCCCTGCCCCGCGCGGGATCACCGGAACACCGAGCCCACGACAGAAGGCCAAGAGCTGCGAAACCTGTTCGGTCGTTTCCGGCAGGACCACGGCAAGTGGCACACGGCGATAGGCCGTGAAAGCATCGGTCTCATAGGGAACAAGTTGTTTGGCGTCCGTAATGACGCCCTCACCCGGAATGATAGCCTTCAAGCCCGCGACAACGCTATCGCGTTTAGCGAGAATGGCCGGGTCCGGCGTGGGCATGGCGATGGATCCCATCGAGACCTCCTCGGTTTCCTCCAGGGCCCCCGGGTCCCAAAGTTCTGGTGATACAGGCGCCGCTAATATTTTTTTGATTTTAGTCATCCGTTTGCTCAGCGCCAACGTACTAAAACCAACGTTCGGGGGAATTACGTCTAAAGCCGATGTGCCTGATGTGCAGCATATTGGTCAAGTTTTTTTACCACTCGACGTTTGTATATAAGTATTGTAGAAATTACTTATATACGATGCACTGAGAATTCTGGCTCCACTTTCAGGCGAGCTAGGAGTTGGATGGTCCGTATTAGGCTCAGCTGAGCCGTTGGAGAGGGCAGACATAAATGAGCAATTTCCTGGACTTGGAAATATTCGCTCGCGTCGTTGCAGCAGGTAGCATGTCCGCTGCCGCACGTGACATGTCGTTGTCACCTGCCGTCGTCTCGAAACGCTTGCGTCGCTTGGAAGACCGTCTCGGCTCTCGCCTGCTCCAGCGCACAACTCGTCAGATTGCTTTGACCGAAGCCGGCAAAGGATTTTACGAGCGTGTTGTCGCCATTTTGGCCAGCGTCGAAGAAGCCGAGAGCTTTGTAACCCGCCGCTCGGCTATGGCCAGCGGTGTACTGAAAATATCCGCGCCAACAAGTTTCGGGCGTATGCACATTGCGCCTCACCTGTCGGGCTTCATGGCCGACCACCCGGAACTGACCCTTCAGCTGGTTCTGTCGGACGACTTCGTGGACTTGGTTGGCGAAGGCTTCGACGTTGCAATCCGCATCGCCGAGCTGAACGATTCGACACTTGTCGCTCGGAAATTGGCACCAATTCACCGTGTCCTGTGTGCATCGCCGGAATACCTGGAACGCCACGGTGAGCCGACATCGATCCAAGCGCTGCCAAGCCACAAGCTGCTTGCAACGCAGGCTCAAGATAGTTGGAAACTGGAAGACCCCAGCGGCGAAGGCCTAACCCTGAAGCCGCAATCGGCAATTCTGACAAACTCAAACGAAGTCATTCGCGAAGCAGTGCTGGCCGGGATCGGCATTGGCCTGCGCTCGACTTGGGATGTCGGTCCGGAGCTGTCGTCCGGCAAGCTACGGGTCGTTCTTCCTCAATATCGCGCGTCACGCGGCGTTGGTCTCTTCTCCGTTTACCCAACTCGGCGTTTCTTGCCAGCGAAGGTTCGGGTGTTCATCGACTACATGGCAAGCCTCTATGGGCCGTCGCCTTATTGGGATCACGGGCTAGATCTCGTCCTCAACCCGATCGAGCAAGATCTTCGCGCGGCCGCCGAATAGGCGCCTTCCCTTTTCACAGTCTCGGATCAACGGTTGGTGCATTTCGCACCTTGACGATGTTGCGTCAGACACAGCATGTATTGATTGCTGGAAAAGCGGTGATTACATGCGCAAGTCTATCGCAAACATAGTCGCGAGTTCAGGGCTGCTGTTGGCGGCGGGGCTCATGACGCCTGCACAAGCCGGGGATGCCGCTTCGGGGCAATCTGTGTTTGGTCGTTGTGCAGCTTGTCATCAGATTGGGCAGGGCGCCGGTAACGCAATCGGACCTCACCTCAACGGCTTGATTGGTCGTGCAATCGCAAGCCTCCAAGGTTTTGAATATTCCAATGGTCTGCTGGCCCGCGGCGGGGAGGCTTGGTCCAGTGACAATGTGGCCAGCTATATCGCTGATCCAGGTCGCTTCATTGGAGAGCGCAGCCGCATGCCAGCGCAGCGACTTCGCCCAGACCAAGTGGCGGATTTGATCGCATATTTGGAACAAAATTAGCGCATTATGGCCTCGACTTGCGGCCAATTGAGTTTACCACTGGCATTGTCCTAGGCTAAGGCCATCGCTCGACGCGGATAGTTTTAAGGGCAACGGCCTAGCATGGTTTTTCAACCGATCGTTCAGGTACGCACTGCAGAGGCAGTGGTTGAGCGCTTTCGTGCGCTCATCCTTGATGGCGTACTGCGCCCGGGAGACCGGTTGCCCGCAGAACGGCAACTTGCCGTCGACCTCGACGTTTCACGACCCATCTTGCGCGACGCACTGAGCCTGCTGGAGCAGGACGGGTTGATCGCAACACGCCATGGTGAAGGGACCTTTGTAGCCGACCTTATTGGCGATGTTTTCTCGCCACCCATTGCCATACTACTGAGAACTTCGCGACGCGGCATGGCCGACTATATGGAGTTTCGTCGTCTGATAGAGGCCGACATGGCCGCCATGGCCGCGACGCGCGCGACGGCGACCGATCGAGCAATGCTAAAGGCGATTGGTGATGAGATGCGCAAGGCTCAGGAAGACGGTGATGCTGAGCGCGAAGCTCAACTGGATGTTGAGTTGCATACGCTGATTGTCGAAGCGGCCCACAACCTCGTCTTTTTGCATGTTTTGCGGGCCTGCTACTCGCTGCTTGCCGATGACGTCTTCGACAATCGCAAGCGCCTTTACGAGCAGCCCGGCGAACGCCGAACACTGCTCGACCAGCACCTGGCTTTGATTGATGCCATCATAGCGTGCGATAGCGATGCGGCGCGTTCCGCAGCCCAGGTGCACATTGATCATGTAAGTATCGCCTCCGAGGATCTCAGCGCCGCCGACGCGCGCGAGCAAACGGCCCAACTGCGCCGGTCCATAAGGGTGGCCAACCAAGAATTGTCATCGCGTTGATCGGGGAATCCTATGACCATCACCACAATTCATGACCTGCAAATCCTGGCGGAACGTAGGGTGCCGCGCATGTTTTATGACTATGCGGACTCGGGGTCCTGGACCGAACAGACCTATGACGACAACGAAGATGATTTCGAGCTGATCCGCTTGCGGCAACGGGTGGCGGTGAACATGGAAAACCGCTCGACCGCAACCACCATGGTCGGCCAAGAGGTGGCCCTACCTGTTGCCTGCGCACCGACCGGACTTACCGGGATGCAGCATGCTGACGGTGAAATTCTAGCCGCCAAGGCCTGCGAAGCGTTTGGGGTTCCTTTCACGCTGTCCACGATGAGCATCTGCTCCATTGAGGATGTCGCCGAGAACACCAGCAAGCCCTTCTGGTTCCAGCTATACATGATGCGCGACCGGGACTTCATGGCGCGCCTCATTCAGCGTGCCAAAGACGCTGGTTGTTCGGTCCTCGTATTGACGCTGGATCTGCAGATCATCGGTCAGCGGCACAAGGACATTCGTAATGGCCTGTCTGCACCGCCGAAGCTAACGGTTGCTAACATGATCAATATGGCGACCAAACCTCGTTGGTGTTTGGGCATGCTGGGCACCAAGCGCCGGGAATTCGGCAATATTGTTGGCCACGTATCAGGTGTCGGTGACATGTCATCGCTATCGTCGTGGACGAACAGCCAGTTCGATCAGTCGTTGACGTGGGACGACGTGGCCTGGGTAAAAGAACAATGGGACGGCCCACTGATCTTGAAGGGCATTCTCGACGCGGAAGACGCCAAGATTGCGGTGAAGACAGGCGCCGACGCCATAATTGTATCCAACCATGGCGGGCGTCAGCTTGATGGCGCCTTCTCGTCCATCCGCATGTTGCCGGTGATTGTTGATGCGGTGCAGGGCGATATCGAGATCCATATGGATGGCGGTATCCGGTCCGGCCAAGATATTCTCAAGGCCGTGGCGCTTGGTGCCCAGGGAACCTATATCGGGCGCGCTTTCCTCTATGGATTGGGCGCCATGGGCCAGAAGGGAGTGGCCACTGTCTTGGAGATCCTGCACAAGGAGTTCGATACCACCATGGCGCTGTGCGGGCACACACATGTGGATCAACTGGGCGCTGACACCCTCTTTTTGCCGGAAGGTTTTGAAGCCGGCTAGGCCTGGTAGACAGTCCTGAAAAACAAACCCACCAGGTCACGCCTGGCGGGTTTGTTTGCTGGTGTGGACAGGTCTATTTCTTTCCTTCACCGCCTGAAGGTACACGCACAGGTTTTTTCACTGGGCCGTCCGATACGCGCCCACCACCCGCGGGTTTTGGTTTAGGTTCATTCGACCTGATCTCATCAAAATGCGTCAGCATCACTTTCCCCTTTTTGCTTTCACATAGCTTCCCCGATTGCACTATGTGCAAGAGACAGCTTAGCTTTCCGGCTTCAGCTTGTCGAACTTTAAGCTAAGTCAGATTCAAATTGCGGAGCGTGGCCAGGTTGACGGCGTTGGTATCGTCGGCATCGGATGAAACGCCAACCGCAATCAATGTGTCTTTCGACCGACCGAAAGCCCGCATGTGATCGCCAGCGAGATCAACCGTTTCGTTTGTCCACCCACCCGGACCGGCAGCACGCAGCACCAGTGTCTTCCCACGACTGCCTAGGTAAGGGCTATCAAGAATGGATCCGCGCGCACTGCTGCCTCCCCAAACATATATCAGTGTGCGGCCGCCTCGCATGCCCATCAGGCGCGCCATTGACGGCGTTTGGTCGCCGAACCGGTCTGCCGTACCAGCGTCCACGAATACGAAGTAAAGAGCAATTGAGCGATCGTCGCCGCCGCGCGCGGCCAAGTTGGTCGGTCCAACGCCTTGTGTAACCCGCCACTGCCAACTGGCCGATGTTGCTTCACGAGCAACACGCGGCACGACGCCATAAACAACCGAAGAAGATTGCTGCGCTTCAATAGACAGCGAGTTGCCACCCAGACCAAAACGCGTTGCTGGAATACCGCGAAATGTCCAAGACTGCCAATTACGAAATGTTATCGGAGTCATCGCGCGCGCTGGTTGGGGCTGTGCAAGCATCGAGGGAACGGCGACAGTCGCAGCTGCCATCCCCAACACACTCCGGCGGGTCAAGGTTGATTGTTCGTTCATGGACGTCCTACGCAGAAAATTTGTTGGTAGACGGTATACGGTGCCGATCATCAAGCCGATGTCTTGCCATGCAAACAAAATGCTGATCGGCCGAAAAACTGTGAGAATTCAATGGCACTTTGCAACCGTGTTCACCCGGAAGGCAGCCTCCATTCTGTGGCAGAGCGCGGCACTTTGATGGGCAATCGAGGCGGACGCATTCACGATCCGCATTCGCGAACGTTGCGCAGCACACGCCGCTGGGCGAGCAAGACTTGGATTTGTTGCGCGTTATCGTTCAAGGGGCGTCAGCGCTCGGTTTGGGGCGAAAGCTACACCGAACTTTTCTTTCTTGATGAGGTGACCGCACTTTCGTCTGGACATCGCCCTTGTTTTGAGTGTCGACGCTCGGATGCCTTGCGCTTCCAGCGTGCTTTTCAACGCGCTCTGGTAAGCGGCGATGATAGCCTGCCACGAGCAGGAGAGATGGATGATCAACTGCACCAGGGCCGCCTTGAAACGAAAAGACCATGGTGCGCGTTCAAAGATCTTCCCCACGGCGCGGTTTGTGAACACGGCGACGATGTGATCGCCATACATCCAAGCGGAGCTTTGTATTGGTCGTTCGCGGGATACAGGGCAGCACCCCAAATCAACGCTGACGAACCCGTTTGCGTGCTTACGTCCGCTCCTATGTTGGCCATCCTAAAAGCAGGGTATGGTCCTGCTTGGCACCCCACGGCAGACAATGCGGATTGGCAATGACGGACAATTCCACTCCTCAACAAGGAACGATGCAGTCGACAATTGCCCCATCGGAGTTGGAAATGCGGGGCATCATGCGGTTCCTTCAGAAGGCAGGTCAGTTGAAGGATACACCCCGATCGGCGTTCACCAATGCGGGCGACCAAGAGAGTGCGGCGGAGCATAGTTGGCGATTGGCGTTGTTTGTCATTGTGTTGGGTCCCTATATGCAAGGCCTTGATACCGAGACGCTTCTGCGAATGGCCGTGGTGCACGATTTGGGTGAAGCGATCACGGGTGACGTTCCGGCCATCCATCAAGGCGACGATTCGACCGATCGCCACGAACTCGAAAGGCAAGCCATTCTTGATCTGATCAGAGACTTACCTTCCGCTAGCGGCTCTGCCGTGAAGCACGCGACCGACGAGTATGACAACGCCAGCAGCGCAGAGGCCTTGTTTTTGAAGGGCCTCGACAAGCTGGAGACCATCCATCAGCACGCCACCGGTCAGAATCCACCCGACTTCGATTATGCCTTCAATCTGACCTACGGAGCGCGTTGGACGGGTGACGATCCCTTATTGGTGGCGCTGCGTGCTATCTTGGATTCGATGACCAAACAGCGCCAATCCGCACAGTCCGTCGCGGCCGATCTTAAGGCGAAAGGTGAGTGAGTTGAATCACAACTGTCACGGTTTTGCCGCAGTGCAGCATTACCTTCAAAGTCGGGGAAACGCCTGATTCGTCTATCAGGATGATCAAATGTCGGTTCAGAACTTAGACGCTTTTTTTGCGCCGCAACATGTCGCATTGATCGGCGCCAGCCCAAAGCAACACAGCATTGGTCGCGCTTTTGTTGACAACCTCATGCGTGAGCCGGGAAGCCGCACCATTTCGTTTGTTAACCCGAACCATGCGGATATCGTTGGTCAGCCTTGTGTTGCCTCGCTTTCCGACCTTGTGACGGTTCCGGACCTTGCCATCATCGCAACACCGCCGGACACAGTTCCGGGTCTCGTGGCAGAAGCGAAGTTGGTAGGCGTGCGCGGAGTCGTTGTCGTTTCCAACTGCGAGGGTGGTGATCGCGGAGCACTGCGCCGCGCCATGCGGTCTGCGGCCCGGGGATCGGAGCTGCGTATCTTGGGGCCAGACGCGCAGGGTATCTATGCCGCCGCTGGCAACCTCAATGCCAGCCTGGCGTCGACACCGCCCCAACCAGGATCGCTGGGGCTGATTGCCCAATCTGGCGCCATCATGAACACAGTTCTAGATTGGGGCATCGACATGAAGGTTGGCTTCTCAAAAGCGGTGTCTTTGGGCGAAGCAAGCGATGTCGATCTTGATGATATGCTCGACCACCTTGCCTATGATGTGCGCACACGAGCCATTCTGGTCTGTGTTGAATCGGTTGGCGATCCACGCCGATTCTTTTCGGCAGCGCGCGCAGCGGCCAAGGTGAAGCCGGTGGTGATCCTTAAGTCTGGGCGCCACAAACGCACCGCCGACCGGATCTCCACCCATTCGGGAATCTTGGCGACGGAAGACGCCGTTTATGACGCGGTGATCCGGCGGGCTGGATTATTGCGGGTCCATGACCTCGACGGGCTATTCGATGCGGCCGAGGCGCTGGCCAGGCTCAAGCGCGTGTCTGAAACCGGCAAGCGTCTGGCGATCGTCACCAATGACCGCGGTATTGGGATACTTGCAGCAGACCGGTTGCTGGATCTGGGGGGAACACTGGCCTCCCTGTCAAAGGAGGCCGAACAGATGGTGCGCGCCCATGCGCCGCTGCGATGGGATGGTGCAATGCCCATCGATTTGGAAGCGACGCTGCCTGTCAAAGATCAGCACAAGGTATTCGAAGCCTTGATCGACGACCCGGCCAACGACGGTGTTCTGATCGCCTACAGTCCAAGCCGCGTCAGCGATGGTCCGAAGGATGCCGAGAAGCTGGTCGCCTTGCTGGGGCAGAAGGCCAAAAACAAATCCCGACCCAAGCCCGTCTTTGTTTCCTGGTTGGAGCGCGAGCAGGATGGCCTGGGCGCGTTTGAGGAATCCTCCGCCGCCCGCTTTCGCACGCCGGGCGACGCGGTGCGTGGTTTCATGGATATGTCGCGCTATGCCGAAGCGCAAAACGAACTATCGGCCACCCCACCTGCACTGCCAGAGGACCTCGCCAGCGCCGACATCAACCGTGCCCGATCCTTGGTGGATCAGGCGCTGCGAGAAGGACGAACCTGGCTCAATACAGACGAGATCACTGACATACTGGCTGGCTACGGTTTCGCCTATGCGGCCCCGATCCGAGCGTCGAACGCGGAAAGCGCCTACCGGGCGGCACAGTCACTTTTGGCGCAACATCGTTCCGTGGCCATGAAGATCGACTCCCCGGACCTCCCACACAAGTCCGATGTGGGGGGCGTGGTTTTGGATCTGACCCACAGTTTGCAGGTGCGCGAGGGGTTTGACGCCTTGATGGAGCGTGTCCGCAGCCGCGCGCGCCACGCAAGGCTGGAAGGTGTGGTCGTTCAACCCATAGTCGATATATCAGCAGGGCTTGAGCTTTATCTGGGGCTTGCCGATGACCCAGTGTTTGGGCCTGTCATTGTGTTTGGCCGCGGCGGGGTTGCGGTTGAAGCCATCGACGACAAGGCGCTGGGGATGCCCCCTATGGATATGCGCTTGGCCCGACAAACCATAGCGGAAACACGCGTTTCAAAACTGATGGGCGGATTTCGAGGTCGGGTCGGCATTGACAGCGAAACCGTGGCCCAGGCCTTGGTACGCCTTTCCCAGCTTTCCGCGGAAGTGCCGCAGATCCGGAGCATCGACCTTAACCCAATGCTCGCCACACCCGACGGGCTCCAGGTGCTCGACGCCCGCATAGAGGTAGCACCAAGTGAAGTCGGCGACCTCACCTTCGACACCAACCCGAGGTTCACCATTCGGCCCTACCCACGCAATTGGGAGCGTCGCATGGACCTTAAAAAAGGCGGTTCGGTTTTTGTGCGACCGGTCCGCCCTGAGGACGAACCGGCCTTTGTCGACTTCTTTAGCAAGACAACCAAAGAGGATCTAAGGCTGCGGTTCTTCTCCTACGTGCGAGACTTCTCGCATAAGTTCATCGCACGCCTCACACAGATCGACTATGCGCGTGATATGGCCTTTTGCGCGTTCGACGACAGCGGCGAGTTGGTTGGCGTCGTTCGCCTTCACGCTGACCCGGAACGGGAAACCGGCGAATATGCGATCCTGCTTCGCTCCGACATGAAGGGCCAGGGGCTTGGCTGGGCGCTCATGCAGCTTGTCATCGAGTATGGTCAAGCCGAACGTTTCAAACGTATTGAAGGGCAGGTCCTGGCTGAAAACACAACCATGTTGGGCATGTGCCGAGCACTTGGCTTCCACATCAGACGAGACGCCGATGAACCAGAGATTATGGTAGCCAAACTCGACCTGGCACAGCTCGGCGATCGCAAGCCAGCGGACGCCGCCGAGGCCAAATAAGCCCGCCGTAGCGCCTCCTTTGGTGTGCCCACCTGTCGTCAGGCACGTCCGTGTTGTTGCGACTGGTCTGCAGGTTTTGCAGGTGCGAAACTAGCTCTTGAATGAACTGTCCTTTGGTCTGCGACAACCCACCGGCGATACACCGATGGCTCACATGGTGGCCTAAGCCACCCGGCACAGGGAACCCGGCATGACTGTCTCGCTTGCGCCTGACGATAGGAGGAAGGATGCTCGCCACAATCCACCCGTGGCGACGACGCTTTCGCACGTCGTGGGTGACCAGACGGCGGTGCTTCGGTTCATGGAAAATCCAGCGACGCACAACCTGCCAGTTCATGGACCGCAGGCCACCGTCGAGCGCATTGATACCCATGGAGCCGTAGTCTTTCTAGCGGGCGACAAGGCTTACAAGGTAAAGCGGGCCGTCTGCTTCCCCTTCATGGATTTTTCCACCCTAGCGCGCCGCGAAGAGGCCTGTCGGGCCGAGATCGAGATCAACCGTCCGCACGCGCCCGAAATCTATCTCGATACGGTGGCCATCACGCGTGACCGCACCGGGCGCCTCGGCTTAAACGGTCGAGGTGAGCCGATCGAATGGGCGGTAGCGATGAACCGATTCGACACAGCCATGGCTTTTGATCGCCTGGCGGAAGACGGCACTTTGACCCAGACCGACTTAGACGGGGCCGTCGACGCCATTGTTAGCTTCCAAGCTCACGCCCCCATTCGCCGGGCTGACGACTGGGTCGCCGATCTTGGCTCCTACATCGACCAAAATGACCAGGCTTTTCATGAAGCCCACGGACTGTTCACCTTGCAAGAAACGGCGAACCTGACGAAGCGCACCGTGGCTGAATACCGGCTGGTGCGACCCATCATCTTGGCCCGCGGGAAGTGGCAGGCGATCCGCCGATGCCATGGTGATCTGCACCTGGGCAATTTGGTGCGGTTGTCCAACGGTGTACGCATGTTCGATGCCGTCGAGTTTGATGAGCGGATCGCGACGGGAGACCTGCTTTACGATTTGGCCTTCCTGTTGATGGATCTGGACGAACGTGGTGAGCGGACAGCCGCCAACAGAGTTCTCAATCGCTACCTTGCCTTGCGCAACGAGACCGGTGACTACGAAGCCCTGGCAGCGTTGCCCTTGTTTATGTCTGTTCGGGCGGCATTGCGCTCAAAAATCAGCGCTATGAGCGCGCAACATGTGGGCAAACCCCAGCGAACCGAATTGGAGCGCGAAGCGCGCAAGCTGTTTGATTATGCCACGGATGTCTTGGAGCCCCGCGATGTATCGCTGACCGTGGTCGGCGGGCTTTCTGGCACTGGCAAGTCCACGGTTTCACAGGCCCTGGCGCCAAAGATCGGGCGGACGCCCGGTGCCGTAATCCTTCGCTCTGACATTGTGCGCAAAACCATCATGGGGGTTGGTTGGCACGACCCTCTACAACCAAGCGCCTACACGGCAGTGGTTTCCGAGCAGGTGTTTACGACACTGCGCGCCATGGCTTCCAAAGCTTTGGCTGCTGGTCATTCTGTTGTGGTCGATGCGGTTTGCGCTCAAGCAAGCGAACGCGATGCATTCGAAGCGATTGCGCTCGGCGTCGAATGCCATTTTGCCGGTGTCTGGCTGGACGCTCCCTTATCAGTGCGGCTTGATCGAATTGGGCATCGTCGCGACGATCCATCTGATGCTGATGCCCAAGTTGCTCGCATTCAGGAGAACTACGATCTTTTTGATGTCGAATGGCCGCGGGTCGATGCGCGCGGGTCGGTTGATGACGTGCTCGGCGCTGTGCGCCCCTTGGTGGACCGTTTAAACTAGCGGCTCAATAAAGGCGCGATAGCCAGCGACGCAACCGAGGCCCAGTGCTACCGCGAGCCAGTCCTTGCGTGTCAGCGCCATCACGAGCGTTGCGACCGCGATGCCAAGCAGACCTGCCGGTCCGCTTTCCAGCGTGATGGGCACGATGGTTGCGAGAATGACACCGCCAGGTAGCGCTTCCAGTCCACGCCGGACGCGGGCCGTAAGTGGCACCGTACCAAGAATAAAAAAGCCCATCAGGCGGGCCACAACCGTCAGAGCCATCATCGCGAGGATGGCGAGCCAGGCGCCTTCTGTCATGCCGGCGGAAAGGCTCGTAGTTATTGCATCCATCACGCTGCCCCCTCAGTCGACTCGGCTTCGTCCTCTTTGAAAAGAGCTGCTGCCGTGAAGGCTGCCGCCAAACCGCCCGCCAAGACGAACCAATAGCCGGGCACAACTGCCTTCACCGACAAGGATACACCCACAGCCACCACCCAGGGGACGAGGTCGGTGCGCCCACGCCAGATGGGCACGAGCATGGTGATGAAGAAGATCGGCATCACCAGATCGAGCCCGTAGCGGGCTGGGTCCTCTAGCGCCGCCGCGAAAAAATAACCGGGGATGACTGCGACGACCCAATTCACATAGAGAAAGACGCAAGCGCCGAGATAGACCCCCCAGTCTTGCCCGCCCTCACGGTGATATCGGATGGCAATAATCCAGGCCGGGTCTGTGATGATAGCCAGCGCAGGATAGACCTGATGTGCCGGTAAGCCGCCTAGCCAAGGGCGCAAAGCTGCGCCCATCAGCATCATGCGCAAATTCACCGTGAACACGACCGCAGCCATGGCGAACGCCGTCGTCCATGTGATTGGGTCGGTCCACAAGCCGAGGGCGACATATTGGGACGCTCCGGCGAAGACAATCGCGTTGTAGAAAAAGGTATCGAGGAATGTCAGGCCTTGCACGGCAGCTGCCGCGCCAAACCCCATACCGAACAAGGTGATGCCGGGTGCCGTCACAAGACACTGGCGAAAGCCGAGCCAGAACCCATCCATGCTGAAGGGCGCCGGCCCAGGGCGCAGCACCGAAGACGTTCCCTGATTTGCCATGCTTAGTCGTCGGCTGCCAAAACGATTAGAAGGTCTTTGGCATCAACGTTTTCGCCGGTACCAACCAACAGTTCGTCCACTGTCCCATCGCGGTCGGCGTGGATGACGGTTTCCATTTTCATGGCCTCGACGCCCAGCAATGGGTCACCAGCTTTAACCTGATCTCCAGCCTTGATCGAGACTGTGGAAATTACACCGGGAACCGGTGCTGCGACATGGGTGGCATCGTCTGGGTCAGCCTTCCGGCGCGCACCGGCGCCGGTGGCGCCATGGCTGCGATCAGGCACTTTGATCGTGCGCGGCTGACCATTGAGTTCGAAAAAGACGCGGACCATGCCGTTCTCGTCGGCTTCTGTGGTACCAAGGCAACGCACGATGAGCGTCTTGCCCTTCTCAAGCTCGATTGCAATCTCTTCCTCGACCTTAAGGCCGTAGAAATAGACCAGCGTGGGCAACACCTCGACGGGGCCGTACGTGTCAGCGACCCGCGCGAACTCGGTGAACACCTTCGGGTACATGAGGTAGGAAGCAAGCTCTTGGTCCGAGATATCGCGCTCCAGCGTCTGTGCGATACTGGCGCGTTCGGCGTCTAAGTCAGCCGGGGCCAACAGCGCCCCAGGGCGCTCGGTATAGGGCGTGTCACCCTTGAGCACTTTGGCTTGGATGACCTCCGGCCATCCGCCTGGCGGCTGACCTAGATCACCGCGCATCATGGCCACGACACTCTCTGGGAAGGCGATATCACGATCCGGATCCATTACATCATCGACCGATATGCCTTGGCTCACCATCATCAAGGCCATGTCGCCCACGACCTTGGAGGATGGCGTAACCTTCACGATGTCACCAAACATTTGGTTGACGTCGGCATAGGTCTTGGCCACGTCGTGCCAACGGCTGGCAAGGCCCAGGCTGCGCGCCTGCTCCTTCAGGTTGGTGAACTGCCCACCGGGCATTTCATGCAGATAGACCTCGGAGGCCGGGGCTTTGTTGTCGCTTTCAAAAGCGGTGTACTGGCGGCGTGTATCTTCCCAGGCGAATGAGATCTTTCGGATCGCATCCATGTCGAGGCCAGTATCACGCTCCGAACCCTGAAGGGCGGCCACAATCGAGCCAAGCGCGGGCTGCGATGTCATGCCAGACATGGCGTCCATGGCTGCGTCCACCGCATCAACGCCGGCGTCAATTGCGGCAAGGACAGTTGCTCCTGAAATGCCCGAGGTGTCGTGGGTATGGAGGTGCAGAGGTAGGTCTGTGGTGTCCTTCAAAGCGCGGACGAGTTCAGTGGCTGCGGCGGGCTTCAGAAGCCCCGCCATATCCTTAATGCCGATGATGTGTGCGCCAGCGGCCTCAAGCTGTTTAGCGAGTTCGACATAGTAGGCGAGATTGTATTTTGGCCTGGTCGGATCGTGGATATCGCCGGTGTAGCACAGCACGCCTTCACAGAGTTTACCGGCCTCGCGCACGGCCTGCATCGACACGCGCATATTTTCCACCCAGTTCAGGCAGTCAAACACGCGGAAAAGGTCCATCCCGCCCTTGGCTGCTTGGTCAACAAACTGGCGGACCACATTGTCCGGGTAGTTGGTGTACCCGACCCCGTTGGAGCCACGCAGCAGCATTTGGGTGAGAATGTTGGGCGCACCTTCGCGGATTTGCGCCAAGCGCTCCCAGGGATCTTCCGTCAGGAAGCGCATTGCGACGTCAAACGTCGCGCCGCCCCAACATTCAAGCGACAACAGTTGCGGAAGGGTTCGGGCATATGTCGGCGCCAAGGCGGTGATGTCGAAGGACCGCATTCGTGTCGCGAGCAGGCTCTGGTGGCCGTCGCGCATTGTGGTGTCCGTTACAAGAACGCGCTTTTCGTCCTTCATCCATTTTGCAAAAGCGTCTGGGCCAAGCGCATCAAGCTTCTGTTTCGTCCCAGGCTCTGGCTCACCGGGATGCGCAATGAGCTGTGGTGGACCAGCATCGGCCGGCGGCTTGGGCCGGTCTTTCGTCTCCGGGTGACCGTTTACAGAGACATCGGCGATGTAGGTCAAAAGCTTGGTCGCGCGGTCTTGGCGCTTAACCGCCTCAAACAGAGCTGGCGTCTCATCAACAAAACGCGTCGTGTAGCTGCCGTCGATAAAGCTTGGATGACCAATCACATTCTCAAGGAATGTGAGGTTCGTTGCCACACCGCGAATACGAAATTCGCGCAGCGCCCGGTCCATGCGCTTGCGTGTATCTTCTGGGTTGGGCGCCCAGGCCGTGACCTTCTCGAGCAGCGGGTCGTAGAAACGGGTGATCACAGCACCTGAATAGGCCGTGCCTCCATCGAGTCGGATGCCGAAACCCGTTGCACCGCGATACGCGGTGATGCGGCCATAATCCGGGATGAAATTCTGGTCCGGGTCTTCCGTCGTGATACGACACTGCATGGCATGGCCGTAAAGTGTGATCTCGTCTTGGATCGGCACGCCGGTCTTGGGGCTGCCGATTGCCATGCCCTCTGCGATATGAATTTGCGCCTGGACGATATCGATGCCCGTCACTTCTTCGGTGACCGTGTGCTCCACCTGAACGCGCGGATTGACCTCAATAAAATAGAAGGCCCCTGTGTCGGAATCCATCAGGAACTCAACCGTTCCTGCTCCACGATAGGACACCGTTCGCCCTATCGCCGTCGCATAGCCGCAGAGTTCTTGGCGCTGATCCTCGTCCAAATAAGGTGCTGGCGCACGCTCAATGATCTTCTGGTGGCGGCGCTGAACTGTGCAGTCGCGCTCAAACAGGTGCACCAAATTGCCATGGGAATCGCCGAGGATCTGCACTTCAACGTGGCGCGCGCGTTCGACGAGCTTCTCGAGATAGACCTCATCCTTGCCAAAGGCAGAGCGCGCCTCTTTTTTGGCGATGGGCACTTCACGCTGCAGGTCTTCGCGCGTGCGAATGACGCGCATCCCACGGCCACCACCGCCCCATGAGGCCTTGAGCATGACAGGGTAGCCGATTTCATCGGCAAGTCGGGCGACCTCACCCATGTCATCTGGCAACGGATCGGTCGCGGGCATAACCGGCACGCCGGCTTCGATCGCCAGATTGCGTGCCGAAACCTTATTGCCCAAGCGGCGCATCGTATCGGCGGTTGGCCCGACAAAGATGATCCCTGCATCATTGCAGGCGTCCACAAATTCCGGGCTTTCGGACAGGAAACCATAGCCGGGGTGGATTGCGTCCACGTCGTTTTCTTTGGCGACCCGGATGATCTCGTCAATCGACAGATAAGCATCGATGGGACCAAGAGGCTCCTCCAAATGAGGACCCCGACCGATGAGGTAGGCTTCGTCTGCCTTGAACCGGTGAAGGGCAAGCTTATCCTCTTCGGCGTAGACGGCCACCGTCTGCAAACCCAACTCATTGGCAGCCCGGAAGATGCGGATCGCAATCTCTGAGCGGTTGGCCGCCATCAGCTTTTTGATGGGTCCAGACGTTTTGGGTGAAGACGTGGTCATGGCATGCGCTTCCGCGGGTACTGTCAGATTACTACTGACTATCACGGTGGGCACGCTCGTCTAGAGCAGGCGCGCCAGAAGGCTGCCTGATCTTTTGGCGCACGCTGCAAGGCGCGCAATCAATGTCCGGGAAAGAGAGGATGGTACAGCAGGGTGGATTTGAACCACCGGCCTCCGGAGCCACAATCCGACGCTCTAACCAACTGAGCTACTGCTGCCTACCTATACGCCACAGCATAGCCACGGCGCGAACGGGTGTGTAGTGCGAAGAACTTACAAATGCAAGGCGACGTCTGTCACCTTGGCCAAGAAAAAACCCGGCCAAAGCGGCAAGCCGCTGGCCGGGTTTTTTTACCCGCCGAGACCACAACGCAAATACTATGCGGCCTCAGCGAATTACGTAATCAAAGCTCAGGCAGCTTTGAAAGCGTCCATGGATTTTGCCACAGCGTCTTTGACCGGCTTGGAAGCTTCTTCGGTCATTTTCGTCACTTTGGCTTGCATGTCTTTGGCTTGAGCCGATGCAGCGTCGAAACGCTCGCGAGCGAAGGCCGTCTGCAGTTCAACAGCTTCGGAAACGCTCTTAACGGCCATGAAGTCTTTCATGAACGCGAAGCCAGCATCAATGTTGGCTTTGGCAGCATCGATGGAAGTCGCCGACAGATCGAGCGAGTTGGCGCGAGCCGTTTCGAACTGATCTTCGAGAAGATCGGTTGCTTCTTCAGCAGCAGCTTTCACTTTGGCGTAGTTTTCGCGTGCGGTTGCAACGCCTTTTTCGGCCATGTCGCGGAATGCTTCTGGCATTTCAGCGGTGTTCATTGGGAACAGCTCAGTGACGTTGTTTTCGATGGTTTCCATCACTTCAGCAACAGGGTTTTGAGCAGCTTTCGCGGGGGCTTTTTTAGCGGGGGCCATGGGTCTCATCCTTCGTGGCTTACGGGGGTGGACCACGTCTGGGTCCTCAACGCGCTGGCGACATCTCAATGCCAGCGTTATCCTCATATAGCATCGGCTATTGTGCAATGCAACATTTCTTTTGCATTGCACAAATACCTATGTGTGCAGCGATGCTCCAAACCCTTGAAGAGACACAAAAAAGGGGGCGCTGAAGCGCCCCCAATAATATCGCGGCTGAAGCGCTGTCTACGGCTTCATGCTCTCCGCAGCATCCTTCGCAGCGGCCGTCATCTTGTCGCCGATGTCCTTGGTTTGAGCTGTGACGGCTTCCATTTGCTGGCGCATATAGTTGGCCTGGATCGTCATCAACTCTTGAGCGTCTTTGGCGCGCACCATCTTCTGCGCCAGATCGAAAGCGTTGGCGACCTGCTCCTCAGCAAAGGACATGGCTTCCTTTTGCATGTCAGAGCTTGCCGCTTGGGCCGAGCTTGCGCTGTCTTCCATCTTGGTGACGGCCGTTTGCGCATTGCTCATGAAAGTGTCGAAGGCTTTCTTGGCCTGGGAGACGCTTTGGTCGGCGAAGTCACGCATCGCTTCAGGCACTTCAAGCTTGGGTGGGGTGTTCATGTAGGACTCCGTTTAACATCTCGAAGGCAACAGTAAGACCTGAACTTAGCTGGTTGCGAGGCAACGCGCATCCCCGCACAACTGCTAACGTAGAAACATAGCGCCTGGCGGGTGTTTACCTTAATCGCGATCAACCGTTTCGAATCCGACTGCTGCGTGGACATGCGGCTACGTTCACCTTTATGAAGAAAGTCTTAATTCTTCACCTCGTTTGCACCGGTGTGGAACGCAATGAGCGGCAACGTGCTTAGTCCTACAGACCTTCTGACGGCGGCTTCACAAATCGTCGATAAAGACGACGAGCGTCCAGCGTGGGTCTGGACAGCCGATGGTACACGGCTGCTCTGGGCCAACACCGCGGGGCTGGCAACGCTTGGCTTGGGCAACAGCGCCCTGTCCGGCGTAGAGCCGTCTGCGCCAGCAAAGCGCTCGCTTCAGGCCGTAGCACGAACACCTGCTTCGGCTTCTGGCCGCGGTCGCATAGAGATTTTGCGCATCAACGCAGGTGGCCGCCAAGAAACCTTGGTTGCGATCTGCCGAACGGTTGATCTTGGAGGGACGTCAGCGGTCCTTGCAATTGGCAACACCAGCCAGCGCCGCCCCGAGCCGATAGCCAAAGCGCTTGATCCCGAATCTTCTGCCGCTGCGCAGACGGTGGAAGATGCGGCTTCATTGCCCAAAAACGACGCTGAACCTGTTGGCGTTGATGTTCCGGCGCAAGAGCCGTCGGAAGCGTCATTCGATCTCGATATCGCGCCTGCACATGCCGTTCAGGCAGTCGACGAACCGCCGGAGGCCGCCGCTGTTGAATCAGAAGGCCAAAGGCCAACGCCGGTCGTGGGTGGCGCTGAAGAGCAGGATGCCTTCCGTTTCGTGCCACGATCCAGGCCGCATCGTTTCTCGTTTTTGGTCGACGCCAGTGGCAAAATTGACGAACTGTCGAGCGGTCTCGCGGACGCGGTTGGCGGCGACAGTGCCTTGCAGGACGGTGAGGTTGCGACAGAGACAATGCTCGCCCGTGTCGGAGATTTACCGCCGAGCATCTTCCATGGGTTGGACGAACGACGTCGTTTCAGCGAGCATGAAGTGCTTTGGCCAGTCAGCGGCCACGCGCTGTTCGTACCCGTTCGCCTTTCGGCATTCGATGAGGACGATGGCGCTCTGCGTGTTTTTGGAACCGTGCTGACCGCCAAGGCCATGAACCGAGAACAGGTCGTTGATGCGAACACGGCCACAACAGACGACGGTATGATGCCGACGGCCGCACAGATCCCTGGTGCTGGGGCTTTGGCGGCAGCTGCCTCGGTCGGGACCGCCGACTCAAACAAGAGCACTGACCACCTCGCATCGGGCGAACACACAGAGGATAGTGTTGCTACTGAAGCATTAGCCGACGACGCAGCGCAGACGGCCGACCTGTCGGCATCGCGACGGGCGGAAACCGAACCGGCTGAAAATGCGCCTGATGTACCGGCAGACCAAGATGCTGACTATCCACCCGATACGGTCGATGCCATGAAAGCCGTCGCCGCAGGCGTGGCCGAAGGACTTGCCGGCGGTGTCACCGGTGGTGTTTTGGGGGATGACCAAGCCGAGCGCCGTGTGCAGGATGCAGAATCAACCGACGAGCCGATAATCCCGCCAGCCATTGCCGATAGTGTCTCCGAAGCCTCGAACATAGACGAAGACCTAAGCCGCCCGGAGCATCTTACCTTTCAGGAGATTGCACGGCGTTTGGGTGCGCGTATAACCGGTGATGAAGACGACGAGACGGTCGATCTTGCAGCATCGCTCGAGGCAAGTGACCCACAAGGCGATGAATCCGGCGCTTCGATTGGCCATACCGATGATCGCGTCGTGTCGCTTACAACCGGTACGACCGACGGCGACGGCGAATTGCTTGACGAGCAGGGTACCTCCAGCGAAGCAACACCTGGGGAACCTATCGGCCAGGTCCTGCCTTTCGGGCGTCAAGGAGCCAACGCCGAAAGGATGGTTCTTGATCGACTTCCCTTGGGCGTCATCATCTACACCGACGTGGCCATCTTGTATGCCAACAGGACGGCCCTCGATCTTGCTGGCCTTTCAGGCCTGTCGGCCGCACAGGCCTTGAGCGGCATTGAAGAGCTGTTCACAGAAGGTGTCCATGACGATGGCGCACTCAACATGCTGAGACCGGATGGAACCACGCTGGCAGTGACCGGTCGCCTGCAGAGCGTGCGCTGGGAAGGGCAGCCAGCAGCCCTGCTTTCCATTCGCGAGCACACTCCCGCGGATCCTGAAGCGCAGGAAGACAGCCAGGACGCTACTTTTCTGGCGGCGGCGAACGACCTGTCTGCAATTGTGCCAACAATGACCTCTGAAAATACGCCGGTCGATAGCGCGCTACCCATAGTGCGCGCGCGAATTGGCGAGTTGGAAGCCATCATTGATCTTGCAAGTGATGGCGTGGTGACTCTGGATGCTTCCGGCGAAATCAAGGGGCTCAATCAAGCTGCGCAAGCTCTGGTTGGCTATACCACTGATGACCTTATCGGCCAGCCTTTCCGCCTGCTATTCCCGGAAGATACACGCCAAACGGCCCTCGATTATCTGGATGATATCGCCAGCCAAGGCCGCCTGTCTCTGTTCAACGAAGGGCGGGAGTTGGAGTGCATCACATCACAGGGCGGACTGGTGCCCGTTTTTATGACGCTCGGCCGCCTCACCGATGACGAGCCCGCGACCTACTGCGCGGTTCTGCGCGACCTTTCGCCTTTCAAGCAAGCCGAAAGCGATCTCGTTGAGGCCCGCAAAGCCGCCGAAGAGGCAAGCGCCCACAAGTCGGACTTCTTGGCACGGGTAAGCCATGAGATCCGCACGCCGCTCAACGCTGTTATCGGCTTTTCAGAGGTCATGCTGGAAGAGCGCTTTGGGCCGGTGGGTTCGGAACGGTACCGGCAGTATCTGCGCGACATCCATACCTCCGGTGAGCACTTGATGAGCCTGCTCAACGATCTGATGGATTTGTCCAAGATCGAAGCTGGCAAGATGGACTTGTCGTTTGGGGAGGTCGATCTAAACGACGTGGTTCAGCAGTGCCTCGCCATCATGCAGCCCCAGGCCAATCAGGGCCGGATTATTGTACGCACGTCTTTGCCGCTCACGCTGCCCAAGGTGGTTGCCGACATCCGTTCGGTACGTCAGGTGGTCCTCAACCTGGTTTCGAACGCCATCAAGTTCACCGACGCTGGTGGGCAGATCATCATTTCAACCCTCTACGAGCCATCAGGTGAGATCTCGCTGCGGGTCCGCGACACAGGGCGCGGTATGGATGCCGCTGATGTTGAGTTGGCGCTTGAACCCTTCCGCCAAGTGCCGACAACGCTCAACCAGGTGATCACCGGCACTGGCCTCGGCTTGCCTCTGACCAAAGCGCTTGTGGAAGCCAACCGCGCCGAGTTTGGTCTCGACTCCACACCAGGCGAAGGAACGTTGGCAATTGTCACCTTCCCATCGCAGCGTGTTTTGGCGGAGTAGCCAAACCGTCGTCCCACCACTTTTGCTTGGACATTTCTTGGCGCGAGACCGTGGTTTTACGTGCTCGCTTTAGAGCCGTTCCAAGCTAGATGCGACAAAATCGCAAAAACTTGCATTTTTTCTGAAGTTGAACTTGACTTGCAACTTTAACGGCTCCTAGGGTCCGCCTCATGGTCCCTCGGAGACCGAAAACCTCCATAATATTTGACTTGTTAGGATGCCCCCACATGCTCTCCCAGTCACTCCGCCTTGCAACGCGTACCAGCCTCGTCGCACTTGTTGCGATCGCCGTTGGTGCCCCGCTTACCGCCGACAAAGCCGTAGCCGATGGTGAACTGAACCTCTATTCGTCGCGCCACTACGATACCGATGAGCGCCTTTACTCAGATTTTGAGGAACTGACTGGCATCACAATCAACAGGATCGAAGCAAGCGCTGATGAGTTGATCGCGCGGATGGATGCCGAAGGCGCAAACAGCCCGGCCGATATCCTCATGACCGTCGATGCAGGTCGTATCTGGCGTGCTGATCAGCTCGGCTTGTTCCAGCCCTATGAGTCAGCGACGCTCGACGAACGTATTCCGTCCTATCTGCGGCACCCATCAGGACATTGGTACGGATTTTCTCAACGCGCTCGGATCATATTCTACGACAAGAATGACGTGGAAAACCCGCCAATGACCTACCAAGACTTGGCTGATCCCCAGTATGAGGGCTTGGTTTGTGCACGCTCGTCTTCGAACATCTACATGTTGTCGTTGATGGCTGGCCTCGTTGGTCACCTTGGCGAGGACGCGGCAGAAGGTTGGGGCGAGGCCTTGGTCGGCAATTTTGCGCGCGATCCAGAAGGCAACGATACCGCACAGTTGCGTGCGCTGGTCTCTGGTGAGTGTGATATCGTTCTGTCCAACACCTATTATTTCGGCCGCATCCTTCGCCGCTTGGCAGAAGGCAACCCAGTTGACGGCTTCGATAGCCAAGAGGTGATCGACCAAATTGGTTGGGTGTTCCCGAACCAGGAAGATATCGGCACGCACGTCAACATTTCGGGCGCCGGCATTGCTGCCAACGCACCGAACCCAGAGAATGCAGCTTTGTTCCTTGAGTATCTCGCGTCTGACCAAGCACAGGCCTATTTCTCGGCGGGCAATGACGAATATCCCGCTGTCATGGGCACGCCGATCAGCGCTTCTGTGGCGCAGCTTGGCTTCTTCCGCCAAGACACGCAAAACCTGTCCATTCTTGGTGAAAATCAACCCTTGGCTCAGGAAATCTACAACCGCGTGGGTTATGAATAGAGACCGGTTTGAGCTCGTTGTGTGGGTCTTCAAACAACCGCTTTGTCCGGGCGGTGAAGACGTGTCCCCAAATCACGCCTAATTCATGATGAAGTCCCGATCCTTCGTCTGAAGATAAAAAAGACCCACGCGACAATGAGCGGCCAGCGTCTCCCCGGCGCTGGCCGTTTTTTTTTGCGTTCGCAGTTGTTCGGCATCGAACAGTCGTGGAAGCCGGTATGTCAGGCCGGGCTGGTCGTTGATCATCGGAAAAAATGAGATGGTGTTCCGCTCTAGGCCAGCGGGTCAACTGAGCTGCTATCATCGCGCAGCCGGCGGATTTGTCGGCTGATCAGATAGACCGGTACCAGTCCGACGGCGACGATCACCAATGAGGGTGTCGCAGCCTCGGCCAATCGTTCATCCGACGCCAAGCGAAAAGCCTGGGTTGCCAAGGTCTCGAAATTAAAGGGCCTCAATATCAAGGTCGCGGGCAGTTCCTTCATGACATCGACGAAAACGATAAGCGCCCCGGTCAGGATACCGCCGCGCAGCAACGGTGCGTGAATGCTCGTGAAAACCCGGCTTTTTCGGGCACCAAGAACACGCGCAGCGTCGTCCATATGCGGCGTAATGCGTTCAAAGGCGCTCTCAATCGGCGCTAACGCAACCGCCAAGAATCGAACCGTGTAAGCAAACAGGAGACCAACGATTGTCCCCGTCAGGAGTAATCCCGTCGAGATGCCAAACCTTTCACGCATGAATCCGTCCAGTGCATTATCGAACCCTGCCATTGGCACCAAAATGCCGACCGCAATGATGGAGCCTGGGATGGCATAGCCCAGCGCCGCGAAACGCAGCGCAAAGCTCAGCAGCGGCGCTTTGGTAACCCGTTGCACCGTCGGCAATGCGATGGCGATGGCCACAGTGATCAAGGCGGCTGACCCCGCCAAAACGAATGAGTTTCGGATGAAGCCGAGATAGCGCGGACCGAACAGAGAATGGCCACCGTCGAGCGCCAACTCAATAAGCAGGACGACCGGCAACAAGAAACCGATGGTGAGTGGCAAAGCGCAAAAAGCAACCGCAGCCCATCCGCGCCATCCGACAAGTTTGAACCGTTGGATTGGCAGGGTGGACCGAGCCGTCTGATAACGCGCCTTTCCGCGCTGCATGCGCTCGATCCAGATGAGCACGAATATGAAGGTCAGCAGGGCGCCCGCCAGCTGAGCCGCTGCAACGCGGTCTCCGATTGAGAACCAGGACCGGTAGATACCGGTGGTAAAGGTTGGGACGCCAAAGTGGGCGACCGTTCCATAATCGGCAAGCGTTTCCATCAGCGCCAAGGCGACACCGATCACGATCGCCGGTCGCGCCATTGGCAGCGCGACCTTCAGGAAGGCCTGCCAGGGCGACCTGCCCAGCACCCGTGCCGCTTCAAACGCCGATACAGACTGGGTAAGAAACGCCGTGCGGGCCAGAAGATAGACGTAAGGATAGAGCACGAAGGTGAACATCACCGCCGCGCCCTCAAGCGAGCGCACACGGGGGAACCAATAGTCTCGCGGACCCCAACCAGTCACGTCACGTAGGAGTGTCTGCACCGCCCCTGGATGCGATAGAAATTCAGTGTATGCGTAGGCCATCACATAGGCTGGCACAGCGAGCGGCAGTATCAGCAGCCACTCGAAGACCCTGCGGCCTGGAAACTGGCAGGCTGTCACCAGCCAAGCTGTACCCGTCCCCATTATCGCAACACCGGTTGCAACAAAGATCGCCAAGGCCGCTGAATTGGCGATGTACTCCGGCAGGACCGTCTGAGCCAAATTTCCTAATGTGGCGCCGGACCCAGATTGCAGAAACGACAGGACAATCACCGCCAAGGGTGTCGCCAACAAAGCCGTGAGTGCAGTAACCGCTATAGCAAGGCGCGGGTTCTCACCCAGCATTTGGCGTATACGATTGGGACGTGCAGGCGAACCGTTCATGGCTTGCGAGGTCGAAAGGGTGCTTGGATCAGTGACAGACAAGAAAACAGTTCACCGGTGTTGGTTTGACCTGGAACGACAGCCATAACGTACTGCTCGCCCCAAACAACCGTAAACTTGCGGCGTAGATGCAACATTGATCGATCTCAGTGATCTCGCCAGCAGCGAGAACGTATTGGAAATCTGCATTTCTCGTGGCATGCCCGAATATATTCTGTTGCATCCTTTGTTTAGGATTGATCGGGTTGCCTTCTGGCCGCCGTAAATTTTGGAGACATCCTCCTCATGATCCGGCGCATTCTCATTGGCGCTCTTGTGTTGGTATTGGTGGTCGTTGCCACAGCCGTTGCGCTGCCGACGCTTGTGCCATCACAAATGGTGCGCGAGCAGGTTGCCAAACAGATTGCGCAACTTACTGGGCGTGCGGTCACGTTGCGTGGCGACCAGGCGCTGCAAGTCTTTCCAAACCTGTCAGTCGAACTAACCGACGTTGTGATCGAAGGCGATATCGCAGGGGCTGAGAATGCGCTCATCGTAACAGAAGCATTGCGTGGAGCGGTGCGCACCATTCCGCTCTTGTTTGGCCGTATTGAGCTTGCGTCATTCGAAATGACCCGCCCGGTGATCCGTCTGTACCGCACCAGCGATGGACAATCGAACTGGCGTCTGGCGGGTGGTGACCTCGAAAGCGCGTTGGAGCCTAACCGTGTGGCCGGTGCTGGTTTGCAGCTCGGCCGGTTTCGTATCACCGATGGTACGTTGGAAATCGTCGATGATGTGCGCGGCATTCGCGAGACGCTGACAAGCGCTGATCTCACCCTTGCATGGCCCAGCAGTTCGACCAGGGCCGAGATTGGTGGCACCGCGATCTGGCGTGGCGAAGAGGTCGAAGTCTCGGCATCGTTAGACCAGCCTGGTGCCCTGGCGCAGCCAGGCTCAACCAGCGGCGTCGTGATTTCGCTACAAGGGGCGCCATTACGCCTGCAGTTCGATGGCAGCGTTTCTCCGGGAGCTGTCGGCGAGGATCCCGTGCCTTGGCAAGCGGCCGGTGCGTTGACAGTCTCCACACCTTCACTTCGGCGTGCAGCTAACTGGCTGGGAGCATCGGTGGAAACCGGCTCTACCTTCGGAGCCTTCCGGCTTGAGGCAGACATGAACCTTGTCGGCCTATCAGCAGACCTAACCGATGCACAGCTCAGCCTGGACGGTAACGATGCAGAGGGGGTTTTGACGATCGATCTTGACGGGTTTCGCGCCCGCGCTGTGGGCGTTTCACGACCGTCTCTGCAAGGAACGCTCGACATCGAGCGGCTCGATCTGTCCCCCTATCTCGACATGCTACAACCTACAACGACTGTAGAGGCGCCAGGCGACTGGCGCTTTATGCCTTTGCCAGACGTATTTGCCATACCGCTGGATCTTGACCTGCGATTTGCGAGCCGCGAGATCCTGACCAATGCGTTTGTCTTTGGAGAGACAGGTGGGTCCGTCCTTCTGACCGATCAACGCATGGTTTTGGGTATCGGCGAGGCCGTTGGCTATGGCGGCGCTGTACGTGGCAGCCTGACCATGGATCGCGAGCACGGGAGGCTCAATACCCAGCTGGACTTGGTGCTCGACACTGTGGACTTTGGCGCAATCATCGGTGCCATTGCATCGACCCCCGATTTTAATGGAACTCTGAGCACGCAGCTCTTGTTGTCGGGCCGAGGCGAAACCATCGCTGATGCTTTGCAAACCCTGTCTGGCGACGGCGCTTTGTTTATGGAGGACGCGACACTCGTGGGACTTGATCTGGATCGCCTGGCCGATACCGTTTTTGACCAGACTTTCACGCTTGCGGAACCACTCCCGGCGGGATCAACGTCCGGCATATCATTGTCCTCGCAGTTTATTGCCGAGGACGGAGTCATCGACCTGTTCGATACTGACCTACAAACCCAACGCCACTCCGTAACACTAAGCGGCCAAAGCAATGTCCTGGATCGGTCTCTGCAGCTGACGGGCGCAACGACGATCACCCAATCTGACGAGACATTTGTCCTACCGTTTGAGGTGCGCGGGTCTTGGACGGCACCACAATTCTTGCCGGACTTACGTGTCCTCGATCGTTAAGATGAGGACCGCCTTCTACCCATTCCGGCCACGCATCATGTGATGTTTGGAGGCGAGCGACGCGGTGATGATGCCGATCGCGACCAACGCGATGAGGATGGTACAGATCGCGTTGATCTCCGGCGTCACGCCAAGCCGTATCTGAGAGTAGATCTTGATTGGAAGCGTCGTCGCGCCAGGTCCGGTCGCGAAACTGGCGATAACAAGGTCATCCAGCGAAAGCGTGAACGCCAGCATCCATCCGGCGATCACGGCTGGTAGAATGACCGGCAGCGTGATGAGAAAGAAGCTCTTAGCCGGCGGGCAGCCGAGATCTTGCGCTGCTTCTTCGAGGCTTTGGTCGAAGGTGATCAGGCGCGACTGAACCACCACGGCGACGTAACACATTGAGAACGTAATATGGGCGATGGCCACCGTCCAAAAACCACGTGCTAGGCCCATGGACACGAACAACAGCAGCAAGGACAGGCCAGTGATCACTTCCGGCATGACCAGCGGCGCGTAGATCATCCCATTGAACAACGTGCGACCGCGGAACCGGCCCAAGCGGACCAACACAACAGCGGCCATGGTTCCAAACACCGTGGCCACCGTCGCCGATACAAAAGCGACGCGGGCCGTAACCCAGGCTGCATCCATCAACCCTTCATTGTTGAACAGCTCTGCGTACCAGCGGGTAGAGAACCCGCCCCAAACGGTAACGAGCCGCGAGTCGTTGAAGGAGTAGACGATCAGAATAAGGATCGGCAGATAGAGAAACGCGAAGCCGAATGTCAGTGACGTGACATTGATCCAACTCATGCCTCGGTTCATGACGGTGCCCCTGCGTCCCGTTTGGCGAGACGCGCCAAGTAATCCCAAACCACAGTTGCTGCGGCGAGCGCGGTGATCTCGCTATGATCAAACGGAGGAGAAACCTCGACCACATCCATGCCCACGAAGTGGGCGGAGCGCAGGCAGGTAAAGATTTTGCGCACTTGCCAACTGGTCAAACCGCCCATTTCCGGCGTTCCAGTGCCAGGGGCGAATGCCGGGTCCAGAGCATCGACGTCGAATGACAAATAGCTAGGCTCGGTACCAACCACTTTATCAATAAGCGCGGCGGTCGCCTCCGCGCCGGCCTCATGGACATCGTCCGCCGATCGGATGGAAAGACCCGTGGCTTCGGCTTCGTCCAACAAGACGGCTTCCATAGGTGCGCGAATGCCAATTTGGATCGAGCGCTTGGGGTCTACAAGGCCTTCTTCAATTGCATGGAAGAAGGGCGTTCCATGAGCGAACGTCTGGCCGAAATTCTCCGGCCAAGTGTCAGTATGGGCATCAAAATGCACCAAGCCGAGAGGCCCATGTTTCTTGGCAGCGACCCGCAGCAGAGGCAGCGAGATCGAGTGATCGCCACCAAGCGCGCATACATGGTTTAGCCCGGTTGCGGCTTGCTGAATACGCCTGTGGCTCTCGGAGATATCACCGATCAAAACATCAACATCGCCGATGTCTGACGGGGCGAGTATCATCGGATTGACCCGAAACACGGGGTGATCGCCATCGATCAACAAGCGCGAAGCGCGGCGAATGGCGAATGGCCCTTCGCGCGTGCCTGACCGGTTGGTAGTCGCCCAGTCCATAGGAGCACCAAGGATACAAACAGCAGCGTCGCGATTTCCGACCGGTAAATCGCAAAAGCTTGCTCCGGAGGCAAATGTTGGGCGTTCGTGGGCTACCTCCGTCAACGCGCCGCCTCCTGCTGTTTTTGTTGGAAGTGCTGAAAGGCGACAATCGGAATGATAAGTACAAGGAGAAGAAGCACGGCCACCGCAGAAGACACTGGCCAGTCACGATTGTTGAAGAACTCGTTCCACAATGTTCGACCAATCATCAGGGTGTCAGATCCGCCCAACAGATCGGGGATAACAAACTCTCCAACGGCTGGGATGAAAACGAGGAAGCAACCAGCGATAATGCCGGGAATGGCGAGCGGAACGGTTACCACCCAAAACGCCTTCAGCGGTGGACACCCAAGGTCCTGGGCCGCTTCCAACAATGAGCCATCCATGCGTTCCAGCGCGGCATAGAGCGGCAGTACCATGAACGGAAGATAGGAATAGACAATGCCAATATAGACAGCAGTCGGCGTGTTGAGGATGCGCAGCTGTTCATCGCCAGAGAGCAGACCCAAGGTTTGGGCAAAAAGGGTGAGCAATCCCTCCGGTTTGAGGATACCAATCCAAGCATACACACGAATAAGAAAGCTGGTCCAAAAGGGTAGAATGACGGCCATCATGAGAATTGGTCGCCAGCCAGCGGGAGCTCGCGCCATACCATAGGCAAGCGGGAAACCGATCATCAACGTCAGCAGGGTTGAAACCGCCGCAATCCAAAGGCTGGACAGATAAGAGTTGATGTAAAGAGGATCGCCGGCAAGCCAGGTATAATTGTCGAGCGAGAGCCGTTTCAGATTAGCAAGAAAATCCTGCCAGCCTCCATTGAGATCGAACACTGGCACGTAGGGCGGCATCGCAATGGCCACCTCAGACAGCGATATTCTTAGTACCAGAACAAAGGGCGCCAGGAAGAAAACCAGCAGCCAAAGATAAGGTACGGCGATGACAAGCCTTCGACCCAAACCCGCATTGGCCTCGGTCGGCTTGCTCATTAGGACAGTACCACGCCAGCGCTGGCGCTCCACGTCAGCCAAACGGTGTCCTCCCACGCGATGGGGCGTTCCACCAGGCGTGTTGTGTTGGCAACTGTTGCCCGCAACAACCGTTCGCCCGTTTCATCGCCTGGAAGCTTCACATGGAAGATGGAAACGTCGCCCATATAGCCAATGTCCCAGACCTCGCCTTTCAGCTTCCCCTCCCAGGGGGAATCCGGTGGCTCATCAAGCGCAATGCGAAACTTCTCCGGACGGATAGCCAGAGCCGCTGGTCCAGCAACAAGTCCCTCGCCTGCGACCTTAATGGGCGTGGTCAGGTCCGGGCCTTGAAAGGTTGCGCCTTCCAGATGCGTCGAAACCTCGCCCTCCAAAATGTTGATGTCCCCAATGAAGCTCGCCACGTAGCGCGATTGCGGCTCCTCGTAGATCGTCGATGGCGGATCTATCTGCTCAAAACGACCCTCGTTCATGACGGCAATCCTGTCGGCCACGGTCATGGCTTCTTCTTGATCGTGGGTAACGATCAAAAAGGTCATGCCAAGCTTTTCTTGTAGGTCCACCAATTCGAACTGGGTTTCTTCGCGCAGTTTCTTATCCAGGGCACCCAATGGTTCGTCGAGCAAAAGTACCTTAGGACGCTTTGCCAAAGAGCGCGCAAGGGCGACGCGCTGGCGTTGCCCACCTGAAAGCTGATCCGGCTTGCGCTTGGCAAACGGTTCTAGCTTGACCATCGATAACATCTCATCGACGCGCGCCTTGATGTCAGACGTCGGAAGCTTGTCCTGTTTGAGACCGAACGCAATGTTGTCGGCGACGCTCATATGCGGAAAAAGTGCATAAGACTGGAACATCATGTTGACCGGTCGACGGTGCGGCGGAATTGCCGAGATGTCCTGCCCGTCAAGCAGGATGCGCCCGTGCGTCGGCGCTTCGAACCCCGCCAGCATGCGCATAAGTGTTGTCTTCCCGCACCCTGACGGACCCAACAGGGCAAAAAACTCACGCTCGTAGATTTCCAGCGTGACATCGTCGACAGCGGTGAAATCACCAAAGCGCTTGGTAATTGCGTCGAAGCGGATCAGGGGCGTTGCTTGGGGATCGTCCCACGGAGCAAATGCACGGCGAACGGGTCCTAAAGTCTTTGCCATGATGGTCACTCTCCGGCGAGAGCCCTGGCCCAATTGGGGCCAGAGCGGCCAGCCCTATTGACCGGTCTTCACCGTGGTCCAAGAGCGCGTGATTACACGCTGGGTGCGCGGATCGTACGGCAGGACAGTATAGAGGCGTGCCACTGTCTCCTCATCTGGGTAGATGGCCGTGTCGCCGATGACGTCATCGTTCAGCAAGGGTTGCGAGGCGAGGTTGCCATTGGCGTAGTACACATAGTTCGACGCGGTGGCGATGTTCTGTGGATCCATGATGAAGTTCAGAAACTCATGCGCCTCTTCGACATTGGGAGCGTCAGCGGGGATCGCCATCTGGTCGAACCACATAAGCGCACCCTCCTGTGGGATGAGATATTCAACATTGACGCCATTATCCGCCTCGGCGGCTCGGTCGCGCGCAATCAACATATCGCCGGACCAACCGATGGCGACGCAAATATCACCATTTGCCAGGGCATTGATGTTTTCAGAGTTGTGGAACTTCTGGACGGTGTCACGCGCCGTCATCATCAGTGCCGTTGCTTGAGCAATCTCATCTGGGTCGGTCGAACGTGGATTGAGACCAAGGTAGTTGAGGGCTGCTGGGATCATCTCGGTTGGCGCATCAAGCCAGAAGATGCCGCAATCTTCCAACTGGGCTGCGATTTCTGGGTCAAATACCAAGTCCCAGCTGTTGTAGTTGTAGTCCGCCCCAAGGCGCTCCTGCACCATATCGACGTTCACGCCGATCCCAGTCGTACCCCACATATAGTTGATAGAATATGCGTTGTCAGGGTCGAGCGCCGCCATGCGCTCTTCAATGTCGCCCCACATATTCTCAAGGTTCGGTAATGCATCGCGGTCGAGAGTCTGGAAGACACCAGCTTGGATTTGGCGTGCCAAAAACGTCCCAGTTGGCACCACAATGTCATAGCCAGTTTGACCGGCCAAAAGGCGCGTTTCGAGCACCTCGTTGGAATCGAAAACGTCATAGGTCACTTCGATCCCTGTTTCTTCTTCAAATTTTTCGAGGATCGATTCATCAATGTAGTCGGACCAGTTGAAAACCCGCACTTCACGCGCGTCAGCCTGGCTTGCTGTCACGACACAGGCGGTCGACATAGCGAGGATGCCACCCAGTAGAGAAAAAACGGATGATTGACGGCGCATGGTTGACGCAACTCCCTTGTTGAACCCGGCTTACGGCCTGTTTTGCAGCCTTTGCGGCAAGCTAGTTGGCTTTGAGACCTGCCTCAAGCGCAAATGGTGGGTCTTTTGGTACGGCCGTCGATCGACCTTCGACTGACAAGATGTTGTGCCGCTACAAAAAAATCTGATGTTCCAAGTCGGTAATATGCGTCGTGAATGCCTGGTACTCAGCCCGCTTAACAGGCGCGTAGATGCGCACAAGGTCCGCGCCTAGTGCCTGTTGGACGAATGTGCTTGTCGCAAAGTGCTCAATGGAGTCACCCATGTGCGACGACAAGCGCTTTAGCGTCTCATCAGTGTAGGCATTGGTCTCGACCGGCGCTGGAGGCTCGACACGTTCATCCAGCCCGCGAAGCATTCCTGCCAACACCAAGGCAGCCACCAGATAGGGATTGGCATCGGCACCGGCCAACCGATGCTCAATACGGCGCGCCGCGGCAAGGGCTTGCGGCAAGCGAACGGCAACAGAGCGGTTGTTCTCACCCCAACTGAGCGATGCGGGGGCGTATGAGCCTAACTGCATGCGCCGAAACCCATTGTAGGTGTGCACGAAGGCAAGCTGGGCGTCCTCCATTGTAGATAGAAGCCCTTGAACAGCATGGTGCAAGCAGAGCAGTCCCTGACTGGGATCAGCAAAGACCGGACCATCATCGCGATGCAAACTAGCGTGTACATGCAGGCCATTGCCGGGCTGGTCAGCAAACGGTTTGGCCATGAAGGTGACATTGATCCCCAAGTTACGCGCGGTGTGCGTGATCAGACGCTTGAGCATCACCGCGTCGTCGGCGGCCGTTAGAGGGTCACGATGCTGTAGGTTCACCTCATATTGGCCGGGAGCAGCCTCCGAGACGATCGCGTCAAGTGGTAGGTCTTGCACCTCACATGCCTGGTGTATGGCCTCCATCAACGGGCGTTGGCGGTCTAAGTCGCGAAGCGCATACATTTCCTGATGATCTGGGCCGGGCCGCCCTGTTCCAGCTGGTCTGGGGCGGCCGGTCTCTGGATCTCGTTCATAGACGTAGAATTCAAGTTCGATAGCAACTTGAGCCATTATCCCGCGGGCAGCCAGCTGCTCAACCTGCTTTGCAAGCACATGACGTGGGTCGCCCATGAACGGTGACCCGTCGGCGTGGTGCATGGTCAACATGGCCTGAACGGTCGTTTGATCGGCCCAAGGCACTTCGACTGTTCGTCCTTCGATTGGCAAGCAGAGCGCATCTTTGTCTCCGCTGTCTATATGCAGACCAGTTTCGTGCACTTCGCGCCCCCAAACATCGCAACCAAGCAAAGAGTAAGGGAACGCCACGCCCGTCGACAGCTTCGCCATTGCGGAGCCAGGCAGCCATTTGCCTCGCAGTACCGCGTTGGGATCAGATAAGAAAACTTCGATCGATTGAGGCATGGATATACCGCAGTTGGTCCGTAGACGGCGCACGTTCTTGCGCATTTTGGCCACCCATGTCGAGCCGTGCAGTGGTTGTGAGGCCATGCGAACCGGTTTATCGCTAGCGGTGACAGGTGAGAGAGCCATGGACGAACCACAACACCAGATGAACGTGCCGCCTCAGCTGCCTGAGGACGCGCCCATCAATGCAAACCGTGGTGTGCGCGACAGCACCGAAGCATTAACGTGGCTTAAGGCGCGCGGGATTGAGGACATCGAGTGTATCGTCCCCGACCAATCAGGCGTCGCGCGCGGCAAGATGATGCCGGTGGCAAAGTTCTTTTCGTCGGCAGTTATGACGATGCCATCGGCACTATTTCGCCAGACCATTGCCGGCGACTACCCGGAAGAGAACCAGTATTTTCGGTACGACCCGCGCGATGGCGATCTTATGTTTAGGCCCGACTACGCAACACTCAGCGTGGTGCCTTGGGAAAGCGACCCTACCGCTCAACTGATCCATGATGCTTACGAGCGCAACGGCGAACCCTTCGACTCCGCGCCGCGACAGGTGCTGAAGAACATCGTTGACCTTTATGCAGCCAAAGGCTGGGCGCCCATCGTCGCACCGGAGGTGGAGTTTTATCTGGTCAAACCGAACATTGACCCAGATTACCCCTTGGAGCCCCCCATTGGACGATCCGGGCGCCCGGAGATTGGCCGCAAGAGTTACTCCATTTCAGCGCTCAACGAGTTTGATGACGTTATTGACGACATTTACGAATTCTCTGAAAAGCAAGACCTTGAGATCGACACGCTGATCCATGAGGAGGGCAAAGCGCAGATGGAGATCAATCTGCGCCATGGCGACCCAATAACGCTGGCTGACCAAGTTTTCTTGTTTAAGCGGACCATCCGCGAGGCGGCTTTGCGGCACGACATGTATGCGACTTTCATGGCCAAACCGATGAGCGCCGAACCTGGATCTGCGATGCACATTCATCAGTCGGTTCTCGATCAGGCGACCGGTCGGAATGTCTTTTCCGATGACGATGGTCAGCCAACCGCCATATTTGGCAGCTTCATCGCTGGCCAACAGCGCTATCTGCCACACGTGATGGCCATGTTGGCACCCTATGTGAACAGCTATCGCCGTTTGGCCCGCGGCGCGCTTGGTTCGCCGCCGATTAATCTGCATTGGGGCCATGATAATCGCACGGTGGGTTTGCGCGTGCCGACGTCGTCGCCAGCGGCACGGCGGCTGGAAAACCGCGTCCCGGGATCTGATTGCAACCCTTACCTTGCCATCGCGGCGTCGCTTGCCTGTGGTTATCTAGGAATGGTGGGCGGCCAAGAACCCGACGATCCCATTGAAGATTGGGGACACGATCTGCCCTATGGCTTGCCGCGCTCATTGAATGACGCATTGGAAACGCTGACGCAGAACGAAGACCTGGTTGAGCTTCTTGGTCGCCGATTTATCTACACCTACAAGGCGATCAAAGAAGGTGAGTACGAGACGTTTATGCGGGTCATTTCACCCTGGGAACGCGAACATCTATTGTTGAGCGTCTAGGCAATGAACGAACGTTCCAACCGATTTCCCACCGGCGCGCTGAAGGCGCTGGACGCCCGGCACCATTTGCACCCGTTCACCGACCACGGCACGCTGCGCCGAGAAGGCTCGCGCGTCATCGTCAAAGGGGAAGGCGTGTGGCTGACGGACAGTGATGGTCAACGCATCATGGATGGGATGGCCGGTTTATGGAATGTCCAGATCGGTCACGGCCGCCAGGAGATCGTCGATGCCGTTGCGGCGCAGATGCGCGAACTGTCTTACTACAACACCTTTTTCAAGACGACGCATCCACCGGTGATTGAACTGTCGGAGCTTATCGCCCGATTGGCACCGGAGCCTTACAATCAGACCTTCTTTGTCTCCTCCGGATCTGAGGCGAATGACACAGTTTTGCGCCTCATTCGCACCTATTGGGACCTCAAAGGTAAGCCAGACAAGAAGACCATTATCACACGGTGGAACGCCTACCATGGCTCGACCGTTGCGGGGACGAGCCTGGGTGGCATGAAAGCCATGCACGCCCAGGGCGATCTGCCAATTCCTGGTATCCATCACATTGATCAGCCCTACTGGTTCGATGAGGGTGGTGACCTGGATGTGGCATCGTTTGGTCTGGCTGCAGCACGCAAGCTAGAACAAGCCATTGACCAGATCGGTGAGGACAAGGTCGCCGCCTTTATGGCTGAACCGATCCAAGGCGCTGGCGGTGTCATCATCCCGCCAGAGACTTATTGGCCGGAGATCAAGCGCATCTTGGCGGATCGGGATATTCTGCTGGTGGCTGATGAAGTGATTTCAGGTTTCGGGCGTTTGGGCGAGTGGTTCGGGTCGACCGTCTATGACATCGCACCCGACCTTATTTCCGTCGCAAAGGGCATGACGTCGGGCTACCTGCCAATGGGCGGCGTTCTTTTGCATGACCACATCGCCGACGTACTTGAGCACCAGGGCGGCGAATTTTTTCATGGCTACACCTATTCCGGCCACCCGGCATGCGCTGCTGCAGCGATCGCCAACCTAACCATAATGCAGCGCGAGGGTGTCGTGGATCATGTGCGAACGGTGGCTGCACCAGCCTTTGCGGAGGTCTTCTCCGACCTGGCCGACCACCCGCTGATCGGCGAAGCGCGCACAATGGGGCTGCTCGGCGCCCTTGAACTCGTACCCGACAAACAAGATCGGGAGCGGTTCATCAACTATGGTGAGGTGGGCACGCTATGCCGTGACATTTCCTTCCAAAACGGTCTGGTCATGCGGGCTGTGCGCGACACCATGATCTTGTCACCACCGTTGATTATAACACTCGACGAGTTGGATTGGTTGAGGTCAACGGTGCAAACGGTGTTGGATCAGACAGGCGCGGAACTGAAGCGCCGAGGGTTGTGGTAGAGCACGCAGACAGCTGGTATGCGGCCAGCCTGCCAGTTGCTTTGGATCGCATTCGTCCACCCCTTAGGGGCGATATTGCGTGTGATGTCTGCATTGTTGGCGGGGGCTTTGCCGGCGTGTCTGCCGCCTACCACCTGGCCCAGGGCGGGCAACGCGTCGTTTTGGTCGAGGCAAAACGGATCGGTTGGGGGGCCTCGGGACGCAATGGAGGTCAAATCCACCCGGGATTCCGTCAGAGCCTGCGCTGGTTTGCCAAGACGATGGGCGACGAAACGGCCATCCAAGTACGCGACACCAGCCGCGCAGCGCTGGCGCATCTTGATGGGCTGATCCAAGAACACAACCTACCGTGTGAGCGTGCCCATGGTCTTTTGACGGCGTGCCGGAAATCCAAAGACCTCGATGCCGAGTTGGAAGAGGACGCCTTTGCCGCCAAGCACTTTGAATGCCCAACGCGGGAAGCATTGACGGAAGATGAGACGCAACAGGCGCTGGGAACCGGTGGCCATAAAGGTGCTTTGCGTGACAGGGACGGCGGACACCTCCATCCCTTGGTTTTTGTTACTGGCTTGGCGGATATCGCTGAAAAGGCGGGGGCCAGATTGTTTGATTCAACGCCGGTTGCGTCGATCGATTCGAATGATCTGAGGGTCGAAGTCGAGACACCGAATGGCACGGTGCGGGCGCAGCACGTGGTTTTGGCAGGCAATGGCTATATGCGCGACTTGGATGGAGAAGCAGATGCTCGCGTGTTGCCCATTACCAATTTCGTCATTGCCACCAAACCAATTGGTGCGGGGTCTGACGATGGGCCCCTACCCTTCCGAGATGCAGTCGCCGATACACGCTTTGTTGTGCGCTATTGGCGGCCAACACCTGATCAGAGACTCCTTTTTGGTGGCGGGGAAAAATTCTCAACAACGTTCCCAGAAGATATTGAAAGCTTTGTTCGGCCCTTTCTGGCGGACGTGTATCCCAATTTGGCAGAGGTCCAAATCGACCACGCCTGGGGCGGCACGCTGGCGATCACACCACATCGCCTTCCTCTTATTCGCCAACTGTCACCTCGCGTAACGGTTGCAGTGGGTTTCTCGGGTCAAGGCGTGGTCAACGCTCCGTTCGCTGGCAAAATCGTGGCAGACGCGCTCCTGCACGACGCCCGACTGCTGAGCCTTTTCAGCCGGTTCCCTGCGCCAACCTTTCCGGGAGGAACGAAGTTGCGGGCATCGCTTCTCATGCTTGCGATGAGCTACTATGCCCTACGTGACCGCCTTGGATGACGTTACGTTTTATTCATTTCTTCTAAGAATACCAGGCCGTTGGCAACCTGTTGTTAATTGATGATGACGTAACGTGCGGTTGTGTACGTTAGGCGGAGCATGGCAACCGCACGAGATGTTCGCACATTGTCTCGATCAAAGGAAAGTCATTCTCAGAATGAGCGCCAAGCCTGCCATTAATTCGACGCTTGCTGACAGGGATAGTGCAGCGATGGAACAGCTTCCGACTTTGCATCCCTTGGCAGTTGAACAACTTAAAGATGCGACTTCGAAGGAAGGATCGGTGAACGTCACGCGTCTAATTACCAGCGTGAGCTCATGCTATGAGGCAAGTACCCGCCTCGCATGCGATCAGGTTGGAGATGTGTTCCTCGCTCCAACGGTGGCAACAAGGCCAGACCCACAGTCCGAGACAGCATTCGAGGCTATGGTTGAGGCGTTTGAAGATGCCACCATCCTTATTGAGTACGATGGGAAAATCGGTGCTGCCAATAAACGCGCCTATGAATGGTTGGGTCGCACTGACGATGACAATTGTTTGCCTGGCATGCCAATTGGTGGATACCTCGAAAAGGCAGGCGCTGGCAAAGCACCCCAAGACTGGCCATCGCTTGTCGAGGCCGCGGCTCAAACCGATGGTATCTATCCATTGGAGCTCGCCCTACCTAATGCGCGTTCCTGCGCATTGCATCTGCAACGCCTGACCAATGGCAACCATCTGCTGACCCTTCGATCCCGCCAAGACTACACTGACCAGAAGACGCACCGCCTTATCGAGAACGAGAACCGCAATCTGTTCGACAATGCGGCCATAGGGATCTACCGCTGCGATTTGGACGGCAGGTTTATGCGTGCCAATCCAGCATTTGTAGCTTTGCTAGGTTATGCCAACGAGGCAGATGCTTTGGCCAAAATCAACACTCCAGAAAAGCCTTGGCATCTAGACAGCGGGCGTTCCAAGACCTTTCGGACCACGCTGCTTGAGCACGGTCGTGTCACTGATTTCGTGTCCGAGGTATCGTGTCAGTTGGCCCAAAATCGCATCTGGATCTGTGAAAATGCTTGGCTGGTGACCGACGACGACGGCCAACCACTTTTTTACGAAGGGACAATCGTTGGTGCGACCGATCGCATTGCCGCAGAAGCGGAGATTGCCCATCTGGCGCATCATGACAACCTAACCGGCCTTCCTAACCGGCTCATGTTTTTGAAGAAGTTACGAGAGGCTTTGTTGAGCCCCAACACAGCGTCAAGCGTGGCAGTCCACTGCCTGGACCTCGATCACTTCAAGAACGTCAACGACACGCTCGGGCACGAAGCCGGCGATCGGCTACTCATTGCAGCCGCTCGACGTCTACGCTCGTCGATTAAATCCACCGATGTCCTGGCGCGCCTGGGTGGGGACGAGTTCACCATTTTGCAATATGGCGTTCGTCAACCATCAGATGTCTCGGCATTGGCCAGTCGGATCGTATCCAAGATGCAAGAGCCGTTCATGATTGGCGACAAGCAGGTCAATATTGGCGTGAGCGTCGGTGTCGCCACTCACCGTGGTCAGGAACCGACCGGGATGCTTCGCGACGCAGATATTGCTTTGTATGAGGCCAAGCGAGGCGGACGCCGAAACCACTGCGTTTATACGCAAGCGATGGGAAATGCGATCTTGGGCCGACGCGCTCTTGAAGACGATCTTCGAGAAGCCATCGACAAAGGGGAATTTGAACTGCACCTACAGCCGATTGTGGACGCAGAATCCGGGCATGCGGCTGTTTATGAAGCCTTGCTGCGCTGGGACCATCCAACACGGGGGCTTGTTTCACCATCACGCTTTGTACCAATTGCCGAAGAAGGCCAGATGATGCGCGGGCTGGGCGACTGGGTTCTGAACAAAGTTGCCAGCATCGCAAGCCATCTTCCGCCGGGACGATGTGTGGCTATGAACCTCTCGCCGCTACAGCTGCGCGACCCGGGATTCATTGAGCGGCTTGCGGCGTCGCTTGAGCACCACCAAGTTTCCCCAGAGCAAATTGAACTTGAGATGACCGAAACGGCAATCGTCACTGATGACGCCCGAACCATCGAGTCACTCAGCGCGCTTCGCGCAATGGGCCTCCGCCTGGCACTGGATGACTTTGGGACCGGCCATGCGTCATTGAGTTATCTGCAACGGTTCTGCTTCGACAAGATCAAGATCGATCGGAGCTTCGTGAATCGGATCACCGAGGATCCAACGAGCTTGGCCGTCGTGCGCGCCGTGACCTCACTTGGCAGGGATCTAGGAGCGGATGTCGTCGCCGAAGGCGTAGAAAACGCAGCACAAGTCGCCGTCTTAAGAGACGAGGGCTGCCAACTTTTTCAAGGGTATCTTTTCGGTCGCCCCAAGGCCTGGCAAGACGTTCTGCGCCCATAACCACCTAGGTGCCAAGCCCCGTACGACCGTACAAGTTGATCTTGCGTTGTGACGCCATGCCTCGGGAAATCGGAGATGGCATCGTCACGCTGTCGCAACGCGAACTACGACCCGTTGGGGTTATAGTGGACAGAGGGGCCATGATGGGATGGCGCACCGGGGAGGTGGTTGTGTTCCTGCTACAGGTGCCGTCTAAGCCGACATCCTCGGCAAAATGGGCATAACAGGCAGCTGAATTCAACGTTAACCTGCGCGTCTTGTCCTACGGAACCATGGATGGACTCCGGTCAGCTTTGAGACCCACCCTACGGGGAATCTGGGCGCTCATCGGCTGTTGCATAGGCGCACAAATCCAAGACAGTTTGACGAAGCGCACGACCAAGCCGGCGCTTTCATTCGCTCCAACGCACGTGAGCAAGCGCTAGCCCCTGCTTTTTTTACGTAATCGCGAAACCAGCTAGCTCCGCCTCTCTCCAACTCAAGCAACGGTGCGCTGCATATGACGCAGGGCGAACACAGGTAAGCGTGTTTAGCCCTCCGAGTCTTGGCCACCTCGCGCTGAGCCATGGGTCGTGGACTCCTAGCGCTCGATCCGCCTTTAGTGCGAATTGAACACCATCGCGGACTGCGGGTGAACGATTCCATCTCTGCCTCGCGTTCCACTCGGGAAGACCCAATCGGAGACTAACCCACGCTGCTGTTCAAGGATCTGGATGGCTTCGGGAGACAAGGGTACGTGATGGGCCTTGCCGCGTTTCATGCGCTCTCCTGGGACAGTCCAGGTGCGTTGTTCCCAATCAACCTCCTCCCACCGGGCACCGCGACCCTCGCCTGACCGTAATGCTGTGAGGATGATGAACTCAAGGGCACTGGCCGAGACGCCTTCGCGCTCAGCCAGCTCTGCCATGAAGCCTGGGAGCTCTCGAAGGACGCGCTTGGGGAGACTGCCATATTGCCCTTATAGTGCGTTCCCGACGCTGGATGTTTGCATTGGCCTATGAAACAGCGGAGTGGGTACGTGTTTCAGAGCACGCTGCAACTGTTTAGGATTGGGATTGGACCGTCGAGCTCCCACACGGTTGGGCCAATGGTTGCTGCTGCTCGGTTTCTGGAGGAGGCACGCCGGTTACCCTCAGCGCGACTGTTGAGAGTGGGTCTGTATGGTTCACTCGCTTACACTGGTGTTGGCCATGGAACTGACCGTGCGATTGAGCTCGGGCTTTGCGGGTTGGCACCACAGGAGGTGGATCCAGAGCACGCGAGTGTTCTGCTTGAAGAGAATCGAAAAGCCAGGCGACTGATCCATGCAGGCCTGCCGGACATCGTTTTCGATCACGAGCGAGACATCATCCTCCATCGTGGTGACACCTTGCCCGGTCATCCCAACGCTATGACCTTTGCACTGTACAACGACCAAATCGAGGAGATTGCCAGCGAGACCTTTTATTCCATCGGTGGCGGGTTCGTCGTCACACAGGACGAGTTGCACACACAGCTAAACCCAACCCCAACGGTCGATGTACCATTCCCTTTTTCCTCGGCTGCACAGATGCTCGCAATGGGACGCGAATCTGGCCTTTCAATTGCGGCCATGAAGCGTGCCAACGAGCTTGCTGCCGTTGGCGAGGATGAGCTCGTTGATGGGATCCATATCATCTGGTCGGCAATGACCGCGTGCATCGACCGAGGTTTGTCGCAAGATGGCAACTTGCCCGGCCAGCTGTGCGTGAAGAGGCGCGCTAAAGGCATACATGGAAAACTTCGCGCTGAAAGCGGCACCAATGTCGACGTGCCACATCGGTTTGTCGACTGGGTATCCGTTTATGCCATGGCCGTTAACGAGGAGAACGCTGCGGGCGGACTCGTCGTGACGGCGCCGACCAATGGGGCCGCGGGAGTCATTCCAGCGGTGCTACGCTACCATCTGGACCATACCCATGAACAGCAAATGGAACAGGTCCAAGTCTTCTTGCTGACTGCAGCGGCAATAGGCGGCATCATCAAACACAACGCTTCGATTTCCGGCGCTGAAGTCGGTTGTCAGGGAGAGGTCGGGTCAGCCTCGGCCATGGCAGCTGCAGGCCTATGTGCTGTTATGGGTGGCTCGAACGAGCAGATTGAGAATGCCGCTGAGATTGCCCTCGAACATCACTTAGGCATGACCTGCGATCCCATCGCAGGCCTTGTTCAAGTCCCTTGCATCGAGCGGAATGCTCTGGGCGCCGTCAAAGCGATAACAGCAGCATCACTAGCGCTGCGGGGCGACGGAAATCACCTCGTTCAACTCGATCAATGCATCGCGACAATGTACCAAACCGGTCTGGATATGAGCCACCGCTACAAAGAGACGTCCCTCGGCGGTCTTGCGGTCAATGTCGTCGAGTGTTGACCTGATTCAGGTTTGAAAAAGCGAAGGCTCAATCTGCAAGGCTGCTTTGGGCTGGAAGCGGACATTGCACACAGCCATGCACTTGGTGTCTGATTTTGTAAGCCACGATCTACCGTGACCGTACAGTTCGGTTGCAGGCCTGCGATATCCCACAGCAATAAACAACCGGGACGCCAACCCAAATAGGATATGGCAATTGACGCTATCGCTGACCCTTAGAGGCGGAACCCAGCACGAAGGCCGATGTTGGTAAGTTGCGCGTTGTTGCTGCATAACTCGAAGTTATCGAGATGTTCGATGGTCAGCATAACACGCCATTGTTCGGTCAAGTTGGTGCCCAGAGAAGCGGCAGAATAGGATAATGGGCTACAACCCAAGCGTCGGCCAGCACGTGGGTTATTGCCCAAATTGCCGTCATGAAATGCCACTCCTAAGACGACCTCAGCAAAAGAGTCGAAGGGCAATTGATAGTCAAAGGCCAAGCCAAGATTGACATGGTTTGTTCCTCCCCCGGTGTTGACAGTGAAACCGGCTCGCAATGCCGGCGTGTAGATCGCGTCCAGGAGCGGGTTATCGCTATTTGCTAGTCGTGTTTCAGCCAGGATCTCTCCAGTGAGATCCAAAGGCCCCCCATCGTCAAACTTGGCCGGCGATCCTAACAGCCTCACCAGACGGCTGTCTTCATGGTACAGTACACCGAACCTCAGTTCGAAATTGACTGGCCATGGTGTTCCCGCGGATGTGTGCCCTGCCTCTTCGTCCGCGAGAACCTGGCTCGCGGCTGTCCATATGCAGCCGACAGCTAGTATGAGCCGAGCTAATTTTGAGAGCATCGAATGATCCCGTGCCATACCACTGGTACAACGCCTATATGATTCAAGGTAGGCAAGCCAAGTCCGCTTTTTCGCATAACGCTTGTGAATGTCGATCCAGGATTTCGAAAGTTCCTGAATGTGGACCAACACCAACACGCTGTAACCGTCTAAAGATTGCGGTCGCTGTTTCGCGCGTGCCTGACTAACGCTCACCACGGCGGTATGGCGCCATGAGCGCTTCGGGCACTTGCGCGCGGCGAGCCACAAGGATCAGAGCGGCGATGGACAACAGGTAAGGAGCCATCAAGAATAACTGATAGGGCACGCCTTCGACTGACGTTTGAAGGCGAAGTTGAAACGCGTCAAAAAAGGCGAACAGCAACGCACCGAGTAGCGCCTTGCCCGGTCGCCAAGAGGCGAACACGACCAAAGCAATGCAGATCCAGCCCCGCCCTTGCACCATCTCGGGGAAGAAACTGTTGAAGGCCGCCATGGTCAGGAACGAACCCCCGACCGCCATGAGCGCGGAACCCGCCATGACGGCGCCTATCCGGATCATAATCGGATCCAACCCCTGCGCATCGACGGCATGGGGATTTTCGCCAGTCATGCGAATGGCGAGGCCTAACGGTGTTCGCGCCAAAACGTAGGCCAGAACAACGACTGAGAGGAGTGCCAGATAGGTAGGCGCGCTGTGTTGGAAGAGCACCTCGCCCAAGAACGGCAGGTCCGACAGAACAGGAATGATGATCGGTTGAAACGGCTCAATCGTCGGTGGCAGGTCACCAACTTCAACGATCAGCCTGTACAAATAGTAAGACAGCGAAGATGCAAAAAGCGTGATGCCGAGGCCGGAGACGTGCTGCGATAAACCGAGCGGCACCGTCAGCATGGCGTGAAGCAGCCCCATCAGCGCTCCGGAAACGGCGGCGACGAACAATCCCGTCCAAAGATCGGCGCCGAGAAACACTGTCAGCCAGCCGACCATGGCACCCATGGTCATGATGCCTTCGATTCCAAGGTTCAAAACACCTGAACGCTCGCAAAGGAGCGCACCCAGAACCCCGAAGATCAGGGGCGTGGCAATGCGCAGGACTGCAGCCCACAGGCTGGCGCTCGTCAGGAGTTCAATGGCTTCGATCATCAAGCCCCCTAACGCCGCAATCGGTATGTGGTGAACAGAAGCGCCACCAACATGCAAAGGAGGCTGACGGACATGATAACGTCGGCGATAAAACTTGGCACGCCTGTGGCGCGGGCCATCGAGTCAGCCCCGACAAAGACGGTGGCAACAAAAATGGCGGCGGCCACCACACCAAGCGGATGCAGAGCGGCGAGCATGGCCACCACGATGCCGGAATAGCCATAGCCCGGGGACAGTGTAGTGGTCACATTGCCCGTGACGCCGAGGACCTCGACAGTGCCTGCCAGACCAGCCAATCCTCCCGAAAGGAAGGCAGTGCCAAGGATCGTCCGTGGAAGAGATATTCCCGCAAATGACGCTGCTTTGGCATTCAGACCCACCGCTCGGCTTTCAAGGCCAAACCGCGTTCGCGCTAATATAATCCAAACCGCCAGCGCTGCTGCCAAGGCAATGAGCAAACCAACATGCAGTCTCGATCGCTCAATCAGATCCGGCAGACGCAGAGCACGATCCACCGGCACCGATTGCGGCCACCCGAAGGCCAACGGGTCACGCATCGGCCCTTCGATCATCAAGCCGACAAACAGAATGATAACGAAGTTCAGCAAAAGCGTCGTCACGACCTCATCGACGCCGAAATTGAGCCGCATCAGTGCGGGACCAGCAAGCAAGAGAGCCCCGACAAACATGCCGGCAGCCATCATGACGGCAATCGCAAGGGGCGCCGGAAGGCTTGTGACAATCGAGTGCCCCAACCAAGCCGTCATCAATGCACCGACGTAAAACTGTCCCTCGCCGCCAATGTTCCAAAGCCTGCAGCGAAAAGCGACGGCAGCAGCCAGTCCGGTCAAGATAAGAGGCGTTGCGCGGGTCAGTGTTTCGGTAATAGCCAGCCGAGAGCCAAAGGCGCCATCTATTAGATGCGAGTAGGCGCCTAACGGATTCACGCCAGCCATACCGATCAGGACGGAACCCAACAGGAGGGCGCAAGCGATGGCCAACACTGGCGCGGTGGCAACCAAGTAAACTGGGATATCAGTGCGTCGCTCAAGCCGCATGGTGCGTGTCTCCGCTGGCAGCTTCCCAATGGCCAGCCATCATCAAGCCAAGGGTTCTTGCGTCTGCCATATCCGCCGAAATCGATGCGGAGAGCCTACCCTTGACCATCGCTTGGAAACGGTCAGCGAGCGCCGTCGCCTCTTCCAATTCCTCCGTTATCAGCAGGATCGCCGCGCCTTTTTCGCGGGCGGCGAGCAGATGGGTGTGTACCGCTGCAATGGCGCCCTCATCGAGCCCGCGCGTCGGCTGATTGGCCAAGATAAAGCGCGGCTTTGATGCCAGCACGCGACCTAAGATAAGCTTCTGCATATTGCCGCCAGATAGAAGCCGCGTCCGCGTCTTGGGGCCAGCACCGCGAATATCGTAAGATTCGATAAGCTGTTTTGCGTGCTCACGACCAGCGCCTTGACGGACGAAGCCCAGCCCAGAAAAGCGCGGTGTGTTCAACTGCTCAAGAACGGCATTTTCCCACAGCGAAAACTCACCGACGACGCCTTCGGCGTGTCGATCTTCAGGGATGCGACCCATCCCAGCCTGAACCGCTTGGCGTGCCGCCATGGACAAAACATCGTGTTGGACACCGCTTTCGTCGTAGTACGCCAAAGATCCGGACGTCGGCTTTGCGAGTCCCGAAAGAACATTTCCGAGCGCCGATTGGCCATTGCCTGACACCCCAACAATTCCGAGTATCTCGCCCTCTCGAACTTCCAGCGATACGTTGTTGAGAGCCGGTGTATCGCCAGAACCGACCGTGACACCGTTGGCCACAATGACGGGTGCCCCCGGTGCTTTTTCAGAACGCTTGGGTCGATTTACCTGCCGGCCGACCATCAGCTCTGCGAGTTCTGGCGGCGACGTTTCCCGAGTAATCCGTTCGGCGACAACTTTCCCACCCCGCAAAACTGTGACCCTGTCAGACCCAGCCATAACCTCATGGAGTTTGTGCGAGATGAAGATGATTGAAAGGCCATCCGCGGCCATCTCGCGCAATGTTTTGAACAGTCTTTCTGCTTCGGGACGGGCCAACACGGCGGTCGGTTCGTCGAGGATCAAGACGCGCGCGTCGCGAAACAGTGCCTTGAGAATCTCGACCCGTTGACGCTCCCCAACGGACAAGGAACCAACACGGGCTTCCGGGTCGATCGGCAATCCAAAATGGTCAGACAGTCCAAGCAGCTTTTTGCGTGCCTCTCCGCGTCTGCTCACGGTTCTTGATAGCGGCTCCGAACCCAGGATCACATTTTCCAAGACGCTAAGGTTATCGGCCAGTGTGAAGTGCTGATGCACCATGCCAACGCCTGCCTCAATCGCAGCGCGGGGTCGCCCGGGTGGTAGCGTTTCTCCAAAGACTTCTACCGTGCCCTCATCCGCCGTGTAATGGCCAAACAGGATGTTCATCAGCGTCGTCTTGCCCGCGCCATTTTCGCCCAAAAGAGCTAAAATCTCGCCTTCGGCCAACGAGATGGTGATGTTGTCGTTGGCAACTAGATCACCAAACCGCATGGTGATGTTTTCGAGCTTCAGAACGGTGGGGTGTTCGGTCATCATGGCGTCCCTGCGACGGCATGCGGAATCTTGACCGTTGGCGCCAACGCCTCAAGCGAGGCTGCAAGCTGCAGAAGGCGTTCGTCGCTCCCGATTGGGCCCATGATCTGAAATCCGAATGGCAGATTCTTTTTCTCTCCCAGCATCATGCCGAATGGCATGGCAAGTGACGGCGTACCAGCTACATTGGCCACGCCAATGTTGGGCGCTAGCTCTTCCATCTGGGCATATCGTGCGCGGGGGTCTGTGGCCTGTGGATCGAAACAGCCGATACTCGGCGGTCCGTCGGACAATACAGGCATGAGCAACGCGTCGATATCGTTGAAAAATCCTTGAATCTCGTAACTGAACCGCACCAGGTCGGCATATTGGTCAAACAGTTCGCTCGCCGGCATGGATCGACCTTGCTCGACCACTGCCAAACTGAGGGGAGACATGTCCCCTTCCTTCAGTCCGACGGCATTGACCCAGCTGGCCAGCGACGCAGCAAAGATTGTGCCCAATATCGCAAACGCCTCGGTGCCAAGTTGATCTGGCATCGTCACTGGCTTGACCGCCAGGCCAAGTTGCGCGCAGGACTCTGCGACTTCGTCCAATTTTGCCGCCGTGCTGTTACTCACGGCATCAGGCACAAACACTCCGATTGAACCTATAGGTCCGGCCGACCACCCTGCCGGGGTCTTCACTCCATCGAAAACTGTCAACGTATCACGCACACTGCGCGACAAGACCAGCTCGCTGGCGATGCCCATCAGGTGATTTTTGAAATGCGGTGCGCCGGGCACTCTGCCTCGTGACGCCTTCAATCCCACCAAGCCGCAACATGCCGCTGGAACCCGAATGGAACCGGCTGCATCGGTGGCATGGGCAATAGGCACGATACCAAAGGCAACAGCCGTCGCAGCCCCTCCGGAAGACCCGCCAGACGACAAGGATCTGTCGAACGGATTGCGCGCCGGTGGATAACCACTGGGCTCGGATGTGAGCGCGAGGCCAAACTCAGGGGATGTCGTTAAGCCAAACGGCAAGAGTCCCATTGCGCGGAACCTGGAAAACAGCGCGTCGTCCTCCAAGGGGTCAACAGACTGGGCACGCAGCACCGCATTTCCGGCACACGGTGCTAACCCTCGGGCATGACCTCCAAGGTCTTTGGGCAGGAACGGAACACCATGGAATGGACCGCGCTGATCGCGAGGCATGGCGTCAGCTACTCTGGCATTTTCCAGAGCCATTTCGGCTTCCATGCGAACGATGGCCCCGTAATCGGCCAGGCTTTCGGCGCGATCGATCGCGGTTTGCATGCACATCACTGCTGTTGTCCGGCCCGCCGCAACATCTGCGGCGAGCGCGGTTGCGTCTTCCAATGACCAGTTCTTAGGCTGGTTCCGAAGCGTCGATAGGCACATCCCACTCGCCCGATTCAATGAGGGCTTGCTTAGCTTCCATCGCCGGGATCGCTGAGGCCGGCACCATGTCTGCAACGTAGATCAGCTCGTTGCCGCCGTGCTTCATGAAGGAATACTCCGTGTAATCCCGCCCGACCGGATTGCCAGCAATGACATCCTCGACAATAGCATCGACCGTTGGACCGTAGTTCCAGATGGCATTGGCAAACACAGTGTCGGGGTAGCGAGGCGTGTAATCGATCAGCGAACCAATGGCCTTGATGCCGCGTTCCTCGGCGGCGTCCGCGGTACCAATGCGTTCGCCGAACAAAATGTCGGCGCCGGCATCGATCTGCGCAATCGCTGCTTCCTTGGCGCGAGCTGGATCGAACCAAGCGCCGATGAAACCGTTCAGGAACGATGCGTCGGGATTGATCTCCTTGACACCCATCCGGAAGGCATTGATCAACAAATTCACTTCGGGAATTGGGAAGCCGCCAACCGAACCGAATGTACCGCTTTCTGACATTTCGGCCGCCAGCATGCCAGCAAGATAAGCCGCCTCGTGGTTTCGTGTGCCAAAGACCCCAAAGTTGTCACCTTCAGGCCCACCGGAAGAGCCCATCAGGAAAGCGACCTCGGGATAGTCAGCGGCAACTTCGCGCGCTTCGTTCTCGACAGCGTAGCTTTCACCCCAGATCAGTTGCACACCGGATTCCGCGTATTCGCGCATGGCGCGCGGGTAGTCGCTTGGTGCCACGGCTTCGGAAAACTCATAGGTGATCTTCCCAGCCTCTGCGGCCTGTTGCAGGGCAAGGTGAATTCTGGAATTCCAGGCGTTCTCGACGGGGCTGTTGTGGACACCCGCGACCTTCACCGGATCCATGGCGTGGGCATTACGGATGATGGCGGGCATCGCAAAGGTTGCGGCCGTACCTGCCAGCATTTGGCGGCGGTTAAGCTTGAAGGTCATGGTTGGTCCTTTCGTAAGACAGCGAGACGGTGGAGTTTGATGTTCATGGCGCCGCCGTTGATGCCGGTGGCACATAGGATGCCGGATCAAGCGAGCCTGGGCGGCCATTGAGTGCGAGTGACGAGATGCGTGCAGGCGTCTGCGAAATGATCTTGCCTGCGCGAAGCACAAACAATCGCGTGGGCTTCTGACGCACAGCTTCAATGGCATTGGCCGCCTGAAGGACCACCATGTTGGCGGGCCCGCCGACACGAAGCGTTGGGTCAGGCAGCCCCATAGCAAGCGCTCCACCCACCGTTACGCTGTCAAGTGCCCAAGCCATGCCCTCGCGTGATGTCATTGGCAATGCGTGGACAGCCATGTGAGCAACTTCCAACATGTCGCCGGACCCAAGCGGGTACCAAGGGTCCATGCAGCAATCCTGGCCGAACGCGACATTGACGCCAGCAGCACGAAGTTCGGCAACCCGGGTCAAGCCGCGTCGTTTGGGATAGGTGTCAGAGCGCCCCTGAAGGGTAATGTTGATCAGCGGATTCGGAACGATGTGCATCCCGCTTTCAGCAATCAGAGGTACCAGCTTCGATGCGTAGTAATTGTCCATCGAGTGCATTGAGGTGACGTGTGAGCCAACAACGCGTGCGCCCAAACCTAAACGTGTCGTTTCGGCTGCAAGCATTTCGATGTGGCGTGAATTGGGATCGTCGGTTTCGTCGCAATGCACATCGACCGGCAGGTCACGTTCGGCGGCTATAGCGCACAGCCGCTTCACTGATGATGCGCCATCTTCCATAGTCCGTTCGAAATGCGGGATGCCGCCAACAACATTGACACCTTTGTCCAAGGCGCGCAGCAGGTTCTGTTCAGCATTGGCGGAGCGAAACAGACCGTCTTGCGGAAACGCCACCAGTTGAAGGTCGATATAGTCGGCGACCTCTTTTTGCACCTCGAGCAAAGCATCGACGGCCAACAGCCTGTCATCGCAGACATCAACATGCGTGCGAATGGCAAGCAGCCCTTGCGCGACCGCCAAGTCACAGTAGCGCAGTGCTCTTTCCTTCACCGCCTCGATGGTCAGGTGAGGTTTCAATTCACCCCACAAGGCAATGCCTTCGAGAAGCGTACCGGTTACATTCAGGCGCGGTATTCCAAGGCTAAGGGTCGCATCCATGTGAAAGTGAGGATCCACAAAAGGCGGCGCTACCAGATACCCTTGTGCGTCGATTTCATGAGCGGCATCGCCCGAGATTACAGGCTCCAGGGCAACAATCTGCCCGTCAGCTATTCCAATATCAGCTATGCTCAGGGTCTCGGGGCTCACCCCATCCTTAACTGGAACATGGACGCGCGCATTTCGAACGATCGTCTCAAGCATAGTCAGTACCAAAATGCTTGCTGACCGGCAGCGTCTTCAATGGGAATAGAGACCACAACATTCGTGCCAACATCGCGCTGGACCATGGCTGAGTCAATTGGTTCCAGGCGGTCAATTGCATAGATATGAGGCTCGCCTAGGAATTAGACACCACTGATGTTTGGGCCCATCTTTTGACGGCAATGGTTAGATACGCCAGCGTACTTCCGTATGATGCCGCAGAATTTTGGATTGTTTGGCCTATCGGGTGTTCGCCCGTGGGTGCGCCTTCGTTCTAGATCGCTTCGAAGCCCGCAACTTTGGGCATCGCCGACAGCTCTTCGCAAGACCAGTGCTTTACCGAAGTTCCCACCGGCCCGAGGCAACAACTGATCTCTAAGCAACCAATGAGAACCTCGGGGCCGCGAACAATCAACTCGACAGTATCAGGAGTTGCCGACATCCAGGCCTCTAGGCTTAGGCGTCGCGCGCGTTGTTTGGCGAAGTTTTCGAACTCTGCGCCCAGCAACCCTTCAAACTTGAGGTGGGCGACTTGGCCTGCATCACCCCCGGCACCGAAATCACCCGACGACTGTTCCAACTACCAAGCCCAAGCCATCACAGGCATCATCCAAACTCCGGAACGCCAGGCATCGGGTCGAACTTTGGCAGGCGCCTGAACGCGTGCATCCAGTTCCGTATGGCAGGAAATTCATCGTGTGCCATGCCGCCATCCCCCGCGAGAGCGACATAGGGGAAGCAAGCGATATCCGCGACGGTGGGTTCGTCGCCTACAATCCAAGTCCCGCCTTCGATGGCCCTGATCGAGAGATGGTCATCAAGAACACGAAACGCGGCGAGTGCTTCGGCGCGGGCTTGGTCGATATCGAGATCGTAAGAAAGAACATCATGTAGACGCGCGGCCGACGCGGACATCAAAGGTCCCGACGCGAACATCAGCCAAACCATCACCGGACCGAACCGCGCTTTATCATTTGGCAGCCAGGTTCCACCATCATCGTACTTGTTGGCGAGATGGCAAAGGATCGCCTGCGCGTCTCTTAATGTCAGATCACCATCCACCATCACTGGCAGCTGCCCCAGCGGATTGATGGCGAGAAACTCTGGCTTCTTGTGTTGCTTGGCCGGGTAGAAACCCACCGGGACTTTCTCATACTCCAGTCCAAGAAAATCCAGCAGAAGCCGTACTTTGTAGCAACTGCCCGACAGGGTGTAGTCGTATACCTTTATTGGCATCGTCGGACCTCAGGCGGCCTGCTTGCGGTCGATGCCAAACTGGACGCCCATGTCTTTGAGCCAACGGCGAAACATCATGGACGATGCATCGGCTCGGGTGGGCAGCTCGGCGCCGGCCTCTAGCGGAAGCAGTTTGGGCCGTTGGTTCTCGAGGATCAGACGGTCCTGCATGAAGACCGTCTGCTGGAAATCTTGCAGCTCGATTGCTGTGCTTTCAGGGTCGTAGAACGCCTGCGGTGTGTAAGCAAAGCAGTGCGTTTCGTCCAACGGCTGGACGAACAGACCAATGGCATCGACCCGAGAACTATCGAGGGCATTCGTCTTATACAGAACACAGCTGAACGGCGACATGATGCGGTAGGTGTAGTGCGAAATCTGCCCTCCCGAAGCCACTTGTGATGCGGCAGGCTGAAAAAACTCGCACCCTGTCGCCCAAACTTCATCGACATCTTTTCGATGCTCCATCTTGTAGCGAAGCACCTCGGTTTGATCGGGAGATCCCAGAATATCGGTATGGACAAAAGGAAAGTGGGCCATGTCTAGGAAATTCTCGACAACACGGAACGGGCTGGTCTGAACACCAATTGCTCCCACGCCTACCACTTGCCGATCAGGCTCATAGAACTCTTCCATCATGGGGATAGGACGCGTCGGTGTTCCAAGCGTGGTGAAAAGGTGTTGGTAGTGCACCTCTATCGGCAGTTCTCGACCTTCCCTGCCCTCTTCATCCACGGCATGGGCGACGTACTTGCCCTCTTCGGCATGAGATATGGTGATGGGCTGCCCCAACACCTTCGTTTCACGTCGCCCGCCAACGGGGATCTGAGTATCGAATCCACATACGATCCACTCGTTCAGGACCACAGGGTCGGTTGTGACAGTCATTGGTTAGCCTCTCACTCGGTCTCGACCAAATCGCGCAGAGCCACCAGCCTATGCGCAATTTGAACGCGATCAATGCCGTTTTTGGCGTCTTCGCCAGACATTACGACGTGAAGTGCCATCCGGGAGGCACTTATGGTCTGGACGGCGAAAAAGAGCGCAACGCCGTTTTGAAGTTCAACCCGGTATCCGGTGTCCTGCTCGCCGACATCTACGGCGACGGATCCCAAATCAAATGTTCTTAGGATTTCGCTCAAGCGCTCTGGAGTTCCGCCTGAATAAAGGCTTCGAACTGGCAGCCAATCCGCCGTGTCTTCGAGCACAGGAAGAGCGGCTTTGGGATTATCCGCAAGATTGGTCCAAACGAGGCCGAACCTGGTTTCGGCGGGATAGGTCGCCGCACAGATGGTCTTGGGAGGCCTTAGGTCGGGATGTGCAGGGATCGAGACGCAAGCCCCGTCCTGGTCATATCCCCAGCCGTGATAAATGCACCGCAGCTTATCTCCGTCCACAAAGCCGTGGCTCAGTCGCATACCGCGATGGGGACACCGGTCGGCCCAGACACGAACAGGACCCGTATCGGCGCGCCATATCGCCAGCGCGGTGTCATCCACGAAAACCGGATGGCTTGAGGCGTTTGGGATGCAAGCGTCCAGCGCTATTGCTACCCATCTGTCGGTTTGCGTTTCCAACAAGGTTTGCCTTCCTGACCATCACACATGTTCGACAACGACAATATCGATGCCACAGCGCAGTGAAGCATTGAGGGGGACAATCAACAACAGCGCAAATCCAAAAAGTTCGACGGCTTTCCCAAGCTATGCTCGCGACACGCCAACAGCAAAGATCAACCGCAGGCCGGGGACATGGTTGCATGGCTGGGCCGCTAAGCGTCGTGCGCGAGTCCGCCTTCTCAAGCCAATGCTGAGCGCCCGCTAGCTTGCCCCTCGGTTCTCCTGACTTCAAACATTTGACGCTGCCACGAAGCCGATCAAAGATTACCACCAAGAGGTGCCCAGATGCCTCGGTGCAAAAGGGAGTTCAGTATGGCTTTGGTTGAGACCACACTTGGCAAGCGCGACTATTCGCTGACCGGGCCAGCACGCGATCGCGCCATTGAGCGTGGATTGGCATCTGCCGAGTGGTACCACAGCGATATTCCACGCGACCAAATGAAAGCGCTCTTGCAGCGCCGCAATGAACCTGCATTGCGCGATACATTCATCTGGATCGGCCTGATGATCATCTGCGCAATCTGTGGGATCGCAACCTGGGGCACGGTTTGGGCCATCCCATTCTTCCTGGTCTACGGCGTCCTATACGGTTCAGCGTGCGATTCACGTTGGCATGAATGTGGCCACAACAGCGCGTTCAAAACAGTCTGGATGAACAGATCGGTCTATGTGCTGGCCAGCTTCATGGTGATGCGCAACCCGGTTTCGTGGCGCTGGAGCCATATGCGCCACCATGTCGATACCTTCATCGTCGGCCGCGACCCAGAGTTCAGCTTCATGCGCCCGACCAGCATGGCGCGCAAAGCGATGATGTTCATCGGCATACCGGATGTGTTCCAGCATTTTGCCATCCTATGGCGCAACGCGCTGGGCCAGTTCTCAGCAGATGAGCGCGATTACATTCCTGAGCAGCAACTGCCACAAGCCACATTTTGGGCGCGCATCTTTGTAGCTATTCACTTAGGCGCGGTGGCGCTGGCGATCGCCACCTGGTCGCTGCTACCGTTGATGATCATCGGCGGCCCGCGCATCTACGGCACCTGGCACATGGTGATGACCGGATTGCTGCAGCATGGCGGCTTGGCCGAGGATGTCTTGGACCACCGGCTGAACTCACGAACGGTTTACATGAACCCGATCAGCAGGTGGATTTACTGGAACATGAACTACCATGTGGAACATCACATGTTCCCGATGGTGCCTTTCCACGCGTTGCCAAAATTGCATGAGCTCATCAAGCATGACCTGCCGCCCGCCAACACATCGATCATCGATGGCTATCGTGAGGTGATCTCCTCGCTAAAACGCCAGCGCGTCGAACCAGACCATTATACACGCAAGGATCTGCCGCCGACGGCGAAACCCTATCGCGGAGACCTGCACGATGAGGCCAGCGTGCCCGGGATACCAACTGCCTAGCGCCATGCTGGCCAAGTTGCCCCCGGGGCGGATTACGGGTGGTTAGTGGCGCAGAATCTTGCCGAAAAAGTCGCGTGCGCGCTCTGATTTTGGTGCGTCGAACATCTCGTGTGCTGGGCCCTGCTCAACGACTTCGCCTTCATCCATAAAGATCACCTTGTCGGCGACTTCCCGAATAAACGCCATTTCATGGCTGACGAGGATCATGGTGATACCTTCCCCGGCCAGCCGACGAATAGTGTCGAGCACCTCATTGACCAGTTCCGGGTCTAGCGCCGATGTCACCTCATCCAGGAGCAGGATTTGGGGTTGAAGCGCCAAGGCGCGGGCGATGGCCACGCGCTGCTGTTGGCCCCCTGATAGTTGGTCCGGATAGGCGTTGAGCTTGTCGGCGAGGCCGACCATGGCGAGCAGCTTTTCCGCTTCCTGGCGGACCTGTGCCGCCGGACGCTTCTTGATCTTAGTGGGGGCCACAGTGACATTGCCCAACACGGTCATGTTCTGAAACAGATTGTACTGTTGGAAGACAATCGCCATCTGATCGCGGGCCGATCGCACAGAGGCAGCGCTCGAAAAATCGATACGGTCTTCACCGATGGTCACGCTGCCCCCGGTCACTGGTGTCAAACCGACTAGCGTTCGCAGCACGGTTGACTTGCCGGACCCAGAGGGACCGACCAAACCGACAACCTCGCCCTTCTCCATCGAGAAAGTGACGCCCTTGAGGACATCAGCCTTGTCGTATCTTGCGCTCAGCTCGTTCACCGCGAGGTGTGGCAAGGCGTTTCTCCAAATATTGGCCCAGCATGCTGAGCGGGAAGGACATCAGGAAGTAACAAAAGGCGATCGTGCCGAAAACAAGCAACGCCGAGAACCCTTGGTTGTTCAGCTCCTTGCCACGGAAGGTCAGCTCAAACACGCCGATCTGGCTGACCAACGCCGTGTCCTTGATAAAGGAAACGGCAAACGCAATGGCCGGAGGAATGATAACCGGCCAGGCTTGCGGGAGAACAACGGTCACCAAAGTGCGCAGGCGACTGAAGTTCATTGCGGTCGCCGCTTCGACCTGGGTTGGTGACACTGACTCAATGCCGCCCCGGATGATATCAGCCGTGTAGGCGACGGCGTAAATGCAAATGGCTATCACCGCGATGGTGAATAGCGACGCGTCGGTGGTGATCGTCTGGATGAAAAACAGGACCAGATAGATCACCACAATGAATGGGATACGCCGGAAGATCTCGACATAGGTGATGCACACCAGGCGCAAGGGTAAGGCCCACAGTCCTGGCGTCTGGCGTAGGTAGACCAAGAAGAAGGCCAGGGCGAACCCGATCAGACAACCCAATGCCGTCATCGCCAGTGTCAGGCCAGCGGCTTGAGCAAGCAGCGCTAAATTGTCTGCCGTCAAGAAGCGCGGCAATTGCTCGATAATGCGTTCCATCAGAGAATACCTGCCATCAGAATATCCTCGCCTTCACACGGAACGCCCAACGACCAAGTAGGGCGAGGCCGATCGACGCCACGAACGTTAAGATCACATAGAGCGCTGCGACAACAGAGAAGTACTCGAGCCAGCGGTAGTTGATCGTCGACAGGTTGATGGCTTGGCCGGTGAGTTCATCCACGCCGATCAGCGCACCCACCGAGGTGCCCATGACCAAGACGACTATGAAGAAGTTGGCGAGCGCCGGATAAACCGACTTCGCGATATGGGGCACGATGATGTAGCGGATCTGCTGTACCAGCGAGAACCCAAGTGTCTGCCCTGCTTCCAGTTCGGTCTTGCGCACCGATAGAAATCCTGCACGCAGGATCATCGTCAGATAGGCGCCAGCGTTGAGGATCAGTCCGATCAAAACACACGCCTCGTTGGACCAGCGAACGCCAACTTCTGGTAGCCCGAAGTAGAGAAAATAGATCTGGATCAGCGCCGGCGTGTTGGTGATGAAAACCACATACCCGTCAACCAACAAACGTAGTGGGGCCGGGCCGTATGTTTTGACAGCTGCACCAATCAGCCCGATGATCGCGCCACCCGCAAACGCGATGACGCCCAGCTGAAAGGTCAGCCAGGCGCCATCCATCAAGGCCCCGAAATTGTCCCAGACGACGCGATATTGGAACGTGTAGTTCATATTGGTCCCGTCATCCTGATGCCACGCGGATCACCCGGTCTCTGCGGGAAGGTGCAAAGCCCGGGTGATGGTCCGCGTGGGTCTTAGAAGTAGGGGTTCGGGACTATGGAGCGCAGCATCGGCGAACCGTAATGCGCTTCCCAGGTTTCGTTGATCATGCCCGATGAGTGCAGGCCATAGAGAAGGATGTTCAGCACTTCCTTCAGATTGTCGTTGCCCTGCGAAACACCGATGGCGCAGTAGGCGACGAAAATTGGGTTTTCCACCACGCGCCATTCCACATCTGGGTGGTTCTCGGTGAAGGCCATGAAGAAGTCGATGTTCTCAACAATGGCATCTGCGCGGCCTTGTGCGACCAGGCGCACTGTGTCGGCAATGGTATCAACAAGCTCCAACTCAACGTTTGGCATGTTGTCTTCAATCCAACCGACGGTCCAGTTGCCACGCATGTTGGCCAGCGTGACGCCGTCCGCGTTGAAGTCCTCCCAGCTATCGCCGTCAATCTCAGACGTGGCGAGAACGGCAAGCACCTCCGTGTGGAGTGGCACGGTGTAGTCGATCAGCATGGCGCGCGAGGCGTTGCGCGTGAGCGCTCCAAGCGACACGTCGATACGGTCGGATACCAGGAACGGCACACGTTGGGCGGTTTCGGTTGGAACCCACTCCACCTCGACGCCCAGCCCTTCGGCCAGTGCAGTGGCCACATCGATATCGAAGCCTTCCCACTCGCCGGCGTCGTTACGCGCGCTCATGTTGGGGAAGTTCGGGTTGATTCCTACCCGCAAGACGCCTTCTGAAAGGATCTCATCAAGGGTTCGCGCCTCTGCGACAGCCAAGGGCGCGCTGAGTACGGCAAGCCCCGCTAGGGCCGCCACGACGGTGCGTTTGAACATGGTATTTCCTCCGCTTTTTTGGCGGGCGATCTGGTGATCACCCGCATTTTGGAAAGTTCGAACCGGTTTGTGCGCATTGCGAACTTTCGTGCGGATTATGGTCTTCCAACGCCCACCACTGTCAATGGCGGATACGTACGTGCAAACCGCTAGGGTTGTGGTCAAAGGAACACTTCCAGAGGATTTTGGGAGCAACTCCATTTTGAGGAAGGGTTGGTCGACACGGCAAATACAGTGGGCCACGGACCAGAAAACAGAAACTCGATTTTTGTTTGAGCTCAGCTGCTGATAAGGCCAAGGCAACGAGATGGGCTATCTTGCCTAAAGACTACCGGTGGGAGGCTTCCATACCCGCCGCGGTGATCAGAGTACTCAACCAAGACCCATCCATGTAGTCGGTACCGGGCCTGCAATGCACGAATGCCGAGGTCGTACTGGAAGTGGCTACCTGCGGCGTTTGCGGGTCTGTAAGCACCCATCCTTGGTCACCATGATGTGCGTAGCACGGACTATCTCACATCTACGGTGCCACATTAACTCACATCCACGGTGGCACACGAAGCGGATTATCTGCCGCGAAACTGCCTGCCGTTGAGGTGTTGGCCAAACGAAAAAGCCCCGACCAATCTGGCCGGGGCTTTAGAGCGTCACAGCATTCGAGCGCTTTGGTCAGGCCGTCCCTAAACCGCGGGGGCACGATGCAAGCTCAGGCATGAAGAGTCAGACCAGATGTGCCAAGCGCCGTGACCTCATCTGCTAGGCAGCGCGTACGGTTTGCAGGAACTCCGATACATTGCTGCGGAGGCGTTCGGCTTCCGAGACGAGCTGCGACGAGGCTTCCATGACCTCATTGGCGGAAGCACCCGTCTGCTTCACCGCCGACGTCACATCGTCAATGTTTGCATTGACCTCGCGTGTGCCGTCGGCAGCTTGCTGGGTGTTGCGGGCGATCTCTTTGGTGGCCGAGTGCTGCTCTTCAACAGCCGCCGCGATCGACGAAGATGTGCTGTTGAGTTCCTCGATCATGCCGCCAATCCGCTCAATCGCGTTGACCACGGCACCTGTGTTGCCCTGCATCCCGGTGATCTGGGTTGAGATCTGCTCGGTTGCTTTGGCCGTTTGATTGGCCAGGGACTTCACCTCACTGGCAACCACCGCGAAGCCCTTGCCGGCTTCACCGGCGCGTGCAGCCTCAATCGTCGCGTTGAGCGCAAGAAGGTTGGTCTGCTCGGCAATGTCAGAGATCATGGAGATCACGTCGCCGATGGTTTGCGCACTCTCATTGAGCTTGCCAACGATCTGCGTCGTGCTTTGCGTGTTCTGCGCCGCTTCGTTGGTCATCGTCGCGGCCTGATTGACACGCTCGGAGACCTCGGAAATCGAGTTCGACATCTCTTCAGAAGCGGCAGCAACCGTCTCAACATTGGTCGACGCTTCCACCGAAGCGGCGGAGACGCGACCGGAGCGATCTTCAGCTTGCCCGGCGGCATCCGTCATGGCGTTGGAAAGACCAAGCAGTCGTTCGGCTGCGCTGGAGACCGATGTCACCACCTCATCCACCCGCGCTTCGAAGGTGTCGGCCAACTCGTTCATCGTCCGGCGCTTCTCAATTTCCGCGTTATGCGCCAGCTCGTCTTGCTGCGCTTTGAGACGCTCGGTCTCGCGGCCATTGTCTTGGAAGACAACCAGTGCTCGTGCCATGTCGCCAAGCTCGTCTTTGCGTTCAGCATTCTCGACCGGGCGCTCGAGATCGCCATCGGCGATGGCTTTCATGGAGGTCGCAATGCCAGCAATGGTGCGCGACAGGCTGCGGCCCATCAGGAAAGCGATGACAACGCCAATGAGAACAGCAGCACCCGCCAGGATGTAGAGGAGGCGCGATGTTGCACCCAATTCCTGCGCAATACGCGGACCGATCGTGTTTTGGTTATCAACAATCGTGGTCAGCGAGTCATTGTACGCGGCCATCAGAACCGGTCCGACCGAGTCCATCTCGGCAAGCTTCATGTTGCGTGTTTCAATCAGCTCCACCAGTTCGCCAAACTGAGCGTAGAATTGCTCCTTCAGCACGGCAAACTCGGCAAGCATCGCACGGCGACCAGGGTTCTGGAGTTCCCGATCAAGAACGGCGTAGGCGCTCTCAGCCAACGCGATTTCTTCGCTGGCCCGGTCACGATCTTCCGCTTTGTTCTCCAACAGGAACTTCTCGGCATAATAGCGCGCCAGCATCAAATGCTCTTGCACGACGCCACCGCGGTAGGCCGCTTCAATATCGCCAGCATTGTAGGCGCTCTCAACAATTTGCGACATGATCGCCCGTGCATCGCGCCCGCTTGCTGCAAGCAACGGTACCAACGCGTTGCGCTGATCTTGGAGTTCGACCACGCCTTGGAAGAACTCTCCATACTGAGTCAGGCTGCTTTCCAGATCCGTTATCTGCTGAGCAATCGACGGGTCGGTTACGAAGGCCGACAGCTCATCATTCAGCCCTTGCAGGGTGGCGACACCTGTTTGGACGTGATCGCTAAATTCGCTTGAATTGCGGATGCGGTACAGCATCACGTTGAGCCGCATCATCAGAAGCTGGTTTTTCGCGTCGTTGAACAGAAGGCTCTCGCGTGCCGTCTGACGGTAGTCAGAAAAGCTGTCGCCCGACGTCCCCATGCTTGAGATGGATTTACCGGAGATCCCGACCAGCAGCGCGACCACGGCGCCGAAGCCCAGAAAGATTGCTTGTTTGAGAGAAAAATATTTGAGCACCCGCCCGCCTCCACCTTAGATTGCAGTTACGTAACGGTACGTACTGCCCTTTCAGTTAAGAGAACTCTAATGGAGTAAGTACTAATTATCCGTTTAAACACGTATGCAACAACGTTAAGTTGATGTGTTACAGCATCAAACGCCTCTTATGGCGATCAAGCTGGTTAATGACTAAAACGTCAAAACCGTCGTAAAAACAATTGATTACCTAATGACGTTACGGAATTACGACTTTTTTGAATTCAGATGCTGCCAACAGCCCCAAACGTAAAATTAAATGACGTCTTGGGCAGGTATGGAGGCAACGGAATTGGCGAAACCAGGTGACCTACCAGCGTTCACCTCTTCCGGGCTTGGCACTTGAGGCCGGATTCTCGCTGTTGCAGCCGACATCGATACCGAACGCGGAAAGCGCAGAGCGATCACCGGAGACCCCACCTAATAGTGCTTTGAAAAGCAGCGCATCGGTGCAAGTCTCACGCACCAATAAGATGCAGGGGGGAGGCGCCAATGCGTGCTGCGGTCGTCAGAGAGTTCAAGCAAGATCTGTCCATCGAAACGGTGCCTGACCCGCAATACCCGCATAATGGCGTGGTGCTTGAGGTCGCCGCCTGCGGCGTCTGCCGATCAGACCATCATGGCTGGAGCGGTGACCACCCCAAGGTCAAATCCGGCTCCATCATGGGCCATGAATATTGCGGCACGGTGGTCGAAGCAGGGCCGCAGGCAACGCACAAGGTGGGTGACCGCCTCATCGCGCCATTCATTCTGGGCTGCGGCAATTGCCCGTCCTGCCATACCGGCGTTTCGAACACCTGCCCCAACCAGATTGTGCCGGGTTTCAGCGCCCCGGGCGCTTACGCCGAATTTGTGGCGGTGCCGTTTGACCACAACCTCGTCCACCTGCCAGACACTATGGCGCCCGCACTGGCAGCCGGTCTCGGCTGCCGTGTGACGACCGCATGGCATGCGCTCACCGACCGCGCCGCCGTCCAAGCCGGCGAGTGGGTCGCTGTCCACGGCACGGGCGGCATAGGCCTGGCGACCATGTTGCTCGCCAAGATGCTCGGCGCGCAGGTTGTGGTCGTTGACATCGTCGACGAGAAACTCGCCCATGCCGAGAGCCTAGGCGCCGATGCCACGGTCAACGCAACACAAGGCGATGTTGCGCAAGCTATCCGCGACATCACGGGCGGCGGCGCCAATGTGTCGATCGAAGCTTTAGGGATTGAAGCAACCACCAACGGCTCCATCGAATGCCTGGCGACGCTTGGTCGTCATGTCCAAGTTGGTATGCCAGTCGGGCGATACGCCCACATGAACATCAATATGAACGCCGTCTATATGAAGAACCTCGCGCTGTTCGGCACGCGCGGTATGCCGGCGTGGAAGTACCCATCGCTACTTGGGATGATCGAGCGTGGCGCGGTCGATCTCTCACCCATGGTAGCGCGCGAAGTTGCGTTGTCGGCAGCAACCGACGAACTACGCGCCATGGACGGCCCGACAGCACCGGGGACGGCAGTGATTACAGACTTCTCGAGCTGAGGAGCGGTCGATCCAAGATTGTGTTTGGGGAGCGGAAACTGTCTCCAAACAAACAAGCTCGTGCTGAGGTTTTGTCGACTTCTGTCGCTCACAAGCGCAACCCCTCACAAGGTGGACCTGCGCCACGAACGCTTCGGCAAAACACCCTTGATGGGCCGCGGTTTGTTCCTGCCGAAAGGCGCGCTGATCATGCATCTTTGAAAAAGATAAGCCCATACCCGTGATCCAACTACTCTAAAGTCCGCCAATCAGTATGTTGTGACGGTGCTTATCCCGGTAGGCCTTGGGGGTCAGGCCATGTTCCGCTCTAAAGAGCCGGTAGAAATGGCTGAGGTTATCGATACCGACGCCTGCAGAAATCTCAGCAATCGCAACATCGGTGGTTGTGAGGTGTTTGGCGGCGAGCTGCATCCTCGCTTCACGAACGAGATCAGAGGGCGTTTTGCCGGTGAAGCGCTTGGTCACCCGCGAGACGTGCTCCGGCGCGCACCCGGCCAGATCAACAAAACCTTTGACGCCCAGGCGCAATTGGTCCGGTTTTAGGAGGGATCGGCAGGCCTCGACCAGCCAGGCGGGCCCGTCGTCGATGCCCAATGGTAGGACCTCGTCACTCGTCAAGAGGCCGAGTACCGCGAGCAGAAAGGCATCCAGCACGAGTTGGCCACGGTCGGCACGTTCCAAGCGAACGCCCCAGGCTGTCAAAACCCTCAGATCGGCGCTGCCAAGCATGACCGATGCCGGCTCGGACGCCTTCGACCAGAAGGCCTGGCTTTGCAGCCTTTGGCCATAACGGCTCGCCAGAAAATCCACGGTTTGGCTTCGGAAGGCGATGTTGACGAGGGAACACTGGCCGCCGCGCGCGCGCAGGCTATGGGTGTCGTCGGGTCTGACAAACACAAGCGCCCCAGCTCTTAGGACGCTCTCACGAATCTTGCCGGATGCTTGGTCCAAAAGCGTGTGAAGACAGATGCCGTGTTCGATCCAAAACAACTCGTAGAAGTCGTGGCAATGAGGCTCGCGACGTTGTCCAGGCACAAGACGCGAGCGCAACCAGAGAAACTCTTCATGGTCGTTCAGATAATTGCGGATGTGCAGTCTTGGGATGGCCATAGATCAAAATACCACAAAAAATGATCCTATTTGGCCAGTGAAAAATCATTTCTATGCTCTCATCGTCAAGACGTGGAGGCAAAGCAGGCTTCCGCCATGCCAAGACTGAGTCCAAGCCATGTTGCAAACTTTTCAAGACTTATCGTTTCAACCCGTCATCAACGCCGCTCCCAAGACACTCACCGCCGATCAAGTCGATGCCTACAATCGCCTTGGGTACGTTTCGGGATTCACGGCGTTCTCACCGGAGGAAGCTGCTGCCAACCGGGCTTATTTCGATAGTCTCATTGAACAGGCAGGGCCGGATGGCGGCTACGCCGTTAATTGCTTCCAGGCGCGCCTCGCCGGAGTCTGGGATTTGTGCACCAATCCGGTGATTCTGGATCATGTCGAAGATCTGATTGGCCCCAATATCATTTGCTGGGCGTCGCACTTCTTCGCCAAACTTCCCGGCGACCCCAAAGCCGTGCCTTGGCATCAAGATGCGTCCTTCTGGCATTTGGCGCCTGCGCGGACCGTTACTGTCTGGCTCGCCATCGATGATACCGACGAAGAAAATGCCGCCATGCGCTTCATACCCAGCACCCACGACAAGGGTGCGCTGGAGTGGCGGTTACCGGAAGGCGAAAGCGTCCTTGACCGTGAAATGGTGGGCGCTGAGTCCATGGGAGACCCGGTCTACAATTGTCTGAAGGCTGGCCAGTTTTCCATGCACGCCGACATGTTGGCCCATGGATCTTTGCCGAACACGTCGCAGCGCCGCCGCTGCGGGCTCACCATCCGCTACATTCCCCCCGAGGTCGTCGCCACCCATGAAACTTGGAAGAAAGGCATAGAACCGATCATTTGCCGCGGCGAGGATCCGACCGGCGAATGGAAACATCACCCGTGCCCAAATAGCGATGTGTTTGACCGCAACAACGGTCCACGCAATGTTGGGGGCAACTAGGCTCGTCACGTCGACAAGAAGAACAAAAGGGACAACGGCCACATGGAACTGAAATGGTATGGGCATGCCGCCTTTCGCCTGACAGCGGAAGCATCGCCCCAACCAGGCTTTTCAATCATCACCGACCCCTACACCCCGCAAGGTGTTGGTTATCAGCCAATCGACGAGAGCGCTGACTTGGTGATCATCTCGTCCGACGATGACGACGCGCATTGCCGTGCCGACCTCATTCCCGGATCACCAGCCGTGATCAACGCGCTCGATACGGCCTTGGATGGCGGCAGTGCGAGTGCCAAGGGGGTTACCGTCAACGCTGTTGAGGCCGCCGAATGGGAGCATCATCCGCGTGGTGTGCCTGGGCAAAACGGCATGTACCGGTTCGAGATGGATGGCCTCAAAATCGCGCATATGGGGGACGTCGGAAACCCGCTGACGGACGAGCAGATGACCTTCTTTGAGGATGTCGACGTGTTGCTGGCGCTTGCAGGTGGTTATTTGACGATTGAACTGCCCGATCTGGACAAGCTCATCCAAACAGTGAAGCCGAAGGTCGTGGTGCCGATGCACTTCCGCACGCTGACCTATCGGCCGCGCAATACCATGTGGATCGAGAGCTTCTTAGGCTACTTTGATGATGCAGACGTCGATTTCGCCTTCGATCACACAACCAAACTGAACCGAGAAGACTTGCCAGAAACAACACGTGTGCTTGTGATGGACTATGTTCGCTAGCCAAAGCAGGAACCCTTTGCTCGGATCAATTGCTTCTTTCCTTGTCGCCGCTTTCGCGCTGACCGGTAGTCCAGGCCCGAACACACTCAGCTTGGCCGCCGTCGGCGCGTCTTTTGGGCGTGTGAAGGGCCTTGAATATATGGTGGGGCTGAGCGTTGGCGTGCTGGTTGTAGCCGCCATGGTCGGCACTGGGCTTTCCGGTTTGATTCTTGCGGTGCCCGGCGTCACACCCATTGTCAGCATTCTGGCGGTGCTCTATTTCGCCTACCTTGCGTTCCGAATAGCAACGGCGCCACCGCTCTCAGAACCGACGGCGGATACGACGCAACAAGCGCCGCGTTGGTACGAGGGCTTTTCCCTCTCGCTGGTCAATCCCAAGGCCTATGCGGCTATGGCCGCTCTGTTCTCTGGGTATGTTTTGGCGGCGTCAGATCCGCTGGCCGATGCTCTGTTCAAAGCTGCGTTGATTGCGGCCACAATTTTCGTCGTCAACATCACCTGGTTGTCGTTAGGAGCAGCGCTGACACAAAAGATGCGGTCGCCAAGAACATCACGGATGATCAATGTCAGTTTCGCTATTTTACTCATTCTATCAGTCGCTTACAGCTTTGCCTTGTCTTTTTGAAAGGGTCAGAGAGAGTACCAATTGCATTCGTATTCAAAATAGACTTATCCTACGGAGCGTTTAGCTTCATTTTCGATGTGCAAGGCTCGTCCAAGGGTCTGCACAAGGTCAACGAACCAGGTTCAACGGGAGGAAACAATGAACCATCTGAAGACGAGCTTGCTCGCCGGCACCGCGTTTGCGGTCGCGCTCACCGGCGCCGCCTTTGCGCAGGACATTCCACGCGAAGATACGGTCATTTTTGACCTAGATCGGACGATCCCCGATCCCAACAATTTCAACTGGTTCACGCCTGGCGTGAAACGTTTGCACGGCGCCCACCAATCCATGTGGGAGCCGCTTTTCATTCTCAACTACACCACCGGCGAGGTGGAGCCTTGGCTTGCGACCGGCTTTGAAGCCAATGATGATTTTTCGCAGTTCACGATCTCGCTGCGTGAAGGCGTCACTTGGTCAGACGGCGAAGCGTTTGATGCTGACGACGTGGTGTTCACCGTCAACATGGCACTGGAAAATGAGGACCTGACCTCGCGCGAAGCAGCGACGGTTCGCGGCCAAGTCGCGAGTGTTGAGAAGGTCGACGACCTCACGGTTACCTTCACCCTCAACGCGGCGAACCCTCGTTTCGTGGTGGAAAATTTTGGCAACCGGATCTTCGGCTCCTTCCTAGTGATGCCAGAGCACGTCTGGGCTGGGGAAGAACCGGCGACGTTCGCCTTTAATCCGCCAATTGGCACCGGGCCCTACACGCTTAATTCCATCGCTACCAACCGCGCGATCTGGGATCGCAACGATGATTGGTGGGGCGCCCAAACGGGCTTTATGGATCTACCTGAGCCCCAGCGTTTGATTTGGCTTGAGTCGGGCGGTGAAGAGAACCGTGCGCAGCTGATGGCCTCCAACCAGATGGATGCAGCGCAAACGGTGACGTACGGCACCTATGAGGCGATCCAGTTCCAGAACCCCAATGTGATCGCCTGGCAGAGTGACCTTCCCTATGCCTGGTCAGATCCTTGCCCACGTCAGCTCGAATTCAACACGACTATAGAGCCATGGGGCGAAGCGGACCTGCGCCGTGCGGTTGAGATGCTTCTCGACCGCAATCAGATCGTCAACGTTGCCTATGAAGGTACGACCGAGCCATCGCGTTCAATGTTCGTCCAGTATGGTGCGATGTCACCATACATCGACGCAGTCGTTGAAGCTGGCTACGGCTTCACAGCTGACGCCGATGTCGCTGGTGGTCAGGCGCTGATTGAAGCTGCTGGCTATTCGTTGAACTCGGCTGGGCTCTTCGAAAAAGACGGCGAGACGCTTGTGGCAGACATCACCGTGAACACGGCTTCCACGGAGCTGACTCGTGCCGTCGACATCATCGTTGAACAGCTGCGTCGTGCTGGCGTGGACGCCAAAACCACGCCGGTCGAAAACTCGGTGTTTTGGGGTACAGCGCTGCCGCTCGGCGACTATGAGCTTGCCTACACGTGGCTGTCATGCGGATCGGTGAACGAGCCTTGGGCGACCATGGGCAGGTACACCAACGAATCGATCGCTCCAATTGGCGAGCGTGCTCCTGGCTTCAACAACACCGGTCGTTGGGACACAGCCGCAACCCAGGCCTACACGGATGCTGTGCTGCCACTGCGCGACATGGCACCTGGTGACCCGGATGCTGTCGCTGCCGTGGTTGCGGCCTACGAGCACTACCACGCTGAAGTGCCGTTCATCCCGATTGTGCAGGCTTCTAAGCTGCTGCCATTCAACACCACCTACTGGGAAGGTTGGCCAACGGCTGACAACCCTTACAACCACCCGGCTCACTGGTGGGGCCACACGCATCAGATCATTCACAACCTGACCCGTGCGAACTGACGACTAACCAATAACGACGGCGGCCATTTGGTCGCCGTCGGCTTTTTCAAACCTGCGGACCTTAAAGATAACCACCAATTTACCCCGATTGCGGGTCACCCCACGAAGAACCAGACCGATGACTGAGATCTCAGAATATTTCAAAGAACACGGATATTACCACGCTAAAGGCATCTTCAATGCCGACGAGCTCGCCAGCCTTGAGCGCGACTTTGACTGCATTGTCCGCCAACTCAACGCGTCTGGCGAGAAGGTGGATGCAACATGGGATGGCACCGAAGCTTCGAAGCTGGCCGCCAGCAACGATGTCATTCTGCATACGCACAATGTTCAGAAATATTCCCGCACCTGGCTGAATGCCTTCCTGCACGAGAAATTTCTCGGTGTGGTCGAGGAGATCATCGGCCCGGACATTGTCCTGCACCATTCCAAACTGTTCCAAAAACCATCGGAGAATGGCTCGCCCTTCCCGATGCACCAGGACTGGCCTTACTTCCCCACCGAACAAGACACGATGATCGCGGGGATCATCCACGTGTCAGACGCGACAGACGAAATGGGATGCCTGCGCGTCTATCCTGGCAGCCACAAGCTGGGGCGGGTCGAAGGCGCCAATGGGCGCCAACAAAATGATACGCTCGATCAGTATCCCATTGAAAAAGCAACGATCGTGGAAGCAGAGCGCGGTGACGTGATCTTCTTCCACTACTTCACACTGCACGGCTCCATGCCCAATCGCTCGGACGCCGTGCGCAAGACGGTTCTTTGCCAGCTTTATTCAGGCCAAGACCGCGTGGAAGACGGCAACCACCACCCCAATGAAGGCGTTGTTCTGCGTGGGTGGAACTATGCTGCCACGCGCACCAGTGTGGCCGCTTAAAGGCCCAAACAGTTCTTGCCCCCGGCGCTGCTTGAGGTGCCGGGGAGCCAACAATCAAGGTGCCAAGCACCAGCTGACACAAAAGTGTCAGGCAGACTGAAACGGGAGGGGGACGTATGTTTGGTATACCGGCGAACTACATCCTGAATCGCCTTTTTACCCTGGTTCTGACGGTGTTCATCGCCGCCACGATCATCTGGATCATCCCGCGGCTTTCACCGGTCGATCCGGCTGAGGTGATGCTCGGGCGGATGGCTTCAGGTGGCGCGTTCGTCGAAGGGTCTGACCAGATCCTTGAAAACTTGCGTGAGCGCTTTGGCCTCAACGACCCGCTCTGGGTGCAGTACCTCTTGTATCTCAAATCGATCGTTCTCTTCGATTTCGGCCTCTCCACGGCCAACTTCCCAACACCCGTTTCCGCCCTCATCGCGCAAGCCTTGCCTTGGACCATCGGCCTGATGCTGCTGTCGGTCACCATCACCTTCATCATTGGCAACGCAATGGGCGCCTTCATGGTGTGGGAGCGCACGCCGCGGGTTTGGAAGGTCGTCATACCCAGCCTGATGATCTTCACGGCGATCCCGCCGATCTTGTCCGGCCTGCTGCTGCTCTACGTTTTTGCGATCAAACTGCGACAATGGACGGAGGCGGAATTCTTCTTCCCGCTTACAGGGTCTTACGGGCTCAATGTCGAGCCAGGCTTCACGCTCGAGTTCATTAACTCCGTGGTCTATCACGGCACCCTGCCCGCCCTGTCGATCATCCTGGTGACGTTCGGTTTCTGGACGCTGGGCATGCGCGGTCTGATGATCACCGTGCAGGGCGAGGACTATGTGAACCTCGCCAAAGCCAAGGGCCTCAAGCCCCGCTATATTCTGTACAAATACATGGTGCGCAACGCGATCCTGCCACAGATCACCGCCTTCGCACTGAAGATTGGTTTGTTGGTGTCCGGCCAGATCCTGGTGGAGCGCATCTTCTCTTACAACGGCATGGGCAAGCTCCTGTATGACGCGATCCTCAACCAGGACTTCGCTGTCATTCAGGGCGTCAGTTACATCATCATCCTGATGACAGCCGTCAGCGTCTTCCTGGTCGATCTGATCTATCCGCTCATTGACCCGAGAATCCGACAATCAACCGAGAGGACCGCGTGATGGCAGACACCACACAAGGCGGCCCGAACCTCGGGCCCACGACCGATTCCGAAGCTGCAGGTGTCGTGGATACCTCCACGGCGTCGGGTCGGTTCAACCGCTTCGACAATCCATGGCTCAATCCCAAGCTGATCTGGGGCGTTGGGATTTTGGTCTTCATTGTCCTGATGGGGATGATCGGCGGTGTCATCTGGAACACCGAGCTGGTTTTCACTGGCTCGACACCGTTGCGCCTGCCGCCATTGGGCTTTGAAAACCTGCGGGGCACCCCCGGTGTAGCGGAGTTCCCTCTGGGGACCGACGGCGCCGGGCGCGACCTGCTGGCACTCCTTATTGTCGGCACGCCGAACACGCTGATGATCGGCGCGGTGGCCTCGCTCATTGGCATGTCGACAGGCATCTTTCTGGGCTTTTCCGCGGGCTTCATCGGCGGTCGGGTTGATGATGTGATCCGCATCCTTGCCGACGTGATGATCACAATCCCGCCGCTCCTGATCCTGGTCGTTTTCCAGGCGTCTTTCGGCGATGTGACGCTTTTGATGATGGCAGTGCTGATCGCTGGCTTCATGTGGCAGTCGCCGACGCGTCTGATCCGTGCGCAGGTCCTGTCCATGCGCGAGTCCGGTTACGTGAAGATGGCCCAACTGTCTGGCGCATCGACGATGCACATCATGTTCCGCGAGATGATGCCGAACCTGGTGCCGTATCTGTTCGGGTCGTTCATCGCCAACGTGACCACGGCCATCGTGACGGCGGTCGGGCTAGAGGTTCTGGGCCTTGGCCCGCAGCGTATCCCAACCCTTGGCCGTGTGATCTACGACGCGATCAACTCCGGTGCCCTCATTCAGAACTTGTGGTGGTGGTGGGGTCTGCCGACCCTGCTATTGGCGATCATGTTCATTGCGCTTCTTCTCATCAACCTTGGGCTTGACGAGGTTTCCAACCCGCGTCTGCGCAAACTGTAGGGGATTGGCATCATGACAACACAAACCATCCAACATCCCCTCGACACCTCCGGCAAAGTCATCCTGACTCTAAAAGACGTGTCGATCGATTTCCCAACATCGGGCGGATTGGTGCATGCCGTGCGTTCGCTGAGCCTGCAGATCCGCGAAGGCAAGCGCGTCGGCTTTATCGGCGAGTCCGGCTCCGGCAAAACAACCACCGCGCTCGCGGTGATGCAGATGCTGGTCGCCCCGGGGATTGTGTCAAACGGTTCTATTGCTCTGGGCGACACGCAAATCCTCGACCTGAATGAGGAACAGATGCGGCGCACCCGCCTGTCGCGGGTCAGCTACATTCCCCAAGGCGCGATGAACTCACTCAATCCGATCATGCGCATTGAGCATCAGATTTGGGATGCCATCATCGCGCATGAGGGCAAGGTGTCCGCCGACGAGCTTAAACGACGCTCGGACGCGTGCTTGGAGAGTGTGAACCTTCCGGCGCGCACTGGCCGCCTTTATCCGCACGAGCTTTCAGGTGGTATGAAACAGCGGGTTTGTATTGCGCTCGGCGTGGTCCTGAACCCGGAACTCATCATTGCCGATGAACCGACGTCAGCGCTGGATGTGGTGACGCAGCGCCATGTGATGCAGACGCTGAAAGATGTGCAATCCAAGATCGGTTCCGGTCTCATTCTCATCGGCCACGATATGGGCCTGATGGCGCAATCTGTCGATGAACTGGCTGTCCTCAAGGATGGCGAGTTGGTGGAGCATGGGCCCGTGAAGGCGATCATCGAAACACCACAACACCCTTACACGCAGCAGCTCATCTCGTCGGTTCCGCTGGTCGGTGGTGAGAGCTTCTTAGACCCAGACAGCATCGGCGCGCCGCCGGTTAATCGGGGCGCCAGCGACAAGCCACTTCTTGAGTTTGATGGCGTCTCCAAGATCTATGACGGCGTGACTGCGGTCCATCCCATGTCGTTTCAGCTCGATGGTGAGGTTCCGAAAATCATCTCGATTGTTGGGCAGTCCGGCTCGGGCAAATCGACGATGGGCGGCATGATGCTGGGTTTCAACCCGCCATCCACTGGGCGCGTCTTATTTGAAGGCGAAGATGTTTATCGTATGGGCCCGTCAGCCAGCCTGGCCTTCCGCAAGCAGGTGCAGGCTGTGTTCCAAGACCCCTATGGGTGCTTCAACCCCTTCTATCGGGTCGATCATGCGCTGCGCTTTCCGTTCAAGCGCTTTGGCCTGGGCAAGTCGGACGCCGACACGGAAGAGAAGATGTACGAGGCCTGCACGGCTGTTGGGCTCGACCCGACCCAGGTTCTGCGCCGCTATCCGCACCAGCTTTCCGGCGGTCAACGCCAACGCCTCATCGTGGCGCGCGCCCTGATGCTGTCGCCCAAGCTGCTCATCGCCGACGAGCCGGTATCGATGGTTGACGCGTCTCTGCGGGCGACGATCCTAAAGAACATATACGATCTGAAGGACAAGTACGGGATTTCCATCCTTTACATCACGCACGATCTGGCGACGGCCTACCACGTTTCGGACTATGTGATTGTGCTCTATCAGGGACATATCGCGGAAGCTGGGCCGCCGAAGGAAGTTATCGGCAACCCTAAGCATCCTTATACGCAGCTTCTTATCGACTCGATCCCCTGGCCGGATGTTGAGCGATCCTGGGGCACCTCGGCCTCTGCCGATGACGATGTGCAAACGCTTCAGAAGCTCGCTCGGGACACGCAAACCGTCTTCCGTGGTAGCGTGCCCGGATTCCACCTTTCCGTTTCTGATGCCCTCGCGAGTGCTGCCTAGACTCATCCCGATCCATTCCCCATGAGACATGCCATCTATTGGACGGTCGAGAAGATTGCCGCCCGGCTCAAACTCATTGAGCCGCTCGTCTACCGTCGCCAACAACCGATCATGCCGTTCCGCTACCGCGCCCTTGAGGGGCCGTTGGCACAAGCACCTGTTGGCAAGGACGAGGCGATTGATGAATGGGACCTCATCCCGTTTGAAAGCTATTGGGGTAGCTGGGCGACAGACTTCGTGTTGCGCACACGTATTTCGGTTCCGCCAGGCTGGGGCGAACACGGACCGTTGGCGCTCCACCTGCCGATGGGCGTCGCGGGCGACATCTTCACCCACCCCGAGGCGCTGGCCTATATCGATGGTGAGGCAGAAGCCTCCGTTGATCGCCATCACCATGAGCTTTTCTTGCCCGAGCGCGTCAATGATGGCGCCGAGCACACGTTAGCGCTGCATGGATGGACAGGCCTTTCTGGTTGGCCGCCAGACCCAAAGGCCAAGAACAAGCTCTATATGCGCACCTGCAGCCTGGCGGAGATCGACCCGGAAACGCGCGCCTTCTACCGCCTCGCCAAGACCGCCTTGGATGTGGTGAGCCAACAACCGGAAACGTCGACCGCGCGCAATGAAATCCTGAAAAGCCTCGACGCCGCCTTTATGACGTTGGATACCCGTGACCCGATAGGCGGGGAGGCCTTCTATGCCTCTGTAGGTGCAGCACTCGAAACCTTACGCGAAGGGCTGCAAAACGGGGGTAGTCCGCTCGATGTGGACATCATCGCCATCGGCCATGCCCATTTGGATTTGGCCTATTTGTGGACGGTCGATCAGTCGCGCCGAAAGTGTGGGCGCACCTTCTCCAACGTTTTGAAAATGATGGAGACATACCCAGACTACCACTTCAGCCAGTCGCAACCGCTCCAGTATCAATTCACCAAGGAAGACTACCCCGCCATCCATGACGCCATGCGCGAACGCATTGATGAAGGCCGCTGGGAGGTTCTGGGCGGCATGTGGGTGGAGCCAGATTGCGTCATCACCGGTGCCGAGGCGCTAGCCCGTCAGATCGTTTATGGCCGCCTCTATTTTCGCGACGAGTTCGGACCAGATGTAGAAACACCCGTTCTTTGGTTGCCGGATACCTTTGGTTTTACCTGGTCCCTACCTCAGCTGATGAAGGAGGCCGGTCTTAAATGGTTCGTCACCAACAAACTCAATTGGAACCAGTACAACCAGATGCCCTTCCAGCTTATGTGGTGGCAGGGCCTGGATGGCTCGAAGGTGATGGCCCACTTCCTGACCACGCCGCGCAAGGTTCAGTATCTGCCACACGCAACGACCTACAAGGCTGAGCTGTCTGCCGAAGAGGTGTTCGGCACCTGGGAAAACTTCCGTCAGAAGCCGTCCCACAGTGAGCTGATCATGGCCTATGGGTACGGCGACGGTGGTGGTGGCCCGACGCGTGAACTGATCGACACACTGGATGCCTATCAAGATATGCCCGGTGCGCCTCGGATGCGCCCCGGCACAGTGCGCACCTTCTTTGAAAACGCCGAAAACGACCCAGCGGTTGCTGATGTCCCCACATGGAATGACGAGTTCTATCTGGAACTGCACCGAGGAACGCTGACCAGCCAGTCGCGCGCCAAGTGGCACAACCGCAAGTGCGAGGTTTTGCTCCATCAAGCCGAGTTCCTAGGAACCTTGGCCCAACTGGCAACAGGCGCACCCTATCCGGCCGCGACCCTGCGCAAAGCGTGGGAGCTGGTGCTGCTCAATCAGTTCCACGACATCTTGCCGGGCTCGTCGATTACCGAGGTGTATGAACAGACCTTGGCCGACTATGCCGAGGTGCGCCACTCCGTATCAGCGGTGCGCGAAACGGCCATCGAAGCACTTACCGAAACGATGCCGAGCGACACGTCCGTCGTGGTCATCAACACCCAGCCGTTCGGGGGTGGGCGCATCGGCTTCCTGCCCGACAATCTCGACACGGGGCTCATGGACCTGCGCGACGAGCGCAGCCTGCTGACCCAAGACGTCGAAGGCGGCACATTGATCGAAACGCCAATCATCGAACCCTATTCGGTGATTGCATTGGGCCAGACCACAGCACCCGCCAATACCAATACGGGCCTGTCGGCCAAGCTGACCGAAGACGGTGCTGTCCTTGAGAATTTCGATTTGCGCGTGGTCTTTGATGACAAGGGCGAAATCGCATCGATCTGGGACAAACGCGCCAAGCGTGAAGTGTTGGAAGCGGGCAAAACCGGAAACAAGCTTCTCGCCTTTGAGGACCGCCCGGTCGTCTGGGACGCCTGGGACATCGACATCTACTTCGAAGACCGTTGCGATATCGTCGATCAACTTGATGAGATGAGCGTGGTCGAAGAGGGGCCATTACGGGCGGCGATTGAGATCAAGCGCACGTTCCGCAGCTCAACCATCACGCAACGTGTTTCGCTCGACCATCGCTCCAAGCGCATCGATTTCGACACAACCATCGACTGGAACGAGACCCACACGCTGCTCAAGGCAGCCTTCCCGGTGGACATCCTGTCTCCAACCGCGACCTACGATATCCAGTTCGGCAACATGGAGCGCACGACACACCGCAACACCAGTTGGGACCTGGCGCACTTCGAAAGCGCGGCGCAAAAATGGGCCGACCTCTCAGAAGGCAACTACGGTGTGGCACTGCTCAACGACTGCAAATACGGCTACGACATCCACCACAATGTGATGCGCCTATCGCTACTGAAATCGGCCACCATGCCGGACCCGATCGCGGACCAAGGCTTTCACTACATGACCTATTCGCTGCTGCCGCACGAAGGCGATTGGCGCCGTGACGTTCCTCGCGCGGCCTACGACCTCAACAATCCGCTGATCGTGCGTCATGTCAGCAATGCTGCAGGGCGCACACCGTGGCGCCACCTGGCTATGGCGCACAAATCGAACCTCATCATCGAGACCGTGAAGCAAGCCGAAGACGGCAACGGGCTGGTTATACGGCTTTACGAAAACAGCCGCGAACGCGGCCCAGTGACGGTACAGTTCGGCTTCGACGTTGCCGCCGTGCAGCGCTGTAATCTGCTGGAGGATGTGCGCGAAACCGTGCCCGTGCGCCACAACCATATTGAGCTTGATGTGCGCCCTTATGAAATCATCACGCTGCGGGTGATCCCCGCCGTTTCGAGTGGTGGCGTGCCCTTGGAACTACTTTCGCAGGGCATTGCGCCCTAGGCGAGCAGGGTCGATTTCAAGAGCCCAAGCACATGGGCGTTGATCTCGACAAGATCGGCCAGCGGTTCACCTGTGAACGGTTGCGTCGTCATGTAAGGCGGCGGGCCGAACTCCGGCGAGATGGTGAGGTCTTCGCCGCGATCTTTGGCTGCATCCAGGGCGATCTGCCACCAACGCATGTGCAAAGCGATGTGCTCGGACCACAACGGATCGCGGGGATCCACAATCTGCGGCCCTTTCTCGTGGCCAACGCGGGCATGGATATGGCCCGAGCGCTTGGCAGCTTCTTCAAACAGCTCCATGCAGTCATGCGGCCAGCGGTCGATCACGGCCATCCAGTGGCTGAAATCACCAGTGAGCCGTAGGTCGGGTAGTGCTTCCAGCAGGTCACGCGTCGTCCACGGGTTATAGAACGGCCGCGCGCGGTGGGTCTCAAAGCAAACATCGACGCCATGATCGTTTGCCATGGCTAGGCACTCCCTGAAAAAGGCCATAGCCTCGTCGAGCGGGAAGCTGTCGGCGCCCGCCTGGGCCGCCGCTTTTTTCACGCCCATGCGGCTCAGGTCTTCAAGTTGTTCTCGGAACAATCTGCGCTGTGCTGTCGCGTCGCCGAAGGCCTCGGGTCGAGTTGCGATTTGGCCGATATAGTCGAGCCCTGTGTCGGCCAACGCTTCACCAAACGCAGCCTCAGCTGCTGTCCGTCCTGCTTCGGCAGCGTCCATCAAGAAGGCTGGGAATTCCACACCGTCAAAGTCGTTGGAGTGCGGATCACGCACGAAGGTAGCGGCATCTGCAAATCGACTGGTTGGGCCAATTAGGCCCCACGCAACACGGTAAAACCGTACCATTATCCAACCTCAATTGTTGACCAGCACCTATGAAGTGAAGAACACCTGTCGGCAAGAAGGCTACACAGATACCAGTCTGGGCCAGCATTGCGGGTTCGTCCTCTCCATTGGGAACTTGTCCTGTTTGCGAACACCCAGCAATCCTAGCTTAGGAGTAGATCGGGAACGCGGTTCTCGGCGGCCTCAATAACGGCAGCAACCCTCGCGATGCGGCGCGCGCCGGGACGAAACGTCATATAGACTTGCGCGAGTGGCGAAGCGAAGTCCGGCACGCAGCGGTAAAGACGCCCCGATTGCAGGTACTCGTCGAGCATAAAGGACGGAAGATAGGCAAAGCCCTGTCCTGCAAGCGCCAGTTGCAGCAAGACACCAAAACTGCGCACAGCCATCGGGCCGGTGACATCGACCGCCGTTTCGCGCTTGCCAGACCGAAAGCGCCACGTTGCGCCAGGGCGGTCGCCACGAAAGGTCAGACAGGGGAGATCGACGAGGTCTTCCGGCTCGTCCACACTATGCTCATCGAGCAGGCTCGGCGCGGCGACCATCCAGCGCTCGAAACCGCCCAAATGACGCGCGACCAGACGATCATCTTTGAAGGTGCCAACACGGAAGGCGAGATCCGTCCCCGGGTCTTGCATATCCTCGAAGGCGTAGTCTGGGCGCATGACCAAGCTGAGATTGGGATGGCGATCGAGAAGAACCGGGAAAAGTTCGGTCGCAATCAGGCCGCCGAACTCTGGCGTCGCGGCGACTGTTACTTGGCCGGAAACGCCAACACTTTCCTCCTTGGCTATTTCACCGAGCAGGTCCACTTCGGCCAGGATCGACCGTATGCGTTCATCCAGCTTACGACCGACAGGCGTCAAGCGCACAGAGCGCGCGCCGCGCTCCAACAAGCGCACACCGAAGTGCTCTTCGAGTTGTGTCACGTGCCGGCTGACGCCCGACTTGGCCATGCCGAGCTGTTCCGATGCCGCGCTGATCCCACCAAGCCTGGCGACCGTGTGAAAGCTGACCAGTGCCGGCAAACTCAAGGATCTAATATCTTGAACCATGGGTTCTAATTTATCTGACTGTTCTGTTTTCGATGCAAGCCGTATCTCTGCGTCATCAACAAGCCCAACGCGGTTGGGCGAACAGATGGAGAGACGAAATGAACATTCTTATCACGGCAGCAGGTAGCGGGTTTGGCAAATTGATGGTTTCCGACCTGGTCGGCGCAGGTCACCGCGTTGTTGGATCCATGCGCGATATTGAAGGCCGCAACGCCGAAGCAGCCGCAGAACTGAGAACGCTCGGCGTAGACGTGGTCGACATTGATGTGACGGAAGATGCCTCGGTTGAAGCTGGCATCGCAGCCGCAGCAGAAAAACTTGGGCAGATCGATGTGCTGATCAACAATGCCGGTGTGGGTGCCCACGGTTTGCAGGAAAACTTTTCCGCAGGCGATTTCCAGCGCCTCTTTGACATCAACGTTTTTGGTGTCCAGCGCATGATTCGCGGCGTCATGCCCGCCATGCGGTCGCGCGGCTCTGGCTTGATCGTGAACATCTCCAGCCTTCTTGGCCGGGTCGCGCTGCCCTTCTACGGCCCGTACAACGCCAGCAAGTGGGCGCTCGAAGCGATGAGCGAAAACTACCGCGCAGAGCTGAGCGCCTTTGGTGTTGATGTCGCCATCGTGGAGCCGGGTGGTTTCCCGACCCGGTTCATCGACAACCTCATGCAACCATCATCGCGTGACCGTGACGCTGGCTACGGCGAACTGGCCGGTGCCCCCAAAGCCTCGCTGGAAGGGTTCGAGGGTTTCTTGGCGGCCAACCCCCAGCAAAACCCGCAATTGGTGGCGGATGCTGTTGTGGATGTTGTCGGGCGTGCACCTGGCACACGGCCGTTCCGCACCGAAGTGGACCGCATCGGCATGGCCGAACCCTTGAAGGACTACAACGATCACCTGGCAGCCGTGACAACAGGCCTCTTCACCAATCTTGGAATGGAAGGCATGTTGAACCTACAGGTCGATCAAGCCGCCTAGCGTTAACAACCCTGGTCACAAATGGTGTGGCCAGGGTTTCCCACACGGAGGAATGCACCATGAAGTATGCTGTCTTGGGCACAGGAATGGTCGGACACACGTTGGCGACCAAATTGGCGTCTCTCAGTCATGACGTCCGCATGGGCGCGCGCACCGCAGACAACGAAAAAGCTAAATCCTGGGCTGACACGAACGGCCCGTCCGCTTCCAACGCAACCTTTCAGGAAGCCGCTCAATGGGCGGATCGCGTGGTTTTCGCCGTCAGCGGCGGTCGCATCTTGGACGTCGCAGACCTTGTGACGAACGACGCCGTCGCAGGCAAGACGATCATCGATGTCACCAACCCGCTCGATACATCCCAGGGGATGCCGCCCACGCTGATACCCGAACTTTCCAATACCACATCGGCGGCTGAGGAACTTCAAAAGCGGTTGCCGGACGCCAAGGTGGTCAAAACGCTCAACACAATGAACCACCAGATCATGGTCGACCCGAGCCGCGTTCCTGGAGAACACGACGTTTTCCTGTGCGGCGATGACGATGCCGCCAAAGCAGATGTGGTCGCCATGCTAGCGGAGTTCGGCTGGCGTGACCCAGTTGATCTAGGGCCCTTGGCTGCCGCGCGTGGGACGGAGGGGCTCATGCCGTTCTGGCTGCGCATGTGGGGCGCCGTGGGGAACGCCGATTTCAACTACCGGATCGTGCGAGCATAACTGAACTGAAATATCGATCATCCACCGTTTGATACGAATTCTCTACAGTCGCCCTTTTGTTGCTGGACTTTGACTTACGGTAGAGCTGGCGGGCACGGTCAGAACGCATCCTGGAACAGACAGAGCAAGAACCCATGAAAACAGCCTTGGTCACCGGCGCCTATAAGGGTCTCGGACTGGAATGGTGTCGCCAGTTAGGCCGCGATGGCTACATGGTGTTCCTCACGGCGAGGCGGTTCGACAGCGCTCAGGCGGCAGCTGAGATGCTTCAGGAAGAAGGCTGCAATGTCATCGCCAAGGCGGTGGATGTCGGCGATGAGACGGCGATCAAAGCCCTTGTCGAAGAGATCGTCCTCGAAGTCGATCACCTAGATGTCTTGGTCAACAATGCAGGGGTCAACTCCAAAGATGATCCCGATCCGGCGGTTGTTGCCAAGAGCAGCAGATTGGCGGACCTCGAAGCCGAGGAGATCCTCCGCCATGTGAGGATCAACAGTGTTTCACCGATCTTGATGGTCAAGCATTTGCGGCCGCTTCTGAGCAAAGCACCTCGACCCGTCGTCATCAGTGTATCGTCGTGGCTTGGCAGCATTGCGGAGAAAACAAATCCACGAGGTCACTATGGCTACACAACGTCGAAGGCGGCGTTGAACATGATGAACCGCAATATGGCGATCGAGCTGCGCGAAGACGGGGTCATTTGTCTGGTTATCAACCCAGGCTGGGTAAAGACCGACATGGGAGGCCAGGCTGCGGACTTAACGGCGGAGCAATCGATTCGCGGACTTATAGACAACGTCCTGGCAAGCGTCACATTGGAAGACAGCGGAGAGTTTTTTCAATGGGATGGCACACGGCACGCCTGGTAGCACCCCTTTCACTATAAGGGCCAACCACGCGGCCGCGCGCGGCCAAGCTGACATTCGACGCATGCACCTGCAAGCTCAGTGGCAAACCCGGCGCGATAGACTCCCGGCGATCCGTCGTGGCCAATCGCGGCGTGCACATAGCAAGAAGGCGCTGTATGTTGGGCACAGTAGTTTCGTCTCGATTGAGGAGCCCCAACGATGAGCATCAAGAGCATCTTGTGCGCTTACAGCGGAGAAGCGGCGCATGGTAGTAGCCTCCAGCATGCTATTAAGCTTGCGGTCCACCACGGCGCCCACATAACTGGTGTGTTGAGCCACGGACGGTCTCTGTTGGAACGCCACTATACAGCGCATATTCCCAACAACCTGCTGGACCAGATGTATGCGGCCGACGCCGATTTGGTTCGATCGATAGAAGAACGATTCACCGACCAGACCAGGGCTGCCGGGCTAAACGACGCAACGCGTTTCGTCGAACTTGATCCCGCCAAGGACGGCCCGCTATCCGAGTTTGCACACACGTTTGACCTAATAGTCACTGGCGTCCATTCTGAAATCGCGAGCGATGAGCATTTGTCGGCTCACCCGGACCTGCTGGCTCTGAAGAGTGGCCGTCCGGTGCTTGTGGTGCCTGACGGCTACGAAGCTCTCGGATTGGCCGACCATGCGTTGGTTGCTTGGGACGGAAAGCGATCAGCAGCTCGCGCCATCAGTGAGGCGATGGATATCCTGGCGGAAAAAGCCGAGGTATCCGTCGTAAGCGTCGGCAAAACACCGCGTGGCACGGATCGCCTCTTAGAAAACATGCATCGACACGGAATCGACGCGACAGCCGAAACACTACCTCGATCCGGTGCCGTTGCGAAAACCCTGCTCGAAGAGGCTGACAAACGCGGTGCCAAACTGATCGTGATGGGAGCTTTTGAGCATTCCAAATTCAGTCATGACATTATCGGCGGTGTCACCACAGACGTCACCCGCGATGCCACCGTGCCTGTCTTCATGGTTCACTGATCGCTACCAGCTGATTGATGTCGGCTTTCAATCTCTGCGGAGATTGCGAAGCCGATTTGCGCTTTAAGGCGCTGGGCAAGTTCCAGTCCTTGCGCCTGACTCAGCGACTCCAGCGGGTGGATGGGATCTGCTGCTTCTGCACCGGATGTGTGGCGTGATGGCGGATGTCGCGGTTGAATTGCATCGCGCACAGAATCGCATCTCTTGGCGAATGCTTGGGGAGCCACCGCCTATGGTCGACGGCGCACGCACCCTACCCGACCGACCTGGTGTTGGGTTGCGTCCAAACGATGATGCACTTGCTTTTTGCCGGGTGCCAATCTCCTGATTGCGTGAGACTAATCACCGCCATGAATGGTAGGCTTGGCGAAATTGTTGGCATTGGGTCGGGCGACAACTTCTGAGACAGGCGGTTTTCCACGACCTCTCGCCGGCCTGGACTGGTCGTGGCCTTGGCTCTCTTTCGGTTGGGCAAGTGGTGAAACGCTCCCAAATTTCTTTGCAGACCAAGCTTGAGAAGCCGTTCAAATTGTCTTCTGGTCATCATCTCACGGCACAACGCCTCTTGTTTGTCGACCACTGGTCAACAGCCAATCGCAGTGTTGAAGCCTCAAGAACTTGCCTTTTCAAGGATCGGAACGTTAACTCAGTGTTCCCATCGATGTCGGGAGAACTGGATTGACCAGTGCCGAAGGAGCAACCGCCCCGGAAACTCTCAGGCAAACGGACCAATATCGATGAACACACTCTGGAGAGTGACGCGCAAATTCGCGTCCGCCGAAGGGATAGCGTTCTCAGGCAAATGGACAGAGGGGGCATTTCGAGTGGGGTTCGAATTCCCGCAATGAGAGATGCCGACACTTGGTTGCAGGTCAGATCGGCTCGGAATTTGAGAGGCTGACATTGAGCGAACTATCACGGACACCGCTCTACGACTTGCACTTGGAGTTGGGTGCCAAGATGGTGCCTTTCGCCGGTTACGAAATGCCTGTTCAATATAGGCTGGGCGTGATGAAGGAACACATTCACACGCGCCAAAAGGCCGGCCTGTTCGACGTCAGCCATATGGGCCAAGTCATCATCAAAGGCGCAGACTATGACGCCACGGCTTTAGCGCTTGAGGCGCTTATACCCGTCAACATTTTGGGGCTGAAGGAAGGTCGGCAGCGGTATGGCCTGCTCACTAATGACGCTGGCGGCATACTTGATGACCTTATGCTGGCCAACCGAGGTGATCACATCTTCGCCGTCGTCAATGCCGCCTGCAAGGCAGACGATATTGCCTATATAAAATCCGCCTTGGGCGACGACGTTGTGACCGAGTTGGATGAGCGTGCGCTGATCGCCTTGCAGGGCCCAGCTGCAGAATCCGTCTTGGCCGGTCTGGCACCTGAAGTGCGTGACATGCGGTTTATGGATGTCGCGACGCTTCAACTAAATGGCGTGACCTGCGAGGTCGCCCGCGCTGGCTACACCGGTGAAGATGGCTTTGAGATATCGGTCCCGGCCTCAGGCGCGACTGCGCTTGCACGCCAACTCTTGGACTACCCAGATGTGGAACCCATTGGTCTGGGCGCACGAGACAGCCTACGATTGGAAGCGGGCCTATGCCTCTATGGCAACGATATCAGCACCGAAACCACGCCTGTTGAGGCTGATCTGACCTGGGCGATCCAAAAGGTCCGGCGTAAGGGCGGCGCCCGAGAAGGGGGATTTCCCGGAGCGCAGAGAATTTTAACTGAACTGGTTGACGGCGTTGCCCGTCGGCGTGTCGGCTTGCAGCCTGAGGGCCGGGCGCCGATGCGTGAGGGAGTGGCGTTGTTTGCTTCCGAAGATGCACCCACGCCGATAGGTCGGGTCACATCGGGAAGTTTCGGTCCAACCGTCGGCGGCCCGGTCGCAATGGGCTATGTTGAAAGTCACCTTGCCGAACCTGGTACGCAGGTCTTCGGTGAACTGCGGGGTAAGCGGCTACCGGTCATGGTTACGCCGCTTCCGTTCACCCCGGCAAACTTTAAGCGCTAGATCGAGGAGATCACCATGAAGTTCACCGAGGAGCACGAATGGCTCAAACCTGAGGGCGATCAGGTTACTGTTGGCATCACCGAGTACGCCGCGACCCAGCTGGGCGATGTTGTTTTTGTAGAGCTGCCGGAGGTTGGCCAGTCCTTCTCTAAGGGCGATGAAATGGCGGTGATTGAAAGCGTCAAAGCTGCCTCCGAGATTGTCGCGCCGGTGGATTGTGAGGTCGTGGCCACCAATGAAGCGCTGAGCGAGAATCCCGCCCTTGCGAATGAAGACGCCATGGGCGGCGCGTGGTTTTTCAAGATCAAGCCGACCGATGCTTCGCAAATGGACGAGCTTCTGGATGAAGCAGCCTACAAGGCCCTAATTGGATAAACTTGGAGCGCCCGATGACTTTTGTTCCGACTGACTATCTGCCCTACGACTTTGGCAACCGCCGTCACATTGGCCCCTCGCCTAAAGAGATGGCTGATATGCTTGCGCTCGTCGGAGTGCCGGATCTAGAGGCTCTGATCGCTGAGACCATTCCAGCGGCTATTCGTCAAAAGGAACCACTTGAGTTCGGGCGCCCTATGTCGGAGCGGAAGTTGCTGCACCACATGGCCGACGTTGCGTCCAAGAACCGTGTCCTGACCTCGCTCATCGGACAAGGCTATCACGGCACGGTCACGCCACCGGCGATCCAGCGGAATATCTTTGAGAACCCGGCTTGGTACACGGCCTACACGCCCTACCAGCCAGAGATATCACAGGGTCGTCTCGAAGCGCTGCTTAACTTCCAAACCATGGTGTCCGATCTCACGGGTCTGGAAATCGCCAACGCGTCGCTTCTGGATGAAGCAACAGCTTGCGCCGAAGCCATGACAATGGCGCAACGCATCGCCAAGACCAAAATGAAATCTCGGTTCTTTGTCGATGAAAACTGCCACCCTCAGAACATCAATGTCATCAAGACCCGTGCTGAACCTTTGGGCATCGAAGTCGTCGTCGGCGATCCAGATGAGCTGGATGCCGAAACCGTCTTTGGTGCGATCTTCCAATACCCGGGCACCTACGGCCATCTGCGCGACTTCACGGACGTCATCGCGCGGCTCAACGCTGCCAAGGCCATCGGCATCATCTCTGCCGACCCGCTCTCGCTGACACTGCTTAAAGAGCCAGGCGCCATGGGTGCGGACATTGCCGTTGGTTCAACCCAGCGGTTCGGCGTGCCGATGGGTTATGGCGGGCCGCATGCAGCCTATATGGCAACACGCAAACAACATGCGCGGGCCATGCCCGGTCGGATTGTTGGCGTTTCGATCGATCGGCACGGCAACCGCGCCTACCGCTTGGCGCTGCAAACCCGCGAACAGCATATTCGGCGCGAGAAAGCCACATCAAATGTTTGCACAGCTCAGGCGCTGTTGGCCGTCATGGCTGGCTTCTACGCCGTTTTCCACGGCCCTGATGGTTTGAAAGCCATCGCCCAGCGCATCCACCGCAAAACAGTACGGCTTGCCGAGGGGCTTCAGTCTGCCGGGTTTGTGGTTGAGCCCGACACATATTTCGACACCATCACGGTCGATGTTGGACCCCTGCAGCAAGCAGTTCTGAAATCAGCCGTTGACGAAGGCATCAATCTGCGGCGCGTTGGCACCACCAAAGTGGGCATCACCTTGGATGAACGAACGCGCCCGGCAACGCTTGAAGCCGTTTGGCGTGCTTTCGGTATTGAGCGGGAAGATAACGACTTCACCCCCTATTACCAATTGCCGGACAAGCTGATCCGGACCACAGCCTATCTGACCCACCCCATCTTCCACATGAACCGGGCTGAAACCGAGATGGTGCGCTACATGCGCCGTCTTGCGGATCGTGACCTAGCGCTCGACAGAGCCATGATTCCTCTTGGTTCTTGCACCATGAAGCTCAACTCGGCCGCCGAGATGATGCCTGTCTCATGGGACGAGTTTGCGCTTCTGCACCCTTATGTCCCCGACGATCAGGCAGAGGGATATCGCGAGGTCATCGACGATCTGTGCGCCAAGCTGTGCGACGTAACTGGCTATGACGCTATCTCGATGCAGCCGAACTCTGGTGCCCAGGGCGAATATGCCGGGCTACTGGCCATTGCCGGTTATCACTCGGCAAACGGCGACGATCACCGTAAGATTTGCCTGATCCCAATGTCCGCGCACGGCACCAACCCAGCGTCAGCGCAGATGGTTGGTTGGACGGTCGTACCGATTCAGTCAAACGACGCTGGTGACATCGACCTGGATGATTTTCGCGCCAAGGCCGAGCACCATTCGGAGAACCTGGCTGGCTGCATGATCACCTATCCCTCGACGCATGGCGTCTTTGAGGAAACAGTCTCGGAAGTCTGTGCCATCGTCCATGAGCACGGGGGGCAGGTCTATATCGACGGCGCGAATTTGAACGCCATGGTCGGCTTGTCGCGCCCAAGCGACCTAGGCGGCGATGTAAGCCACCTCAATTTACACAAGACCTTCTGCATCCCGCACGGTGGCGGTGGCCCAGGCATGGGACCGATTGGCGTTAAAGCCCACCTTATCCCGCATCTTCCTGGTGACCCAAGGTCCGGCGAAGGCGCGGTTTCAGCGGCGGCTTATGGCTCGCCATCTTTGCTTCCCATTTCGCTGGCTTACTGTCTGATGATGGGCGGCGAAGGGCTCACCCAAGCGACGCGTGTTGCCATTCTCAATGCCAATTACATCGCAAAGCGGCTCGAGGGCGCCTTCGACGTTCTCTACAAGGGGCCTAAAGGGAGGATCGCGCACGAGTGCATCATCGATACGCGCCCGTTTGCGGATTCTGCTGGGGTCACGGTCGAAGACATTGCCAAGCGCTTGATGGATTGCGGCTTCCACGCGCCGACCATGAGCTGGCCGGTGGCTGGAACACTTATGATTGAACCAACAGAATCTGAAACCAAAGCTGAGTTGGATCGTTTCTGCGATGCCATGCTCGCCATTCGCCGCGAGATCGCCGACATCGAAAACGGGCGCATCGACAAAGAGAACAATCCGCTCAAGAACGCGCCGCACACTATGGAAGATCTGGTGAAAGAGTGGGATCGGCCATATTCGCGCGAAACCGGCTGCTTCCCGGTCGGCGCCTTCCGCGTTGACAAGTATTGGCCGCCCGTGAATCGGGTTGACAACGCATGGGGCGACAGGAACCTCAACTGCACCTGTCCGCCCATGACCGACTATGCGGAGGCTGCGGAGTGACACAGCACGTGCTCTCGATCGGGCTAGCTTTGGAATAGCTGACACGCGTTGCCAATGGGCTGACAAGCGAGATGGGGCATCCGGTGGCTGCGGTTATTTGCTCAGCCTATCGCGCAATACCTCCACAATTGGAGGCCAAGGGATGCCCGCTTCGCCTAAGCTGGCCCAGCCCAAGTGCTTTGGGATCGATGTCACGGTTTCCGGCAGTCTAGGGTGGTTTCCTGACAGCAGCCAGCGTCGACACAAAAGTGCTCGGCTACTTCAGAGAGTAAGGTGTGGTTCCGGTAGTCACTGGGTCAAAAAGCGTTCCGCAGAAAGGGAGAATGACCATGCATTGGGTCTTGTTGGCGGCCGGCGTCGCGATTGAGATACTCGCCAGTACGTCGCTGAAGCTTTCCGACGGCTTTTCCAAGCTCCATTATGCGGGGCTTACGCTAATCTGTTTTGGATTTGCCTTTTATCTGATGTCGCTCGTCGTGCGCACCATGCCGCTGGGCGTTGCCTACTCTGTCTGGGCGGGCGGCGGCATTGCAGGCGTGACGATCGTCGGGGCAATAGTCTTCGGCCAGCAGCTTGATGGCTATGCCTATCTGGGAATCGGGCTAATCCTCGCCGGCGTCGTTGTGCTGAATGCGTTATCGACAGCTGCTAGCGGGTAAAACGATCGTTTGTTGGCGAGGAATACAGAGCCTAGGGGAAATAAGGCGCTAGAGCAGTTCAAACTCTAGTCCGGCATGTGTGGTGATCCGGTCTCTTAAGAGCCTGCCCATTGCCGCTGCCGGTGTCCAAAAGCCCCCGCCTACGACCAATTTGTCGGTGTCTTCGGCAAGACAGATGGCTGCTTCGGTCAACATTAACGTCGTCGATCGCACACCAGGATCGCCTTGCCCTGTGATGCGCGCCTTCAAAATCGTGCCGTCGTCCTGCTCGCCTACCAGGATCAACTCATAAGAGCCAGATTCGCGAACTTCCTTGCTCGGCCCTTCGCCGGATTTTGGCAGCACGCGGCGCTGCAGAAACCCGCGTGTGGACGGCATGGCCATTAGCGTCAGGAACAAGCGGCCAAACAGTGTGGATCGCATGGCGGCCCACCAACCACCGATGCCGCTTTGGGTTAGCCCAGTTTCTTGGTAACTAAAGTTGCGACCGTAAGGATAGTTCATGATCGCGTTGGTACGGCGCACGACTTTCGAGTTCATCGGCCCCATGAAGTACGGCTTCGTCCAAGCCTTAAGATCAGCGTCCCAGCTGACCTCGATAGGCATCATGCGGTCTGGCCCATCGGGACCGTCCCGCTCGCCTTCCGGGCACAGTGCATAGGGATCAACCGACAGACGGCTGAAGTCGGGATCGATCTCGCGCAGTTTCATAGCATTGAGAAAACTCGCCACCGTGCCACCGCTAAAGCCGCCTTTCATTTGGGAGACGCGCGTCGTGACCCGTTTGCAGGGCTGGTCATAATCGGCGAGCGCGGCGCCTTGCAAGAACTGCACGCCAAGATCGGACGGGATTGAGTCATGCCCGCAGGCATGGACAACCCGGGCGCCGGTTTCACGGGCTTGCTCATCATGGGCGTCGATCATCGCCCGCATCCACTGCGGTTCGGCCGTCAGATCGCAGTAATGGGTGCCATTGGCGACGCAAGCAGCCACCAGCTCGCTGCCGTAGAGTGCAAATGGACCGACTGTCGAAGCGACAACCCTCGTCTGCGCCGTCATCTTGCTCAGGAACGCTTCGTCGTGGCTGTCACCAACGAGCACGGCAATATGATTGCGGGTCTTGGGCAGCGCACCCAGCACAGCATCCAGCTTGGCTTGGTTTCGCCCACCAATGGCCAAGACCAAGCGTTGTTCGTCGCATCGTCTGGCAAGATGGTGGGCAGCGCGTCGACCCGTGGCCCCGGTCGCGCCCCACAACAGTATGTCAAAGGGCCGATCCGATGCTGTGCCGCCGCGAATCATTCAGGTCTGGGGCTGCGTTCGTCTTGGCTGTTTTCAACCATTTCGCGGACGGCCAATGCGTCAACGATAGCTTCCTTGTCGGCTTTCAGGAAGATACGAGCGCCATGAATTGCGACCGCAAGACCCCAACCCATCAACGGCCAAATGAACCAGAGCTGCGCGGGTGACGTGAGCAGGTTTATGATCACCAACAGCACCATCACGCCGACAAAAATGCCGACATGCACGAAAAAGCCAACCTTCGCCTGAGCACGTGCTCTGGCCCTTTGAAACTCTGGAGTTTGCTCCATAGGACGACATCCCCAAACTGGTTTCTCATCGGAGGCTAATACACTGGTTCACCGCGCTTCGGTCTGATGGAGATCAACCTCGCGTGATGATAAGCAGGTTCTTGGCTTGATTATCTTGACCATCAACAGGGCTTCTGTGGCTTCCTTGCAGAACTCGGAAAGATCAAGGGAGCGACGGGTAACTTCGAGAAAGCTCGCCCGTTCATAGCCTCGTGCGCGCAGATGCTGTGATCTGTTCAATTGGGGTGATGCATGTCGGCATCCCGCAAATGATGTTGGTGAGATGGCGCGCGTTTGAAGCCAGACGGCCCGGTCGCGCTCAGCCATTGGATCGACCCACCGGAGTCGCCGCTGTTGAGGATCGTCTTTGGCACCGCGCAGCGTTTGGTCGACATGAGGGAGGCGCCGGAAGAACACCGTATAGGCCAGGTGTATCACGTTCCCATGCCAGCTTTGGCGGTTTGCGCCGTGCGCGGGGGGTGATGGCCTGAGATCAGTCGCCGATGACGGCGATTGTGATTTCGGCGCCGTGCTCGTCATCCCAGTCGCCACTCCAATCCCGCAAACCGAAAGTCACGGGAACCGCAAAACGCGTGTCGCTGCCCTCAACCGCCGCTGGCTGGCCAACGCGTACTTCCAGGTTGCCGAATGGTCGGTCATCGGGCTGTTCGTAAAAGACGCGGAAGCCGGTCAGGATCGCCACGACTTGGCTCGGGGGGGTGTCGAACTCAACCTCATCGATCCCGGGCGTGATGCCGAGCCCGACGGAGGGAGACGTTCTCGGAAAGACGCTGTCTGATGTCGTCCCCGCCGGGAGCGACCCAAAATCGCTGAACTTCAAGAGGGGAAAGTTAAGGGTCAGGTTTCGGATCTGCATTTCAGGAACTCCTTCCTGCGATTGTTCAAAGGGCGCTACTGTTGGCGATAGTCGGTTTCTGGCGATTTGGCGGGCGCATCGGTGAGCCTCGGTGGGCGTTGCCGGGCACGACCTGTTCGCCCCTGGTAGTTGGTGGCAACCGCCGAGAAAGACTCCACGGCGCGTGCCGCGCGCGCTCCCAGCCGGCGCCCTCGGCCAATCTCACGGCCGTCTTGGTCAAACCAAACGAAGCCAGGATCGGGCAGAGAGTGCCCTGCTGTATCGGTGACGTAGGCGATCGCCGCTCCCGCCTCAGTGCGGGTGACTGCAACGCTTGCCGCTGGCACGGGCCGGTCCCTGTGAATATCGACCGTGCACTCGCCCAAGCCTGTCGCGATGCCGGACGAGGCCAGCACCCTGATCGACATCTGCCGACGGCGACCGATCAGCTCGGTTGGTACAACCGCCGCGTGTTCTTGGGTGCGTGGCATCAGCCCGCGCCACGTCCCATCGAAATCTTGCCATTGGACGATGTACCAAATGTCATCATCGTCAATGCCATGTCCTTCGGCGGACCAATCGACGGAGACCGCATCTTTGCGCGGATCGTAGTCGCACTTGATCGACACGCGTGGCGGATCGGGGATGCACTCCTCGTAGATCTTTTCTTTGCCGTCGTAGATGACCAGCCAACGGGCGCCTTCAGGGTACCGAAGTTTCGCGTAAAACTCGTAGCAGCAGCAGTCTTTGGTGCAGTTTGCCGGGTCGACATAAAGCTTGTGGCACGACAAGACCCGGTGGCACTCATCCCAAAACTCGGCCCGAAATGGTGATAGGTCGCCGCGTCGCTCGAAGGCAAAGGCTGGAAAGTGGAACGAGGTCCGCCGCTCGACGCGACAAAGTTGGTCGATCTTCATGTCCAAGAAGAGAATCATGCGCTTTTTGGGGTCCCAAACACCGCGCCCTTGCGGGTTAACGCTTGCAGCGGCGACACCTGCACCACTGACGGGAGAGCCAGGATCCATCAGCGCAACGTAGGTGTACGGGCTGATCCATCGATTGATGAAGGCGTAGCTCATAAAGTCGAAGCGATCGGCTGGAGACTTCACAGTGTTCGCGGTGTTTGACTCCAGCGGGTCGAACCCGAACTCGCCGATGCTGTGGCGCGCATAGCTGTTGTATTGGGGATAGCTGTCGTCGAGATCTGCTGGATTATCGCAAGCCGATGGAACGGCGCACGGTGCGTGCAGTCGGCCGAAGGCGTGCCCAACTTCATGCGCGATAAGCACTTGATCGAGTGCGCCCGACGACACACCGCGCGTCTGCTGACCGGTAAACTCTCCAAAGGTCACGCCCGGTGGGAAAGCCCCAAAGTAGACGTCTTCCGAGTCGCCCTTGAGGTCGCGGATCAGTTTGTTGGCTTCGTCCAGACCATTCCCATCCACCACGTCCTTGTCGAAGTCTTGCAGGACTGCGTAGCCAACGGTATCGACCGATGGCGTAGGATAGGTCCGCTCCATGAAGGACAGGAATGGCAGAACATCGGCCAGCGTGGGCGCCGGAATGTTGTTGGAATCAAACGTGTAGTTGATGCCCACGATGAACATGCGAATGGGCGCCAAGTTGATGAAGCTGCGCGTTTGCTGCGAAACGCTGGAAATCTGCGTCGGGTCTGCCGCATCGAACACGTTAACGCGGAAATCCACGTCGCCTTGGCAGAACTGTTCGTCGACTACAAAGTTCAGCGTATGCTCGAAGATCCCGCGATTGATCTGCGTATCGCGAATAGGGGTGATGTCTTCGATCGGTGCGATGGTCACGGTTTGGGTGGGCGTTCGAACTTCCAACTCGCCGGAGAGGGATGTGATCGCTGGCAAACCCGAGTTCGGGTCGTAGTCGGTGTAGACACGTACCCCGGTTGGTTTCCCTGCAACCAACGGAATCGAGTTGTCGGGCTGCACCTGAGCGGCAGGCAAATGCAGCGCGCTGCGGAAGGTCTGGGTCGCCTGGTTAAACTCAATGCCTGTGATCTGCAGGTCTTCGCGTTCGGCCGCCGGGCTTGCCCCTTCCAGCTCGACGAAGAGCACCACGTCGATCAAGCCGAGGTAGGCATCGTCAAATTGCCCGGACCAATCGCGCAATCCGTAAGACACGACAACCTCGACCGAGTCGCCGTTGATGGACGTCTCAATGTTGACCTGCAACTCGCCGAAGGGCCGATCGTCTTGATCATCATATCCCGAAGCGAACCCGGCCAGACCAGCCACTGCGGAGACGACGGCTCGGGGGAAGACTTCGGTGAAATTCGACGTAACTGGTCCGACCGTACTGGCCGATGGAAAGGAAACGGATCTGCGTCTGAATTCCATCACTGGATCTCCCACTCAAAAAAAAGTGGACGAGCCCTGAGGAGACGTGACGTATTCTGGTTGCCCGGTAAGCTACCGCGTCAACCGCATTTCAGGCGCCACAGCCTTTGCTCGCGCTCACCCAAACGATCCAGCCCAGTGAATATGACCTTACGTAAAATTTTGTCGGAGTTGTGGCGATATTTGGATCACAAGCGGCTGTGGGCTGAGCCTCACGGGCTTGATATGTGGCAAGGCAAAAAGTGGGCTGGCCACAACGGCCAGGCGGTTCTTAGCCAATGGCGTGTCGTGCTGGCGCTGATTGCTCTGGTCGTAGGTTCAGGGCTCACTGGCCGCTGCGATTGTTTTGATCATCAACACAGCTTCCGTCGACTCCTCGCCGAACTCGGAAAGATCAAAGGGTCGGCGGGTCACTTCCAGAAATCCCGCTCGTTCATAGGCGTGGCGTGCGACAGCATTGGAGGCGGCAACGATGAGAGCCATGCCGGGGCACTTAGCGCTCAGCGCCTGCCCTTCCGCTTCATCCAACAGGGCAGAGCCGAGGCCATTGCCACGCCAGGCAGGGTCTAGGGCGACGACATTGACGTACCAGTGGCTTGGCGCGAGGTTCGTCAGCTCTTCAATGGGCGCAAAGGCTGCGGGGACAGCTGGGTCTGGAGGCTTTGGTGTGTCCGGCAGGGGATAGCCAATCATGCCGCCTATGGGTTTGCCGTCATTCTCCAGGACAAATCCATTCGCGAAACTGAACTCGCCGTCCTGCGCGCTCACCATCGACAAGCCAACGGCGGTGGCGTCCATGCCTTCAGGGGCCATCGCCTCCCAAAGGGTCGGCAAGAGTCCCTCGCTCGCCATGTCGATGACCCGCACCAACAGTTCGGCATCGCCTGGAGTGGCTTTGCGAATGGTCACGGCCATGTTTTGAATCCTTCCTAGCTGCGTCAAAAGATCGGTCCGAGCGCGCTTACAGCCAGAGCGATCATGATGAGCGCCGAAATCATCCAACAGACGCCGAGGATGTAGGCTGTCGCCACAGACCCGGGCTTCCCGATCTTCTTGCCATCTCTTCGCAGCACAATCCGGGTTATGATGAAAACCGCCGGGAAATAGAGATAGATACCGCCACCAATCAGCGCCAGAACCGGCCAGATGCCGACGTTGAGTAGCATCAAGAGGGCTGCTGTCGGAAGCATCCAAGTTAACGCGATGTCGGGGATGCCTTGGGACCAGCGCTCAAACAGGTACATGGAACGGTCGAGTTCGTCTTCAGGTTCGCCGACGCCTAGTCGTATCGCTAGGTCCGGTGCGACCACAACGAGCGATTGACCGACCCAGCAGATCAGTCCCAGCACGATGACCAACACACCAATGATTGTCGTCAACATGGGTGGACCTTTCTCCTGTACGCTTTGGTCATGTTCGAGCGTCCCAACCCGCCGGCGGCGAACCAAGTCGGCTGCAACTAAGAGGTGCACCGATGGAGCCGACCTTCCTAACATGGACGCTTGTTGCCTTTGGCGCGTTGACGCATGGCATTCTGACTTACGTTTATGCGGTCTTTCTGAAGGATCCGCGCAGCCAAGCGGCGTCTGACCTGATGAACGGTAAGGGCAAGACGTGGCGCGATGCCACGCACTTCGACATGAACGTCGGGTTCGCGCGCACCGACCTGTTGTTCTTCCTACCGCTTTTCGTCCTGGGGAGCGTCGGTATCGGCTTTGCGCAGCCTTGGGGCTATGTGCTGTTTGGAGCAGCCGGTGCCATCTCACTGTACATCAATATCGTGCTCGTTTGGGTAGACCGGAAGCACGTGTATGAGGCGCTCGGCCCATTTGCCTACTGCACCTTTTATTGGGGCTTCTTTGTCTGTTGGGGGGCGCTGGCGCTCGCCTATTCGCTGCTGCGTGTCAGCGGTGCCGGCTTGTGATGCTCGGCAGGCTAAGGTCAAATGTTTGTGCATGAGATGACCCCAGCGCCCTAAGAATCAATATTGAATGTGAGCGAAGAGTTTCATGTCCATGGGTCGCATGAAACGGGAAGTTGTGCTTGTTCCAGGTCGTGCTTGCAAGCGGTCCGACACGACGTTCATGCGTGCCACGCAGAACTTTGCCTGGCTAGGCAAGGTCAAACACGCCTCTTTCGCACCTACCACGCAGTCGTTAGACAGAAGCCTTGCACCAAGAAACGTAGCCTGGAGGTGTAACGATGGCGGTGGTAATTGGACTCGACCTGCTGGCCGTTTTTGTCTTTGCCCTCACGGGCGCGTTGGTGGCATCTCGCGCGCGTCTCGATTTGATCGGGTTTCTGTTCTTGGCCTGCCTTACAGGCGTCGGTGGTGGGACACTGCGCGACGTTCTCCTCGACCGGAACCCGATTTTCTGGATGGAAAGTCCGCACATTTTGGGCGTCGCCTGTCTTGCCGGTGTGATCGTTTTCTTCTCGGCCCATCGACTTGACTCACGGTACCAGGCGATTGTCTGGCTGGATGCGATTGCCCTATCGGTTGCGGTCAGTGCGGGTGTTGTAATTGCTGAGGGTGCTGGTGCATCGCCAGCGGTGATTGTGGTGATGGGCGTTGTCACCGGAACCTTCGGTGGGCTGATGCGCGATGTGGTCGCCAATGAGATTCCGCTCGTCCTGAGCAAGCAGGAACTTTACGTCAGCGCGGCCTTGGCGGGCGCTGTCGCGGGCGTCATGGCCCAAGCCATCATTCCTGGCTCGGCCGCGCTATCGGTTGCGGCAGCTTCAGGCGTCACTCTTTGCTTGCGTGCTGGTTCGATCCGTTTTGGGTGGCGCATTCCTGTGTTTCGCGAGCGCGCGCCAGTCACCAACCCACCGCTAACAGAACGTCGGTCTGGCGAAGGATCGAACGAACGCTGAACGTCCGGTGCTATTTTAGGTGCTCTGGCGACTTCGATGACGACCTGTGAGCCAGTCCAACACAATCAGCCTGCAAACTGCGTCGCGAGTGCGAGAAGCACAACCACCATCATCGACGAGGCCATGATAAAGTTAATCGCTCTGTGCGTACGATCCGAAAGATCGAGGCGGTGGAGAGATATCCCCGCCCATAGCCAGAAAAAGTGGATTGGCACCCAAATTAGGTTCAGAATAACGAACTTGACCGCCACCTCAGCCCCATAGCTCCCCGGCAAAAAACCGAACCCGGTGAACAGCGCGGTGCTTACAGCATACGCTTTTGGATTGATGATCTGAAGAAGGATGCCGCCCTTCACACCCGGCGACTTCGCCCGTTCAATGAATGCGATACGACTACCCGCTAAAGCAATGCGCAAAGCTAGGTAGCTCAGATAACCGAAGGACAATGCGAACAGAACCAAGCGAATGCGTGGGTCGGCCAGAAGCATGGCAGCAAGTCCGCTAACCACGGCGATAGATACGAGATTGGATCCAATGAACAGTCCGGTGAGGTAGGAAACACCCGCACGCGCCCCAAATGCCGAGCCAACGCCTGCCGTCGACAGAACACCAGGCCCTGGCGTAATGATCAAAAAGAAGACGGCAGCGGCGAAGGTGAGCACGCTATTCCAAGCCGCCTGCACCAAATTTCAGGACAACAGGAACCACGGTCTCTTCTTCATCGATCAAGTGACGATCGACGAGTCTCTCCAATCCGTCGACCTCATCAATAAATCGACCAAGCGCGCCTTTTTGGTCCTCAGAGCGCTGCAAGACATCATTTGCCTGTTCGACAAAGCGATCAAGAAGCTCATGGAGCGCTTGATGGTCCTTGTCGAGCAAATCAAACGCGGTCGCAATCCGCGCGTCTTTTTGCACAAGAATCGGGAAATAGTGCATGTCTTCGATGTTGTGGTGGGTGTGCAACTCACCAACAAACATGGACCCAAAACGCGCAAGTTGAACTGCATGGTGTTTCGCCTCCATCTCCCCATCCAGGCAAGCAACGACGTTACCTTTAAGCTTCTCAAGCAGACGCCGAAACATCATGTGTCGGTCTAGCCAGAAACTAATCAGGCCCTGGTAGCTTGGGTGGCCTACCCAGCCATGTCTTGGATACTCCTCAAGCAGTATGCGTAGGGCGTCCGGCAAACCAGCACGCAGACTTAGCTCCAGCCCATTGGTCTGTCCTGTCACTTTCTCAGCTCGCAACACTCACAAGGCACTGTTCGCAACGAGGTCAAGTCCTGTCTCCCGGCCATTGATGCCGCTCCCGTATTCGGACGATCTAAACCTCAAACGCGAGCTTGAATTAAGTGGTCGTAGGTAGCGGCACGAGCAAATTTGGTGCTTTCACATCCAGCCGAAACTTGGTTTGCCGACGAAAGCTTTGACGCTTCTGCATACCAGTCCATCGCCATAATGCCGTCATTCCGAACTTTGCCCAAGCATTGGGGCCATAAAGATCTTTAGATTTTGGAGTCCACCCGAAGGAACGCAGCAGGCCATTACCATACTGCACCGCAAAGTGACGACGAATGCCTGGTGTCCAGTGCTCGGTCGTCAGTGAAACATTCAGACAGTCCTTGTTTTCCACCCGGTGCGGTGCATTGAGCGGCCAGGTCAGCATATCGCCGCCCTTGAGGTCAAAAACAGTTGCATGGTCGTCAAACCATGGCTCGTAGACGACAGTATCTTCTTCTGTGACACCGCGAATGATGCATTCGAGGTCGGTGTCCCGCATAAAGGGCGAACTGTTTGGATAGAGATAAATGCGTTTCTCACCACGGATTTGCCAAAGCGATTGGCCGGGCACATCTGCATGGTAATAGACCTGCGCATTCGGCGAAGAGATCAGCAATCCCAGGTGTTTGCGGTACACATTGAGGTTGGGGAGATGCGCCGCAATGGATGCGAATATCTCCTCCAGCATATCCGCAAACATCGGGGAAATGTCGTCAATCTTGGTGAGGTTGATCCACACTCGCCCTTGCGCAACGGCTTCGATGAGCTGAGCTCCGGACAGGTCTCCTCGCTCACAATAGGACCAATCTGAAGAGTCGTAGCCTTTGCGCCGATCACCCATGGTCTTGATGGCTATGTGCCTTCCTGGGATGGCATCAAGCAGTTTCGCCAATCCATCATTGGCGAAAACCGAGCGTTCGTGGAGATTGTGCTTGAGGTGGAGAATGTGGTTGCCCCACGAGCGAGCTTTTCGCTCGTCGAAGTCCGAAAAAACTGTATCCAGCGTCATTGCCGCATGCCTCGTATGGGTTCGTTGGCGCTAAGCGCCATCAAGAACCCCGATCCCCACTAAATTATTGGTTGAATTGTCAGAAAACAAAACACCAAAAGTTGTGGTGAACGCCGACTTGATGCGTAAAGGTTAATTGGTGAGAGTGTTTTGATGCAACGGCCACCGACACACAATTGGGGTGATCGCCAATGGCGCTGGAATGGCCTTAGGCCGATACCGCCTTTTCAAGATCCGCCCCCTCTCCTCTATCTGAGGAGCCCAAAACGGAAGCTTCTGCGCTCGGCTGATTGGCCCGCCAAAATTGACCACTTGTTTCTAGCACTTTGTCCCTGAGGTCGTCGGCACACATTGGTTTCCCAAAGTGAAAGCCCTGCAGGAAGTCGCATCCCATTTCTTTGGTGAACCTAGCATGATCTTCAGTTTCAATGCCTTCAGCAACGATCCGCGTCCCCAGACTTTTTCCAATACCGATGATAGATGACACTAGCGATCTCGCCGTTTCATCATCCACAATAGGCTTGATGAATTGCCGATCGATCTTCAGAATCGAGGGCCGGATCTTCAAGAGGCCTTGGACTGAAGCATGTCCTGTTCCAAAGTCATCAACCGCGATTGTGACGCCCAAATCTTCCAATTCGTCCAACGCCCAACGGACGACGTCACCCATCCTTTCTAGATAAACGGATTCGAGGATCTCAACAGTCAGTCTTTCGGGATTGATACCCGAACTTCTAATCTCATGGATAAATGTTGGATCGGCCAAACGGCCTGCTGATACATTGACAGCAACACGAGGTAGGTTGATGCCCGCCGCATCGAGGTTAGCCAAGGTATCTCCCAGATAACTAAAGACGATCTCGTCTATGCGTTTGAGCAGTCCCATTTTTGCTGCGGTGTCGAGAAAAGCGGCCGGTGGGAGCAGGCCCCTTGCTGGATGAGGCCACCTCACGAGCACCTCTGCACTCGAAATTCTGCCGGTTGCAGCATCGATCAATGGTTGAAAGAACGGCGTAAACTCCCTGTTCTCGCAGGCAATCAGGAGATCCGATGCCAGGCGCTTTTTAGCGATCGACTCGGCGTGCATGTCTTCAGTGAAGAACGACCACCGGGCCCGACCGTGCGATTTTGCATGGTAGAGCGCAGTGTCAGCATCAGCTACGACTTGTTCCGGATCGTCCATCTTTGCGCTTGCGATGGCCACACCTACACTCGCACTGCACCGCGCGGTCTTGCCCTCAAATGCGAACGGCGTCTGCAGGTCATGCACAATTTCGTCGGCTAGACTGCTGATGTTAAGAGCGCTTTCGCCAAGTGGTTTCAGCACGACGAACTCGTCGCCACCGAGGCGCGCAATCAGATCGGAAGGCTCAGCCAAACTGCGCAACCTTTGCGCCACCGAGATCAGTAGCTTGTCCCCGGCGCCATGGCCCAATGTGTCGTTGATGGATTTGAAACGATCCAGATCGATGTAGAATACCGCAAAGTCCGGCCCGCCTCGCCCCAGGGCCGTGATCCAGGCCTTCAGCTCGACCTCAAAATGCCGTCGATTGGAAAGGCCCGTAAGCGGGTCTTCGTTGGACTCCTTTGCGACCGACTTGGCCAGGTCTTGAAGTCGATTGTTTTCCTTTTCGAGCCTTCGGATCTTCTGTGCGAAGATATCAGCTGCCCGGCTCTCATGTGCGGCATTACCACGAGGGCCACCCGGAGCTTGTTCATCGGACGGGCTCTCCAACTCAATAAGCGAGCAAAGCCACCATCGATTTCCTGTGGTTGGATCTGACAAGGGCGTCCAGCTCATCTTCTGCCAATACTGTTCGCCATTTTTCCGGTTGTTGAGCGCTTTGACGGAAAAAGTCTCCCAGTTCATCAGTTTTTCGATGATGAACAGGTGCTTGTCCTGCTCTGTATCAGCTCCGATTAGAAGTGTTCCACGTTGACCGACGACGTCCTCGGAACCATAGCCAGTGATTTTGCTGAAAGCTCGGTTACACCATTGCAGCTCCATGATGGCGCCGTCCTCATCGCTCGCCAAAGCGAGCGCAAGTCCTTCCGTGCACTTGTCGGAAATCTGGTCGAATATCTGCGCGGGTATCATCATAGGAACTCACAAAGTGGCGCTATATATGCCCGACAACAGATTAGATTGCGGTTAATGACGCACCCTTAGGTTGATCAGATGGGTTCCATGCTGAAGGAGACCGCCCATCGAACGTCTGCTGCTCGCCGCACCTCCCCAATCATCGGCTTGGTCGAAGGCCGCTAGTCTTCCAACCCGACAAGGAAACAGGTCTGGCCTGTCGAGGACTCAACGACGGCAAAAAGCCGAGGCGCTGCTCTTCAAAGGTTCCCCAAGGTGCCGACGGATACGGTGGAAGCCAAAACGCCCAATGAAACGTGCCCCGATCATGACTTCTTTGGTTTTCACGTCCTCAACAAATAATTGGCGGTTTCCTCGTCCGTCACCAGATGGGTGGCGAAACCACCGCGAAGCGCAGCTTCGATAGCTTCGCGCTTGCTCTGACCGCATGCGACCAGCACCCGCACTTTGATGGCTTTGAGATCGTCCAATGACGCGCCGATCAGACGCCCTGATAGCGGTCCTCCGAGGGCTTGGCCGTCACCATCGATGAAGTGGCCCCAAAACACGCCTTTGGCGCCCTTGGCCACATAGGCCTCCAGTTGGTCGCGTGTCGCCATGCCGGACCCAACCAGGGTTAGCGGCACGGACAAGCTGCCTACGGAAAACAGCGCTTTATTGAGGCTGGACATCTCTTCAAGTTGGCGCGCAATCACTGGCTCCGCGCGCAGCTGTGAGGCGAGACCAACGGTCGAGATCACGGCCGGGGCATGGAGCGTACGGCAGGAGGCGAGGGTTCTGCGGGCAATCTCAATAGCGCAAGCTTCCGGCGCGAAGAGCGGGTTGAAGTCCATCGAACCGATCATCTGATGAACGCTCAAACTGGGAATCGGCCCGTTGGGAAATTTCCGCGCAACATGCTGGACCGTTTCACCCCACGCCACACCCAAACAGTCGCCCGGCTCGAGAAGGTCCCGCAAAGCCGACGCCGCCAATTGGGCGACACGCTCCAAGATTGCCTCTTCGTTTTGCGGTTCCATGTCGTGGTGCGCGATGTAGCAATCAGCCAGGCCATAACGCTCGGTGAGCTGACGCGACAAGGGAGACGCCGTGAAGCTCTCACCACGGATACGGATATCGACAATACCGAGATCGCGCGCGAGGCGTAGATAGTTGACGATGGTCGCGCGTGACAGGCCAATGCGCTGCGCGATCTCGCTCTGAGTTAGGCCCTCGCGGTAATAGAGCATCGCCACGTGAGCGAGCTGTGCCTCAGAATGGCCGACGTCTTTGACCGTCTTTCCGTCAGCCATCGTCTCTCCTAGCGCAGCGACGCTTCAATGTTGCCGCCATCGACGGTGACAACATGGGCGGTTGTGCGTGCCATTTGCGCCAAGGCAACAAAGGCATCGGCAACGTGGCGGGCTTCGACTTCGCGCCTCAAAAGGTTGCCTGCCATGTAGGAGGCTTCGTCCGTGCCGCGGGCTTTTGCACGTTCGGCGATGAAACTGTCGGTCAGGAGGCCTGAGCGTATCCGGTCGGCGTTGACGCCGTTCACGCGGATGCCCTGGTCGCCTAGCTCGAGCGCAAGCTGGCGCATGAGGAACAAGGTGGTTGCCTTCGGCAGACCGTAGGCGCCGAAGTTCTTGCCTGGGTTCACCGCCTGCTTGGAGATGTTGAACAAGATTTGCCCACCACGGCCCTGCCGCGCAAACAGCTTTGCTGCTTGATTGGCAAAGCGCTGGTGGGAGAAGAAGTTGAGCTCAAAGGCCGCGCGCAGGTCCGTTTCATCAAGGTCGGTGAGTGCGCCGCCCAGGGCGGCGCCGGCGTTGGAAACGAGGATATCAAGCCCGCCAAAGCGTTGGGTGACGGCCGCTGCCGCCTCGCCAGCTGCGCCTTCTTGGGTAACGTCAAGGGCGATGCCATCGTGCCCCGTGCCAAGGGCTTCCAGCGCAGTGGCCAGCTGATTGGCTTCCCGGTCGACCAAGAAGGTGTTTGCGCCCAGCGCTGCGAACGCCTTGGCCGTCGCTAGTCCTATAGCCCCGGCCCCGCCGGTCACCACGACCACGCGGCCCGCAAACGCCGGTGGTTTGCCCTTGCCCAGCTTTGCCTGTTCCAGCGACCAATACTCCATGTCGAACAGGTCATCTTCGCCAATAGGGCGGAACCCACCAGCATCTTCGCCAACGGCGCGTACGCGCAGGTTCTGCTCGCCAAGGTCAGCGGAGACACTGGCGGCCTTATCTTGACCGCCAAGCCCAATGATCCCAACACCCTTGACCCAAACGAGGTTCGGGCGTGCCGTCAACATGATGCGATCACTGCCCACCCGGTTGTTTTGGCGGGCAAAATAGGCCTCGTAGTCGGCTTTGAAGGCGTCGATCTTGGCTCTGATCGTTGCGCCCGATTGCAGGTCATCCTTGGACAAAACCAAAGGTTTGGCCTTGGTGCGGATAACGTGATCGGGTGAACCGACGCCGCGCGTCGCCAGATCGTCTACGTCACTACGTTCCAGGAACGCCAAGACATCAGGCCCGTTGCGAAGTGCCATCACCGGCATGGGCGCGTCTGGGTCATCCGGCCCGAGCGCACCGCGTAAGGTTGCCAGGTCTTCCGACTTTGGGGTTGGCACGCGCAACTTCAGCGATGTCGATCCGACCATCTTGAAATAGTCGGCAGCCTCATTGGTGTGCTGCACGATGAGGTCATAGCTCGCCTTGGCATCTGGCCCGTAAGCGAAGTGCCCATGCTTGAGGAGCAACAATCCTTCTGCATCCGGGTTCTGTTCGTAGACTTTCGCCGCGAATTTCGCCAATGCGAAGCCCGGCATGATGTAGGGCACAATCGCCAAGCGATTGCCGAAGATCTCCCTAACGACGTCTTCGGCATGGGGCAGATTGGCAAGCACCAAGAACGGCGTCGCGTGCGTGTGATCCACAAAGGTGTGGGGTAGGAAAGCGTGCAGCAACGTTTCGACGGAGGGATTGGGGGCGGTCGAATCCAGCAGATTGTTGCGCTGGACGTTGACCATGTCCTCATCGGAAAGCCCATCGAGCGCGCGCAGCTTCAAGAGCGGCTCAAGCCTCACGCCTGGCAGGCCCGGGGCTTGAATGGTATCGAGGTCCCAGCCGGAACCTTTCACATGAAGGACGCGTTGAGGCTCACCGAAAAGATCCGGACGGCTCACCTTTACGGAGGTATTGCCACCACCGTGCATCACAAGGTCCGGGTCCTGGCCGATGATCCGGCTGGTATAGACCCGATACGCGAGGGCGATATCCGCTTCGCTTGGATTTGGGCCTAGTTGGTCAACCCATTTTTGCGCCTCGGCATCGTCCCAACGGTTCTCGATCATGGGCCCTAGGCCGCCGCGCGTTCAGGGAAAAGGGTCGCAAGGCCTTCGGGCGACGCTTCGCAGACACCGCGTTCGGTGATCAGGCCCGTCACCAGGCGCGCTGGGGTCACATCAAAGGCCGGATTGCCCAGCGGCGACCCGTCCGGCGACACCTGAGCGTCGCCGATGGATCCGTCGCCTAGAACGCCTTGAATATGGGACACCTCACGGCAGGGGCGTTCCTCAATTGGAATCTCCTTCACCCCATCTTGCACTGTCCAATCAATGGTTGGAGAGGGCAATGCAACATAAAAGGGAACACCGTTGTCGCGCGCTGCGAGCGCTTTGAGATAGGTGCCAATCTTGTTGCAGACATCGCCGCGCGCGGTGGTCCTATCGGTCCCGGTGATCACCATATCGACGAGGCCATGCTGCATCAGATGGCCGCCAGCATTGTCGGTGATGTAGGCGTGGTCGATGCCGTGGCTGCCGACTTCCCATGCCGTCAGCGCGCCCTGGTTACGTGGGCGGGTTTCGTCGACCCAAACATGAATAGGCAAGCCCTCATTGGCGGCGTGGTACATCGGACTGGTCGCCGTGCCCCAGTCGACCGTCGCCAACCAGCCAGCGTTGCAGTGGGTCAGCAAACGCACCGGTTCACCTTCCGGTTTCTTTGCCGCGATCTGCTTGATGATCTCCAGTCCGTGAACGCCGATCATGCGGTTGATTTCCACATCTTCGTCGGCGACCTCGTGCGCAAGGGTCATGGCCGCTTGGGCCCGCTCGCTCGGTGCCAAAGGTTGCAGATGCGCCCGGCACCGGTCCAAGGCCCAACGCAGATTGATCGCCGTTGGCCGGGTGTCGTGCAGAACATCCCACGCCGTGTTCAACGCGCCATCCGACGGGTCGCGGCGCATCTCTTCGGCAACGCCGTAAGCCGCCGTCGCGCCAATCAAAGGCGCACCACGTACCCACATGTCGCGAATGGCCGTAGCAAAGCTTTCCAGGCTCTTCAGCGAGACAATCTTGAAGTCGTGCGGCAGCCAACGCTGGTCGATAATGCGCACTTCATCAGAGCCGGCGTCGTACCAGATGGAACGGTAGGGAGTGCCATTGACCTTCATAGCAAGTCCTCTGCGTTGGCTGCGCGTGCCAGCACGATCAAGGCGGCGCTATCGGGGGGACGCCGCAGGAGAAGTGTCCGACCGAGGTCGATGCTGCGTGCTTCCAATCGGGCGCGAGCTGCCGTGTCTTCGATCGTTTCAAAATCGGCATTGTGGGCAAGCGTTAGGATGCGTCGGTGCAGTTCGACCCCGCAAAAGCCCATCGCGTCGCTCCAGATATGGGCGAGCAAAGCGTCTCGGGCGCCATCGGATGACTGGTCCTGATCTTCCCACAAGCTGCGTGGGTAGATGATGCCGGTGCGCTCAGTTGCCCAAAGATGTTTGAACTCTTCGATGAAGGTGCTGCTTGTCTCACTGATCACCGAAAGGAGCCACTCTTGGTAGGCCTCCAAACTGTCGGCTGATCGATGCGCAGGTTGGCTGAAATAGGCCATCAGATAGTTTGAAATCAGCATGCCGAGATCGAAGCCCAGGGGGCCGTAGTAGGCGAATTCAGGATCGATGACCTTGGTATCGGTGTCGGTGCACATAACAGAGCCGGTGTGCAAATCGCCGTGCATTAGCGTTTCGCCGCCCGACGTAAACCGCATCAGCATCATCTGTGCGGCAGCTTTTACGGCTGGGTCGGCACGCAAGCGATCAACGGCAGGTTGCAACTCAGGCGTATGGTGATTGCGCTCGGCATCATAGTAGCTGTCGGTGAAGACCAGCTGCTCGGTGATGTCGCAAAGCTCGACATTGCCGCTGAACAGGGCGGTATCGGCCTTCTTCTGTCCAGCATCCATGGAAAGGTCCGACCCGCGGAATGCCGTGCGGGCGCAAAATTTGCCAAGTGCTGGCCCAAGGCCCTCCACACGTTCGCCTTTGATGAGTTTACCGCGCAAGATGATGTGCGGAGAGAGGTATTCCATCACGATGAGCGCTTGCGCTTCGTCGAAGTGGAAGATCTCAGGCACCATGCCCGGATCACGCGCGGCTTGGCGGGTCAGGGCATGGTACTCGAAGAACGCGCGCTTCAATGGGAGGGGCCAACTGTCGCCGACCAAACGCACGTAGGGAAGGGCTTGTTTGACGACCAGCTGCCCGGTCGGCCCGGTGACGATAAAGACGAGGTTCAGGTTGCCGTCGCCAACTTCCTTGACCGTCCAGCTGTTTGGGTCGGGACCGACACGCGCCGTGACGTTGGGCAACGTGCTTAGGCGCTGCGGTAGGGTTTCGACCGTCAGTGCTTCGTAGTCCGTTGGAGCTTCATTCGATCCCACGGGTTCGTTCCTCCTGTGCTGCATGCCTCGTTGAATGGACACGCCTGCTCGAACCTTGTTGTTGGGCCAAGTCTGGTCGGCCAACTTGCCATTTGTCAAGTGACCTTGACTTTTGCCAGGCAGGCCATCACGATCTTAAATGGGAGCAACCACGGACAAACCGTGGGCGAACAAGAAACGGGCCTTAAGCCTATGGAACATGCAGCCTGCCGCGTGGTCGGTATCGAAAAGGCCTTTGGGCCTAACCGCGTGTTGCGCGGGATCGATCTCACGATTCCGGCTGGCCAGATCACAGTGCTGATGGGCGCGAACGGCGCCGGCAAATCAACGCTCGTGAAAATTCTTTGCGGTGTGCACAGCCATGATGGCGGGCAGATTGAGCTGTTTGGCGAAGCGTTTTCGCCAACGTCGCCGTCGCACGCCATTGAAGCGGGCGTGGTCACCGTCCACCAGGCAATCAATGATGGCGTGATCCCGGACCTCGACGTGGCGTCCAATCTGATGCTCGATCAGCTCAATGCTGCAGGCGCGGGATTTTTTATCAAACGACGCCGACTGCATAGCGAGGCACGCCGCATTGCCGGTGCCATGGGCCTTGATATTGATGTGCGCACCCAGGTGGCCGACCTCGGCGTTGCCGAGCGCCAACTGATCGCCATTGCGCGCGCCATGGCCAAGGAACCTAAAGTGCTTATCTTGGACGAGCCGACATCGTCGCTGTCGGCCACCGAAGCCGAACGCCTATTCAAGCTGCTCGACCATCTGCGCGAAACCGGCGTTGCGATCCTCTACATTTCTCACCGCATGTCGGACATTCGGCGGATCGCCGACCGGATCATCTCCATGCGCGATGGACAGATTTCCGGCACCTTCGAAACCCAGCCGCTGGACTATGAGGGCGCCGTGACGGCGATGCTTGGCCACGCCATGACGGCGGTCGATATCGATGTCGCCGACCAGGGCGATGTGGTGCTTGAATTGGTCGATCTGCGCCTGTCGGACGACGGTGCACCCATCAACCTGACCGTCCATCGCAATGAGGTGCTCGCGATCACTGGTCTGCTGGGTAGCGGTAAAACCAAGCTCGCGTCCATCTTGTTCGGTCTGGAAAAGCCGATCAGCGGCTCCGTCCGCCTGGGCGGCAAACCGTTCACGCCGTCATCGCCACAGGAGGCGATTGCTGCGGGCGTTTTCATGTCGCCCAAGGATCGTGCGTCGAACGGCGTTATCCCAACCTTCGATATCACGCAAAATCTGACCTTGCCCTTCACCGCGCGCCATGCCCCCTTCTCGTTTCTGAGCAGGAGCAGCGAACGGCGGACAACGCGGTCGATGATTGAGCAATTGGGCGTGGTCTGCCAAACGCCGGGCGATGACATTGGAACGCTGTCCGGCGGCAATCAGCAAAAGGTCATGGTCGGGCGATGGATGGCGGAAGCAAGCCAACTGCTGTTGCTTGATGAGCCATTCCAAGGCGTCGACATTCGCGCTCGTCGCGACATTGGTCGGTCCATCCGCGACACGGCGGCAGAGCGGGCAACCATCGTGTTTGCTGCCGAACTGGACGAAGCGCTGGAGATCGCTGACCGGATACTGGTCCTTTACGAACACAGCCTAGTGGGAGAGCATCGCAACGAAGAGATCGATCTGGGATCCATTCTGGCGCAAGTATCTGGCCAGTCGGCCCAGCCAACAGAGATGTCTGCTCCATGACCACCGACACGCAAGCATCCCAGCCTGTGCCACCAACCGTTGATCGCTCGCAGGTGTTGGTCAACTTGGGCATTCGCTATGGATTTTTGTGCTTGCTGTTGGGGCTGATCGTCTTCTTTTCCCTTGCGGCGCCAGGATTTGCTGGGCCGCGTTCGGCCGCCTTTATTTTCCAGTCCGTCGCCATCACCGGCATTTTGGCCTTGGGTGTTACATGTACGTTGGTGGTTGGCGGTTTCGACCTTTCCATCGGATCGGTGGCAACATCGGCATTGATGTTGTCCGCCTACATGATGGTGGTGCTTGAACAGTCCGCCTTCGTCGCGGTGCTGGCCTGCCTGGTGATGGGGGCCTTTGTCGGCCTCATCAACGGCCTGCTGATCGTAAAGATGCGCGTTCCGGATCTGCTGGCGACGCTTGGTATGATGTTCTTGCTGATCGGCTTGCAACGCATCCCGACCGAAGGACGTTCTATCTCAACGGGCATGACACTGCCGGGCGGCGAGGTGGCGGAAGGCACGTTCAGCGCCGCCTTTTTGTGGCTTGGCCGCCACCGGTTCGACTTCGTGCTCGAGGATCTGATCCCCGTGCCTGTGGTCGTGTTTTTGATCGTTGGTGTTCTGGTTTGGGTGTTCTTGGAGCTCACCCGCCATGGACGCCTGATGTACGCCATCGGCTCGAATGAGCGCGCCACGGCGCTCGCCGGGGCCAACGTCAACCGCTACAAAATCACCGCTTATATGATTTCCGGCGTGATGGCCTCGATTGGCGGCATCCTGCTCGCTGCGCGACTTGGACGCGGCGATATCGCGTCCGGTAACAATTTGCTGCTCGACAGCGTCGCTGCCGCGCTGATTGGGTTTGCCGTTTTGGGCGCTGCCAAGCCCAATGCGTTCGGCACCGCCATCGGCGCGCTGTTTGTTGGCGTCTTGCTGCAGGGCCTCACTATGATGAACGCGCCCTACTACACCCAGGATTTCGTGAAAGGCGCGGTTTTGGTTGTCGCGCTTATGTTCACCTTTGCCCTGTCTACGCGCAAGCGCGGAGGGGGCCACTAAACGGGCTAAGCCCGCAAGAAAAACCGAGTCAAAAAGGGAGAAACACCAATGATCGGTACAAAACGGACTTTCATGAAGATGGTGGCGGGCGCGCTTGTTGCGTCAACCGGCATGACAGGCGCAGCGTTCGCGCAAAGCATGCCTGCGCCCTTCGACAATGCTGGTGACGTCCAGATCGCACTGGTGCGGTACCTGTCCACGGGCGACTTCTTCCAAGCCTATCTTGCAGGTGTCGAGGCCCAGGCCGAAGCCCTTGGCGTTGACCTTCGCGTTTTTGATAGCCGCCAAGACGCTGCGCTTCAGGCGGACATGGTCGATCAGGCCATCGCCCTTGGTGTCGATGGCATCGTGATCCAGCACGGCCTGACCGAATCCATGCGTGACGCCGCGCAGCGCGCGGTCGATGCCGGTATCAAAGTTGTGGCGTTCGACGTGAACGTTGAAAACGACGCCGTGCCGCAAATCGAGCAGTCGGACTATCTGTTGGGCCGCATGGCGCTTGACCAGGCCATCGAGGACAACGGCACCGACTGGACCGCTGGTTACGTCTATGTGCCGGGCATTGCGCCACTCGATCGGCGGGATGTTGCGTGGCAGGAAATCCGCGAAGAGAACCCAGGCATCAACGAAGTTGCGCGCTTCGGCACCCTGGATAATCCGATTGCCAACTCCAACGCCAACCAAGCGCGTTCCGTGTTGCAGGCGAACCCAAACATCAATGTGGTTTTCGCGCCATATGACGAGTTCGCCAAGGGTGTGGTCATCGCCGTCAATGAAGCCGGTATGTCGTCTGACGTCTCGATCTACTCGGCTGACGTGTCGACCGCCGACATCGCTGTGATGCGCGAGCCTGGCAGCCCATGGAAGGCCACCGTGGCAACCAACCCCGCTGTGGTGGGCGAAGTTTCCGTGCGTGCCCTTGCCATCATGCTGGCCGGTAGCGACCCAGGCGCCCAAGTCATCGTGCCGCCAACCTTGATCACCCAGGACTTCCTGAACGAGTCCGATATTTCCAACATGGATGATCTGTCGTCGGCCATGCCGCAGTTCCAGCATGCTGATGTCGCCATGACTGAATGGATGCCACTGCCTCCGCGCTAGGGTCATCCGTCCGCATCAACGCAAGGGGGCCATCTGGCCCCCTTGTTTCTTGCAAACGGAATGCTTTGCAGCGCCAACGACCAATAGTTTACAATTGTCAATCTCTTTGACTTATGCAAAGTCATTTGGATAGCGTTTTGCAGGGAAAGATGACGATGGGAACCAACCGTCGGAACGCAAAGACAACCGAAGAAATAGCCTTGGGTATTCGCCGCCGCGTGTTCGAACATGCGATGCGAAACAATGGTGGCTATCTGAGCCAAGCTTGTTCCGCAGCTGAGCAACTGGCCTGGCTCTATAATGAACAACTGGAGCTCGGCGCGTCGACGCTTCCCATGATCCCCAAGCCCTTCGGTGGGGTACCGTCTGCCGATAATCTGACCTACCACACGGGAGCCGGTTACAACGGCCCGCCCCGCAGTGATTTCGACCGCCTGTTCATCGCGCCAGCCCACTATGCCTTGGTGGCTTATGCAACGCTTATCGAAGTTGAGCGCATGGCGCCGCAGGGCCTTGAGATGTTCAACAAGGACGGCTCATCGGTGGAGATGATCGGCGCTGAACACTCGCCAGGCATGGAGGTGCACAACGGCACGCTCGGCATTGGCTTTTCCACTGCCGCTGGTCTCGCTTGGGCGCGCAAGCGCAAGAAGGAAACCGGCAAGACCTGGGTCTTCATGTCTGACGGTGAGGTGCAGGAGGGGCAAACATGGGAAGCCATCCAATGCGCGGCCCATCATGGCATCGACAACCTATACGCCATCATGGACGTCAACCGGCAGCAATGTGACGGCGCCATGAGCTCGGTGATGGAGGTTGGCGACATCAAAACCAAGATGGAGAACTTCGGCGCCGCAGTTGTCTCGATCGACGGCCACAAGCTTGACGAAATGCGCGACGCCGCAAAGGAAAAGCACAAGGGCAAGCCGCTGATCATCTTGGCCAACACGTCTCCGTTTCGGGGCATGCCGACGCTACAAAGGCGGTTCCCACGGCTTCATTATGTGCGCTTCAAATCGGAAGAGGAGCGCGCGGAAATGAACCACGATATTGCCCGCGCGCTGGGTGTGGACCCGATCGACTACAAGGAAGACCACTGATGGTTGAGATGGTCAATCGCCCCTATGAGCGAGCGTTTGAAGCCTATGCGATGGCGAATCCGGAAGTGCTGTGCCTGTCAGCGGACCTCACCTCGTCCTGCGAGATTGACAAGTTCCGCGACAAGCATCCCGACAAGTTTTTGTCCTTGGGCATGGCCGAGCAGAACATGCTGTCCTTTGCCGGCGGGCTGGGGATGGCCGGTTTCCGGCCTTTCCTTCACACCTTTGGTGTCTTCCTCTATCGGCGGCCGTACGACCAGCTGATGGCGTCTGTCGCCTATCCGCGCCGCAACGTGCGTTTGATGGGCTTTCTGCCAGGCGTAACGACCCCAGGCGGCATGACGCACCAAGCGATTGAAGACATCTCGGTGATGCGTTCGATTCCCAACATGACCATTCTCGAAACCGGCGATGCCACAGAGGTCGAGAGCATCTGCGAGGCCGCTGACAGCATCGATGGTCCTGTCTATTGTCGGGTTCTACGCGGCTCGGTACCCCGCTTGTTCGACACACCCATCGAAGTTGGGCGAATGCGCGAACTGGCACTCGGGAACGATGTGCTGATCGTGACATCAGGCATCACCACCGAAGAGGCACTGCGTGCGCGCGGTGCACTGGAGGACAAGGGCGTTTCCGTTCGCCACCTTCATCTCAACACGATCAAGCCGTTCAATGCCGAAGCGATGCTGGACCATATACAAGCGGTCAAAGGCGGCGTCGTTACGTTGGAAAACCACGTTACCGAAGGCGGCATTGGATCACTGCTCGCAGAGATCATGGCCGACAACGGCGTTGGCAAGCGTTTGGTACGGTTGGGACTGCAAGACACCTATGCCCACGGCGGCTCGCGCCCTTATCTGATGAAATATTACGGGCTGGACGCCACAGCGCTGGTGGCCGGTGTAGAAAAACTCCTTGGGTCGCAGCTCGGCATCACCGAAGGTGATCTTACGAGCGCACGCGTCGAAGCCGTCCACTCCACCGTGAAGGCCGAGGGACTGTGATGGCCGATTGGTCCGCGGGTCGCTTTCGGGTCACCTACCGCCTGTTTGCCGACACCCAAGGCCAAGCCGAAGACCGTGCGGTGGATATCGGGCTTGAACAAACGGTCGAGATACCGCGCGACGTTGTTCCCGCCGGCTTCGTTGAAGATACGGTGATGGGCCAGGTCGAGAGCGTGTCCCTGGCTGGAGAGGGACTGTTCGAGGCTGTCATAAGTTACAGCACGCAAAGCACTGGCACCGAGCTTCCCCAGCTTCTGAATGTTGTCATGGGCAACACCTCCATCCAGACGGGCGTGAAGACCATCGGCTTGGATCTCGGCCCACTTGAAGCGGCACATCCAGGAGCGCGCTTTGGCATCGCAGGAGTGCGTGCCTTGGCGGGTGTGCCGCAAGGGCCACTCCTTTCCCCGGTTTTGAAACCTCAGGGCTCGAGCGCCCAGCGACTGGCCGACATAGCCTATCTGTGTGCCGTGGGCGGGGCGCATATTGTCAAAGAGGATCATGGCCTTACCGATCAGCCCTGTGCGCCGTTCCGCGAGCGCGTTCTGCGTATCGGCGAAAAGGTCGCCAAAGCCAACGCCGAGACCGGGCGAAACACGCTCTATTTTGCAGGTCTCGCTGGCCACAGCGAAGACCTGATCGAAAACGCTTACTTCGCCAAAGAGAACGGCGCCCATGGCCTTCTCATCATGCCAGGTCTGTTCGGCTTCGATCTGGTACGCCGCATCGCCCGCGATGACGCCCTAGCCATGCCGGTTATGACGCATCCAAGCTTTCTGGGGCCGTATGTCTTGTCCAAGGACACGGGCCTGACCCATGGCCTCATGTTCGGAACGCTGCAACGCATTGCTGGGTCTGATATATCGGTCTTCCCGAATGTTGGCGGTCGCTTTGGCTTCACGGAGGACGAGTGCACCTCCATCGCCGATGCTTGCCGCGATGGTTCGGCGCCCGGGCCAGGCATCTTTCCGTCGCCGGGAGGTGGCATGAGCGTTGAGCGCGCGCCGGACATGATTGAAATGTATGGCGAGGACGCGGTATTCCTGCTCGGTGGCAACTTACTGCGTTATGGCGACAAAATTGGAGATGGCCTGGCCAAACTGCATAGGGCGATTGATATCAGTATCGGCGGATAACCAAACCAAGTATTGATCATACCTACTGGTTTCGACGCATACCGCTTAGCCCTTCATTCCTGGCGTGTAGTCGCCGGGGTCATTGGGGCGAACGTCCGCGGCCCGGCAGAGCGCTAACACCCAGATACCCTGTCCTCGCTGGCAGCTGCGGCGTCAATCACCAAATCTCGTAAAGTTAGCTTTGCCCAGATGTATATCTTGAATGCAGGAGCGCCGCGTTGAGCGTCACATAGCTGTGCTTTTGGTCGCGTTGAGACTTCGGCCTTGTACAAGAAGCATTGCGTTGACATTCAAACTGTACACACGCATTGGCGATGCACCGAAAGGACACCGACTCCCGACTCTCCAGATGCCTACCCACCCAATTGTGCACCGATAAATTCAAGGACTGCCAAAAATGAACTCCCGCAAGTTAGGCGCAAGCGGCCCCTCCGTTTCGGCAATTGGGGTCGGCGCCATGTCGTTTTCAGACTTCTATGGAGCGACCAACGAAGCAGACAGCCATGCCATCTTGGAGGCCGCGCTCGATGCGGGAGTTACGCATATCGACACGGCCAATGTCTACGGCCTGGGCCAATCGGAAAGCGCGATTGGCAGCTTCCTTAAAGAGCGCCCAGACGCCGCTGAACAATTTGTCGTTGCAACCAAAGCTGGCATCACGCGAGACGCCCAGGGTCGGCGCTGCTTTGACAATTCTGCGGCGCATTTGGAGGCCGAGCTTGACCAAAGCCTTTCACGCCTGGGCTTGGAAGCCGTCGATCTTTTCTATGTCCATCGCCGCCAGCACACTATCCCAATCGAAGACGTAACTGGCGCGATGGCAAGCTTGGTTGACAAGGGCAAAGCCAAGTCGATCGGATTTTCGGAGATCGCGCCCTCATCGCTGCGCCGCGCTCACAGCATCCACCCGATTGCTGCTGTGCAGTCTGAATACTCCTTGTCCACGCGAGCACCGGAATTGGGGCTGGTTCAGACCTGCGCTGAGCTGGGTGTGGCGCTCGTTGCCTTTTCACCCGTGGGGCGATCCTTTCTCACCGATCGGCCGTTGACCTATCAGCAAGGGCAAGAACTGGCCTTTACGAAAAACAATCCGCGTTTCCTGCAACCAAACCACCAACGCAACATTGAGGCGACAGATCGCCTGCGCACACTTGCCCACGAAATGGGGGAACCAACCGCCGCGCTTGCGATCGCCTGGGCATTGGCACAGGGCGAGCATGTGCTTCCTATTCCAGGCACTCGCTCCGTTTCGCACTTCGCCGAACTCGTGCGCGGCGCGCATCTCGACCTGAGCACGGAGCAGCTGAGCGCGATTGAAGGTGCGCTGCCGGTAGGGTGGGCCCATGGTGATCGATATTCAGGCGCCCAGTGGGTTGGACCAGAACGCTATTGTTGAGTTTGACTCCACAACCACCTCTGTAAATTGAAAGCAGCGCGGAAATCCAAGTTACCTCTAACCTACTGGAAAGAGCATTGCCGCAAACCTAGCGTTCAGGCTTGAGTGCCCTTAAAAGCCTGGACGACTGGGGAGGCATTTATGATCATCCAAACCGAAATGGGCGCGCTGACTTTTGATCCCGAGGTTGGCAACATTCCGGAGCTGAATTTCCGCTGGCAGGGGCAGACATTGACGCCCCTACATGTGGCACCCTGGACCAAGGATCCAGATGCGCAAGACGCGACTGACGTTCCATTGGTCGATCGCAAATTGGCTGGCGACTTTGTGTGTGCTCCCTTCGGCAAAAGCGATGTCGAACATGCTCCTCCGCATGGCTGGCCCGCCAATAGCCGTTGGACTGTGTCGGCCAACGGACCGGGGTGGCTAGAGGCGACTCTTGATCGACCCGTCATGGGCGCGCGCATTACCAAGAAGCTCAGCCTGCGCGCCAATGCACCTGTCCTCGTTCAAACGCATGTGATTGAAGGCGGTGAAGGCGGCCTAACCTTTTCGCATCACCCCATGATCGACGTGTCGGGCGGTGCGCGCCTTTCTTGCTCAGCGAAGCGCCTAGCGCTCACTATCGAGAACCCGATTGTGCCAGGGCATCACGCCTTCGCTCTTGGCGCGCGCGCGCGCGATATTGCTGCGCTACCCACGTCCGATAAGCGTACCGTTGATGTGCGCGACCTGCCCATTGGTAACGATACCGAAGACTTCGTGACGCTGATTGATGAAGCCACAACGGGGTTGGGTTGGACGGCCGTCGTGCGCGCGCGTGAAAACGATATTGTGTTTGTGCTGAAGGATCTGTCCGTCTTGCCGGTGACCATGCTCTGGCACTCGAACGGAGCACGCAAGGACTTTCCTTGGAATGGGCGCAACCGAGGTGTGCTAGGAATCGAAGACGGCCGAGCAGCTGGGGCCGCAGGCCACGCCGCAGCTTTGCGCGAGAACCCGATAAGCGTTGAAGGGGTGCCGACTATGTTCGAACTTACACCCGGAACGCGGCACACCATTCGCCATGTCTTGGGCGCCATACCAAACGCGCAAGATTGGCGCGAAGTGATGAACATCCGCATGGAGAAGCACGCCATAGCCCTCGATGGGGACAATGGAGTGACCATCCGGCTGCCTTTCCAGGACTATAGTCTGTTTGGCAATTCGGCCTGATTATTCGCCAGTGTACGTCCAGCGGTAGTGCGGCGGGGTTGGGCCTTTGTTGCGGCCGCCCTGCTGACTCTGCTCCCAGGCATGGGCGAGAATCCCAACGGAGCGAGACAGGCAAAACAAGCCGCGAGCAAGTGGAGCCGGAAAGCCGAGTTCGGCATAGATGACGGCCGTCGCGCCATCGATGTTCATGGGCACTGGCTTGCCTTTACTCGCTTCAAGCGACGCCTGTACGGCTCGGCCTATATGGGCATAACGCCCGGTGACGGTTCCCTCCGCCGCGGCTGTATCAACCAATCCTAATAGGCGTGGCGCACGTGGGTCTTCCGGTTTGTGGAATCGGTGGCCAAAACCTGGGATGTACTTGCTGCGCTCAGCTTGCCATTCAGCGATGCAGACGCGAGCGGCTTCATCCTCGGGTGCACCGTTTTCCATCGTGGTGCTGATGGATTGATACAGCTCCACCGCCTGCTCGCCAGCGCCACCATGGACATCATCCAACATGTTTACGGCAGAGGCCATAGCACCGTTCAGCGGGAGGCCACATGTCACGGCCATCCGAGCCGTCGCGATGGACGGTGCTTGGGGACCATGATCCACCGCAGCCACGAGAGCCGCTTCCAGCAGGGTGGCTTCGCCGGGCGATGGAAGGTCGCCGCGCGTCATAAGCCAAATCATGCCTGGGAAACTAGCGTTGCCGATAAGGTCCTGGATCGGGCGACCGCGCATTTCGATACGACCAGGTTCCATGTCGATAATCGCCGTCGACCACCAGTCCGAAACATCCGACATTATTTGACCCTCACTGCTTGCCTGTTGCGATGACGTCATCCTGTTCTAAGGCGTCGATATCTCCCGCATCATACCCCAAGCTCTCAAGAATGCTGGCAGTGTCTGCGCCAGCATCCGGTGGATTGGTATGTGGCCCTTGACGTGCGCCATCCATCATCACTGGCAAGGCCGGAAGACGCGTGTACACGCCACCGGGCAACTCCGTTGGGAGTAGGCCGCCAGACGCCAGCAGATGCGGATCCTCAAAAGTGTCCTCCGGACGCGCGACGCGCGCAAACGGCAGTTTGGCCTCGGCTGCTTGAGACGTGAATTGGTCGTGCGTCAGCTCAGCTAGGATCGCGGCCACCATGGGTTTAAGCGTGTCTCGCGCCTCAATGCGTTGATTGTTGGTCTTGAGATCATCTCGGGCCGCAAGTTCAGGTTGACCGAAAACTTCGCAGAACCGCTGCCAATGCCTGTCTGAGGTGATGCCGAGGAAGACCGGAACACTGTCGCCTGTTACAAACTGATCGTAGATAGCCCAGGCCGAAACACGCGCTGGCATCGGCGGGACGGGTTCATCAGACAAGGCCGCATAGGCCAAGTGTTGGCCCATGAGGAACATCGCAGCCTCAAATAAGGCGGCCGTTACCTTTTGACCGCGTCCGGTCTGTTCGCGCTCGGCCAAGGCCGCCTGAACCCCGACCACGCCCATCATGCCGCCCATGACATCCACAATCGAAGCGCCGGCCCGCAATGGCTGGCCCGGTGGGCCGGTCATGTAAGCGAGGCCCGACATCATCTGAACAATTTCATCAAGCGCTACCCGGTTCTCATAGGGGCCAGGTAAGAACCCCTTGAGCGACAGATAGATCAAACGCGGAAACTGATCTTTCAGCGCCTCGTAACCGAGACCGAGCCGATCCATCGTGCCCGGGCCAAAGTTCTCGATGAGGACATCGGCCGTGCCAATGAGCTTCTTGGCAATATCAAGCCCAGCCTTGTCCTTGAGGTTGATGGCGATGCTTTTCTTGTTGCGGTTGTAGAAGGGGAAGTAGCCGGTTCCGAAACCCTTCAGCCTGCGTGTCGGATCACCGTCGACCGGTTCCACACGAATGACTTCCGCTCCGAGATCACCCAGAACAAGGCCGGCCGTTGGGCCCATGACCGTGTGACCGAAATCCAAGACCCGCACTTTGGAATAGGCGGCAGTCGAGGGTTGGTCATCGATTGCCATCTTTTGGAATGCCTTTAGACGATACCAGCGCGCAGGCAATCGTGCATATGCAAGACGCCTTGCAGTATGCCGTCGTCATCCACAACCGCGAGGACCGTAATGGCGCCGTCGTTCATCACGCCGATAGCCGTGCTCGCCAAAGCCTGTGGCCCGATAGTGCGCGGTGCACGCGTCGCTATGTCGAGCGCTTTGTGATCCATTAGCCCAACCAGGTTACGACGCAAATCGCCGTCCGTGATGATGCCTTGAAGATGGTCCGTCGCGTCGACAACCAAGGCGATCCCAAAGCCCTTGGCGGTCATTTCCACCAAAACGTCGCCCATTTGCGTGTGCGGCGCCACGCGCGGCAACCCAGGCCCAGAATGCATCAGGGACGCAACGGGCAACAAGTGGGCGCCCAGTTTGCCGCCGGGGTGGTAGTCGCCAAAACTAGAAGCATCAAAATCCCGCTCATTCATGGCTGCGATCGCTAGCGCGTCACCTAGCGCGAGAGTACATGTGGTGGACGTCGTCGGCGCCATACCAATGGTGCACGCCTCTGGCACGTCGGGCAGTTCCAGCACCAGATCGGCCTGCTTTCCGAGCGAACTGTTGCGGTCTTTGGTGATCGCAATCATCGCGATCCCAAAGCGTCGTGTGTAAGCGACGATGTCGGCCAGTTCGCGGCTTTCGCCGGAATTGGAAATAAGAATGCACAAATCATCCGGTGTGATCATGCCTAGGTCGCCATGGCTAGCTTCGGCAGGATGGACAAAATGCGCGGGCGTCCCCGTCGAGGCCAAGGTCGCGGCGATCTTGGTACCGATGTGGCCTGACTTTCCCATGCCGGACACGATCACACGTCCTTTAACGCGCAAAATCCACTGGACCGCTTCAACAAACTCTCCGTTGAGCGAAGCTTTTAGTGCTTCCAGCCCCAGGCGCTCTGCATCCAATACAGCATTTGCCGCTTGCAGCACGGCTTCGGCTTGGCTGGCACCTTCTTGATTGTCTTGCTCGACAGCTACCGAAGATAGCGGCAAGGCTTGGCGCGTCTGGCTCATGGGCGGGTGTCTGATGTCCTTGCGGGTACGAGGCTCCTTCCTAGCGGAACGCTCGACGAACCACAAATAAGGCCTCGGCTGTGCGGTGTCCTGTGGAAAGACCGACACAACGCCTCAGAAAGCATCCGGTTATGTTCACTGTGCATCACAGTCGCGTGCACTGGGGGATTCCCACATTGTCGTCATGCGCGCTGGCGCCTAAGTGATGCCCATCGAAAATTGCTTCAAGCGCATCGTGCGCAACGTAGGAGACCGACATGGCGGTCATACGCTTTCCAATCCGGCTGCTTGGCCTTGCGCTGATCGCCGTTGCGCTGGTCTTGCTTGCCGACGACCTTGCGGCCGTCGACTGGGACTCGCTGACGGGTTTCGCGCCGACGCCACTTGGCGCTCTTTTCTATGCGACGATCCCAGACCTTCTGAACGGCGCACAAGCGTTCATTCAACGCGCGGTATGGCCATATCTCTGGGATCCAATCATTCAGACAGCGCTCACCTGGTGGGACTGGGCCGCTATTGGAGGATTCGGTTTCGTACTGGCTATGCTAGCCCGTCGCCCGAGAGTGAAAATCGATGCGGCCGCCGTCGAAACAGCGGGCTAACCAATCAAGCTGGTGTTGGAGCTCACTGAAACATTCCCAGCATGGCGCTCATATCGTTGCCGTTCAGAAGCATCTGACCCTGAGCGGTCAGTTCCAAATCAAAGGCCTTGATCGGCACACCATTCGCGTCCGTTGAATCGCGCCCCATGGCGGAGACAGCAGAAGCAAGGCCAGCAAACTGTGCGGCGTCCCCGCCCATCTGTTGGGCAAAGGCGATCATCTCAGGCAAACCAGCAATTTGAAGGTCTATGCTCGCCGTCGCCTGCAGCGCAGCGGCAGGATCAGGCTCGATGACGCCATTGCCAGCGACGTAGCCTATGGGCGCCTCAACAAGGAGGTCGCGAATCTGAACCGCCACATCGGATGTCATCAAGAGGCCCAGAAACACCATCGGGTCGATGTCTTCCAAAGTTGCGGAAGATACCGACACACCAGCACGCCGCCCTTTCGGCCCGAAAAGCTCCTCTTCACTGGGCGCGTCTCCAAGGAAGCCATAGAGTTCTTGCGTTACTGCTTCGATCGGTGCATCGACGGCCAACACGTCCAGCGAGACTTGTGTGGGGATCACAGGTGCAAGCGGTGGTGGCAGATCCGGCGATTGAAGGCCAGCGGCGTTGACCATAAAGCCCAAATCTGCGGCGCTTTGATCAAGGCCTGCGGCGACCAACGAAACCGACAATCCGTCAATGGCAAAGGTCGCGTCGTCAGAGGCGAAGGAGAAACCATCCAAGGAGAAGGTGTAGTCGGCATCGCCCAACCACTTCTCGCCTTCGTGGCGACGCGCTAGGTCGATGATGGCCAACTGAAACTCTTCGCTTTCGGGATCGACGCCACGCATCACATCCTGGAATTCAGCGAACAGATCAAACCGTTGGCGGGCCGTCGTGCCAACAATGCCAAGGCCGGTCAGGTCCAAAGAGAATTCGTCGTCGATGCGCATCGACAATCCGGACATGTCGAATGCGCTGGAGGAATCAAAAGTATCTGACGCCGATCCGGTCGGATTGCTCACGATCTGCAATTTCATGGCATCCATCGCGATCTGGCCATCTGCACCTGATACTTCAATCAAGAGGTCATTGAGCGAAACGTCGCCATTGGTGGCCATGTTGTATTGCGGCGCAAAGGTGAGATCGTTTCCAACGCTTGAGAAGCTGAACGTAGCGTTCTCATCGGCATTGTCTGGATTTTGCAGGCGGATCGGGCTGGGAATGTCGAACTGAGCACGCTGCCACCCATTCGCCAGCGGCGTCACCAGCGCTTCGATGGTTTGGGTGGACCCCACCACATCATCACCGCCAGCAAAACTGATCTCGGGGATGGTCAGTGCGTAGCTGTCGCCTTGCGGGACAGCGGTCACATCACTGGCGAAGGAATAGGACAGGTTTCTCGTTGAGGCATTATCCAGAACACTGTCGATGAATGCTGGAACTTGCGCCTCCAGTGCTTCAGCACCTGCTTGGTCAACCTGTTGCGCGAAACCGGGAGAGGTCGCGAGGAAACAGGTTGACGACAACAGTGCGATGGATAGGCGGCGCATTTGAAATCCTCACATGCGGGAGACGAGAAGCATGATCAAAGCCCCAGTAAGGGCATATGACCACCCCCTATCGTTCGATTTGCTTCACTTTCATGAAGCGTCGGCGATTATCGGCTTGTTCACGTGGGTGTGACCACCGCTTTGTCTTGACGATAACCTTGCGACAGCACACCTATGATTCGATCTCATTTGCTGAAGGAAAGGGAGAGTAATGCTTCACCTTCTCAATGCCCTATCCAAGAAAACCGAAATGCCTGCTGCCGCAGAGGCTTTGCCGGGTCGCCAGGAGGCCATCCCGACCGCCACCATCCACTTCGTGAACGGTCAGAATTTAGCCGGTCCCTACCCCGATGGTCACAAAGTTCTTGACGTTGGTCTTGGGTGTTTCTGGGGCGCCGAGCGGGCTTTTTGGTCCTTGCCAGGTGTTCACGTCACATCCGTTGGTTATGCGGGTGGTTACACGCCGAACCCGACCTACGAGGAAGTTTGCTCCGGCCGTACCGGGCACAATGAAGTCGTGCGCGTGGTTTATGATCCGACGGCCACAAGCTTGGAGACGCTGCTGAAAGCATTCTGGGAGGCGCATGACCCAACCCAGGGTATGCGCCAGGGCAATGATGTCGGCTCGCAGTACAGGTCGGGTATCTATTTGACCGACGAGGCCGACATCTCAGTGGCTGAAGCTTCCAAGCGGATGTATCAAGAAGCGCTCACGGCTGCCGGCCGCGGCGAGATCACCACGGAGATCGTCAAGGCTGGTCCGTTCTACTTCGCTGAGGACTATCATCAGCAGTATCTCGCCAAAAACCCGAACGGCTATTGCGGCCTAGGTGGGACCGGCGTGAGCTGCCCGATCGGTGCGGGCGTCAGCGCTTAGTTGGCAACAAGAACCTGTTGGCAAGCTGCTGGTAGGTCTGCCATCACGGTCTCGCGCCTCGGGCGAGCCGGCGTATCGCTTGGCTGCCATGGTTCAGGGCCCAGCCACCACGCCAATTCATCACCACACCCGTCGCCAACTGGCGGCGGGTTTTGGTTTTGGCACCCGGCCAATCCTTCCGGACAGCTCAAACGCACATGGAAGTGATAATGGTGACCGTACCAGGGGCGCACTTGGCGCAGCCAGGAGCGATCGGCTGATGCGCCTTCCCATCGACATAACTGCTCCTTGATCGCCGGGTGCACGAAAATTCGCGCGACTCGCGGATCGCTGGCCGCCCGCCGCACAATGCCTGCATGGGCGTCGGTCCATCGATCGGCGTTAATCGTTCGGGTTCCGTCTTGCAGCATGGAAACAGCCGAGATTTCTTCGCGCTCCTGTCGGCTTAAAGTGCGATCCGGCATGGGGGTGAACCAGATGTCGGCATCAAGTCCGATTTGGTGCGAGCGATGCCCGGTCAACATGGGCCCACCACGTGGCTGGCTCATGTCGCCGACAAGTAAACCGTTCCATCCATCTTGGGAGCGCCCTTGTACGGCCAGTTCCTGCAGGAACTGCACGAGCTCTGGGTGACCCCAGTTGCGGTTTCGCGACAACCGCATAGCTTGCCAAGCAGGGCCGTCGACTGCCAACGGCACGGCACCAGCCAAACATCCACGGGCATAGCTGCCGATGGACCGAGCTGCCAAGGGCGCGGGCGTCGGCTCGCCGCCGAACAGCTGACGGGCCGGTGTGGTCGCTGTAACGGGGACGGGTAGGACCGGTTCTGGTGCGATATCGGGCCGAGCAACCGGGCTTGGTGCAGTGACCGTTTGTGCGAGCACCATCGACCCAGTTAGCGTACTGGCCAGGATCAGCGCACCAAGCACGCCAACTGTTTTTGAATGCTTCGGCTTGGTCACAGAATCAGCTCCATAGCGTTACTATAACATTCAAACCGCCGGTTGCTCACGGGTCGCGCAGTGGATGCCTCCACCGATCTCGCCAAGAGCATCAACGTCCAACATGACGATTTCACGATCTGGGTAAGAGGCTTGGAGAATGCTGGCGGCCTCTTGATCCGTATCGCGATCGCCAAACTGTGCGCTGATCACGGCGCCATTGCACACATAATAGTTCACGTAGGAGGCGACGAATTCCTCTGTGCGAACGCGAACGTTTTCGGGCTCGGGCACAACTGTCAGATTCATGCGGCGGCCCGCAGCATCGTTGGCCGAGGCAAGAACATCAAACGTCTGGTAGGCTGCATCGACCCACTGATCCGAGACCTCGTATGCACCAGGCAACTGGATCAGCACCTCACCCGGCGTCGTGAAGCGGGCGAGGCTGTCAATGTGGTAGTCGGTTATATCTTCGCCCGCGATTCCTGGCGCCCAAATCACCTCAAGCGCGCCATAGGCCTCCTTCAGGAGGGCGCTTATCTCATCACGCGTTTGTTGGTTGCGGTTGGGATTCACCCAGGAGCTTTCATGCGCAATGAGTGTCGCCTCACCGTCGGTCTCGACACCGCCCGGTTCGCCTACCAACCCATTGTCAAGCAGCGACAAATCCATGCGCTCGGCAACTCGCGCAGCAATTTGCCCGTCCCGTGTATGGACTTGCTTGCCGCCCCATCCGTTGAAGTTGAGCTGGCGGATGGCCAACCCACCCAAATCGTCGATGGCGAATAGCGGGCCGGAATCGCGCGCCCACAAATCTTCGGTTGGAATCGGCCAAATCTCGACTGCAGCAGACAGCAAGCGACGCGTGGATGGCTCGTGCTCCGGTGCCATCAGCATAACCACAGGTTCGAAATCGGCAATGGCGTTGGCAATCCTGGCGATGGTGTCTTGAACATGCTCCAGAAACGCGACTTCCGGGTAAACTTGGCGGTTGACCGGCCATTGCATGAAGGTGCGCTCATGACGCCGCGCTTCGTCAGGAACGTAGAAGCCCGATGGCCGCGTCACGCCCGGGCCCATGGCGAGTGACGGCGTGGCGAGGCAGGCGCCCCCCAGACCGGCTGCAGCCAAAAGGTTGCGCCGTGTAAGGTCGGCTCGTTCATCGCGCACGGTCAGCAAAGCTGGCACGAACCAAGTCTGCCGCTGCTTGCACCGGCGCAGGTGCATCATCACGGATGACCATACCAAGTGCGCATTTTGGCAACGGCGGAAGGCCCGCTCCGGGTTTGGCCTCGATGATTGGGCCCTGAACGTGCGACTTTGACAGCGGGGCGATCGCCAGGTCGGCTAACACCGCAGCCCGTTGGCCAGAGATGTTGGAGCTTTGGAAGGCGACCCGATAATCGATTGCAGCGGCATCTAGCGCGTCCAGAGCCGCTTTGCGCCACAAGCACCCGTCCTCCCACATCGATACCGGCAGTGGTGTGCGTTCGCTGGCTACGCCCCCAGCCAAGCAAGCCCAAACGAGAGGCTCGCGGAACAGAATTTCTGCGCGCTCCTCTGTCGCGAATCCCGACTCACAGGTGACGATGGACAGGTCAAGCTCGTCTGCATCAACTGCGTCTAGCAAGCGCTGCGTGCCATCCACCGTGACATCAAGAATGATTCCCGGGTGACTCTCGCCGAACTGCCGCAACATAGATGGCAAGAACCGCTCGGCCACGTCATCGGGTGCCCCAAGGCGAACCTGACCAACTAAATCCGGGCTGATGAAACGGGTCATGATTTCTTGGTTGAGGCTCAAAACGCGCCGTGCGTGCTGGAGGAGCGCCTCGCCGTCGCGCGTAAGTTGAACCGACCGGCTGTCGCGTACGAAGGCCGTCGCACCCAGCAACTCCTCAAGCTTCTTTACCTGCATAGATATCGCCGAAGGCGTGCGCCCGAGGCGCTCACCAGCCGCAGAAAAATTACCAGTCTCCGCGATCGCAACAAGCGTACGTAACAGATCGAGCTCGAGCAAAGGGGCGGGTTGAATGGGACTTGCGATGTTCATGATCGGCGTCGATTTCTATCAGAAAATATGACAGGTGCATTCAAAACTATTCGTTTGATTGAAACATGAATGATTGGCACTGTCTACATCGAGAGTTGAAAACAACTCGCCATTTGCGGCGCTCAGAACCTGCCGCTTCACCCCGAGGAGACATAACATGACTGTTCGACAGACTGCTGGCGCACGCCCATTTGTTGGCGCGCGCACCCTTCCGCTCGCAGCCCATTTGGTGCGTACGACACGCACGATTTGGGCAGCTTTGGAAGAACTTTACATGCGCCTTCAGTACCGGCGCGGCATGATGGATTTGCTGGAACTTGACGACCACCTGCTGGCCGACATGGGCGTAACGCGCGCCGACGTGCGCCGCGCGGCCAATCTGCCTTTGTCCCAAAGCGCCGGACAGGAACTGAGCTACGAGCGCACGAAAGCCGCTCGGCCTCGCTAAGCTGCGCGTAACTTCGGCTGCTTGCGGTCCTTCCCTGTCACCATGGCAGCTAAAAAAGGAGCCCGGACGTGCGATGCACGCCCGGGCTTCTCTTTGATGAGCGAAAGATTGGGCTAGGCCACCTGTTCCTGCAACACGTTCTCGGCCACCAACTCTGCTGTGCCCGCGGACATTGTCCAGCCGAGATGGCCATGACCGCAATGGTAGTGAACACCCGGCGCTTTGCCTTTTTCGAGACGCGGCATCATATCCGGCATCATCGGGCGTAGCCCGGCCCACGGAACCACCTGGCGGGTGGACATGTTAGGGAACAGGTCGTTGCACCAATCGACGAGCGGCTTGATGCGATCGGCACGGATGTCGCGGTTGAAGCCGTTGAACTCGGCAGTGCCTGCAACACGGAACCGATCAGCGCCAAGACGTGATGTTACGATCTTGGCATCGTCGTCAACGAAGCTCATCCATGGCGCGGCCGCTTGGTTGGCTTCATCTTCGAGCATGACCGTGATGGAGTAGCCTTTGACGGGATAGACGTTCACCCGGTCACCAAGCTGCGCGCCCAAAGCGCGTGAGCCTACGCCTGCCGCAACAACGATCTGGTCGAAGCGCTCGGTGCTCTCGACACCCCCTTTTGCGTAGCGAATAGAAATTCCGTTACCAGCGCTCGCCTGGCGGACATCGACATCCTGCTCAAAGCGCACGCCGTGTCGTTTGGCTGCTGCGGCGAGACCGACTGTGAATTTGTGAATGTCGCCGCTCGTGTCGGACGGCGTGTAAAAGGCTCCGGCGAAATCGCCGTGCAGGGTAGGTTCAAGTTCCTTGGCTTCGACTGGCGAAATTTCACGGCGGTCCAGGCCCCCCTTCTCCAGCAACCTGTTGACCATGCGCGCGTGCTTGGTGGCTTTTTCCGTCTTGTAGACGTGCACAATACCGCGCTTTTCGTGGTTGAAGTCGATACCTTCATCTTCTGCCCAGGCATAGAGATTTTCGCGCGCCATGATCCCGATCTCGGCGGATCGGATTGTGTTGGCCTCATAGTGGCGCATCGCCAGCATGAACTCGGCGACCCAGGAGTATTTGTGCCAGCTCGGCGTCATATTGAAGAGCAACGGCGCACCCGGCGTGAACATCCACTTGACGCCCTTCACGATGCTCGATGGGTGGTTCCAGACTTCCGCATTGCAGGCAGAAAGCTGGCCGCCATTGGCGAAGGAGGTTTCCATGGCCGGGTAGCGATGACGATCAAAAACCGTTACCTGCAAGCCGCGTTTGGCGAGCGCATAAGCCGCCGTGACGCCGGTGATCCCAGCACCAACAACGGCGACGCTGCGTGTGCCAGATTTCGAAATGAGGTTTGGGAGCGACGAACCAACTTTCGTTGCCGCTGCGAGCTGATCAGACGTGGTGGGCGCGTTCATCACACTAGGCCTTTCCGGTTTTCATCGGACATGCGAGACCGTCGGGCGCTTGTCCGTGGCGCCAAACGATCCCCATCTGTCCTCGAACCTGAGAGATTCACCGCCTCACCCCTGTGGCAGGGCCGCGCGCCTTGGTAGCGCGTTGGTGGGCGGCTTTGCTCCTTCGGTGGATCAACTCCTTTGGGGTTGATCGCTCTCCAGATTGCCTTCCCTCGGTACGGTCCTTTCGCCTGAAAGATTCCGGGGAGGTTGCTTCTTCGGCCCCACCGGTCAAAACCGATGGCGTCTCCCGTACCGCTGGTAATGGATCAGTTTATGCCACGAATTGTGCGATGCCGCAATTCTGTGCGTCGCAGCGACCTGCAGAAAAATTATGCACTCTTAGATGAGTCCAACAGCCTTGCGAACGCCTTCGTCGCGCAGGCTGATATCGCCGCCAAGATAGGCATCACCACCCTGGCCACACATCCACACAAGCGCCTTTGCTGGCCATTCGGGCGGGATGTGATCCGACCATTCTAAGTTGCTGACCGGATTGATACCGGACGCTTTGATCTGGACCTGCATTTCGGTAGCGACCGTGCCGGGCGATAGGCCAAGAGCTCGGATGCCCTTTTCAGCAAACTCTTTGTGCAGCATGCGCGTTATCATCAAAACTGCAGCCTTTGAGGTGCAATAGTGGCTCCACCCCTCAAGCGTGCTTGTCGCGGCACCTGATGAGATGTTGATGATCGTCCCGCCGCCAGCGTTCTGCATGGCGGGCAGGACTGCGCGGGCGCAGTGATAGACGCCCTTCACATTGATATCGATCACCTCACCCCAAGCGGCGGGATCGCTTTCATCGAGGCGGGCGATAGGGTCGATGATACCCGCGTTGTTGATGAGAATGGTGATGGGCCCAAAGGCTGCTTCGGCGGCACGCACGGCAGCCTCGACCTGGGCCATGTCGGCCACGTCGCAAGCTACGGCCAGAGCGGCACCGCCCTCTTTCTTGATCGCTTCGGCGTGTTTCTCGATGTCCTTCGTGGTTCGCGCGGCCAGAACGACATTCGCACCATTTCGGGCAAACTCGTGAGCGGCAGCAGCACCGATACCCCGTGAGGCTCCGGTGATCAGGACAGTTTGGTTGGTAAGGTCGGGCATGGTGATCTCCTGTGTTGCCTTCCCCTAGCCCGGGTTGGACGCGTCATAAAGCGCTTGGCAAACAGTACACTCATGCGAATAATACATGAATGGACAAATATTCACTTGAAATTTTCATTGATGTTGCGCGCGACCTGAACTTTGCGTCTGTTGCCCGCTCGCGCGAGATTGATCCCTCCCAAGTGTCTCGCACCATCCAAGCGCTGGAGCAGGAGGCGGGGACGGCGCTCCTTGCGCGCACCACACGCCGGATGGTCCTGACTGAAGCCGGTGCGACTTTCCTCCACCATGCGTCGGAAGCCGTTCAGAAAATGAATGCGGCGATGGACGCAGCTCAAGCCAGCGCTGGTCAATTGAAGGGTACCGTTCGGATAACCGCATCCGTTGCCTTTGGAGAGCGCGCCCTGGTTCCATTGTTGCTGCCAATGAAGCAGCGCCTGCCGGATGTGATGCTAGATCTGGTCTTGCAGGACGACACCGTTGATATGATGCACGATCAGGTCGACCTGGCGATACGGCTCGCGCCCAATCTTTCTGGCGACCTTATTGGGCGAAGGTTGCGAACCACCCGCTACAGGATTTGCGCCTCGCGCAACTACGCTCGCACGCACGGCGCCTGCTTGAACCCTCAGGATTTGTCTAACCACAAGGTGGTTGCGTTTGACCTTCCGGGCTACCGTGACACCTGGCGTTTTGAACAGAACAACGCTGAGGATGTGTCCATTGCCGTCGAACCGGCTGTCATCATCTCCTCGGCATTGGCCGTTCGGCGGGCGGCAATGCTGGGTGTCGGACCAGCCTTGCTTGCGGACTGGCTGATCGATGATGCCCTTGCCGCAGGCGAACTCATTGATCTGTTTCCGGACTATCGTGTTACAGCGACAACCTTCGACACGGGCGTTTGGTTGGCCTATCCGGCTGGGGTGATGCTTAGCCACAAGGCCCGAGCGGTGGCAGATAGCCTTATCGAGTTGCTTGCTGGCAAGTCGTCAGCTTGATGCCTGCAGAGCTAGGAGATGCGCGGCGCCGAACACCCCGGCACCAATAATGATGGCCCAGGACTGAGGGTTGTCGAATTCATTCTTTGGGTGACGGCGATAGAGCCAGTGCAGCATGATATGGATGATGGCGAAGACCGATAGGCCTTTGGCCACCGCGCTGTCTGGATCCCCCGCCCCATAGAAGAATAACAGGGCGAAAAGGGGGATATGACCCCAAACAAACACCCGTCGTCCGGTGCGGTCTGACAGGTACGTGGTCAGCGGGAAGATGCGCCATTCATGGCGCTGTATGGCGTCCAACTCATGTGTCAGGAAGAAACCCAGCATCGACACATAGAGCAGGTCGACCATGGGCTACCCATCCATTTTGAGTGCCTTGATGAAGGCCTCTTGCGGGATGTCCACCTTGCCAAACTGGCGCATGCGCTTCTTACCAGCCTTCTGCTTTTCAAGCAGTTTACGCTTACGCGTCACGTCACCGCCATAGCATTTGGCCGTCACATCCTTGCGGAGGGCGCGAATGGTTTCGCGGGCAATAATCTTGCCGCCAATCGCAGCCTGGATCGGAATCTGGAACATGTGCTGCGGAATCAGGTCCTTCAGCTTTTCGCACATGGCGCGGCCGCGATACTCGGCCTGACTGCGGTGGACCAGCACAGACAAAGCGTCCACAGGCTCGGAGTTCACCAAGATCTGCATCTTCACCAGATCGCCAGGTTCATACCCGGTGATCTGATAATCGAAGCTGGCATAACCTTTGGAGATCGACTTCAGCCTGTCGTAAAAATCGAACACAACCTCGTTGAGCGGCAGCTTATAGACAAGCATTGCCCTTGAGCCGACATAAGACAGCTCGCTTTGAACCCCGCGGCGCTCCTGGCACAGCTTCAGGATCGGGCCGAGATATTCGTCGGGCGTGAGGATCGTCGCCGTAATCCATGGCTCGCGAATTTCTTCGATCTTCATTACATCCGGCATATCGGCCGGATTATGCAATTCCTCGACAATTGGATTACCGTCTTCGTCTTTCGATCTCAGCTGGATTTCATAGACGACAGACGGCGCGGTCGCGATGAGGTCCAAGTTGAATTCACGCTCCAGACGCTCCTGGATGATCTCCAAATGCAGAAGGCCTAGGAACCCGCACCGGAAGCCAAAACCAAGCGCGGCAGAGCTCTCCATTTCAAACGAGAAGCTCGCATCGTTGAGGCGTAGCTTGCCCATGGCCGCACGCAGATCTTCAAAGTCCGCCGCGTCGATGGGGAACAGGCCGCAGAACACCACAGGTTGGGCTGGCTTAAAGCCTGGCAGCATCTCTGCGGTTGGTTTTTTCTCGTCGGTGATGGTGTCACCCACCCGGGTGTCGGCCACCTCTTTGATGGAGGCCGTCATGAACCCAATCTCGCCGGGCCCAAGTTCGTCGAGGGTTGCAAGCTTTGGCGTGATGACGCCAACGCGGTCCACATCGTATGTGGCACCAGTGCCCATCATCCGGACTTTCTGGCCCTTCTTCAGCTTGCCATCGATCACCCGCACCAAGACGACGACGCCGAGATAGGCGTCGTACCAGCTGTCAACGAGCATCGCTTTTAATGTCGCGTTTGGATTGCCCTTTGGCGCTGGAAGGCGGGTAACGATCGCCTCAAGCACATCATCGACGCCGAGCCCCGTTTTAGCCGAGATCATGACCGCGTCCGTTGCATCAAGACCGATCACATCTTCAATTTGCTGCTGAACGCGCTCTGGTTCAGCCGCTGGAAGATCGACCTTGTTGAGCACCGGCACAATCTCGTGATCGTTGTCGATGGCTTGGTATACATTGGCGAGCGTCTGGGCTTCCACACCTTGCGAAGCATCCACCACAAGCAGCGATCCTTCGCAGGCGGCGAGTGACCGGTTCACCTCATAGGCGAAATCAACATGTCCAGGTGTGTCGATCAGATTCAGTGTGTAGGTGATGCCATCGTTTGCTTCGTAAAGCAGACGAACCGTCTGGGCCTTGATCGTGATGCCGCGCTCCCGCTCGATATCCATCGAATCGAGCACCTGCTCCTTCATCTCCCGGTCGGTAAGCGACCCGGTCATCTGAATCAGACGGTCGGCGAGCGTCGACTTGCCATGGTCGATATGGGCGACAATGGAGAAATTGCGGATATGGCTGATTTCGACCTGCTCATCGATGGAATCAGCTTGGGGGACGAGTGCGGTTTGGTTCATCGCCGCGCTATAGCACCGGGCTTTCTTAGCTCCAAGGGATGATCGTGCCGCAGGCTGGTCAAGCGAAACGCTCGTTGACTGGTTTGATATCTTACTATATTAGTTCGATATCAAACTATATGGAGATCCCAATGACCCGTCCTTCTTCCTCCCTGTCTCGCCGTGGCGTGCTTGGCATTCTTGGCGGGGGCTTCATCTTGGCGGCTGGCGGGGGCGGCAGTTTTTATGCCGTCATCCGTGATCCTGTTGGCGCCCGCCAACCTTGGAACGACGCTGGCTCGCTGTATTCTGACCCTATCCGTGATGCGCTATCTTATGCGCTGACCGCGCCGAACCCACACAATCGGCAGTCCTGGTTGGTGCGCTTGGAAAGCGACACTGATGCCACCCTGTTCTGCGATGACACGCGGCTGTTGCCGGCGACTGATCCCTTTAGCCGGCAAATTTTGATTGGCCTTGGCTGCTTCCTGGAAGTTGCACGACTTGCCGCCTCGGCCAATGGTTACGATGCCCGCATCAGCCTGTTCCCCGAAGGATACCCAGAGGAAGAGGTCGATGGGTCGCTGCCGGTGGCGCAATTATCCCTTTCTCCGACAAGCGACACGCCAGACCCGTTGGCCGCTTATATACTCGCGCGCCGCTCGATGAAGGAGCCGCACGATCTTTCGCAGTCGGTTACGACCGAGGTTGTCATGGCGTTGCAACCAGAAGTCACCGGCTTTGCTCTGGACCAGACCCAGGTTGCTTCTTTTCGCGACTTGGCGTTTCGCGCCCATGAGATGGAATCCTACACCGACTACACGATGCAGGAGAGCATTGACCTGATGCGCTTCACACGGGGCCAAATTGAAGCCAATCCGGATGGTATCGAGCTCGGAGGCGTGTTCTTGGAGACACTCTACCGCCTCGGGCAAATGACGCCAGAAGCGCTCCAAGATCCAACCAGTACGGCGTTCCAGACTGGCTTGGATATCTATCGTGATCTGATCTTCGCAAGCACAGCCTTCGTTTGGATCGTGACACCCGGCAACAGCCGCCAAGACCAGATTGCTGCTGGTATGGACTACGTTCGCGCCAATCTGAAAGCGACGTCATTGGGGCTCGGAATGCAGCCTCTCAGCCAGGCTTTGCAGGAGTATCCAGAGATGGATGATCTCCGCACCGAGATGGACGCGGCCGTCGGTGTCGAGGGTGGAGAGCGGCTGCAAATGTTTGCCCGCGTTGGGTATGGGCCAACAGCTCTCCCAACACCTCGATGGCCACTGTCGAACCGGATTGTCGCGTGACGACGACCACAAGCCCGCTTGGCAGATTGCCTGGCGGGCGTTATCCGGCAAGGATGAAAAAGTCCACAGCCGACATTGAAGTCACCACGCAGACCGTTGATGGCCTCGACGGACCAACCTTCTTGTTTCGGCTGCTCAATGAGATTGGCATTATCAGTCAGCTTTCGACGGCTGTCTTGGAAAAGACCCTACCCGATGGCCTGAAAGCTGCCGACTTTCGCCTTCTCAATCACTTCGTTCGCCTGGGAGGTCCACGCACACCAGTTGAATTGGCGCGATCGTTTCAGATCACCAAAGGCACCATGACCCATACGCTGCAGAAGATGACCAAGCTGGGGCTCGTGGAGATCGCTCCGCACGGCGGCGATGGACGATCAAAATGGGTGGATATCACAGAAGCCGGGCGCCGGGCGCATGCCCAGTCCCTCGGCCAACTGCTGCCGGAGATCGAGAACATATTAGAGATGCTTGACCCCGCCGTGGAAGCTGAGCTCAAAAACGCACTGCCCGCGTTGGTTGCTCTCCGAGAATTGCTCGACCGGGCGCGCGATTAACGGAGCAGATGGGTCTGCGCCCACCTACCTTCGTACAATAAGCTGACAATCGACCGCTGTTCGAAACGGGCGTAAAGTGACGGCGTTCAGGTGCCGCTCTGATGGATCAGCAATCTAAAGGACGCGGTGAAAAGGGAATGCGGGTAGGCCGACCCAAATCGGGGGCCAGAGCCGCAGCTGCCCACGCAACTGTAGGTGCAGAGCTCGCTGGCCATCGCCACTGGATCATCGAATTCGGGAAGGCGCCAGCAAGCGTTGGATGTGCAAGTCAGGAGACCTGCCTGGACGGATCGCAACCCCGATGGCACGCGATGGGCGCGCCGTACAGGAGGCAATTTCATGCATATCGAACCAGGTGTCGTCGACGGCGCCAAACTCGTGCTTTCCTACGCAACTGCGGCAGGCGCGACAGGCCTGGCTGCCAAAATGGCTTGGGACACCATCAAAACCGAAGGCCTTCCCGCGTTTGCTGTCCGCTCGGTTCTGGCGACCATCGCTGTCTTCATCTTCTTTGAGGTCTTCTTCAAGTACCCGGTCGGCGTCTCTGAAGTGCATCTCATCTTGGGCGCAACGCTGTACCTCGTTTTGGGCGCAGGGCCAGCGGCGGTCGGATTGGCTCTGGGATTGCTGGCTCAAGGGGTGCTTTTTGCACCCGCAGATCTGCCGCAATACTTCATGAACGTCACCACACTGGTCGTGCCGCTTTGGGCTGTGAGCGTGTTGGCCCAACGCATCATTCCTGCGGGAACTGCCTACGTCGATCTGCGTTATCGTGATGTCTTGGCGCTCTCAGCCGCCTATCAGGGCGGGATCATCGCATGGGTCGCCTTCTGGGCCTTTTGTGGCCAAGGGTTTGGTGCTGAGAACCTCTCTAACGTCGCGAGCTTCGGTTTGGCCTACATGACGGTCATCATATTGGAGCCATTGGTGGATTTGGCCGTTCTTGCCGGTGCCAAAGCTATCGGCGGCAGCGTGACGCGCGCCAATCCATTCCTTTATGAGCGCCTGCATCACGCGGCGGCCTAAAGACGCTGAAGGAAGATACCGAGAACGGCGGACAGACCACCTGTCCGCCGTTTTTTTGCGTCTGACTTAATCATCCTGTCGGTGGGAATACGTCTCGTCGATGCGTTGCTCGACGTATGCGCCAGCCTGAATCGGCTCGTATTTCGGTGGATTGGCAGCCGACTGACAGCTTTCCAAGACGGTGATTTCGACGTCCGGGTTGGGCCCGAAGAACAAAGGGATTGAGTAGCGCTGTTTGCCAGAACGGTTGATCGCCCGATGAATGGTCGACAGGAAATACCCGTTTGTCCATCGTTCCATCATATCGCCGACATTGACGACGAAGGCGCCTTCTACCGGTGGCGCTTCCACCCACTCTCCGGCCGCGTTCAACACTTGCAGGGCAGCCTTATCATCGGTGCAGAGAACGGTGAAACACTCATAGTCTGAATGGGCGCCGGTACCAATTTGCTTCTCTTCTATAACACCATCTTGCGGCGGGTAATGAAGCACCCGCATAACCGCCAGCGGTTTGGTGATCTTCTTGTCGAAGAAGTTTTCCGGCAGTTCGAGCGCCAATGCAAAAGCGCGAAAGATGTCGGCACCGAAGGCCAATGCAGCACCTTGATAGGCTAGCAACGCATCGCGAAACCCTGGGGCCTCTTCATCCTCCGGCCACTGGTTTGGGCTGTAACCAAATAAGCCCTTGTCAAGGTCAGGGTCGTCCATGTTCAGCTCAAGCGCGAAATCAAAGGCCTCGTGGAAATCGCCTTTGGCGGTCGGATCGGTATTCTCGCCAAGCAACGGCGTGTAGCCTCGGTTCCCAGCATTGTTGGTCACCGGTATCTTGCTCTTGATCTGCGCAGGCAGGCTAAAAAAGCGATGTGCCGCGTCGAACGTGGCGTCGATCAGAGGCTTGGCGACGTTATGGTTGATGGCATAAAAGAAGCCAACTTCGGTACAAGCCTTGCGCACCTCGTCGCCAACCTTTTGGCGTTCGTCTGGGTCGTCAGACCGCATGGGGCCAAAGTCAATCAGGGGGATAGCCGAGAAAGGTGTCGGCTTTGCTTCCAGCCCCGATTCAAAGAACGCTCGCGGGCCATTGCCCGTTTGAACCGTCGATGTAGCCATAGCTGAGCCTCCTGCCTTTTGTTGCTGGCAGGATGCGGCAGAAGCAGCTGACCGTCACGGCGCAATTGTGGGCAATCAGGGCGACGCGTCGCTGCAAATTGCAGCACGCGTTGCCAAAAGATGCTCGGAGCGACCCAAACGCGAAATCAGTTAGGCAGCGAGTTTGTTTCGCGCGGAATCGATTTCGCCGAGGAGTTGCTGCGCTTGTTCCAAAAGCGTGGCGGACGTCTGTTCGACAACGACCATCTCCTGTTCGATGCTGTCGACCGTGGAGACGATAGTACCGAGATCATTGGAAACGCCCTGCGCATTGCCCGCCGCGCCATCCATGTTTGCGGCGATGTCGCTGGTTGCCTGCGCCTGCTGGGTGACGACACTGGCCAGGTCCACCAGCGTCTCGTTGATTTCAGCAATAACGCCATGGATCCCGGACAGGCCATCGGCGGCACCCGTGGATGCCTCCTGAATGCCAGCAATTTGGCCTGAAATCTCTTCGGTCGCCTTACCGGTCTGCTCCGCCAGGGATTTCACCTCAGAAGCCACCACGGCAAATCCGCGGCCAGCTTCTCCGGCACGTGCAGCTTCGATCGTGGCGTTGAGAGCAAGAAGGTTGGTCTGCTCGGCAATGTCAGAGATCAGCTCGATCACACGGTGGATAGCGTCGGCCCGCTCGACCAGGCTGCGCACAGTGACCATCGCGGCTTCGGCGTTTTCTGCGCCGTCTTGAGAACGCTTGCGGGACGCCTCTAGGCGGGTCGAAATATCGCCGATGGACTGGTCCAGTTGGGTACTCGCAGTCGCGACCAAAGCAATACTCTCAGCAGCCTGACCTGCATTGGTTGAGATCGTCTCGGTCTTGTCTTTGCTGGCGACCATCTGACCCTGGACGGTCTGCGCACAGGCACCCAAGCCAGTGGCCGTTTGTTCCAGGGCTTCGACAATAGACGCGGTGCGATCATGCAACTGGTCAATAATCTCCAACGAACGCTGGCGCTGTTCAGCTTCGCTAGCTGCCTTCTCTTGAACTTCGCTCGCCAAGCTGTCTGCCTCGCTGCGCGAGGCTTCGGCATCAGTAAGTGATTGGGCCGACTTCGCGAATGCTGTTCGAATGGCATACGCCAAATACACGAGGGCAACAGACTGGGCGATCAAGATCACAGCGTGGATCAGCACGCGTACAAAGCTCATGCCATCTGGAAAGACCAGGAGCGGCAGCATGAAATTGAGACCCAAGTGATGCACCGCCGTGACCGCAGCACCGATCACAATCGGGCGCCAATCGCACCAGACTGCCAGGATCGCAAGCGAAGCAAAGAAGTACATGTGCATGTCGATCTGGAAGGGATGACCGGTGAAGGTCATGACCAGGAACGCGACCTGACCCATCAGGGTGACGGCAGATATGTCGCGCGTGATCTGAGCCGTGCCAAACCGGTACCAAGAGAAGGTCAGCGCAGACGCCAGTAGGAAGCCCATCCCCATAACAAGCGCCGGCGATTGCCCGGTGACGAAGAGGGAGGAACCCGCGATTGCCACAACATTGACCCATGCCAATGGGATCAAGAACCGAGCAAATTGCCGATGAAGATTGGCAAGGGAATCTTTGGGCATTGCGTTGGCAGCTTGGAGGGACTGCGTCATCCGAGTGACCTTTCAGAGGTAAGAAATATTGGATCGTCGAAGCAGCCGGCGAGCATAGCTGGGTGAAGCGTGAGTACGACGCCCCCAGCCGCCAGGGCTCGGCGGAACGCTTGGACTGATTGACCAGATTGAGGTTCGGCGACGGCGAGCCAAGGATATCGGCTTTGCCGTACGAGAGTTCCATCGGCGGCAGCGATAGCCCGCATCAAACGTGCCTCGCCATGATGTGGAGGTACAATCACCGCGAGCGCACCCCCGGTCGCAGGCCGCGCAGCGAACAAGGCCGCGCCGAACAAGACCAGTGCAAACAAGCCAAGAACAGCAAACATATGCAGACTATTGGAAGGCTCTTGACGTCTCCCGATCGGCACAGACGCTGAGCCCAGTGAACCAGACATGGGGGTACACCTGGAAATTGCTACAGGCGCTGGGTATCAACCAAAGAGTCTAAAGTTTCCGCTAATATTCTAAGCAATACACGCAATAGCAAAGGTACATACTTTACCAGCACTGTATTTGCTTTCCCTTACGTAATTTATGATGGAAAGGTGCCAACGAGTCTTCATGACAATAGTTCTGGCGGGTGCCCCAGCCTTTGCATCGCTGATGTTTAAGCCCAGTCCAGCGCCTTGAAGAAGAAGCGCTCATGCGATCTTTCTGGCAATGGATGCAAGACCTTCTCGGTAGGTTGGATAGAGCATTGGGCCGAATGCGTTCTTCGCCTTGGCGTTGGAGGTACGCTTGTTCTCACCGTAAAAAGAGCGAGCCATAGGTGAGAGCTCCGCATCTTCAAATGCAATTTCCGATGGCGGAGGTGTCTCCAGTACGTTTGCAGCAAAGGTGATGACGTCCTGTGGTGGGCCGGGCTCATCATCTGAAATGTTGAATGTGCCCGCCACTTCATCCCGCGCAGCTGTCGCCACCACACGCGCGATGTCATCGACATGAATACGATTGAAGACTTGGCCGGGCTTTACGATACGCCGCGCGGTTCCTTCGCGCAGCTTGTCGAGTGCTGAACGGCCAGGTCCGTAAATGCCAGCAAGGCGAAAGATAGCGAGTTGAAAGCCGATCTCTGCCTGCCGTTGTTGCCAGCTCTTCTCAGCTGCCAAACGCATCCGCGATCGCTTGCTAGTTGGACGTGTCTGGCTATCTTCTGTGACCCAGTCGCCGCCGTGGTCACCGTAAACGCCGACGGTCGACAGGTACCCAACCCACCGCAAGTGTTTTGCGGCGGTAATGTCGTGGTTGGCGAGGAGCGGGTCACCTTGCTCACCTGGCGCAGCGGATTGGATCAAATGTGTCGCGGACCCGAGTGACCGTGTCAATTCTGGCGACAGCGATTGCCCATCGAAGACAATTGCGTCGAGCCCCTCGCTAGCCAGATTTTCGGCGTTTGAGGCTGTTCGGGTGGTAACCGTCAGCGCCTCGACAGCGTTGCCCAAAGCCTTGTGGATGGCGCGCGCGGTATAGCCATATCCAATGATGACCAAACGCAAGGTAGTGCCCTATGCCTCTGGCTGCTGAGCCTTCAGCGCATCGAGGCGTGGCATCGAGATCACGTTGTAACCCGAGTCCACGTAATGAATCTCGCCGGTAACCCCACTTCCGAGGTCCGACAAAAGATAGAGTCCAGCACCACCGACCTCATCCAGCGTCACTGTTCGGCCAAGCGGCGCGTGCTGTTTCTGGAAATTGAACATCAACCGCGCGTCGGCAACGCCGGCGCCAGCGAGTGTTCGCATAGGCCCGGCTGATATCGCGTTGACCCGGATGCCGTTGAGGCCAAAATCCATCGCCAAGTAGCGTACAGAACTTTCAAGCGCTGCCTTTGCGACACCCATCACATTGTAGTTGGGCATGACGCGTTGCGAGCCATCATAGGTAAGCGTCACCATTGAACCGCCGTCGTTCATCAGAGCGGCAGCGCGTTTGGCCGTCTCGACGAATGAAAAGCAGGAAATGACCATGGTGCGCGAGAAGTTCTCGCGACTTGTATCTGCGAAACGACCCGCCAACTCATTTTTGTCTGAAAAGGCAATAGCGTGGACGAAAAAGTCGATGCTTCCCCAAGCGCTCTTGAGCTCATCAAACACCGCATCCACCGACGCAATGTCCTCAACATCGCAGTCCATGACCAAAGATGCGCCAACACTTTCAGCCAGCGGACGCACGCGGCGTTCCATGGATGCGCCCTGGTGTGTGAAAGCCAGTTCTGCACCATGATCTGCCAACATCTTAGCGATGCCCCAGGCGATCGAGTGGTTGTTGGCAACGCCCATGATGAGGCCGCGCTTGCCAGACATAAGCTGTGTCATGCGGATAGAGTCCTTAGGCGTCGGGATGTTTGAACACGAGCGTTGCGTTTGTGCCGCCGAAGCCAAACGAGTTAGAAAGTGCAACGGCGACCTTTTGATCTTGGCGTTCGCGAACAATAGGCATGTCCGCAGCCTCTGGATCAATCTCGTCGATGTGCGCGCTTTCGCAGATGAAGTCATTGTTCATCATGAGAAGTGAGTAGATTGCCTCCTGCACACCGGTCGCGCCCAACGAGTGGCCGGTTAGGGATTTGGTCGCGGAGATCGCAGGGATGTTGTCGCCGAAGACCTCACGCACAGCCTTGATCTCCGTTACATCGCCAACGGGTGTCGAGGTGCCATGCGGATTGATGTAATCGATCGGCATATCAACTGTCGTCAGTGCTTGCTGCATACAGCGCACGGCGCCCTCACCTGACGGTGCGACCATGTCGTAACCATCTGATGTTGCGCCGTAACCAATGATTTCGCCGTAGATCTTAGCACCGCGCGCCTTGGCTACTTCCAGCTCTTCTAAAACCAACACGCCTGCTCCACCGGCGATGACGAATCCATCGCGGTTTTTGTCATAGGCGCGTGATGCACGAGATGGCGTGTCGTTAAACTTGGATGACATGGCACCCATGGCGTCGAAAAGCACCGACAACGTCCAATCAAGGTCTTCGCATCCGCCAGCAAACACCCGATCTTGCTTGCCCCATTGGATCATCTCATAGCCATTTCCGATGCAGTGCGCCGATGTCGAGCAAGCCGAAGAAATCGAGTAGTTCACACCTCGAATTTTGAAGAACGTCGCAAGTGTCGCCGAGGCCGTTGACGACATGGCTTTGGGCACCGCGAATGGCCCGACTCGTTTCGGACCTTTTTCACGCGTGATATCTGCAGAATCGACAATGACACGCGTCGACGGGCCGCCCGACCCCATAATGATACCCGTGCGCGGGTTAGATATTTCGTTTTCCGATAGACCAGCATCGGCAATCGCCTGATCCATAGCGATGTGGTTCCAGGCTGTACCTCCGCCATGGAAGCGCATGTTGCGGCGATCTACCAGGCTCGCAACATCAACATTGGGCGCGCCATGCACATGGCAGCGAAAGCCAAGATCAACATAGTCTTGCGCTGTGTCGATGCCGGACCGCGCCAGCTTCAAACTCTCCAAAACCTCTTGGGTGGTGCCGCCAATCGACGACACAATACCCATGCCGGTTACGACGACCCGCCGCATGGTGTTCTCCTTCCGCTGAGCCGAACTGGTGCTCTTTGGGCGTTAGGTGGTGTTACGCTTGCGCGTCTTCAAACAATCCAACGCGCATGCTCGCAACTGTGAAGATAGTCTCTCCGTCGGCCTTCAGCCACCCGTCCGCAATGGCAAGCTTCAATTTGGACCGCATGACCCGCTTTATGTCGACCCCGTACTCCACGAGTTTCACACCAGGTTGGACCTGCCCGGTAAATTTGACCTCTCCAACGCCCAAGGCGCGCCCCCGCCCCGGTTCACCGAGCCAACCCAAGTAAAACCCGGTCAATTGCCAGAGCGCGTCCAAACCAAGGCAACCCGGCATTACAGGATCGCCAATAAAGTGGCACTTGAAGAACCACAGGTCAGGTTTGACGTCGAGCTCCGCCAACACGTGGCCTTTTTCATAGGCGCCGCCTGCCTCACTGATGGACGTAATGCGATCAAACATCAGCATTGGCGGTGCCGGAAGTTGGGCGTTGCCAGCGCCAAACATTTTTCCTTCAGCGCATTCGATCAACTGGTCATAGGTAAGCGAAGATGGCCGCTCGGTCATTTGTAACTCCTTCAGCCGTCAAAAAGGCCGATCATCAACACACGGCAAACTAAGGGGCGGCGGTGCGGGCGTGGTATCAGTTTAAGGGCGCAAAACAAGCCCCTGCGTTTCGTTCTGCCCACACCGATTAGGGCGCTGAGGTAACTTAGAGCCACGCGGCTGGCTCACAAAAGACCGTCGGCGATTCATGCTGAGAGCCTTATTCTTGACCTTCGGCTTGGAAAACGGCAAATAAGCATGCTGAAGCGCCGTGCATCGAGGCGGAATCTAAGCTGTAATTTATGGGTCGTATGAATTCGGTATCAACTCGAAGCGAAGTCAAATCGCAGGACCTTAGTACGTCCAAACTGCGCGCAGCAGGCCTGAGACCGACACGGCAACGTTTGGCGTTGGCGGGCATTTTGTTCGACGGCAGCGATCGACACGTATCAGCAGAGTGGTTGTTCGATATCGCCAAACAGTCAGGCGTCGATGTTTCTCTGGCGACCGTTTATAACACGCTTCACCAATTCACGTCTGCTGGTTTGCTGCGCGAAATAACAGTGGATTCGACGCGCACATATTTCGATACCAATGTTGGTGACCACCACCATATGTTTCTTGAGCACGAAGACCGCGTGATCGACGTTCCCCCGCATGCGGTATCCGTCAATCGCTTGCCGGACATACCCGAAGGTATGGAGTTGGTGAGCGTTGATGTTTTGGTGCGCGTGCGACCCAAGATGACCTAGCTTTTAGTCGGCTTCAAACACTTCATCGGGATAAGCTCCCCACACCGAGCTTTGGCGCACGAAGCCGCGCCATTCTGTGCGCTCATTATCCGATTCCACCGCGCACCAACTTCCATTGCAATTCAGCACACGCGCGACAACACCCGGCTCGAGCAGATAGCGCGTATTGGAATCAGGATTCGGCGCACGACGTGCAGGCACTGGGTCGCCGGAACTCCATGGCGCAATCACAACCGTGCGACGACCCGTCAAAAGATCGTGGCGGATCCAGCCTTCATCGCCCTCCATGTCCCGAATCTTGCGCCAATTACCAAACTCGGCGGTAATCTCGACCGGCAAACCAGCACGTACGAATGTCCAGCTGACGCTGTAGGCACTTCCAGGCCCGACGCGCACATTGGCTTCGTCGGGACGAATCGAGACGAAACGGGGCAAGGGAAAACCTGTGACCGGCCCAACGGTTACACCGTTCTGTACCGTCGGTGCCTGCGCTAGGCTTTGCGTTGGCCAAATCGCTATAACCGCGACCAACACAACAACCGATTGCAACAGCGTGGAAAAATGAGGTTTGGAGGTTGGACAGACCATTGTGCGCTGCGATAAGCCTTTTGACGCGCGCCGAACTGAATACCCGTCTGTAGGCTGGACAAGGCCGGCCGCGTGCGTTTGTTAAGGCCAGAATTGGCGCAACAGCGTTAAGATTGGGTCAAAACCTCTGGGGCTTGGCCGCATGAAAGGTGAGTGTACATGGTGAAGACAAAGCCCGTTGTGGTGGTTACTCGGAAACTGCCCGAAGTGGTTGAAACCCGGATGCGCGAGCTGTTTGACGCCAAACTCAATACCGAGGACCGACCGCTGTCACAGGCCGAGCTTGTGGAAGCGGTACGGACGGCCGATGTCCTTGTCCCAACAGTTACCGACAAAATCGACGCAGGCGTACTTAGCCAAGCTGGTCCAAAGCTGAAAATGATCGCACAATTTGGCGCGGGCGTGGACAATATCGACGTCGATGCCGCCAACAACCGCTCGATCATTGTCACCAACACGCCGGGCGTTCTGACGGAAGACACGGCAGACATGACGATGGCGCTCATACTGGCGGTTCCGCGCCGCTTGAAAGAAGGCGCCCGCTATCTGGTTGACAATGCAGAGACATGGCCAGGCTGGTCACCAACCTGGATGCTTGGTCATCGTATCTGGGGCAAGCGCCTTGGTATCGTTGGCATGGGGCGCATTGGTCAGGCCGTTGCGCGGCGTGCCAAGGCATTTGGTCTTGCCATCCACTATCACAACCGGCGCCGTGTCGCAGCACAGGTCGAGGAAGAGTTGGAAGCGACATACTGGGAATCACTCGACCAGATGCTCGCTCGGATGGACGTGGTCTCGGTGCACTGCCCTCATACACCAGCAACCTTCCACCTTTTGTCTGCGCGCCGTCTGAAGCTGATGAAACCAGACTCGTTCATTGTGAACACCGCACGCGGCGAGATCATCGACGAAGCCGCGATGATCCGCATGTTGGAGCAGGGTCAATTGGCCGGCGCTGGCTTGGACGTGTTCGAGCATGAACCCGTCGCCAACCCAAAGCTCATAAAGCTGGCGCGCGAGAACAAGGTCATGCTGCTTCCGCATATGGGATCCGCAACGATCGAAAGCCGGGTTGATATGGGTGAGAAGGTGATCATTAATATTCGCACCTTCGCCGATGGTCATCGTCCACCGGATCGCGTGCTGCCAAGCATGCTCTAGGATTGCATGTCCGCATGCAGCCAAACCATCCGGTCCAAGAACCAGAGTTTTCCGCCGACGGTCAGCGCCAAGCCTAGGAACACGGCCCAAAGGTCGAAAACCCACAACCCATAGGCAAGTGGCAGGATCCCAACCCCCGCCACGATCGACAGAGCAATGCCCCACCAGACATGATGCCCAGGGATCGCCAGCCTCTGGCGCGCCAAGAAAAGCCGTTCGCCCAACACAGCTTTCGACATCCAATTGTCCAGCGATTCTGGCTTTGGAAAGGCGCGTGGATTGACAAAGGCCCAAATCACCAGCGCGGTTACTGGCACCAAGCACCACCAGCCAATCCACGCCCGCGCCCAAATTGCGAGCGCGAGGAGTGGTAGGATGGGTACGCGCGTCCAGCCGCTCCATGGGTTGGCGTGGCGCGCCCAAGACTGATCATCCATACCCATCGATTGTTCCACGCGCTGAAAGAAGTCAGCCATAGCGCAGCTCTTCAAAACGCATGGAAAGCGCATCCACGAGAAGAAGACGACCCAAAAGCGGGTCGCCGGCGTCGGTGATCAGCTTGATAACCTCCATCGCTTGCAGCGTGCCTAAGATACCTGTCAAAGCCCCCACCACACCGACCTGCGCGCAGGTCGGTAAAGACCCTGGCGCCGGGGCGCTGGGATAAAGATCTTGGAAGGTCGGCCAGGTCTTGTCCGCTTCATCCTTCAGATGCGGGGCTAGCACCGTTAGCGAACCTTCCCAAACAGACACGGCTGCAGAGACAAGCGGAACCCGCAAGGTCGCGCAAGCGTCCGCAACCTGCTGACGTGTCTCAAAACTGTCTGATCCATCCGCCACTATGTCCGCGCCAGCAAGAAGCTCCGTCGCATTCGCCTGCGTCAGGCGCTTGGATATGGCCCGAACATCCACATAAGGGTTCAGCGCTTCGACAACGGCTCGCGCGTTCTCGGCTTTTTCGGTACCCAGTTTGTCGCTTGCGTGGATGACCTGTCGCTGCAAATTGGAGAGCGCCACGACATCATCATCGATGATTGTCAGCCGCCCTACGCCTGCAGCCGCAAGATAGAGCAAGCACGGCGCACCAAGACCACCTGCGCCAACAATGGCAACATGTGATCGCTTCAACGCTTGTTGGCCAGGGCCGCCAATCTCTTTGATGACGAGGTGCCGAGCGTAGCGCTCTATCTCAGACTTCGTAAGTGCATCGGTCATGGCGTTTGTCTATCGCGTTCGGTGCCTTCGGTCACCTCACGCTTGCCGCTGAGCCAATCGGAGGCTAGAGGACCCGCATGTCTTTTGTCAGCGTGAAAATTTGTGGCCTCAAAGAGCCAGAGACCATGGAAGCCGCTCTTCGTCATGGCGCCGATATGATCGGCTTGATGTGGTTCTCCAAGAGCCCGCGCCATGTCGATGTCGACAGCATGGCGGCCTTGGCCGATCAAGCTCGTGGGCGCAGCAAGATTGTCATCGTTACGGTCAATGCACTTGATGCGGAGCTCGACATGTTGGACCGCAAGGTGAAGCCTGACTGGTGGCAGTTGCACGGTGCTGAGGATGCGCAACGTATCCGCGATGTACAATCGCGTTTCGGGCGCCCGGTCATGAAGGCACTGGGCGTCGGTTCGTCAGACGACGTGACCAAAGCAAACAGCCTGATAGACATCGCCGACCGGTTGCTTCTTGATGCCAAACCGCCGAAAGACGCGTCGCGCCCCGGCGGTTTAGGTGTCACATTCGAATGGTCGCTTCTCGATGGGCTGTCATCTGACAAACCCTTTATGCTCTCCGGCGGCCTAACGCCAGAGACGGTGGCCGACGCGATCACTGCGACCAACGCTTGGGGTGTCGATGTGTCATCTGGCGTTGAAAGCGCGCCTGGCCACAAAGATGCCCAACGCATTGCCGACTTTCTGTCGGCCGCCAAACAATCCGTTTCCTCCAAAATAAGGACAAGCGCATGAGCGATCGCGCGCAACAACCCAACTCCTACCGCACAGGCCCAGACGAAGCCGGTCACTTTGGCCTTTTTGGCGGGCGTTTCGTCGCTGAAACGCTGATGCCGCTGATCTTGGACCTGGAAGCCGCCTATGAAGATGCCAAGAACGACCCGGCGTTTGCCGCTGAATTGGGCGCGCTCAATGCGACCTATGCTGGGCGCCCATCGCCGCTCTATTTCGCCGAGCGTCTGACGGAAGAGCTTGGCGGGGCGAAAATCTACTTCAAGCGTGATGAGCTGAACCACACCGGCTCGCACAAGATCAACAATTGCCTGGGGCAGATCTTGCTCGCCCGTCGCATGGGCAAGACCCGCATCATCGCCGAAACGGGCGCCGGGCAACACGGCGTGGCCACGGCGACGGTGTGCGCGCGCTTTGGTTTGAAAGCCGTCATTTATATGGGCGCGACCGATGTGGAACGTCAGGCACCAAACGTCTTCCGTATGAAATTACTCGGCGCGGAAGTGATCCCTGTGACCGCCGGCGCTGGCACGCTGAAAGACGCTATGAACGAGGCGCTACGCGATTGGGTTGCAACCGTGGATGAGACCTACTACCTCATCGGCACGGCCGCAGGGCCGCACCCCTACCCTATGTTGGTGCGTGATTTCCAATCTGTGATCGGGCGTGAATGCCGTGCCCAGATGCTGGAGGCAGAAGGCCGCCTACCAGATGTGGCGGTGGCCTGTGTTGGCGGTGGTTCTAATGCGATTGGGCTGTTCCACCCCTTCCTCGATGACAGCGACGTGCGTTTGATTGGCGTCGAAGCTGGTGGCCATGGCGTTGAGGTTGAGAACGGCCATGCTGCGTCCCTTTCCGGCGGCCGACCTGGTGTGCTGCATGGCAACCGGACGTTCCTGTTGCAAGACGACGATGGGCAGATCTTGGAGGGGCACTCCATTTCGGCTGGCCTCGACTATCCCGGTATCGGGCCGGAACATTCTTGGCTGAAAGATATTGGCCGGGTTGAGTATGTGCCGGTCACCGACAGCGAAGCGCTGGAGGCCTTCAAACTGCTTTCGCGCACCGAAGGGATATTGCCGGCTTTGGAGCCTGCGCATGCGCTAGCCTATGTCGCCAAGATCGCGCCGACCATGCGTCGGGACCAGATTCTCGTCATGAATCTCTGCGGCCGCGGGGACAAAGATGTCCACACCGTCGCGCAAGCGTTGCAAGCGCAAGAGGCGTCGAGGCAATGACCATCACCATTTATCACAACCCGAAGTGCGGAACCTCGCGTAATACCCTGGCGATGATCCGCGAGTCTGGCGAAGAGCCAGAAGTGATCGACTATTTGAAAACACCACCGGGTCGCGACAAGCTTGTCGAATTGATCCAGGCAACCGGACTGTCGGTCCGTGACGTTCTTCGTAAAAAGGGCACGCCCTACGAAGAACTCGGACTGGACAACCCAGACCTGACCGATGACCAGTTGATCGATCATATGGTCGAACACCCTATCCTGATGAACCGACCAATCGTCGTTGCGCCTCTGGGGACCGTCCTATCACGTCCATCTGAAAAGGTGCTCGAGGTCCTTCCAAACGCCGGCAAGGTAAAGGGATTCGTCAAGGAAGATGGTGAGAAAGTCACTGTATGACAACGCGTATTGAAGCTCGTTTTGCCGCCCTCAAAGAAGAAGGGCGCCCAGCGCTGATGACCTATGTGATGGGCGGCGACCCGGACATGGAAACATCGCTCGCCATCATGAAAGCGCTTGCGGCTTGGGGCGCTGATTTGATTGAACTTGGCATGCCATTCTCTGACCCGATGGCCGATGGCCCAGCCATCCAGGCGGCAGGGCGCCGGGCATTGCAAGGCGGGCAAACGCTTAAAAAGACGCTGCAGTTGGTTGCGCAGTTCCGCGAGACCGACAAAGAAACGCCGATCATTTTGATGGGGTATTACAACCCCATCTACATTTTCGGCGTGGACGCCTTCCTAGCCGCGGCGTTGAACGTTGGCGTTGATGGCTTGATCGTGGTCGACCTACCACCGGAAACCGATGACGAGCTTTGCTTGCCGGCACTTAATGCCGGATTGAATTTCGTGCGCCTCGCGACGCCCACTACGGACGCGAAGCGCCTACCTGCTGTGCTGGCAAACACGTCCGGGTTCGTCTACTACGTGGCCATCAAAGGCATCACAGGCACCGCAAGTGCGGATCCGGCCGTGGTCCGTGGAGCCGTCGCGCGGATCAAGACACAGACAGACCTACCCGTAGCGGTCGGCTTTGGCATCAAATCCGCAGAAGATGCGACTGCAATTGGCCAGGTCGCAGACGGGGTCGTCGTCGGTTCAGCGCTTGTGAATGCAATTGCCGACAGCCTTGATGACGAGGGCAAAGCAACCGATATGACAGTAAAGGCCGTTACTGAACTCACCGCCCAATTGGCCGGTGGTGTCCGCCGAGCAGCGCGCTAGCGCGTCAGGGTTATAGGAGAAACAGTCTTTGAACTGGATCGACAATGTTGTGCGGCCGAAAATCCGCACGCTGTTCGCCTCGCGCGAAACGCCGGAGAACCTTTGGATCAAGTGTCCTGAGACCGGTGAAATGGTGTTCCACCGCGACTTGGAAAACAATGATTGGGTGGTGCCCAATTCTGGCCACCACATGCGGATGCCGATCAGGCGGAGGCTGGAGCGCCTGTTTGACCAAGGGCAGTTTGAAACCCTAGCAACGCCGGACGTCGCGCCGGATCCGCTAAAGTTCCGCGATGAGCGCAAATACACCGACCGCATTCGTGATGCGCGCGCGAAAACCGACGAGCAAGACGCGTTTATTGTCGCTGCGGGCACCATCCATGCACAGCCGGTTGTCGTTGCCGCGCAGAACTTTGCCTTTATGGGCGGGTCGCTTGGCATGGCCGCTGGAGAAGCCTTCATTCAAGCGGCGGAAGCCGCTGTCGAGCGCGGCAGGCCGTTGATACTGTTCGCCGCTTCGGGCGGCGCGCGGATGCAAGAGGGCATTCTTTCCCTCATGCAGTTGCCACGCACCACTGTCGCCGTTCAACGCGTGAAGGACGCGGGGCTGCCGTACATTGTTGTGCTGACCAATCCAACGACCGGAGGCGTCACGGCATCTTACGCGATGTTGGGCGACATCCACATTGCAGAGCCAGGTGCCTTGATCGGTTTTGCAGGCCCTCGGGTGATCGAACAAACCATTCGCGAAAAACTCCCCGAAGGTTTCCAAAGGGCGGAGTATCTTCTGGAACACGGCATGCTCGACATGGTGGTCAAGCGCCAAGACATGCGTGACACGCTCGCAAAACTGGTCGACCTTCTTTCCAACCCAACAGCCTTACCTTCGCTGGAAGCGCCAGCGCCCGTCGCGCAAAGTGCGGAAGACGGGAGCAACGCAGACACGGCAGACCTTGAAGAAAACAGCGCCACGGTCGAATCAACGGAAGCCCAGCCTGCATGAATGATCCAATCGTTCCGAAGAACGGTAGCGACGCACCTAAGAGCCCGGCTACCGAAGGGTCAGCTGTGCTCGACGTTCTTCACAGGTTCACAACGCTTCACCCACGCGCTTGGGATTTAGGGCTGGAACGCCTTCACCGATTGCTGGCGGATCTGGGCAATCCCCATCATCGCTTGCCGCCGGTCATCCATGTGGCTGGCACGAACGGCAAAGGTTCAACGATCGCTTTCATCCGGGCCATGTTGGAAGCCGACGCACGCAGCGCTCATGTCTATACTTCGCCGCATCTGGTGCGATTCAACGAGCGCATTCGGCTGGGTCAGCCGGGGCAGGGCCAGCTTGTCAATGACGAACGCCTGATCGAAGCCTTGCTCCACTGCGAACGGGTGAATGCTGGCAAGCCGATCACCTTTTTCGAGGCGACAACAGCTGTTGCGCTGTATCTGTTCGCCAACAACCCGGCCGATGCCTCATTATTGGAAGTTGGCCTAGGCGGTCGATTGGATGCCACCAATGTGGTCGACCGACCGCATCTGTGTGCCATTTCGCCGATCTCTATGGATCATATGGGGTTCCTCGGCGAAACGATCGAAAAGATCGCGGGCGAGAAGGCCGGCATCCTCAAGCGCGATGTGACCACGGTTATCGGACCGCAGGATCCACGCGCATTGGAAGTCATCCGAGCTGTTGCTAATCGCGTCGGCGCACCGTTGGTCGTGTACGGCCAGGACTATATGGCCTACGAAGAGCACGGTCGTCTTGTCTATCAAGACGCTTTCGGCCTCCTCGATTTGCCCCTGCCGCGACTGATCGGGCGTCACCAGATCGTCAATGCTGGGCTTGCGATAGCCTGTCTGCGGCACACGACTTTCGATATATCCGACCAAGCCTATGAACGCGCGATGAGCACAGTCGTCTGGCCTGGGCGCCTGCAGAAGCTGACGGGCGACTTAGCGGCGCTCGCTCCATCCTGCGATGTCTGGCTGGACGGCGGCCACAACGCTGGTGGAGGGCAGGCGCTCGCCGAGGCGATGGCCGACTTGGAAGAACGTGTGCCCCGTCCGCTTTACGTGGTCTCTGGCATGTTGCGCACGAAAGACGCAGCTCGCTTTTTCGAGCCCTTTGAAGGGCTGGCACGGCAAGTCGTGGCCATCCCCATCCCCGACCACGAAAAAAGCTACGATACCGTTGGACTGGCCTCGAGCGCGGCGGAAGCCGGCACGTTCGCGTCAGTCTCACCATCGCTGGAAGATGCGCTGCAGGAGATCGAGACCCAGGCTGGCGAACCAGCACGCATCCTAGTTTGCGGCTCGTTGTACCTAACGGGCTTTGCGCTCGAACGCGACGGCGCCGTACCTACCTAACTTTCAGTTCCTCCGCCGCCCATGATGCCGCTTCGCTGACAATCTCTGAAGGATCGTCGACGAGCGTCTCCACGAGCGGCAGCAGAGAGATATCATTGCTATTGCCAGCTGCGATCAAGCAATTGCGGACAAACCGATCGCGCCCGATGCGCTTGATGGGCGAGCCAGAAAATTTGGCCCGAAACGCGGCATCATCCAGCGCCAAAAGGCCGGCCAAATTTGGCGCCTTTAGGTCGTCGCGGGCCTGCAGTTTGACCTCTCGGGCGGTAACGGCGAACTTGTTCCAAGGACAGACGGCTAGGCAATCATCACAGCCATAGATGCGGTTGCCCATCGCCTTGCGAAATTCCGTCGGAATCTGCCCTTTATGTTCGATTGTCAGGTAAGAGATGCAGCGACGGGCATCCAGCTGGTAGGGCGCTGGAAAGGCATCCGTCGGGCAGACGTCCAAACACCGCGTGCAGGTGCCGCAATGATCGGCCTCTGGGCGGTCTGCCGGCATGTCCAGCGTCGTGAACAGAGCACCCAGAAACAACCAGGAACCGTACTGGCGTGAAACCAGATTGGTATGCTTGCCCTGCCAACCGAGGCCAGCGGCTTGCGCCAAGGGCTTTTCCATCACCGGCGCCGTATCCACGAAAACCTTCACGCCGCCACCGAGCCGCGAGACGACCTTCGAGGCCAGGGTCTTCAGACGACCTTTGATAACGTCGTGGTAGTCTCGGTTGCGGGCATAGACTGAGATGGTGCCAACCGAACGCTGGTCGAGTGTCTCCAACGGATCGCTATCCGGTGCGTAAGACAAGCCAACCATGATGATCGATCGTGCTTCCGGCCAAAGGCGCCGTGGATGCCCGCGTCGGTCGGCGGTCTCAGCCATCCAACCCATCGTCCCATGATGGCCGAGTGCCAGAAACCGTTGCAACCGCGGTCGAAGATCGTCGAGCTGGTCAGGGTGCATCATCGCACAGCTGTCAAAGCCAAGCTCCGCCGCCGCACGCCGAACGAAGTCCGAATTACGGCTGTCAGAAGTCCGGGTCGTCATAGTGCGCCGGTGGGATAACCCCCCTGACCCTCTCGTTGAGAACGGGCGCGAAGGCGGGGCGCGATTTCAGGCGGGAGTACCAGAGCTTGACCAAATCACGCTTCGTCCAAGACACCTCGCCCAAATAATCCAAAGATGACAAGGCGGCGCCGAAAGCCAGGTCGGCGAAGGTCAGCCGGTCGCCAGCAAGCCAGTGACGGTTGGCTAGCAAATGGTCGAGATAATCGAGATGCCAATCCAGGTTATCCCGTGCGATCCGCATCGCCGATGTGTCTGGAGGTCCGCCACCCATATCGGGTGACATGCCGCGTTTGTGAGCCTTCTCGTGCACAAGAACTGCAGTCACATCATGCTCCAGCAGCACCATCGCCCAATCGACCAATCGACGAACTTCTGCACGAGCAGCGCTTTCACTGGGCATCAGTGGGGCGGCACGGTCTTCGCGGGTATCAATTAGGTATCCCGTAATTGGACCCGGCCCGACGAGGATGAGATCGTCTTCGGTGCGCACCACCGGAACCGTCGCCGCAGGGTTGAGCGCCAAGAAGGACGGCTGACGTTCCCAGACCTTTTCCGTCTCCATATGCACGTCGACGCCGAACTCGGCCAACGCCAACCGAATGAAGCGCGATGGGGCATCCAAGGGCAGATAATAAAGTGTGGTCATGCAGTGGTCACAATGAAAGGTTCGGTCTAATCAGACACATAGTGATTTGGGCGTCCGTCGTGGCCATACTTTGGCACTTACACCCGTCGGGCGCGCATTGATACTGTTCCTCTTCTACACCTTGAGGCCCTACTGCAAACTGTTCAGCGAAATCTTTACGCCAGCTTGCTATCCGCCGCCACGCTTTGCTCGTTCCTTCAACATGCGCCGAGACTTGAGATGACCTTGGAAACCTTCCTGGAAGCACTGTTTCTGGGCATTCTTGAGGGTTTGACCGAATTTATCCCGGTTTCATCCACGGGCCATATCCTGCTTGCCGGGCACTTTCTGGGTTTCGAAAACGAAGGCAAGGTCTTCGAGGTTCTTATCCAGCTTGGCGCGATTCTCGCGGTCCTATCGGTCTATACGGCAAAGCTTTTGCGTATCGCCGCCGACCTACCAACCAGCGCCAAAGCACGTCGGTTTGTCATCGGTATCGTGCTGGCCTTCCTTCCCGCCGCAGCGACAGGCGTTGTCTTTCACGAGTTGATCAAGACGGTTTTGTTCGAAACGCCTGCTTTGATTTGTGCCACGCTGATTGTTGGCGGCGTGATCCTGCTTGTGGTCGACCGCATGGAACTCAAGCCGAAATACACGGACGTTATGGATTACCCATTGTCGGTGTGTCTGCGGATCGGGCTGTTTCAATGTTTGGCGCTTATACCGGGTGTATCGCGATCCGGCTCCACCATTGTTGGTTCGCTCCTCATGGGAACGGACAAGCGCTCAGCGGCCGAGTTCACCTTTTTCCTCGCCATGCCGACGATGGCGGGCGCTTTTGTCTACGATCTTTACCAGAACCGAGACATCGTCACGACCGACGGCCTGATGGTCGTGGCGGTTGGCTTTGTTGCGGCCTTCTTCATGGCTGTGATCGTTGTACGCTGGCTACTCGACTACGTGTCGAAGCACGGTTTCGCGCTGTTCGCCTGGTGGCGGATCATCGTCGGCAGTTTGGGTTTCGCTGGCCTGGCTTTGCTGGGCTAGTTGGGTTTGGCGCCCAGCGCCGCGTATTGCCCATGTTTGCGGTACCGCCACAAATAGGTGGGGATGATCGCATCAATCGCTGCAGCGTTTAGGCCAAGCCCTGAAAGCGTTCGGCCTTCTTTATCAGCCTCATCGGATACAACGTTGTCGACGGCCAACATCTTCACCTGATCCACTGTCAGCGGCGGCTTCGGCAGAATTTCAAAAACTTTCGCTTGAAGCTCCGCGACGCGCTCGGGCATGGCGATGATTGGGCGGTTGCGATCGATGACCTTGAGCATGCGCTCCATCAGGCCCTCGAACGTGTCCACTTCCGGCCCACCCAGTTCATAGACCGTTCCGGGTTTGGCGCCGCCATCAATCGCCTGCGCTACGGCATCGGCCACGTCGCCAACATAGACTGGCTGGAATCGCGTGTTCGGCCCCACCACAGGAAGGATGGGTGAAAGTCGCGCCATGCCAGCGAACCGGTTGAAGAACTCGTCCTCGGGTCCAAAAACAATCGATGGGCGCATGATGATTGCCTCGGGCACGGCCGCCAAAATGGCTTTTTCACCAGCCGCTTTGCTACGTGCATAGGCGGCGGGCGAGTTTTCGTCTGCGCCAATTGCAGAAACGTGCACCAGATTGGTAATCCCAGCCTTCTTACAGGCCTGTGCGATGAGGCCTGGTCCTTCCGCCTGGACCTTCTCAAAGGACTGCTTACCCGACTCGAACAAAATCCCGACCAAGTTGACCACGGCGTCGGCGCCTTCAACAGCCCGGTCAACCGACCAACCATAGCGAAGATTGGCCTGAACCGCGTGCACCTGGCCAACGGCACCCATCGGCTGCACATGGCCTGCCAAATCGGGGCGGCGCACGGCCACACGAACCCTGTAGCCTTTCTTTGCCAGCTCGCGCACGATGTAACGGCCCAAGAACCCGGATCCGCCAAACACTGTGACGAGTTTACCGTTGAGGCCTGCGTTGCCCGGTTGGTCTGACATAATCGCTTTTGTCCCTGTTGAATGCTGCTTGTCGTTCACATAGCGCGGGGCGTTCGAGGCGCGCAACCAGGTGAAACGTCTCACACGGAGCAAGAAACCGTCTTGCCCTGCAAGATGACGTTGACAGCGCGCCAGACCGGCTCTAAGGCATCGCGCTCACCGTGAAAAACGCACCAGCCCAGGTGGCGGAATTGGTAGACGCGCTGGCTTCAGGTGCCAGTGGCCGCAAGGCCGTGGAAGTTCGAGTCTTCTCCTGGGCACCATAATTTCAATCTAAGATGTTGAAATATATGATTTAGTGATGCAAATCACTATTAACATCCACCCAAAAATACACCTTTAGGTCGTTGCTGCCGGCGGCTATACAGGTCCGTTTGTCACTCATCGTTATCGACTAATTTTTGTCAGCTGACGGCCCAAAGCCGACTTTCGCGTTCTCGGCGATCGCGCTTCCAGCCCATATGAAACGACAATAGCTGTTGACTGGCGTCAATCATGCTCAGCCACCGAGCTGCAAGAGTCGCCACGAGTTGATTGGGTACCTTCGTGTTGGACCCAATACTTCTTCGGCCCATCGGCTGAACACACATGATCGCATGCTGCTGGCCTAATCGGACGGACAACAGAGGTCTATATTATGGGGAGGTATCTGGGACTGGCGACGATTAGAATTGCCATCATTGGTCTCTTCATCACCCTCTCGTACCAGGCGGCTGCGCAAGAAGTTGTCCTCATTATCAGACACGCTGAACGCGAATGTTGCTCAGCGGATCCTGAGATATCTGATAGAGGAAGAGCGCGAGCAGAAGTTTGGGCGGACGTTTTCGCCGGAACACGCCTCGACGTTATCGTCACCAGCGAGATGACTCGCACTCGCCAAACTGCCCGACCGATAGCCGAGGCCTTACAGATTCCAACCGTAATGGTCTCAAGATATGACGAGGACGCACTTATGCATCTTCTTCGGTCGGACTATCCCAACGATAGAGTCTTGATAGTGGGTCACTCGGGGACGATACCGAGCATCATCCAACGATTGGGGCATCCAGACAGATTTTACATCTCGGATTTCGACGATCTTTTCGTCGTCACTCCTGGTGCATCGAGCTCTGCATCGGTTCTGAGGCTCAATGTACCTTGAGCTTCGCTGGGCAGTTTTCGATACATGGTTGCTTACGGCCCATAGCTGACCTCCAACTGCAAGCGGTTGGACTTAGGTAAAATGCTGCCAAAAGAACGAAGGCCAGATTAACGAAGGTGTCAAAAAGCCGATCCTTCCAGATTGGCGTTTACCGTCGGCAAAACCGTTTTTGTTAGAAATTGCTTCTGTTTCTAATCATGTTTAGCGGAATTCGTAGTGAGCCGACCCATTCACTATATGGTCTCAATAGTCCCTTCGTGGCTGACCGGTATGGACTGTGCGTCTAATTTCCGGAAGTCAACTAAGGATGGGACATGTTGTCGAGGCATTGCGCAAACATGGGCCGAATTCCGTGCTTCAAACACAGGTGCTGCAGCGATCGCTTTCTCGCTGGCCCTCCCAGTTTTGGTGGCTCTCGGTGCAAGCGCCGTTGAGTATTCGACGCTTTCCAGCAAGAAGACCAGCCTCCAGGCCGCGCTTGATGCGGCGACCATAGCGGCCGCGAGTGAACTCAGCCTGTCCAACGCGAACGAACGCACCGTTGAAAGCATTTTGAAGCGGGTCCTGATGACCCACCTTGTGCAGGTGTCCGGGGAACCATCGCTCGAATTCCAAATCGACCGGGACTCGATGCGTGTGTCAACGGAAGCAACGCTTGATGTGGACATGACCTTCGCCAGCCTGTTTGGTTTTGACGCTATCACGATTGGTGCACAAGCTGCCGCACAGGCCATGGGCCAACCCAACATTTGTGTTTTGGGATTGGATGAAAGGGCGAGTGGGACAATTTCTCTGGATTCCCAGTCACGTTTGACGGCGAATGGTTGCGCCGTCTTCTCGAACTCGGCCAGTTCGACCGGCATTCAAGGTACGGGCCGGTCCTTGCTGACGTCAGCAACAACCTGTTCGGCAGGTGGCTTCAATGGTGGAAGCCAAAATTTCGAGCCCATGCCATTTGTTGACTGCCCGACATTTGACGATCCACTACGTGATCGTCAGCCACCAACATTCTCCGGTTGCGACTACAACAACATGCGCATCACCGGTAATCAGCGAGCAACGCTAAGCCCGGGTGTTTATTGCGGCGGACTTGAAGTAGCGGGTAACTCCGAAATTACGCTCGCTCCGGGCATATATGTTATGAGCGACGGCGATTTTCGGGTTGTTTCCAATGCCGTCGTAATTGGACGGGGCGTCGGCATCTATCTGTCTGGTCCAACCTCGCGCCTATATTATGGCCCCCGCGTCCGCGTAGACCTAGAGGCGCCGGAGACCGGCGAGATGGCTGGCCTGTTGCTGTTCTCCGATAGGGCTCAATCAGGCAGCATAGTCAACGAGATCAAAAGTAACTTCGTCCGCAATATGGTGGGTACGGTTTATCTCCCAGCAGCCGAGTTTCACGTGACAGCTTCCAATCCGGTCGCCGATCAATCGGCCTACACCGCCATTGTCGTCAATCGATTGGAATTGGCGCGGGGTCCGAACCTGGTTCTGAACTCCAACTATGACCAAACAAACGTGCCTGTGCCTGATGGTATCCGAGGCGCCGGCTCTCCCGTCCGGTTGGTAGAATAATGAAGACATTTCAACCGGTCGCGATGGCAGCAATCTATCGGGAATGTGGGGCTCCCAATGACGTATGAACATGTATTGGTTGTCGATGACGACCCGCTCATTCCGGCGGTTTGTAAGGCGTTCTTCAAGCGCCGTGGCGCCCATGCCGTTCATGCCGCATCCGGTGCGAGAGATGGCTTAAGGATACTAGATGAGCATCCAGAGATCGACTTGATCTTGTGCGATCTCAACATGCCCGACGTGGATGGCCTTCAGTTCATGCGCTTTCTTATGGAGCGCCAACATTTCATCCCGATCATTATCATAAGCGGCGAAGACCAAACGATTGTGCGAGCCGCCAATACGCTGGCCATGGCACTCGGCCTGCCACTGATCGGAAGCATCCAAAAGCCGATCAACCATGTCAGCTTGGAGCAGCTTCTTGAGACATCCGCCTTCCAGCCAAAGGTTGATCGCGCTGTAAAATCCAACACAATTACGGTTGCTGACTTCCACACCGCGTTGCGATCGGGCCATATCAAAGCGCATCTACAACCGCTCATTGATTGTTCGACGGGTGCGGTGGTGTCAGCTGAAGCCTTGGCACGGTGGTCCCACCCTGAGTATGGCGACATCCAACCCGACAGTTTCATTCCAATATTGGAAGATGCGGGGCTGATACCCGAGCTGACCAAATACATCCTTCAGGACGCGTTGAAGACAATTGTCGCATGCGCTGAACGAGGCCACGGCCTGCGACTGGCGATTAACACGGACGCCCAAACGCTGGGGCGCCTAGATTTCCCAGATCAGATTGCCGCGATCGCGCGCAATGCAGGTGTACCTAACCACGACATTAAGCTTGAGCTGACGGAGCGCTCGCTGATCGACGAGGGACCTGGAACCATGGAGGTTCTCGCACGCCTCCGACTGCTGCGCTTCGATGTGTCGATCGACGATTTCGGAACCGGCAATTCCAATATCAAACAACTGTGCACCTTCCCTCTGACCGAGCTCAAGATCGACAAGTCGTTTCTCGATGGAGTCACCACGGATCATGCGAAGGCTGTGTGTCTGAACGCCATTGTTTCGCTGGCGAAGTCTCTCCGACTAGAGACAGTTGCCGAAGGTATCGAGACGGAACGTGACCTTGCTTTGGTAAGTGAGGCAGGGATCACGCAAGCGCAGGGCTATTACATCACGCGCCCCTTAGCGCCTGGTGACTTCATCCCCTGGCTGCAAGACCATGAACGCGCCATGTTGCGCAGTCGCAACGCCGCCTAAGCGTGCGTTTTTTCGGCGCTGCAGTGATACTTGGAAAGTCAACTTCCCGCCCTAGGCAGACGTTCGATCACCGATTGGTCAGGTCGCGCTTTGCTTGCCGTTCAATGACTGCAATGGGCGGGAAGCAGACATTCAACTAACAAGTAAACAGTTGCCCGGGACAGCTATTGATCTTCGAGGATTCTGCTCACACCGCTGAAGCAACACGCGCTACCAGAGACCTGAACCATTTGTGGGCAGGGTCATTCTGTCGACGCGGATGCCACAGGAGGTCAACGGAGAATTCTGGAGACGGAAATGGCAGATCGAACTGATCAACATGATCCTGATGCAAGGCGGCGAGCCTAATGGGAACGAGGGCAACAAGGTCTGATCCAGCAACAAGTGTAGGCGCAAGCAGGAAGCTGGGCACAGAACACACGATACGGCGCGCGCGACCTTTCTCAGCCAGAACTTTATCAGTTGCTCCAACAAAGCCACCGCCTTCAGGCGACACAAGAATATGTTCTACGGCGCAAAACGAGTCCAACGTGAAGGGGCCCATTCCTCGCGGGTGCTTCTTGCGTTGAATGACTTTGAACTTTTCAACCAAGCCAGGGCGTTGCCTTGCTTCCTGCAGATTCATACCGGTCGTTAGCGCAAGGTCTACGTCGTCTTGCTCAAGCTGTTGCCAAACTGCCGGAGGATCGAAAGCCCGAAGTGCTAGCCGTGACTTGGGAGCCTCTTCGACGAAAGCTTTCATCAGCGCCGGTGAGAGAACGGCATGAACAAAGTCTGTACCAATCAGGCTGAACGTTCGCTCCGTTGTTTCGGGGTCAAACTTTGCACTCTCACGAACCAACAGATCGAGTTCGGCGAGCAGCACTCTCAGAGGATGCTTCAACTCCAAGGCCCGAACAGTTGGGATCAGCTTGCGCCCTGAGGAAGAAAGCAAGGGATCGTCAAACAGTGAGCGAAGACGCGCCAGCTGGGCAGACATCGCAGGCTGGCTGATACCAAGCCTGCGGGCGGCGTCTGTTACGCTCTCTTCTTCGAGCAGTGCATCCAGAGCGATGAGCAGACCGATATCCGACTGTTTCAAATCCATTTTGATTATGCCAGGCATATTTCTAATCGATTTCATTTATCGGTTTAGCATTGCTATCTCTCCTGCGTCACGAGATGCAGGAGATGAAAATGAAGATCGGCTTTGTAGGCGCGGGCGGAATGGCAACAGCCCTTGCTGGCAAATGGGTGAACAAGCACGAGGTGATGCTGTCAGGTCGCGACCCAGCCAAAGCGCAAGAGGCTGGACAGACTGTCGGAGCTGCTACAGGCACCGCACGCGAGGTCGTTGAATTTGCAGATGTCGTTGTTCTGGCGACCCGCTGGCAGGACGTCTTTACAGCGATCGAAGACGCCGGAGGACCATCTGCTTTTGAAGGCAAAACTGTCATCGACATCAACAATCCCGTCGATATCGAGACTTTCGTGACAACACGCGACGACGGAAGGTCTTTGACACAGGCGATCGCTGACCTGCTTCCAGGTGCTCATGTCGGCAAAGCGTTCAATATGGCTCAGGTTGCGGTCTGGAAGGATCCTGACATGACCTATGATGGCCGGCAGATGGTGACGCTCTACACGGCCGATGACGGGGCAGATGCCGCTGTTTCACAGCTCATCAGCGATGTGGGTGCACAACCTCTGCGATTGGGCGGAAACGAACATGCCTATCAACTCGAAGCGGCGGCCGCGATTGTCATCAAATTCCTGTTTGCGGGCTCTGATGCCCACACGATCTTCAACTTCATTCGTCCAGAAACAAAACCTATCCGTTGAGGAGCGCTCGCAATGGAACTTCAAGGACAAACGATCGCTGTTGTCGGCGGTGGCTCGGGTATTGGCAAAGCAATCGCAGCAAGAGCGCTCAATGATGGTGCCGAGGTGATCGTATCGAGCCGCAACAAGGCTAAGTTAGATGCGGTCATCGCGGACTTTAGGGCTGGAACGGCATTGCCAGTCGACATGACCGATGATGGGTCAGTTGCATCCTGGGCCGGTGCTCTTCCGCAACTGGATCATCTGGTGATCTCTGCCTCTAGCGCTGCCCATGGGCCCTTTTCAAACCTGCCGGAAGCAGACTTGCGCGGCATGTTCGATGCCAAGTTTTTTGGACCTTATGCAACCGCAAGAGCGGCACTGGCCAAAATCCGCAAGGGCGGTTCCATTACCTTCTTCTCGGGTGTTCTTTCTAGACGCCCGGGAATGAACTGTTCGGGTCTTGGCGCCGTCAATGGAGCGGTCGAAGCGCTCACGAGAGGGCTGGCGTTGGAACTTGGCCCGAACATCCGCGTGAATTGTCTATCGCCTGGCATGGTTCGATCAGAGGCTTACGACGGCATGGACCCGGCGGCTCGTGAAACGATGTATGAGGCGACCGGAGAATCGCTCCCTGTTGGGCGTGTAGGCTTCGTTGAGGAACAATCCGAGGCGGCCCTATTCCTTATGAACAATACCTACACAACGGGTGTCGTTCTCGATGTCGATGGTGGTCACATGATCCGACAATACGCCCAGAGGTAGTACGGCAACCCTTTTGAGCAGCACACTCAGCCCCCGGATGTGAAACGGGTGTTGGCCCCATCGACGAGCGATCTGCGAAGGTGTCTTTCCAACACCAAACTCCGATGCGGTGCACACCGGCGGTTGATTTGGGCGGTGCGCAGACCTTGATCTCAGATCGGCTCGCTAGTTGTTGATCGCTTTGGGCTCGCCATTTGAAAGCCATGCACTAGTTGCCCCCGTCCAACCAAACGACGGGAGGACTACAACAATGAAATTACGTACAACCGCAGCGGCCTTAGCCGCAGGTCTGCTGGCCTCGGTAGCAGTCGTGCAAGCTATGGACAGAACCTCATCGCCCGACGGTGCAGAGGTCTACTTTATCGCCCCAGAAACGGGTGCCACGGTTTCTAATCCTGTGACTATCCAATTTGGTCTCCGCGGCATGGGTGTTGCTCCTGCTGGCGTCGAGCAAATGGGTACGGGCCACCATCATCTGTTGATCAACATGCCGTTGGACGATGTCGATTTGGGCGCCTCAATCCCAAATGACGAACAACACCGGCACTTTGGTGGTGGGCAAACGGAAGTCACATTGGACTTGCCTGCCGGTACACACACACTTCAGTTGCTGGTAGGCGACCACAATCACATACCGCATCAACCTGTGGTGGCCTCCCAAGTGATCACTGTCACAGTGGAATAACACTGTCGCCACCCCCACAGGTAATCATCCAATGGCGGCGCGTCGCAAGTGATGCGCCGCCGAAAACCAGAAGGACTGGAAAATGCAGCTGTCACGTCTGCTTTGGGCGGAGAGCAGACATCAGCTCCTGCGTAGTCCGATCGGTCGGCCATCGGGGATGATCGCGAGCGTGTCGCATTGAGGCATCAAATCGAGCAACGCCAGTCCCTCAGCCTGATGACAGCAGTTTCCTAAGTCTGCGGACGCGGGATCGAACCGAAGCAGCGTCATCGTCTTCCGCCGCCCTGAGCGCAGCGGTGGCGGTGTTCAGATGGTCGCGGAATTGCACGCCGATCAAGACCTGAACATGCAAGCTCCAGGCGCGCAGGAACGGGCGAGGATGAGCGCGCAATTCGTCTACCCAGGCCAAAAAGACATCCGCCTGATCAGCGCTACAATGGAGCCACTCAAACAACTGGCACATGTGCAGCTGAGCTTGCCACGAGCGCAGTTCCTCAAGCGAATGGACCATCTGTTCAAGAAGCTCCGGCGAAAGCTGCGCACCCTCTTCCAGTTCGGCCTTTAGGATCCATGTGGCGCCATCGGAAACGCTCGCGCGTTTGTCAAAGCACAGATCTACAACGTCCTGGAGGTAATTCGGAGCATGCCGCCATGCCGCCCGAGCCTCAGACAAGATCGAGACAGCCGATCCATCAAATGCTTCGATACGTTCTTCAAGGCTCGGGTTCATGGCCGACAACCGTTCCGTCTATCGATGCCCTAGATCGCACGAACCCGGTTGTTGCGCGCATTGTGTTCCAGTTCAGCAAGACCAAGCATTTCCATAACCGGGGTGATGTAGTTCGCGAACCGCCCGCGATACCCCTTGCGTAGACCATAGTAGCCTCCAACGGGGTTGGTCTCAGAACGTGCCCAGTGCTCAAGCGTTCCCTCTTTTGTTGGTTTGCCTTCGTCGGCATTGCCAAGTGGCATCCAATCACCATGCGCTTTCAACATGGCGTGGGCGTCGTCGAGCGCCCGCAGGTGGTACAACAGCCGTGTTTTGCCGACCTGGACGACCAAGGAGGGCGGATCATGTGCCTCATCCTTCCACACCTCGAAGTCCGAGGAGAGCGATGGTGTCTCGAGGATCCATGGGTCCTCCTGGGTGCCGGAGCCATGGTGTAAGCTGGTCATTTTTCGATCTCCTTTGAATGGAGCGCTCGATCTAGGCTCATGAAGTTGAGCCTAGAAACCCTATCGCATCTCGATAAACGTCAGTCTGACGGAGGTGCATAGGCAGCAAAAATCTCTGCGCCCGTCATGGTCTTGGTCTTGTCGGCAAGGGTGTAGAACGGCGGCTTCTCATCAATGAAAACCTGCAGATCAAGTTTGAGCCCTGACTGATCATCAAGCAGGCCAGCTGCGATCTGAAAATCGCTGCTATCGATGATGTGGTAATATAGGTTTGACCCGCATTTGTTGCAGAACGCGCGTTCCGCCCATTCCGACGACCTGAACCTGGTTATGTTGTCCACGCCCTCAAATGTTGCGCTCTCGCACGAAACTTCAAAATACGGGCCTGAAGACCAACGACGGCACATGTCGCAATGGCAGGCGCCAACTTTCGGTTCACGCGCGGTAGCTGTGAAACCAACCGCGCCGCACAAACACGTCCCAGTCAGGTGAACTTTCTGCGCCATGACTTGGTCTCCCTGTTTGATGCCAAGGCCTCTTGCCGGTCACTAACCTAGCACAGTCAAGGGCGATCAATCTGATGGTCGTCACAGGCCAAGGCACTGCGCATGATCGGTGAGCCATGGAACGGTCTGCCGCAAGGGTTTCCATCGACGGCAAGCGCCCCAAATCCGTGAGGAGCGCCGGCGCCAAGTGCTGAGAAACGGAGCCAGCCAAAGCCATTGAAGGAAACCCAAAATGATGATCCACCGCGCCGGAGCCCGGCCCTCACAGCAGCCCAACAAAGAGTATTTCACTGGCACAGTCCGGTTCGATCCTATCGTGTCAGGTGATGATCCTTCGCAGGTCAAGATTCTGTCGGTGACTTTTGAGCCTGGTGCTCGGACCGCTTGGCACACGCACCCAGCCGGGCAAACGCTGCATATTCTATCGGGCAGTGGGCTGGCCGGTTCCGAGGGGCAGCCGGTCCAGGTGCTGCGTCCGGGCGACACCGTTTGGTTCGCGCCAGGTGAAAAGCATTGGCATGGCGCTTCGCCAGAGTGCGCGATGACGCATCTGGCTGTGCAAATGTCCGTCGATGGGAAGACATCGGATTGGCTGGAGAAAGTCGCCGACGAAGACTACAACGCCCAACGCGCAGAATAGCTTCCGATCGGCCATTCAATTGTATGCTCTAAATGGTTCGACCAGACCGCATTGGCAAGCTAGCATCCGGCGGGAGGTCTTTGATTGCATTCCGCTTACGACCAATCGCTTGGCGGCCGTCATGGTGTCGGCCGTCGTGGTGTCGTCCGTCGTGGTGTCGTCCGCCTTGGGTTGATATCTTGAGACATTATCGACCTGCCTCTCATCAGAGCCTCGCCATCACGCTGGAACAAGCAATTGCGCGACTATCTCTTCCAAATCGTCGAAGTTATTGTGTTCTGGGGCGCTGTCCTCGGCGTGTTTTTGGGTGTGACCTATCTGAGGATCAAGTGGAGTGAGCGCTCGGGAAGTCGATCTAAGCGATCTACGAAGCTATTCGATGGTCAGAAGGTCTGGTCTGCGAAAAACCTGCGGAAGTCTCGTAGCGCAGCCAGTACCAAAAGCTCATTGTCCGCCGAGCAAGACGAGCGCGATCAAGCCGATCCTCCCTGGGTCACACCGCGCCTGATCCACCAAACAAGAAATGGATGGGCATTCGCTACTCTCATGCAGAGGCTGACATTGGTCCGAGACGAATGGGATGGCGCCTACTACTACTTTGCTCTGGCCCGCGACGATGAAACTGGTCAGCTATGGTCATACTCAATAGATGATGAACGAAGCGGCGCTGTTCTTTCGCCAAGCGATAGCCAGCATATCGACAACGAAACGGCGGGCGAATGAGGGCATGACCCTCTCTAAAGGCCCCTAGCTGACAGTTGGTGTCGTCCCAAGCTGAAGCGCCGCAATCACTTTGAAGGTGTCTCGTCTTCATTGGGAACGCAGTAGTGAGGAGACAGCCAGGCACGGTCCCTTTCCCTGATTGAAAAAGACCATCCTTGTCCTGTTTTCAGATCAACGGCTTCCGCTCGCAAGACATCGAAGTCCGCGTCTTCGCTCACCAGCGTTAACCGTTGCATGAGTGCGGCGTACGCCCATCGGTTCTGGACTTCATGGAGACCGCGTGGCGAGACCCAGGGTGGATCAGCCTGATCCTTCATATCCTGCTCACTAAGCGGTTTAAGGTCGTTTCGAACCTCATGCTTGATCTTTTGGAGCTCCCTCTTTGCTCGACGCTTCTGTCCTTCAATGGCGGTGGCTGATCGCCCAAGAATATCAGACAGGCTCAACGCTGGGGCCCCGAGCAGCCGTGCGTGCCGATTACGACGGCCAAGCCTTAATGCAAAAGTCGCGACGCCGATAAGCACCACACCAACTGTCGATAGAACGGCTGCACCCATCAAAGACCTCTATGTGAGCGGCTAGAGTGTGTTCTGATCAGAGCCACCAAACGGTTGTTGGGGCCTGCGACGTTATCATGATGTCCAAACAGGATCACCAGTCAGGCCGGCTCCTAATCCCAAGTGCCGGGCTTCTAGGAGACTGCGAAGTCGCCGATTGCTGTGCCGCGCGCACCGCGGTCAGCAGCCTTAAAAGATCCAACGACGGTGGTTCTTCACGGCCTCTCGTTTCCCCAATGCCTGCAAGCCTTTGACCATACGAACCAAAAACCAGATCAAAATAAGCCCAAACACGGCGTATCCGAACACAACCAAAAGAAACGGCAGGCACAAAACAAAATAAAGATGCGCAAGCCAGAATGTGCGGATCTGAAACGAGTAGTGCGTTTGGAGCCACTCCTCAGCCTTTCCCCGGTTCACATAGGCAAAGATCAGCCCAATCGGCATGGTCACCCACATCAGCACCGAGAAGAGGTACAAAACGTAGATAAGATTTGCGTTTGTATTGGTAGGGCCGAAAAGACGGCTCATGCGCTGGTCATTGAATTTAATCTGAAGAGCTGGTTTCGTCGCGCCGCATATTACAGGCTTGGCGACAATAACCTCAAGCCTTCGATGAAGTGTTGGGTTCCTGTGCTAATTCGTACCGGCCGTGAGCGATTGTCTTACCCATTCAGATGGCTGTTGAGGCTTTCCATACAATACCCAGGAATATGCACCACGGCTTCGACATCATGATTGTCAATGACTAGACCTCCGAGGTGATTGTCGAACGCGATCTTTACCAGGTCTTCAAAGCGAAACTCGGCACGCTCTTCATCGCCCAACCCCGCCTCTACCAGGCGCTCATCGGACGTATAGGCATAGAGCCAAGAGTTTCCGTTGACATCCTGGCCCATGACAAAACTGAAAGACCCGGACTGACCGTGATCCTTCACTATCGGCGCTGACGGAGTGCTGCCTTGTAGTATCTCAACCTGCCTTGGAAGCGCTTCTTCAAACACAAGGTCACCAATGGCGCGCAGTTCATCAGCAAGGGACACGATGGATTGCCTCCGTGTGGGCTTTTCTCTGCAAGATTTGCACGCAACCACCTGTCGGACAAACCCAATCCGACCATGGTTGTTCGAGCGCTTAGTATTGCTGGCAAACGAGGGGAGCGCGCATAGTCTAACGGCATGGATCTGTCAGTCGCCGATGTCCAACTGCAAATCCTCATTCCGACGGACCGTGCCTTCTGCCATCATAGGCTGGTTGAGGAGGGGGGAAGCCGTTGGCCGACATAATATCGATATTGATTGCTGGCGTTATCGTGCTTGTACTTGTGGTGGGGGTATTTTTGGCTGTCGTCAGCACAGCATTGTCAATTCGGGATTGGATATTCCCGCCGAAGAAACCCGCCGGCCCACCGTCTTTGGCTGACATAAGACAGCGGAATTTGAACGCATACATGAGCTATCATTTCTCGCCTGAAGGCCAGGCAAGTAGAAATCTGACCTACACCTTCAGTGATGCAGAAAGAGCGGCGCGGAGACTGTCGAGGCATGCTGCCGCCCTCGCCAGTTTCGGTCGGCAGACGGATGAATTGGCTGATGCAATCGGATGGTTAGATCTAAAGGGCCAAACGTTTGAGGAAGCTCGAGCCGCCGGTAAAATGATGGCAAAGCAGCTGCTGTCAGGTCACACAAACGCTGTTTCGATACTTCAAGAAGCACGCGTGCTCGATTTTCCGGATCTTTATCAGTTCCTGCAAGGCCTGAGCAATCCACTGGAAGAAGCGGCGACTTACTATTCAGACCCAAGAAATCCGAAAGGCCGCTTTGAGGCGAGTTTGCCCGAGGTAGAGGCGCTGCACGCGCTATTGAGCGAGCTGGAAGAAAGCTGGAAATGTCTACCGAGGGACGTCGCTCTGGAAGCGACGCAGACAGCGGTCAACAATGGCATGGATGTCGTAGAAGCCGCGGACCGGTTTGTCTGCTTGGACAAGCTATATGTTGGTCAAGCGGGCTCCGGGACACTGTCTGCCGACGGCATGAGAGAACTGACGGTGTCAGATGAAACACTGTCGATAATGATCTCTCTAAAGCTTCAGCTTCTACGCAGGCGCGTCCAGAAAAATGATCTGGAAGTCTACTACAACCACGACAATTCAGAAATCAGGCAGATTGTACGCGACTTGATTGACCTTGAGTGGGAGTTGGCACAACTGGACAAAGGCAAAGACGAGAAGACGATACCGTTTCCATTGGGCGATTTGGCCAGGCGTTCGCGCGAAGAAGAGGAACGTCGAAGCGCGAATAGAACCTGATCCTTTTCGTAATGGTCAGCGCCAGCCAATGACTGCTCTCCGCCCGTAGCTGACTTTCGACCGCCAGTGATTAGCCCACGTGGTGCTTGCAGTTGAACGACCGCTCAGGGCGGGAAGCAGACCTTCATTGTCTCGGGTATCATTTTGAGCGCTAGTTCGCCCCGTTAGGTCTTTTCTGTGATCCACAAAGTTGCTTTTGGTGACACCGGAGTGGATGTCGTACTACGCCGAACGCGGTCTTCTCGAATGCCCTCCACTGCGCGAATACGAAGTCGCGCTCTGAGAGCCAGCTCGGGCAATATTTCATTGCGGACAAATAGGGCGACGCAACGCTCTCGGTCGCGTGCCGTAAGCTTGGTTCTGCGCATGGATAGCCTCCTACGTGGCTTGCCCATGCGGCCTAGCAGATTTGAAACCGACGCGCATTGAGCTGGCTTGTCAGGAGCTAATAAGATCGGTCGCTGCTCCCTGGTCGAGGGTTTTAAAGTGCTCACTTAAGGCGGGAAAAGGACACTCCGCACGGCGCCAGACGGTAAAAGCAGCGTTCAAGGCACCGGTCGTTTTTTGTCACCGGCCATCATCGGTCTGATCACCGCCACTTATGCACTTATGATATCCCAGAAATGGGCTTTTTTCACTGAGACTTAACTGCCAAGGTAATGGTGTTCAGGAACACCATTTGGGAAGCAACAGGCTCGGACAATGCACGCCGCAACAAAGATAGTCGTTATCACCGAACGCTCGATATTAGACGGGATTGCCGAGTTGCTAGAGGAGCATGGCGCAACGGGTTACACATACACAGCCGCCGGCGGCAAAGGCAGTCGTGGCAAACGACGCATCGACAGGGCACCGCAGGTGGCTGGTGTGCTGGAGAACGTCAAAATCGAGGTTATCGTTCCCAACCATGACGTGGCGGAGCTCATCACTGAGGCAGTGGTCGATGCCTATTTCGACAACTACTCCGGCATCACATATGTCGAGCCTGTAGAAATCCTACGGCCTGCCAAGTTTCAAATCTGATTATCAGTCCCAGTAGCAAAACTAGCGCCGCTTAGAAGACGACTTCCGCTAAAGCAATGAAGAATGGTATACCGACGCCAATGGCAATCGGCGTGCCAACGCTTGTGGACGATCCAATATAGCTGGACGGATTGGCGCTCGGAATTCCGGCGCGCAACGTTGGCGGCCCCGAGATGTCAGACGATGAACTCGCCAGGACGGCCAGCAAGATGACTCCACCCGGGCTGAAACCCGTAATGAGGTGGATGGCGTAGCCGAGGCCAAAAGCGATCAATCCATGAACGATTGGCATCACAGCCGCATACACAGCGTACCATTGTGCAACCCGCCGAAGTTCATTCAGGCGCTGCCACGCTTCCATGCCCATGATAAGCATGAGCACCGAAAGCAGCCCACGAAAAAGCGGATCGTAGAAGGTATCAAAGACGCGGCCAGGCTGCGTAAAGAGACCGAGGATTAGGCCCAGAATAAGCGCGGACAGGGCCGACCCCTGAAGGCTATCTTTGACGATACCCCAAACGCTCAGGCGTTTGCTTTTGGATTTTCCCTGCTGCTCGCTGTGCAAACGGGCGAGGACAATGGCCAACACCAGAGCAGGGATATCCATGAAGGGATAGAGCGCAGGAACCCACGCTTCGTAACCAATCCCGTCTTGCTCTAGCAAAACCATGGCCGCACCGAGGGTCGAAGCACTTACCGCTCCAAAAAGACCAGCCGTCGCGATAGCGTCATCGCGCTGGATACCCGGAAGTTTTGCCAGCGTGAACAATCCAAGGACAACGATGCCACCACCCACAAAAGTGGCCGCTAGAGCCGGCAGGATCATATCGGCGAGATCAGCCTCGCGGATTTCCATGCCGCCATTGAGGCCGATCCGCATGAGCAACATGAAGACGGCAAACTTGTAGATTGCGTCGGGTATGACCAACTTCGAGCCGGAAGCGGCCAGTAAGACGCCGCCGATCAGAAAAGCGAGAGTTGGTGACTGGAATTGGCTGACAACCCGCAGACCGAAATCAGCAACAACGTCCAAAGCAACCTCGCTCGTTCATATTGATCCAGAGAAGTTACTTAGGGCCGTCGCCTTCTTTGGCAAAGAACGGCCCTAGGCTTGGAGTCGATGGCTTTCAATCTTCCGCTTCGGGCGGAGAGCGGACTTTTGTCGCTGTTGCCAAACAGCGCATCCGCCCAAAGTAAGCTTCTACAACAACCGGGCGCGAAGCGCGGTTCGGCGCGCAAGGCTTTCTGGAGAATAGACCTCCTCGATGTCATAGAACTGACTTACGGCAGTGACGCCTTCGGGCAGTTCGAACCAAGGTTGGCGGTCTTCCGTGTAGATGTGCACATTCGGTGGATGCCGGTCGGGGTTATCCAGCGTGCCCACCCTGACAAAGTGAATATTGTCGGCAAGCTTCCCACCGATGACCAGATAGTTGCTCCAGACTGCTATCTGGCACTTGGGACATCGCGCTATGCGCTGCCCAGAGCCGCTTGGTGACGACACGGTAACGTGGTTTACCTCCCCGCTCGTTAGGTCCACCCTGTCGGCTTCGATCAATGCATTGATTGCGAAGGCGCCGCCACTTTGGCGCTGACACCAGCGACAGTGGCAGCCATGAACAATCAGCGGATCGGACGTCATACGGTAACGCACGTGGCCGCATGTGCAGCCTCCCTCGTAGGCTTCAGTCTTGGTGGCCATAAGCGATCCCCAATCTTTGTTTGCCAAGGCAAAAATACGACAATTGGGTCACATGCACAAAATCGCTGCCCGCACCACGTGAAGAAGAACCGGTGTGTGGAGAACCTGTTCGCCGATTTGATGATAGCCAACACTTGAACAACCATTTAAGTGTTTGTCATGGAGATGCATGAACTTCGCCAAGAAGGCATTGCCGAACTGTCTGAAACATTTGGGCTTCTGGCTGATCCCACGCGCCTGTCCATCGTTCTGGCTTGCCGTGACAAAGAGCAAGCGGCCGGTGACATCGCCTCACAACTTGGATTGTCACCATCGCTGACGAGCCACCATTTGAGGCTGCTACGCGGTGCTCGCATTTTGAAGTCCCACCGACGCGGAAAGCAGGTCATTTACGCTATGGCCGATGCTTGTGTTGATCGCGTTCTGACGATCATGATCGACCACCAGTTCACACACCACACCAACACGCCAACGAAGGAGGGCGAGAAAGCATGACCACGGTAACTCAGCAGAAATGTGCTTGCGAAGACTGCGTGTGCATCGTTGCTATCGATGATGCGGTCAAGAAAGATGACCGCAACTACTGCAGCGAAGCCTGCGCTAACGGACATACCAGCGGCTCAGGCTGTGGCCACTCCGGCTGTAAGTGCCACGGCTAAGCGATATGGCGTCGCTCAATACAGATAGCATTGCGACAAAGCCCTAAACAAACACCATAGCGGTCGCGAGTGCCCGCTATGGGCCGAGACTAGCCTATCTGAAGCTACCGGTTCGCGTGTTGGGCATTGCCTGAGCTGATCCAGCACGCTGCTTAGCTTTTGCCCCGTATTGCCGCACGAATGAACTTTGATGCCGATCGGTAGTGACTTGGAGCCGCTGCTTCTATCCAGCGGCCGGTTGTCCAAGCGTTTCGCCCGCCTTTCATGGGTGCCCCATACAATTCGCTTTCGCTGAGCTTTTCGATGAACTCACAAATTGTCGCATGTCGGTCAACGAGCATAGCTTTGGCGTCCTGCCAGCTCAGACCAGCCTGCTCTTGTCGAAGATCCGCATTATACCGTTTGAGATCAGACCATTTGTAGCCCTCTGCAGGAAAGTGGACCGTTTTTCCTGCAAGGCCATCAGCATACCAGCCAAGGAACAAGTCTATCCAATGGGCACGGTGGGTAATGACGTCTTTGATTGACGTATCATCCGCCTGTTTCTGTATCGCGCTGTCGGCATCAATGCTGTCAATGAACTTCGCAAGCTTGGCGTATTCCTTCTGCGTTACGGCTTGCAGTTCGCTCTTCGTTTGGGCGGGCATTGCTTCCTCTCTTTAGACCCAGCTCGACGCTAGGCTTCAGTGCAGCTGATGAAGGGTTCTGCAGAGAAATTGGCGAGATAGTTGCTACCGACAGGTGTCAAATTATAGACGCCTCGTTCCACGCGGACGAACCAACCGTAGTGATTGTCGGCCATAATTCGGGTGGCTTTTTCGACACTCGTCGCTTTGGCAACAAGCAAACCTCTACTTGGGCCATGTGTGTTGAGAAACCTGGCACACGCCACGGCGTCCTGACGATAGGCAGTTACTAGATTGCTGCGGGTAGATCCACCAACGTTAGGGTCACCCCTTCTCCTTGAAAACTCATTCAACAACAGGCTCTTGCGTCGTTGTGATTTCCGCGGAGTGTAAGGACCCGGATTTGCATGAACCTGAACCATGCCGTCAGAGAGCCGCACGGTGATCAGGCCAATGCCAAGTCGCCGCGCAAGGTTAAGGTTGCGGCGGAGACTTTGCTGAAATCGCCTTCCCGATCCACGAGCCACGGCTACATAGACCTCGTCGGTTATGGTTTGCCGAGCAATTGCTTGGTGGAACAGACTGAGTGAGAAGCCGGTCTTCAGCTCCACGATAACGGGTGGATCATCGCTTCGGCAGGCGACAACGTCAGCTGCGCCGACCTCAGCTCTAACCTCATAACCTTGGTCGGTTAGGAAGGCTTTGATTGGCAGATACAACTCGGTTTCTGCAGGTTTGTTCATCGATACAAGAAAGTGATCCTAGGTTCTCTAATTCACTCTAGTCTTGGTTAGCTTTCGAATTTCTGAAGCAAGCCAACGCGGCACCTCAACGCACTATTTGCTGCAAAGTGCATTCGTTGATTGCCCTGAAGTGGGCTGGAGGCCCTCCGGCCAATACGGCAGGACAGCGCATGAGATGAGCGCAAAAGAACTTCTAGTATAAAGCTGGCTGGTTGCCCGGATTTGGCGGCGCTGATTGTTATCAAGCAAAGCCGACGGCCGCTTTGGGCCGTTAGGTGACTTGGCAGCTATTGAGAGTTCGTTCCAATAGAGCTCTTTTTTGTCACCACTGGATTGCTGCTGGCCCGATAAATATGGAGCGATTCCAGAAGGGGGGCACCCCCTATCGCGCTCCTCCGATGCCCAATGCGGCGATAGCGTCAGCAGCTTCCCTCTTGCGCTGCGCATACCAGCTGTCCCAGCAACGTGCATGGAGCCAGGCATGCCCCAGTGAATCGGCGCCGAATGGTATCAATGGATGAGCGCTCGTCGAAGCGCCCCCACATTCAAGGCAGGAGCTGGGTGAGGAATACACCGGATGTTGATTCAGCCATTCTGACACGCAACAAGCGAAGGCCCGTGCTTCAGCGTCCTTTCTGGAAGCCCCCCCATCGAACTCGGCGATAGCAGCGCGCTCGTTATAGTAGGCCCGCCAGTCCTCCTGATCCCAATGAGCGCAATCGTCTAGGTGTGCTGCTACAGTTGCTACACTTGCTACGCTTTGTGAGACCGGATGGGGCCTCGTTTTGGATTCTGGCCCTGCTACCTTTGCTAAAGTTGCTACGTTTGAGGGCTCGGTTGCTGGAACCGTAGCAGACGTAGCAAGTGTAGCAGGGGTTGGTGCCCATTCTGGCAACTTGAACCTTCGATATGCCACAGGATCACGCCTCCCTCACCAGCCGCAACTTGCGGGGCCGGGTGGGTAGGTCTTGCACCCATGCATGGTCGATAAGCGTTTTGAGTGCTTGCTCGGCTGCTCGCTTCGTGCGCAATCCGCTCGGTCCGCATTGAAGGATCTCTCTGAAGTTGATCTCTTCCACCTCGAGCCCTTGCATCCAGTCCAGGAGCTGTTGCGCGGCCAAAAGCTTGGGATCCGTGCGGCCAGCTTGCTGGAGGCGAACGGCCTCATTCACATACCAATCGGCAAGCAGAAGAGCGCAAGACATTGCGTTGATCCCAATCTCGGTCGCGTGGACATTGTCCACGATGGTCAGTACGCCTGCAATGCGCGCTGCATGCTCAGCGGCTTTCGCGGCGAAGTCCTGGATCGGCCTGAGGTCACCCTTCGACCCGCATTGATCCTCGATGTTGTTATAGAAGTCGCGCCAGACCCTTTGTGCGTCTGTGGAGAGTAGTAGCGGCCTTGGCTCTAGCTCATTGCGCTGACCCTCAGCGAGAGACCATGGTGCCTCGAGCATCGAGAGGATACGCGCGCCATAAGACCGGATGGCCACATCATCCTTTGGAGACACTTCACGGTAAAACCGAGTCCCGGCGATACTCTCAGGTGCTGCCACCAGAACACGGGACAGGAGACCTTGATCGCGCAAGTGATCGTCGGAGAGGAACAGCGCAGCTGCCTGGGGCTGGACCATCAAGTGCATGGATAGCCGTCGGCCATGCAGCACCGACACGCCATCAAGTGAGCGGATACGCTTGATTGGTTGACCATCCCAAATCTCGGAAAAAGCAGCAGCACTTTTCAGTCGGTTATCCTGCGACATGCCGTAGCCACCGATGAACTGCCCACCCTCCGCCGTGAAGATGCCGAGCGCGGCTGAGGCGGTGACCCATGCCTTCACCAGGCCCTCAATGGTTGGGTCGGGCGCAGTTAGGAAAGGGTACAGGGGCTTCTCGGGCTCCGGGCCTAACTTACTCAGCTCTTCTTTGCGGGCGTGGAAGTCCAAGTTCTTATTGTTCTCGACCTTCTTCTTCTCGGCGTTGTACGCCGCTGTGGCGATCGACCAGTCTTGATACGCCTCGTCGTATTCTTCTTTCAGGGCCTTCTCACGTTTGCGGATAGGCCAAAGGGCTTCGTTATCAGCCGTGGATTTCCGTTCGCCTGAGCCAGCGACGGTCACGAAGAACAGCGACAGCGGCCGCGTCTGACCAAACGGCAACACCACATCAGCATGTGCCTGAGCGGCGAGCGAGGCGGCCGCCAGCACCGATTGTGCAGCGATGGCTTCAGGTACCTGCACCTTGCGAGCGATGGCAGCCGCGGCGGATGACAGGACCGGACCGAGGGCTTCGATCGGGAACGGTTCAGCTGCCGGCATCGGCGGGAAGAGCGGTATCGGTCCATCAGGCGCAGCGGGAACGGCATCAGTGAGCATTGCCGCGATATCAGCATCATCAAGTCCGTTAGGAAGATCGTCAGCGAGATCCCAGCCTTTCGGTAAACTACTCGGCAGCTTCACCACATCGACAGACGCCGCTCTAACCGAGCGCGCCATATCCGCCACGTCGTCTGTGTAGCGGGTGCCTGCGTCGTCTGCATCTGGCCAGATAATCACTTGGCGACCAGCGACCGGGCTCCAATCCGCCTTGCGCGCGGCTTTGGAGCCCCCCGGCGATGTGATGATCACATGATCGGGGAAGCGTTTGGCCGCGGCGTCGGCTGACTTTTCGCCTTCCACAATAAGAACCGGGGTGTCTGGGCGTGCGGCCAGCTGATCGAGCCCGTAGAGCGGCCTTGGCTCAGCGAAGCCCTTGCAGCGCCACTCCGTCCGTCCACCGGGCCCCGAGCAGAAGGTGAATGGCCTAACCTGTTTCTCTGCAGGCGCACCATTTGCGGGCTTATCGAAGCGAGCGGTGCATCCGAGGAGCCGCCCGTTGGCATCGTGGTAGAGCCAGTGACCAACAAGCACAAAACCAGCCGGTGTGAAGCGGTTCAAGATACTACTGGTTAGCTCAGGCGCATCATCCGGCACTGGCTGGATCGGCTCGAAGGTCTCCGCGGTTTGCGACTTCGGCTCGTCAATCGCGGCGTACATATCAATTGGTGCAAAGGGATCGCTTCTATCCATCATCCGTGCGTCTCCTCGGCGAGGCCGAGCATCTTCGCGATACTGCGAGCCGCCTCAGCTTGGGAAAGGTCGTGAAGGTAGGCGGCTAACGAAACAATATCGCCGCCGGCGTCCCCGGTCGCAAAGTCGGCCCAGCGACCGGACCTCATATTTACGCTGAAGGACCCAGGACGACGATCGGTTCGCTTCGGGTTCAGCGCTACATATTCGTGACCCTGGCGGTGGCCGCCGGGGATCCAACACTCCAGCAGCGATGGAAGCACGCCAAGGGCGGCGTGGTTTATGGCCTCAAAGTCAATCATTATGATCCCTCCATCTCATCGCTTCGATGAAAAGGAGACTGACCGGAGAGCTGGGTGGCATCTGCCGCGTACAATTCGCGCAGATGGGCGTCCAACTCACCATCGTGCCAATAGAGCCTACCGCCTAGCTTGAGTGGAGGTGGAAGCCTACCCGCTTCAAGATCGGTGTAGATCGCGCTACGCGAGCGATTGCCGAGCTTCGCGCGGAGTTCATTCAGGGTTATGTAGGTTGTCATGTTGCACCTTACGTACGTGTCTTTAGTGCAACGATTCTGCCCGAATTGAGCTCACTCATCTTGAGGCGAAGTTTCGGGTGTTATTTGGCCCCAAGCCTGGGTAGGTCGGTAGGGTGGTGCTTCTTGTAAGCTTTGTGAACGATCTCAAGGCTTTCGCCTGCCGCCTCAGCGACGATTTTGGCGGCAGTCATCCCGTCCCACAGCTCGTTGTCTGCATAGAGGGGCAGGCTAAAGCGTTTTGCGACTTCTTCAACGGCCCGAGATAGCACATAATCGCGTGGCCAGTTCGTGTATGGGTCTGGCCCGCGCTTGGTTGGGCGCTTTCGCTTGCCTTCCAGAATATCGGCTACGAAATCAGCCAACCAGTCGGGGAGGCGACGTTTGTCGCGAAGCTCGTCAACAGCCACGCCCATGAGCACGTCAAAATCGTTCTGGTCTGGATTGACGGCAGCCGCCTGCAGCGCCTCATAAATGAGCCTGTGTTCATGCTCATCGGTTGGCAGTTTTCTAACGTCGTCCAACATCACTTTGCCGTTTAGGAACGCAGTTGCGAATTCGATCGCTGCAGCGATGTCTCGATTGCCAGGGGCCTCCTCGTCGGCCTGATGGTCTTGGACGTCGTTAGGTTGTTCCTTGGGCCCGTCAGCAGCCATCAGCCTACCTCCGCCAGTTTCAATAAGCGGCTGTCGCCGCCGGTGACATGGCTGGCCCAGCGCTCGGCGAGTGCACGGCGTTGTTCCAAAAAGTCGGTGCGCCTGTAGGCCCTCACCACGCCACTATCGACCACATGCGCTAGCATGGCCTCGGCCACCTCGTGCGGAGCGTCTGTTGCTTCCGCCAACCAAGTGCGCAGCGATGTACGGAAGCCATGGGGACGCGATTCTAATCCACGCCGCTTCATATGCTGGGACAGCGTCATGTCGCTGATGACGCCCTTGGAGGAATTGGCGAACAGGAAGCCATTACGCGCAAACGGTACGGTTGCGTCTATGACGCGCTGTGCCTCCCCTGAGAGCGGTATGCGGAAGTCAGGCGTTGCGTCCTTGCGGCCTTTCATCATCTCGCCAGGTATCGTCCAGACGTCCCCATCGATATGATCGAGCCGAAGATGCCTCAATGGACCACTGCGCGCACCGGTCAAGATCAGCAGTCGCAGGGCGAGATGCGTTGGTGTCTGTTCGTTTAGGCTGGCGTAAAAGGCTGGCACTTGTTGCCAAGGCATAGCCGGAATATGTTTGGCAACATGGCGCGATTTGCCCAACAGTGCCTTGGCCTTCTCAGTGGCCTGCAAGTCGACGTCCAGACCCAACGCAGCTGCATGGCGCATGACAATCGACAAGCGGTTGAGGGCCTTGCGAGCCGTGTCGGCTTTGGTGTGCCAGATAGGTAAGAGCGTGTCGCGAATATCGCGTTGGTCGATATCTGTGACGGGCACGCGGCCGAGCTTCGGCAGCACATGAAGCTTCAGCGGCGACAACCATCGCCCTGCTTGCCCGTCTCCCTTCAACTCAGCCTTGCGAGCTTCAAAGGCATCCTCGGTCAGTACTGTGAGTGATATATCCTCGCGCCTCTGGGCGCGCCTTTCTCGCTCTCGTTCCTTAATCGGATCGTGGCCTGACTTAGCGATGGTGCGCCAGCGGTCGGCAGACTCGCGCGCCTGCGCCAAGCCAATATCAGGATAGCCGCCGAGCCCCATCTCCCGACGCCTGCCGTGTACTGTCACACGCAAGAACCATTGCGCACCTCCGTCCTCGCGCTTCACAAACCAAAGCCCTGCGCCATCACCATGCTTGCCTGGCGGTGCAGTCTTCAAGAAGGCTGATGTAAGCTTGTTGCGTGCGCGCATATTCTACCCGCCATATTATCCACCCTTTGCTACTGGATTGAGATGGACACCACAAGACGTTGTTGGACGCGAATCCCTAGCTAGTTTAGGTGGATAGGCGAAACAGTGAACAAAGAAAAACAAATAAGAACAAAGGATTAGTGCCTCTCCTGGGCACCATCGCTTTCCTAGGCGATTGAATTCATTATCTTCTCGCATTATCAATTCTCAAGCCTCGTTCGTTTGGTACACAGCGGTGAGGCACATTCCATTTTGACGTCATGACATTAGGACAGGAAGACGCGGTTTGGGTCGCTAACAACGCGGATCGGGCCGGGAATCTAGGCGGCTACGGAAAGAAAGTGAACCTTGTCCGCGATGATCGATTGCGACGAACGTTTTTATCGTCGGCTGCCTTCATGTTCTTTAACTTTGGAATACTGGCTCTTTGACGGACAACATTTCCTCACCTTTGGAGCGAGGTGGATCGTTGCCCGCGTGGACCTTGAGAAGCTTAGGCCATTAGCCGCGCACGTTTTGTACAAGCTTTCGACTGGAAACAACGACGATAAATATGAACACGTTGATCCAGTCGCGGAGTATGACAAACATCATCTGAAAGCGGAGCCGACTTGATGCAGTTCCGAATTGCCGGCACGTTCACCGACAGCCTAGCCAAGCTAACCAATCAGGAGCAGAAGTCGGTCAAGACAACGGTTTTCGATCTGCAAGTCGATCCCGCCAACCCTGGTATCCAGCTGCATAAACTCGAACGCCCCTAATGTTGGGCTACTTACTGCACATGGCGGCGGCTGTTGCCTATATCTCGGACTTCCGTGCTGCATCTGCCCGCGACGAAAGAACGTGATGCGCGTCGGTCCGGGGGAGCTTGCGCAAACCTAACCACAGTGCATCAGCTCAGGCCTAAACGTGCCGCCAACCAATGTGTGGCAACTTAATAGTTCTTCAAACGTGGCCAGTAGCGAGCGGCTCTGCAAAACGCTCACTCGGTCCTCGATAACTCTTCCACCAGTCGCGCCAAGTTGGCGAGCATCTGCGGATCGTCGATATTCGGATCGGGCATCGACGTTCCTGGTGCAAAACTCTGAGGGTTGTCGAGGTAGGCCTGGAGCGTCTCCAACGTCCAATCCTCGTCCACCGCGCGCAACGATGCTGAGTATCCGTCATACCCGGTTGCGGCAACGCGGCGACCAAAAAGAAGAGCCAAACTAGGGGCGTTTTGATGATCTCCTGGTGTGACCGAATGGCACTCTTGGCAAGCATTGGCATGGACCGACAACGCAGCCCTCTCGTCGTCACTGAGGTCCATGCGGTTCATGGCCAACGCGACGGGGTCACCATCGAAAAAGTCACTTGCTTCCAAGAACACAAGCTCTCTGTTGTCCGTCCACAGGACCACACCGCCATCTACCGGCTGAGCATATCGCACGCGTTCGCCTACCGGAATGCGCTCAGCAAAAAGAACGCGCTCATCCTCCAGCCGGATCCTGAACAGGGATTGCCCACTTAACGACCCCATCAGGAGGTCTCCGTTCCAGGTCGGATGGACGCTTTCCATAACGTTTAGGCTTGAGATCGCCACAGATGGCAACCAGGCGTAGACCGGGGGTTCAAACCCGTCGTGACGTCCTTGGGCAGCGGCTGTTCCAGGTATAGCCTGGCCATTATATTGCGTTCCCATGGACACGAGAGGCCAACCATAGTTCCGTCCCTCAACAATGCGATTTAGCTCGTCGCCACCTCTCATGCCATGTTCGACGGCCCAAGCCGCATCGTCAAACCACACAACGCCCTGCATGTTGCGCAGACCCTTGCCAACTATGTCGTATCCCGATCCGTCCAGCGCGATCCTCACCAGCTTGCCATATTCAAAGGCATCGTCTTGTGAGACCTGAAACGGCGCATAAATGCCGTCAAATGTGTATTCACCCGACCCTAATAGTAGGTGCCCATCACCATCGTACGCTATCCGCCCGCCAGCGATGTGACCCTCTAGCGCGCGATAGATATCCTTAAGCGGCAAGCACGGACTGGCCTCATACAGCGTGCGCCAGTCGCCGCTTGTCACAGACAGTCCCGAAAGACCTCCTGGCGGTAGGTCCAACCGTGCCACAGCATTCACGTAGCAGGCATCATCACGGTAATAGCGGGTAAAGGATGCGACAAGCGTGCTTCCCTCGGCGGTGTCGATCGCGAGCACATCATTGTAGCGAAAATACCAAGGCGCATGCTCTAAATGGGCGAAGCGCCCTTGCGCGTCGGCGAGGTAGTCGGCAAACCCATTGGCGGGTGCTTCGATGTCGGGGAAGCTTACATCGTCGGCGGAAGTAGCATGCACAAAGGTACCGTCGCCCGCGAGCAAAAGCACGCCGTCGCCAAATTGGGTCATGCCGCCGCCGCTGATGGGCCTTGACAGTTCAATTGGGACACTTTGTCCGGCGAGCCGAACGAATATGCTGGGATAGCTGTGGTCGCGGGTCGGTTCATCCGGGAAAAGGGCTGTGTTGACCCATTCGACCAGCGATTTTGTGGCTCTGTAAGGCGCTGTGTCAAAGTGCACGAGGGCCGCGCCCAGCGCTCCGCTCAGACCAACCAGAGCCAGTGTCGCACCTTTAAAGGAAAGAAGAGAATTCATAGGTTTCTAAGGGCCAATACGAACCCAGCACTAGACCATTATTGCCAAGATCGCACTCCGCTTCATCATACCTGGCCAGAAGATTCAATCGAGGCGCCCCAGGGTTCTTCGATAGGTTAGTGTATGCTGCAGGCGTCGACCAATCGAGAGCGTTCCACGATTGATCCGGATTTGCCCTTACGCACCGCATTGGCGGTGTTAACACTTCGTTCTGCTTGTCGGACGGCGCACACCGGTTCTTAGGTTCCCTTAAAGAGCTCGCTCTGATGCGATCCCACGATCTGTGGCCTAGAAACATACAACCCTGCCAGTGGATTAACCTCCTAAGCTATCGGCGCTATCGAAGGTCGGCCTTGCACCAACATTGATGCGTTTGGGCAATTGATGAACTGACGCAGGTCCTTTGGAGAATCTATTGATGTCCACCAACCCGGGTGTTGGGCTGCTACTACCATTTTGTTTGCTATCAGCCGCTCCATGACTTGTTTTTCGAGATCTTCGTGGTCCGAACAAACAGCAGAACGTATCTCGGGTCCGGTCGCGAAGAACCCGCCGTTGATCCATATGGCCGGATCAGAAGCCTTTTCCAGAAAACGCGTCACCATCCCATTGTCCAATTCGAGCCTGCCCCATGGTTGGCGAGGATTGACGGCAAGGAGGGCCATGGTTGCAGACCTTTCGACACGCAACTGCGCGAGTCTTGCGAGATCATAATCAGTGAAAACGTCTGTGTAAGACATAAGGGCACCATCGCCGAACTCTTCCGCTGTAATGTATCTCAACCGACCGCCGCTGCCAGTATCATCGCCGGAATAGCGCAACGTAACCGGAACCGCCGGGAAGCCTGCCAAGCAAAGCGAGCCTGTGTCGCCGCCCATCTGCAGGGCCAAGCGCAGGCGGTTATGGTTGGCTCCGGTTAGCACAATGATGTGTCGGCAGCCGGCGCGCACGAGCGTCGCGGCGACATGAAGGACCATAGGCACTTCTTGAATCAAAACCGCTGGTTTTGGAAGTGCGTCGGCGCCCCCGAAACGCTCACTCTTTCCGCCTGCTAGAACTATCCCAGTCGCCATAGCAATACCTTCAAAAAGGGATGCTTAGCGCAGTTCGCGCCAACCAGCGTCCGAGTCTGCGGAATCGAGAATAGAGCTTCGGCCTGGTTTTCAGCGGAAGATAGGTATGCATTAGAATGTAGCCCAACAGGCTCATCTGCGCGCCGAGGCTGCCAGTATCAAATTCAGGATCCTCCAAGAATAAGCGCCGCACATGGCGGAGATAGAAGACCTGCTTCCAAAATGTGGGCTCTTGCTGGTGGATGTACGCCAGATAGGCCTCATCTGAGGTGCGGTCACGCAGCATTGCTAGCGTCTCGATGACTATTGTCTCTCCGCGCAGTGCGAGTTTCGCAGCTACATAGTGGTCCCACCCTTCAGGCGCCGTTTCCGGGAAGAGACCTGGTAGCACTGAAACGCGTAACAGCCCGTAGATGCGTGAGGCGTCACCTGTATGAAGGAGTGCCTCGCGCCACCGATGGCTCGCAGGCCCTTGGATTGGTTGAATGCCGCCACTTGGCCCGATCGACTTGCCATCCTCCAACAACTCTATGCGCCCACAACATACCGAAGCGTTCGGCGAGACTTGCATCTGCTTCACCGCGCTCGCGATGAAGTCAGGCGCCCAACGGTCATCGCAGGGCGCAAACATGAAGTACTCTCCTGCGGCGGCCGAGGCCGCTCGTTGGAAGCTGGTTAGGAAATCCCCTCGTTCCTCAAAGTGCTTAAGTTGCAGCCTAGCGTCCTGTGCTGCCATTGATTTGACGATGGTGGCCGTTTCATCAGTGCTGGCATTGTCACAAACAACAATTTTCAAGTTTTGATACGTTTGGCTGAGCAGGCTTTGAAGCGAAGCCTTGATTGTTTCGGCACCGTTCAGCACAGGCATACCGATAGTCACAAGTGGTGGAGCATCTGCGGCCAAGTGCGCGTTGATGGTGGTTGCGCTTTCCTGCACCACTTCCATCCGTTCGGTCATTGGGTTATCCATGTCAGGCGGCGAGACCTTCGCTCCAGCGCAGCGATTTGGTCAGCAACCCCTGGTCATGCAGAGCCTTGATATGGGCCACACGTTGGTAGCGTGGTCCCTCAAAATCCGAAACAGATACAGGGTGCGCGTGGAGCGCATCGCTCAGTGCTTCAATACCGGCAGGCACCGTCCACGAAGGTTCGAAGCCGATCTGCTTTATCTTTGAACAGTCCACCCGATAAGTCCGAATATCCGCACATGCATCCTCCGCGAAAGCGATCTCTGCACCCGGAATGGCGTCGCTTACCAATTGCGCGACAGTTCTGATTTGAATGGAGTCTTCGGTCCTGCCGACATTGAATGCCTGCCTATGAACGAGTTCGCGAGACGCCGTCGCGGCGAGGACAAAGGCGCGTGCCATATCTTCTGCATGGACAAGCGGTCTCCATGCCAACCCATCGGACTTCAGACGCACTTTGCCGGTGGCCTTAGCCCATGCCGTCAAATTGTTGACCACGAGGTCGAACCTGATTCGGGGAGAATAGCCGTAAGCCGTGCCGCTTCTTAGAGCGACGGTGCAATAATTGGCACTAGAAAGCCTATCGATCGCCTCTTCGCCGTATATCTTTGAGATAGCGTAAGGCGTGACGGGTCGGAGGGGACTGTCCTCATTCAGAAGTTCGTCGTCACCAATGCCATAACTGGAGCAACTAGATGAGAAAACAAAGCGTTGTGCACCCGCCAGCTTGGCGGCCTTTGCAAGGTTTTCGGTTCCGAGAGCGTTGATCTCGTGCGTCAAGACTGGGTCGAGATTGCCCAAAGGATCATTTGACAAAGCGGCCAAGTGCAAAATGACATCCTGGCCTTCCAGATCATTGGCGGTAACGTCACGGAGGTCTTTGTTAATTGCTGGAACGTCCAGCGGGTCGGCACCATAGCTGGACGATCGGTAAAGGTCACAATCCAGCCCCGTCACCGCAAATCCTTGATCGACCAACTGGCGTGTCAAGTGTGATCCTATGTAGCCAAGATGGCCTGTGACCAAAATGCGCATGCGTTGTATTCCCCCAGCATTCCTCAAAACCTCTCGCTCCTCCAAGCGAGTCCAAGCATCAGCTTTTCCAGTGAGTATCCGTGCCTTGCCAGCGACTATCGGGCTGGGCATCTACCAGGGACCAGTCGTGAGCCAAAAACGTTATAGACTTTCGCTTTCGGCTCGCCCTGTCGCCTTCGATGTTCGCGTAGGCGCTTCGCTCACGCATCATCGACCCACCATTGCACCGGCACTCCGCCGGTGGCGGTTGGTCGAGCATCGGTTTCTTTGGACAGGCGTTTGCCCCAACCCTCGGCAAGACGAGCAACTTTCCCTACATCCCCAAACACTTAACAGCTCGCCGCAGCAAACAGCTTATGGCAGATTAACCGAGAATTGGAAACAAAAGACTTTTCCCGGCTATCGATAGCTGTTCAGGCCAAACCCCCAGGTCTGTGGCACTCCTCTGCCTGCTCCTTCGTTGCGTATCCAGTTCTTCGACATCAGTGTCGAAGCACGCAACCGATCCAAAAGCGCTTTGATGATGACTTTCTATTGCCCCGACGCTTGACGGCAGATCAATCACGGAACGCAAGTCCTAGGCGGGAGGCTTTTCTCCCGTTCAGCACGGCGTTATCGGCGTTCTGATTGTTGTGAACTTGCGAAAACCCAAAAACTGAAATCTGGAGCTGTTGAGTGTTGGCTTAAGCGATTGGAGCACACAGTTGGGCTTGCGATCTCCGTCTTTGCAAGAACGCTTCGTCAGCATCAACGAAGAACAGATGACGTTGCCCTCGAATTGTCGCCAGTCGCGCGCCAAATCCCCATCCCGTGCGCTGATGAGAGGCTCAAAGACGAGCGTTATCGCCTTCGCAACTTTGCTTGGCGAGGGTCAGTCATTGGGTCGCCCATTCATTTCCAGTGGGCACTATGAGGTGTCTGGTAGTGCAAAAGTTAGAGATTCCTAACGCAATGGATTGCTGCTAAAACGCCTGAAATGATGTAATATTGAAATGTAATCCTTACAAATTGAAATTTTTCGCGAAACTATTTTTCGAATACGGCCTAGTGCGTAGCCTTTCGACCTCGCTGATTATGAACTGCACCGCTAATTTCTCTGTCCGAATGACAGCGCCGGTAGGTGCAACCGTTCTCAGGCCATTGACTGACAAGGAACCAAATCATGAACCGTGTCTCCCTCACATTTGCGGCGCTTGCCGTTTCTGTTTCCCCCGTGCTGGCACTTGATGGTGCTGGTCCATTGGTGACCGCTGATTGGGTCATCGAAAATGCAGGCCAAGACAATGTTGTGGTCATCGACATCCGCGCCAATGTTGAAGGCACCGACCTTGGCGGCCTGCCTTACATCGCAGATGCTGTGTCCGCGCCGTATGGTTCGGCTGGCTGGCGCACCGAGATTGATGGCGTTCCTGGCGCATTGCCAGAGATCGAAGACATCACTGCTCTGATCGAAAGCCTCGGCGTCGACAATGACGATCACGTGGTGATCGTACCTTGGGGCACGGACTCGACCGAGTTCGGTTCAGCCACGCGCGTTTATTGGACCTTCCGTTATCTCGGTCACGACCAAGTTTCGATCTTGGACGGTGGCTGGCGCCAATATGATGCTGTCGGCGGTGAGCGTGTAGCTGAGCCAACAGTCGCGGATGCCTCGAATTTCGAGATCGCACTCAACGAAGACCTTCTCGCCACAGCGGATGAAGTGCTGGCTGCCATCGACAGTGATGTCACCCTTATTGATGGTCGCCCAGTTGAGCAATTCCGTGGTGAGAGCAAAAGCCGCGTAGCCGCTGCACCAGGCACCATTCCTGGTTCGGTGAACCTGCCCCACCACGAGTTCTATTCCAGCGACTATGCGAGCTTTGTCGAGCCAGAAACCGTAGAAGCGCTCGCCGCCGCCATCGGCGTGGGTGCGGACGACGCCAACATCACATTCTGCAACACCGGCCACTGGGCATCGGTTGCATGGTTCGGCATTTCGGAGGTTCTCGGCAACGACCAGACAGCGATGTATGACGGATCAATGGCTGAATGGACGCAAGACCCTACCCGCCCGCTCGATCCGCCTCGCGCAGTGAACTAAGCGACAGACCCGAAACAATCGGATGGTGCCGGGTTCTTGACCCGGCACCTTTTCTACATTTTTGAGCAGGCGTTTAGCATGCTCGCGCTCAATAGGCTTGGACCATGCTTCAAACGGCCCCTCCCCCGCAGGCCACCACAACATTCTTGCCTGATGTGCGCATCGACCGGAAGCCAGCAACCATCGCGGCTGCCTTCCTCGCGGCTGGCTTCGCTGCGATTTGGCTTCTCGTCGATCTTCGCCAAGCCAGCTTGTTCTTGATCGGTGGCGGCCTTGGCGCCGCCCTCTATTTTGGCTCCTTCGGCTTCACCGGGTCATGGCGACGCATGGTGGTCGAACGCCGTGGCCGTGGTATCCGCGCGCAAATGCTAATGATTGCAGTGGCGGGCATCGCGATGATGCCGCTCCTGGCAGCCGGTAGCGTGGGCGCGCAGCCGCTGGTTGGCGCCATTGCACCGGTTGGTATTTCTGTGCTCCTCGGGGCGGCCATTTTTGGGTTTGGTATGCAGCTTGGCGGTGGTTGTGGTTCGGGCACGCTGTTCACCGTTGGCGGTGGATCGTCGCGCATGTTGGTAACGCTCATCTTCTTCATAGTTGGCGCGGTCATCGGCACCGCTCACCTTCCTTGGTGGCTTGGTCAAGCATCGCTGCCACCCATCAGCTTAGGGGCAACGCTAGGGCTTCCGTTTGCCACCTTGGTCTCACTCGCTGGACTGGCGCTGGTTGCGCTGATCACCATTCTCATCGAGCGCCGTGCCCATGGCACTCTCGAAGTCGATTTAGGGCCGCAGCGCCTCGGTTGGCGATGGCTTTTCCAAGGACCTTGGCCGCTTGTTGGCGCGGGGATGGTGTTGGCACTTCTTAACGTGGCGACTTTGCTTGTCGCCGGACACCCCTGGTCGATCACCTATGGCTTTGGCCTTTGGGGGGCCAAGATCGCTGACACGGTTGGTATCCCCGTCGCGACCTGGGAATTCTGGACTTGGCCGGCACAGGCAGAGGCTCTTCAAAGCTCGGTTCTTGGCGACAGCGTATCCGTGATGAACTTCGGGCTTATCCTTGGCGCTGCATTAGCCGCCGCACTGGCGGGTAAGTTCGCGCCAAAAGTGGCCATTCCGCTGGCCTCCTTCGTAGCTGCCGCCCTTGGGGGCCTCTTGATGGGCTATGGCGCGCGGCTCAGCTTCGGCTGCAACATTGGCGCGCTGTTTTCTGGTATTGCATCAGGAAGCGTCCATGGCTGGTTGTGGTTCGCTGCCGCCTTTGCCGGGTCGACGCTCGGTGTCTTCGCCCGCCCATTCTTCGGACTAGATGGATTCAAGAAGTCATGAGTGCCACACGGAACACTGCATTGTTCGCCGCAGCGCTCGCCATGACAACGGGCGCAGTAGCACTTGATCACGCATCCAACGGGCTGCCGAAACCTGTGCCGGTGGCGCTGCCGGGCGCTGCTCCAGTGGGCGTTGCGCCTTGTGCGATCGGCGCGGCCCCGTGCGCTGCTGGCGCGCCCTGTGCCGCAGGCGCTCCTCAGGCTATGGCAGCACCGCCTCCCCCGCCTTTACGGCGTGACGAAGAGCCAGAGCTCGCACCGCCTCCTCCACCGCCTCTGCAACGTCCATGACCGATGATGCGCGCGCCATCGCTCGCCAGGAGATCGCGTTTTGCGAGCAGATCTTGGCCAAAGGCGGCGCGTCCGTTTTGACGGAAACATTCCGCGGTGTCGACCAGCCCGAGAGTTGGACCAGATACCCTCCAGGCGAAGTCTTCGACCCAACCTCTGGGGCACATTGGTTCTACCACAGTCACTCGACTGTCGAGGGGGAGCACGGGCACTTTCATACGTTTGTGCGCCCGGACGGACCCGAAGGGCCTACCCACCATCTCATCGCCGTCGGTGTGAACCCACACGGCCGCTTGCTAAGGCTCTTCACCGTCAACCAGTGGGTTGTCGACGACGATTGGCTGGACGCAGACAAAACAATCGATCTGCTGCCGCGGTTCGATGTGCACATGCCGCAACCGAACTATCTGGTGAACCGCTGGCTGACGGCGGTGATTACGACCTATGAACCAGAGATCAGTGATCTCATCCGCAAGCGCGACAACAAACTCGCGGCCAGGGCGTCCCACGATGCGATCGATCTACGAACCGATCGTGGATTGGAAGTGACCTCTCAGCTTCTCATTGTAGACGCCCCAGATCTCTGAATACATTGAACAAAACGGCCTGCTGCGTCGATTGACGGTCATCAAATGCCAGGGCTCCAGATGTGCTGTTCTTTCAGCCAGGGTTGTGCATCCCGACCTTGAGAGCATCAAGCCGCTAGGAGAGATGATGATGGAAATGACCAAAGTTGCTGAATATGCGCGCGCCCTCTACGAGGCCCATGGCGACAAAGCAGAGGCTGAAGCGGCGCAGAAAGCTAAGCATCATGAAGAAGCCGGCGACGAAAAAGAAGCCGCAAGCTGGCGCGCAATTCGGGCTGCTATCCGCGAAATCCGAGGCGCCCATCAAAGCTAACAGCGCAGGGGTGGTCGATTTTGTCCATCAAGGCGCTGCATTCTGCCGCTTATGGTAGATCCAATCGCCGACGGAACAACAAAGCAATCTGGTCTGCGTATGGCTGTGAGCAGAGGCTGCGCCCTTTAAAACAATGGAGCACCAGGGCAACAGTCTGATCTGGTCTCATTGTCACCAGCTAGACCAAGAAGCTCTTCCCAGGCTTTTGGCGTGCCCTACGTCGCACTTGTCTCGATACCGTGCCGCCTGATGCGCTCCCATAGTGTCGTCCGTGATACGCCCAGCATCTTCGCTGCGTCTTGTAGGCGGCCTTCAGTGAGCCGCAGGGCCTTCGCAATATGAGCCCGTTCCGCCTGATCGCGAGCGTCTGCCAGTGAGAGGAAGGGTTGCGTCGAAGCCGACGAACCCGTCCGCTCAATCTCTGATCCGACCGGATGAGACACTACAGCGCTGGCAGCGGGTCCTTGTTCGGGAAACAGGTCTTCGGGGTAGAGCGTATCGGCGTTGCTGAGGGCGACGGCGCGTTCCACACGGTTTCGTAGTTCACGAATGTTCCCTGGCCAGTCGTGCGCTTGCGCAGCCGAAATAGCTGCTGCGCTTAGCGCCTTGCCAGACGTTTTCATGTTTCTGGATGCGTTTTCAGCAAAGGCCTGGAGCAAAGGCCCCAATTCTTCAAGCCGCTCGCGCAGCGGGGGCAGTCGCAAGGTCACGATGTTGATCCTGAAAAGGAGGTCTTCACGAAACAGCCCGTCAGATACTGCTTCGTTCAGGTCGCGGTTGGTCGCGCACACAATACGCCCAGCGAACATCTGATCCTTCGTGGCGCCCAGACGGCGGAATTGCCGCTCCTGCAAAACTCGAAGAAGTTTCACCTGTAACTCTGGCGACGTCTCGCCAATCTCATCAAGCAACAGTGTGCCCTCGCCTACCGCTTCTAGGACGCCAATGCGCCGATCTTGTGCGCCTGTGAAGGCGCCGCGTTCATGCCCAAACAGGGTCGAGTCCGCCAGTTCTGGCGAAAGCTGACCGCAGTTGATCGCTTCGAATGGCTTGGATACCTGCGAACCCGCAGCGTGCAGGTAGCGCGCCGCGACTTCTTTGCCCGTACCCGTTTCGCCGATGAGCAATACCGGAAGCTCCACGCTGGCAAGCCTGTCGAGCGTGTTGCGCAATGTGCGTGTGGCGGCTGACAAACCAAATGTCGCAAAGGGATCGTCGGCGCGCGGCGTCAGTGGTTGCTGAAGAACGTCTTTGATGCGCTCAACCAACTCATCAATGTCGAAAGGCTTGGCTAGGTAGTCGCGTGCGCCATTGCGCACCAAGTCCACGGCCTGATCTACTGAGCCATATGCGGTCATAAACATGATCGGTACAGCACCATGTTGGCCGAGAACCTCGCTCAAAAGGTCCGCGCCCGACCCATCCGGCAACCGAATGTCGGAGAGCACAAAGCTCGGCACTTTCTTGCCAAGCAGCTCTCTCGCCGCCGCAAGGGTTTCGGCGTGCATCACCGCGAAGCCTTCAAGAACGAGGCGCTGCTGCAGTGACGGTCCCAGCACCGGATCATCTTCAACCAATAGGATCAGATCAGGCATTGGGTGTTTCGTCCGCTCGCTTCGGGATGGTGATGGTTATGGCCGTACCGGACTTGGGGCGAGTCGATATGGCAAGGCGTCCCCCCACCTCGTCAATCAATTGATGGACCAACCAAAGACCAAGCCGACGGGTCTGAGGTTTGTTGACATTGCCGCCATCGGTCAGCACAAGCAACGCTTCATCCGGCAGCCCAGATCCACTGTCAGCCACGCAAAGGACGAGGTGCCGATCGTTGGCACGCGCTTCGAAGGTCACCAAGCTACCCGATGGTGAGGCATCAATCGCATTCAACAATAGGTTCAGGGCGATCTGTCGCAGAGCTTCGGCGCTGGCTGGAAACGCCTCCTCAAGCTCCGAGGTGAAAACGAGCTCTATCTGCTTTACGCGTGCTTTTGGCTGGATGAGGGTTTGCAGGTCGATGATGTCGGCAGGCTGCAGGTCTCGGTTACCTTCAGGTGGTCGGTAGGTCGAAAGCATGCTTGCGGCGACATGATCGATGCTTTGAAGGCCACGTTCGATCAGATCGATCGTTTGGTCACGGACCGTCTTGTCCTCTCCATAGCGCCGAAGTGTGGATGCTGCCGCGCTCATGCCCGCCACGGGATTGCGAACTTCATGCGCAAGACCAGCCGCAAGACGGGCCAAGGTCGCTTCGCGCGCATTTTTGGTTTCCGACGCCGCCAGCGCTTCGGCCTTCGCTTGCAGATCCGCGCGATTGCGCAAAGCCGTGTGCAAGCGGCCAATCTCGGTATGCTCACCGACCGGCGAACTCTTCATGTCGGGGTCGAACCGTTTGCTCGTCAGAGCTTGGGTCAAGGCATCGATCGGCTTGAGACTGATGCGTGCCAGCACAAACGTGATCAAAGCGGCAACCAACGACAAAGCGATGTCAAAGAACAAAGCCGTTCGGCGAAGCTCGTTTTGGTCGGCGCGCTGCTGTTCCAAATCGAAGGCGGCCGCCAGCAACATGGGCGCTCCGACGTTCAGCGGGTACGCCTGGATGATCAGTAGCTTTGATGTCTGGTCGACGATCTGGATGGCGGACCCTTCTGCGGGTAGGTCGCGGTTGGCCTCTATCCAAGATGCAAGAGCAACTTCGGTCTCGCCGCTGATTTCTGGCTGCCCGGCAACGTCGCGGTAGGACGAGGACACGACGATCGTGCCGTCGGGCAAACAGCATACGGCTACCGCCTCGTTGCGGAGCGATGGCTTAAACTGTGCTGATGCCGCCAATATGTCTTGAAGGTCCGACGCGTCAGCTTGCGTGCTGACCGCCGGCGCAACCACCCCAGCCAGCGTGTCCAAAAAGGCCACGCCGACATCCACGCGCGCATCCGACTGACGTCGTTCCAGTTCGTCGAGCCCAAAGTGCGTCAGGATGATCGCAAAGATCAGCACAATCAGCGCCATGGCGACCGGCAAACGCCAGACAAGTGGCCACTCGGAAAACGGGCCGTGTGTCGCGACTGTTTCTTCGTCTGATTGCGTGTCTTGTGCTGATGCCTGTGGTGGCATGAACCGTCCCTAATTGCAGAAGGGGATGGCTGTGACACCATCCCCTCCAACTGAACCGTAACGGCTCGGTGATCGTCTGAAGCCTAGCGTAGCGCTTTCCTAAGTCCAGACCAAGACGTCGCCACGCCAATCAGGCGCGATCTTGTCTTGCCAGAACACCCCATACCAACGCGTTCGCAGCGGTCGCGGCAAATCAGGCAGGATCACAGCGACCGCATCTTGGATAACTTCTTTGGGAAGCATGGCGGTACTCGGCGCCTTGAGTTTTGGATCGGCGAACACCACAGGCACATTGGCGTCGGCGGCGCGCTGTTCGATTTCTTCGCGGCTTGGCGCGTCGACATAACCGAAGATCCGAAGTTCCGTTATGGCCCAAAGCCCCTCCACAAGCGCAAGATCAAGGGCGCGCCACACATCATAGGAACCGTCGAACAAGACCGTGACAGGCCCTTCTTTTTGTTCATCGACAGCGTAGAGGGTTGGTCCCGGGTGCATGCCCGCAACACGCAACAAGCCGTCGGGCTCCTTGGTTGCATACGGTGTTGCTATGCCGATGTCGTGGTCAGCCCAACCGTCCGTCGGTAGGACCAAGAACTCGCGCACGTCGCCAACGCCGGCCATCAAAGCTGCTGCGTCGCCCTCTTCGTAGACAAGATCAACAGGGACGTCCAAAGCGTCGGAAAGCTCACGCAGATCGGGCAACCAATGGCTGACCTTGTCGCGAATGGCACGCAGCGTTTCGGTGCTGTTGGCTGTGGAATCGACATAGCCTTCATCGATCGCGACCACGGCGGTAAGCGGCAAGTTCGCCCGATCTGCAAATCCGGCAGCACGGCGGGCCAGATTGGGTGCCACATCACCGACAGCCGCGAAACGCACCCGTTCGGGCGCGATGACATCTTTCAGCGACGCGAAGTTGTGCTGTTCGACTTCCTGCAAGACAGGATCGGCAGGCAGGCGAAGTGCCGCAGGCACCACATCTGTGCCACCAACAGGAGCGAGGCCTTGGAAATCAAGGCGCTCTGCCTGTTTCTCAATAGGCTCGTCTGGCCGATCAAAGACACGGCTCAGCGCATCATTTTCGTCGCCAATACCGGCCAATTGAACGCCCGACATGTAGGCAGCGCGCGCCAAGAGATGGCTGGCGACAGGGATCGTCAGGATCAAGAACAACAGCGTCATGCTGCCTGTAAGCAGTGCATCCATGCTGGATTTGTTGAGCATTGTCCCAATCAAAACCAACCCGGCACCCAGCGTTCCTGCCTTCGTCGCCGCATGCATGCGCTGGAATGGATCGTCGAAACGCAGCAGCCCAATGGTCGCGATCAGAAGGAACCCAACACCAAGGACTTTGATGAGAAGTGCAACAATATCAACCATTAGGAGGCCTCCCCGGCGGTCAGTGATTGCTTTTTACGAGCGCTATCGACAATCAACCGACGATTGGTGATCGAGACCTTGCGCTCCAGGAATGCGGCGAAGGCAGCCGTCGCGACAAAGGCAATCAACGCCAGCGCGAAGGCCACATCGAGAAATTCATCGCGGCCGGTCGCCAACGCAGTTAGCGCACAGGCGGCAACAACCAGGCCCGTCAGCATGTCGATCGAGACAAATCGGTCGGCATAGCTTGGCCCTTTGATCAGGCGATAGGCCGCCAGTGCCAGTGCACCGACAACGAGCATCACCAGGATCGTGTTGAACGTGTCGAACAGGGCGAGAATGCTTTCTACGGTCATGCCACGGCTCCTTCCTTGTTGGATTTCGCTTTAGGCGCTTGGCCCTCAACGGCGCACACCCGCGTTTCGAAGGTTTGCTTGATGCCCCGCACCACCTGTTCGTCGCTCTCCCGGTCTAGAACGTGGACATAGAGCGTCTTTCGATCATCGGAGATGTGCATCGATGTCGTACCGGGCGTCAGGCTCACAAGGTTCGCCAAAGTGGCGATGCCCATGTCGGTGCGCAGATCAAGTGGTACGGCGACGATGGCCGGGCGTAGCTTCTGCTTGTCGGAAAGAACGGCGATGGCAACATCGACGGAGGCTTTTACCAGCTCAATGACGAACACAGCGCACAGGACGCCGAACGCAGCGAAACGTTTTACGAATGAGATCATGGGTCGGTCCTTTCAACGGTTGCTTCACCGAATTGGGTCTCGGTTCCGAAGAACGCGGCGACGTAGACATCCGGTTGTGTGAGGGTGATGGAAGCCATTTCAGCGAACTGCACGAACGGCTCTGCGTAGAAGCCGATGGTTAGCGTGGCAGCACCCAAGGCCACGATCGGGAACACCATGACCGCAGGAACACGGCGCACGCGTGTGCGCTCTGTCCCTGGGGCCTTCCAGAAGGCCTCCATCCAGATCTTCGTCATCGAGTAGAGCGTTAGAAGACCGGTGAAGAGAGCAACACCAGCCAGCCAGGCCATATCACCCTTGAACGAAGCGTCGACGACCAGAAACTTCGCCCAGAACCCGGACAGTGGGGGGAGACCTGCCAGGGACAATGCGGGAATTAGGAACAGGACAGCCAGCCAAGGGTGGCTTTTCAGAAGGCCGCCTGACTTCTTCAGATCATCCGTGCCGCTCGCCTGACGGATAGCGCCAGCCAGAAGGAACAGATTGGCTTTCACGATGATGTGGTGAACGATGTAGAAGACCGCTCCGGCGATGGCCAACGGCGTGGCGATCGCAAGGCCCATTAGCATGTACCCAATCTGCGAGATGATGTGGAAGGAGAGAATACGGCGGATATTCCACTGAACCGCCGCGCCGAACACGCCCGTGACCATGGTGAGTGCAGCCACAACTGCCACAATCTCACGGATGCCCGATTCTTCCACGGCAAACAGCAGCGTGAAAACGCGGAAGGCGGCATAAACGCCAACCTTGGTGAGCAAGCCAGCGAAGATGGCCGAGATCGTGAAGGGCGCCGTGTGATAGCTCGCTGGCAGCCAGAAGAAGAGCGGAAACACACCCGCCTTAATGCCGAACGCACATAGGAAGAGGATGGCCGCGCCAACCAAGCCTGGCGTTGCTTCCAGCGTCGGCAGGACACGAGCCAAGTCAGCAAAGGCCAGCGTTCCGGTGGCACCGTAGAGCAGGCCGACGGCCATCAGGAACAGCACCGTGCCGAACAGGTTGAGCAGCGCATATTTGATTGCGCCGTCGATCTGGGCCTTCGTGCGCCCAATCACCAGCAAGCCGAGCGAGCTGATCAACATGACCTCGAACCAGACATAGAGGTTGAAGAGGTCGCCGGTCAGGAAGGCACCGTTGACGCCAGCAACCATGCCGAAGAACAGCGGGTAGAAACCGGCCTGCAGATGCAGCCGGCGCATGTCGCGCAAGCTGAAGACGCCAACACAAAGCGCTAGAAAGCCGGTGATCATCACCAACGCAGCAGCCAGGCGGTCAGCAACAAAGGAGATGCCAAACGGAACGGCCCAAGAGCCGAACTCAACGGCCAGAATATCGTAGCGCAGGACAGCCATTGTCAGCAGCACAGAACAGCCGACGATGATGCCGAGACCAGCAATGGAAACCATGCGCTGGGCGGCAATGTTGCGCCAAAGGACCGCTGTTAGCGCCGCCAATGTCAGTGGCACCAACACAGGAAAGACAAGAACCAAGAGGTTATAGGTTGTATCAGTCATGAAAGTTTAGCCCTGCTCTTTGGTGGCCGAGGCGAGGTATGGGGAGCCCAGCGCTTCGGCGTCGTGCATTTGGCTGGTGTCCAGCGTTCCCAGCGTACGGTAGGCTTTCACAGCCAGAGCCACGGCAAATGCGGTGAGCGCGAAGCCGATGACGATCGCAGTGAGCACCAAGGCCTGCGGCAGCGGATTGGCTGCATACTCCGCCAAGGTTGCTGCACCCTCCGGGATAATCGGAGGTGAAACCGAACCAAGCCGGCCAGACAGGAAGATCAAGATATTGGCTGCGGCCGCGAGCAGTGCGACGCCCAGAATGATCCGAACAACGTTCTGCGCCAGGATCATGTAGACCCCTGCCCCGGCCACAATGGCGATGCTAGCGGCGTATACGTAGATCATGCCGACGCTCCTTGTGTTGAAGTGGTGGTATCGACAGTGTCTTTGGAAGCCGCTGGGCCGTCCTCATCGATGGCGTTCTGTTGTTGAACGCGGATGAGGAAGGCGAGCACGCCGCCGATGACTGTCAGGTAGACGCCGACGTCGAACAGGTAGGTCGTGCCAAGCTTGAGCGAGGCAAAACCAAGATCGAGATCGAACCATTGGTGTGTCAGGAAGGACTCGTTGATGATTGCTCCTGGGATGCCGGACACGATGGCGCACACGAGGCCGACGCCCATCCAAACAACCGGATGAAGGATCAACCTCTGCCGCGCGACGTTCACGCCCAGCGCCAGGGCCAACACGGCAAATCCAGCCGATGCAATCAGGCCACCGATAAAGCCGCCACCTGGTTCGTTGTGACCACGGAACAGGACAAGCACCGAGACCACCAGCATCAGGATGAAGAACATCCGCGCCGTTGTCGCAAAGATCAGCGACGGTACTGGGCCTGCGGTTGCGGGCGCGTTGTTTGAACTTGCACGCTTTTCGGTGCCACCCGTCAGCACAGCCCAAGCCGCGATGGCTGCGAAGGCAACCACCGCGATTTCACCCAGCGTATCGAGGGCACGGAAGTCGACCAGGATCACGTTGACAACGTTGCGCCCGAAAGCCTCGGCGAGGCTGGTGGCCGCATAGTAGTCCGTAATGGTTGGGTTGAACGGCTTGGCAGCAATCGAGAGCAGCACGACAAATAGAGCCGCCGCAAAGATGCTGGAAAGCACCGCATCGCCAAGGCGAATATCGAAGCGCGAATAGCTGCGAATACCGTCGGCAACAGCAGGCATTTTCACGAGCACAGCGGTGACAATCACCACAAACAGCGTCTCCACAAGGAACTGCGTCAACGCCAAGTCAGGCGCGCCGTTCATAAGGAATACCAGCGCGATACCGTAGCCGGCCAGACCGACACCCACGAGGGAGACAACCATGGATCGCGCCACAGCGGCAACGATGGCACCAGCCGCGATAAGCGCACAAACGAGCAGTAGGTAGGGCCGGATCTCGTTCGCGTTCAGTGGCGGCAGGCTCAGTCCGGCAGTATCGGCAAACATGCCTCCAGCCAGAATGGCGTACGCCAGGGCTCCCGTTACCACGGAGATGGTGACCGCCAGATAGGTACGCATGCTGCCGTTCTGGATGGTCCGCGTGGACTTGTTGGCCAGAGCCAGCAGTCCGTCGAACAGGGCGTTGTAACCCTTCTCTGCGGAGTAGCGGTCGATGAAGCTCAGGCGACTCATCGCGTCGTGGATCGGCGTCCACTTCCACACCAGCAAAGCGCCCAACAGGACAACCAAGGCCGACAGCCCCAACATTGGCGTCACGCCGTGCCAGATCTCAAACGAGACGTAAAAAGGCGCACCGGAAAGGGCAACCGCCGCTGGCCCGACAATGAAGTATTGCGGGATATCGGCAAACAGACCGAAGAACACGCCCAGCATGGCCAAGACGACAGGACCTGTAGTCATGCCGATGGTCTCGCCGTGCTTGGGGTTCTCGCTGAACGGCGTTTTCTTGGCGAAGAATGGACGCAGTGCGAAAACACCAGCGATAGCAACAAGCACCGAGTTCACCAGAACGGCGACGAACGTGACGACGGCCGCAAACGAGGAATCCAACTTGGCCTCGAATACGTACTCTTTGGCAATGAACCCGACGAAGGGCGGTAAACCGGCCATGGAAAGGCTGGCAAGGATGGCTGCGATGGCGGTCAGCGGTAGCAGGCCAAACAAGGCCCCAAGGTCACGCACACGGGTCGCGCCTGTGGCGTGAATAACGATACCAGCACAGAAGAATAGCGCTGCTTTGTAAAGCGCGTGGGCCAGAATGAACCCAGCGATGCCGACCGAACTTCCTGGGCCTTCGAGACCAATCATCGTGACCAACAGGCCCAGCGACGCGACGGTTGAGTAAGCCAAGATGGCCTTCAAGCCGTCGGAGCGCAGGGCCAGCAACGCTGCGACCAGCATCGTCGTCAGACCCACACCAACCATGATCATCACGACCGTTGGTGACGCGCTGAGGATGGGGTCGAAGCGGGCGAGCAGGAATACGCCGAGCTTCACCATGGTCGCCGAGTGCAGATAGGCCGACGCAGGCGTCGGTGCCTGCATGGCGTTTGGCAACCAGAAGTGGAACGGGAACTGCGCCGACTTGGTGAAGGCGCCGATCAGCACCAAGGTAGCGATCACACCGTACCAGGCGCTTTCTGTAACCAGGCTCGGCTGAAGCGTGATCTCGCGCAGCGAAAGCGTGCCAGCTTCCATACCGATCAAAAGTAGGCCGCCAAACAGGGCCAAGCCGCCACCTGCCGTCACAACGAGCGATTGAAGGGCCGCCTTGCGCGCTTCAGGGGAAGTTGAGTTGAAGCCGATCAGCAGGAACGACAAAAGGCTTGTCATTTCCCAGAAGACGAACATGACAATCAAATTGTCGGAGAGGACCGTCCCCAACATGGCTGCCATGAAGAGCAGGATGTAGCTGAGGAAACGTCCGCGCTCGCTGGCTAGCTTGTCTGCGAAGTAAGATCCGGCATAAAGCGCAACCAACGCGCCGATACCCGTGATCATCAGCGCAAAGAGCAGCGAGAAGCCGTCCAAGCGAATGTCAAAATTGATACCGAGCGACGGCACCCAATGGACCGTCTGCATGATCGTTGGCACCCCCTCGCCGTTGGCGAGCACGGGGACATAAGACAGAAACGCGACGAACAGCCCGGCCGGAAGAAGAGCGGCGATCGCCCCAGCGTGTTTGCCGACCCTGGGCAGCAGCAAGAAACTAATCGCTGCGCCGAGGAACGCAATCACCAAGAGACTTGGGATGGTCTCTCCTGGCAACCAGCTGGTTACAGCCGAGCTCTCAAGCGTGTTTGGAAACATGGTGGCACCTCACATGACAGATGCCACGTCATCCGCAATTGTGGTGCCAACTCAGTATAGTGTTTTTTATCAGTGTGTTAGCGCTTTGGTGAGAGTGGCCACGTTCAGGTTTTCGAACGCTTTGAGATGTGCCGTGTTCGGAAATCTAAACACCGTTAGGATCGATTTCTCGCCAAGACAAAGCGCATCGTGGCCCGTCGAAAGCTAATGGCTTATGGGGTCAAAAAGATGGAAAGCATGGGCGTAGGCGTCGAATTGGACCCGAGGAAAATCGTCTTCTTTCTGCTGCACCAGACGCGAAATGCCTGTGCTGATTTGAGGCATACTACAGTGGCTGGGTCCGACTTCGTTCTGCCCTTCGGTTCAAAAAATTGACCTGTAGGCGTATGACCTACTTGCGCAAGTGTTTCGCTTTCGGTAGTGCCCGCGGTGGGACACCCCTCCCCAACGAGGGGCAACTATCTGGAAGGATAGCCATCATGAGCACTCCTATGCCCGGCACGCGGCCGGTCAATCCGCGTTTTTCGTCCGGCCCTTGCGCCAAACGCCCCGGCTGGACCCTCAAAGGCCTGCAAGATGCGGCCCTCGGACGTTCCCACAGATCATCCATCGGTAAGTCGAAGCTGAAAGAAGCGATCGACAAGACGCGCGCTATTTTGGGCGTGCCCGATGACTATCGCATCGGCATCGTGCCCGCTTCCGACACGGGCGCTGTCGAAATGGCGATGTGGAGCCTTCTTGGAGCCCGTGGCGTGACCATGGTGGCTTGGGAGAGCTTCGGCAAAGGCTGGGTGACCGACGTGGTCAAACAGCTGAAACTGGATTCGGCGCTCGTCGAAGCGCCGTATGGCCAACTGCCAGATATGGCGGCCATCGACTACAACACCGACGTGGTGTTCACCTGGAACGGCACAACCTCTGGCGTGCGCATGCCGAACGGCGATGCGATCCCCGCTAACCGCGAGGGCCTGGCCATCTGCGACGCAACCTCGGCGGCGTTCGCGCAAGACCTTCCGTTCGACAAGCTCGACGTGGTGACCTTCTCCTGGCAGAAAGTGCTGGGGGGTGAAGCGGCGCATGGCATGCTCATCCTGTCGCCGCGCGCTGTGGAGCGGCTGGAAACCTACACGCCGGCTTGGCCTCTGCCGAAAATCTTCCGCATGACCAAAGGCGGCAAGCTGATCGAAGGCATCTTTAAAGGTGAGACGATCAACACCCCTTCCATGCTGGCCGTTGAAGACTATCTCGACACGCTCAACTGGGCGGAAAGTGTCGGCGGCTTGAATGGCCTGATTGGCCGCGCCGATGCCAACACAGCGGCCATCGATGCCTTTGTGCAGGGCACGCCCTGGATCGACTATCTGGCCGAAGAGCCAGCGACCCGCTCCAACACATCGGTGTGCCTGAAGATCGTCGACCCTGACATTCTGGCGCTTGATGATGCGGCGCAGGCGGCTTTCGCCAAAGCCATCGCCAAGCGGCTGGAAGCGGAGGGCGTCGCCCTCGATATCGCCGGTTACCGCGACGCCCCGGCAGGTCTGCGCATCTGGGCCGGTGGCACGGTGGAGACGTCCGATATGGACGCGCTCATGCCTTGGCTCGACTGGGCTTTCGCGAGCGAAAAAGCCGCGCTGGCGCAAGCAGCCTAACCGGTTCCAACACATTGGTTCGCTGCGCGCCCCCGCGCGCGGTGCCCGTTTTCCCGAACTTTTGAATCTCGCTCTGGTCCTGCACCGCGCATGACCAGCCGCAACCCAAATATCCGCTCTGGTCATGCAACGTGCATGCCCAACCGCAAAGAGGACTGCCAACCATGGCCCCACGCGTTCTTATTTCTGATGCTCTTTCACCGACCGCCGTTGAGATCTTTGAATCTCGCGGCATTGAAGTCACCTTCGAACCTGCCCTCGGCAAGGACAAGGAGAAGCTCCTGTCCATGATCGGTGACTATGATGGCCTTGCGATCCGGTCGGCCACAAAGGCGACCGAAAAAGTCATCGCCGCCGCCGACAATCTTAAGGTCATTGGCCGCGCCGGCATTGGCGTCGACAATGTTGATATCCCCGCCGCCACGGCGCGCGGGATCATCGTGATGAACACACCTTTCGGCAACTCGATCACCACCGCCGAGCACGCCGTGTCGATGATGTTGGCCTGCGCCCGTCAGATCCCGGCCGCCGACTCCTCGACGCAAGACGGCAAGTGGGAAAAGTCCAAGTTCATGGGCGTTGAGGTGACGGCCAAAACGCTCGGCCTGATCGGCTGCGGCAACATCGGGTCCATCGTTGCGGACCGCGCCATTGGCCTGCGCATGAAGGTTGTGGCTTACGATCCGTTCCTCACCGAGGAGCGCGCGATCGAGCTGGGCGTCGAGAAGGTGGAGCTTGATACGCTGCTCGCCCGGGCTGACTTCATCACGCTGCACGTGCCCAAAACCGACAAAACGGCCAACATCCTCTCAGCAGACGCAATCGCCAAAATGAAGAAGGGTGTGCGCATCATCAACTGTGCCCGTGGCGGCTTGGTGGATGAAGTGGCGCTGCGCGAAGCGCTCGACTCAGGCCATGTAGCCGGTGCAGCCTTTGACGTGTTCTCCGAAGAGCCAGCGACCGACAACGTGCTGTTCGGCGCGCCGAACCTGGTGTGCACACCGCACCTTGGCGCCGCCACCACGGAAGCGCAAGAGAATGTCGCCCTGCAAGTCGCTGAGCAGATGGCCGACTATTTGACGACTGGCGCCGTGACCAACGCGCTAAACTCGCCATCGATCTCCGCAGAAGAAGCGCCGCGCCTCGCGCCGTTTGTCAAACTGGCTGACCTGCTTGGCTCATTCGCTGGACAGCTCACCGAGACGGCCATTGAAGGCATCTCGATCGAGTATGCTGGCGATGTCGCTGAGATGAACACAAGCGCGTTGTCTTCGGCGGCGTTGGCCGGTGTTCTACGGCCGCTCCTGTCCACCGTGAATGTTGTTTCCGCTCCAGCCATGGCCAAGGATCGCGGCATCCAGTTGGAAGAGACCAAGCGCGGCCAGGAAGGCGCCTACGAGACCTATATCCGCCTCACGGTAAAGACCGAGCGCCAGACGCGCTCCGTCGCCGGTACTGTTTTTGCCGATGGCAAGCCGCGTTTGATCCAGGTGAAGGGCATCGACATGGAAGGCAGTTTCGGCCCGCACATGCTCTATGTCACCAACCAGGACAAGCCAGGCTTTATCGGCCGGTTGGGATCATTGCTTGGTGAATCCGAGATCAACATCGCCACCTTCAACCTTGGTCGGGCGGCCAAGGGCGATGATGCCATCGCGCTTGTCGAGGTGGACGAGGCGGTGTCCGACGCTGTGCTGGCGCGGATCGATGAGCTGGAAGGCGTGGTGCAGGCGAAACGCCTCACCTTCTAAGCGCCAAGCTAAGCCTTCGCGAACTTTTGACGGGCGTACCGGTAGGGGCGCCCGTCGAGCACCATCAGGCCGAGCGTGATCACCGCGAAGCCAACCAGGGTGGGCCATTCCAACCGCTCACCGAGTAGCGGTACGGCGAGCAGAACCGCCGACACTGGCACCAGCAGCGTCACCAGCGAAACATTCGTGGCGCCCGCCATTTCCAAAATCCGGAAAAACAGCACATAAGCAAAGGCCGTGCAGAGGACCGCGAGCGTTACCACTGCGCCGATCGTGGTGAGCGATGGCAAGGCGAGCGTCCAAGGTTGATCGATCACAGCGGCGATGGGGGTCATCATGACCGTCGACATGGTAAGCTGGCCTGTCGCTGTGGCCATCGGTTGCTCGCCGGAAAACCTGCGACCCCAGACACTGGCAAAGGCATAGGAGATCGCCGCGCCAACCGGCATCATCTCAAACAACAGATTGTCGCCCAGCCCAAGAAGGTGTCTTGGTCCGATGATCAGCACCACGCCGCAAAAGCCGAGCACGATGCCGAGCACCTTTTGCGGCGTGAAGCGTTCGTCCGCCAGAAGTAGTCCGGCCAAAAGGCCGGTAAAGAACGGCGTCGCGCCGTTGAGGATGGACGACAGAGACGCGTCGATGACCTGCTGGCCTGTGAAGATCAGCGAGAAGGCGATGACATTGTTCATCAAACCCATGATCGCGTAGTTGCGCCACGACTTGAATGATCGCGGCAACACCACGCCGGTGGCGAGACACAAAATCCAAAGGGTTGCCGCCGCCAGTGCGACGCGCAGCAGGACCAGCGTGAAGGGCGGGATTTCTGCCACGGCGATCTTCGAAAGGACAAAAGATCCACCCCAAATGAACGCCAGGAAGAGCAGCAGCGCCCAGGCCAAGGTCGACATGGTTTTTTGGGTGGTGGCGGGCATGATGGGAAGGACTCGGCAGACGATTTGTTTGGGTGTTAGCGCGAGCTTTAGGAGCCTTTGTGTCCGAACACCACCCGATTCCATTCACCGCCGTAAGATCGGATGAATAGCACCTGACCATACTTGCGATGACCAACCGATAGGGCATCTATTCACCTGTTGAATGGCGGCCAAACGGGAAACCATCGTGGGCGAGGATTAAGGTTACCCCTGGCTTTTTCCCGTGATGCGTTCACGGTCTGCTAACCCTAAGCGAACGGGGTTCCAAATAGGTATCGTTTAAGCATGCGTTGCAGCAAACTCAGCGTTTGGATTTTTGGTTTGGCAAGCTTGTTTGTCGTCGTTGGTTCGGTGCAAGCGCAAAGCACCCATGCTTGTGTGCGGCCTTTGACTGACCGCGAGGCAAGCGCCCCGATCTGTGCGGGCAACGCCGAATACTGCGAACAGTTTGCCTACAATTGCCAACGTGCTGGAGGTCAGGTGCTGAATCTGAGCCGTCCCTATCAATGCAACAGTGCATGTTTCGTTTGCCAAGGCTCCACAGACCGCTCAATAGACCTGTTCGCGGGCAACTTGGCTGGCACTTGGCTCACCTGTCATGACGATGACAACAACGTAATTGCTGAGGGCGACGACCAAGATCCGCCATCAGAGCCTACCGATGAAGAAGAGGAAGGCGACTTCCAGGAGGCAGACGAAACGCGTTAGGCTGGCCTATCTTCAATCGTCCCTCTGTGCCGAAGGCCGAAAAACTCGCTCATAGGACACGTTGGCTGGTGCGCTGTCGAACGCGATTCGCGCCAAGTACACGCAACCAATGCTCCATATTCTTGCAGTTCGATGGCATTCGCTTCGCGCTTCTAATGACAGCTGTGCTTCATGCTGTCGGTATTGCTAATCTGGAACAGCGAAGGTCAAGTTGGCCCATAAGGTCTCCCAAACAGGATCCAGTTCGCTGTAGCGCTCGTGCGGCTGCCGAAAGATCACCGCGTTTGCCATGTAGTCGTATCCAGGCATGGTCGGCAGCATGGCGACCCCGTTGGCATCGGTGCGGTGTGTCGTCATGGTGACATCGCCAAATGGCGATCGGGCATACAGTTCAATTTGAGTGTTCGCCAGGGGTCCGTTCCCGAAGAACAGCTGCACCGGAAGCTCATCAGCGGGTTCAAGAAGATAGGGGTTCGCGAGGGCGACCAATTCCGCCTCAAGCCCTAACCGGCGATCCTCACCATCGGCAGCTCCAACCGTGACAAGTGCTTTCGAATGCCGTGTATAGACTTCCTTGAAGTCGGCCAACGGTAAGCCGAGCTCAAGGTGCCGTCCGGACATATCACTGACGCCATGGAACATGGCAAACACATCGAACTCGTCGAACGTGTCGTATGTCAGCGTTCGATGCCTCGCTTCATAGACAATGATGTTTAGGCCTGGACCGGGCGCCTCTTGATTGATCGCAGGTCGATCTCCGAGACGACTATCAACATCAACGACCTGGGTTACGTTGATGATCGCGAACTGTTCGAAGTTGCGGGGCAAAAAGGTCAGTTGTGTACCTTCGAAATTTTGGCCATTTATCAGGTTGCCGACAATATTTGACGAAGCTTGGAGTTGAAAACTCTCTGGTTCGATCCACAGCTCATGCGCTGCCGCGGGCGACGCCAAGAGGCATAGAAGAAAAATGAGACGTCGCATGAATAGCTTTCACTTTCGGTTGTGGGCCGCCACCAAGGCACTCGCCCTATGTCTGTGTTTGTCCGGCGTCGCAGCAAACGCCCACGAAGTATCTCCGTCAGTTGCTGACCTATCTCACAGTGATGGCGTAGCTACCTTGGATATTGAGCTGACCCTAGAGGGTTTCTTGGCCGGCATCGACCTATCCAATGTCACGGATACCAACGAGGCGGAAGGTGCCGAAAGTTATGATGCGCTACGCGCGCTCGGTGGACCTGACCTGGAAGCCGCGTTTGAGGCGTTTTGGCCACAGATGGCCGACCAGCTGCAATTTTTCGCCGATGGTCAACCAGTTTCCCCCGCGTTGGAGGCTGTATCAGTCCCCGGCGTTGGAAATGTGGAACTGCCTCGCCTGTCTCAGATCCGTATCACGGCAGAAATGCCAGCGGACGCGCAGACCGTTGAGTTTGGCTGGGACAGCACCTTTGGCGCGTTGGTGCTACGCCAATTTGGTGTTGACGAACCTTTTGAGGCTTACCTTGAGGGCGGCGCCACGAGCGGTCCTATCCCGATCGCCGGCGGTGGTCAGCTCAGTGGATGGGAAACGTTCGCCCGGTATATTGCCGTGGGCTTCGATCATATTATTCCGAAGGGTCTCGACCATATTCTGTTCGTGCTGGGACTTTATTTTCTGTCGCCCACGTTTCGCCCTCTGCTTTGGCAGGTGACGGCTTTTACGCTTGCACACACCATCACACTGGCAGCCGGAGTAACAGGACTTGTCTCCGTGCCCGGCCACATCGTTGAACCTATCATTGCCGCATCAATCGTGTTGGTTGCTGTAGAGAACATCTACACGTCGGGGCTGAGCCGTTGGCGCCCCCTTGTTGTTTTTGTCTTCGGACTATTACACGGGCTCGGATTTGCGAGCGTCCTGCAAGAATTCGGGCTTCCCAGTGACCGCCTGGTGCAGGCCTTGATTGGCTTCAATATCGGTGTGGAACTTGGCCAGCTTGCTGTTATTGCTGCAGCCTTCGCGCTCGTAGGCATCTGGTTTCGCGACAAAAAATGGTATCGCCCGGCCATCGCAATACCGGGTTCAGTGCTCATCGCCCTGATTGGTGCCTACTGGTTCATCGAACGTGTTGGTATTGTTTGAAGGGTGTGCACCGCACGCTCGCACTGATCCAAGCGAACCATCCACGGAACTGCGACCATGCCGCTGAAGTTAGTCCTTACGATGGGATTGGACAGCCGCTCTAAATCCGATCGTTGTTGTCGGGTGGAGGCCATCGGCACAGTCGTAGATCCGCCCTAGGAAGGTCGCGCCGACGAAGCGCAAGAATGGTTGTAATCACCAATGGTCGAGCGAGGCGACATCAAAGTCCCAAGGGCTGCTTTTTGGATGCCTAGAAAGCAACATTGAGCCTTGGCTGCGCGAGGCGAACGTTGTCAGTGTCCGATAACGATCCAGCTTTGGCCATGGCGCACTTTCCCGCGTCGCCGACATCGTACATCCAAAAAGGCCAACAATCAGACGAGCGAAAAGGAATTCTGCGTCCGACAGTTTCCGTTAGGCCAATGTTCGCTCCCTGTCCCTAGCCGACTAGATCACGGTTCATTGTGTAGGTGCCTGTGTATGTCGCTTGATCGAGAATATGGCCTTCGATGGCTGCCAAAACCTCCGGCCCGCCAAAATCAGCCGCAAGGTCGACCACTTCAACGTCCAGCGCGTACACGGTGAAGTGATAATGGTGGGTGATGGCGTCGTTCCAAGGCGGGCACGGCCCATCATAGTCGCCGTAGGTTCCTCCCATATCGGAGTCGCCCGCAAACCAATCGGTGTAGTTGTTCTTGCCGGCTGTACCATAGGCTTTTACGCCCACCATCTTCCCTTTAGGCGTTACACCGGATGACGCCGAGCCTTCAGCGATTTCAGTTATGCTGATGGGAATATTGACCAGCACCCAGTGGTAGAAATCCACCCGTGGTAGGGTGGCAGGGACGGTCTTGCCCTCCTGGTTCACATCCTCACCACTCGATGGCACATCGGGATCATGGCAGATCAGCGCAAAAGACTTGGTACCGCCTGGCGCCTCGCTCCAGGCAATACGGGGATTGGTGTTGCCGCCGAGCTCGAAGCGCCCCTCGGCAGGAATCTGTCCAAACGCGAACTTGGCGGGAATGGCTTCACCATCCTTCCAGCCATTTACGGTAAGTTTCATAGTGCTCTCCCTGTTATGCAGCCGCTTGGACGTAGTTTGGTTCAGTTTGCTTAGCTTAAGCCCGCTGGTTTTTTGGAAATCTACACACGACTGATCGAGTTGGCCAAAGTGAAGCCGTTCCAAGATTGCCCCAAGCGATTACAGTTGGCTTTCTGCTCATAGCTGTCCTTCAAACAGCACCAGTACCAGCAGTTCAACAGCCGCATACAAAAGGTTGCTTGCGGCGGAAGTCAGTTATTTGCTGCAGAGCCCAAGAGCATCCGCTCTGCGGACCAAATTCTCGATTGTCGAAACGGCCATCCGCGCCAAAACGGCTCAACCCGGCAGCAAGGCGCCGAGAGCCATGGCAGTGGCGGCTTGCGTCGGATCGACAACCGGAATTCCAAGTTCCGCTTCCACGGTCGACCGATGGCGGGCCATGCCCGCGCATCCCAGTATCACCGCACCCGCGCCACTGGCCTTCAGCTCTCTTCCGGCCTCAATCAGCCTGGACCGCGTCTGCGTGCCGCGCGCGGTTTCATCGACGCTCATCCCCAGCGGAACTTCTGCGGCGAGGCGGTGCAGGACGCCCATGCGTGCCATGACGCGGCGGTGTCTGCTAATCGAAGCCTCAGCAATGGCGATGACCCCGAACAGCTCAGCGCGCGCCATGGCGGACAGAACGCCACTTTCCTGGATGCCAAAGACCGGTTGCGAGGTCACCGAGCGGCAGGCGTCGACGCCAGGGTCGGAATAGCAGGCGATGACGAAGGCGCTTGCGTCCGGGCGAGAACGGACCAAATCAGCAAGCGGCAGGATGACGCTGTCCGATTCCAGTTGGCTCTCGATACCGAACGGGCCTTCTTTCAAGGTAATGCACTCGATGGCGGGCCCACCAGCAAACCGGAAGGGCACCAGAGACTCGTCCAGCCCCTCGGTCACCGCCGTGTTCGAGTTCGGATTGATGATGACAATTGGGCCGGTCATGTTAGGATTATTGCGCCGAAGTTTGAGGCCGGGTCGGTCTCAGGAAGCTGGGTGCCTGCAAGGCCGGTCAGATCGGAGCGACCGCGCGCAACGAAACGACCGTCGCCGGGGCGCGCCACAAGTTCGCCCCCGTCTACGATACGCCGCCCCCGCCCCAACACGGTCACTGGCCAGCCGGTGACCGTCATGCCTTCAAAGGGGTTGTAGTCCATGGCGTCGTGCATCTCGCCCGCCACGCGCACCTCCTCCGGGTCCCAGATCGCAATATCGGCATCAGCGCCGATGGCAAGCGTACCCTTCAAGGGATGCATCCCGTAGAGCCGCGCCGCATTGGTTGAGGACAAGGCCACGAACTGGTTGAGCCCAATCCGACCCTTCAGGACGCCTTCGGAGAACATCAGCGGCAAGCGCATCTCGATGCCGGGCATCCCGTTGGCGATCTTGCGGAAATCAACATCCCGGCCGGAGGCGAACTTGCCGGTTTCATCGAAACGGTAAGGTGCATGATCCGAAGATATGACAGTGAAGGTGCCGGCCGAGATATGACTCCAGAGCATTTCCTGCGTTGCGTGATCGCGAAGTGGCGGCGAGCAGATGTATTTCGCGCCCTCCATCCCAGGTCGGTTGAGGTCGTCTTTCGTCAAGAAAAGGTACTGCGGGCAGGTCTCGCCAAAGATGTACGCTCCCTCGGACCTTGCTTGCGCCACGGTCTGCGCACCGCCCGGCGTCGAGACATGGACGATCATAAGGGGCGCATTCACAAGCCGTGCGAGGCTGACCGCTCGGTTGACCGCCTCTTCCTCTGCGATGGCCGGACGCGCTGGCGCGTGGTAGCGCGGCTCGGTGTAACCCTGTTCGACAAGGCGCGTTGCCATGAGGGTCAGCATGGCGTGGTTCTCGGCATGCACCATGGTCAGGCCGCCATGCTTTTGAGCAACCAACAGAATGTCGAGGAACTGTTCGTCACTGATCCGCGTCGCGTAGGTCATGAAGACCTTGAAGCTCGTAATACCGCGTTCAAAGGCGTCCGGGAGCTCGTCCAGCACAGCGGGCGTCGGATCGGTCAGGATCAGGTGGTAGGAGTAGTCGATCACCGATTTCGTGGACGCACGGTCATCATAGGTTGCGATGGTGTCGGCGACGCTCTGGCCCTTCTTCTGCGCGGCGAAGGGCACAAAGCAGGAGTTGCCCCCGAAAGCGGCCGAGATTGAGCCGCTTTCGTAATCGTCGGCGGTCATGAGGCCCATCCCGCTTTCTTGCGCGATGTGGCAGTGCGCTTCGATACCCCCGGGCATGACCAGCTTGCCCTTAGCATCGATGACGTCATCGCCCTTCAGCCCGTCGCCCATCGCGGCGATGCGCCCGTCGCGGATGCCGATGTCGCTCATGAAGGTTTCCGAAGCGGTCACGAGCGTGCCGCCGCGAATGACGAGATCATGGGTCATGGCTTCTTCCGTAATTCTTCTGCCACCACTTGCGGGGTCGGGTGCGAGACCAACTTAGGGACGATCGAGGCGAACGGCCCAAGGCTGGATGGCACGACGCGTGCAGATCTTGCCTTGATCCCGATGACCATTAGCCGAGGGCCTCCAACTTGCGGTCCAATCTTTCCATCAGGCGCGAAAGTTCGGCGTGGTCCACGGTTGTCAGGGATGGGGCCGGACTTCGTGCCTTGGGGGACGCTAGGATGCCGCGCCGGCGAAAGATTTCCTTGCGGATCGCAAGGCCGATGCCAAGCTGCTGCTCGTAGCGCACAAGCGGCAAATAGGCATCGAACAGGTCCTCGGCGGCATCGACTTGTCCTTCTTTGTGTAGCGCGACCACCTTCACGAGCATCTCTGGATAGGCAAAGCCCGTCATGGCGCCATCGGCACCGCGTTGAAGTTCCAGCGGCAAAAACAGGGCCGCGTTGCCAACCAGGATGGACAACCGTGGGATATCGCCAGTCCCGCTTTCCGTCCGCACCCGGGACAGCTTCGTCAGACCGGGCCAGTCCTCGTGTTTCAGCATGACGATCTGCGGGTGATCGCGTGTCAGGGCCAGGATCGTCTCGACCGAGAAATTAACACCAGTGGTTTGGGGATAGTCCTGAAGACACACCGGCACATTCGGGCCGAGCGCTGCGCAGACCTGTGCAAAGTAGCCTTTTAGCTTTGCCTCGGTCGACAAACCCGGCATCGGCGCGACCATCACGCCTGCCGCGCCGGCATCCATGACGGCGCCCGAGAAGCGCGCGATGTTGTCGAGCCCTGCACCGGAAACGCCAACGACAACTGGTATGCGGCCATCAATCCGGTCGAGAACCTGCCGTGCAAAGCGCAGCGATTCTTCGCCTGACAGCTTCGGCGCCTCACCCATGATCCCGAGGATGGTCATGCCACTGACCCCGCACTCCAGGTAGTAATCGATCAGGCGATCTGTGCTGAGCGGATCAAGCGCACCATCATCGGCAAAGGGTGTGGCCGATATAATGAAGACACCTTCGGAATCGCGATGGATGCGCTGATTCATGTTTAGCTTCCTATGTCCCATGGATTGGCGGGATCGCTCGGCGTTCGATTTCTTTCAGTCCCAGTGGACACGCTTTGTCCTCCATGTCTACCAGACCATGCCGCCCGGTCATTGAAAGGTCCCAGTCGATCGCGGACGCCATCAATCCGGCAGTTCCACGCCAGTCTGTGAGCAGATCCGACCATAATGTTCGACCCGGCGGTGCCGTGCAAAGTCGAAGATTGTTGTCTTACCGAAATTGCACGCATCCATGTCGCAGGCATGTACGATCAGTTCGTCTCCCTCGCCGGTCGCCCGCGCCACCACGTAGCCATTCGGATCGACGATGATGCTGCCCGCCATGAGCGGATGCCCATCCTCGACGCCAGCCTTCGCGACGCCCACCACCCATGTGGCATTCTGATAGGCGCCAGCTGTGAGCGACAATTCGGAATGATAGAGGCGTTTCTCAAGCCCTTCGTCGGCCATTTGGCTGTTCATCGCAGGCGTGTTGTAACCCAGCATAACCAGCTCGACCCCCTGTAGCCCCATCACGCGATAAACCTCCGGCCAGCGCCTGTCGTTGCAGATGCACATACCCATGATCGCGTCGAGGTTGCGCCAGACGGGAAAGCCGAGATCGCCCGGCTCGAAGTAGCGCTTTTCGAGGTGCTGAAAGGCACGCTCGTCGTCAAACTCGGAGTGGCCTGGCAGGTGCACCTTGCGATATTTGCCGATGATCCGCGCCTCGCGATCGGTCAGGATCGACGTGTTGAAGTGCCGTCCCTCGGGGGTGCGTTCGGCATATCCGAAGCTCAACGCGATCCCCGCCGCCCGCGCCGCATCAAAGAGCGGGCGGGTGTCGTCGTTCGGAATGTCGCGCTCGAACCAATCGTCCACCTCCGCTTGATCGTCCATGTACCAGCGGGGGAAGAAGGTCGTCAGACAAAGCTCGGGAAACACTACGAGGTCACAGCCGGCACCTTGCGCCTCCGCCAGTAGCGCCAGCATCCTCTCAACGACGGCCTCCCGACTGTCGGACTTCTGAATCGGGCCCATCTGGGCACCGCCGATCACGATTTCCCGCATACTTGTCCCTCGACCTAGGTCACACTAGACTTGAGCTTCTACAGCGTCTGACACTCTTCTAGGGACGGAGGCTACGAAACCACCACGACCGCCTCAAGTCAGTTTCTTCGTTTGGTTTCATTTGCATACATGGAATTCTTTGGTGGGAGTTTGGGACGGTGTGTGATCATTAGCGACACCGCCTTGCAAGGTCATTATGGGTCCGAAATTAGACGTCGCACTGCCTCTGCCACTCATTATTGGAAGTTGCGTTGAGAAGACGGCTTCGCAAGCGTGCAAAAGCCCCTAACAAGGATAACCTATAAAAAGAAAAATGGTGGAGCCAAGGGGAATCGAACCCCTGACCTCTTCGCTGCCAGCGAAGCGCTCTCCCAGCTGAGCTATGGCCCCTAACCGGTCGGCAAGAACACTCGCCAACATGTTCGGCGTATTTACGTCAGGCACTTTGGTCGGTCAACCAACCATGTTGCTGGTCGCCAAGCGCCTGTTAGCTGTCGTCGTCGTCTCGACCAGCCACGACGCCAACGCCCGCGTCTGCGTCTTCGTCGTCATCTTCTAGGAAGGAGTCGTCGTCATCGGCAACAGCGTCGTCGCCATCGATATCCGTGGTGTCGATGTCGGGAATGACGTCGGCATTGTCCTCGTCATCATCATCGTCGTCATCATCAAGATTGTTCACAGGATCAGCATCTTCCAGCGACACGACTTCGACATCGCCAGTATCTTCAGCTTCAGCGGTTTCCGTTTCTTCTGATTCCTTAGCCTCAGGTTCCTCTTCCGGCTTTTCCACCTTCTTCGTACTCAGGTCGAAGGCCGAGAGGGGATAAGAAATGCCGGTGTAGGGTGACACGACAGGGTTGCGCCCCAAATCATAAAACTTTTTGCCGGTTTCAGGACAAATGCGTTTGGTGCCTAGCTCGGGTTTGGCCACGCGGAAACCTCTTGATCTAATCGATATGTCATCTCATCGGCGAGCTCAGCATGCTCGCACACTCGAACCGGCGTGATAGACATGGTTTGCACAGCAAGTCAAAGGACAATTGCGCGTTCGCGCCAGTGTTGGCATAAGGCGGCGCGGTCTGCGGCTCGTGCGACCGAACACACCACCATCCCGATCGAGGCAACTCATGGACGCTGTCAGCGCTCCCCAACCACTTCGTGCGCACCGGACCCGTTCCTTAAATGGGGTCGTCCGCGTGCCAGGCGACAAGTCCATGTCACATCGGGCGCTCATCTTGGGAACGCTTGCGCATGGGCGAACGGAGATCAAAGGTCTGCTTGAAGGGGAAGATGTCCTCGCGACGGCGCAAGCTATGCGTCAATACGGCGCCCAAATCGTGCGCAATGAGGATGGAACCTGGATTGTCGATGGTGTCGGAGTCGGTGCGCTGTTGGAACCCGCGGAAGTTATCGATTGCGGCAACGCCGGTACCGGCGTTCGATTGATCATGGGGATGGCGGCAGCTTATCCTTTTGCATCCACATTCACAGGCGACGCCTCGTTGCGGAACCGCCCCATGAAGCGAGTGCTGGATCCCCTTATGGAGATGGGCGTTGAGGTGATTGCGCGAGATGGTGGGCTGTTGCCGCTCACACTGCGAGGGAACGCCGTGCCGTTGCCGATTACCTACACAGTTCCAATGCCATCGGCGCAGGTGAAGTCGGCCGTCCTACTCGCGGCGCTGTCCACTGAGGGGACAACGAACGTTATTGAGCCAATTCCCACACGCGACCATTCAGAGCGCATGATCAAAGGTTTTGGTGGCGACCTATCAGTCGAAGACCAGGAGGATGGGTCGCAGGTCATCACGGTGGAGGGCGGCAAACCACTCACCGGTCAGCGGGTGACCATTCCGGCTGATCCCTCATCGGCGGCTTTTCCGTTGGTGGCCGCACTGATTACACCCGGTGCGGAAGTCACGGTGCAAGATGTGATGCTCAATCCGACGCGCACCGGCCTGCTCACGACTCTCGAAGAAATGGGAGCCGACCTAACCCTGTTGAACCGTCGGACCGAAGGCGGTGAAGAATTGGCGGACATCACGGCACGAGGATCGTCGCTGCGCGGAATCGACGTACCCCCAGAACGCGCGCCCTCGATGATCGACGAATATCCCGTACTCGCCGTGGCGGCCGCTTTCGCCGAGGGACAGACGCGGATGACCGGGTTACATGAACTAAGGGTCAAAGAGTCTGACCGCCTGGCTGCGGTGGTGGATGGCCTCACAGCCAACGGCGTTACTACCGAAAGCGGTGATGACTGGCTCACAGTAACTGGTCAGCCGAATGGCGATTTCGGGGGCGGCACCGTTGTCACCCATCTCGATCACCGTATTGCGATGTCGTTCCTCGTCATGGGGTTGGCTTCACAGCAGCCCGTGACCGTTGATGATGGACGTGTCATTGCCACCAGCTTCCCGGCCTTTGAGGGATTGATGACCAATCTCGGCGCCACCTTCACGCATAGCGGCAACCATGGCTGATCCTTTTGTTATTGCAGTCGATGGGCCAGCTGCATCCGGCAAAGGCACCATCTCAAAACGCCTCGCCCAATATTACGAACTCAGTCACCTCGATACTGGATTGCTTTATCGGGCAGTCGGTGCCGAACTTCTTTCAACCGGTGCGGACCTCGACGATCCGGAGGTCGCCGCCAAAGCCGCGCGAGCGCTCGACCTAAGCTCGCTTGATCCAGAGGCCCTTAGCCAACATCAAGTTGGCGAAGCCGCTTCGCGAGTCGCCGTGCATCCCCCCGTGCGGGCCGCTTTGTTGGATGCCCAACGTGCCTTCGCCGCGCAAGCGCCAGGCGCTGTTCTGGATGGGCGCGACATTGGCACGGTAGTCTGTCCAAATGCCCAGGCCAAGCTGTTTGTGACAGCCAGCATCCACGCCCGCGCCGAGCGTCGCCACGCTCAGGTTGTCGCCAAGGACCCATCGGTCAAACTGGAGACGGTTCAGGCCGATCTAGTGAAGCGCGATGCTCGCGACTCGGGTCGCACAAATGCTCCACTCGCCCAAGCACCCGACGCCCTGTTGCTCGATACGACAAACTTGGGTATAGACGCCGCGTTTGAAGCCGCACGTTTGTTTGTGGACACCAAGCGTTCCTTGCGCGGCTGATAACGAAACCGGTTGAGACTATGTGATGCGCACCGCGCGCCCGCCTGTTGGCTTACCAACGGGCCAAGCGGTGCAAACCAGCCACAGCACATGGCGGACATTGCACATCTCGACCCCGATTAACTCAAACACTCGCTGCGGCAGTAATCTGCCAAAGCTGGGCGCAGGAAAGAAGTAGCTTACATGGCAACGACAGAAGCGAACGCTGAAGCGTTCGAGATGGAAGATTTTGCAGCTCTGCTCGAGCAGAGCTTTGATGGCCAAGATGTCCTTGAAGGCACCGTGGTCAAAGGCAACGTTATCGGTATCGAGAAAGACCTGGCCGTCATTGACGTCGGTCTGAAAACCGAAGGCCGGGTGCCGCTGAAAGAATTTGGCGCGACCGCCAAAGATGGTGGACTGGCCATCGGCGATGAGGTGGAGGTCTACCTTGAGCGCGTCGAAAACGCGATGGGCGAAGCTGTCCTTTCGCGCGACAAAGCCCGCCGCGAAGAAAGCTGGGACAAGCTTGAAGTGGCGTTCAACGCCAACGAGAAAGTGACCGGCCAGATCTTCAATGTGGTCAAAGGTGGTTACACCGTCGATTTGGACGGTGCGGTTGCCTTCTTGCCGCGCTCACAGGTCGATATCCGTCCGGTGCGCGACATTCAGCCATTGATGAACACACCGCAGCCCTTCCAGATCCTGAAGATGGACAAACGCCGTGGCAACATCGTTGTGTCACGCCGCGTTGTGCTTGAGGAGAGCCGTGCCGAACAGCGTCAGGAACTGGTCCAAAACCTTGCCGAAGGCCAGATCATCGACGGCATCGTGAAGAACATCACCGAATATGGTGCGTTCGTTGACCTTGGCGGAATTGATGGTCTGCTGCACGTCACGGATATAGCATGGCGCCGTGTGAACCACCCATCGGAGGTTCTTTCGATCGGTCAGACTGTGAAGGTGCAGATCGTTCGTATCAACCACGAAACTCATCGTATTTCGCTAGGCATGAAACAGCTCGAAGCCGATCCATGGGACGGCATCGAAGCCAAGTATCCGCCGGAAGCGAAAATGACCGGCCGCGTGACCAACGTGACCGACTATGGTGCATTTGTGGAACTGGAGCCCGGCATTGAAGGCCTGATCCACGTTTCAGAAATGTCGTGGACCAAGAAGAACGTGCACCCTTCTAAGCTGGTTTCCACCAGCCAGGAAGTTGAAGTCATGATCCTCGAGGTCGACTCCAACAAGCGCCGTATTTCGCTCGGCCTGAAGCAAACGCTGTCGAACCCATGGGATCACTTCGCAGAAGCCTTCCCAGCTGGTGCCGTGGTCGAAGGCGAAGTCAAGAACAAGACTGAGTTTGGTCTGTTCATTGGCCTTGAAGGCGACATCGACGGCATGGTTCACCTGTCCGACCTCGATTGGAACCGTCCAGGCGAGGAAGTCATTGAAGAGTATGAGCGTGGTCAGATGATCCGTGCTCAGGTCCTCGATGTGGACACCGACAAAGAGCGTATTTCGCTGGGCATCAAGCAGCTTGGCGAAGATCCGTTCGATGCGGCCTCTGATACAGTTCGCCGCGGTGCGGTCGTGACTTGTGAGGTCACGGCTGTTCAGGACAATGGCGTTGAGGTGCAGCTGGTCGACACCGATCTCACCTCCTTCATCCGCCGTTCTGACCTGGCCCGCGATCGCGACGATCAACGCCCAGACCGCTTCTCGGTTGGTGATCGCTTTGATGCGCGCGTTACCCAGTTTGACCGCAAGACCCGCAAGGTGTCTGTCTCGGTCAAGGCGCTGGAAATCGCCGAGGAGAAAGAAGCTGTCGCGCAGTACGGTTCATCCGACTCTGGCGCGTCGCTTGGCGATATTCTTGGTGCCGCGCTGAAAGGCGAAGAGACCAAAGACGACTAAAGGCGCTTTGCCTTCAGAGTACGATTCGAAAGCCGGGCCTTCACGCCCGGCTTTTTTGTTTTCCAAGAAAATGGAGATGCTGTGAAAGAGCCGTTCGAGGCGATGCTGACGGGTGGCCATCCCAACTCATTGGGACGGACGGTGGAAGTGGTCGAACTGGTGCTGGATGACCCAAGGCGTCTTGCCGAGTTGTTCGCTTGTTATCGTAGCAAAGACGCTGTCGTGCGACTGCGAACATCCAACGATATGAAACGGGTAGAGGCCGAACAACACGATCTTCTCGTCCCCTATATTGATAGGTTCATTGACGATATCGGCGTGCTGGATCAGGCCTCAGCTCAGTGGACATTGGCTCAACTCTTCTCCCACTTGGGTGGGGACATGAATGATAGCCAGCGGGCCGCAGCTACGAAGGTCATGCAGCGCAATCTAGCGACCCACGACGACTGGATTGTGCTCAACATGACAATGAAGACACTTGGTACCTGGGCAAAAAAGGACGAAGAGCTTCGCACCTGGATCACGCCACATCTCAGGCGCCTGTCGCACGACAAGAGGAAGTCGGTCGCACAAACCGCCGCAAAAACGCTCCAAATGCTGAAGATTGATCAGGCACAAGCCTAGCCAAGTGGCCCACCAGGGCGATAAGAAGTGCGCGATGGCACCTGCCCCCCGGCCGACCAGGAGCACTTCATGAGCCGCGTCGAGAACATTTCTGCCGATAGCCTCGTTGAACGTCGCAAATTGCGCAGGTCACGGACCATGTGGCGTGTGCTGACGGTCGTCCTCTTTGCTGCTCTGGGTTTGGCTGTCGTGGCCAATACAACGGGGCTCATGGACCGCATCGCTGGGCCTGGAGAACATGTCGCACGAGTCGAGCTCAGCGGCTTCATCGACTTCGATGATGAATTTATCGATCTGATTGAAGAAATCGAAGAAGATGAAGATGTGAAGGCGGTCATTCTGCGCGTCAATTCACCAGGCGGGCTCTCGGTTGCAGGAGAAACGATCTACACAGCGCTTCGAGCGCTTGGCGACGAAAAGCCTTTGGTCGCTGTCGTTGATGGTGTCGGAACATCGGCTGCCTATCTTGCTGCCAGCGCCAGCGAGCATATTGTGGCGCGCAACAACTCGGTTGTTGGGTCGATTGGCGTTATGGCGCAGTTCCCTGATGTGTCCGGTTTGCTCGAAACGGTGGGCGTAACCGTCTATGAGATCCGCTCCGGTGAGTTGAAGGCACAGCCATCAATGTTCAACGAGCCAAGCGAAGAAGCGCTCGCAGAGCTAGAGAGCTTGATTGCCGATAATTTCACCTGGTTCGTGGACCAAGTCGCGCAGCGCCGCGGCCTTGACGGAGCCGTCATTCGTGGATTTGAAGGCACCGTATTCACTGGATCGCGCGGGGTGCAAGTCGGCCTTGTCGACACCATTGGCGGCGAGGACGAAGCGCTCGACTATTTGGTCGAAGCCCATAGCCTCGACGACGATATTGATATTGTCGACCGCGCGCCGGATCGGCCAGTCGCTCTGGGGGCTACTGGCGCTGTTAGCAATTTGGTGTTGGGAGATGGTCAATCGATCCTTTTTGATGCCGAACAGCTACAGGACAGCATTCGTGACGCAATGCTGCTTGACGGCCTGATGTCGCTTTGGCACGGTCGCTAGGGGCAAAAAACAGAATAAACCAAGCATATTAGACGCTGACAGGGGGTTGGTTTGATAAAGTCGGAACTCATCCAGAAGATCACGGATCGCAATCCCCACCTCTATCAGCGTGACATCGAGAACGTCGTTGGCGCTATCCTCGATACCATCTCCGACGCTCTGGCCCGTGGCGACCGGGTTGAATTGCGCGGCTTTGGCGCCTTCTCAGTCAAGCATCGCCCGTCTCGAACCGGTCGAAATCCACGCACTGGTGAGCAAGTGCATGTCGAAGCGAAGGCGGTCCCGTTCTTCAAGACCGGTAAAGAGATGCGTCAGCGGCTTAACCCTGAGCATGAGGACGCCTAAATGCTCGGCAGACTAGTTGCACGCCTTTGGACGCTGCTCATCGTTTTGCCACTCGCCATCGTCCTGATTGTCTTTGCCGTCGCGAACCGCCAGCCTGTACAGATTTCTCTCGATCCGATTGCCGATCAAGCTCCTTGGTTTGCGGTAACGGTGCCGCTTTTTGTCGGACTTTTCGTGTCACTGATCATCGGCGTTTTGATCGGCGGGATCGCAGTTTGGTTCACCCAGGGTCGCATGCGAAAACAGGCGCGCGAAAACAAACTTCAAGCGACCAAACTGGCCCGTGAGCGCGATGTTCAAAAAGAACAGCTAAACAAGCTCTCCGGCACGCGTGCGCTGCCAAGCCCGGCATCACTTCGCTAGTCGCAGTGCCCGTTCGGGCCGAATGAGGTGAGCCGCTATGCGGATCATTACTGCAGCTGATATCGCAGAGGTCGTAAATTTCCGTGATCTCGTGGAGACGCTCCGGGTCGCTTTTCGACGACCGCCAATAGCGCCTTTGCGCCACCACCATGCAATTGAGCGTCCACATGGCGTGCCGGACACCACGTTGCTTCTGATGCCCGCATGGTCAGACTTCAAGACACAAGGCAGTTCCACCAAGGGCTACACTGGTGTGAAAATCGTTTCCGTGGTGCCCGACAACGCTACGCGAAACCTGCCAAGTGTTGTCGGTGCTTATCTTTTGCTTTCTGGAGAGACGGGCGTTCCATTGGCGTTGCTCGATGGGCAAGCCCTCACATTGTGGCGTACGGCAGCAGCCTCAGCACTTGCTTCATCTTACTTGTCACGCACCGATGCGTCGAAACTGCTTATGGTGGGTGCGGGCGCTTTGGCACCTTACCTCATTCGCGCCCACTGTGCCGTTCGGCCCATCGATCATGTGTTGATCTGGAACCGGAATCCGGAACGCGCTGTGAAGGTCGCAGGCCGATTGGCCGATTTGGGTATCCGCGTAGCCGTTACTAACGATCTAGAGGGCGCGGCACGTGGCGCGGATATCATCTCTTGCGCGACGATGGCCGAACAACCACTGATAAAAGGGACCTGGTTGCCCCCTGGCCAGCATGTCGATCTCGTGGGCGCGTTTAAGCCGACGATGCGAGAGGTTGATACCCATGCCATAAGCAAGGCGCGCGTTTTCTGCGATACACGCGAAGGCGCCCTCAAAGAGGGCGGAGACTTGGTGATCCCCATTGAAGAAGAACGTTTCTCGCCCGACGATGTGGCCGGTGATCTGCTCGACCTATGCCGTGGCGAGCGCGCGGGCCGCCGTTTCTACGATCAGATCACCCTATTCAAGTCGGTAGGTACCGCCGCTGAGGACCTTGCTGTGGCCGCCCATGTCTTTGGGCGCGCATAAGTGAAAGTAAGCTAATCTTCTTCACCAAAGCCGTCGTCGACCAAGGCACAAACGGCGTCCAGCGCTTCTGTCGCCTGGGGGCCGGCTGCGCCAATTAGAATCTCACAACCCGGCGCAGCAGCAAGCATCATCAATCCCATGATCGATGTTCCACCCACTGTTTGGTCGCCCTTGGTCACCGAAATATCGGCATCATAATTCTCAGCCAGTTGCACAAACTTCGCGGATGCGCGCGCGTGCAGGCCGCGCTTGTTGCGGATCGTCACTGTTCGTGGAGAGTGCAGCGTTTGTGTCATCCAGCGTCCAGGATTTGGCTGGCCACCGAGATATACTTGCGGCCCGCCTCACTGGCATGAGCAACAGCATCAGTCAGTGTCATGTCGCCGCGTATGCTGGCCAACTTCACAAGCATGGGAAGGTTCACACCGGCCAGAACTTCCACTTTGTCGCCATCGAGGATCGAAATAGCGAGGTTAGAAGGCGTCCCACCAAACATATCGGTCAATACGATCACGCCGGAACCCGTGTTCGCGCGATCCACCGCGGCAACGATATCCTGACGCCGGGCCTCCATGTCATCATCGGCACCGATACAGATAGTCTCCAAATGAGACTGTGGGCCCACGACATGCTCCAGCGCAGCTTTGAATTCCAACGCGAGATTGCCGTGGGTGACGAGAAGAAGACCAATCATGAGGGCCGTTGCATTCGCTGAGGCATTGTCCCGCCTCCGGTAGAGTTGTGCATCCTTTACCCGTTTAAGCCGGTTGGCAAGGGGTCATCGAACCCTTGCCTGTCGCGGACAATTTGCCAAGCGGTCCGCGTGAGAAGTTGTTGATGAGTGAGGTCCCCAATGGGTATAGAGAAGGCTGGAAGACTGCAGTCCTGCAAGTCTGCCATCCTGGGTTCCGGAAGACGTACCATGGCGCCCAAGGGCACCAGATCAATGACCATGTGTAGCATGGCTTGAGGTCGGTAGAGCGTACCAACCAGACCAATACCACGTACTTCAATCATTCCCTCAAGGCCGTGAGCAGCGCGCGCATTCAGCTTTCCGCCGTGCTCGGTGAGCACCAATCGATCGTCACCGATGAGCGCAGTGGGCGCTTCCGATGGCGTCCCCGGGGGTGGCACTGGGCTGAGCCCTTCTGCATGCAGCAAGCTATAAGCAAGCCGCGATTTACCCGAGGACGACGCACCCCTTATAAGGACACCCGTACCGTTCAGACAAAGCGCAGTGCCATGAACCGTCGGCTCGGTTTCCATGATCTAAGTATCGCTTTCTGCACCAACCGGCAGGCGAACTGTTAAACGGGCACCAGTTGGCTTGTCAGCATCGTCTCCAGGTCGATTGCTTGCCTCAATCGTGCCGCCATGGACTTCGACGATCTGTCGGGAAATCGACAATCCCAGGCCGGAATTGTTGCCGTAACCATCGCGGTCCGCGCGGTCGGTATAGAAGCGCTCAAAAACACGTTCCAAGACATCGTCGCGTAGGCCCGGACCCTCGTCTTCCACGTCAACGACTATACTATCGTCTTCACGCTTCACGCGCACATTGATGGTCCCGCCTTCCGGCGAGAACGAACGTGCATTGTCCAGAAGGTTTGTGAAGACCTGGCCCAACCGTGATTCGTGGCCGTCAAGCGCGAAACCACCTGCTGGGTCACCGGATTGGGTGAATGCCAGTTTGATCGCGATGTCTGCGCTGGTGGCGAGTTCGCGCTGAATACCAACCACCGCTTCCATGAGTGGTTTCAAGTCAATCCGTTCGGCGTCTTCACGTGCCATCTCGGCATCAAGACGTGACGCATCTGAAATATCCGAAATCAACCTATCCAGGCGTCGCACATCATGCTCGATAACCTCCAACAGGCGCCGGCGGCTGTCGTCGTTGGTGATGCGCGGCAGGGTTTCGACGGCGCTACGCAGTGACGTCAGTGGATTCTTCAATTCGTGCGATACATCAGCTGCAAACCGTTCAATAGCATCCATACGGTTATAAAGAGCGTCGGTCATGCCGCGCAGCGCCGTTGCCAGATGCCCTATTTCATCGCTTCGTCCGCGGAAGCTTGGCAGCGTTTCACGGGCCTTCACCGAGTAGCGCACGCGCTCCGCTGCGTCTGATAGTTTGCGCACCGGTCCGGCAATGGTGCTGGCGAGGAGGAGCGACAGGATTACCATCACACCAGCCGCAACCAAGAAGACGCGCAAGATCGACAAGCGCTCATTGAAGATGATCGCGTCGATGTCTCCTCCCTGGGTAGACAGGAGAAGGGCACCAAGGTTGGCACGGAAACGCTGAATCGGCACCGCTACCGAGACCACCATCTCACCGCGCTCGTTAACGCGGACGATGCTGGCCGGGTCGCCGGCCATGGCAGAACGTACCTCAGGCAGCACCAACCCATTCCCGCCACCGATTTCCTCGTAGGAGGGCATGTCGAAACGGCGCAAGAACAAGAGTGTCTGTTGCCAAGCCGTTTGCCACCATGGCTCGCGGTTAGCGCTACCGAGGGGCAGATCGAACCGCAGAATTGCACCGCGGGCATAGAGCGCGGCACTGTCGATAATGAGACCGCCTTCCGGATCGTAAATGCGCGCACGTGTTCCGGTGGGAGTTATCAGCCGTCGCAGGATCGGAGTTACCCGCTCTGGATTGATGGGAAACTCCAAACTGCGCAGTGGATCATCAAAGGCCGAAAGGCTCTCACCGGCTTGCAACTCTAACAAGCGCTCGGGATCAATCACGATGGCGTTGTTTCCGTCGACATTGGCCGAGGCCGCTATAGCGCTGGCAATAATCTCGCCCTGGACCAAGAGGCTTTGAACACGCGCATCAATCAAGCCCTCACGAAACTGATTGAGATACAAGATGCCGCTCACGAGAGCGACGAGGCCCACAAGATTGAGGATCAGAATCCGGCGAGTGAGCGAAGAAAATACCGTGAACTGCGAGCGGGTGCGGCGACGCGCACGGCGAATCTGCCAAGCGCGCCAGGAGCGTCCAAGCACGGTATCGCGCAAGCGAGTGGGCTCGCGCGAAGCGTCGTCTGCAAAGGAAACATGATCGTCGCTGCGATCTACCATCCAGCCCCAATCGCTAGCCCCTTACAGGCCTAGCTCTCTTTAAATTTGTAGCCCACCCCGTAGAGAGTTTCGATCATATTGAACTCTCTATCGGCTTGCTTGAACTTCTTGCGCAAACGCTTGATATGGCTATCGATTGTCCGATCATCAACATACACTTGGTCATCGTATGCTGCGTCCATCAAAGCGTTGCGGCTTTTAACGATGCCGGGTCGGTGCGCCAGGGATTGCAGGATCAAGAATTCTGTCACCGTGAGCGTGACCGGTTTTTCCTTCCAAGTGCAAGCATGACGGTCTTCATCCATGACAAGATCGCCACGTTTCAGGACTTGCCCACCTTCTTGCGGAACAGTGGCGCCCTCCGGCAGCGGTGCTAGTTGGCCAGTCGTTGTTCCACGGGTCTGAACCCGGCGCAGTAGAGCGCGTACCCGTTCAACCAAAACGCGCTGAGAAAACGGCTTCTTGATAAAGTCATCTGCCCCCATCTTGAGGCCGAACAGCTCATCAATTTCATCGTCTTTCGACGTCAAAAATATCACCGGCAAATCACTGACCTGACGAAAGCGACGCAGCAGTTCCATGCCATCCATGCGCGGCATCTTGATGTCGAATATGCCCAGATCTGGAGGCGCCATCTGCATACCGTCCAGCGCGGAAGCCCCATCGGTGTAGGTCTCCACGCGATAGCCCTCCGCTTCCAATGCAAGCGACACAGAGGTCAAAATATTTCGGTCGTCATCAACCAGCGCAATGGTTGGCATAGTCGCTCCTTTGGCGGATGCGCGGGCAAGCGTCATTCGATCGGTGTGCACGGGGAAGCTCTTTCATGGTTGGGCTGTAGCATGAATTGCCACAATTGGTCTTGCACGCTTGCAAATTATGCAAACGCTGGTTTGTCAGCCCCGCCCCATGACCCTTTCCGAAGGCACGTTGATTGCGCAAAAAATATGGCGAGCCACAACACAGTCGTACTGTCGTCAATTTCTGAAACCTCGTGAACACCCAGGAATCCGGGAAACACGCTGATTTTGATCAGAAATTAGACTCGCCCTTTTTCTGAGCACCGAAAACGCTTTTGTGTCGTTCGGTTCATGATGTCAGTCAATTTAGGCCCCGAAAGCCTTGTCCATAGTGCGCCCACCCCTTACACGCACCGCCACCCTCAGGCGGGCGCTGGACATATTCAGCTACGTTTAGGGTATTCACCGCCGATAGACTGGTGAAGATCGGCACCAACTGATTGTCTAAAGGGTCAAAAAACGTGCAACATCGCGGGATTCGTAACGCCAATTTAGGTCTCGAGGCTGCTGGCTTGAAGGATCTCGGCACGGTCTATTGGAACCTCACAGCTCCCGCCCTTTACGAACAGGCCATCCAGCGTGGCGAAGCACAATTGGTCGCCGGAGGCGCCTTAAAAGCCGACACGGGCAAACATACTGGCCGCTCACCGCTGGATAAGTTCATCGTTCGCGATGAAACGACGGAGGATGTCCTGTGGTGGGACGGCAACGGTGCGATGTCCCGTGAAGCCTTCGCGACTTTGCATGCTGACTTTTTGCAGCACACGCGAGGCTTGGACCTGTTTGTACAGGATCTGCATGGTGGCGCAGACCCGCGCTATCAACTGCCAACACGTGTGATCACGGAAAAGGCATGGCACTCACTGTTCATCCGCACCATGCTGCTGCGACCTGAGCAGTCAGTTTTGGAGACGTTCATCCCGGACATGACGATCATCGATCTGCCATCCTTTAAGGCGGACCCCAAGCGTCACGGATGCCGTTCTGAAACGGTTATTGCCTGCGACTTCACGAACAAGATCGTCTTGATTGGCGGTACGCATTATGCCGGCGAAATGAAGAAGTCAGTCTTCTCGATGCTGAACTTCTTGCTGCCAGCTCAGGATGTGATGCCCATGCACGCTTCGGCCAACGTCGATGATGAAGGGCACGTCGCCATCTTCTTCGGCCTATCTGGCACGGGCAAAACCACGCTTTCTGCTGACCCCGAGCGCACGCTGATCGGAGACGACGAACACGGTTGGGGGGCGGACGGCGTGTTCAACTTCGAGGGCGGTTGCTACGCTAAGACGATCAATCTGTCGCGCGAGGCCGAGCCAGAGATCTACGCGACCACTGAACGGTTCGGCACTGTGCTGGAAAATGTTGTGTTAAACCCCAACACACGAGAGCCGGACTTCAACGACGGTACTCTTACCCAGAACACACGCTGCGCTTACCCGATCGACTTTATCCCGAACGCGCTGCCGTCCGGTCGCGCGGGCCACCCCACGAACATTGTTATGCTGACGGCTGACGCCTTCGGTGTGCTGCCGCCGCTCTCCAAGATGACGGCTGAGCAAGCCATGTACCACTTCTTGTCCGGTTACACGGCCAAGGTGGCTGGCACAGAGATCGGCGTCACCGAACCTGAAGCGACCTTCTCAACCTGCTTTGGTGCTCCATTCATGCCACGCCATCCGAGCGTCTATGGTGACTTGCTCCGCACATTGATCGGCGAGCACGACGTCAATTGTTGGCTCGTGAACACCGGCTGGACAGGCGGCGCCTACGGCACAGGGTCGCGCATGCCCATCCAGGCAACGCGGGCTTTGCTACATGCGGCACTCAATGGAGACCTGGCAGAAGCAAAGTTCGAGGCAGATCCCTTCTTCGGTGTTCTTGTCCCATCCGCTGTTCCTGGCGTCGATAGCTCCATCCTGCGACCGCGCGAAACCTGGGCGGATAAAGAGGCGTATGATCTGCAAGCCACCAAGTTGGCTGAAATGTTCGCCGATAACTTCGCGGCTTTTGAATCGCACGTCGGACAGGATGTTCGGGACGCTGCGCCTGTTTTCCAACAAGCCGCCGCATAAAGAAGCCGCTATAAGGGCGGCATGAGCATGACAGGCGGTATTGCCGCAGGCCACCAAGAAACAGCACATGCTGGCGCGGAAATCCTCGCAGACGGAGGGACCGCCGTAGACGCGGCAATCGCGGCGCTTCTGACGGCGTGCGTGTGTGAACCGGTTCTGGCATCGCCAGCTGGCGGCGGGTTCGCCATGGTTTCAGACGGCGGTCCAGCCACCTGTCTCGACTTTTTCGTTCATACGCCAAAATCTCCGACCGGTCCGCGCCACCAAGGCTTGAAAGAGGTTGAAGCTGACTTCGGCGGCGTGACCCAGGCGTTTCATATCGGCCCCGGATCGGTCGCGACGCCGGGCTTTCTGCCAGGCCTGTTCGCATTGCATGAGAGGTTCGCTCGCCTTCCGATGACGCGGTTGGCTGAACATGCTGTCAGATTGGCGAAGGGCGGTTATGCCCTCTCGACGTTCCAAGCTGGGCTCACACGTATTGTCGAACCCATTCTCACCGCGACCGACGATGCGCGCGCGCTTTTCACCTCAAATGGCGAACTTCACGGCGCTAACGAGATGCTGACCAACGGCGCATTGGCCGATGCCTTGGAAGCGCTGGCGCGCGAAGGCGTTCGGTTAGCGACCGAGGGCGAAATCGCGGCTGCCATGCTGGAAGCAGCATCGGGTGGCCATCTATCCGACGATGATCTGCGCAGCTATCAGCCTCTATGGCGGACACCGCTGACGCGCACGCTGTCTCAGCCACAGCAAGACAACACCTTGCAGATGGCGACAAATCCGCCGCCTTCCGCTGGTGGCGGGTTGATCGCCGCCATTCTGGCCACCTACGCCGATGGCGATAGCTACGATCCGCTTGGATTTGCCCAAGCCCTTGATCAGGTCGACCGTGCATGGCGGAAGGCAGGTAAACCGATCGGCTTTGACGATAAGACCATGGCAGGTCAGCCTGCGCAGGTGGCACAGCGTGGTACCACCCACATTTCTGTCATCGACAAAGACGGTATGGCCATCGCCGTGACGGTTTCAAACGGCGAAGGCAATGGAACCATCGTTCCTGGTTGCGGTTTCATGCTCAACAATATGTTGGGAGAGGATGACCTTCTCGCCGATGGCCCGGGCTCGTGGGAACCGGACAAGCGCTTGTCGTCGATGATGGCGCCGACCATAGCCGCCGACAACAAGGGTGGGCTGCTGGCCTTAGGGTCGGGCGGATCGAACCGTATCCGTTCTGCGATGGCGCAAGTGCTGCTGCGCTGGGGTATCCACGGAACAGCTCTCGAAGAGGCTATTCGCGCACCGCGCCTGCACGTTGAAGAAGGGCGATTGGATGTTGAGCCGGGACTCGATCCCGAACCGCTGCAGCAGGCCTTTGAGACCCATCACGTCTGGGACGCATCGTCGATGTTCTTTGGTGGCGCCCACGGCGTGGAACGCCGGGTCAACACTGACGAGCGGTTTTCGCTGGAAGGTGCAGGCGATGCACGGCGCGACGGGGTGTTCCTCAAGGCCTAGTGCGCATCATCCCAATTATCGGCAGCGCGGGCATCGACTTCCAAAGGCACCGAGAGTGACAGAGCGGGATTGGGTGCATCAATCATCACCTTCTCAATGATGGGTAGAGTGGCATCCACTTCGCTCTCCGGCACTTCGAAGATCAGCTCGTCGTGCACCTGCAGGAGCATTTTGGCGTTGAGCTTCGCATCAGACAGTGCGGGTTCCATACGAACCATCGCGCGCCGAATAATGTCGGCTGCTGACCCCTGTATTGGGGCATTGATGGCCGCGCGCTCGTTGAATGCACGCATCGCGGGATTGCTTGCCTTGATGTCCGGGTAGTGAGCTCGGCGACCAAAGATTGTCTCGACGTACCCATGGTCACGGCAGAACGCTTTGGTGTCGTCCATGTACTGCTTGATGCCAGGGAAACGCTCGAAATAAGTCTTGATGTACGCGCCGGCTTCGGACCGTTCGATGCCCAATTGATTGGCGAGACCAAACGCCGAGATGCCGTAGATGATCCCGAAGTTGATGGCTTTCGCCTGCCGGCGGACGATGGGATCCATTCCCTCGATTGGCACACCGAACATCTCGCTCGCGGTCATCGCGTGAATGTCCAACCCGTCTGCGAAAGCCTGCTTGAGTTGTGGAATATCCGCGACATGGGCCAGGACGCGCAGCTCGATTTGGCTGTAGTCGGCAGAAACAAGTTTGCAGCCCGGTTCTGCAATAAAGGCCTTGCGGATCTTACGCCCCGCTTCCGTGCGCACGGGAATGTTCTGCAGGTTCGGGTCGGACGACGAGAGACGCCCTGTGCTCGTCGCCGCCAAGGCAAAACTTGTGTGCACCCTGCCCGTATCGGGATTGATCGCCTGCGCTAAAGCCTCGGTATAGGTGGAGCGCAGCTTTTGCAGCTGCCGCCATTCGAGCACTCTCTTGGGCAGTTCGTGACCCTCGGCGGCCAGATCCTCCAAGGCAGAAGCTGGCGTCGCCCAGGCCCCTGTCTTGGTCTTCTTGCCGCCTGGCAGGCCCATTTTCCCGAACAGAATATCGCCGAGTTGCTTGGGGGAACCGACATTGAACGGCTCTCCAACAAGCTGTTCAATGTCGCTTTCAAGCGCCGCCATGCCTTGAGCAAAATCCCCGGAAAGACGCGACAGCATTTGTCGATCGACTTTGATGCCATGGCGTTCCATCCGCGCCAGGACAGGTACCAGAGGCCGCTCCAGCGTTTCGTAGACGGTTGTCGCCCGGTGCGCGATCAGCTGCGGCTTGAGCGCTCGCCAGAGCAGCAAGGTGATGTCGGCATCTTCGGCGGCGTAGGCGGTCGCCTTATCGACAGGGACTTTGTCAAAAGTGACCATGCTTTTGCCGGACCCAACCACCTCTTTGTAAGGGATGGGTGTGTGACCAAGCCATTTGGTCGACAGTTCGTCCATGCCATGGCCGCCCGTGCCCGCGCCGGTGACGTAAGACAGCAACATCGTGTCATCAAACGGCGCCACATCGATATCGTGGTTCGCCATGATGGCCATATCATACTTCATATTCTGGCCGATCTTGAGGATGGTCGGGTCCTCGAGAACCGCCTTCAGCAGCGTCAGTGCGATCTCGGCAGGCATCTGACGGTCATCATGCCCAGCGCCTAGTAGGTCATCGCCAGATGTGTGCGTGAGCGGAACATAGAAGGCGCGACCAGGCTCCAGCGCGAAGGAAAAACCGACAAGCTCCGCGCGCATCGGATCAAGCGACGTTGTCTCAGTGTCAAACGCCAGGACGCCCGACCATCGCGCCTCGCCAAAAAGAGCTTCCAACGTGGCGGGATCGAATATCGTTTCGTATTTGGTGGCATCGATCGTAACGGAGGCGGCTTCAATCGCGCGCTTTTCGGTCAAGCTTGCAGGCGTCATATCGCCCTCGGCTACAATGCGCTCCTCCACCTTGGCGCCTTCGAAACCTGGTGTGGCAACCGCTGTGCTCTCAACGTCGGCCATCGCCGTATCGGTGGCTGCCGCGACGCGCCGTGTCAGCGTTGTGAACTCCATGGCCTTAAGGAAGCCAATAAGCCGCTCACCGTCCAGGTCTTGGACGAGCGTGGTTTCCAAGGCTTCCTCAACTGGAACATCAGGCATCAGCGTCACGAGCTTCTTCGAGATGCGTGCCTGGTCAGCAAATTCGATGAGGTTTTCGCGGCGCTTGGTCTGCTTGATGGTGTCTGCATGGGCGAGAAGTGTGTCGAGATCGCCAAACTCTTCGAGCAGTTGGGCTGCTGTTTTCACCCCAATGCCGGGCACGCCTGGCACATTGTCGACGCTATCACCGGCGAGAGACTGAAGGTCGATCATCTTCTCAGGCGGGACGCCGAACTTCTCCACTACACCGTCCGGACCAGTACGTTTGTCCTTCATTGTGTCCACCAGCACCACATTCGGCATGGTCAGGAGCTGCATCAGATCCTTGTCTGACGATACAATTGAAACCTTTGCGCCGGCCTCGACTGCTTGGGTCGTGTAGGTCGCGATCAGGTCATCGGCTTCATAGCCTTCCTGTTCAATGCAAGCGACATTGAAAGCGCGAACGGCGTCACGAATGACCGCGAATTGCGGCCGCAGATCTTCCGGCGGGTCGGGTCGGTGCGCCTTATAGTCCGGGTAGATGTCGTTGCGAAACGAGTAGGCTGAATGGTCGAAGATCACTGCCAAGTGTGTTGGTGGAGGTCCGAGAAGCTCTCTGTCGCCCTCTTTCAACAACTTCCACAACATGTTGCAGAAGCCGGAAACGGCTCCAACAGGCAACCCATCCGACTTGCGCGTAAGGGGCGGCAAGGCGTGATAGGCCCGAAAGATGTAGGTCGAGCCATCGACCAGCATAAGATGGTCGTCAGCATTCAGCGGGCGAGAAGCAAGTTCGGTCATGGTGGCGCGATCCTATCTGATCACAGCCACCAGGGAACCGTCGAAATGCGGTTTTCAGATGCTTATTCTGCCGGCGCGATACCAACCCTGCTAGGCTTCGCATCCCGATCGATGCTCGCCCAACTTGGCCGCTCAAAAAGAAACCGGAAGACACCGAACGGCTTGATAGACTGGATTATCCAGTAACCAAGCAAGGGCGTGAAAACCGCGATCACTGTTGTCACCGTCGAAAGCAAGCCCGTGTCCTGGATGAGGCCAAGCCTGAAGGCACCTTCGCGCGCAATGACCATGGGCAAGAAAAACGCAAGATAGATCACAATGGATCGGGCACCCGCGTAGGAGAAGAGACGCCCGGCGAACGTCTGCACCACCATCGCAGCAAAGCTGACGACGGCCAGCGCGCCCAGACCGCCGAGAAGCAAAGACGCCACCGGCAAGTGCGCGATGCTGTACGTCTCACCCATGATCTGCACCTCGGTGAACACTGCAGCGGTATTAATCACGGCCCAAACCGCCAAACCTGCTACGCCCCAGAGCGGACGCGCTGCGGCTTTGTCGGCCAAAGCAAATGCATAATTGGCCAAAGCATAGCCAGCGTAGAAGTAGACAAAACGCGACGCGAACTCGTCGATAAGCAGATAGCCAGTCGATATCGGAGCTATCTCCAAAGCTGCGCCGATGGCCAGCATGACCAAAACAGGGACACTTCGCGTGAACCGCACGACTAGAAAGAAGATCGGCAGCATGTAGACAAACCAGAGTGTACCGAATGGCTGATACAAGGCTTGCACCATGAGGTGCACCGAACCCAGGGGATCACCCGTGAGCGCGCCGTGCTTGATGGCAATTTGGATGACCATCCAAAGCACATAAAAGTAAGCGAAATGAACAACCTTACGGTCAAGATATCGCTGCCAGGGCGCGTCGATCGTGCGCATCAGAAAGAGTCCGGCGATGAAAAAGAAGTCTGGCATCCGGAAGGGATGGGCCCAGGTCACAAGCGTTCCCATCCAGCTGGTCTCGCCCGTGAGCTCCTGCACGCCGAGCGTCGAATGCATCATCACAACAAAAAGGATGCAGACGCCCTTGGCAACATCGACCCAATCCACTCGGCCGTCCGTAGTCGTGAAGAGTGGCGCTTGCACCGCCATAGGGCGGGCGCTGGCCGTGGTGCCGTGTAGGTTCATGATGCGGATCTCTTGCTAAGGGCCCTAGCAAGCCCAAAGCTCGACAGGGTGCACTACTCGTACGAGAAACTACCAAGACCCTGCCGCGTTTTCGACGAATTGTAGGCGTTAGCGTTAAGCGCCAACTAAGAGCCAGACATCGCGATCGCAGAAGTTGTTTCTTTACGCGGTCTTAAGGCGCAAGGCGTTTCTTGCTTTGAGAGCCACTTTACACTGTCTGGCACAGCCTCATTAGGGATTGCCTCCGCCCATGGCACGCTCTCGACGCGCACCAAAGCGTACACCGCGCCAAGATCAACGCATCGAACCAAGCTTCGATGCACCGCACCGCGCGTCCGCAAGCCATCCGGCACAGAGTGATCGGTCAAATGCCCCTGCTCCAAGGCGCAAAAAGGCGCGGCGGAGCAAACGGAGGTCACAATCCGGCGGAGGCGGCTGGTTTGGCCGCTTTGTCGGCCGGACCGTCTATTGGGGTTTCGTCTTGTCTATTTGGGGCTTGATCGGCCTTGCGGGCGTAATCGCGTACCACGCCATGCAATTGCCGCCGGCGTCCGAATGGCGGGTGCCAGAACGGCCACCTAATGTGCGCATTTTGGCCAATGATGGACAACTTCTCGCAAATCGAGGCGACACAGGTGGCGAGCAGATTCGCTTGGAACAGCTGCCTGCCTATCTTCCACAGGCGGTGATGGCGATCGAAGACCGCCGCTTCATGACCCATTTTGGCCTGGACCCCATCGGCCTCACCCGAGCGATGGTTGTCAATGCGCGGGAAGGCCGGTTCGTGCAGGGCGGATCCACGATCACTCAACAGTTGGCCAAGAACTTGTTTTTGACTGCGGATCGGACCATCAGCAGAAAAATTCAAGAGCTCATTCTCGCAGTCTGGCTTGAGGCGACCTACTCCAAAGACGAAATCATGGAGCTATACCTCAACCGGGTCTATCTCGGCGCTGGGGCATACGGCGTGGATGCGGCTGCACGGCGCTATTTCGGCAAATCCGCCAGCGAAGTAACGCTAGCCGAGGCTGCTACATTGGCTGGCTTGTTACGCGCGCCCTCGCGCTGGGCGCCTACACGTAACCCAGAAGGAGCTGAAGAACGCGCTGCGACAGTGCTCCGAGCGATGGTGGAGGCTGGTTTCATTACCCAGGAAGACGCCAGCCTCGCTAGAGCTTATCCCGCGACGACAATGGACCGCGCTCGGCGTGGGGCTGCGAACTATGTCGCCGATTATGTGATGGATGAACTCGACCGGATCTTACCGCTCATTGAAGGCGACATCTCTGTTGAGACGAGCATCGACCCTTATTTGCAAGCACGCGCTGAACTGTCACTGCGCTCCGCGCTGGCAGACCAAAATGACACCGATTTGCAGGGGGCGATCGTTTCGCTCGACGGGACTGGTGCTGTGCGAGCTTTGGTCGGTGGACGCGACTATCAGCAAAGCCAGTTCAACCGTGCGACCGATGCCTTCCGACAGCCCGGTTCAGCCTTCAAGCCGTTCGTCTATCTGGCGGCTCTGGAGCAAGGCCTGACACCCGGAACAATACGCAACGATGCACCTGTTCAATTTGGCGATTGGTCGCCGGAAAACTATTCGCGTGAGTATCGGGGTCCTGTGACCCTTGCCGATGCCTTGGCGCTATCGCTAAACACAGTTGCCGCTCAGCTAGCCTATGAGGTTGGCCCGCAACGGGTGATCAACACCGCGCAGCGCCTCGGCATCCGATCGGATATGGAACGCAATGCTTCTATTGCACTTGGGACATCGGAAGTTTCGCCGCTTGAACTGACGGCAGCCTACGCACCGTTCGCCAATGGTGGTTATGCGGTGGCGCCTCATGTGGTCCTGCGGGTACGCGATGAGGATGGGCGGATCCTGTATACCCACGATGCCGCCGGCTTTGGCCGCGTTATTGATCCATTTCACGGCCGTGAGATGAACGCGATGCTGTCGCGCACGCTGATCATCGGTACAGGACGCCGCGCCGCGCTTGAGGGATGGACCGGCGCAGGCAAAACTGGCACGACGCAAGGCCTGCGCGACGCATGGTTTGTCGGCTATACCGCAAACCTAACAACAGGTGTTTGGATCGGCCATGACGATAACTCATCCATGGATGGCGTCACCGGCGGTGGTCTGCCTGCTGAGGTCTGGCAAGCTTACATGACTGATGCGCATGTCGGCGTGCCGATTGCGATGTTGCCAGGAACAGACGCCGCCAGCTTGGCACAGTTGAACCCGGCGGCGATCATTGGCAATCAGCCGATACCGGGTGTGGGCGTGCCCATCCGACAAGACGACCCATCAGCCATTGTTCTGCCCTCGCAGCCGCCGGCTGGTGGGACTAACCCACTTACCCGTTTTTTGGGGTCGATCTTCTAGACCGAACTGGGCATCTTTCCGGGCATGTTTGGGTTCGTCTTTCTCCTCCTGGCCGGTGGATTAGGTTTCCTGCTCATTCGCCGTGGCGCACAACCGCGCACGGTGGTGGTCACTCTTGGAACGGTTTTTGTACCTCTGAGTGTGGGTGTCGCAGCATGGTTCTTGGCGTCGCCGCCGATCTGGACCTTGCTCGCCCCCACTGGAAGCGCGATCGTGGAGGTGGCCGACATTGTTCCGCCGCGTGACGGACCGCCAGGTGGCTACAGCCGGTCGGATGTGATCGATGTGCGGGTTCGCCTGGCCGGCCAACCAAACGGGCGCTTACTTGCTCTTTATGGGGTCGTGCCGCCGAAAGGTACCTTTGCCAGTCGACAAGAAGCTGTGGTCGCGCTGCAAGCGGTGTACCCTGTTGGTGAGACCATTTCCGTTCGCTTGGACAGCGATGTCGCCTATGTCGACCAGCAAGACTGGATTGCAACTGCAAGCGTGTTAGCGAGCCTGCTCGTTGCGATACTGGTTGCTATCGTATCGCTTATCGTGGTCGGTCGGCGTGCATCACGGGATACCGAAAGGCCCTCAAGCTAGCTGAAGCGGATAGCAAGTAGTTCTTTTTCGACGGACTTCAGGGCTTTCTGGCCTGCGCGCCAATTGGGTTCCAGCGCTGCTACCGTCTGCCAGAAGCGCGCGCTGTGGTTCATCTCTTTCAAATGGGCCACTTCATGGGCCGCGAGGTAGCTCTGCGCTTCTGGAGGGGCCATGATAACCCGCCAAGACAAAGTAATGACGCGATTGGCGTTGCATGATCCCCATTGCGAGCGTGGATCGCGGAATCGAAGCGCCGCCGGGGACCGCCCCAGGGCCTCGGCGTAACTCATTACACTGGGCGTAAGATATTGTTCCGCTTGCGTTTTTAGGTATTGTGCGAGGCGTGGCATCACCCGATGAGACGTGCCGGGCACATGAAGCTCATTTTCCGCATTGCGGGTTACTGTTCCTCGGATCATGCCAGTCGGGACTATGCGATGATCCACACCTAGAATGGGCAAAATGGTCGGATGAGGCATGTCGTTGGGCTCAGGCAACACAGGCGCGTTGGCATCAATCCACCCTCGGCTCTGTAAAAGGAACGTCTGCATCGTGCTTGGCGGGGTTCCAACTGGCACCGTGAGACGCCCATCGCCGCTTCGTGCGTCAAAACGTAAGATCATCCGCTTGGCTTGGCCGTGAAAACGCACGCGCAGCGGCCGGTCTTCACCACGGACGGTAACCGTCGCGGGAACCGGTAAAGGCGGAACCGCTGGTGAGAGCAAACGGCGACGGTTTTTTGTTTGCGTAAGCAGTGGTTTGAACATCAAAACTGTCGATCTGTGTTCGTGCAAAAAGAATCGGATAACAGCCACTATACAGGAACCCGCGATACATCCTGGATACTTCTATGGATATGGCCGGCATCGATCAGCATGCCTTCATTGCGAATAGCTGACCTGCTGAATCACAAAAAAGCCGCTCCCGGTAAGGGAGCGGCTTCGAAAGCTGTTTTGGTGACTAGCCTAAGTGGCTGGTGCCGGGTTCGGGCCGGTTTCGCCGCCCATCGGCTGGTCGCCATTGTGGTTGTGGCGCGCCTTCATGAAGGCATCAAACTCTTCCTGGTCCTTGGCGCGGCGCAGATTGCGCAGATGGGCATCAAACTCATCGACCATCTCGTCCAGCTTGAGGCGCTCTTCTTCCAAACGCTTCAGCTCAGCTTCACGATATTCGTCGAACGCCACGTTGCCCGTGCCGCGGTCTGTGGTGGAAAAGCCCTTCATATCCATCTCCCGTTTGAAGCGGCAGACGCCGCGGCGAAAATCATGCTTCAGATCGTCCATGCGGTCGCCCCAAATAATGTAGGCGAGCATGGCAAGCCCCAGCGGCCATGCAATGATGAATCCAAGCACCATCAAACCGATGGTTGCCGGGGTCCAAGCCGGACGAAGCCAGCTTTGGCGGCGGCCGGTGTAATGGGCAGATTGCGTCATCATCTGTGTCTGTTTCCTTGTCCTCGTTTGCTACGACAAAGACGTGGTGGGGCCATTTGAGCCTTTCAAGAAAAAACATGAAAAAAGGCGCTTACGCAGCGCCTTTCTTAATAATATCAGAATGTTAGCACAGATTAAACTTTAGGACGCGACCACGTCGGCATCGCTAGAAAGCGCTTTGGCCTGGTCTATCCAGCGTTCTCTTGCGATGCGCCCTTTGAACGAGAGCTTCGTCTCTAGCTCGTCGACTTCGCGTGTCCCAAGTGCCGCCAATTGCCAGAAATGGAACAAGCCATGTTGGTTCAAAAGGCGCTCGAGTTTGGGCCCGATACCATCGATCATTTTTAGGTCGTCGGCACGTCCTGAGGGCTGCGCCAATCCAAAAGGATCGACCGATGGCATCTTGCCATTTGCCTTGGGCTCAGTAGATGGCGTCACGACTTTGTTCGGTGACGAACGGCGCTTTTTGCCGTTGCGGCGCCACTCTGCCGACAGCATGAAGTCGGTCATGCGGGGCTGAATTTCCGAGCGGAAACGCGATCCGTTGAAGACGCCATAGTGGCCGACACGCGGCTGCTCATAATGGGCTTTGAGATCATCGCTGAGATTGGAGCAGAGATCTAGGGCAGCTTTCGTTTGCCCGCGCCCCGTGATGTCGTCTTTCTCGCCTTCGATCGTCAACACTGCGCAGCGTTTGATCTTGGATGGATCAACAAGGCGGTCACGATGCATCATCGTGCCAGTCGGCAAGGAGTGCTTGATGAAGACTGTATCGATAGTTTGCAGGTAGAATTCTGCGGTCAGGTCCATAACCGCCAAATACTCATCATAGAAGTCGCGGTGCTTCTCGGCATTGTCACCGTCGCCTTCGACCAAATGATTGAAGAACTCACGGTGCGCATCAATGTGACGGTTGAGGTTCATCCCCATGAAACCTGATAGCTGCAAAAAGCCAGGGTAAACCGGACGCATGAACCCAGCATTGGGGAACGGCACCGTTTTGATCAGGTTGCGGCGGAACCAAGACAGGTCCTTGCCGTCGGCGAAGCGGTTTACCTCGGTTGGCGCGATGCGCGAATCGATGGGTGCCCCCATCAAGGTCATTGTGGTTGGAATGGCCGGATCGTCATCTTCTTCCATCAAGGAGACTGCCGACAGCACCGGAACACCTGGCTGGCAGACCGCCACGATGTGGGTATTTGGCCCCAGGCGCTGCAGCATAGCGCGCACATAATCGATGTAGTCGTCCAGATCGAAATCACCGGCCGCCATCGGGACATCGCGGGCATCCACCCAGTCGGTGATGTAAACGTCATGACGTGGCAAGAAGGATTCAACGGTGCCGCGCAGGAGCGTCGCATAGTGTCCAGACATAGGTGCTACGAGCAAAACCTTTGGGTCGGTGTAGGAGCGCTCAAGCGGCAGATGGCGTTTGAAATGCAGGAGTTTGCAAAAGGGACGTTCCCAGATCACCTCTTCGGTGACGTCGCAGCGCGTCCCACCAACCAGTGTATTCTCAATCCCAAAAGCCGGCTTGCCGTATCGGCGCGTCATCCGCTCGAATACCTCAGCACCTGCCGCCATCTGCTTGCCAAATGGAGTGGCCGAAAACGGATTGAGCGGATTGGTGAAGGTTAGCTTCGTCAAATCGGCTGTGGCGCGGGCAGGCGCTAGAGCTGCGTGGGTCCATTCATAAAGAGTGTAAGCTGGCACGCGGTGTCCCCGTTGTTACTCGCTATTGTCGGCAGCTGTTCAGCTACCGGGCCTCTTCCAACCTGTCGGCCCGCCCTCTCAACGGGTCGAACCGGCATAGTCTCACCATCCACGAGGTACGCACCTCAACGATGGTCATTAAGCCGTCATTGGAACCGCGAACCGGGCACAATGACGGAAAGTGTCGGCGCGAAGTGGCGCGATGTCGCAGCCACGCCATTCGACTTTCGTCTAGTGTTCCGCGATACCGTCAGCGCCACATCGCGGGTATTCCTGCCATTCTGCGTCAAGCAAACGGTTTCATCACATTTCAATCCAACAACCCCATTTTTGTACGAGGGCATGCCATTGGAACGTATTTGCATTCGTTTGCGAAACGCTCCTGGAACCTGCCCCAAAACAGGGGGAAAAGAGAAGATGGTTTCGCGCCCTACTTTCAGCCTAAGGGTTCCGGATGTGGATAATCGCATAATGCTGCACTGCACACAAGGTTTTTGCACATGCTAAGTGACATTGCTGAACAGCGCGTGCGAATCGATACACTGGTGCGGCTGCGGTGGCTGGCGATAATTGGCCAACTTGTTGCCGTGACTGCGGTGGCGATTGGCTTCGGCTATCCCATGCCGCTGTTCGCCTGCCTAGTTGTCATTATCTTGGCCGGACTTCTCAACCTCTATCTTTGGTGGAGTAGCCCTCGTGCAACACGAATCAGCGACCGCCGTGCGGCGCTAATCCTTGGCTTCGACTTGGTTCAGTTGGCATCGCTCTTGTACCTTACTGGCGGTCTGGCGAACCCTTTCGCGGTGCTCTTGCTAGCGCCGGTGTTGATCTCAGCGACAATTCTGCGACTTCCGACTACGGTTGCGCTTGGCGTCCTGGTGTTGGTGCTCATCTCAGCGTTGGCGGCATGGCATATGCCCCTGCCATGGGCTGGGGGATTACCGCCAGAATTTCCTCTGGTGTACCGTCTTGGTGTTTGGGCAGCCCTGATGGTCGCCGTCGCATTCATTTGTACCTACGCTTGGAGCGTGGCTCACGAAAGCCGTAACCTGGCTAATGCGCTTGCTGCCACCGAACTGGCACTCGAACGCGAACAACACTTGTCGGAACTGGACGGCATGGCGGCCGCGGCGGCCCATGAACTGGGAACGCCTTTGGGCACCATTACCGTGGTTGCAAAGGAACTCAGCCGCGATATCGACCCCGACACACCCTTGGGTGAAGATGTTGCACTCATCCGAGCGCAGGCGGAGCGCTGCCGGGAGATATTGGCCAAACTATCGTCTCTTGGTGCAAGCCCAGACACGGTGATTACAACAAAAACGCTCGACGCCGTCCTTGATGACCTGGTGACCCCCCACCGTGGATTTGGTGTGCCGATCGATGTTCAAACCGAAGGCGTTGGGCCAATCCCGGTTCTTAGAGCCAACCCGGCGCTGAGTTACGGCATAGGCAACTTGATAGAGAACGCGGTTGATTTTGCGGGCGACCAAGTGTGTATCGCCGGTCATTGGGATGAAACCTCCGTTACTATCACCGTGGAAGATGACGGCCCCGGTTTCCCGATGGACGTGCTCGGGCGTCTTGGGGATCCTTATGTGTCGAAACGCCGTGGTCTGGCTGACCTAGGCTCCGACGAGACGAACCTACCAACGGCGGATGACGATCGGCTATTGGGCACCACTGGGGGAGGGCTCGGCTTGGGCTTCTTCATAGCCAAAACCCTGTTGGAGCGGTCCGGCGCAACCGTTGATGTCGCCAACGGACGCGGCACATTAAGCGGAGCGCATGTCAGCATTCGCTTTGATCGTTCAGCAATCGACATCGCCCCTAGGCTTGCCATTGAAGAAGACGCCTAGCCCTCATTAGGAGCGCAAAATTGGCTGATTGTGCAAATCTTCCGTCGCCTGTTGGCTTGCGCTAAACTGATCGGACGCCACAACCGTATGTCGAAGGAATTGTTTGCGTTAAAGGACCCTTCGATACATGCAAGAAGCAAGTGTAATGGACCGCACCACATCGTCCCCTAATCAGCCGCAAGACGGAACCGTTGCGGAACGCACCCTGTTGTTGGTTGACGACGACAAGCCGTTTCTCAACCGCCTCGGCCGCGCTCTGGAGTCACGGGGCTTTGATGTCCGCCTCGCCGGATCGGTTGCTGAAGGGCTTGCTGAAGTGCGGAAATCGCCCCCAGCCTTTGCGGTTGTCGATATGCGCCTCGAAGATGGCAACGGCCTCGACGTCGTGTCGGCATTGCGTGATCAACGGCCAGATGCACGGGCCGTTGTGCTGACCGGATACGGCAACATCGCAACGGCAGTCAGCGCTGTGAAGCTAGGTGCAACGGACTATCTCGCTAAGCCAGCCGATGCTGACATGGTGGAGAAGGCTCTTTTGCAGACCGAAGACGGTGACATGGGGCTTCCAGAAAATCCGATGTCTGCCGACCGGGTGCGTTGGGAGCACATTCAGCGCGTCTACGAGATGTGCGATCGCAATGTTTCGGAAACTGCAAGGCGTCTGAATATGCATCGTCGCACGCTTCAACGCATCTTGGCGAAACGCGCACCACGCTAATCGCACAGCTTGTGACGACGAACACAATCTAGGGAGCGCCTATCCGGCATTGTCTCATCATCACAACGGGCCACGACCCCTTTTTCGAAACCAACGGCCGGTTGAAATCAGAGGATGAGACCTATGACCTTCGCTCCCAAAAAAGCTCTGGCCGCTGCTGCCCTGTCACTTACCGTCGTTGCCGGTACTACCGCCGCCACCACCACGACCGCTAATGCAAACGAATTGGTCGCTGGTGCCATTGGCTTCGGCTTCGGAACGATTGTGGGTTCCGCATTGACTCAAGCCCACCAACCGCGAACGGTTGTTGTGCACCAGCAACCAGTGGTTGTTCATGGCGGCTTGCAGCCTTGGACGGGCCCCTGGTACGCTTCCTGCTCTCAGCGTTATCGCTCTTTCAACCCAAATACAGGCTACTGGTTGCACGTTTCTGGCCAATACCGCTTCTGCCACTAATCGTACCTAGCACCGCAAATAAGTGCCCCGTCTGTCAATCGGCAGGCGGGGTTTTTTTGGGTCGTCTCCAAATCTGATCCAATGATAGTATTTACCTTAACTATCTGGAAAATATATAAAAATTCAAATGACACTAGATGTGACGAGCGGCACATTTGTTAAACACAGAAGGGTAGATGGTGGGTTCATCGAAACGCGGCCCTCAAGACGCTCCTCAACCCACCTGGCCGGGTTCGCCAAACAAAGGAATAGACCCATGACCTTCGCTCCCAAAAAAGCTCTCGTAGCCGCAGCCTTGTCCGTGGCCACCATCGCTGGCGTCACCGCCACAACGACAACCACAGCCAATGCAAACGAATATGTGGCTGGCGCGATCGGCTTCGGCTTCGGAACGATTGTGGGTTCCGCTTTGACTCAAGCCCACCAACCGCGAACGGTTGTTGTGCACCAGCAACCAGTGGTTGTTCATGGCGGCTTGCAGCCTTGGACGGGCCCCTGGTACGCTTCCTGCTCTCAGCGTTATCGCTCTTTCAACCCAAATACAGGCTACTGGTTGCACGTTTCTGGCCAATACCGCTTCTGCCACTAATCGTACCTAGCACCGCAAATAAGTGCCCCGTCTGTCGATCGGCAGGCGGGGTTTTTTTTGGGCTTAGACATCGCTGATCCCAGCGGACGGGTCCTCAACGCGGTGGAGGCCAGCCATCGCTAACCTCGCCAACCGCAGTGTCAGTGCCTTGCGCCGCGACGCGTGGAGCTTCGACACCCGCGGTGGGCGAACAACATGTGCCCCAAAAGCATCGGCGATCATGAGACCCTCATCTTGCGGGAAGATAGTGGGCGAGACTTGCGGGCTGGTTGCGAAGGTGAAGGCGTCGCAATAATCCAGATAATCGGGCCACTTCATATCAGCGCGAAGATCGGCCGGTGACGACTTGACCTCAATGATTGTGATGAAGCCGTCTGGTGCCAAGGCAACGATATCAGCACGCCTGCCATTGGCCAAACTGGCCTCAAACAAGCATGTGGCGCCCGCTTGAATAAAGAAACGCGCGGTGCCACGCCGGATTTCCAGCGCTCGGTCGGACTGGCGACCGTCACTCAGTGGTGAAGTTTGCGACTGTGCCATTGGGTCATCCTAGCCGAGCCCGCCTTTGCGCGCATCACTGGTGGAACATGAAATGCGGTTTCGAACCAAATGTGATGCCCGTCACTGCAGGAAGCCCCATGGCGAGGCAACATGGCGTTCTAGCAACAATGGTGGGCATACGGCGAAGGCTGGAGGGCGCCATGTTGCGGGAATGACGCAAAGCCGGGTGCAAGCCCCACCGCCTCGGTCGAGCGTTGCTCCGCCCCCGCCTCATCACGGGCTTAGGCTCGGATGGGGCGGGAAGGCGGCGGCTGACGTTTAGCCGTCCAGTTTCGTGGAGCTAAACGCCGCCGAATCAGGCATTTTAACGTAAGATCCAACCGTCAGATGTGATGAACGTGGTGCCGTCGCTACTTAAACCTGTTCCAACTGCTTCGAGCCAAAGTTCGCCGGCACAACGCGCGATACCTGTAACGCCGGTTGATGTGGCTAGTGGCGTCAGTGGACGCACCGGCCCGACACCAACCCTACAAGGCCCTGGGCCAACGCTGCCTCAGTCAATTTCAGCCCAAGCTCTGATGACACTCATTCAAACGCTGGGCAAACCACTCAATGGAACGGTGTCAGCTCATAGCAGCTTATCGGGCGCGTCGGCTCAGTCGTTGCCCCTTACCGTGGCGGGCCCGCCCTCACAAACTGGTGGACCGCCATTGACGCTCCAAACCATCGTGGAGATTCCGGCAGGTGCGCTTCCTCCGAAGGCGGGATCGGCGGTTGTCCTCAACGCGCTGCCAGCAGGAAGCAAGGGCGGCAGCACGTCCCCGACACTGTCAATTACGGTATCAGGCGCTCCATTGCTGGACCGCAGCGTCACAGCGGAGCACGCGCTTCGCCAATCGTCACTTGCCCCGCTGTTTGCCGATTTGGTGCGCATTCCTTCGGGCGCGCCGCTTTCGCAGGGTCTCGATATCGCGATTGAAAAACTCCTAGGGTTCACGATCAAAGCCGATGGAGGTCTGACGGCACAAAACCTGCAGAAAAGCGTCGAAGCCGCACTGGGATCATTGGTTCGGCCTGGCTTGGCGACCTCTGGAGCGCCGACAACCGCCGTTGCGCAAACGTCGCTCAACGGCGCCCTTGGAGCGCTCGTGCGTGCTCTTGGATTGGTCCAGGCCCATCAGCAAATCGATACCGTTCCAAAGTCGGCAGCGACGCCCACCACTCCATCTGCCCAACAAAATCCCCAGGCAGCTGCGAAGCCCGCGCCCACGCCTTTGCCTGTTCAGCCCAACCAGCAGCCGAGTCGTTTGGTGGCGCATCCGGTGCCAACCGAAAGCTTGGATGTCTCCGATCCGGCGGTGTTGCAGGCGCTGAAGAGCAAGGCTGAGGCGGCAACTTCACGCCAAATCCTGTTGCAAAGCCTTGATCCAAGCACGCTTGGACGCGGTTCAGATGCGCAGACCTTATTGCGTGCTGATGTGCCAATGATGCTCGGGCAGGAAGCGGCCGTCCTCGGGATAACCATCGATCAGGAAAGCCAAGGCAAGGCTAAGGGTCGATCGGCGCCTCACACCTGGCGATTTCGTTTCGCGTTCGAAAGCCGCGCAATCGGGGGCTTGGAGGGTCTGATCGCTTTGCGGCAACCGCCGGCAACCAATCCCGAACCGCCCCAAACTGATATCGCTGTTTGGGCGAGTGATCCCGACTTGCTGAGCGCGCTGAAGCGTTCACAACGCGGGTTGATTGAAGCACTTGCGGAAATGGGCCTCGAAATCACCAGCCTAACCATCAGTTCGCTCAGTGACATGCCGAAGCCTGAGGTTGCAGCTTCACGTGAGCCCAACAAAAACCAGGGGGTTGAGCCTCCACATTATGTTGATCTCTCGTCATGAGTAGCCACGAAATGGAGACCGCGTCGCCTTCCTTAGCGGTAGCATTACGCTATGCAGAAGACGACAATGCACCGGTAGTGGTTGCTTCTGGACGGGGCGATTTGGCAGAGCGCATTATCGAAGCTGCCCAAGATGCTGGCGTGAGTATTGAAGAAAATCCTCTTCTTGCCAGTGCTTTAGAGCATGCGCCCATCGATGAGCCGATACCGGAGGAGCTCTACCAAGCCGTTGCTGGCGTCATCAGTTGGGTGCTGGCTGCCGATACGCGCAAAGCTGTTACTCCTAACGCACCAGATGATAGTGCTGTTTGGTCCGGATGATCGAAAAATCTCGCAGATCGGACCAACAAGTTGTGGCATGCAGGACACATTCCTTCATGGAGTGCGATAATCATACCATCGCATCGCACCTCAACCGACATCAAGGGATAGCCACAGCGCCAAAATCAGGCCATGGTCACGCCATGTTTGACATAGGGCAAAAGAGTCGTGTGATTGCGATGGTTGTGATGACGCTGCTTGTTGCAGCGAGCACAATCGTGCCTTCGGTGTCCTATGCTCAGAAATATGGCGAACACCTTTCACAATATGGCGGTTATGATGCCCGCGCAGCGGCTATTTCTGGCTTTGCGGCTTTGTACCTCTCACCCGACGCGCCGATGCTGCCGGTGGTGTTGAGCGCTAACTCTGATGTCGAGTTTGATGCCGTAATTCCGACCTCTTGTTCAATGGACAAGACAGTCTTGCCGACGGGTATTCACCATAGCGCGCCTTGTGAAGCCGCAATCGCTTTTTTGGCCGGGGATGATCACCCGGTTGGGCTGGATCAACCCGCAACGCGAGGACCGCCAAGGCCCCGCGTCTAGCTCAATTGCCTGTTTTTGCTTACCTTTCTTGTGACTTAACTGGAGTGTTCTCCGATGATTTCTCGTCGTTCCTTGCTGCTTGGAGCCGTTGGCACAGCAGCCGTTGCATCCACTGCCAAAGCTGAGAGCGCCGTCGATGCCTTTCTCAACTCGGTCGATCTCGACCCAGCAGCTGCAGCCCGCTTTGGATTCCGGCTTGATCGCCGTTTCCAACCACAGACTGTAGATTACAATGGCCGCGAGCGCGCCGGCACCATCGTGATCGATGTGGCCAACCGCTATCTGTACCATGTGAACAATGACGGAACGGCCCGCCGCTACGGAATTGGCGTAGGTCGTGATGGTTTCCGCTGGGCGGGGACAGCCGTCGTTGGGCGTAAGGCGGAATGGCCTACCTGGACACCTCCCGCTGCTATGATCCGTCGCCAGCCGGAACTTCGTGAGTGGGCTGGCGGGATGCCGGGTGGTGTTGAGAACCCACTGGGCGCCCGCGCGCTCTACCTGTACCGTGGCGGTCGCGATACCCTGTACCGCATCCATGGAACAAACGCCCCCTGGACCATTGGGCAGGCCATGTCTTCAGGCTGCATTCGCATGGTCAATGCGCATGTTGAAGAGCTGTATGACCGCGTGCGTATCGGTTCGCGCGTTGTGGTTCGCCAAGTCTAGCCCTTTTCGGCTGAATGTTGATTCAATCAAGCCCGGCGGCACTCAGTCCCGCCGGGCTTTTTCGTTTAGGTTGACATCAATCACTCGGGTGGAAACGTTCCACCATGAACAGTCACAACTCCACCTCACAGCGGCCGGCGACGTCGCGCGGCCCAGGATCGCATAAAGTGGAGCATCGAACCGGAGCAAAGACGCCACGACGGATGACGGAGCAACGGCTCCGTAACGTGGCACGCGCCTATCTTGATCGTTATGATGCCAGCGAGGCTAGTCTGCGGGCCGTCTTGCAACGCCGTGTCCAGCGCGCGGCGCAGGCCTATGGTGAGGATCCTGCAGCCTACGAAAAAATGATCGAGGCGCAAATTACAGAAGCCGTTCGTGCCGGCGTGGTGAACAATAAGCGGTTTGCCGAAAACCAAGTTCATCGCCAACGAGCCCGTGGCGCTTCCTCGCGTTCGATCCAAGCAAGACTAAAGGCAAAGGGCATCGATGCTGCCCTCATAGACGAGGCGCTTTCGCAGGATGAGCGTGATGACGTCGACGCCGCCTGGCGGTACGCCGAACGGCGGCGACTGGGGCCTTTTCGACACAGGGACCGTTCCGATAAACGCGAACGCGATCTCGCCGCTCTTTGTCGTGCCGGCTTTGGATTTGGGTTGGCCGCCAGCGTGATCGATGCAGAGCGGGATGAGGCACCAACGTGAAACCCGAAATCCTTACGCCAAAACAAATGGCGGCTTGTGATGCCCACACCATAGCGCATGGTACACCCGGCACCGTGCTCATGGAAAGCGCCGGCCGCGCCGTTGCTAACGAAACCGCTGCCATGTTGAACACAGGCGACCGTGTTTTGGTTCTGGCTGGACCTGGCAACAATGGCGGCGACGGCTATGTTGCCGCGCGGCTGCTGGCAGACAAAGGTTTTGCCATTGAGGTGGCAAGCTTGGGTGATCCGTCCGCCCTTTCTGGTGATGCCTTGTGGGCTTGCCAGTCGTGGTCCGGCTCTGTCCGCGATGCCACACTTCTTACCTCTGATGACCTGTCAGCCTTCGATGGGATTGTTGATGCTCTCTTTGGGGCCGGTTTATCGCGCCCGCTTGATGGTGCCGCAAGTCAACTGGTGGATGCCGTCAACCGAGCTGGAACACGTGTTCTTTCGGTTGACCTTCCAAGCGGACTGGATGGTGAGACGGGCCTTGCGGGCGGTCCATCTATGCGCGCTGAGCGCTGTGTGACCTTTCATCGCCTGAAACCAGGCCATTTGCTCTACCCTGGTCGGGCCATGTGTGGCTCAACAACGGTCGTCGATATTGGAATGGCTGAAGATAGCGTCCGGAACGTGGGTTATCTTGCCCGTCTGACAGGGCACTACCTATGCCCTCAAGGACATACTGCGGCAGATTCGCACAAATATGCCAAGGGGCATGTGGTCGTCTTGGCCGGCGAGGGCAACAAAGCTGGTGCCGGTTTTTTGGCCGCCCAAGCAACGCTTCGTGCTGGTGCGGGTCTGGTCACACTAGGCGCACCAACCACAACGCAATGCGCGAGTACCGGCCTGTACCCCGCGCTGATGCGAACCACGATTGATGAGCCGCGTCATCTGGCCTACGTGCTTGACAATCCCCGCATCAATGTCTGCGCGATTGGGCCTGGCCTGGTACCAAACGAAAAAACACGCCAGTTGGTTTATAACGCTCTTGCGAGTCCGGCTTGTGTCGTTCTCGACGCGGGCGCGCTTACCGCTTTCGAATGCATGCAACGCCAGGTTTTCGACTTCATAAACGAACGCGAAGCGCCTGTGGTCATCACGCCCCATGATGGCGAATTTCGTCGACTGTTCCCTGGATCCGATCGGACCATTTCTAAGATTGAGCGGACCCAGCGTGCCGCAGCGGACGCCGGAGCGATTGTCGTTCTCAAGGGACCCGACACAGTTATCGCGCACCCACAGATCGATCCATCGACCACGTTCGTGAACGGCAACGCACCGCCATGGCTTGCAACCGCTGGTACAGGCGACGTGCTGACGGGAATCATTGCGGCGCAGGTAGCTCAGGTCTGGCGGGGATCGCACTCTCCGCAATCATCGCAAGAGATCACGCAAGCGGTGGCTTACGCTGTTTGGCTCCACGGGGAGGCCGCAAAACATGCAGGGCCAGGACTTGTAGCAAGCGATTTGGACGCCGCTTTGCGGGACGTCCTTCGCGCAAGGCAACAATCGGAATTCCCAAACCTCGAAGCAGACGAACGCCAAGCCCGTTAGAGCAATCCACCGATGCGCGCATTGCCGGTTTCGCCGTTATCGCGAACCCATCGAAGTGTCTGACCACCGGTACGCGTTAGGTCGAAGCACATGGGCGCACCGTTGTACCAATTGTCAAATTGTTGGCACAGCCGATTTCCGTCGATCCACCAACGGCCCGCATCCTGGGGTTGAACCCAGCGACCGAGACCAATCGCCTCTCCATCGCCATCGACCCGGCCACCGGGACGATAATTCAGCGGAAACTCGCCGCCAAAAGGCGTGGCCAGATAGATCGTGCGACCGATGATATCGGAACGAATATCGTTGGCAGAAAATGACGAGGCAAAAGCAGGGCCAGCCGTAACAACGGCCAGGACAAGGAGAAACAAACGCATAATCAGCTACCGGAAGGTTAGGTATGTTAGAATTTGCTTCAATATACGAACCGTTTGGCAATTGGTTCACTCTCCATTCAAGCCATCATTCAGTCCAAGTGTATTTCACAATCTATGCGTGTGGGCTTTCAGAGGTCCAACCATCTTTGTGCCACTCAATCATAGGTGGTCCACATATCGCGCAACTGGCGACAACTTTTGAGGACATCGCGCGCGATCTTCACGATCTATGAAGACTAAGCCTGCATTATCTCGCGTGACGCATGACTGAGACAGGTTCTTCGATGCTTAGCAAACTTAACGCACTGGCCACCGAGAAAGACCCACAACGACGACAAGAGCTGTTGTCGGCGGTCGCCGATCTATTCTTGCAAAATGCGGATGCAGGCGGCGAGATCGATAGCGAACTGTTCCACGACGTGGTTTCCCGTCTTCTCGATGATGTGCAGATAGAGGGTCGAGCCGAGTTCGCCGCGAAGGTAGCCCCCAGCGAGCACACGCCTCAGGCACTCGCCGAAACTCTGGCGCGCGATGAGAACGTAGAAGTCGCGGGTCCTGTTCTTCGTCAATCACCCGTGCTGAATGACGAGGTGCTGGTCGAAATCGCGAAAAACCAAAGTCAAAGCCACATGCGTGAGATTGCCAATCGTGACAGCGTCTCGAGGGCGGTTTCCGATGTGATCGTCGATCGCGGCAGTCGAGAGGTGGTTGAAACTCTGGCCTCGAACAGCGGAGCTGCCTTTTCGGAGTATGGTTTCACGCGACTGGCCGAACGGTCTGTCGATGACAGCGCCTTGGCATCTTCTCTCTTTCGTCGCACAGACGTTCCAAAGGACATAGCTATACGTTTGCTGGAAGATATGCCCGACGATGTGCGTGCCAAACTCGATGAACTGGCACTGAACAACGTGGTCTCAGCGCACAAATTGATCTATCAGGCGGCCCAAATGGCGCAGAAGGGCGATGAACCCGCGAATGTCGTCCCGCGCTACGCGACGTCCACCAGCCGCCATTTGTTTGCAGCAGTGCGGTCCGGCGATATGTCGGTGGATGAGGCCTTGACGCATTTGGCGGAAGCCGACCAACTCACCGAACTGGCTTTATTGCTTGCCAAACTCTCCGGACTTCCGTCGCAAGAATTGCGCGGCTTAATGTCCAAAACCGATCTGACTGCCGTGGCGGTCGTTTGCAAGCAACTTGACGTCGGCATATCGGCGTTCGAACAGATTGCCGAAATGCTTGGTCGGCAGATGTCGTTGCCCCATTCGCACACCTCCCACTTTGTTGGCCAGTATGACGAACTCAACGACGAGGTCGTTGCGCGTGTGTCACGATTTGTCTCCCTTCGGCGGAAGCTGTCATAACACCAAAAAGCGTAATTAGGCGCGGCTGGGACCGCCCCCCATCTCGATGGCTCTGATTCAGACCAGCACTGGTTTTTTTCAGGGCTACAGCGAATGCCCCAACAGCACTACCACTGGTCCTCATGGAGCATCTTGAGCAGGTGTCGATGCGCCGCGCGGATATGTAACCGTTACTTGCCTGATATCGACATACTTGTTTCGGCCTGCAACCAGTCGACCAACATGCACGGCACAACTGAGCTCATACATCCACAGTGTCCTGGAGTCACCGACCCGGGGAGCACCGGACGACTGCAAGTGGTCTGCGGTGCAACAAGCCCTGTTTGTCCGAGCTGCCATGTGACGGGCAAAACCGGACAAAAGGCCTTGTGGTGCTGCCGGAGAGATTTGAACGCTAGACCTCTGTCTTACCAAACAAATAGGTACGGTCTGCCTACCGCGCGCCCAATCACGGTTCTTGTCGTATAATGCATGTTCTCCCAGACCTTTGGTATTGCGCCAAGCAAGCTGCGTCAGCACGTTGTCAGTCGTCTTTCGCTGTCGTCCAGCCGCGATGCCTGCCCTCTCTCGGACTAGGCTAGATTATCAAGCCACGCCAGAAATTGGGTGGAATGCTCGGAACCTCTTTATCCATCCCAACAAACCATAAAGCCGAATGATGTGGTCTCCCTGATGGAGTCCAAACTTCAAGGACGAACCAAAATAGCTTTCCTCCGCCCCGTCCAGAATATCGCGAGAAGTATGCCCAAGGCGGCAGCAGAAAGGAAAAGGCCGACTATTTCTGACCAATGATACGGGAGCCGCAACCTAATTTCTTGTCCTGCAAATCCGAAGTCAACAGCGGCTATCGATATCACTCCAAGTGTTTCATCGGCCGCGATCGGTAGTTCGTTGCCGTCCGACGTTGCCGCAACCCAGAACTCCCAGTGTTGTATGGGCAAAAGAACAACATCTGCGTCCTCTAGCAGTACAACGGTTGCCTGTCTGTGCGAGACCTCGTAGTTCAGTCGGCCCCTGTTTATCTGTGAAACCTGATCGAATATTCTTTCCGTCGTTTCGTAGCCGCGAAAGCGATCCCACGATCGTTCGTTACGCCGTATAGTGCTGTGCATCTGCCTGCTGAGGTATTCGCTGGCACCGGGCGTCGGATTGTTCGTATCATAAGGGGTTGTGATCGGCAGGATTGATCTGAATACTACCACCGTCGATACCACAAAGAGCACGAGGATCGCGGCCAGCGCTGAACGTGGCAACTCTCCTACCTTGGTAGCCAAAAAGGCGACGGATATTGCCGCGGCAAAATCAACGAACACCAGCATACGCCACGGAAACTGCACTCTGTTGATGATCCAGTTACCCCAAATCACGGTGGCAAGCTCAGTGTTCAGAAATATCGCCAATACCGTAGGCGCCAAGATCCAAACGCGGACATGATCCTTGGAGTACAACGCAGCAACGACGATGATAGGAATGATCGCGAGAAAGCTCCAAAGTACAGGTTTACCAAAGTCCGGAGCCGTCTGATCCAGTCCGAACTGCAACAGCCATCGGGTAGCGATGAAGTGATCCCCATAAAGCAAATCACTGGCAACATGATCGAGTAGAGCCACCGCTGGGAGCCAGTAGAAGCAAGCTAACAGGCCGCCCAGCGTTGCCAGCAGTATCGTTTCCAGAACAAACCTAACAGTCGGCAGCTTCTGCCGTAAATTGAGCAGCGCAAAAACCAACACGACAAAAACACCGATATGGGCAGCCAAAACGCTCGTCGGCAGATGGCATAGCAGCATACCGGCGATGCCGATGGGGAGCCAATACTTGCCTGGACGGTCAAGTCTGATTGCGTCGACGCCAAGAGCAATCAAAGGCAGGAACATGTAGGCGACGAATTCCCCGACCGCCTGGCGTACGAACCAGTCGAGCAGTAGATGATAGGGCAGTACTGCATAGACCATTGCTCCAAAAAGAGCAGCGCCTTGCTTACAGTAGCGGCGTAGAAAGACAAAACAGGTTACGCCGCTCATCAGCCAAAAAAAGGCTGCAGTCATCACGATTTTGGTTGAGACCTCGCAACCTACACAAACTGGGGAAACGACTGCCGCCATGACCCAAAAGGGCAGCGGTCCGTAGAAGAAGAAGTCATAGCCACCTAGTCCCGCCCAAAGGCCAGGAAGATGCCGCGGTAACAACGCGCCGGAACTGAATATGTCTAAATAGTGGACGGACCAAGCATAGTTGTAGGAGTCGCTGTGACCGGTTGAAAATCCGGCGGCTACAAAAAGCAGAAGGCCTGCAACTGCACAGAGTACTGCCGCAACGGTGGTTCTGGTCATCACGATCTCGTCTATTGCCAAGTTCGGGTTTGTGGGGCGATTTCGCTAAGAGTGCTACAAGCAATTTCACCACAATCGAAGCCCCCTCGGAGTAACAGCAAGGGGCCCAACTGATGTTATGCTGGCCTCAGTAGGGAACTTTCGCTCTTTCTAATCTCTGGAGATTGCGACTTCCTATGGCGTCAGCCTGTTGCCCCTGCAACCGCTCAGACGAGGACTTCCCAGATTTGGACCGGTCGCTACCCGTTCGAAGTCAACCATAAGGTCGCGATGGATAAGCAAGTGAGGTGAGCGGTGGTGTTGATGTAGCCAGGAACGCGCTGCTGCTGGCGTATACAATTCAGCGTCTGAAACGCCTATTCCCAGGCTTCCAAGTTTGCTTAGGATCTTCGCTTTGGGTGTTCGTGTGGTGTTGGTCAGAAACCGAATTGCTATGCGCTTAGTGCGCAATCGTTTGACTGAATCCACCGCGTTGGGGGTTGGTTTTTCCCCCGTATAGACAACGCCAGACAAGTCGAGCAGCACACCTTCAATCATTCAAAAAACCTGCCAACGTGCTGCACTTTGGTCAACTTGACGAGACGCGTGTAGACTTCTCGGGAAGTCGTCCGGCAGCGAGCGGGCACATCGGGGTAGCGCACCTCGAACACTCAGCCCCAGCGGCTAACCTCGATCCAAGCTTTTGGGGATGCCAATGTACATCGTCGGTGAAGAAGAGATTGCCGCTCTGGCAGCGATTATTCGCTCCGGCAAACTGTTCCGCTATGGCCAAGACAGCGAATGCGAGCGTTTCGAAAAGCGGTACGCCGAGGCCCTCGGTGTTAAGCACTTTGCACTGTCAGCGAGCGGCACTTACGGTTTGACCGCCGGTCTCATCGGCTTGCGCATCGGCCCGGGCGACGAGGTACTGGTGCCGGCACACACCTATATGGCGACGGCAACCGCTGTACTCTCGGTAGGCGCAATCCCGGTCATTGTTGATGTGGATGAAAGCTTAACGATCAGTCCTTCAGCCATCCGCAAGATGATCGGCCCGCACACCAAGGCAATAATCCCTGTCCATATGTGGGGAGCGGCCTGCGATATGGAAGAAATCATGCGGATTGCCGACGAGAACGACCTTCTAGTCCTCGAAGACGCGTGCCAGGGCGTTGGCGGCTCTTATAAGGGGCGTAAGCTCGGCTCCATCGGTCATGCTGGCGCCTTCAGCTTCAATTACTACAAGAACATGAGCGCTGGTGAAGGCGGGGGAATTGCTACCAATGACGATGCGGTCATAGAACGGGCTCGCTGTGCCATTGATCCCTGCCATTTCTATTGGCAAGGCAGAAGCGAAGATACCAAGCCATTTGCAGGTATCGGCGCACGCGCCTCAGAACTCATGGGCGCGATGCTGAATGTACAACTTGACCGGCTCGACAGCATGATTTCTGCCATGCGCGCGGAGCGTCGAGCCATTCTGGCTGGTACGCAGCAATCGGGGAATATGGGCCTCAAACCCGCGCCGATGCACAGCCCCGATCATGATTGCGGAGCCCAGGTGATGTTTACCTTGCCCAGCGCGGCGGAGGCAGAAGCGTTCGCCGCACTTGTCCCATGCGTGATCGCCGGGAAGACCGGCCGCCACACATTCACCCAATGGGATCAGGTTTTGATGCATGAAGGTGCAGCGCATCCATCGCTCAACCCTTACAAGATGAAAGAGAACGCTCATTTGCGGACCGACTATCCCGATGGGATGTGCTCTGCTTCACTCGATATCCTTGGCCGGACGATCATGGTGGCGACGGATCCGCGCCACAGCGACGAAGAAACCCAGGCGCTCATCGATGATTTGAATCTAGCGGCCCAGGCTGTGTTCGCCGGAGCCGACCCCGAAACGCTGCCTTTCCGACGCCGAACATCGGTCGATACTGGTAAGTTCGATATGAAAGCCGACACAAAAGACTGATCCAAGGCACGGATCATGCTCCGTACTGGAGCAACGCCATAGACTCTCAATATAACGGTTGCTGGCGCTGCGTTGGTGCAGGCCTCAGGGCCATTGAAGCAGCACTTCGCAACGGTGGTGGATGTCCGCTTCCCGCCGATACTGTTGAAGAAGTCTGAAGCTCCAAACTTGGTCAGAAAATTTGGAACCTGATTTCGACAATTGAACTGCTGGGGAACCTAGTTCTGCCGCCGAACCAGTTGTGAATTCAGATTCTACATTCTTGGCCAATGGCTGCCCAACACGGACTTTTTCAACAGTATCCGCCCTGAGCTAACACTCAGATCAGGTGCCAGGTTCGCTTGTGCGAGACATCAAACCTCAGCCCAGAAGACCAAGAGTGTGGCGCAGTCAATTGGCATTGACGGGTTGGAATAGATCATCCGCGAATGGGCACCCTTTTCGCCGAACACGGTGTTGATCAGGTGCGATGCGCCATTGAGCGCCAACGGCATATCAACAAAGTCTGGGGTGGCTCCACCGGTTCCCTCCAGTCGGTGAATGCGCTTGATGCGAGAAAGGTCACCGGTGATCGAGCGCAAGAGGGAAAGACCGTTTAGGGCCGAAAGCTGGAATGCCTTGTAACCATCCTCGAGCGTTAACTCGGCACCCATTTTGCCTTTGAACTTCAAATCACCGGCAATCCAAGGCAGCATCCCGGAGGTGTAAATGATCGGGCCAATCTGGGTATGGGTTACATAGTCTGCTACTGCCTCAGGAACGGGTGGAAGCTCCAGTTCGAGTTCGCTCAACCGCTCCTCTGGGGTCGACCCATTTACTGCTCTTAGCTCCATCACGCTTCCCCGATGCTCGTTTGATGTCGTTTGATAAGGCCTCTTTTGGAGGGCCATTTTCGGTAACCCACCTTATTGGGACATCAGCTCGGCGAATAGGTTCTCCACGCACCGGTTCTTCTTCACGTGGTGCGGGCAGCGATTTTGTGCATGTCACGCATTTGTTGTATTTTGCCTTGGCAGATAACGATTGGGGATCGCTTATGGCCACCGAGAATGAAACCTATGAGGGAGGCTGCACATGCGGTCACGTGCGCTACCGGATGACGTCCGATCCGCTGATCGTTCACGGCTGCCATTGTCGTTGGTGTCAGCGCCAAAGTGGCGGCGCTTTCGCAATCAATGCCTTGATCGAAGCCGATAGGGTGGAACTGATGAGCGGGGAGGTGAACCACGTCACCGTATCGTCACCAAGCGGATCAGGGCAGCGCATAGCGCGATTTCCGAAGTGCCAGATCGCCGTCTGGAGCAACTATCTCATCATCGGTGAGAAACTGGCCGACTATATTCACTTTGTCAGGGTGGGCACGCTGGATAACCCTGACCGCCATCCACCGGATATACACATCTACACGGAAGACCGCCAACCTTGGTTCGAGCTTCCCGAGGGCGTGCCTGCCGTAAGTCAGTTCTATGACATCGAGGAGGTCTATTCTCCAGAAAGCCTCGTCCGACGGCAAGCACTTCCTGGCCGGCTGTTGTAGAAGCTTACTTTGAGCGGATTCGATGTTTGGCAACGGCGTCAAAGGTCTGCTTCCCGCCCTGAGCGGACGCCAAAAAATTGGGCGGGCCTTATCACGTGTTATGTGTCGCATAGATCGGTAATCGATTGTGGATTGGGCTTGGTCGGCGTTTTGCGTCGGCTTGTTAAGCTTCATAGCTTGCGCGACGCTGGTGACGTGTTCGTCCAGTCCAATTCAGACAAATGCTACAGTCTTTAGCCGATCCTATTCTTCCTATCTTTGCGGTGCTCATGGTCGGTTTTGTCCTGTGCAAGCAGCATGTGGTCGATGCCGCCCATGCCACTCAAATCAATCGTTTTGTGTTTTTCATTGGCACACCGGCTCTGGTCTTCGCCATCATTGTCCGCACGCCTCTTGATGATCTGAATGTCCCGGTCCTTGCCAGCTACTTCTTCGCCGAATGCGTGATCTACGCAGCGATCGCCATAGTGTCGCGAAGTGTGTTCAGGTTGTCGCTAGCTGAATCGCTTCTGCTTGGCATGACGGCAGTCTTTTCAAACCACGTCTTCTTTGTGCGCCCGATCGCTATCCTTGCCCTTGGTAATGAGGCAGCCAGCCCGATCGCGGGCATTATCCTGATCGATCTCATTGTGTTTTGCGGGACCGTGATGCTTGTCGAAGCCGCAACATCACAGGACAAAGGGATTGCTCCGGCGCTCAAGAAGTTGTCGCGAAATCCCTTTGTCTACGCCCCGGCATTGGGCATTCCAGCCTGGTGGGTCGGGGATTCGTTGCCAAGCGGGATCATGACGTTCGCCGATTTTGCCGGCGGCGCGGCCGCTCCGGTCTCGATGTTCGCTTTGGGCGTTGTGCTCGCAACCATCAATTTGCGACCCGTTGGCATTTTGGTTTTTGTTGTCGTTGGAGCAAAGCTCTGTTTGCACCCTGGTCTGGTTTTTTTGCTGTCAGCGTCCTTCGAAAGCGACACAGCATGGAGCTACATCGGAATCCTGGTCGCTGCTGGGCCATGCGGCGCGATGCCTTTTGTGATTGCGCTGCAATATGGTGTTGAGACCAAGCGCATTGCGATCGCGGTCCTTTTCTCGACCGTGCTGTCGCTTTTCACACTGTCCTTTATTCTCCAGACGACATTTTCCTAGCCGGATTGTCTTGGGATCCTTGGGTTTTTATATCGCAGCTCTTGCCCGAGAGGCCCGTCAGCAATGTCCGTTCCCCGCCCAAAGTGGACATTCGGCCAGCACCGACTCTTTCTGGTATCACGCCGAGCTGATCGTTCGACCTGTTTGTGACGCCTAGCAGGTCAAAACCGATTACGTGTGTAGCACCAGATTGAAGCCCTCGTCAGGTGTAGGTGCGACAAAGTACTTGGAAACCTGATGGAACTGTTCCTCAGAAACCGCAAATTGGTGTTCGCCCGACGCATTGCGTCGCTTGAGCCTGGCGAGACACACCTCGTCAGGTGGCGCTAGGACATGGAGTTGATGGGCGGCGTTTGCCTGGTCGATGATCCTCCGCATCCACGCGCGGCTTTCCAGCGTGTTCGCCTGAAAATCGAGTACAACAGATACCCCCGTGCTCAGCAGAGCGATTGTATGTGGCGCCAACACCTCGCGCAGTTTCGTCGAGTATCGCATATAGTCACGCGGAGTTTTTAGCTGGTCAGCAAATAAGGTCCGCAACCACTCATCTTCACCAATCAATACCGAATTCTTTTGACTGGCGAGCCGAACAGCAAGCGTGGATTTTCCGGCCGCGATCTTACCGCAAAGCATATGCAAGGTTGTACTTGGAAAGGTCATTGATTTGTCATTCTTCGTTTTGAAATACATCCAGCGACCCGTTGTCTGGTCGTAGCGGGTGCTGCTGTACCGAGTGCCGCTTTATTAGTTCGAGACCACTTAAATCGCGCAACCGATCGTTTGCTGGAGGGGTCATGATTTGCGCGCAATCAGTGCCGTTCCCAATCCATTCGTCGGAACGATACGAACATCAAACTGATGATTCCTCCAAAGGATTGATCGCACATGCTCCGGGGAAAGGAGTTTTCCCAGCCCACGGCGTTTCATGGCCCATCGCATCAGCCAAGTGACCGGACTGGTGGCCGTAACATCGTCGCAAAACACCAAGCACAGCGCTCCGCCAGATCTCGTCACCCGCGACAGCTCGGCTATCGCCTTCAACAAGTCAGATGCTGTCTCCAGGGCCCAGGCACAGGCGACGATATCGAAGGCGCCATCGTCAAATGGCAAACTTTCAAGTCGTCCGTTCACCTTGCGCGCGGGAATGTCGTCGCACAGTGCCAGCATCTCTTCGGATGGATCGAGCAGCGTGATTTGGCTTGCGTCCATGCCCTCACGAACCAGCCTGCGTGCAAGAGCGCCGGTACCGCAGCCAACATCAAGAAGGCGCTCCTTGCTCCCCATGACGGCCCTAACACTCGCCTCCAATGCGGCTTGGGCTTCGCCCCCACCGTGCGCCAACCAGCGTCGGTGGAGGTTGTCGTATCGCGGTGCCAAGCGTTCGCAGAGCGTGACAGTCTCGCTCGGATGATCGGCAGATATTGCAAAGGACATCGTCTATTCCGCCGCTGCTTGAACCTGGCGATAGGCCCGATTGCGTGCCCTTGGCATCCAACCGGAGATCAAGGCCTGGGCCAGGATGAGGTTTAGTGCCCAAGCGCCAAGCATCGTGATGTCGCGCCAAAAGCCGGCTGGTTCGATTCCAAATCCCACCATAATGGCGATCCCCAACACGGCTTGTGTCGACGCTCCCTGGCCGATCGCATAGGCCCTGACCATCGCGGCACGATGGTGGTTGATGTCTCTGCGTTTGGCAGCAACGACCGCCGACACGATCAGTCCAGCCATTGCTGTGCTCAACACGACGCGACCCCAGTAGAGCATCGGCCCTTGAAGGTCTGCCGGAAAGTCGAAGACGTTGGTCATCCAAAAACCGGTCAGCGCACTCACCAACCCGGCTGAAGCGATGATCCAACCAAGTCGACGATGGAGGTCAACACGCCAACGGCGAACGCTCGGCAAGAATTGGATCGAGCCGATCAGGCAAAAGACGAAACTCGACACAATATGCAAGACGATTGGGATTTGCCCCAACGTCGCGCGGGGATTTTCCGGCAGAACGGCCGGTCCACCAGCGAGTTCGACAAGCCGAAACAAACTGCCGAAGGTTGGAACAAAGGAAAACAAGAAGATGAAGGCGAGGAAGATGTACTCGCCGCGGGTAAGTTTGGACATGACTATCCCCAACCTGACATCGCACGCGGTGTGCGGTCAGCCTGCTCAAAAACGGATTGTGAAAGGCGCTGCGTTAGGGCCGCCAACTGGCGGCGGCCCTGAGCTTGACAGTTATTGCCAGACGTAGCCTGGGGCTTGCGTCTGGGCCTCTGGATTCGGGGGCGTGAATCTCGTCCAGCCAATCCAAACGATAGCCAGCAATGCGCCCAAGCCGATCACGAGAAAGAACACATCGTCCGGGTCGATCGGTGGCGTGTACAGCACCAGAGCCGCGGTGAATACTGCCGCAACAGTGTTGACGATGCGCAGTGCTCGGCGCGGCAGAATGTGAGGCAGAAGCACCATGGCGATCATCACTTCGACGGCGATGCCGCCGTAGAGAAGCAGCTCATCGGTGATTTGCTGTCCGAACATTTCGCCAGCCAAGACCCAATCCATATAGCCGGGCGACAGGAACTGGTGAATGTCACGGAAAATGATGTTCATGAGGAAGAACACCCAAAGGGCGGAGAGGAGGATGCGCGGGTCGCGGGGTGGTGTTTCGTATTGCATTGTTCTTGGTCTTTCATGAGCTGCACGCGTCACACGGTTCTCCGCAGATGTCGAAGGCCGGATCGGTCTGGTGCGGTGTCGTTGCGTTGATGACCAATGATCTAGCTATACGCAGGGGAACAGAAAATTGCCCAATTTCGTACATCTGGTATACGCCAGTGCATGAACTGGGATGCGATCTCTTTTGACTGGAACCAAGTGCGGGCGTTCCTTGCCACGGCTGAGGAAGGATCGTTCAGCGGCGCCGCGCGCGTGCTGAAGACCACGCAGCCGACCATTGGGCGCCAGATATCAGAACTGGAAGCAAGGCTGGGCGTTACGCTTGTTGAGCGCAGTGTCCGTGGGCCTTCATTGACACAAACCGGGCATGATCTCCTGGATCATGTGCGCGCCATGGGCGAGGCGGCCAATCTGATTTCCATGGCGTCTGTCGGCCATTCCGCTGATGTGTCTGGTGAGGTCTCCGTCACTGCGACCGATTTGCTTTCAGCGCGCACTCTTCCTGCCGTTCTGGCGCCGCTGCGCGAAAAGCACCCAGCTATTCGCGTGCGTGTGGTCTCCTCGAACGATTTGCAAAATCTACAACAGCGCGACGCAGATATCGCGATCCGCCATGCTCGCCCGGAGCAGCCTGATCTCATTGCGCGTCATGTTGGCGACTTCAAAGCAGGATTTTACGCAGCATCAACCTACCTCGATCGCGTCGGCCGACCTCGGGCACCACGCGACATCGCCGACCACGCCTTCCTTGGCAATCCGGATCCAAAGCGCCTTCTTGAACCCATGCGCAATTTGGGGATTCCGCTTCAGCAGGAGAACTTTGTGATCACCAGCGATAGCGGCGTTGTGGTTTGGGAGATGCTGAAGGCCGGTTACGGCGTTTCCGTTCTACCCGAAGCACTATGTGACCCAGAACCAGACCTGGAAAAGGTGTTGCCCGACCTGCCATCGTTACAATTCCCGGTCTGGTTGGTCACGCACCGCGAGCTGCAAACCAGCCGCCGTATCCGGATTGTCTTCGATGAGTTGGCGCGTGGCTTGCGCGCTGCCAGCCAGGCCGACTAAGGACGGCCGTGGCCTGAAGCGAACCGGCGCGTCCCATGTCAATACAAGCGACGGTTATCGAGCTACCTATCCTAAGGTAAGGACATTGTTGTGAAGAATGAGATCACGTTCGCTCGGTTGCCCGAGATCGATCTAGCCGAAATCGCCGCGCACATGTCTGATCCGCGCGTGGCAGAGCACATGCCGCTTCTCACCTCGAAGTGGGACGATGAGGCAGCGGCGAAGTTCGTTGCGCAAAAGGAAATGTCTTGGGAGCGCGACGGTCTTGGGCATTGGGCCATTCTATCCGATGGACAGTATGTCGGGTGGGGCGGTTTTCAGAAGGAGGGCGATGAGTGGGATTTTGGGTTGGTCCTCCGACATGATGTCTTTGGGCTGGGTAATCGCATCACGAAGAAAGCCATAGACTTTGCCATTGCCGACGAACGCATTGCGTTCGTGACGTTCCTCTTGCCGCCAACCCGAAAGAACCTGGGTGCGTTCAGAAGGGCAGGCGCGGAACATATCGCAACGATTGAGTATGACGGGGAAACGTTCCTCAAGTTTCGCTTGGAGACTGAGTGAGGAGGGGCTTGTGCTCTGGTGGCTCCGCCCCAACGGATCTCTTCACTAAGAAAGGTGCTGCGCCAGCGCGTCGAATACCAATCGTATGCGGCGGCTGGTGTGCAACTCCTTGTGGGTGACGAGCCAGGTTGGCACACGGAACGCTTCGATCTCATCAAGTGCAGGCTCAAGGTCGGTGAAATTGTCGGCCACCCTTTCTGGCATGATCATCATACCAAGTCCGGTCCGTGCCATCTCTATTGTCGCGATCTGCGAGGAAGAGGTGAGCGCAAAATTTGCCCTCGTCACATTGAGCCCAGCCGGCACGAGATATCCAAGCATCTGGTCGGCATCGACAAAGCTAACGATCTGGTGACGGGACAGATTATTTGGTGTCGGGTCTCCCTGACGTTCTAGATACTCTTGGCTTGCGTAGAAGCGCATCACGTCATCGCCGACGCGCTTGGCGATCAGATTGGGTTGTTCCGGCCGGGTGTGGCGTATCGCGATATCCGCCTCCCGTTGCACCAGATCGCGCATCGCGTTGTCGACGATAACATCGAGTTCCAACTGCGGCGCCTGCTCGCGAAGGCCCTTCAGAATTGTCGGCAGAGTGTAGGCGGACATCATTTCTGATGCTGTGATCCTGACCCGACCTTCGATCGACTGTGACTGCCCGGAGGCCGCCAGCGACAAGTGATTGGCACCTTCGGCCATCGCTCGGACGTGTTCCACCAAGTCGGCGCCCGCTTTTGTCAGGATGACGGACCGACCTGTCCGTTCAAAAAGCGTCGCGCCCAGGGATGCTTCGAGTGCACCGATCTGGCGGCTGATTGTCGGTTGCGTCTGGCCAAGCTTCACGGCTGCTGCTGACAAGGAGCCTTCATCGACGACGGCGAGGAATGATTTTGCGTGGTTCCAGTCAAATGACATGTGATCTTTAGTCTTTGATTTTCGCATACTTAGGCAACAAATCTCGGCAGTTTACCAGCAAAAATTGCATGCTATTGGCGGGCAGAAGTCGACGCCGCCGAGCGAATTGCGAGCAGGCGCCCGCCTAAAAGGAAATCAGGAATGGATATGAAATTGGTAGTTCTTGGTGCCAACGGACGCACCGGTAGGCACGTGATTGAATTGGCCCTTAAGCAGGGCGCCAGCGTTACCGCGGTTGTCCGCTCCGACGCCACGCGACTTGATATCCAGCATGATGAGCTCGAGACATGTGTCGGTGATCCGTGTGACACGGGCTTTCTTGCGGATGTTTTTCAAGGACAGGACGTTGTCATTTCAACGCTCGGCGGGCGATTGCCAACGAAGAAAGCAACGGCAATCTATTACCAGTCAGCGGAAGCAATCGTAGAAGCGGCCTACAAGGTTGGAGTCAGCAGAGTGATCGTCACCTCGAGCGCGCTGCTCTTCCCTCAGACACGACTGCAAGACAAGCTTCTCAAAGCTTTAGTCGGCAATGTCGTCAGCAGCGCAACCCGGATGGAAGAAACCCTGAGCGCAGCGAATATCGACACCCTGGCAGTGCGTTGCGGCTTCCTATCGGACACTGCAGAAACCCGATATCGAAGCCTAGCCAACGCACTGCCAGAACGCGGAACATCGATCTCGCGCCGAAGCTTGGCGCAGTTCCTGCTCGATAAGGCGACCTCTGCTTGGACAGGTCACCAAGTCTTCGGCGTGTCAGCCCCCATGGTATGAGGTCTGCAGGTCAATGAACGCTGGCATCAATTTCATCACTGCCTTGCCATGGATGCTCGTGGTCGCGCTGACATTTGCGGCCATCCCAGTTGCTCAAGATCTTGAATACACCATCGAGGACAGGCCGGATCTGATCGAGGTTTTTGAGCGACGCGAAACCATTGGCACATTCGTTCTCTTGGATGTGTCGAGAGGTCGTTTGACCCTTGTGAACTCAGCCCGTGCTGAACAGAGTTTCGTTCCCGCCTCAACTTTCAAGTTCATCAACAGTCTCATCGCCCTTGAACTCAGCGTCGTCGCCAATGAAGACGAACTCATCCCATATGGTGGTCAAGCGCAGCCTATAGACGCCTGGGAACGCGATATGACCATTGGCGAAGCCTTCGGGCTATCAAATGTTCCTGTTTTTCAAGAACTGGCGAGGCGTATCGGTATCACTCTGTACATGGAACGGCTCGAACAGATTTCCTATGGCAACGCACAAGTAGGGACTGACGTTGAGCGATTCTGGTTGGACGGACCATTGCAGATCAGCGCGGTGGAGCAGGCTCGCTTTATGGGAGCATTGGCGATCAATCAGCTACCTTTCTCTGCAAGAGCGCTCGCGACTGTTCAGTCAATCTCGGTAATCGAGCGTGGCGATGGGTTCGTGCTGCATGGCAAGACGGGCTGGGCAACGGGGCCAGAGCAAAATATTGGCTGGTTTGTGGGATGGATCACGCAACAAGATCGTCCTTTTGCGTTCGCTCTCAACTTAGATGCCCGATCTCGTTCTGATCTGGCGTTGAAGCGTATTCTAACCGACGAGTTCTTCGAGCTGCTGGGCGTCTTTGACCACGGAACGCTTCGTCATCAATATCAGCGACTTGGCTATGGCCCACCAACCGCATTCTTATCGCCAAACCCCATGGCCTATGTCTGATCTCCGCCCGGTGCAGTCATTCAGATCCACGCTCAACGGGCGATCAAAGGTCAGCTGTGGGCGGGAAGCAGACTTTTGGGCTCCAGATGGACGCCCCTGAACATTCAGCCGCAAAACTGGTAAGTTCCAGCCCAAGCGCGACACTGGTTTCGGGGGAAATGTCATGTCAACTGCAGGTGCTGGTCTTGCAGCGATTGGGAACACGCCATTGGTGCGCCTTGGCAAAATTGTTCCTGAAGGGGCTGCGGAAGTTTGGGTGAAGCTGGAGGCTGGCAACCCGACCGGATCTTACAAAGATCGTATGGCGATTTCGGTGCTGCAAGCGGCAATGCAGCGTGGAGACGTCGAGCCCGGCATGACGGTTGTTGAGTACACCGGAGGCAGCACGGGGACGGCGCTCGCATTCATCTCTGGCGTTTTGGGCCTCAACTTCACAGCGATCTTCTCCGACGCCTTTTCCAAAAGTAAGCAGCAGGCCATGGAAGCCTTTGGTGCCAACGTCCTAGTGGAGCCCAGCGTAGAAGGCGGAATAACCCACGAGCTTGCTGAGCGGATGAAACAAAGGGCCTACAAGCTCGGAGAACAGCCAGGCCATTATTATGCCGATCAGTTTGGATCGCCTGATGTGAGACGAGGCTACGAACCGATGGGCCAAGAGATTGCTGACGCTTTTGATGGGCAGGTCGATGTGTTTTGCATGGGGGTTGGCACAGGCGGCGCGATCATGGGGTCGTCAGATGGAATGGCCAGTGTTGGATGCAAGCCAGACATCGTCGCCCTTGAACCTTCGCAGTCACCACTACTCACAACGGGAAAATCAGGGTCCCACAATGTCGAGGGTATCGCGGTGTTTCCTGACCCTCCCTTTCTTGACCGATCCAAGCTGAGCGATGTCCGCACGATCGATCAGGAACGTGCGTTCGACATGTGCAGGACACTGGCCCGAGAGGAGGGTATCTTTGGTGGCGGCTCCACCGGTCTCAATGTCTGCGCGGCAATCGACATTGCTGTCGAACTTGGAGCGGGCAAGCGGGTTGTCACAGTCAACTGCGACAACGGCATGAAATATCTGGGCGGCCGGATTTATTCCTGAGCAGCACCAGTCGTGTGACGTCTGGTTGAACGCCCAAATGCCTGCTCAAGGGGCTGGCAGACGTTTGACGATGCCATTGCAAACACCGGTGGCTTTTCTTGAGGCGTGTCATCCGCTGGGGTGACAACCAGACTGGGGTTTGGTGGGTATCACTGTCTCCAGGTTGAACGATGCCCTGGAGGAAACAATGTCAGATTGGATCGCGATACAAGCCAACAGCCGCAAGTCCGGCCATTTCGCTGGATCGTCATCTGCCGATGAGAGCGTGTATTTTGAGTTCTTCGGTGGGCAGAAAGAAGGCGCCAAGCATCCTTTGATGGTTGCTGTGTTCTCAGCTGCACCGACCCTGCTCGGCAAATTGGCGACAGCAAAAATCACCGCTACAAGGAAGACAGAAACAAGCAGACCGATCGCATATCCAAGCAGGTAGCAACCAATGAGCGAAACGTCGCCTAGTCTGACGCCCGAGCAACGAGAAGTCCTCACGGTGATTGAAGACGATCTCGAGAGCTACCTCTCGCGCGACCAAAGCAAGTGGGCGCAAAACTGGGTTGCCGATGATACGTTCCACAGCATCATGGAGTGTGGGACGCTTCAGATCGCAGATGGATTTGAGGCTTTTCAATCCAACATGCTTCAAGCGATGGAAGCTGAGCCTGCTGAAATAAATGCGGATGTAAGGCGCGAAAACCTGAGCATCCACATCCGTGGCAACCTGGCTTGGGCGATCTTCGATCAGATTGTGGCGGACACCGAAAACCCTTTGGCGCCGCCAAACCTATCGAACAATTTTCGACTATTGCAGAAAGATGATGACCGCTGGCGTATCGTATTTCATGGAGTTTGGTCTCAGCCGTCACGAGACGCCAAATCCCCGACCGTCGAAGTCACTCAACAATGCGACGTTGTTTGGTTCAACCAAGCCGCGGCAGATCAGATCAAGGGTTTTGACGGCCTGACGATAAGCCAAGGGCGCCTGCGCGCCTCAAAACCCGCCTGGGATCAACAGCTGCGCGGCCAGGTCGAGCGCGCCTATGAGCTAACAAGCTTCGCGAAGTTCAATCTTGCTGCCTCCGATGGGGGCCGAGCGGTGAAGTTTCCAGTAGTGTTGGGGGAGGATCCGAACGGCGCGCTGCTTCTGTGCTGGGTCAAAGTCGCCGATGGCCGTGTGTTCGTTCTGTTTGGTGAAAGCCCAGACCTGAACGGCCAGATAGAAATCGTGCAACACATCTATGGGTTGTCATCATCTCAAACCCAAACAGTTCGTTTGCTGTCGAAAGGGCTAGACCTGCAAGACGTCGCGGATGAACTCGGCATCACGGTCAACACCGCCAAAACACACCTGAAGAGGGCCTTCGAAAAGGTGGGCGTCAGCAGTCAGCTCGAACTGATGCTCAAACTGGTCAGCTTCAGCGTGTAAGCCGTCAAAATCGATCACCGAGGATAGATCGCGGTCGCCTCGATCGACAGCAACAATCCCATTGGCAGCTCGACGATGGGCGTTGACCGAGCCGGAGGGTCAACAGGGAAGTACTCGCCGAAGAAGTCATTCAGAGCGGCCCTCTCGGCGGGGTCACCAAGCCAGGTGATGACCTTAACAACATCGTCCATGGAAGCATCAGAGCAGGCAAGGCACGTCTTGAGGTTTTCGAACGCTTGCCGCGCCTGGGTATCAAAGTCTTCACCAGCCTTTTGACCAGTCGCCGGTACAATCCCAGCCTGGCCTGAAATGAACAAAAAGTCGCCTGCCCTGACCGATGTGGAGTAAGCGCCATACGGCTGCGGCATATCGGGGTGGCTGATGACCTGTTTCCTCACGGTGCTGACCTCCTTTGAACGGTGACGATGTCAGCCTACGGCAGGAGTTCGGAGCTGTCACTGGAAGCCAGCTCAGGGCGGGAGGCTGACCTTCCGTGCTTAAGCACGTGCGGGCCGTAGATGGTTGTCCCACAAAAGCCCGCCACCAGTGACAACTCTGTCAAGGCTGAACCCTGCCGCTGCTGTGTTGGCAAAGCTAAAGCCGCTGGGCGCAATGCCACAAACATCCTCCAGGCGATGCGTATGAAGTAGGGTTCGTTCGGTGCTATCCAGCACCGCTATAAGTCCACCGCGCGGGCTGGTGATTGCGATTTCGTTGGTTCCGCGGTTGGCTTTTATCGATCCGATGTATTGGCGAAAGCTGTTTGTGATTTGGCGAGGTAGATCGATGAACTCCAATGGCTGTCCACGTTGATGACGCCCGATTAAGGGTACCGTGTCGGTGGCAATGCCCTCGTACTGGCCTCCAAACCAAACGGTACCATCATTCGCTTGGTCGATGTGGCGGATGGAAAGCTGATGGCGTTCGCTCGGTGGTGACACCTGGTCAAGCAAGTCACCCGTGTTTAGGTCAATATAGGAGAGCGAAGGCGCCATGCTGGCCAGGTTGAGCTTCTGCCGTGGAAAGTCCGGGTGGGTGAGGATGCCGCCATTGGCCACCGCAATCGTTCGTCCATCTCTTAGCAGGAGCGCTTCATGCGGGCCTATACCGTGGGTTTGGAACTCACCGATCCGTCTGTACTGGGCGGCAACGTCATAGATGCCAACGACACCGGCCTCTCCATCATAATCATTCTCTGTGGCAAACAGCAGTCGCCCGTCTGACGAAAAGAAACCATGGCCATAGAAATGGCGGCCGGCAGAGGCCTCAAAGGCGAAGCTCGGTACACGCCGCTGAAGATCGAAAACGAGGGCGAATCGGCCCGGTCGCCGCGCGAAGGTAACCGCTGTCGAAGCGGCCGGGGAAACGACGGTGTCGTGGCCTCTTGCAGGCAGCCGTTCCTTGAAGACGATTTTTCCGTCCTCTCCCAAAGCAGCAACACCGTATTGCCCGTGTTCATCACGGAAGGCCGACAAGAAGGCAGGGATACCAGACGCAGCCGCGAGCGGCGCCAAGGGCAGCAACCCGGAGGCGGCGCAGAGCGCTGCGAAGTGTCGTCTGGTGAGCGTTTCGTTAGTCGCCATCAAGCGAATTGAACCCCATCGTCAAGCCGAGCTCGGCAGGATAGACCTCGCCGACGATCCGAATGGCGCCAGCCAACGGAAGAGCAACGCTGGCAACGCGGCCATGTGTATCATCGCTGGTCACCAGGGCTTCCAGATCAGCGCCGGTGTCCACCAAAGCACCCAAGCGGCTGATCACCTGTCCAAGCTCGAACTTGGCGGTTCCTGCGAACCGTTGAGATTGGTCTGGCAGGAGCACGCCAAATTGCCCGACTTCGTTGAGGCTAAGCATGGCTTCGGCGTTGGCGATGAGTGAAGGCAGGCTTTGCCCCGAGCGCCAGAAGGGAGCCCGACGATAACGGGCCTCGGACGGGGCCGTACCAACGACCCTGACGAGCTTCGCATCATGAGCGATTTGCAGCTGTTCGGCCATCGCTCTCAGAATCTCTTGAAGAGCCTCGCTCTCTGTGCGGTAGAGGGCGTTGTTAGGGCCGGGATTGAGCATCAAGGCTGCATACCCATCATCGCCCGTCCAGCCGTCGGAAACAGCAGCGCTCGTGGCCGCGATGGCTCCTGTGATGGATGACGCATAAGCACAACGATGGTCATTGCCCTCTGCCAGAGTTTCCGACCCCGTTCCAAACAGCACATAGTCCAACGACAGCAGCCCCTGCAGTGCGACGCTTTTACCTTGGAGGCTGTCCACTGAGGTGACGCTTTCATCTTCCGAGGCGATGACGCCCTGAACCTGATTTAGGCCGCGCCCATTGCGGTCAGGCCAAAAGAACAGCCGTTCGTAGGCGTTGTTCTCGCGCGCAGGTCCAAAACGGATGAACTCCACCGCAGACCAAGCTTCAACCAGGTCGGCAAAGCGAAAGCGAACTCGTTCGAGCGCAGCTGCTGAAGGGTCGTCACACAATGCTTGTATCTCAACGACTTGCTGATCTGCGACGCCTACCAAGGCGGCATAACTGGGCAGGATGTGGCCCTCAATCATACCGCGCGTGATGGCGCCCAAATCGGTCTGGGCGCTGGTCGCGGTTGCGAGAAGCGACAGACCCACAGCCAAAAGAAATTGGCGCATCTACAGGCTCTCCAAGAAGCGAATAAGAGCATTGCGATCGTCACGATCCATAGCGACGACGGTATCCCTAGCGGTTTGCGCCTCACCGCCATGCCATAGCACAGCCTCAAGCAAGGAGCGGGCGCGCCCATCGTGCAAAAACTGCGTGTGGCCATTGACGGTTTCCGTCAGCCCAATCCCCCAGAGTGGCGGCGTTTTCCATTCTGTGCCAGATGCATCGCCGACAGGCCTGTGGTCTGCCAATCCTTCACCCATGTCGTGCAACAGAAAGTCAGAGTATGGCCAAATCAGTTGGAATTGATGAGCATCGGTTGCGGCGTTGCGGCTGGTTACATAACTCGGGCGATGACCGGCGGCGCAGCCAGTCGTGTTGAACAGTTCTTTGCCGCGAAGAACCTCCGGATCTTCGACATCGCGTCGCATCGGGACAGCCAGGTTGGACGCATAGAAAGTGACAAAATCCAATACTGGGTCTGGCGCTTCGGTGTCACCGAGCCGCTCTTGAACGCCGGAAGCCATAGCCAAGCAAGCATCTTGGTTGTCGGTGCAATCGCCATGGTGGCTGGCCAAGTCCGGGGTTGAGATGCCTATGTCGCCTGCGAAAGCGCCAGCTGATTGTTGGCGTACGGTGGGGTTGGATGCCTTCCAACCAAAAAGGCCCAAAGCCAGCTCCCCGGTTGCCTCATCAATCACCCAACTTGGCCGCCCAGAAATGCCATCTCCATCATCATCATCCGGGTCCGCGTTGGCCAGGATATCGTCTGGGTGGATGGCTTCAATGAGACCCAAGCCAATCATCGGCGGTGCCACACGAGGTGACAACATCACCTCTGGGTCCATCGGGCCAAAACCAAGATCGGCAACGGAGTAGGTCGGGCGACGAAGATAAACAACGTCACCGTCGGCCAGCACCACCTCTTCCTCGGTGTACTCGATCAACATGCGCCCTTCGGCCTGCAGGCCGGGAACCGCAAGGTCCTGGAATTGCCCGCCATAGGTCGGCTCAGGGATGCGCAGCATTGCTCGGCTATCCAGCGCAGCGAGTTCAGCTTCTGTGCGCGGAGGAACAGATAAGCGCAGGAACATGGATATCGCGCTATCATTCATGTCCAGTGGTGGATGACCACGACCATCTTTAAGGTGACAGCTCTGGCATGACCTGGCGTTGAAGAGCGGGCCTAGGCCATCGGATGCTTGGGTTGAAGATGGCGACGAAACCCAAAGCTTCGTGAACAGCGAGTCGCCAATATTGAAGTCCGATTGCTGCTCGAAAGACAGGTTCTGCGAGAACCGCGAGAAGGCATTGCCGTCGGGTGTTCCAGCAAACGTGGCTGCACCGCCGGCCATAGCTTCAAAGGCTTGGGCAGAATCGTATGCAGTAGCTGGCGCCGTAACACTGGCGACCCGCAGGCGGTCTTCTAGCGAAAGATCAGTCCTATGCGGCAGGGGATCCTGCGACGAGGCAACCGGGCCCCCCATGGCTACCCCAAACAGAATGAGGCAAGCGCCAAAAGCGCTCGCCCCAATCCATAGCGTTTGCGACTTCAGGATCATTGGGACCCTATTGGAAAACCGCGGTTGGGTTATCGAGGCTATCGGACCCCTCAAACTCAATGGCATCGAGGTTCAGGAGCGCGACAACCCGTTCAATGGACCGTGTTTGATCCACCAGACCATCAATGGCGGCTTGAACGACCGCATTGCCAGCGTCGTTGCCCTCGCCAATCATCTGGTCATACGCCTCGATGCTCTCAGCACGGGCGCGCATGATGGCCATCGCTGTGACTGTGGCATCAAGTTTGCCCATCACTTCCGCGTTCAGCGCCGGGTCTACGGTCGTAACCAAATCCGAGACAGACGGGCCGGAGACGACTGATCCGTCCACACGGCGATAGGTGCCGGTGTAGACATTGCGAATGCCGATCTGATCGAAATAGTGCGAGTTGTGGGTGTTATCGGCGAAGCAGTCATGCTCCTCTTCCGGGTCGTTGAGAAGCAGGCCGAGCTTCATCCGCTCCCCAGCCAGTTCGCCATAGGACAAGGAGCCCATGCCGGTGAGGATCGCGGCGAGACCTGCGGTCTCCTCAGCCATCAATTCCGAACGGGCAGCGCCGCCGTCTTCCCAATTGCCAACCATCTCTTCCAGATCTGCGATGAGCAGCTCAGACGCAGCAACAAGGTACTCGATGCGGCGGTCGCAATTGCCGCCCGTGCAATTGGCAGCATCAAAATCGGTGTAGGAGCGGTCGCCGGCACCTGGGCCGGTTCCATTGAGATCTTGGCCCCAGAGCAAGAATTCTATGGCGTGGTAGCCGGTAGCGACGTTTGCTTCGACCTCTCCGGCTTCATGGAGGGTGCCAGACAAGAAGTCCGGTGTGATGGACGCAGCAAAGGTCCGCATTGGGCTGAAAGCAGCCAACGCTTTAAGAGCTGTTTTGGCTATAAGCTTCGTTTGAGGTTTGGTCTGAGCCAGCTATTCGACCCTGACCTTTGTGAATTGCCTTGGACAATCTTGAGTTCTCACAGCCCATAATTTGGGGGCTTATCGACAGGACAGTGCGCGATGTCCTGGGGCACGATTTTCGGCAGTGCCACGAACGGAAGCGAATTTGTTCCAACTGACAAAGATGACAATCCGTCGCCGCATGAGAGGGTTCTATGCACCGCTTGGCGCAGAGTTTTCCACATTGATTTCAGAAGCTTAAAGCAGCAACGCGCCGCGCACGGCACACCGTTCGGTGTGTCTGGCAGACCGGGCCCAATGGGCGAAGCCATCTAAGTCTTTGATATTACTGGTGCTGCCGGAGAGATTTGAACTCTCGACCTCTCCCTTACCAAGGGAGTGCTCTACCCCTGAGCTACGGCAGCGTTTGATTAGAGGCCGCGTACTGACACAGCACCGCGAGGCGCGCAAGAGCTGTGTTTAACGTCGCCGATCTCATTTTGATGGTGACTTTGTGGCGGCAAACCAAATGGGTCTTGCCGCCACCCCCTTGGCGGTCACGTCAACGTGCCTTATCGGGAAAGTGATCACCCCATCGGAGGCTCAGGTGCAAGACGACGACCAGCCCACCAAAACGAAAGCGCCATCAAGCAAAGCGAATTCCAGCCAAACGGACGGCCGAGCATCGGCTCTGCGTGCCAATCTTGCCAAGCGCAAGAAGCAGTCCAGCGCGCGGCGTGCCGGCAAGGCCATCAGAAAGGGTGAAAGCTCGGCCTTTGATCGCTTGGACGACAACAGCCAGCCATAATCTGGTCGGCTTTACCCTTTTCGTGCATCGCAAGATAAACCTACCTCGCCTTTCTTGTGTCCGCGAGGGATAGATTCTAAACGACCGTCTGCACCCTGCTTCAGAGAGTTTTTGTTATGGACAAGATCCGCATTGAGGGCGGTAACGCGCTTTTTGGGACAATCCCAATTTCGGGAGCCAAGAACGCCACACTTCCCCTCATGATTGCCAGTTTGGCAACGTCCGAGACTCTGACCCTGCATAATGTGCCGGGCCTTCAAGATGTGGTCACGCTGTCACGGATCTTGGGCAACCACGGCGTCGATTATGCTGTGGCTGGCCGCCGAGCCGGTTCGCACCGCGGTTATGGCGCAACGGTTCGTTTGACCGCGAGCGAGATCGTCGACACGACCGCGCCTTACGATCTGGTCCGCCGCATGCGGGCAAGTTTTTGGGTCATTGGCCCTCTTCTAGCGCGTATGGGACAAGCCCGCGTTTCGCTGCCTGGTGGCTGCGCCATTGGCACCAGACCGGTCGATTTTTTCCTCGATGCCTTGGCAAGCCTCGGCGCAGACATCGACATTGAACAAGGCTATGCCATCGCAGAAACGCGCCATGGGCTAACCGGAAACCGCATCCACTTCCCACGGGTATCCGTTGGTGCAACCCATGTTGCCATGATGGCGGCGGCTTTGGCCAAAGGTGAGAGCGTTATCGAAAACGCGGCCAGCGAACCCGAGGTGGTCGACGTCGCGGCTTGCCTCAACGCGATGGGCGCCAAAATTGAGGGCGCCGGCACGCGAACAATCCATATTCAGGGTGTCGATGTCCTGCATGGCGCGGAACACACCGTGGTCCCCGACCGCATCGAAACAGGCACCTACGCCATGGCGGTCGCTATGACCGGTGGCGAGGTTAAGCTGACAGGCACGCGCGCTGAACATTTGGGCGCTGCGTTGGATACTCTGGAACAAGCCGGTGTCGGCGTTGAGCGTGGCGCTGACCATCTTGTCATTTCACGCAACGGGAACGGTCTTACCCCGGTGAAGGTGACGACAGAGCCATTTCCTGGATTTCCGACCGATCTTCAGGCGCAATTGATGGCGCTCATGACGATGGCGCAAGGTACATCGACGATCACTGAGACAATCTTCGAAAACCGATTCATGCACGTCGCGGAGTTGGCGCGTCTTGGTGCGGCCATTCGGCTCGACGGTCAGAGCGCGTTCGTGGACGGACAACCGAATTTGCATGGCGCTGAGGTGATGGCGACCGATCTGCGTGCCTCGGTGTCATTGGTCATCGCCGGGCTTGCGGCGGAAGGTGAAACCACGATTGGGCGGGTCTATCATTTGGACCGCGGCTTCGAGAGTCTGGAAGAAAAACTGTCGGCCTGCGGCGCTACCATCGAGCGGCTCGCTGCCTAGGGCTCATGGCAGATACTCCACAACCGTTGAAACTGGCAGCCTTTGATGCCGAGGATCTCGCCGTCATTTCGGCAGCTATGCAGGACGCGATCTTAAAGATCGGCGAAATGGCCTATCTACCGGCCGAGAAGCGCTTTGCCCTTGTGTGCAACCGCTTTGCCTGGGAGGTGAACGCGGGGAAAACGTCGCCTCCTTATGAGCGCCGTCGCACAGGGCTCCAAGTCACACGTGCCTTAAGTGCCGAAACCGCGGGTTTGAATCTCGACCGGCCCGACGATGTGCTTGACCTTCTGACGATCGCTTTCGAGCCAACGTCCGAACCCGCTGGCATCGTGACCTTTGCCTTTGCAGGCGGCGCCACGGTGCGGCTCCATGTCGAGTGCCTCGAGCTTGCCATGGCCGACATGGGTGGGGCATGGACAACTGACGCAATGCCTTCCCATCCTGATGACGCTGCTTGAGCGCTCGTCGACCCGCTTCTGATTTTTGGAACCGCTATGCCGCTGCGCCTCGATACGCGAGCCGATACCTTTGAAGCTCAGTTTAACGATCTATTGTCCGCCAAGCGCGAGGAAGCGACCGATGTGCGCCAAGCGGTCGATGCCATCCTAGCAGATGTGCGCGAGCGGGGAGACGACGCCGTATGTGACTATACCGAGCGCTTTGATCGGATGTCGCTTGAGCCTGAAGGTTTGCGCGTTTCGGTGGACGAAATTGATATTGCCGTTGAGCAAGTTCCAGACGACGTTCGCGAAGCGCTCAATGTGGCGGCGGAACGCATCGAAGCACATCACCAGCGCCAACGACCGGACGATGATCGGTACACTGACGCGCTGGGCGTCACACTTGCCTCGCGTTGGACCCCTCTAGACGCTGTTGGTCTCTACGTACCCGGCGGAACGGCCAGCTACCCCTCTTCGGTCCTGATGAATGCCATTCCGGCGAAGGTCGCCGGCGTGCCTCGGGTGGTTATGGTTGTGCCATCACCGGACGGCGAATTGAATCCGGCGGTTCTAGCGGCGGCCAAGCGAGCCGGCGTCGATGAGATCTACCGCATTGGCGGCGCCCAGGCCGTTGCCGCGCTGGCCTACGGTACCAAAACCATCGCGCCGGTGGCAAAGATCGTTGGTCCTGGTAACGCATATGTCGCGGCGGCGAAACGAGCGGTCTTTGGGACCGTCGGCATCGACATGATCGCCGGCCCTTCTGAGGTTTTGGTGATCGCGGACGGCACAGCCAATGCGGAATGGGTGGCTGCCGATCTGCTCGCCCAAGCCGAGCATGATGTCGCTGCGCAGTCCATTGCCATTGTCCTGGATGATGACCTTGGTGAAGCCATCGAGTCGGCTGTCGCGCGTCAGTTGGCAAGCTTGTCGCGTTCGGAAATCGCGGGGGCAAGCTGGCGCGACTATGGAGCAATCATTCGGGCTGGGGGACGCGACGAAGCGGTCGTCCTGGCCAACCGCTTGGCCGCCGAACACCTTGAATTGGCCGTTGCTGAACCAGAGCGCATGATGGACGGTATTCGCCACGCCGGAGCTATCTTCCTAGGACACCACACGCCTGAAGCGATTGGTGATTATGTTGGTGGATCGAATCATGTGTTGCCAACGGCACGTTCGGCGCGGTTCTCATCGGGTCTTTCGGTCCTTGATTTCGTCAAGCGGACCTCAGTTCTCTCCTGCACGCCCGAGGCGCTGGCCAAGTTGGGACCTCCGGCGAGGACATTGGCGCACACGGAGGGGTTGACGGCTCATGCCCGTTCCGTTGCGATACGTTCCAACAGAGTTTCCTGACCTGTTTGCGGCTCGACGAGGATCTTCATGCTGCCCGAATCTGGCTTCGCGACGGACAAAGATACGCCAACCAATACCGGCACAGACCGACTGGTAGACATTCTCATCGATGAGGTTTCTATCGGACGGAGCGGGCCAGCTATCGATCATGAACGTCAGGTGGCCGTTCACGATATCCTCGAACAAAACAGCTTTGCCCTACCCGGTGACGACCGAGGCCCCTATTGCCTAAAGCTCTCGGTTGTTGAACGTCGTTTGGTCTTTGATGTTCGCGAGGCGGACGGTAACGAACCAGTTGCTGCCCATATGTTGGCGCTTTCTCCACTTCGCCGTGCTGTGAAAGACTATCACCTGATCTGCGACAGCTACTACGAGGCAATCAAAACCGCTACGCCCAGTCAGATTGAAGCCATCGATATGGGACGCCGTGGCCTGCATAATGACGGATCGACACTGTTGATGGAACGGCTCGACGGCAAGATAAGCATCGACTTCGAAACAGCGCGTCGGCTGTTCACGCTCGTTTGCGTTTTGCACTGGAAGGGCTGAGGCTCTCCCGTGGATGACGTGGTACCAGGCGGGCCATCCTCTGAGCTGCCCGGCTCTGTTCTGTTTGCCTGCTCTATGAACGCCGTGCGCTCGCCCGTTGCGGAGTTGTTGGCCAAGCACCTCGTTCCTGGCAAGTTCTATATTCAATCGGCTGGTGTCCGCGCTGGTGAACCCGATCCTTTCACCGTGGCGATAATGGACGAAATGGGTCTAGACCTCGCGCGCCATCGACCACGCACTTTCGAAGACATTGAAGATAGTTTCTTCGACCTCATCATTACACTTGCGCCAGAGGCCCACCACCGGGCACTGGAGCTGACGCGTGACCAAGCGGTTGACGTTGAATATTGGCCGACCGTCGATCCAACTCTTGTCCACGGGTCACGCGAACATATCTTGCAGGCGTATCGCGCGATGCGCGACGGTCTTGCCCAGCGCATTCAGCAGCGTTTTGGTCAAACGTAAGGCACTGTGCACCATTGTTGCGCTCTAGCAAGCTTCACTTAGCGGCGCTTTTCGGCTACATGCCGCGACACGCTGTTCATCGCATCTAAATCAGTCTGTCCTGAGAGAGCTCAGGGTTGACCCAAAGATCGTTTCCAAACACAGGATCCGCATGACCAAAGAAGAAGTCCTGGAGTTCCCTGGTGTTGTCACCGAACTCCTTCCCAACGCGACGTTTCGCGTGAAGCTCGAGAATGAGCACGAGATCGTCGCCCACACCGCAGGGCGGATGCGCAAGAACCGTATACGTGTGCTTGCTGGCGACAAAGTGCTGGTTGAGATGACACCCTATGATCTGACGAAAGGTCGGATCACCTATCGCTACAAATAAGGCGCTCGCCTGGTGCTGGCTCCAAACGACCCCTCGCGACCAAAACTCATTTTGGCTTCGGCGTCGCCCAGGCGCTTGTCGCTGCTTGAGCAGATCGGTCTGATCCCGGACCGCTTGGAACCGGCTTATGTGGACGAAGCACCACAAAGAATGGAGTTATCGCGTAACTTGGCGATGCGCCTGGCGCGCACCAAGGCTCTCACGGCACAGCGGCGTCTAGCGCTGGAAGAAGATTTTCACGGTGGTTTGGTCCTTGCCGCGGATACGGTGGTGTCCGTCGGTCGCCGAATTTTACCAAAGGCAGAGACCCGCGTTCAGGCAGAACGGTGCTTGCAACTGCTTTCGGGTCGCGCCCATCGCGTTCATACGGCTGTTGCTCTGGTCGATCTGAAGGGACGTCTTCATAGCCGAATTGTTGAGACACGGGTGCGCTTCAAGCGTTTGTCACGCAACGAAATAGCCGCCTACCTCACCACAATGGAATGGGATGGAAAGGCCGGCGGTTATGCGGTCCAAGGCAGCGCCGGTGCCTTCGTGGTGCAGATTGTTGGCTCCTATAGCGCGGTCGTCGGTCTGCCGTTGTTTGAGACAACCCAGTTGTTGTCTGGCAACGGACTATCCATCACAGATGCTTGGCGAGAATCGGCTCCCGAGGCGCAGTCGGCATGAGCAATGAAAGCGGAAAGTCTGTCTGCCCGATCTGCGAAAAGCCATCAGACACAAAATTCTCTCCCTTTTGTTCGGCACGATGCAAGGACTTCGACCTCAACCGCTGGTTGAATGAAAGCTACCGGATTGCCGGAAATCCGACAGGTGATGAGAGCGACGGCGTTGGCGGACTCAATGAAACGTTAGGTCAACCTGTCGAACATGACCAAAATACGCGGCATTGACCCCGTTTAATTTCCCTTACGTTAACTTAACATTAGACCAGGCGAATGTATTGCGCGATGGGCTTCACCAGTGATGGTGAAGTGCGCATTTGCGACAATGGAGGCAGCTGGAATGGTCAATTCACTCTCCCTCAAACAAATGATCTTCGCTGGATTTGGATTGGTTCTGGCACTTTTAGCACTGCTGGCAGCATTCGCTTCGCGTGGGACAGTTACGCTGGGGAGTGATTTCACTGAATACAGACAAGCCGCGCGCGAGAGTCTCTTGGTCAATGAGGCGAATGCGACGCTGTTGCGGGCACGTCTGGCGGTTATGAAATTTCGCGCCGACAACCGCGAAGAATTCGTTAATGAGGTGAACAGCGAGCTACAACACCTTCTGGTTCTCAAAAATGAACTGACCACCTTTATTCAAGACCCTGCCCGGGTCGATCAGGTCACATCGTTCACGACATCGGCGCAACAGTACCTCGATGCCTTTGGTGAGGTCGTTACCATTCAGGCAGACCGTAATCTGCTTGTCCCACAGATGAACGCAGCTGGCCGCGATGCACGGTCCGTATTGAGCGAGTTGATGCGTGAGGCGAACAGCGCTGGTAACGCAGAGGCCGCCTATCTCGCCGGTGTGGTTCAGCAGCACCTGATGTTGGCGCGCTATTATGGCGAGAAATATCTGCTCGCAAACCAATTGGACGATAAGGATCGTACGCTGGAGGAGCTACGCCTCGCAGAAGCATCAATCGGCACCTTACAACGGATGTTGCGTCGATCGGACCTTATCGTTTTTGTCGACTCCTACAATGATCATGCGGCACGATTCGAGGCCCTGTTTAGCGAAATCGGAGGGCTCATCGTTACCCGTAACGATATCCTTGCCAGCCAACTCGACACAATCGGGCCACAACTCGCCAACGGCTATGGCGCTGTCTTGCAGGGCGTCGTCGACACGCAAAATACGGTTGGCCCGCGCGCAGCGGCTGAAGTGAACTATGTGACCAACGCCACGATGGGCATTGCTGGTACGGCGCTGCTGCTAGGTTTTGCAGCAGCCGCATTCATCGGCACCATGCTGGCGAAATCGATCAAAAGAGTCACCGCCGACATGACCCAACTTGCAGAAGGTAATCTGGATGTCGAGATCCAAGGCGCCAAACGCAAAGACGAACTCGGCGATATGGCGCGAGCACTTCTGGTTTTCCAAGACAATGGGCGAGACCGGTTGCGGATGCAGGCCCGCCAAGAAGAACAGGCTGCACAAACTGAGGCTGAGCGCCGTCAAGCGTTCAACGAAATGGCGGACAATTTCGAAGCCAATGTCAACAGCGTTGTGACTGGTGTCGCGAGTGCCGCAGATCAAATGGTGAGCTTGGCTCAGGGCATGTCCGGCTCTGCCGAACGAGCAGGTGACCGCTCCACAGCTGTTGCAGCCGCGGCCGAAGAGGGCTCAACCAACGTTGAAACCGTCGCGGCGGCTTCTGAGGAAATGACCAACACCCTGGCCGAAGTCACCGAGCGGGTAAGCCAGTCGGCCGCCATGACAGATCAAGCTGCGCGCGGCGCGGAGCACACAATGCAGACGGTCTCGAAGCTGGCCAAAAGCGCGCAGACCATTGGTGATGTCATTTCACTCATCTCCGACATTGCAGAGCAAACCAACCTGCTTGCGCTCAATGCTACCATTGAAGCAGCTCGCGCTGGCGAAGCTGGCAAAGGCTTCGCGGTGGTAGCGAGCGAGGTAAAATCGCTGGCCAATCAAACAGCCAAGGCGACCGAAGAGATATCCGCGCAGATCACCGGCATGCAGGGTGACACCGATGCTGTGGTCGCCGCGATTGAAAAGATTGGTAGCATGATCCAAGAGCTCAACAGCACATCGGCCTCCATCGCTGCAGCTGTGGAAGAGCAACACTCTGCAACCCAAGAGATTGCGCGCAACACAGCACAGGCAGCCGATGGAACGCGCGAAGTCTCCGCCAACATTTCTGAAGTTTCATCGGCGGTTCAAGAAACTGGGCAGGCCGCTAACGAAGTTCTGGGGGCGTCCTCCAAACTTGCAAATGAAGCGGATCAGCTCAGTGGGAGCGTTGCTGACTTCCTTAAATCGGTGCGCTCTGCCTAGGCGTACCGATTGATGAAGATTCCTCGCCACAAGGCCGCCTCGCCACCTGCGTTGCGGCCTTTGAGCAGATCACAATCATCCTGCGCGAAGTGCCTTGCGTGGCCATGCACCTTTGCCTATAAGGCCGCTTCGTGAACGTGCGTTGGCAGAAGCTAGTGTTTCGTTTCACACGCCCAGGTAGCTCAGTTGGTAGAGCATGCGATTGAAAATCGCAGTGTCGGTGGTTCGATCCCGCCCCTGGGCACCATCGATTTCGCTAAGTTTCTGTAATTGCAGCGTTAATAGCGTTGGTGACAGAGGTGTAAACCAAATTGTCTACCAAACCTGTTCGATATCTACAGGTCAGTGGTGGCATCTACTACTTCAACAGACGCGTTCCCGAGAACCTGAGGGGCTGTTATCGCGGTGATAGGATTGTCCTCTCGCTGCGGACGACATCGCTTAAGATTGCTCACGCACGCGCTGCCGAATTAGCTGCCAAGCTTGATCGTGAATGGATTGAATGGAGGTGGCTTTTAGCGCCACCTGAAGACAGCGTAGGTAGGTTCCGACGACAACAAGTCCCAACGAGCGGTAATGTTGGAACTCAACTGTCAGCTGCTCCATCCATTGAAGATGCAAGACGCACTTATGTCGGTCCAACTGGTCAGGACCGACCCCCCACCTTCTTTCGAGGTACAGAGAGGGCAGTCGAGTACCTCGTTGATGTGTGCGGTTCGAAACCAATCAACGCTTACACGCGCTCTGATGCCAACGCCCTGAGAGCCACACTGTTGGCGACGGGCCTTAAGGTCTCGTCCATCAAGCGAAGTTGTGGGATCACTACAGGCAATTATTGGCTTCGCGTCTTGAGAGCACGGACTGCCGGAATCTAAGGCCTTCTCCAAGCTCCATCTTCCAGACAAAGCGCAGTCCAGCGACGAGCGACCCCAGCTACCAATCCACAGCATCCGAGAAATCCAACAACTTTGTTATCGCCTTGATGACGAGCCGCGTTGGTTGATTGCCTTGGTCAGCGACAGCGGTTTGCGCCTTAGCGAAGCAGCAAGTCTGGTTAGGGAGGATCTGCACCTCGATGACGAGTATCCTCACCTTCGAGTGCGTCCACATCCATGGAGACGACTGAAGACGGCTGGCAGTGATCGCGTTGTCCCCTTGGTTGGCGCTTCTCTTTGGTCTGTAATGCAAGCCTTGCTATTGACCGGTTCTAAGTTCCTGTTCCCCCGCCACTGGTCACAGAACGAGTGTCGCTCGAACAGCTCCAGTGGTGCACTCAACAAGTGGCTCAGGCCACGTGTTCCAAAAGGATGTGTCATCCATTCATTCCGACACAGCTTTGGAGACCGCCTAAGAGCCGTAGAGTCCCTCCCGACATGATTGATCGGTTAGGTGGCTGGTCTGTCGAGGGCGTTGGAGAGGGCTACGGACAAGGTTATCCGCTGACCGTCTTGTATCGCTGGATAGAGACACTAGGCCGTGGACTCATAAACACGCAACCAGAGGCGGATTGCTGCGAGTTTCACGGAAGCGAGGAAGTTGGCGGCGTGTTTCTCATAACGCGTCGCTACACGGCGACAGGGATTGATCCTGTTGAAGAACCGTTCGAGTTTGCGTCACCTAGACGCCGATTTTGCCAATCCGCGCAACACAAAAGCAGCAGTGGGCGCAGCCCGGCTGTGTTTACCTGACGGGGTCTCAGAGCCAATTGCAGGTCGCTGAACGGCCGAGGCGAGCTAATCCCTACAGCGTTCGTGCGAGACGCAAGGTCAGCCCAGGGTGGGAAGGGGACCTTTGTTTGCCTAGAAACCGAGCAGTTTCAGGGGTTGTTCGTTACAAGCGAACCACACTGGCCGCAATCCGTGAGCCAACGGCCGATCTTTACTTGTGGTTCACTATAACGTCGGCAATTTTTACGCGCGTCATGTTCCGAATCCAAAGTTGGCACCGTTCATGAAACAGATTAGCGCTGCGCTTCTCACGACAGCGGCCGTTATGGCTCCGATCCATGTTGCAAGTGCCGACGGCTTCTATGCGGGTGTGCGAGCTGGCTTCCTAAGCCCCTTGACGTCTGTCCGCGACCAAGACTCGGACACTTGGGAACATACCTTCGACAATTCGTTCTCCGGCGGTTTCTTCATCGGAAACTACCTGGGCTCTGGCTTCCGAGGAGAGTTGGCTGTCGATGTCCTTAACTTCGATGGCGGGTTTGCAACCGATGGCCCCATTGGGGTCGGAGAAACGATGACCGGTGACGCGAGGTCCGTTGCCTTCACAGCTAGCCTGTGGCGTGACCTGCCTGGGATCGGGTCTTTGACACCCTACATTGGGCTTGGCGCTGGCCTCGCTCACACGGAAAGCGAATACCTTCAGTCCAATGCGAACGCGAATTTCTTTGAAGGGGATGATTGGTCCCCTGTTGGTCTCGCTGGCGCGGGTGTGCGGGTTGGAGTGACAGACCGATTGACTCTCGATCTCGGGTATCGCTTCACATCGGTGATCAACACGCGCGATATCCAAGTTCTACCAACCTTCAATGACCAAGACTATGGGAACGGCAATTATACCAGTCACCAATTGAGCGCTGGCCTCGCCTATCGCTTTGGCGGACCTGAAACCCACACTCAGTCGATGCCTAGCCTGTACGGCCCCGTCTACCTTGGTGGTTTCTTTGGAAGCAGCTGGACCGCAGATGGGCATGTTGGCGTCGATCAGAATGAAGAGGGTGAAACGGTATTTTCAAACCCGAATTCGAGCTTCGGCATCTTAGCTGGTGCTCCTGTCGCGCCAGGCTTGCGTGGCGAGATCGAATTGAGTTTTCTGCGGTCAGAGGCCGATAGGGCGCTGGACAACATCATAACCAATCCAGATGTGCCGTATGCGGGCCGCTTCGACCAAACCTTTGCCTTGGTCAACCTTTGGCAGGACTTCGCTCACGGACCATTCACCACCTATATCGGCGGTGGATTGGGCTTCGCTCATGTCGACTTCGATGTTGATGCACTTGACACGACATATTTTTTTGATGGTTCTGCCACTGTGTTTGCTCGCCAGTTCGGTGCCGGTTTGCGTTATCAGGCCAAACCAGGGCTTACCTTCGATATTGGTTATCGCATGCGAGGCGCATTCGGTGTGGTGCTTCCAAACAATGTGAGCGCCAACAACGGGCGGGTGTCGCTCTACAGCCACTCAGTGCAAGTGGGCGCAACATATGAATTCGGCTCGCCAGGTGAAAAAGATGATGCTGCTCCATCTGATAACGGCAGTTATTTAAGTGCTGCTTTTGGAACTGCTTTCCATCCTGTCGGCGAAATGTTTGCGAATGAGAATCATTCGATCTTCTTTGACCCGCCGGTCTCCCTCTCCATCGCTTACGGTCACCGTGTTGCCAACAATTTGCGTGCTGAGATCGAATTGAATGCCATGGTTTTCGACGGAGGGCATACGCGGGATGATGCGGCCAACGCACCTGCCTCATCGATCGACGGTGACGTTACCCAGCTGTCGGTCATGACAAATTACTGGGCCGATTTTGATTTGGGTTTCGTGCAGCCCTACGCTGGCGGCGGACTTGGTCTGGCGCTGGTGTCCACCGATTTTCAGTTCAGAAACGATGTGGGTGATCCCACCGTGATGAAAGAGGACTTTGCCCCGGCCTTGGCTTTGCAGGTTGGCGCCGGTGTCCGCGCACCTGTTTCCGACAATCTATTGCTGGATATTGGTTATCGCTACCGTGCAGCAATTGATGCTTTCTCCAGCGGAAATCGCTTTGATACCTCGCCCGACCGCCAACCGGGCACCATTACCTACGAAAGCCATGGGGTTCAGGCAGCACTGGTTTGGGAAATTCCGCACTAAACCAAATGTCGGTTCAGGGCGGCAAGCGGACGACCTGACCAGCCACATGCCGAGACATCATTTTGGCATTTCTGTTGGTATCTTGAGTTTCTGTGATTAAGAAATTCACGATTCTGAATGCCTTGATTGAAGGAAGCGATCCCGCCCCAAGCACCCATCACTTGATAGCTGATGGGCAATGGCGTCTTAAAGGCCGATGTAGTCGTCGGCCAACGCGATGGCCTTAGCCAAAGGCACCTAGACCGGTGGCTCGCACTCCGATGTGATTGTTGGTAGGTCGATCAACCACGCCAATTAAAGTCAACCGGGTGCGCTGATCCGGCAGGATCAGTGCCCGCCGCACTGTCTATAAAACGTAACGTTAAGTCTTGTGATAACCACACTATCCGCCTACCGTTAAAGGGGATATGGCGGCGCTTGATCAAGAGGCCGTGAGTTACTTGGCGGAAGAATGAGACAGCGCGTAAGCATTGCACTAATGGGATTATGCGCCGCCCTTGGCCTAACACCTCTAGCCACGACGCAAGCAGGTGAGCCGTGGACGATGGAGAACCCTGCCATCGCGTGGCGCCTTTCTGTTTGGGGCAATCCGCGCGCCTTTACACGTGGCCTCGAGGGGATGGCGGCCTATGTCAGCGACGCAACAGACGGCCAGTTCGCCATCGAGATTGTCTATGGCGAAGCGCTCTCGAAGGGTCGGGAGAACTTAGACGGCATCGCCCTTGGCGCATTCGAGATGGCCGTCATGTGTGTCTCCTACCACCCGGGCAAGACACCGGCGCTCTCGATTCTTGATTTGCCCCTCATTCCCTATGGAAGCTGGGACGCGCAGATCGAGGCATTCCTAGCTGTCTTCGATCACCCCTACATTCGCGAAGAGCTGGCGCGGTGGAACGCAATGCCCGTCGCAGCCGGACTGGTGCCGGGGTACCTGCTTTTTGGGCGTGGCGATGTGCCGGGCACACTGCAGGATTTTGAAGGCATGCGCGTGCGGGCGCTCGGGGGCATGGGCGACGCCATGCAAACTGTCGGCGCGGTGCCGACGACGCTTCCAGCGCCTGATGTCTACACAGCACTTGAGCGCGGAACGATCGATGCCGCCGCCTTCAGCCTAGGGTCTCATGTCGCCTATGGCATTTATGAGATCGCCGACTGGTACACCACCAACCTGACACTTGGGACGGTCAACTGCCCCATCGTCGCAAATATTGATGCGGTCGATTCCCTTCCACCGCACTACCGAGACATTCTACTCGGCGACGCACGCGACGCTGGGCACGCCGCGCTCATCGAGGCTTGGGAAGCCGACGAAAGTGTGGACTTGCCGCTGGTTCAACAAACGAACGCCGTGCCGGTAACGTTCAGCGAAGATGACATAACTGTCTTCAACACTCTTGCTGGCCGACCAGTCTGGAATGCTTGGATTGAGGAGATGTCGGCAAGAGGGATACCTGCACAGGAACTGTTCGACGTTGCCTTCTCTGACATTCTAGACCGGTAAGGGAACGATGGAGGCCGATAGGAGAACAGAACCTAGATCGGTCTTCGAGACGATCGACAGGTATCTCACCCGCCTCGAGAATGGACTCGATCTGGCGGCAGGCGTCGCCATTGGCGTGGTGATGCTGTTCGCAGTGGCGCAAGTTACACTGCGAAAAGTCTTCAACCTTCCGATTTTCGGGTACATCGACATTGTCGAGCAATCGGTGGCGCTGTTCGCGTTCTTGGGAGCTGCCTATGCGCAGCGCGAGGGCAATCATGTGCGCATGGACTTGTTGCTGAACAGGCTCAGCAAGCGGCCGCTCTATCTCGTCGAGATTATCACCACATTCGCTTCCGTGGTGATTGTCGGAGCAATCGCCTGGAATGCCTTTGGGCATTTTCTGCGCGCTTGGACCTTTGGCGACAGCACCATGGACGCGCAGTTGCCAACCTGGCCGACCAAACTGCTTGTACCGTTGGCACTCGGCATCCTTACGTTGAGGCTGATGGTCAACCTGTATGGGTATGTGCGGCTTGCCTTCGATACTGATCTCGATCCGGTCGGCGTTCCCAAGACCTACAGCCTGAAAGAGCAGGCGCAAAAGGCGATACCAGACAATGCAACTGCCGTCCGGGGTGGTGGACCATGAGCGACGTCGAAATCGGCATCTGGATCACGGTTGGTTTGTTGGTGGCCATCCTGCTGGGCATGCGTATCGCCTTCGCGTCCGCATTGGCTGGGACAATTGGGCTCGTCGCCCTTATCGGCTGGGGCCCCGGCCTTGGCATTGCCGGCACGGTTCCCCATTCAACGACGGTCTCCTACACGCTGTCGATCATCCCGCTTTTCATTCTTATCGGGTACCTCGCCTACCATGCTGGCATCACGCAGGGTGCCTTCCGAGCGGCCCGTGCTTGGCTAGGATGGTTGCCTGGCGGATTGGCGGTGAGTTCGGTCTTTGCGGCGGCGGGATTCTCGGCTGTTTCGGGAGCGTCGACAGCCACAGCAGCTGTCTTTTCGCGCATCGCCATCCCAGAGATGTTGAAGGCCAACTATTCGCGTTCGCTGGCCACAGGTGTGGTTGCAGCGGGTGGCACACTGGCCAGCCTCATTCCGCCATCTGGCATCTTGGTCATCTACGCCATCATCGTTGAGCAATCGGTCGGAAAACTGCTGTTGGCCGGTTTCCTTCCAGGGATTTTTTCCGCACTTGTCTACGGCTTGATGATCGTCGTGATGTGCAAGCTCAAGCCGTCACTCGGGCCCAGCCTACCTGATGCCGGGTGGAAAGAGCGTGCCCAGTCCATCCCTGGCACGTCGCCCATTCTAGCGGTCGTCGCTATTATCTTTTCAGCCGTTTATCTCGGCTGGGCGACTCCGATCGAAGCCGGCGCCTTGGGCGCCTTCGTCGTTTTAGTCATGGCGCTTTTCAAAGGCATGCGCTGGCACTCTTTGCGGGACGCGCTGCTGGAGACGGCCAAGCTCACCGTGATGATCTTCACCGTGATTTGGGGCGTTCTGATCTATGTAAGGTTTCTTGGCTTTGCCGGCCTACCGGATGCGTTCGCTGACTTCATTTCCGGTCTGGACTTGCCAAGAATTTACATCCTTCTGGCCATCCTCCTCGCCTATGTGATCCTTGGCATGTTCATGGACGCCATCGGCATGCTGCTGCTTACGCTTCCAGTCGTCTATCCGGCGGTTATTGCGCTCGGCTACGATCCCATTTGGTTTGGGATCGTGGTGGTGAAGATGGCCGAAGTCTGCCTGATCACGCCCCCCATCGGCCTCAACTGCTTTGTTGTTCATGGCGTCCGCCCCGACATTCCGCTATCGTCGGTCTTTGCAGGCGTGGGCCCGTTCTTCCTGGCTGACATCGCTACGATCGGTTTGTTGATCGCATTCCCCGAAATTGTGACGTTCTTACCAAACCAGGTTTGACCCAAAGGCGCCGATTTCACGCGCCGCCCGCGACCATCGGTCGGAATGGGACGGAAGACGCAAGCACCGCAGCGCCAGCATTGTCATCTTGTTGAGAAATGCACCATGCCTGTCGATTGCGCATGACAGCGCTTTGTGTCTATCGTGCCGCCCTGGGCGTGCAACGTGCGCTTGCAGCCCAACCAAATGCGCCTCAGTTGGAAGAGCCGACGGGAAGGCGCGCAATCGGTCGCTAACAATGCGACCACAAGGGAGTCCTTTATGACTATTAAAACGAAAACCCTCACGACGCTTGCCGTCGCCGCTGGTCTGGCACTTGGTGCTGGCACAGCTGTCGCGCAGCAGACGTTTATCGCCATCGGCACCGGTGGCGTGACCGGCGTCTACTACCCAACCGGCGGCGCGATTTGCCGTCTTGTCAACCGCGACCGCGGCGAACACGGCATCCGTTGCGGCGTTGAATCGACCGGTGGATCGGTCTTCAACATCAACGCCATCCGCGGTGGCGAGCTTGAGTTCGGCGTGGCCCAGTCTGACTGGCAGTTCCACGCTTTCCAGGGCACCTCACGCTTTGAAGAGCAGGGCCCGTTCGAAGAGCTGCGTGCAGTGTTCTCGGTTCACCCAGAGCCATTCACCGTGGTTGCGCGTGCTGATGCTGGCATCGAAACTTTCGAAGACCTGGCAGGCAAGCGCGTCAATGTCGGCAACCCTGGCTCCGGCCAGCGCGGCACGATGGAAGTCGTGATGGAAGCCTATGGCTGGACGATGGACGATTTCGCTCTCGCGTCTGAGCTTCAGGCCGCTGAACAGTCGCAAGCACTTTGCGACAACAACATCGACGCCATGATCTACACCGTTGGTCACCCATCAGGTTCGATCCAGGAGGCAACGACGGCCTGTGACTCTGTTCTGGTTGAAGTTTCTGGAGACACGATCGACGCTCTCGTGGATGAGCGCCCATACTACCGCACGGCAACGATCCCAGGCGGCATGTATCGCGGCAATGACTCAGACACCGCGACATTTGGTGTCGGCGCGACCTTCGTGACCTCCGCTAACGTTCCGGAAGAGGTGGTCTACACCGTGGTTTCAGCTGTGTTCGAGAACATCGACCAGTTCCGTGGTCTGCACCCTGCCTTTGCCAACCTTGATGCCGCTGCGATGGCCAATGACGGTCTCAGCGCGCCGCTGCATCCCGGTGCAGAGCGGTACTTCCGTGAAGCTGGTCTGATCCAATAATTGTTTGATCGGGCACGTTGGATAAGGGTCTGGGCGGCTTTCTCGCCCAGACCCCAAAAATAACCACCGGCCGCACGAAACGGCCGAACAGGGGGACGGCCCAATGGCGGCGGATACCGACGGGCGCGAGGGGCGCCAGTATTCTGATGAGGAACTACAGGACCTCGTCGCAAGCTCCGACAGCGGGGCGCGCAATCCAAGAAATCGGTACATTGCGCTTCTCATCGCGGGATTGGCGCTCGTATGGTCGCTGTTCCAGCTTTGGATAGCACAGCCTATGCTGTGGTTCGGCGAGTGGTTTTCGGTGATGAACTCATCGCAGACCAGACCGCTGCACCTGTTCTTCGCGATCGTCCTCGCGTTCTTGGCCTACCCGGCGTTCAAGAATTCGCCTCGCGACCGTATCCCCATTACCGACTGGATCCTTATGGCCGTCGGTGCGTTCTGTACGTTCTACATTTTTTGGGCAGCTGACACGCTTGCGCTCACGGCACGCTCAGGCCTACCGACGCAATTCCAAGTTATCGTCGGCGCAATCGGCATCCTCGTTCTGCTTGAGGCCAGCCGCCGCGCTCTTGGACCGGCACTCACCGTAGTCGGCTCACTGTTTCTGCTCTACGCATACATGGGCACGGGCTGGCTGATCCCAGACCTCATCGAGCATGAAGGGCTCAGCTTTACTGCACTCATCAATGCACAGTGGCTCGACACGGGCGGCGTGTTTGGCATCCCGCTTGGCGTCTCGACCGCCTTCGTGTTTCTCTTCGTCTTGTTCGGCTCGCTGCTCGATAAGGCTGGCGCTGGCAACTACTTCATCAAGCTTGCCTTCGCAGGGCTAGGCCATCTGCGCGGTGGACCGGCGAAGGCCGCCGTCGTCGGCTCGGCGATGACCGGGCTGATCTCTGGCTCGTCCATCGCAAACGTGGTGACCACTGGTACGTTCACAATTCCGCTTATGAAGCGCGTTGGCTTCACCAACGAGCAGGCCGGGTCGGTGGAGGTTGCGTCGTCGGTAAACGGTCAGATCATGCCGCCGGTCATGGGCGCTGCTGCGTTCCTCATGGTGGAATTTATCGGCATCTCCTATGTCGAGGTCATCAAGCACGCCTTCATTCCTGCAGTGATTTCCTACATCGCGCTTGTCTACATCGTGCACTTGGAAGCGCTCAAAAAAGATATGCCAGCGCTCGGCGAAGCGAAAAGCTTCATGGGTATGATCGCCAAGTTCCTGCTCGGCTTCATTGTGGCTGGCATCGGATTCACCGCACTCATCTACGGTGTCGGCGCTTTGGAAACGGCCCTACCGTCACTGACAGCACCCATCATGATGGCCGTCCTATTAGCTGTGTACCTCTGGCTGGTGGCCATTGCTGCCCGCAAACCGGACCTTGAGGTGGATGATCCCAATGCGGAGAAAATCGAACTTCCGGAGGTCAAGGATATCTACTCGACCGGGCTGCACTATGTGCTGCCGATCGTGGTCCTCGTCTGGTTCCTGATGGTCGAGCGTCAATCACCGGCGCGCTCGGCTTTTTTCGCTACAGCGTTGATGATCGGAATCATCGCAACACAGCGGCCGATCAAGGCTTTCTTCCGGGGACAGGGCGCGCAGCTCATGGCCGAGTTCATGGGCGGCCTGGTTGATCTCCGCGAGGGCCTGATCGCTGGTGCGCGCAACATGGTTGGCATTGGCGTAGCGACCGCCGCCGCAGGCATCATCGTCGCGACCGTCACGCGCACACCCATCGGCACCGAACTGGCCGGTTTGGTTGAACAGCTGTCGGGGGGCATCTTGTTTGTGATGCTCGTTCTGATCGGCGTCTTCTCGCTGATCCTAGGCATGGGCCTACCGACGACGGCCAACTATATCGTTGTCTCATCGCTCATGGCTTCGGTCGTGGTGAGCCTTGGTGCTCAGGAAGGGCTGATCGTTCCGCTGATTGCGGCGCACCTTTTCGTCTTCTATTTCGGCATAATGGCGGATGTGACGCCCCCGGTGGGGTTAGCCAGTTTCGCGGCCGCCGCCGTGTCGGGTGGCGATCCGATCAAAACCGGCTTCACAGCCTTCTTCTACTCGCTGAGGACTGTGGCATTACCGTTCCTGTTCATCTTCAACCCAACGCTGATCCTTTATGGCGTCGATCTGGGGACATGGTCGGGCATACTTCAGGCGGTGATGGTTTTCATTGTCGCGACATTCGCGATGTTGCTCTTTGCTGCGGCGACGCAGGGATACTTCCTCGCCAAGTCGCGTATCTATGAGAGCGTCGCGCTTCTCCTGGTGGCCTTCACGCTCTTTGTGCCGAACGTCTGGCTCAACATGGTTCAGGACCAGTTCCGCATTGTGGAAGCGAGCCAGTTTGAAACGCTCCTCAGTGAAGTGGACGAAGGGGAACAGTTGCGTCTGCTGATAAGTGGCCCAGACTTCAACACAGGCGAAACGGCGGAAACGACACTCGTCATCGACGCCGCAGGCGTCAGCGCTGCAGAACGGCTCTCCAACACAGGGCTGTTGTTGCTGCCCGAAGGCGACGTCATGCGCCTTGATGAGCCCATGTTCGGCACCGAAACCGCCGAAGCGCTCATCGATTTCGACTTCTACGCAGACGATCCGGTGACGCTTGCTTCCATCCAGGTGGAGCAAAACCGTCTGCCGGAGCAGGTATTCTACATCCCTGCACTTCTGCTTCTGGGTGTCGTGATCATGCTGCAGCGTCGTCGTCAGACGAAACCAGCCTTCTAAAGGCAAGGAACGGAGGAAATCCCAATGTTCAAGACGGTACTTCTACCGGTGGATTTGTCTGCGCCCAGCAGTTGGGAGACGGCGTTGCCAGCCGCTTTGCGGCTGTGCCAGCCGGAGGACGGCGGCGTTCTCCATGTCATCACGGTCGTGCCCGATTTCGGTATGTCCGTCGTTGGCAGCTACTTCGAGCCTGGGTTCGAAGAAAAGGCCATGCACAAGGTCGGCGAGGACTTGTCGAAGTGGGTTACCGAAAACGTGCCCGGCGTCACCGAAGTGCACCCGCATGTCGTGCATGGTCGGGTCTATGATCAGATCATCACGGCGGCGGACAGGCTGAACGTCGATGCCATCGTCATGGGTTCTCATCGGCCAGAGCTGACGGACTACTTATTGGGTCCAAATGCCGCGCGCGTTGTACGCCATGCGAGCCAGTCCGTGTTCGTGGTTCGCGGTTAGCCAGTACTTTCGCACCGGCCTCCACATTTTTGCCATCGAGCACCGCTTTGGCGCCTCGTCACTCATTGCACCGAAGGGTCGCAGCCTATGCGCTCACGCCACGTTTTCCCCCGCCACACAAGAGCCGACCTCCCGATCGCCGTAGGTGGTGATGGCCCATTTCTTATTGATGTCGATGGCAAGCGCTATCTGGATGCCTGCGGCGGTGCTGCGGTATCGTGCCTTGGGCACTCAGATGAAAAGCTCAAGGCAGCCGTCCATGAGCAGGTGGACAAGCTTGCCTATGCCCATACCAGCTTCTTCACCACGGACGCCGCGGAGGAACTGGCTGCGCGTTTGGCGGGCCTTGCGCCCGGGGACCTCAACCGCGTCTATTTTGTTTCTGGCGGATCGGAAGCGATGGAAGCAGCACTCAAGCTTGCTCGACAGTTCCATATGGAAAATGGCGAGCCCCAACGCTCTCAGGTCATCGCGCGTTGGCAGAGCTATCACGGCAACACGCTTGGTGCGCTGTCAGCGGGTGGCAACCGTTGGCGCCGCGCACAGTTTGAGCCGATGCTGTCGCCCGCCATGCACCATGTCTCGCCGTGCAACGCCTATCGCGGCCAAGAACCAGGTGAAACCGACGAGGCTTACACCGACCGACTCGCGCAAGAGCTGGAACAGACAATCCAAGAGCTCGGGCCTGAGTCCATCGCAGCCTTTGTCGCCGAGCCGGTCGTCGGCGCCACCATGGGTGCCGTACCGCCGGTGGACGGTTACTTCCGCAAAATGAAGGCTGTTTGTGAGCGCCACGGCGTGCTGCTCATTCTTGATGAGGTGATGTGCGGAATGGGCCGCACCGGCACACTTTTTGCGTGCGAACAAGATGGCGTCGAGCCGGACATGATCGCCATCGCAAAGGGGCTGGGCGCTGGCGTTCAACCAATCGGTGCACTGCTCGTCAGCGATGAGATTTTCACCGCGCTTGAGACGGGAACGGGTTTTTTCCAACACGGGCACACCTATCTCGGCCATCCGATGGCGTGCGCCGTTGGCAACGCCGTCTTGGACCGGTTGATCGATGATGATGTGCTTGGCCAGGTGGCGCCAATCGGTCAAAAACTTCGTGATGCGCTCACCGCTCGTTTTGGCAACAATCCACATGTGGGTGACATACGCGGGCGTGGCCTGTTCCTTGGCCTCGAGCTGGTTGCCGATCGTGGAACCAAGCAGCCGTTCGACCCGAGTGTTGGGCTGGCCGCCAGAGTCAAGAAGCGGGCCATGGCGGAAGGCCTGATGTGCTACCCGATGAGCGGTACGATTGATGGCGAGCGCGGCGACCACATTCTGCTCGCGCCACCGTTCATCATCACCGAAGACCATGTCGGTCTGATCGTCGACCGGCTTGAAGTCGCGCTGTCCGATAGCCTACCGCATTGATTGCTGAGCATCCGCCGGATTCACCACTCGCGCCATTCGTGATCAAACCACAATTTGCGTCACGATATTATGGAAGCTTGTCTTCGTCGCGACCCGACCTCTCCCCACAATCTGGGTCGCGTCGAAAGAACCAGACCCAAGAAAACCGGAGATGCTCCACGGCGCCACAAGGACGGCTCGATCGCTAAGAAACCACCTAATTTGCGGGACTGGTCCGCCGCAGCAAGGCGACAAAAATGAGGCCGGTGGCGAACATAATCAGACTGTAGGTTGCTGCAGGTATCGTCGCCAGACCACCTCCAAAAAGTAGAGCTGCAACGGCTATGGCAAGCGTACCGTTCTGCAACCCACACTCCAAGGCAATAGCAGTTCGCTGGCCCGGGCCAGATGCGAAAACTGTAGCGAGTGAGAAAGCCAGAACCATCATGACCACGTTCAGCGTCAATGTGACGAGCCCGGCCTGCGCAAGATAGTCGACGATGTTGTCTCGTTCCTGGAGAATCGCACCGGCGAGAACGACGACGAAGAGCGCGCTTGATACCCGGCGTGCCGATCTTTCGAACCGCAGAGCAAAGGGTTCAAAAAACCGCCGGATCACAAGGCCCAACAGCACCGGTACGGTAACGATCACAAAAACACTCAGTGCCGTCCGTGTGACCGAGATGTTTTGTCCTGCGCCATCGCCAACGAGATAGGCAAAGGCGATCGTCACAATGAGGGGGACGGATATGACGCTCAGCAAGCTCGTCACCGCAGTCAAAGAAATCGATAGAGCAACGTCACCGCGCGCAAACGATGTCAGGATATTGGAGGTCACGCCACCGGGTGCCGCGGCGATGATCATAAGGCCGAGTGCCAGTTCCGGATGCATTGGCCAAACTGTCACAAGCGCAAAGGCGACAACAGGCAGCAATATCATTTGCGCTGCCGCGCCAATCAGAAAGTCACGCGGTTGCCGCGCGACGCGCGTGAAGTCCTCGAGGGTGAGGCCTATACCCAGGGCGAACATAATGAAGGCAAGGGCTAACGGCAAAAAGATGTCGGTAACGAGCCCCATGGTAATCTCCAATCGCGAGGTACGGCGTCTCTGCTGAACGCGATCGCCAATTGCGTTAACTTGCGCATTGCCACACAAGCGGGCGCGTGCTCAAGCTCGCCGGTCGATCAGTCATGGACTCCTTGTCATGAAGCGCCCTGCACTTGTGCAACGGATCTCCTATGGAGCAGCACCAAAGCAGCCGATGAGATGGCGGCGCCGACCCAAATATACTCGACCTTCATCAGCAGTAGGACCGCGAGGGCCAGACGGATCGCAATTTCCCAGGGTGCAAGCTGGCGTTGATCGAAGGCCGCCAATGCCGAAGAGATCAGATAGAGCGCGCCAACCAGTCGCGCAATCAGCAGTGTCATAGCCGCAAATTGAGCCTGGCCATCGTACCCGGCCAAGTAGCCACCCGAGGACGATTGGGGATCGAGGATCGCCGCTTCGATCAGAAGAAGCTCTGGATAGAAAGCGAAGATGAACGGCACCACGAACATGACGATCCCGGACTTGACGGCTGAAAACGCTGTCGCCATCGGTTCCGCTTTGGTGATTGTGGCGGCAGCGAAGGCAGCGAGCGCCACTGGCGGCGTGATCGCACTAGCCACCGCAAAGTAGAAAATGAACATATGTGCGGTGAACAGTGACAGGCCGAGGCCGGCCAAAACCGGTCCCATCAAGAGCGCTGCGTTGATGTAGGCAGGGACGGCCGGCATGCCCATGCCAAGCAGAACAGCCAACAGCATAGTCAGCATGAGTGCGGTGAACTGGATGAGGCGGGAGCCGCCGTCGCCCAAATTGAGGCTGTTGAGCCATGCCAGAACATCGAGCGAAAGAAACACCGGCAGGCCTGTGAACTGGAGGCAAAAATCGATGATCGAAACCGCCAGGAACATCAGGTAGAGCGTCGAAATCAGCACACCTGCTTCAGACAGGGAGTCGATGATTTTTCTAGGTTTTGCGCGCACCTCAGGATCGAGGAACAGCAGCACCAGCAACAACATGACCGCCCACCAACCGGCGGCCCCGGCCGATCCGGCAGAGTTCTGGATCGTCTGTAAGATCCAACTCAGGCTTTCTACCTGACAGCCATTCTCTGTGATGATGCGTTCAGCGCCCAAAAAGCCATCAAACCAACCGCAACCGACGGCATCCTTTGGTGTGAGGAGCAGGCCCAAGATCAAAAGGATAGGCCCGAAGATCATGATAAGATTCAGCGCATCCTGACGGTCCAACTGCATCTCTTCGGTGATTTCGCCGATCGCGGTGATGTTCTGTTTGCGCGCTTGAAATATCGCGGACAAGAACAGGCAGAAGAAGTAGGCCACCGCCGGGATGATCGCTGCCACGATGACACTGGAATAGGGAACGGCGGTCAGGGAGGCGAGGATAAATGCCGCAACCCCCATAACCGGTGGCATGATCGACCCGCCCGACGAGGCCGCTGATTCTACCCCACCAGCAAATACTTTGCTGAAGCCCCGCTTCAACATCATTGGGATTGTCAGAACACCCGTTGAAAGAACGTTGACGATAGGTCCGCCGGAGATGGTGCCAAACATGGCCGAAGACACGATGGCGGCATGGGCCGGGCCACCGCGCAAATGCCTTGTCCAGCGGAAGGCGAGCTTGATCAAGGACCGTCCGCCAGCGGAGGTACCGAACAGCGATCCCAGCACTAGGTATGGGAAGATCGTGTTGAGGACGATATTCATGAACCGGCCCATAAGGCCGGAGGAATTGTTGACGAGAATATCGTGCACGCGCGGTCTGCCATCGGCGAGCACACGCGGTTCCCCAGCGAGCTTGGTCACGATGTATTTGTTGATGTCGTCTGCGCCGTAGAAGTACCAGACCAACACGGTCAGGATGGTGTAGGCCGACACCAGGATCGCCACCAAAACAAGCGGTAGGCCCCAGACTTTCACGTTGTAAGAGAGGAAAACCACGATCGCGAGGCCGACGATCAGCACCAACCAGCCGCCGGTGTTGGCGACGCATTGTGGATCCTCCACGGTCGTTGGCGCGGGCAGACCGAGGCTTTCGTTAAAGGCCGCCGCCGCCGCTAAGCTTTCCTGGATGAGCCGTTCGCGCTCGCCAGTGATGCGATCCACCAAGCAGATCGATTCAATTTCCACCAAGTAGGTCAACGAAACAGTTAAGGCCATCGCGACCATGGCGATGTCCAAAGCCATCCCGAAAGCGCTCCAGGCAGGCGATCTATCCTTCCAGCCGCGCCAGACCGAGTGTCGCAGCACCACGATCAGCATCATCAGAGCGAAGAAGAATGGGTAGAACCATTCAAAGGGAAATTTGCGGAATTGGGCGCCGTCCTCTCCGGCAATCGAGGCGGCAAGGGCATCATATCCAGGAATGCCTGGCGTGGAGTTCACCAGCCCTATGAGGACCATCACCAAGGACAGAACGTAGAGTATCTTCAGGGCAAGTGAGCGCTTTTCAACGTCGACAGAAGCGTCAGTCATAGGCTTCGCCACCCTTAAGAAGAAAGCTGGGCGCACCAGGCGCCCAGCCAGTTTTCATGCGCCTTACTTGGCGCAGTCAGGGATTGTGTAGCCAGCTTCTTCCCAGGCCGCGACCGCGCCAGGATGGTAGCTGATAGGGTTAGGTCCGCACATGTCGGTCAACTCAATGTCGGTTTCACCGTGCCACACCGCTGGCATGAAAGGAGCCTTGGTGTGGTAGACCGATTCAATACCCTCAATGAAGGCAGCGGTCAGCGCTTTGGCAAGGTCGAAGTCCATGTTGACGTTCACGATGTCGCCGCCAACGGTCCCGGGGCTGCGATAGGTGGCGTCTTCTGAAACGACCGTAATCCCATCGCCGTATCCCATGTCAGAAAGCGCAATGGTGAAGGGGACAGTTCCCGGAATACCGGCAACGTTCTGGAACGCTTCGCCTTCAAAAACATCACGCGGCATCGAGAAGATGGTGATGTCACCTGACGAAAGCGCAGCCGTCACACGGGGGTCTGGAAAATCCATCGGAAGCACGAAGGCATCGGCTGATCCATCCTGGATAGTGGATGTCATCTGGCCCCAGTTGACCTGAATACCAGTGTAGTCCGTGCCGTCTTCAAAGCCCGCGACCGTCTGGACAAGCAGCCTTGCATTGGTCAAAGCGGCGCCGCGCGGTGGGCCATTGAGCACGGTGGTGCCTTCCAGTCCGGTCCAGCCATCAATGTTGGCACTGTCATAGGCAAAGAGCCCCTGAGCGGAAATGCGGTAGGTGTAGAGGACTGCAAGATTGCTGGCGAGTTCAGCGCCGGTCTCTGCACCCAAGCTGGCGTAAGGGCCTACACCACGAGAGAGTAGGAATGGGAGGATAAAGGGCGCGGCTGCGATATCCGTGTTGCCCTCTGCAACGTTTTGCACGGAATTGGTCAGCGTTTGACCGGAGGTGACCTGGATGTCTGCGATGCCCGCCGCTGCAGCGACTTCAGACAGGGAAATGATCGAGATACCCGGCGTGGTGTTCGGGCCTGATGTTTCGGCGGTGAGGATGGTCTGCGCTTGCGCGCTCACCGTCATACTCAGGGCGGCGGCAAGGCCGACTAAGATTTTTTGTGACATGAAATGCCTCCCTTGGTGGTGTTTCTTTTGACCCCCGGTTATCGACGCCTAACTAGGCAAAAATCGGCGAAGGTCAAATTATCGATTTTTTTCTTGTATATCGACTAATACGTATATTATGGGTTTTTAGCAATGCCTGATTTAAAGCTATTTGTGGCCCCCAACACCTGCGCGCGCGTGCCAACGATCGCGTTGGAACAGATCGGTGTTCCGTTCGATACGCAGCTTGTTCGCACCAAGGCCGGCGAACAAAATTCGCCAGAGTTTCTCAAACTCAATCCCAAGGGCAAAGTGCCAACGCTGCTGATTGACGGTGAGCCTCTGACCGAAAACGTCGCCATTCTGACCTGGCTGAACACGACTTTCCCGGATGCCAAGTTACTGCCGGAGACATCGGGAACGCTTGAGACAGTCAAACAAACGGCAGATCTCGCGTTTTTCTCGGCTACGGTCCACCCAACAGTGACCCGGCTCGCGATGCCGGTGAAGTTCATCGACGACAAAGAGCTATCGTTCCAGATCATCCGCCCGGTGGCAGTCACCGACATGAACAAGATCATGAAGATGATCGATGCCCGTTTGAAAAACGGGCCTTGGTGGTATGGCGACACCTGGTCGGTGGTCGATGGCTATCTTTATTGGGTCTGGGAGCGGATCAGCGGCGTGGGCTACAACGGTGATAGCTTTCCAAAAATTCAACGCCATTTTGAGCTAAGCAACGAACGTCCGGCCGTGCAACGCGCTATGGCGCGCGAGGCCAAAAACGTCGAGATCCTCAAGTCCGAAGGTCTTTTCAACGCACCGCGATAGAGCCGCGCTTACTGCCCGACGGTAAATGACACCGAGAACAGGATAGGTCTGAAATGAACGTTTTGTGGATCATGGCGGACCAACTGCGTTGGGATTATCTGAGCTGCTACGGCGCGACGCATATCGACACGCCGAACCTCGATCGACTGGCTTCCAAGGGCGTCCGATTCAACAAGGCCTATGTGCAGTCGCCAATCTGTGGCCCGAGCCGCATGAGCTTTTACACTGGCCGTTATGTGCGCAGTCATGGCGCGACCTGGAACGGTTTCCCCCTGCGGGTTGGTGAGCCAACGCTTGGCGACCATCTGCGTGAAATTGGTGTTACGAGCACACTTGTTGGCAAAACGCACATGATACCCGATCGCGACGGCATGAAGCGCCTGGGGATTGAGCCGGAAAGCACGATTGGTGCCTTGGTCAGTGAATGCGGCTTCGAAGTTTTTGTGCGCGACGACGGCACGAATGCCGTCGATTATCCTGGCCGTCACGCTGAGGACTACGAGAGGTACTTGCGTGAGCACGGGATGGATGGCGACGCACCATGGGAAGAGTGGGCAAACACAGCCATTGGTCCGGACGGCGAGAAGCGGTCAGGATGGTTGCTCGATTCCGCGCCGTTGGCCGCACGCGTTCCTAAGGAACACTCCGAGACCGCTTGGCTGACAACCCGTGGGATCGAGTTCATGGAAGCCCAAGGCGACAAGCCATGGCTTTGTCACCTCAGCTACATCAAGCCGCATTGGCCCTACTTAGCGCCAGCGCCTTACAACGACATGTTCAGGGCGGATGACCTTCCACCAGTCAATCGGCGCGATAACGAACATGCGCACCCACTGATGCAGACCTGGGCAAACACGCGGATCTGCAAGACGTTCGCGCGCGACAATGTCCGTGAGATCGTCGCCCCTGTTTATATGGGCCTGATCAAAGAGCTCGACGACAATATGGGTCGGCTCTTTGATTACCTTGAGCGAAGCGGGCACATGCAAGACACGATGATCGTGTTCTGCTCAGACCATGGGGACAATATGGGTGACCATTGGTTGGGCGAAAAAGATCTCTTCTATGACTGCTCGGCCCGCATCCCCTTGATCGTCTATGATCCACGCTCTGAAGCCGACGCGACGCGCGGCAGCGCGACAGATCTGTTGGTGGAAGGCATAGACCTCGCGCCGACCTTCCAGGAGTTCTTTGGCGGGCATGACAAACCGCATGTGTTTGAGGGACGGTCCCTGAAGCCGTTGCTGCACGGCCAGGACACGGCTTGGCGCGATTACTGTATCTCCGAATATGACTACGCTACCCGTGATGCGCGCCGCGCGGTCGACGTTGATCAGAGCGATGCACGGCTGGTTATGGTGTTCGATGGGCGCTGGAAATATGTACACGTCGAGAAGATGCGCCCGATGCTATTCGATCTTGAGACCGACCCTGATGAGCTGCACGACCTTGGCGAAAGCGCCGACCACCAGGATCAAATCGAGCGCCTAAGGGCACTGCACTTCGCATGGGCACGCCAGCACCACACGCGCATTACGCGGGCGCCAGAGATCATCGAAAAGATGACCGACGCGCGTGAGCCACCTGGAATCTACATCGCCTACTGGGACCAGGAAGAGCTGGAGAAGGACGGGCTGAAAATGCCGCCGCACGTCAAGCAGTAGGCCTTGCCCACGGCTTGTCCGATCAGACCAGTGCGAGCGCACTCGTGACGTCGTCGAAACGCTCCACAAGCTGTTCCGGCGTTTTCGCCGTCGCGGCGACGTAAAAGTCTGGCCGGACGATGAAGTAGTTAGCGTCAGCGTCGGCCATCCACTTGGTGTAAGCATCGTCCTCTGCGCGAATATCAAACGTGTCTCCGTTGTCCCCAAGCGACAAAATGCGTCCGCCGAGCCGCGCCCACAGCGCCTCACGATCCTCTGTCAGCAATCCCTCTGTTTGCTGGTCAACGGCGATAATGAACCAGCCGATACCCACCGCTTGATCGAACCGGTCGCGCCGACCATGGAAGCTGACAATCCCTTGCGGTGAAAGCTCCCCGGCGCTGTGCGATCCTTGGCACCAGGCACCAGGGCCAAGCTCAACGAGATCACCGGTGATCGGTTCGTTGTTGCGTGCCTCCAGGTCGGCGATCATCTTGGCGTCACGTTCTGCGGCTTTTTGCGGATCGGCGATACAAATGATCTCCCCGAGGTCCTGGCTGAACTGGATGTAGTGAATGGCGTGGGTTTTGCGCTCACTTTGATAGTTTTGCAGGACGTCGAGCGGCAGGACGCCATCAAGCATCGCCTCCAATCGCCAAGCGAGAGCCACGGCATCGCGCAAGCCTGCACACATGCCCTCGCCCGCGAACGGCGGCATGAGATGAGCGGCATCACCGGCAATCATGCAGCGTCCGGAGACCCAAGTTTCAGCCCAGCGTGCTTGGAAACGGTAGACCGCACTTCGCTCAAGTTGCGCGTTGTCGGGTGTCAGGCCCCACGGCTCAAGGAGTTCCCAAGCTGTTTCCGGTTCGGCTATCGCGTCCTTATCTTCGTCGGGAAGCACCATGAATTCCCAACGCCGTCGACCTGGGCCACCCGGTACGATTGTTGTTGGGCGCTTTGGATCGCAAAGCTGCCATTGAGCTGGCGAGCTCTTGTAGTCCGCTGGCGGAATCATATCGAGAATGAGCCAATCGAAGAAATAACCGCGATCGACCAGCCCCAAGTCCAGATGGTCGCGCACAAAGCTGTTCGCACCATCGGCACCGACGAGGTACTGCGCGTGCACCGTTTGGTGATCCAACTTGGTCTGTGTGTCTTGGATTGTGAGTTCGACGCCATCGGCATCCTGTTTCAGATCGAAAGCCGTCCAGCCGCGCAGAATGGTTACGCTCGGCAGCGTTTCAGCCATCGCCATCAAACGCCGTTCCAGATCAGGCTGGTTAAACCAATACGTTACGTGCCAGCCGGAAGGCGCCAAGCTTTCCCAGTCGACAATCTGCAAGTTTTGGAGCTCAGCATTCTTCCAATAATAGAGCTCTTTGTGGTTCTCGAACCCGGGGTCGCTGTCGCAGTCGATTCCGAGCGATGCCAGGATCCGAGCGACCTCATGATCCATAGTCACGGCGCGAGGGCGATCATAGATCTCCGGCCAACGTTCAATGAGTGCAACCTCTTTGCCCGCGCGCCCGAGCAGTATCGCCAGCAAGATGCCGACAGGGCCAGCACCAACGATTGCAACATCCGTCTTCACTTCACGCATTGTGTTGCCCCAACTTTCCAACCAACCACGCTTTGGGTGCATTGGCCTTGCAAAGCACCGTCTACCTCCTTGCCAAAAAGTTCGGCGCAAGACCACCGGGTAAAAGAGCAAAAGGGGTGCACCAGCAGGACGAGGTGACTACAGTCTTGTTGGCATACCAAACGGACAATCAAACCCAGCGCAGTTTCGACAATGACGACACAGACAAGCACGCCGACCCGCAGCGCCATCGAGCTCCGTGATGACTTAGCATCCGGTGCGCTTTCCGCTGTAACGCTTGCAGCCGCTTGCATAGAACGGATTACGGCCCGCGAAGCCGCAGTGCGGGCATGGGCTTGGTTCGACGCCGACGCGGTCCTGGGTGAAGCCCAGCGGTTGGATGAGCTGCGCCTTACGGGTGCTTCGCTCGGGCCATTGCACGGGCTGCCCGTTGGGGTGAAGGACATCATCGATACTGCCGGGATACCCACCGAAAACGGATCGGCGCTCGACTTGGGTCGCGTGCCGGATACGGATGCCGCTGTTGTCCAGCGGCTCAAAGCGGCTGGCGCGATCATGTTCGGCAAAACGGTAACAACCGAACTCGCCTACCTGCAGCCCAATGTGACCCACAACCCACACAACCTTGAACATACGCCGGGTGGATCGTCGTCTGGCTCGGCGGCAGCCGTTGCCGACGGTATGGTGCCGCTGGCTATTGGCTCGCAAACCGGTGGCTCGGTCGTGCGGCCAGCCTCCTTCTGTGGCATTACGGGTTTCAAACCGAGCTTCAATGCGATCTCGCGGCAGGGCGTGCTGAACCAATCTCAAAGCTTAGATACGCTTGGCGTCTTCGCAAGCGATCCTGAAGGTACGGCGCTGCTGGCCAGCGTCTTGTTTGAGAACGCTGCACCCGATGATGGATTTCTCAACGATGCACTGATGGATCGTTCGAACCCACCTGTCCTCGGCTTTGCCGAAGTGCCTGGTTGGGAACGCGCGGAACCTGTCTTGCAAAGCGCCTTCGCCGCTTTGCGCGGAACTCTTGCCGACCGTGTGATCGACCTCGCACTTCCTGGACTGTTCTTAGATGCCGTCCACCAACGCGCCACCATCAACGCGGCGGAGATGGGCCACAATTTGGAAGGATATCTAGAGCTACGGGCCGAGGGCTTGGGCCCGAAAACGCAAGCGGAAATCGAACGTGGGCGAACAATTCCAGCCCACGCCTACCTTGCGGCCTTGGAACGCCAGGCTGCTATGCCCGCTGCCTTGGAACAACTCTTTGCACGGTGCGATGCCATCCTTTGCCCAGCTGCCCTTGGGCCTGCACCGCATGGGCTGGAATCAACCGGTGACTCCATCTTCAATGGTCTTTGGACGATGGCAGGTTCCCCAGCGATCACGTTGCCTCTGCTCAAAGCACCCAATGGACTGCCGATGGGCGTTCAACTCGTTGGGCGCGTTGGCGGTGATCGCGAACTGCTTCGCACCGCCCGCTGGCTTTGGCACTGGGGGCGGTCGTCGCTCTAGACCATCGCCACGCGCGATTAACAGTCGCTGCTTGCTGAAATCCGGACCAGCAATCCTTATCTGTTTGATGAAGCTTCATAAGCTCGTCACCACAAATCAGATATCGCGCCAGCTTGGGCAGTCTGGAGTTCGAGACCAATGACCGACCTTTCGAAAGGGCGGGTGATCATCACCTATGGGCGATCCTTGATGGCCCTCACCGCGGCGCAATCGCTTGCGCGCCGCGGGGTAGAGGTCATTGGCGCAGATGACGTCAATTTCAACGCGTTGTCCTATTCAAAGTGGTCCAAGAAGAACGTCGTTCACGCCAAGGCTACCGGTGACCCGGACGCGTTTATCGACGACCTTGAACGGATAGTCATCGAGAACCGCCCCAGCGATGATCGACCCTATGTGCTGATGCCGATGTTTCAGGAGACAAAACTCTTGTCGTCCTATGCGGAGCGGTTCACACCTCACATCAAGCTCGCGGTTCCACCGATTGAGGGCATCCACAAAATTCACCCCAAGGACGCGATGGCACGCACCGCCCGTTGTATCGGTCTATCCGTTCCCACCTCAATAGCCTGCGCCACCGAAGCCGATGCGCAGGCTGCATCAAGGGAGGTCTCGTACCCCTGCCTGGTGAAGCCAGCAGATGCAGTTGGTGGGCGCGGCATCACCAAAGCGGACGGTGCGGACGCACTCTTGGCGGCGTGGCGGGACATACAAGCCAACTTCCCGAATGGTGATCCGGTTGTTCAGGAGTTCGCGACGGGTGATGATTTTTGTTACTGCTTCCTGGCCATCGATGGCACCATCGTTGCGGACTCGGCTTATCGCAATCTGGTGCGATATCCGGCGGACTATGGCGCAGGCGTGGTGCGCGAGACCGTTCAGCACCTGCGACTTCGCGAGATAGCGGCGCCGCTGATCCGTGAGACAAATTGGTCCGGCGTTGGGGAAATTGACTTCATGTGGTCCGGCCACGCTGCCGACTTGCCGGTGATTATCGAACTCAACCCGCGGTTCTGGGCCAACCTGGATCACTCGGTTAGTTCGGGCGTTGATTTCCCGTGGTTGCTGTATGAGGCGACGGTGACCGGCGCGATCTCTGAAACACCCGATCCAACGATTGGCTATCGAAGCAAACTACCTGGACTGTGGTTGCTCGCCGCGCTGGACAAAGCGCTCGATGTCGATGGCAATGAAGATGGCCGATCGCTCGAAGATGCCTTCAGCACCATCTACCGCAATCTTCGATCTGGCCACGTTCCGGAAGCCCTTCGTGTCCTGACACAATCCCCGGGATCAGGACTAGACCTTCGCGAAGCGTTCCGGACGTTCCGCGAAACAGTCAAAGATGCCGAAGAAATCGAGACGATAGCGGCCGACCAGGACGACCCCTTCGTTGGGCTTGGGATCTTTTTCGTCCTGGGTCATTTGCTGCGCTATCGCGAACTACCGCGGGAGCTTCGTCGCTGATGGCGCGTTCGAAGCCCCAGATCGGCGTCACCTGCGCCGCGCGCGGTCCATTGCCTTTCGACATAGGCCAAGTCATCGCGGTGCGAGCGATGGGCGGCAGACCCGTTCTGCTGTCGGCACGACGACCGCGGCTGAAGGAGCAGCTGGATGGGTTGGTCGTGAGTTCTGGAACGCACGTTCATCCACGCCACTATGGCGGAGAACCAATCGACGGTTATGACTACGACATCGAGCGTGATGAACTTGAACTTGAGTGGCTCGACAAAGCACAGCGCGAGGACATTCCAATACTGGCGGTCTGCCGCGGTGTTCAGCTGCTCAACGTGTCGCGTGGCGGCACGCTCCACCCGGATGTCGCAACGGTCTTTGGACGACACCACTATCCTGGTCCGGGCGTCTGGCCAGCCCTTTCGTTTCGCAAACCTGTCGAGATTAAGCGGGACACCCAATTGGCACACGTCACAGGACGTGATGCCATTTCGGCTAACGCGCTCAACATCCAGGCAATAGAAGATGTTGGCCAGGACCTGACTGTTTCGGCGCGCGAAGTGAACGGCGTGGTGCAGGGTGTGGAAGACCCGCAACGCAACTTCCTGCTTGGCGTGCAGTTCCACCCGGAATTCTTGCTCCATCGCACCGAGTTCCGGAATATCTATCGCGGACTGGTGCAGGCCGCGCGCGGCGAAACCATTACATCAACACAGAGATAGACGAATCTGCAGCTGGGTTGTTACCCTCCGAAAAAAATAAAGAGATTGCCGCAAAGAAGCATGAACGACCAAGCCTCCTGGATAGAACGTTTTAAGGGGCTCGCCAGCCTGCCAGACGATGTGCGCGCCGACTTGATCGCCGGTAGCCAGATTGTCACCGTACCCGGGGGGACGCAGGTTTTTCAGCCAGGTCAGTCGGCCGACAATCTGTTGCTGCTGCTGGAAGGCACGGTACGCGTCCAGCAGCTGTCCGAAACCGGTCGCGAGGTTTTCCTTTACCGGGTGAATGCCGGCGAGAGCTGTGTGCTGACAACGGCCTGCATGCTGTCCTTTGAGGACTATTCTGCTGAGGGTATCGCAGAGACCGAGGTGGAGGCTGTCGTTATCCCACGCAAGGTATTTGATGATTTGGCGGCACGTTCGAGCGCCTTTCGGACGTTCATTTTCACCGCCTATTCTCGCCGCATCACTGATCTGTTCAAGCTGATTGACGACATTGTTTTCCAACGGGTCGATGTTCGTCTTGCAAGGCGCCTGACCGAATTGGCAGACACCATGGGTGTTGTTTCCGCGACGCATCAAGTGTTGGGCACTGAATTGGGCACAGCAAGAGAGGTCGTTTCTAGGACGCTTTCGGAGTTTCAGCGACGCGGTTGGGTCGAACAATCGCGGGGCAAAGTGAAGATCACCGCGCCGGACGAACTGTCTGCCTTTGTTCGCACGGGCGCCTGACCAGAATACCGGCTTACATCTATCCTTTTGGCTAGCTGATAAGCCTTGTGTGACGAAGTCACCAAAGGTTCTCAGTATGCTGTGCGAGAACGGTTTCACGACAACTTAGGAGTGAAACCGATGACCAAGAATATGGGCTTGATCGACCGTGGCCTGCGTCTTCTCGTGGCAGCTGGGCTTGTCTACGCGGCCTTCTCGGTTCCTGCCATTGCAGATGGCGCGCTTTTCTGGCTGGCTTTGATCGTTGCTGCGGTGTTCACACTGACATCAGCCGTCAGTTTCTGCCCGCTCTACACGCTCCTCGGCTTAAAAACATCGAAAGCGAATTTATGATCGAAACGACTTTCACACCCCTTATCTCGCTCGCTGGCGGGGGGCTTATTGGGCTCGCGTCTGTCCTGTTGATGGCAGTGCGCGGTCGGATATTTGGCGCCACCGGCTTGCTTGCGGCGACCGCTTTCACCCGACCGACCAGCGACAATGCCTGGCGCTGGGCCTTGCTTGCGGGCATGGTTTCTGGCCCTGCAGCCGTTGCCATCGTCACCGGTAATCTGCCGGAGATCACGGTTCCGGTCTCGCTGCCCATGCTGCTCGTTGGCGGCGTTCTCGTGGGGATCGGCGTGACGTTCGGATCTGGTTGTACATCTGGCCATGGGGTGTGCGGGTTGGCCCGCTTTTCGGTTCGCTCGCTGGTCGCCACTGTTACGTTCATGGTGGCCACCTTCATCACCGTGTTTGTCGTGCGTCACGTGGTGGGGGTGTAGGTCATGCAGCTTATCGTCATCTACCTGATCGGTCTTGTGTTCGGCATCGGTATCTCAATTTCGGGGATGGCTAACCCTGCCAAGGTGATCAACTTCTTCGACCTCGCTGGAACGTGGGATCCGTCGCTCGCCTTCGTCATGGGCGGTGCGTTGCTGGTCACCCTTGTTGGCTACCGGGTGGTCTTTCGCCAACCAGCGCCGATGTTTGACACCAATTTCCACCTGCCAACCACCAACGCGATCGATACGCGCCTGGTCGGCGGTTCGGCCCTGTTTGGTGTGGGTTGGGGCATCTCAGGCTTTTGCCCTGGTGGCGCCCTACCCGCCCTGGGCACGCTGCGTTGGGAAGTGGCGGTGTTCGTTGCCGCTCTCTTGGTCGGCATGCTCGTCGCACGCAACCTGCCCAGCTTTTCAAATCCAGTAAAACAGGCCGCCTAGGCCAACTAATCGGAGGAAACCATGAACGCGATTACGACCGATCTGAAGATCAAGCCGGACGTGACGGCCTTCTTTGACCCGGGCTCCAACACGATCTCTTACGTTGTCAAAGATCCGACCAGCCAAAGCTGCGCCATTGTCGATTCCGTGATGGACATCGACTATGCCGCCGGGCGCATCCACTTTGAACATGCCGATGAAATCATCGCCCACGTCAAAGCCAACAATCTGACTGTTGAATGGTTGATTGAGACCCATGTGCATGCCGACCACCTGAGCGGCGCGCCGTACATTCAGAAGCAGCTAGGCGGCAAAATCGGCATCGGCCGCAACATAACCATCATTCAGGAAACCTTCGGCAAGGTGTTCAACGCCGGGACTGAGTTTCAGCGCGATGGCTCGCAGTTCGACCGCTTGTTTGATGATGGCGACACCTATTCCATTGGGTCGATGAGTGCACAAGTCATCCACACGCCTGGGCACACGCCCGCCTGCATGACCCACATTATCGGTGACGCTGCCTTTGTCGGCGACACGCTGTTCATGCCCGACGGTGGCTCCGCACGTGCGGACTTCCCCGGCGGCGACGCCGGCGTTCTTTATGACTCAATCCAGCGCGTCCTTTCCCTGCCAGACGAGACGCGCCTGTTCATGTGCCACGACTATGGCCCCAATGGCCGTGACATCCAGTGGGAGACCACGGTGGGCGATGAAAAGGCGCACAACATCCATGTAGGCGGCGGCAAGACGAAAGAAGAATTCGTCAAGTTCCGCACCGAACGTGATGCTCAGCTGGCCATGCCAAAGCTCATCATACCGTCGCTTCAGGTAAACATGCGCGCGGGCGAAATGCCCCCGGAGGACGACAACGGAACCACCTATCTCAAGGTGCCAGTCAACGTGCTCTGAGCGACGCGCCACAACAACAAACCGGGGGACTACTAATGGATATCAAGACCATCGATGAGGGGCTGAGCGTCAGCCCTCAGATCTCGCCAAGCGATTTGGCGGCTATAAAGGATGCGGGCTTCCGCGCCATCATTTGCAATCGGCCTGATGGGGAGGCTGGCGATCAACCGACCTTTGAGGAGATCGAAGCAGCCGCTGCCAAGCTAGGAATCGAGGCACATTATCTGCCCATCGTTTCCGGCATGGTGAAGGACGAAGACGCAATCGCCTTTGGCGGTGCGCTGACACACCTGCCAGGGCCAGTGCTGGCCTATTGCCGCTCCGGAACACGATCGGCGACTTTGTGGTCGCTCTCGCAGGCCGGAAATCTGTCGGCGCCTGAGATTCTGCAGAAAACCAAAGACGCCGGCTACGACATGTCGGGTGTTGTCCGGCGGATCCTGAATGGTGGCAAAACGCCGACCCAAAAGGGCGACGCGCATTTCGAGGTGGTGATCGTTGGTGGTGGTGCAGGCGGTATTTCAGTTGCGTCAAGCCTTCAAGCGCGCCGACCGAACCTCAACATCGCAATCATCGATCCTGCTGACATCCACTACTACCAGCCCGGCTGGACTATGGTTGGCGGTGGCGTTTTTGATGCCCAGCAGACCGCGAAGACCATGGGGAGCCTGATCCCCAAAGGCGTCCACTGGATCAAAGCGGCCGTGGCGGCTTTCGAGCCGAAGCACAATGCGGTGATCCTCGATGGCTGCCGGGTTGTGTCCTATGACCGTCTGGTAGTTTGTCCTGGTCTTAAGCTCGACTGGCACAAGGTCGACGGCCTGGTTGATACTCTTGGGCGTAACGGCGTTACCTCCAACTACCGGTACGACCTTGCTCCCTATACCTGGCAGTTGGTGCAAAACCTCAAAGAAGGTCGCGCAATCTTCACACAGCCTCCTATGCCCATCAAATGCGCCGGCGCTCCACAAAAGGCGCTCTACCTGTCTGGCGATGCTTGGCACAAAGCCGGCACGCTGCCCAACATTGACATTCAGTTTTGCAATGCCGGTGGCGTCTTGTTCGGCGTCAAAGACTATGTCCCCGCGCTGGAGAGCTACATCGCCAAATACGGCGCAACGCTTAACTTCTTCCACAACCTGGTGGCCATTGACGGACCGGCCAAAAAGGCAACCTTTGAGATCAAGAAGCCCGACACCGAGCCGACCCGTGTGGAGATGGAATTTGACATGATCCACGTCTGCCCGCCGCAAACGGCGCCGGACTTCATCCGGGTTTCACCGCTGGCAGACGCGGCTGGCTGGGTTGACGTTGATCAGGCGACGTTGCGCCATAAGACCTTCGACAACATCTGGTCGCTTGGCGACGTGATGAACGCACCGAATGCCAAAACGGCGGCTGCAGCTCGCAAGCAAGCGCCAACGGTCGCCGATAACCTGGTTGCCGATCTCGATGGTCACTCGCCAACCGCTCAATATGATGGCTACGGCTCATGCCCCTTGACCGTTGAGCGCGGCAAGATCGTCCTGGCCGAGTTTGGGTACGGTGGCGCGCTCAAGCCATCCTTCCCGAAATGGATGATCGACGGAACAAAACCGACCCGTGCAGCCTGGCTTCTGAAAGAGCAGGTCCTGCCACCAATCTACTGGAAAGCCATGCTGCGCGGCAAAGAATGGCTTGCGAAGCCCGAGCGTTTGCCGCCTAGCGCATAAGAGCTCCCGCCTCCCCCCGCGTCAGGTGGAACCATGCATGGCTCCACCCTCTTTTTTCTTCTTTCTTGCTAGATCCGATGCCATCGCTGCGCCGCTACTTCCCCATTTTGGTTTGGGGCCGAACCTACACCCGCCAGGCGTTTTCAAACGACCTGCTTGCGGCGTTGATCGTCACGATCATGCTGATCCCACAGTCGTTAGCCTATGCCCTCTTGGCAGGGTTGCCGCCCGAGGCGGGTATCTATGCGTCTATCGTGCCGATCATGCTGTATGCGGTGTTCGGGACGTCGCGCGCGTTGGCCGTCGGACCGGTCGCAGTGGTCTCTTTGATGACGGCCTCTGCGATCGGCCAAATCGCCGAACAGGGTACGGCTGGCTACGCCCTTGCTGCCCTCACCTTAGCGGGCATGTCCGGCGGTATGTTGCTGTTGCTTGGCTTGCTGCGCCTTGGCTTTCTCGCCAACTTTCTCAGCCACCCGGTCATTGCAGGCTTCATCACAGCGTCGGGCCTCCTTATCGCAGTCAGCCAGCTGAAACATGTCTTTGGTATCGATGCACACGGCCATACACTTGTCGAGATCGTTGTATCGCTCGGAGGCGGGCTCGGAACCCTCAATGTTATCACCCTTGCGATAGGGTTGGCGGCAATCGCCTTTCTGTATTGGGTGCGCAAAGGGCTCAAACCACTGCTAAGAAGAATGGGCGTGCCGGCCATGGCGGCCGACGTCATGACAAAGGCCGGACCGGTGGTCGCGGTTGTGGCCACGACCGTTTTGGTTTGGGCGCTAGCACTTGATCAAGACGGCGTCTCGATTGTCGGCGCGGTACCCCAGAGTTTGCCGCCCTTTACACTGCCAAGCTTCTCAATCGAGCTTATTGAGGCTTTGCTTCTGCCCGCCGTGCTGATCTCGATTATTGGGTTTGTGGAGTCGGTTTCGGTCGCGCAGACGCTCGCTGCCAAGAAACGGCAACGGATAGACCCAGACCAGGAACTCATCGGATTGGGCGCGGCCAACATCGGTGCCGCTTTCACTGGCGGCTACCCAGTTACAGGCGGTTTTGCCCGCTCCGTGGTGAACTTCGATGCGGGTGCAGAAACACCTGCGGCAGGTGCGTTCACAGCTGTGGGGCTCGCCATTGCAGCCGTTGCACTAACCCCGCTTGTCTTCTTCTTGCCGAAAGCGACTTTGGCGGCCACCATTATCGTCGCGGTTCTCAGCTTGGTCGATTTCAGCATCCTCAAATCGACCTGGCGGTACTCCAAGTCCGACTTCGCCGCAGTTGCTGCAACCATTGCTCTCACTTTGGGATTTGGGGTGGAAATCGGTGTTGCGTCCGGTGTGGTGCTTTCGATCTTCTTGCACCTTTACAAGACCTCCCGCCCACATGTGGCGGAGGTTGGCTTGGTGCCTGGTAGCCAGCACTTCCGCAATGTGAACCGCCACACAGTGGAAACTGCGCCGCATGTCCTGACACTGCGCATTGATGAGAGCTTGTACTTCGTGAATGCCCGCTTCCTGGAAGACATGATCTACGACCGGATTACTGACAACGACGACATCAAGCACGTGGTTCTTATGTGCTCTGCGGTGAACGCGATTGATTTTTCTGCGCTTGAAAGCCTCGAGGCGATCAACACCCGTCTCAAAGAGATGGGGATCGGTTTGCACCTATCCGAGATCAAAGGGCCAGTGACAGATCGATTGAAAGCATCCCACTTACTCGACGACCTCAATGGCCATGTTTATCTCGCGCAGTTTGACGCCTGGGTTGACCTGACCAACGCAAGACGCGTCGCAGCCTGAGCCCAAACCGACCGAAATGCCGACTCAGGCTATTGATCCGGGATACCGCATCGCCATATCGCGCTCAGGCGACGCTTCAATCCACAAGGACACCCCACATGCTCAACGCATCCTCTCTCCTCAACCAGTTTCTTGGCCAAGCCAACGCGATCGGTACAGCCGGAGGGCAGCAGGGCGACCAACAACCTCAGCTTCGGAGTGCCCTTGGTGGTGTGAACATGGACGGTTTGCTGACGGGCCGCGGCGGGTTGGCCACCGGCGCTGTCGCAGGTGGATTGGTTGGGTTGCTGCTTGGTGGCAAACAAGGTCGTAAGTTGGCTGGTGGCGCTCTCCAGATTGGTGGCGCTGCACTCATAGGCGGCCTGGCCTACAAAGCGTGGAAAGACTATCAGGCAGGTCAAGCACCTGGCGGCAGCCAACCTGCGCAACCGCCGGTTTCGCCTTCAGGGTCCGGCGATGTCGCGCCACTCCCCATCGAAGACGCATCCGGCACAGAGTTCATGCCTTCGGACAGTGCAGCTCAAGAACAGCTCAGCCAATCGCTTATCGCGGCGATGATCGGCGCTGCTAAGGCCGATGGGCACGTTACCGATGACGAACGCGAGCGGATCCATCAGGCCCTTTCGAAATTGACGATCGAGGGCGATCAGCGAGATTTCATAGAAGCAGAGTTAGCCAAGCCGCTTGATGTTGGCGCGATTGCCGCCATGGCAACCAGCGAGGAGCACAAGGTTGAACTCTACGCCGCGTCGTTGATTGCAGTTGATCCTGAAGGTCCCGCTGAAAAAGGGTACTTGGCTATGCTCGCAGCTCGCCTTGGGCTCGACCCTCGCCTGGTGGAGCATTTGCACGCCAACGCCGATCGTCTTCTGGCCAACGGCTAGACTGTTTCATCCCTGTATGCCTTGAATTCAACGGCGCAGCGTGACAACAGCGCTGGTAGCTTCACACATTCAAGGCTTAGGGCATGGAACTCCTTATCCTCGTGGCGCAGACCTCCATGGTTGGTCTCCTGGCAGGTTGGCTGATCACCGGCGCCTACGAAAACATTCGTGCGCCGGCGGTCAATCGCGACTTGGTTCGCGATGTTTGTTCGATGCGCTCGATTGAGACCGAAGAACCCGAGATCTACCAGCTTGTTAAGCGCAACCGACTCAAATCGAGCCAGCTGCCAGGCGCCCTGTTCTCCATCATTGTCGTGTTTGAAACGATCGTTGCCGTTGCGCTCGCAATCGCCACGATCCTAATGGCATTCGCCGTTGTTGGCGCGGTGTCGACGGCCTACGCCCAACTTTTCGCCGGCTGGGCCACATTGGGCTTTGTTCTCATTTGGGGTTCATTTCTCGTTGGCGGCAACTGGTTCCACTATTGGGTCACCCACCAAGGCAGCCAGCACACCCACTATTTCATGACAATTTGGGGTATTGTGACGTTCCTGGTGGTCATTCAGTGAGAGACTGGGTTCTGTCGGCATTGGCAGTATGCCTTTCGGCAGTTGTTGTTTTGTTGGTGCTGTTTGGCCGACCTGCCATTTCCCAAGACTGGCAGGTCCGTGAGCTTGGTTCTGTTTCGCCATCGGTCTTTGCGGAACCTTGCCGGCCGATGCGGGGCGGCCTGCCCGACGGCTGTGTGGCGAGCGGACGTGGCGACATAACGTCGGCTTGGTACACCCGCCCAACCGAACGCTATGCCCACGCAATCTTGGGTGATGGTATTGAAGGTGGCGGATTGCGCGTCCGCGACGCTAACGGTCGCGAGTTCGAACTGGTGCTTCCGACTTCAGCGGTCTTCGAAGACCGGACGCCACGCCTTGCGGATTTGGATCGCGATGGCCGTACAGAGGTTATCACCATTCGCTCGTCAGTACGTGTCGGCGGCTCCGTGGCGGTTTACGGCGTGCGCAACGGTGAACTGCGGGAGCTGGGTGCAACGCCCTTCATTGGCCGCACCAACCGTTGGCTGAATATCGCGGGCATCGCGGATTTTCTTGGCCGAGGAGACCTGCAGATTGCCTTTGTCGAAACGCCGCACATTGGTGGCACCCTAAAGCTCGCTACCTTTGACGGGTCACGGGTGCAGGTGGTTGCCCGCCAAGGTGGGTTTTCCAACCACGCCATTGGGGCGCGTGAGCAACGCTTGGCGGTCGCTGCGGATATGAACGGGGACGGCGCCGTTGATCTTTTGCTACCCGATAGCAGACGGCAACGCCTTTTCGCGGTGACCTTCCGCCCGGCACTTTCAACGCTGCACGACTTTGACACGCTCGGTGGATTTGCGAGTCTGATCGGTGATGGATCAGGGAATGCGCAACGAGCATTGGCCCTGACGCTGGACGGCCGGATTCTTCAGATTAGCTGGTGATGCGCGACACTTCGCACGACCTCTACGCTTTGCAAATTGCCGACTGGCCTTAACAACCAGATCGATTGCGCCTATCAGGTGCGCAACACGTCATAATCATACTTTGGGAGAGAGCCGCCATGGACACCATTGAACATTACATTGCCGGCACCACCACGTCTGGGTCCGCTGGCAACTACCAGCCTGTCTTCAATCCGGCCACGGGTGAAACGCCCAGCCAGGTTGTCCTGGGCGACGCTTCGGATGTTGAAACTGCGGTGGCTACAGCCAAGGCTGCACTGCCAGATTGGGCGGCGACGCCTGTCCTTCGGCGTTCGCGCATTCTGGATCGGTTCAAGACGATCCTCTGGAGTCGGGCTGACGAGTTGGCGCGAGCCATTTCCAAAGAGCATGGCAAGACCCACGATGACGCGCTCGGAGAAGTCACGCGCGGTATTGAAGTCGTAGAATTCGCTGTCGGGGCGCCGCACCTGATGAAGGGTGAATTTTCCGAAGCTGTCGGCACTGGCGTCGATAGCTATGGCATCCGCCAACCGCTTGGCGTGGTTGCGGGCATCACCCCCTTCAACTTCCCTGCCATGGTGCCCATGTGGATGTTCCCGGTCGCGATCGTCACGGGCAACACCTTTGTCTTGAAGCCGTCTGAGCGCGATCCATCGGCTTCACTTCTGCTGGCGGATTGGCTCAAAGAAGCAGGCCTTCCTGACGGCGTTTTCAACGTCGTTCAAGGTGGCAAGCCGGTCGTCGACGCCATTCTGGACCACCCGGACGTCAAAGCAGTCAGTTTCGTTGGCTCGACGCCGATCGCCCAGTACATCTACACGCGAGGCACGGCGAACGGGAAGCGCGTCCAAGCGCTTGGTGGTGCCAAAAACCACATGGTGATTATGCCCGACGCTGACCTAGATATGGCAGCGTCTGCATTGATGGGCGCCGCCTTCGGTTCAGCCGGTGAACGCTGCATGGCGATCTCCGTTGCTGTTCCTGTCACCGATGCCGTGGCCGACGCTTTGGTGGAGCGCTTGGCTCCAAAGATCGCCGATCTAAAGATTGGCCCGTCGACCGATTCGGCCGCAGAGATGGGTCCCCTCGTGACAAAAGAGCACCTGTCCAAGGTCAAAGGTTACGTCGACCAAGGCGAGGCCGAAGGTGCTAAGATCGTGGTGGATGGGCGAACCTTCCAGCAAGACAAACAGGGCTACGAAAATGGCTTCTACATGGGCGGCACACTGATTGATCATGTCACGCCAGACATGACCATCTGGAAGGAAGAGATATTCGGCCCGGTTCTATCGATGGTGCGCCGGAACTCCTACCAAGATGCCGTGGGCCTTATTCACGACCATGCGTACGCGAACGGTGTTGCAGTATTCACCCGCGATGGCGATGTAGCGCGCAACTTTGCCAAAGATATTGAGGTGGGTATGGTCGGCGTGAACGTGCCGATCCCTGTGCCGATGGCCTATCACTCGTTCGGCGGTTGGAAAGCATCCATCTTTGGTGACCATTCGGTCTACGGCGAAGAAGGTTTTCGCTTTTACACCCGGCTGAAAACCGTTACAGCGCGATGGCCCACAGGCATGCGCTCGGACCCTGAGTTCACCATGCCAACGCTGGGCTAGTATCGTTCCCTCCTTCGACTGGGGCAGGACAATCTGTCCCTTTCAACGTGTGTTGCATCCCCCCAATGACCTCCCCGACCGTATCTGATCTCGTCCTCACCATTTCGTGCCCGGATCGCAAGGGCATTGTGGGCGCCGTGGGTAACTCCATCACGGCGCAAGACTGCAACATCGTCGAGAGCGCTCAGTTTTTCGACGACAAGTCCGGTGGATTCTTCATGCGCGTTCGGCTGACTCCGCCGGATGGCCACTCGTCAGACGCTTTCAAGCGTGGCTTTGAACCTGTCGCCACAGCCTACGGAATGACCTTCGAAGTGGCCGATATCGCCGTCAAACCGCGCGTGGTGATCATGGTCTCCAAGACCGGGCACTGCCTGAACGACCTGCTATATCGCTGGCAGGTCGGCCAATTGCCGATGGAGTTGGTCGCGGTGGTCTCCAACCACGAGATCTGGCGCAAGCGCGTGGAGAGCGAAGGCATACCATTTGTGCATATGCCTGTGGACAAGGACTCCAAGCCTGCCCAGGAGGCCGAACTGGAAGCTTTGATCGAACGGGAATCGATCGATCTCGTCGTGCTCGCTCGTTATATGCAAATCTTGAGTGACGGACTATCCGGTCGGTTGGAAGGACGGGTGATCAACATCCACCATTCATTCCTGCCAAGCTTCAAAGGCGCTCGCCCCTACCATCGGGCGCATGACCGCGGCGTTAAGCTGATTGGCGCGACGGCGCACTATGTCACGCCGGAGCTGGATGAAGGACCGATTATCGAACAGGATGTCATTCGGGTCGACCATTCTATGTCGTCGGATGAACTTGTTGCAGCAGGCCGTGACGTCGAGAGTCAGGTGCTTGCACGAGCGGTACGCTACCATCTTGAGCACCGTATCCTGATCAACGGTCAAAAGACTGTTGTCTTCCGATAAACGTAAACCGCTCCAGATAAGCGAGCTGTACGTCTGCGTAACTCTGCGTATGAAGCCTTGTGCTTTTTAGCAACTTTAGATAACGATTATTTCTCGGATGGAAACAGATCTGGCATCGCAGCATCGACTGTGCGATGCATCATCGGGGTCAGTCAAAGCAATATTCGTCGTGGCCGGGGGGCGCGCGTGTTATCGAAACCGGTGGCAAGTTTTCGCCGCCTCGCTGAGAAAGACGCAAGGATGGACATCCGCACAGTCACCGAAGAGTTTGCCGTGAGCCCTCAAATTCGGCCGGACGATGTTGATCGTCTGGCGGCCGATGGCTTTACAACGATCATTTGCAATCGCCCGGACGACGAAGAGTTGGGCCAACCCAAGTTCGACGACGTCGCCGTGCGCGCCAAAGAGCTCGGATTGGACATCCACCATTTGCCCATCACATCGGGCATGTTTGGACCGCAACACATCGCCGAGACCGAAGCGCTTTTGGATGAAGCAACTGGCAAGGTCTTCGCCTACTGCCGTTCAGGTACGCGATCCATCATGCTTTGGGCGTTTCAGGAAGTAACCAAGCGTCCCCGCGACGAGGTCCTAGCCCTGACCGCACAGGCTGGCTTCGACCTGTCGAGGCAGATCTAGATACGATAGGATTTAATCTAGCGAGTGACCTCCGCGGCTCCATCTGCGTTTGATACCCGCGGCTTCTCCAGCCAATGCAGAATATCTGGGCCTAGATGGGCACGAATGAGCCGATCTAGCGCTGTATCTGTGAGGCGGAAATACCGAAGTGCACCTGGCATGAGCTCCTTCATGTAGATGGCTGTCTCCGCAATGAGCTGGCTTTCGATATCAATCGTTGCGTGATGCTTAGTTTCCTTGCGTACGACTGAAATCGCATGTCGCACACCACGGGAAATCGCGGCGTGCAGGGCATCGGAGTGGTCACGATCGATCTCGAGATCGATCCAGCGGCTGAGTTTGGACGCTAACCAACCCACCACGGTAACAGCCAGCGCTACCAGGGCTGCTTCCAAATAGAGCGTTGCGAGATCGATGATCCAAGACACATCAACAGGTACTGCCTCGTTCGCCAGGACAGACATTTCGTCAGAGTTGGGTGGTGTGGAAGACGTGTAAGCCGGGTATGCCATTGTGTGTATCCTTCCTAGATCGTTGCCGACTAAGGCCGCACGCCGGGGAATTTTGTCGTCTTGCGGGCTGACAAAGCGGTCGACTTTGGTGCGGTCGATGCGTGGCAAAAGGATAGGAAAGCTCACTATAGCCGGGAACATGCGGGACACTTATCCCCGCAATTGGATGCTCAACTGCACTGGCGTGCCGGTTCTAGAGTGCTGAGGTATCGTCGATCTGGATCATACCGGCGTCTGAATCTTCATCTTCCGCTCCTACGTCCAGCGCGTTTTGGCGAACACGTGGCTTAGGACCAAAATAATCCGGTGTCCGCAGAAAAGGGCGCGGGTGCACCACGCTGTCAACAATCCGAGCGTAAAGCGCAGCTGGTGAGAACGGCTTCGACAAGACATCATTGATACCCAGCTTTAGCGCGTCCTGGGTTCGCTTAAAGGTCGAGTGCCCGGTGATCATAATGATTGGTGCATATGCCAGCGGATGATCAGGTTTGCGGATAAATTGAATCATGTCCGGCCCATTCAAGACCGGCATTTCCCAATCAACGATCAGAATATCAAAGTGACCCTGATCGATCCGCTCAAGGGCCTCCGCGCCATCAGCTGCGTCGACGATTTTGCGAATCCCAAACGCACCCAGCATGGTCCGAACAAGGCGGCACATGTATGGATTGTCATCTGCAACCAGTAGGCGCAGGTCGGATAGGTCATAGTGATTCATGCGAGACCCAGCTGAACGTCCCAACCGTCACTCTAGGTTGAGTCCATAAACAATCTGTTAGCTGAGCGGCATACTGACGGATCAGGCTACCGTGGCGCCCTGATGAGACCGAACCAACGGACCAAGAATGGCAGTGTCAGCGCAATGAGGAGAAACCGAACCAAGTGGTGAGCCGCCACAAAGGCGGGATCAAGGTTCATCGCAAAAGCCAAAACGACCATCGCCTCCAGGCCGCCTGGGGCAAAGGCAACAATGAGCTTCAAAAGGGAAAAGTCTGTGATCGCGGCTCCAATCAGGGCCATGACCAAGGCCAGCGCTATGCTCAATGCAAAGCCGACCAAGGAAACACCTAGGATCTGACCAAGATCCGACCAGCGTGTGCCTGCAAAGCGTGTTCCTATCAAGATACCCAAGGTGACAAACCCAACCACGGCCACCCATTCTGGCGGTCGCCCCTCAACCAGTGAGGTCGCATGTAAAAGCGCGCTGGAAAACAGCGCGCCCACAAGCAAGCCGCCTGGCACCTTCAGAAGTGCCGCAAGAATGCCGCCACCGATCCCAGCAGCAAACAAATTGATCGCATCATCAAAACCGCCCAGTGGGGGGATAGGCGCCGGTGCCGTTTCCTCGGTGAGCATGAGGGCCACAACGGGCAGGATGGCAACCAGAATCGCCACGCGGGTAGTTTGGAGAATAGCGACGCGGGGAACATTGGCGTCGGTATCAGGCGCAATCGCCATAAGATAGCTCAACGCGCCAGGCATCGATGCCAAGAAAGCCGTCGCCCGGTTCCAACGCGCAACGCGAAGCAGAAAGTAGCTCACGGCGCCTGCTATGACCGGAATACTGATGACGACCAGCGTTATCGTGATGGGCCAGCTTGGAAGTTGGGCCAGTGTCTCGGGTGTTACGCCCGAGCCCATAGATATGCCGACCAGTAGGAAGCCAATTTCTCGTAAGCGACGGGGCAGGTTGACGGAAACGCCGGAAAGTGTGGCGACGGCAACCGCCAACATCGACCCGGCGATCCACCCTCCAGGCATACCTACAATACCGGGCACAAAACCCCCGGCAGCGCCGATCGCCAAGGTGCGCAGGGTCACAGGGCTGACATGAGAACTCACGCTCAACACAACACAAAACTCTCGGACAAGGACACAACCATGCGCCTTGCCATAGCCAATTGCATGCAAGTGAACCATGCACCTAAGGGCAAAGCGTGCTGATCTTGATCCCCATCAACACGGCTTATCGGCAAACCTGAGAAAAAGAGCTGAGCAAACTGACACGGGTTTGCGACAATTGGAGAGGACACTTGCCGTTATGACCGTCCACAATATGGGGCGCTACGCGACCGCCACTGTGCCACGCTACACATCGTATCCGACAGCTCCGCAGTTCTCCAACACGGTCGACGGTTCAGTATATGGCCAATGGTTGGGTGATCTAGCACCAGAAAGTGGTGCCTCGATCTATCTGCATGTGTCCTATTGCCGGTCGATCTGCACCTATTGCGGATGCTTTACGAAAGCGAGCCGAAAAGACGGACCGATCTTGGCCTATGGCAAATCCATGGCGGATGAAATTCGCCTCGTAGGTTCGCACCTATCTGGAAAAGTCAAAGCGACCCATCTCCATTGGGGCGGCGGTACGCCGAGCTTAATGCCGCGACAGGGCTTTGACGAGATTTTCGAGGCGCTTCACGATCATTTCGACCTTGATACGCCGACCGAGCACGCGATTGAGCTTGATCCGCGAACAGTCACCAAAACCTTGTCCGAAGACCTTAAGAGCTATGGCATCACGCGCGTGAGCCTTGGGGTCCAAGACCTGAATGAACGTGTGCAAGAAGCCATCGGCCGCGTTCAACCGCTGTCGGTTGTGGAAGAGGCGGTTGATCTCCTGCGCAGTGCCGGGCATGACTCAGTCAATATGGACGTGATGTACGGCCTTCCGCATCAATCACTGGAAGATGTGGTGCGCTCTGTTACGGCGTGCGCAGCACTCGCGGCCGACCGGATCGCGCTGTTTGGTTATGCCCATGTTCCTTGGATGAAGAAGCATCAAACACTGATCAATGAGGCTGACCTGCCAAGCGCAGGCGCGCGCTTGGAACAGGTCCGAGCGGCGCACAGAGCGCTGAAACACATGGGCTATGTAAGCATTGGATTCGACCATTTCGCCAAACCCGATGACCCCATGGCACGTGCGTTAGGGTCAGGAACGTTGCGCCGCAATTTCCAGGGATACACGACGGACACCGCAGCAGCTTTGATTGGGTTTGGTGCATCGTCCATCGGCAAGCTGCACCAAGGCTACGCACAGAACCATGCGGATATGTCCGCTTGGAATCGCGACGTCGCGGACGGCAAACTACCCATTGCTCGGGGTTTCGCGTTTGACGCAGAAGACCGCCTGCGCGGTTCAATTATCGAAGATCTGCTCACCCAATTTGAGAGCGATCTTGGCCAACCTCGCGTTGCGGCTGTCCCAAGTCAGTCCTGGATAAATGATCGCTTGATCGCCTTGGACGACTTGGTGGATGACGGACTCTGTGAGGTAACAGGCTCGGTTGTACGCATACCAGAGGACGCAAGGTTTCTGGCACGCCTCGTCGCCGCACGGTTTGACGCTTACTCAGGGCAGAGCGCCGCGCGCCATTCCGTCGCCGTATAGGCCCGGAGTGTTTAACACTCCACGGCCCATGTCGCTCAGTTGGCGTTAGTCGGCGTGGGCGCCGGTGAGCTGACAAAGCCCACAGATACGGTTGATGATGACCTTATCGTGCTTTTCTAGGCGGATTACGCCCTTGCGTTTCATGTCGGAGATCACACGGCTTACGGTTTCAATCGTCAGGCCTAGATAATCCGCCATCTCTTGACGGGTCATGTTCAATTGAACCGTGCCACGATCATTGTCTTCATCCTCTGGGCCTTTGCAGTGGATGCCGCCGCGGTCGGGTACAAAGCGCATCAAGAACGTCGCAACACGCTCATAGGCTGATTTGCGGCCAAGCAACACGGCATGATCATGCATGGCATAGATCTGCTGAAGTGCACAGCGAGTGAGGTGCGACTGCGCCGCCGATGACGCCTCAACCTCTCGTCGGTTGAAGACCAAAACGGTCGTGGAAACCAAAGTCTCTGCGGAACAGTCGTGATAGACATCCATGTCGAAGCCAAACAAATCGCCTGGACCAAGGACCTCGACGACTTGGCGTCGACCATCCGGCAGCAGCTTGTAAAGCATTGCCGCACCAGACTCGATCTCATAGAGGTTCCTGGCATCGTCACCCTCGAAATATATGACGTCATGTGCGGCGTAGGTTTGCCTGCGTGTGCTTTGGGCATTGCGTATCGCTTGCCAGGCGTCGTCTGCGTCGCCGGATTTGACTTGACCACCACTCGTCGACAAGTCGCGATTGTCTAAACGATCTTCGCGAAAGCTGGTGTACGCCATTGATACTCCCTCCTACCCTCGACGCAGTCATGCTGGCCGAAACTTCGCCCTCGGCTGCTGTGCTGCGAGGGATTAGTGGACACTAATTCCGCTTTTGACATAAATCACGTCCGCCCGTTTCCGCTCCGGTGATCTACCTAGGCTTTTCAAAAGGGAACGCAGACAGGCACAGGTTTCGAAAGACGATCTGCGATGAACATAGGACGCCGAACCAGAAGGTTCGCCAATTCAACGGGCGATGTAGTTAGTGGTGGATTTGCGTCAAAGGTGGTGGGCAAGTTCGGCCGCTGAGAGCGGCTTGCGAAGAAGCTCGGTTGCCGGGAGTACATCCGTGAAGTCACGGTTCATTGTCTGTGATTGACCAGATATGGCGAGCACACGTGGCGCATCTGCCAACGCGTTAATCCAGCTGATCACGCGACTACCGTCGATGCCCGGCAAGCCGATGTCGACGATGATAGTGTCTGATCCCCTAGGGACTCCAGCCGCGAAGAAGCTCTCGGCATCCGCGTAGCAGCGAGCCGGGTGCCCTAACTGTTCAACAAAGATGGTGAGAGCGTCGCGTACGGCGCTGTCGTCTTCTAGAATATGGACGGTCAAACGTTTTTTACCTTTTCGCAGACGCGGCGCGTCTCCAATGGAGTGCGCCTTGTGCCCCTCTAGTATGGGCACCAACGCCAGAAGGTAAAGTAAGCATGAGCGCGTAACGCTTAACGCTTACACGCTCAAATATATGATAAATAACGGTTTCGTAACCGACGAACCGATCAACGAGCGTCCATCTGGCCGCTGCCACTCAGGACAATACGTACCAGGTCGGCTGCGTTCTTCGCACCCAACTTCTCCATGATCCGCGCACGGTGCACTTCAATGGTCCGAGGCGAGATTCCAAGAGTTCGCCCAGCCTCTTTGTTGGAAGCCCCTGCCGTGATTTGCTCAAGGACTTCGCGCTCTCGAGGCGTGAGGAGTTGCAGATCCGGATGCTCGACTTGGCCTGACTCTTCGGCATCAAGGCGGCGATTGACAACGGCGATCCCTTCGCGCACCCGCGCGACAACGGTTTCCGCATCAAATGGCTTCTCGATGAAGTCAAAAGCCCCGGCCTTCACCGCCGAGACGGCCATCGGAATATCGCCCTGTCCAGAAATGATGAAGATTGGTGCTGGATAGGTATCTGGGTCGATCGCCTTCAGCGTATCCATCCCTGATCGCCCTGGCATATGGACATCCAGCAAGATGCATCCATGTGGCAAATTGGGAAGCGCCTGCAGCAGATCGTCTCCGCTTTCGAACGTCTCAACGTCAAAGCCTTCCAGCGAGAAGACAACGGATAATGCGTCACGTACCGCGGGATCATCGTCTACGATAATCAAGCTTTGATCTGGGTTCATCGAGCGGGCCATCATGACAGGCCTCCTTCATCAAGGTCAGGTGATGGACGGGACAGAGAGGGAATCGGTCGCTTATCTTGGTTCGCGAGTACGCCAGTGGCAAGCTCTGATCCAACCGTGCCAGAGCTGCGCGGCAGGGACAGGTTAAAAGTCGCGCCTTTGCCGTTCCCTCCAGGATCGACAGACAAATCGCCACCGTGGTTTTGGGCGATCGATCGGCTGATCGACAGGCCCAGGCCCATGCCGGTGCGCTTGGAGGTCGCAAACGCTTTGAACAGGCGCTCATGTACCTCTTGTGGAATGCCTGGCCCCGAGTCAGCGATGTTGATGGTCACCATGTCGGCACTTGTACCGGCAGAAATCGTCACCGTTGGATTTGTGCTGCCACGCACGGCTTCGAATGCGTTGCGCAACAGATTGACCAGAATTTGCTGTACCTGAACCGGGTCTGCCTCAACGGCTGGCAGGTTTGGCGGCAGGTGAACGAATGTTTGGATGCTCTCGGAGTTGGTGCCGATGCTGGTCAGCTCCAACGTATCGTCGATCAAAGGTGGCAGCTGAACACTTCGACGGTCCGGCTCGCGCTTCTCAACGAAGTGGCGCATGCGTTGGATGATATTTCCAGCGCGCTCGGCTTCGCGCTTCGCTTTATCGATTGTATCGACGATCATGCGGTCGTTGGGGCCGTCACCATTGAGCGTGTCAATCCGACGGTTCACCGCCTGGAGATAGAGCATCACTGCTGTCAATGGTTGGTTGAGTTCGTGCGCGATGGCTGATCCCATCTCATCCATAGCGGACACACGGGCAAGGTGGACGAGCTCAGCCTGAAGCTGATTGAGCCGGCGCTCAACGGCTTTGCGTGGGCGAAGATCGCGCACGATGCCAACGAACTGCCGACCAGCCGGCGTAAGCGCCTCACCTACTGAAAGTTCTATTGGAAAGTCTGTGCCATCGCGGTGCTTGCCGCGAACCTCACGGCCAATACCGATGATCCGACGCTCACCGGTTTCCATGTATCGCTCGACATATCCGTCATGCTCATGGGCATAATCCGATGGCATCAAAACGGAAACGTTTTCGCCAATAACCTCGTCGGACGAGTAGCCGAACAGTTGCTCGCATGCGGAATTGAAAACGAGAATCCGCATCGCGTCGTCGATAAGGATGATCCCGTCAACGGCGGTGTTAAGAAGGCTATCGAGCCGAACTTCTGAAACCGACTTGGGCATAACGCCCCTTCCACGTTTGATACGCAGAAAATGGCATATTCAAACCGGTTTGAAAACATCACTTACGGAGAAACCGCTAAGCACTTGTGCTTATCCAATCAGCAATGCGCTCGGCCACATCTTTGATTTGGGCTGTGTCACGCGCAAAACACATGCGCAGAAACTCTTCGCCACCAGGGCCAAAGGCAGTGCCAGGCGCCAGGCCAACACCGACTTCATCAACCAGTCTACGCGCCAAGACGCGGGTATCTGGCTCACCCAGCACCTTGAAAAACAAATAGAAAGCACCGTCAGGCGCGCTTACTTGCAAGCGATTGAGGGGGGCAAATGTCTGTGCGAGGATGTCGCGGTTGGCGGTCGCCCAACGCACCTGGTCATCGATGAACCGATCACCTTCTGTAAGGGCCGCGATTGCACCACGCTGCATGAAGGCGGCGACCCCTGACGTTGAGTATTGGATAAGATTTTCAACTATTTGACCAAGGCCAACGGGCACTTCGAGCCATCCAATACGCCATCCCGTCATAGCCCAGTTCTTAGAAAACGTGTTCACGTAGAGGACACGGGGAGAGTCTGGGGCCACGTCTTTGAAGGATGCTGCACGCTTTGGATTGGTGCCCGGTAGAGCCGCCTCTCCAAAAACGAAGCGCGCATAAATCTCATCGGCAATGATCCACAGATCGTGCTTTTCAGCGATCGTGTGAACCGCCTTGAGCGTTTCCAAATCCGCGACCCAGCCAGTTGGGTTAGCAGGCGTGTTGACAAAAATCGCTCGGCAGTTGGGTTCGGCGGCATGCGCCTCGATGGCATCCAAGTCCAAGGTGAACCGTCCGTCGACAAATGGCATGATAACTTCGTGGACTTTCACGCCGCGCACACCAGACGCTGCCACAATATTCGGCCAGGCTGGCGAAGGAACGATGATGGATTGGCCAGGATCAACGGCAATTTGCAGCGCAATCTGGATCGCCTGCATGCCCGATCCGGTCACATAAAAGCGTTCTGCATCGAGCCTGTGGCCCGTCTGGCGGGCAAAATAGTCAGCAAGTGCTTGGCGAAGCTCTGGAAGCCCCCGTTGCCAAGTGTAGAACGTTTCGCCTTCCGCCAAACTCTTCGACGCGGCATCGCCGATAAAGGCTGGCGTCGCCAAATGTCCCTCGCCAGCCCACAGCGGCATGATGTTCTCTTGGCGCCGCCCATAGTTTATGATGTCGATAATCCCACTGTCGGGGGTGTTTTGTGCGATCAGCGATGGTGATGGAGCGGTCATATTGATTGGTCTCAAATACGAAAGGACACAAGGCGACGAATGATTGTCGAACACATCATTCGCCCGCTCGGGTGGTCGGCTGCACGTGTTGCAACCCAAGGGCCCGTGGCCGCTTGTTTCAAGTAGCGCCGATGGTTTGGCAAGGGGGCACGTTCGGTTCGGGCGCCCGTGTCACCTGAAACACCCAATAACTTGCCAACAGGCCTTGCGATTGCGTTGCAAAATGCTTGCTCTGGACAGAGCGAACTTGCGCCCAAACCGTTATGAGCGCTAGTCTTTTCACTCACGATTTTGGGCCATCAACGGTGAAAGGACGGCTGCGTGGTTCCTAGTTGGCTCGCCCTTGGCGCAGCACTTGTCTACATCGGCGCCCTTTTCTGGATCGCGAGTTATGGCGACCGCCGAGCGTTAGCGGAACCGGTGCGCCCACCGCGCCCGACGCTTTATGCACTCGCACTGGCAATTTATTGCACAAGCTGGACCTTCTTCGGCTCCGTTGGTTTGGCAGCCGTCAGTGGGCTAGACTTCCTCACGATCTACATCGGGCCCATCCTTATACTGACTGTCGGTCTTCCACTGCTCCGGCACATCGTCGCCTTATCCAAGGCGGAGCGGATTACGTCCGTTGCTGACTTTCTTTCCTCGCGCTACGGGAAAAACGAACGGGTTGCCGCGCTGGCTGCTCTGATCGCCGTCATCGGCGTTGTGCCTTACATCGCCCTTCAATTGAAGGCAGTCTCCACCTCTCTGGAATTGTTTCTCGAAGCACCGACAGTGCCTCTCAATCCTACGTTCGTGTCGGACATCGCCTTCCTTGTCGCCATGGCGATGGCTGCATTCGGGATTCTATTCGGGACCCGCACCGTTGACACGAGCGAGCACCAAGATGGCCTGATGCTGGCCGTGGCCACCGAGTCAGTCATCAAGCTCGCGGCCTTCTTAATCGTCGGGTGTTTTGTCACCTTCTTTATGTTCGACGGTTTCGGGGACCTGTTTACCCAAGCTGCGAGCGTCGGTGCGTTATCCGTGATCACCGATGGTATCAGTGGCGGGACCTTCATCGCGATGACCCTTCTCAGCGCGATTGCCGTCATCTTATTGCCGAGGCAGTTCCACATTCTGGTGGTCGAGAACAATCACCCGACCGAGTTGACCCGAGCGCGCTGGCTGTTCCCGACCTATCTCATCGCGATCAACCTGTTTGTCGTGCCCATTGCTTTAGCTGGCGAGGTTTTGCTCGCCGGACAGGTGGAAGCTGATACCTATGTGCTCCAGCTTCCGATGAGCGTGAATGCTGGCGCGATCACCCTCATTGGATTCATCGGCGGTCTATCTGCGGCGACGGCAATGGTGATCGTCGCCAGCGTCGCGCTATCCATCATGATCTCCAACGATCTGGTGATGCCTTTCATTGTGCGGCGTAGAGAGGAAGGTGCGCCTGAAGAGCTGGGCAAACTGGTCCTCATGATTCGGCGGTTTGCGATCTTCGCCATCCTGCTGCTCTCTTATCTTTATTATCGAGCCGCGGCTGGCACGGCCGCTCTCGCCGAGATTGGCCTCCTCTCCTTTGCGGCTATCGCTCAAATGGCACCGGCGTTCTTTATCGGTATGATCTGGAAACGGGGTACGGCGCGTGGCGCGGTTGCCGGCATGCTGGCTGGTATTGGCGTGTGGGGTTACACGCTCCTGATCCCCAATCTTATCAAGGCAGGCGCCGTGCCACCGGATCTCCTGGCTGATGGCCTGTTTGGCATCGCCCTGCTTCATCCTGAACGCTTGTTTGGCCTGGCCTTTGATCCTCTGACCCACGGGGTCTTCTGGAGCCTGGTCGCCAACATTGCCGCCTATTTCGTGGTGTCCATCGCTCGCCAACCCGAAGCCATTGAGCGCCTTCAAGCGCAAGTTTTTGTCCCCTCGGAACTGACGCCGACGCCGGCGCTACGCATGTCGCGCACGCGTGTCACGTTTGACGAACTGCAGAACATGGTTGCCCGCTATCTTGGCGAACAACGGACACACCGTTCCTTCCAGCGCTTCGCTCGCGAACGCGGTGAACCAATCGCTCCGAAGGAAGAGGCAGACATTCACGCCCTACGCTTCGCTGAGCATTTGTTGGCAAGTGCGATCGGCGCAGCGTCGTCGCGCCTCGTCATGACGCTGATGCTCAGGCGACACCAGACGTCGTCACGCGAAGCCATGAAGCTTCTCGATGAAGCATCGACGGCCATCCAGTACAACCGCGATCTGTTGCAGACGGCGCTAGACCAGGTTCGCCAAGGCATCAGCGTGTTCGACCGCGATCTGAATCTGATCTGTTGGAACCGGCAATATCGTGACTTGTTGAACCTACCGGCCGAGTTTGGACAGGTGGGCACATCGCTTCACACGATCCTTCGCTTTGGCGCCGAGCGCGGCTCCTACGGCCCGGGTAGCCCCTCCGGTCTTGTTGCCGAGCGCGTTGATCGCATGGTCGTCGATATGTCGACCTATACCGAGACGCTGCATCCCTCTGGTTTGGTGCTAGAGGTGCGGACCAATCCAATGCCCGACGGCGGCATTGTGACGACTTACACCGACATCACCGACCGAGAGCGTGCGGCTCATGAGCTTGAGCAGATCAACGAAGAACTCGAGCAACGGGTGCGCGATCGTACCGAGGAGCTGACCAGGGTAAACCAGGAGCTGGAGCTTTCACGCCACGTGGCCGAGAGTGCCAACATCTCTAAGACCCGCTTCCTAGCGGCAGCCAGCCACGATATTCTGCAGCCGTTGAACGCCGCGCGCCTCTATGCTTCGACACTCACGGAAACAGAGATGCCGCCGGATGCAACCAAGTTCGCTGGCAATATCGACCGGTCGCTTGAAGCGGTAGAGGATATTCTCGGCGCACTTTTGGACATGTCGCGGCTTGATGCGGGTGCTCTGAAGCCGGAACCAACGGTCTTCGCCATGCAGGATATGTTTGACCAGCTGCAAGTTGAGTTTGGTCCTGCAGCTCAAGAGCGTGGTCTGGAACTAACCTTTGTGCGGACCAAAACGCATGTGCGTTCCGACCGTAAACTGTTGAAACGCCTGTTGCAGAACCTAGTCTCCAACGCAATCAAGTACACCCGCTCCGGGGGCGTGCTCGTCGGGATGCGGCGGGACGGCAAGTTCAGGCGCGTCGCGGTCTACGATACCGGCATTGGGATGGGCGAGCGCGAGCAGCGCCAAGTGTTTGATGAGTTTAAACGCCTTGACGATGGAGCGCGCACGGCAGGTGGCCTAGGTCTGGGTCTTTCGATTGTAGAACGTATCGCTACCGTGCTCGGCCTCGATGTCGGGCTCGCCTCACATCGGGGCACCGGTTCTTGTTTCTCGGTCACAGTGCCTACGGTTGCTCAAGCGCCGACAGAGCTTGACACATCTTCATCAAGTGGGACGAAGCCGCAGACAAGCCGAGCCCATCAAAGCGACTTGGTTGGTCTTGTCGTGTGTTGCATCGACAACGAACCCAGCATCCTCGAAGGCATGCAAGGTCTGCTGGGCCGTTGGAACGTTACGACCGTGGTTGGCGCAAACGGCAGCGAGATTGCCAAGAACCTTCAGGCACAAGATCTTGCGCCAGATATGGTGCTGGCGGACTATCACTTGGACGAAGGCACGGGGATTGAAGCCATCAAGGAACTGCGCTGGAAGTTCGGGGCGGAACTTCCAGCAGCCCTGGTGACGGCCGATCGTTCAGAGGAAATGCAGGAGCGCGCAAAGGCCGCTGATGTGGCCGTGCTCAACAAGCCGGTGAAGCCCGCCGCTCTTCGTGCCTTAGTCGCCCAATTGAAGACGGTTCCAGCGGCCGCAGAATAGCCTGCGGTCCGTAATACCTGTGATTTGCTGTTGGCCTAGTGCGCGAGCTCGGCGACCGCTTCTTGCCAGTTGCCCATCTCAATGCGCGACGCAGCGATCACTGCCTGCGTGCGGCTTTCAACGTTCAGCTTCTGGAGAATCGCCGAAACGTGGGCCTTCACTGTCGCTTCTGACACGCCGAGTTCGTAGGCGATCTGCTTGTTGAGCAAACCCTGGCTCAACATCATGAGAACACGCACTTGCTGCGGTGTCAGCGAGGACAAACGCTTGGCCAATGCAGCGGCTTCGTCATCGTCTGGTGCGTTGGCAAGGTCCATATCGGCAGGCGTCCAAATCTCACCGTCCAGGATCGCTTCGATACCGGCGGTGATGTCGTCGACACCCAAAGACTTCGGCATGAAGCCAGCAGCACCGAAATCTAGTGCCCGGCGAATGATCGCTTGGTCTTCCGTGGCCGAAACGATGCAGACCGGAACCACCGGATATTGTGCCCGCAGATACATCAGGCCGGAGAAACCGCGCACGCCAGGCATGTTCAGGTCCAGCAGCACCAGATCGACGTCAGCATCGCTTTGCAGCAGCGCCGTTACTTCATCGATATCCCCGGCTTCAGATATCCTTGCATGCTCAAAACGTGTCCCGACGATTGTTTTGAGCGCATCGCGAAACAGCGGATGGTCGTCTGCGATGATGAAGTGATGGGTGGAAGCCATAAATCGAGTGCCCCTTTTGTTATCGTTCGCGCCCATTTTTTGAGCGCAATGAACGTGTTTCCCGAAACCGTTTTTGGGCATCTTTCGGATTATGACGTTTTTTTCAACCCTTTCAGTCCATTGGTAGGATTACCCCGTATAAGTATTTGCTTATCAGCTAGATGTTGAAACGCCTCATTCTGCGGCGCTAAAGCGGCGCGCTCTACGGCGCCAGACGCTTGGACAGCGTGTTCCATCGCAGGACCAGCCAAACAACGGCCAAAACGTTCCCTAGAAACAACAGGGCGATCGCCCACACGAATGTGGTTGGCTTGACCCCGTCCACGAGGAACAAGAAAACCCAAAAGATTGCAAAGCCGAGATAGAGATCGACGAGGGCGACCAGTCCCCACGGATCGGCGACAATGGCCCCGAAGCTCTGGCCGATATCCGCTGCGAAGGAAGCCCAAACAATGAGCCCAGCGAGGATCAGTCCAAGTACGGCATAGATGATTTGCGGCAGTCGTGAAGATGCGCTGGTGTTTTCCACGGCTCATGGTCCTTTTCTGGTTTCCTGGATGCACTAGCTTGTCTACGAGTGGCGCGGCGTTTGGTTCGGTTTGATGGTGCTGGACGCAAGCAACGCCGTTTAGGACCAAGATGACAACTCCACCCCCCACGCCCTTCAGCGAAGCCCATGGGGCTGCAGCCGCTAGCAATCCGTTTGATCCTAGCTTGGTGTTGCCAGAGACCCAGAACTTCAACGCACAACTTCTCGAGACGCTATCCGCTCTCCCTGACAGTTGGTCGTTTCCGCCGAACATGGTGCGTAAAGCGCGCGCGGAGGGCAAAGGCCCCTTCCCGCTTGAACCACGGCTCGACCACGCACGGTGGGAGGAGCATGAAGGCGTCCGATTGCGGATCGTTGAACCTCAGACGCGCCCCACCCGCGGCATCTTCTTGCATATTCACGGTGGGGGGTGGATCTACGGCCAAGCTGACTTCCAAGATCCTTTTCTATCCCGAATGGCCGAAGCGACAGGCCTCGCTGGGGTGAGCGTTGAGTATCGCTTGGCGCCAGAGCATCCGTTTCCCGCCGCACCGAGCGACTGCCTAACGGCGGCAAGCTTCGCCTTTGCGCAAGGTGGACCGGTGTTCATCGGTGGTGAATCGGCGGGGGCGCACCTGTCTCTTTTGACGGCGCTCACCCTGCGTGACGCTGGGATCGATCCTCTTGGTTTGGTCTTGATTGCTGGGTGCTACGACTTGTCCTTAAGCCCTTCGGTACGGCGCTGGGGCTCCGACAAGCTGATCCTCAACACTCGCGACATCCAGAAATTCGTGGAGTGCTGCGTACCGTCTTTCATGGACACGAGAGCGCCAGACGTCTCGCCCCTTTATGCGCATCTCGATGGTCTACCGCCATGCTTCTTGAGCGTGGGAACGAAAGACCCCTTGCTGGACGACAGCCTTTTTCTACATCAACGCCTGGGTGCAGTTGAAGTGTCGTCACAACTTGCCATTGCGCCAGGTGGTTGCCACGTATTTCACGCCTTCGACCTGCAGATCACCCGCGAAGCAGAGACCGCCATTCATGCCTTTGTTGTGGAGCAACTTGATACCGCGTCATGATCGGACCGATTGAAACCATCCGCGACACTGTCAATAGCTGGGAGTGCGACGAGAACGACCACATCAATGTGAAGTCGTACGCCGCACGTTTTGACATCGCCGTGCGGACGTTTCTTGTCGAGGCCGGATGGCAAATCCCACATCGCATTGCCAGGGTCATCCGCTACCATGCCGAACTTCGAGGTGGTGAACCTGTGCATGGCACCACCGGGATGATTGCTTTCGAAAGCGGAGAGATTGGGCTTGAGCATCGCTTGTACGCAAGCCAACGCGAAGGTGCCGTTCTCACCGCCACTGCCGTGGACATTCTTCCCGACGTTTCGCGTGATGACCTGTCAGCCTTCGATCTTCCGGCGCCTAGCGAAGATGCCTTGCCGAAGGGTGGAAGCGTTTATCTTGCACCCATGCCTGAGCCGAGCCTATTGGACGGCCTCGCCACCACTTTCCGCGGGGTGATCCCAACCACTGCCTTCAGTGCTCCGGTGGAGAACGCCAACGGCGCGCGAATTCTCGACCATCATCTCGTTGGGATGATTTCTGACGCCGCTACCCATGCCTGGGCCCTCGCTGGTGCTGACGACGCGTGGCTGCGTGGGCGCAATTGGGGCCGCGCTGCGGTTCAGCTTCAGTTGACCTACGGTGCGCGCCCACAGGCGGGTGATGTGGTCGCAATCAGAACCGGATTGCGCACGCGCTCCTCTAAAACGATCAGCTATCGACACCATCTGGTGAATGTGATGCGCGATGAGCTCATTGCGGTCGCCGACATTACCAGCTTGATGCTCAATCTTCAGACGAGACGCGCCATGCCCTGGCCGGATGACAAGCTTGATCATCTGGATGAGCAGATAAAAGCATTCGAAGCACTTTTCTAAGTGCGTTTGAAACTATTCGCCGCGCTGCTGTTCAATATCCCGCCGAAGGTCTTCGACCATGTCCATGAAGCGCCGCATCATTTGCTCTGCGCTGTTCATAACGGCGTCGATCTCTTCATCAGTTGGCAAATCGAGACGCTGGCGCACCTCATCTTGATCGCGCAGCAAAGGCCGACTGTCTTCGGCATCTTCCAAGGCTTGCTCCGCCAACTCGAGTTCGTTTTCTAAGCGCTCGACCTGTGCGTCTAGACGGTTGATTTCCGCCTCATAGGCGGCGCGATCGTCGGCGGTCAGCCGGCAAACCCAACCGTTGGTCGACCGTTCGCACTCGCTGATGTCACCCGTGCGCCGATCGATTCGCAAAACGCCAGTGCTGCGCTCGACAACATGATACTGATCGGTGTCCATCGGGTCGGAAATCAGCTGCGCCTGTGCCGTGCCCACAGCACATAAAGCAGCGCACAAACAGACAAGCACGATACACATAGAACTACCTCACTTCTTGCAACACGCCCTCGCGTTGTTTTCATACGATAACAGCCCATTTAAGGCCAACCGATTCCGTGGAGAGACAAGCCCTGGCCGCCGATACCGTTCGCACCGTTTCGCAGCTACCTGAGCCTTTCGCCGGTTGGTTTGCCGGAAAAGGATGGCAGCCGCGACTGCACCAACTGGCTTTGGTTGAACGCGCGGATGCCCGGCGGGACGCGCTTCTTATTGCGCCGACAGGTGCCGGCAAAACGATGGCTGGATTTCTGCCTTCGTTGCTCGACCTGGCTGCGCGTCCGTCCGCAAAGGGTATGCGCAAATCTGGCTTACACACGCTCTATGTTTCTCCGCTCAAGGCCCTGGCTGTCGACGTGGCGCGTAATCTCACCGATCCGGCGAAAGAAATGGGGCTTGCCATCAGCATTGAGACGCGCACCGGCGACACCCCTCCATCACGTCGCCAGCGGCAAAAACGCAGCCCCCCGGATATTCTGCTCACCACACCGGAACAGCTGGCGCTTTTGTTGTCGCATGTCGACGCCGACCGCTTTTTTGGTGGCGTCAAGCGTATCATCTTTGATGAACTCCACGCCTTGGTCACCTCCAAGCGCGGCGATCTCCTTGCATTAGGCTTAGCTCGGCTGCGGCAGTTGGCGCCTGACCTTGTGGCGACGGGTTTGTCCGCGACGGTTGCTGACCCGCAAGCGTTGGCGGGGTGGTTATCGCCGCAAAATGGCAACGCTCCCCGTGAAGCGGACATTGTGACCGTCGCTGGCGGGGCCAAACCCAACATCACCATCCTTGAGAGTGAAGAACGTTTGCCCTGGTCCGGACACATGGCGCGCTACGCCATGGCCGACATCTTGGGGGCGATCACAGCGCACCAAACCACTTTGGTGTTCGTCAACACACGCTCACAAGCTGAGCTGATCTTTCGCGAGTTGTGGTCCATCAACGACGATTCACTTCCTATAGCTTTGCATCACGGTTCGCTTGATGTCGGTCAGCGGCGCAAGGTTGAGGAGGCAATGGCCAAAAACGCCCTGCGAGCCGTCGTAGCAACGTCGACGCTCGACCTTGGCATCGACTGGGGGGACGTGGACCTGGTGATCCACGTTGGCGCGCCAAAGGGCGCAAGTCGTCTCGCACAACGCATTGGGCGCTCGAACCACCGGATGGACGAACCATCAAAGGCTATCCTTGTACCGGCAAATCGGTTTGAAGTACTGGAATGTCGAGCGGCGCTGAAAGCCAATTATGACAGGGCGCAGGACACGCCCCCCATCCGCGATGGGGCGCTTGATGTTTTGGCACAGCATGTGGTTGGTATGGCCTGCGCAGATGCCTTCGACCTGGACGACCTGTACACCGAAATATGCTGCGCTTACCCCTATCGCTTTCTCGCACGCGAAGCATTTGAGCGGGTCGTCGACTTTGCAGCTACGGGTGGATACGCGCTCAAGAGCTACGAACGCTACGCACGTATTCGTCAGCGCAAAGATGGGAAATGGCGCGTCGCCAATCCGGATGTTGCCCAACAGTATCGGCTCAATGCTGGGACGATTGTCGATGTGCCGCTGCTGAACGTGAAGTTGGTGTCTGCTAAGCAGGCCGCGCAACGGTCTAAGGGCGCGCTTCGCGGCGGGCGCATTCTTGGGCAGGTGGAAGAATACTTCCTGGAGACCATGGTTCCGGGCGACAGCTTCTTGTTCGCTGGCGAAGTCGTGCGCCTTGAAGGCATCCATGAAGAGGATGCGTTGGTGTCGCGCACGACCTCCGACACACCGCGTATCCCGGCCTATGCCGGCGGAAAATTCCCGCTCTCAACCTATCTGGCTGATGGCGTCCGGCATCTCTTGTCGGACAAGCAGGCCTGGCGACACCTGCCGGAACAGGTTGCCGATTGGCTTCGGTTGCAACGCGATAAGTCCGCGCTTCCTGGGCCTGATGGCCTGCTGGTCGAGACATTTCCGCGTGGCGGACGGCATTACATGATCTGCTATCCGTTCGAGGGCCGCCTAGCTCACCAAACGCTCGGCATGCTGCTTACCCGCCGCATGGAACGTATGCGTGCCAAACCGCTTGGTTTTGTCGCAACCGACTATGCTCTGGGCGTCTGGGGTTTGGCCGACTTTGGCGCGATGCTGGCTAGTGATGTTATGCCGGCTGGCGAGTTGTTCGCGCAATCCATGCTGGGGGACGATCTCGAAGAATGGATGAGTGAGAGCTATCTGCTCAAACGGTCGTTTCGCGCCTGTGCGATGATTTCAGGTCTCATTGAAAAGCGGCATCCAGGCAAGGAAAAAACGGGCCGCCAGATCACGGTTTCGTCGGACCTCATCTACGATGTGCTGCGTCAGCACGAGCCCGATCATGTTCTGTTGCAGGCCACATGGGCCGATGCTGCCACAGGGCTGCTCGACATCGCGCGCCTTGGCACTATGCTCAACCGTATTCAGGGTCGAATCACACACCAAAGGCTCTCACGTATCTCGCCTCTTGCGGTTCCCATCATGCTCGAAGTGGGCAAGGAACCGGTCCATGGTGAGGCTCGCGATCAGGTTTTGGAAGACGCCGAAGCGATGATTGATGAGGCAATGGGAACACACTAACCCACCAGGGTTGATTGGCTCCACAAGGAATAGGCACAAATTGCAGATGGCAGCTTGGCTGGCACAGAGCGAACAGGAGAGCCACGGATCTTCCAGTGAATCGGCGACCTTGCAGATCGGCGACGTATCTCTCGTTGCCGACCGTTCAGGCGCGCTCTTTTGGCCAGCTGAAAAGACACTGATTGTTGCGGATCTTCATCTCGAGAAGGGCTCGTCCTTTGCGCGATTTCGCGCCCATTTGCCACCGTATGATACGGCGCTGACACTGCGCCAACTTGCATCGCTTATCGAAACCTATGTGCCGTCTCGTGTGATCGCGCTCGGCGATAACGTTCATGACCGCCATGCTTGGGACCGGCTGTCCGACGACGATCATCGCGTTGTTGTTGAACTGGTTGGGCGTACCCCGAATTGGGTATGGGTGATCGGCAATCACGACCCCGATCCGCCTGCCGGTGTGCCCGGGCAAAGCGCGGAAGAAGTCACTTTGGGATCTGTCGTTATGCGCCATCATCCGGGCGGGGCGTTGCGCAGCGGACAGGTGGAATTGGCGGGCCATTTGCATCCAGCAGCGAGGGTGATCGGAAAAGGTGGTTCGACACGCAGACCGGCCTTTGCCACGGACGGCCAGAGGCTCGTCCTACCTGCCTTCGGGGCCTATGCTGGTGGCCTTTGCCTGTCGTCGGATGCTTTTAGAGGCCTGTTCACACGCGAGTCCTTTCGCGCCTATGTGTGCGGTCGTTCGCGGGTTTATACCGTTCCAGCAACGCGCATACTTGGTTGGCGTGGTCGCTAGACGATGACGAGAACCGCCATCACGCTCAACAGCGAGCAAACCAACGCCGTAAGGACCGTGCGCAGTTGGCCAAACCAGTGCGGCGCCCCATCATCCTCGGCATCGCCAACATCCCAGGCACCTTGAGCAGCGAACGCCACTGCCAGCAGAACCAAGGCAGGAAAGCCAGGGAGCAAAACGGCGATCCAGCCAATGAGCGACGGCAATATGGACAGAGAAAAACGGCTGTCGCGAACGTCTGGATTTTCCAGCAGCAGCGCGAGACCCCAACGCACGCCACCTAAGAAGGACAGGATAACTGCGCCGTACGCAACGGTCGACCGAACGGCGAGATCTGTGGTCAGGACCCAAACGCCCCCTAGGGCATAGACAACAATCCCAAGCGCGAACGGAATCGCGCCGCATAGGCCAAGCCAAAGCGGGGTTTTGGGAACGTCGTTGAGGGAATCAAGGAGGCGCATAACGGTACCCAATCAAAATCCCGCTAGGATCGACGGAAAACGACCGAACCAAGCCAGCCTGTGAAAACAGCAATGAAAACCGCCAAAGCACCATAAATGAGTGGGTCACGTTGCGACGTTTGAAACACCAGTTGCTCAAAGCCGGTTTTCCTTACCAGAATGCCGACACGTTCCTCAGCGAGCAAGGCACCACCAGAAAATAGATAGATATTCACATCAAACACCCCTAGCGGCACATCAGCCGGGAAGGTTGCACGCGCTCGAAAAAGGTTGTTGTTGATGACGGAAACCCCGTCAGGAACTTCCTGATAGATTTGAGCCTCGCTCTTCAAACGCAGGAAGGCACGAGCGAAGGTGTTGTCTTCGCCGAGCGTATCGGACTGTTCGACGTTCGCCTCTGGCGCCAGCGCCGCTGCGTTGTCTGGTGCTGCTTGTTGGTCCACTTCAGCGTCCTGAGGCACGAGCGCATCCACGCCGATCTGAAAACGTTGCAGTAATGCCGGATGGGCAATGTTCTCTACGGGGCGGTTTGATAGAACTGAGTACGCGCTGGGCACGTCTGCGAATGTTCGGGAACGCCTGTTAATCCAGATGCCAAAGATCCGCTCTTTAAGGCGCGCGACACGATCCGAAGGCGGGCCAACCACCGTCACAACAACATCGTAGTCAGAGGCGCGCGCGACCGTCGACGCGTCACGCTGGATAGCTCCGAACACGGTGATAGCAGAGCCGGTGAAGTTTGACGTGATATCGACCGTGCGATCGGAAAGCGTCACGAACAGCGTCTCCGCTCGGACGTTTGCGATCATGACAGTCAGCATCAGGATGAGGATCGCTGCTCTGATCATACGTTCACTCCAGCGATGGAGAACAGCTCTTCAGGCTCCAAGACAAGATCGAACAGGAAGCGCGCGCCCACTGCAAGGATAAGGAGCGCCAACAGCAAGCGCAGTTGCTCACCTCTAAGCTTTTGGCCCGCCGATGCCCCAAACTGCGCACCCAACACGCCGCCGACCATCAGCATAAAGCCAAGAATGATATCTACCGACCCCGTGGTGAACGCATGCAGCATCGTTGCGACAGACATTGTCACCAAGATCTGCACAAGAGACGTCCCAATGACAACGTTGCCTGGCACACGCAGAAGATAGATGAGCGCCGGGACCATGATGAAACCACCACCAATCCCGAGTATGGCCCCGATGAAACCGATGGAGAAGCCAAGGAGCAGTACCGGGATGATGGAAATATAAAGCCGTGATTTCTGGAAGTTCACCTTGAAGGGCAGGTTCCGTCCCCAACCCATTTGACCAGGGCGACGCGCTGGCGGAGCCACGCCTCGGGCGCCGCGCCAAATCGAACGGCTGCTCTCAATGAACATCATCCCGCCAACGGCCCCTAAGAACAGCATGTAGGAAACAGAAATGATCAGGTCGAGTTGACCCGCTGACCGCAAGAGCGAGAAGAGCCAAACGCCCAATGACGACCCCGCAATACCGCCGCACAACAGAGCGCCGGCCAGTTTGAAATCAACGCCTCCCTTACGCCAATAACTCAGCGCACCAGACGTCGAAGAGGCCACAACTTGTGAGGTCACCGTGGCGACGGCGACGGAGGGGGGTATCCCGGAAAAAATGAGCAGCGGCGTCAGGAGGAAGCCGCCACCGACGCCAAACAACCCTGACACAAAGCCAACCGCCGCACCCATGCCCAAAATGAGAAACATGTTAACGGCCAATTCGGCAATGGGCAGATAAATCTGCATATCTCGCAGCGACTTTCCGGGCGGGTTTATCGATTCTAACGAACCGAAACGGGGAGCCCTTCGTCTATGACTCCACGGCCCGTCACCGGTCAATCAACAGTGCGGACGAATGCGATTGCCTTCGACTAATGTCTTGGGCCTATAACGTTGCACCGGCCCGCAAAGCGTCAATCAACGCTTGATCTATCTGCTGGCTGTCACCCAGCCCGACCGATTGCCGAAAAGCGCGAACAGCTTCACTGGTCCGCGGCCCAACCATACCGTCCGCAGGCCCAGGATCGTACCCGCGCTGCGCAAGCAACGCTTGTGCCTCGGCGATAAGGCCGGAGTTCGGCGCGACTTGCGCCCGGACGGGCGTGTCGTCCCAGCCGCCGGGCGGTAGTTCGACAATGACAGAGCGATTATCGACAGGAATCGGACGCCAATTATCGACGCGAGCCGTTGCCAAGGCCAAGGCCTCATCACCGAGAACGGCTGCCACCTCGTCGCGGCGCCCCACCGCTTCACCATCGCCGGCGTTGGCGGCCAGAGCAAACCACTTGTAGGATTCCATCAGGTCGCGTTCGACACCCATACCGCGTGCATACAGGACCGCCAGGTTGAATTGGCTATCTGGCAAACCGCGATTGGCTGCCACTGTGAACCAAGCTGCAGCGCGTGCAAAATCGGGCGAACCGCTTGACCCGTCTGCAGCCATGACCGCGAGATTGTGCATTGCGCGTGGGTTACCACCGAGCGCTGCACGCTCATACCAGGCGATGGCGGCATTGCGATCACGACCGACGCCCCGACCCTGCTCATAGAAGCTCCCAAGACGGTAGGCGGCTGGGGCAACGTTTTGATCCGCCGCGCGACCATACCAGTGAGCGGCAGCATTGAGGTCTTGCTGAACCACGCGACCGTCCATGAAGCGCGTCGCGACCTCGAACGCAGCAGCCGCATCGCCACGTTCGGCTGCAACGCGAAGACGCGGCGATCCTATGGCTACCGGCAGCACGTTCGCAGTGGCAGCCGGTAAGCTCGGCACTGGTAGGTTGAGCAAAGGCCCTAAGTCTTCTGCGGATAGTTGCGGCGCGGCAGTGTCATCCATCGGCGCCGGTTCAGTCAGCCCTCCATTCTGCTCGGCGCTGGCGCTATCAATTTGATCGCTAACACCGTCCGAAGCGGGCATACCGACTGGAGGCTCCGGCGTTTCGACCATGACTGGCCCGCCTTCGCGTTGAAAACCGCCGCTGAACGCGGTTTCACTTCCAAATTGGTCGCTTTCCCGTTCGGTTGTTGTGGTGCCGACGGCGGCGGAGCCTTCATCAGTTGATGGCGTGAGAGCAACGGACGGATCTCCATCGCCGGTCTGACTATCGGCTGCGGATGCATCCTCATCTTCGATCGCAGACCCCTCTGCAGCGGGCGTCTCTACAGGCGCCGAAGGAGCACCGACCTGCGCACTTAGGTCTTCACTTGATGAGATCCAGTTGATGGCAAGAAGTCCTGCACAAAGGACCAATAGGATAGCCGCCAACACAACAACCCGCGAAACACCTCGCTTCTTAGATTCCGCCTGAATGATTGCTTCGCGATCAGTAGCACGGGCCTTCCTAGCGGCTTCATCCAGAGCCTCCAACGGGCTATTGTTTGTGCCCGAACCCTCCTCGCCAGGGTATTGGCCATGATCGCCTTGTGGACGTTTGGAATCGTCCCAGCTTGGATCGATCTTCTGCTCTGGCTCTTTTGCAACCTCTTTGGTGCCCAGCAGATCGGACATCTTGGAAACGGCTGGATTGGAGGGCGTTGAAGAACCCCGGTTTGGTTCAACGCCACCTGCTTGAAGTGCGGCCGCCTGCGCGGCACGCCGAGCCGCTGCAATGAAGCTTGCTCGCTGATCTGCGGCGGTTGAGGAAAGTCCTGGCGATCGCGCATCAGACGACGACTCTGGCTCCTCATCGGAGGTTTGTGTCGATTCACTGGGTACGACCAGGGCACCTGAAAGCTGTTTGATAAGATTTTGAGCATCGCCCGGTGCCGGACGTGGGTCGTCTTGATCAATCGTTTTAGGTTGTTCTGGCGGATCAATTGGCGGCGGCGTTACCTCAATGGCTGGCGGCATGTCGCCTAGCGCGTCGACCTCTGGCGAAGGTAGATCAAATTCTGGCAATGGGCCAAGCGGCGCCACGCTGACTTCATCCGGCTTTTGACGATTGCCAATGTCAGTGCCCGCATCGACTGCCAAATGTCGCGCCGCTCTGTCATCGCTCTCCAGGGCATTCATGCGATCCAAGACTGTTTCGAGCGCTTTGTGGACGTCTTTCAAAGTGCCCTGCATACGCTCATCTTGAGCGACCGCGTTCTGGCGTAACGCCGACAGGTCAGTTCGCAGATCTTCCATGGCTGGCGAGGGAGCAACCTCGCCTAGATGCTGTCCAATCTTTTTCGCGACATCGTCCGACAGTTGGTGTTGCTGCGGGCTTTCGAACAAGCCCAACGCATGCACTCTTTCTGCCAAAGCCGTAACCTGGCTTTCGATTTCCGGAAGTAAGTCCGCGTTTCCTGAATTGCGCGCCAGATCAAAACGATCAGCAAGATGGCTCACCTGATCGACAATCGCTCGTTGAAGATCGCGGTTTGTCCCCAACTCTACACTCGCCCGCGCGCGCGCAAGTTCCGTGTGTAATCGCTCAACTTCTTCGCGAGAGACCAATCCGGAGGCTGCTTGTCGTGCGTTCAACTCAGAAAGACTGGTCTCAAGAGAAACCAGCGCCTGTTCTGCTCGGGCAGTTGGCATGGCTGCAACCAGCACGTCCAGCCGCTCAGCTATATGGTCGATAAGCGGTCCATCTTGAACAGAGATTGTGCTTTGAATGCCATCGAGCCGTTTATCCAGACCCTCCAGACGCGTGAACAACGGCTGAATGGATCCTTCGATGTACCCGCCGATTCTGGCTTCCAACGCATCAATGATCGCATCGGTACTTGGTACGGCGTTGAGGCACGACTCCACCCGTTCGCCAAGTTGCTTGACAGCCATGCCGAAGCTCTCGGCACCGCTGTCCTCCTGAAGGGAGGTAACACGGCCCGTTAGATCAAGCAGCGCGTGTTCAATTTCACGGACTGGCATAGCTGTTTGAAAGGCGCTGAGCTCGCGGGACAGAGCCGCGACTTCTTGGGCTAGATCAGACTGATCGGACAATCTGGAATCGAGCTCGGCGAGTCGCTGCGATAGTCCGGCAACATGATCGGCAAATCCGCCCATCATTTCTTCGATACGGTCTAATGCTGCGAACCGTTGATTGATCTCTGACATGTCGGTTGGAGGCGCCACGGATTGCATCTCAAGGCGCATGGAGTCGAGAACGCTCGTCAGACCATGTATCTCATCACGAAACGATGACAGGCGCTCCATTTCTGACTGTATGGTATCCAGATGCCGTGAGACCGTTTGATCGTTGTCGCCCGAGGCCAGGGCCTCAATACGGGCTTCAAGGGCGACCAACCGCTCAACGACAGCACCCATCGCTTGCTGAAACTGTGCCGAATTGTGATCATCGTTGCCGCGCGCTGACAGTTCCTGAATACTCGCTAGCGTTTCTGCGAGATTGTCGGCCTGGACATGAGGGTTCTGTTCAAGTCGCTCAATGAGAGTGCGCATCTCGCCAAGCAGAGAGGCCGTATCTGCTCCACCCAGCGTATCGAGAACGCCCCGCAACGCGTCGACATCATTGTAGAGTGCATCGATTCTGTCGCTTGGCATGTCGACTGTCTTGAGCGCGTCGAGCCGAGCCAAAACATGGTTGTAGCCTTCTTCAAGCGATCTCATCGCTTCAGGTTTCGGCATTGCCGAGATAGCATCTTGGACAGCACGAACTTGGTTGCTGAGCTGTTCCATGGCAGCGTTGTGAAACGCGTGGGCATTTCCATCGGGGTGAGCTTCGAGTTGCGATTGCAATGCCGTGACACGGCCCTGTAGGGCGGCTTGTTCATCGACATTCGACTGCGCCAAAACGCGCACATCACCAATGGCCTGTGTGATGCGGTCGAACTGATGATCAAGGCGCGCGCTTAACCGCTCCCATGCGCCTTGCGCGTGTCCGTCGCCCATACTGTTCGGCGTATCCACTGGACGATTGTGGTCGATCATCGCCGTGTCTCGATGGCCAACTGGCCAGTCTGTTTGGCCTGCCGAAGGCTTAGCCTGATTCTCCATGAAGGGGTATTTTTCGCCTGGCGCTGTACCCAATCCTTCATCCGACGATTGCACCGTCGTAGTACGGGCAACGCCTTTTTCGAGCTCTCTTTTGCGTCGCCGTAGCGCTTCCAACGGATCGATCGGTGCTGGCTGATAAGGAGCGTCCATAGAATCGGGTGCCTTCGGACGACCCGCCATTGTTGTTTGAGGCACAGGAGCGGATGTCTCAGCGACCTGCGACTCCAAGGTCTTGATATTCTGAGCAATGGCCGCCAAGCGCGACTGGAGCTTGTTCCCGTTGTCAGAGCCATCAGGGGTTTGCGGCGGCACGTCGGTCGCGTGCGGTTGTGCGCCATCTACCCGGGCGGGCCCTTGAGGCGCCCGCCCAAGGACAGTCTGCATCCAGTCGGCGACGGTTGGTGCATTATCCTGCGAGACTGGCCGAGAATGGGCATCCTCGGTCCATGAGTTTTGGGATTGATGTCCCATGCCGACTCCAAAAACAGTTGGGCACATATCGTCGAATTGACGCATTTCGCCCTCGACGGTTTGATGGCAACAGTGAACCAAACATGGTAAACGACACGTAAAGAGTAACGCCTGGTAAATGATCCATCTTGGGATGGATGGATTTTGGGACAGGGCGAATACCACCCGCCCTTCCACCAAAAGTTATTTGTTGCCTAAACTACAACTTTAAGGTGCATTACTGAGATCACGGTATCGTGATTCGCTTTCTGCTTCGGAACTTCCGGCGAGCTTGCTATGGCTGGAAGGAGTGTTTGACCATACGGAGGCCTTGCATGGAACAAGCGTCAAACGACATCGAGTACAGCATTGGCGAGCTGGCGCGGGAATTCGATCTGACGCTGAGAACGCTGCGCTTCTACGAGGACTAGGGCCTGTTGCGTCCTCGTCGCGTAGGTATGCAACGCATCTATTCGCGACGTGATCGAGCGCGCCTCAAGCTTATCGTTATGGGAAAGAAGGTTGGGTTCTCGCTCCAAGATATCGGAGAGATGCTGGAGCTTTACGACCTCAAAGATGGTCAAGCGGGACAGCTTACCAAGGCCCGGTCACGCTTCCTGGAGCAGATTGCTGTCCTCAAACAGCAGAAGCAGGACATCGAGCAAGCCATCGGCGAACTTGAACGCACAGTCGAAGTTGTAACCGGGATGTTGAAAGAAAAAGTCCAAGGCAAGGCTATCGGCAGTGACGAAATCGCATCGCCAACTTAAGCTGAAAGCAGTGGCCGTCGCTGACGGTCGATCACGAAGCTGAGAAAGCCCGTGTTCACCGCTTGCCGTGCCGGTTGGGCGAGCCTAGATCGGTTACCTTCGACGAGGATGCGGTTGCTAGCCGCATGCGCAAGGAACCAAAATGGCCGCGACGCTGGACTATTACTTTTCACTCTTTTCGCCGTTCTCTTATTTGGGGCACGCGGCCTTTCTTGACATCGCGCGCAAACACAGTGCGATCATCAAATACAAGCCGATAAATTTGATGGATGTTTTCAAGACGTCTGGCGCCCTGCCGCTGGCACAACGGCCCATCCCGCGTCAGCGCTATCGTTTGGTTGAGTTGCAACGCATTGCACAATTTCGCGATGTACCGCTTACGTTGAAGCCAGCCTACTTTCCGACCGATCCAGGTTTGGCCGATGGCGCCGTGATTGCCATCACACATCGCGGCGATGACCCATCGCACTATATGTACGATGCCTTTCAGGCATGTTGGCTGAACGAGCAAAATATCGCCGAAGAGAGCGTTATCGGCCAGATCTTGACGGAAAATAGGTTTGACGCCGATGCCGTGTTGGCCACCGCGAAGAGCGACGCAGTTGTTGCTGTGCTTGCGGCCAATACCGATGCAGCCATTGAAGCTGGCATCGTCGGTGCCCCAGGATATGTTCTCAATGGTGAGCCATTCTGGGGCCAAGATCGTATCGAATATGTTGACCACGCGCTAGCGACCGGGCGAGCCCCGTTCACGGCGGACTAGCCACGCTGGCAAGGACAATCATCCATGTTTCACTCCTTTTTCCCGAAGCCCAAACAATTCTTCATGTCGTTTGCCATCTACGCCATCGCGATGGTGATTGGTTGGTACGCCCTTGGTGACCGCTTGCAGTTCCTGTCGCTAGGGCCCCTGCTAGGTGTGGAGAGTGTTCAGAATCTTGAGCCCGGCATCGCTCCGGATGTCGAGGTACCCTCGGAGGGCGAGGTGGCTGACCAAGGCGATAGCTGGGCCAATCCCGAAGTGTTCTGGTTCTACCAATACTTGTTGTTGGCCATCGCTTTGTTTGTTGGATTTTGGATGTGGTATGCGCCGCACCCCTGGCAGCTATGGTCAGTTGCTGGGTCTGCGTTGATCTTCTTCACCAACTGGTTCCTCGTCCAGCTCGATGTGATGATCAACGAGTGGTTCGGCGATTTCTACGATCTGATCCAACAAGCCCTGTCAGCACCCGGGTCGATCGATGGGCGTGACTACTATCTGGGTATCGCGACCTTCCTGCAGATCGCGATGGTCTACGTCTTCGTTGCGGTCATGTTCCGCTACTTCGTCAGCCACTATGTGTTTCGGTGGCGTACGGCGATGAACGACTACTACACCGGCATGTGGAAGCGGGTGCGCCATATTGAGGGTGCCTCACAGCGCGTCCAAGAAGACACAATGCGCTTTGCTTCCATCACAGAAGGTTTGGGTGTCGCCTTGCTCGATAGCGTGATGACGCTGATCGCGTTCCTGCCGCTTCTATGGGGCCTATCGGCTGCCGTGACCGAACTACCCATCATTGGCGAAGTGAGCCAAGGGCTGGTCTTCGTTGCGATCCTCTGGTCCATTTTCGGCACCGCGTTGCTCGCCCTGGTGGGCATCAAATTGCCTGGTCTTGAGTTCAATAACCAGAAGGTCGAAGCCGCCTACCGCAAAGAGCTCGTCATGGGTGAGGACTTTGTCGAGCGGGCGCAACCACAATCTTTGGTTGAGTTATTTGGTGACGTGCGACGCAACTATTTCCGGCTCTACTTCAACTACCTCTACTTCAATGTTGTACGGATCTTTTATCTCCAGATCGGCAACCTGATCCCCTTCATCGCGCTTGGCCCGACAATCATCGCTGGCACTATCACGCTCGGCACGATGCAGCAGATCATGCGCGCGTTTAACCGGGTTGAGGGGTCGTTCCAGTACCTCGTCAACTCGTGGACCACGATCGTCGAACTGATGAGTGTCTACAAGCGCCTCAACGCGTTTGAGAAAGCTGCACTCGCCACTCCTGAAACCCCGGAGTCAGGAGACCGCACGCGGGTACCAAATCCGGCGGAGTAAGCGCTTGGCATTGCCGCTGGCGCGCATAGGTTAGACCTATGCGCGCTGACCAGTTCATGACCATCCGGCCCGAAGGGCTCTATTGCATTCCGGGTGACTTTTTTATCGACCCGGTGCGCCCGGTTGCGCGAGCTGTTATCACCCACGGGCATGCCGACCATGCGCGCGCTGGCCATGGGTCGGTTTTGGCGACGGCCGAAACCCTGATGATCATGGCCATCCGCTACGGCGCGAACTTCGCTGCTGGCACGCAAAGCGCGGCGCTGGGTGAGGTGTTTCACCTGGGCGCCACGGAGGTTAGCCTGCACCCAGCCGGCCATGTGCTTGGGTCGGCGCAGGTGCTTGTTGCGCATCAAGGTCACCGGTTGGTCGCGTCGGGGGACTATAAGCGCCACAGCGATCCGACCGTGATGCCGTTCGAGGTCGTGCTCTGCGATACCTTCATCACGGAGGCGACGTTTGGCCTGCCAGTTTTCCGGCATCCGCCGGGCGCGCAAGAGGTCGCCAAGCTGCTGGCGTCGTTATCAGCCTTCCCCGAAACGCCGCATTTGGTCGGGGCCTATTCACTTGGCAAGGCGCAGCGGGTGATCGCGGAGATCCGCGCCGCTGGTTACGACGCTCCCATCTATCTGCATGGGGCGATGGAAAAGCTTTGCCGCTTCTACCAAGCACAGGGGATAGACTTGGGCGAGCTTGTGCCGGTTGCCGGGCTAACTGCCAAGCAGGTACAAGGACAGATCATCCTGTGCCCGCCAGGGTCTATGGCGGACCGGTGGTCCCAGAAATTCGGCGAGACGATCACCTGCTTCGCGTCCGGTTGGATGCGGGTGCGGGCACGTGCGCGCCAGCGTGGCGTCGAATTGCCACTTGTTATGTCCGACCATGCGGATTGGGACGATCTATGCGCCACCATCCAAGACACCGGTGCCGAAGAGATATGGGTAACGCACGGCGAAGAAGATGCGCTGGTCCATTGGTGTGGCACCCAAGGTATCGTCGCCCGACCACTCAACATGATCGGCTATGGCGATGATGACGAAGCTGCGGTGGAAGAAACATCGCTGGAAGGTTCGGCATGAAGACCTTCGCAGAACTTCTCGATCGGCTGGCCTATGAACCTAGGCGCAATGGCAAGCTGCGGCTCTTGTCACGCTATTTTGAGCAAACTCCAGATCCGGAGCGCGGCTTTGCACTAGCCGCCATCACAGGCGGTCTCGACTTCAAGAACGCCAAACCAGCACTGATCAGGGGATTGGTCGAAGAGCGTGTCGACCCGGTGCTGTTCGGCCTATCCTACGACTATGTCGGCGACATGTCTGAGACGGTGGCCCTCATCTGGCCCGTCGATCATGGTGTCAACACGCCGCCACCAACGCTGTCAGAAGTGATTGATGCGTTGGCTTCAACTGGCAAAGCGGAGATGCCTGCCTTGGTGTCCCGGTGGCTGGACACGTTGGATGAGACGGGGCGGTGGGCGCTCCTCAAGCTCATCACGGGCGGGCTGCGCATCGGCGTATCGGCGCGGCTTGCCAAGACGGCGGTTGCGGGGCTCGGCGATCTAAAGCCTAACGATGTCGAAGAAATCTGGCACGGGCTGAAGCCGCCCTATATCGGCCTGTTCGCCTGGGCTGAGGGAACAGGTGCCCGACCGGAGAACGACGATCCGGCACCCTTTGCGCCTGCGATGCTTGCCCACCCAGTTGAGGACAGTGATTTTGACAAGCTTGATGCCGGCGACTTCCTCGCCGAATGGAAATGGGACGGCATCCGTGTCCAAGCGGCCAGCGGAACGGCGAAGGATGGAACAATCGTCCGGCGGCTCTATTCGCGCACGGGCGACGACATTTCAGGCGCCTTCCCCGACTTGGTGGAGGCCCTTCCGGACAATGCCACCTTGGACGGCGAGTTGCTGATTATCATTGATGGGCACGTACAGACCTTCAACACGCTGCAGCAACGCCTCAACCGCAAGACCGTGTCCAAGAAGATGCTGGCCAGCCACCCGGCCTCTATGCGGGTGTACGACGTGCTGCGCCTGGATGGAGAAGACCTCCGCCCCCTGCCCTTTGAGGAACGGCGTGAGCGGCTGGAAGCGTTGGTGATCGGCCATGATCACCCTCGTCTTGATCTGTCACAGATGGTTCCCTTCGATGATTGGACAGCACTGACCGATGCGCGCGCCGACCCGGCAAGCCATGGCGCAGGCCACGATGCCGATGCGGTCGAAGGCGTGATGATCAAGCGCACAGACAGCGCCTATGTACCCGGGCGCCCAAAGGGGCCGTGGTGGAAGTGGAAGCGCGACCCGATGCTGATCGATGCCGTGTTGATGTACGCACAGCGTGGCCACGGCAAGCGCTCCAGCCTGTACTCGGACTACACATTTGGCGTTTGGAAAGAGGGCGATGACGGACGGATGCTCGTGCCGGTTGGCAAGGCCTATTTCGGCTTTACCGATGAAGAGCTGAAACAGATCGACAGCTTTGTGCGCAAGCACACCGTGAACCGCTTTGGGCCGGTGCGCGAAGTCGTCCATGGTGAGGATGCCGGCATGGTGTTCGAGGTGGCTTTTGAGGGGTTGCAGCGCTCGACGCGTCACAAGAGCGGCATCGCGATGCGCTTCCCACGGATTTCGCGGCTGCGCTGGGACAAACCACCGCGCGAGGCGGATACGCTGGAAACGGTGATGGCGCTGTTGCCGGAGAGTGAGCGCTAGTTGGCTCGTCCCCGCCTTTGCCACCAGGCGGCACCGACAACTACGACCAATACCAGCGCCAGACCGTACCAGGTCAAGGCATATTCGAAGTGGCGGTTGGAGAAGGTGAACTTGGTCTCACCGCCCTGGGGCAAGCCACCCGTCACGCTCGCAGGCATATCGATTGTAATCGGCAACGCGGCGCTGATGCCGGTCGCCTGCTGAAGCTGGGCCACGCTGCGTCGGTAGATCAACCGTTCGGCAAGGTCTGGGTCGGGCGTGAAGGAACCTGCCGGATCATCGGGCCGGATCAAGCCTTCAAACTGGATGGTGCCCACTGGTGCGCCACGCACAGTCTCTCCCTCGGCGAGGTCGAACGGGATAAACCCTCGGTTGATGAATAGCGTTGAGCGGGGCGTTTCAAAGGCCTGCATCAGCCAATACCCAGGACCTTCATAGGCGCCGTTGGGGTCGGAGAGTGTGGTGAAGACACGAACAGGATCACCGACAAACCGACCTTCCAATGTCACCCGGCGATAGGCGAGATCATCGGTGACCGTCGCTTGGTGTTCGGTATCCGCGCGAAGCGGCTGCAAACCAGTTTGCTGTATCAATGCGTCCAGCGGCTCGGCAGGAATGTTGGGCCGGTTCTCGGCCTGCGCGATCAAGCCTTCTTTCCAGGCCAGGCGTTGCATCTGCCACGTGCCGAGGCCGAGCAGCGTCACGAAAGCACCAAGGATCAGGCCAACCGTGAGGATGCGCTTCATCGTCGTGTACCACCGGACACGTCATCATTATGCACTTCAAGCGCATCCATCTGGTATTGCCGCGCGATGAGCCAACCTTTGAGTGGGCGAAGCGGCACCAAACAAGTAATCAAGATAATGGGAAGCGAAACCAGTGCGTGGACCCAAAAGGGTGGCTGGTAGGCCAGTTCAAGCCACAAGGCCGCGCCGACCACGATGAAGCCTGCGAAAAAGGTGATGAAAACCGCGGGCCCATCACCCGAATCTGCAAATCCATAGTCGAGATCGCAGACCTCGCAACGTTCACGTGGTGCGATCCAACCTCGAAAAAGTCGACCTTCCCCGCAACGCGGGCACTTGCCGCGTACGCCAGCCAGAAGCGGATCATCGGTAGTGCGCACGCTGGTCATATCCGTGAACCCTCAAACAAAAACGGGCGGTCGAAACCGCCCGTTTGGAACCTTGTTGACGGGCGGCTTAGAAGTTGCCGCCGGCGCCGTATCCCCAAACGTAGATCGCGACGAACAGGAACAGCCAAACCACGTCGACGAAGTGCCAGTACCAAGCCGCAGCCTCGAAACCGAAGTGCTTCTCCTTGGTGAACTGGCCGTTCAAGGCACGCAGTAGGCAGACTGCGAGGAAGACCGTTCCAACGAAAACGTGGAAGCCATGGAAGCCAGTCGCCATGAAGAAGGTCGCGCCATAAATGTGGCCGGAGAAATCAAAGTGCGCGTGACTGTACTCGTAGATCTGGAAGGCGGTGAACATCACGCCCAGCGCAACGGTGAGGATGAGGCCGTTTTTGAAGCCTTCGCGGTCGCCATGAATGATCGCATGGTGAGCCCAGGTAACCGTGGTACCTGACGTCAGCAGGATAACCGTGTTGAGCAAAGGCAGGTGCCACGGATCGAACGTCTCGATGCCCTGCGGCGGCCAAACACCACCGAGAAACTCGGCCCGCATGGGCTGTTCTGCTGGCCCAGGATAGAAGCCCGCATCAAAGTAAGCCCAAAACCAAGCGACGAAGAACATCACTTCCGAGGCAATGAACAGGATCATACCGTAGCGCAGGTGCAGCGACACAACTGGTGTGTGATCGCCAGCGTGCGACTCGCGGATGACGTCGCGCCACCACATAACCATGGTGTAGAGCACACCAAGTAATCCCAAGCCAAAGAACACCCAGGTGCCCTCGTGGAACCAAACAACGGCGCCAATCGCCATAATCAAGGCCGCGATGGAACCAACGAACGGCCACGGGCTTGGCGGGATAATGTGATAATCGTGATCGGTTGCGTGACCTGAGGCCATCTTTGATCTCCTGAATGCGATGCATCTGCCCCGGCAGATGCGTCCCCCTAATTCGTGTTAGAAGCCAACTCCGCCTCTTGCGGCGCGTCAGCAGCAAACATCGTGTAACTCAGTGTAATGGTGTCGATGCGGGCGTTGTCCGGATCAACGAGGAATTCCGGATCAACAAAGAAGACTACGCCCATATCAGCGGTCTGCTCCGGCCCAAGATGCTGCAACTCGAAGCAAAAGCAGTGCATTTTATGGAAGTAGATACCCGCTTGTGGCGGCGTCACGTTAAAGGTCGCGGTGCCGTAGCTGTCTTGGCTCGACAGGTTTTGCGCGGTGTAGAACACCTCTGTGACCTGACCGATTGGCACCTCAATCTCATTGACGCCCGGTTCCAAGTCCCAACCCAACCCAGCGGCCACATTGCCGTCGAAACGCACTTTGATGGTTTGCTCTGAGATAGCGTCAGGGGCCACATCCGCCACTTGCGTCGTTCCGCCAAACCCCGTGACCCGGCAAAACAGCTCGTAAAGCGGCACGGCAGCGTAAGCGGCGCCGACCATGCAGCCGACGAACACGCCAAGCGCCATGGCGGTCTTCAAAGGACGAGAGAAGGTGCGTTGCTCGCTCATCCGTCCCTCTACATCGGCCGCGCGATGATGCCCGGCCCCTGGATGAGGCTGACGATGTAAAAGATGATGACCACAGCGCCCAAGGCGAGCGCTAAGGCGATAGAGCGCGAACGGCGCTGCTTAGTGTAGAAGTCGCGATCTTCGTCCGACATGGTCACGTCTTCGGTGTTTGTCGGAACCGGCTTTGGCTGCTGCGGAGATGTACGTGCCATAATTAGCCTCCCACCGTGAACGTGATGAAAGATGGCATGACCAAAGCCAACCCAGTCAAGCGCTCGAGAATGTCTTCACCGAGCATCACCGCGAAGAGCGCAAACAAATAGACGATCGAGAAACCGAAGACTTTCCCGGCTGCTTTGTTGCGCGCCGCCAGGTCGGGCGCTTTGGACAAACGCACTGTCTGTTGAACAAAGCCAACGCCCAAAACGGTCGCCACGACGCCATAAAGAGCACCGGCATAGCCAAGGACAGCTGGCAGAACGGCGAGCGGGGCAAGCAGCACCGCATAGAGAAAGATCTGTTGCCGGGTGACCTTGTCGCCAGCGACATTGGGCAACATCGGCACGCCAGCGCGGCCATAATCTTCTTCTTTGAGGATCGCCAAGGCCCAAAAGTGAGGCGGCGTCCACATGAAGATAATCAGAACCATCAGGATGGGTTCAAACGACAGCGAGCCAGTGACAGCCAGCCAACCAATGGCCGGCGGGAATGCGCCCGCCAAACCACCGATGACGATGTTTTGAGACGTCCAACGCTTCAACCACATCGTGTAGACAACGGCGTAGAAAAAGATCGTGAAAGCGAGCAGAGCCGCCGACTGCCAATTGACCAGTAGACCCAACGCTGCGACTGAGCCGACGGACAGCAAGGAGCCGAACACCAGCGCTTCGCGCGGCGTGACGGCACCGGCCGGAATAGGCCGACGCGCTGTGCGGCCCATGACGGCATCGATATCCGCGTCGTACCACATGTTGAGCGCGCCCGACGCGCCGGCGCCAATGGCGATGCACAGGATAGCGGTCAGGCCGATAAACGGATGAATGTCACCAGGTGCCGCCATCAAACCGGCTAGCGCGGTGAAGACGACAAGCGACATGACCCGCGGTTTCAGAAGGTCGATATAGTCACGCGCAGAAGCTACCGAAAGTCCGGCTTCGCGCAGGGCAAGCCGTGGATTTGCGGTTTCAGATGTGGCGTCGGTGAGGCTCATTGAGACCCGAGTGTCGTTGGCAAAAAGGAAAGCGCGGCGTTGCCGCCGCGCCTTGAAGGTTAGTGCTTGTCGAATGTGACGCGCGGCAGTTTCTCAAACTGGTGGAACGGCGGCGGAGAGGACAGGGTCCACTCGAGAGTCGTCGCACCTTCGCCCCAAGGATTGTCCCCTGCGCGCTTCTTCGCGGCGAAGGCATGGAACACGCCGACCAGGAAGATGATCACACCAACGGCCGAGATGTAGGAACCGATCGATGAGATGTAGTTCCAGCCAGCAAACGCATCGGGGTAGTCCGCATAGCGGCGTGGCATGCCGTTGAGGCCTAGGAAGTGCTGCGGGAAGAACAACAGGTTCACACCCACGAAAGTGACCCAGAAGTGCAGCTTGCCGATGAACTCGGAGTACATGTAGCCGAACATTTTGGGGAACCAGTAATACCAAGCCGCAAAGATGCCGAAGACGGCGCCAAGCGACAGCACATAGTGGAAGTGCGCGACCACATAGTAGGTGTCGTGGAAGGCACGGTCGAGACCGGCGTTGGCCAGCTGAACGCCCGTCACGCCACCAACGGTGAACAGAAAGATGAAGCCAAGCGCCCAAACCATCGGCGTGGTGAAGCGGATGGAGCCACCCCACATGGTGGCGATCCACGAGAAGATCTTCACGCCAGTTGGAACGGCAATCACCATGGTTGCCGCCACAAAATAGGCCTGGGCCTCAAACGACAGGCCTACCGTATACATATGGTGGGCCCAGACAATAAATCCGACTACCCCGATGGCAACCATCGCGTAGGCCATTGGAAGATAACCGAAAACTGGCTTGCGGGAGAAGGTCGCCACGATGTGGCTTATGATGCCGAAGGCCGGCAGGATCATGATGTACACTTCGGGGTGACCGAAGAACCAGAACAGGTGCTGGAACAGGATTGGGTCGCCACCACCGGCGGGATCGAAGAAGGTGGTGCCGAAGTTGCGATCGGTTAGAAGCATTGTAATTGCACCAGCGAGGACTGGCAGAGCCAGTAAAAGCAGGAAGCCGGTGACCAAGATCGCCCAAGCGAACAGCGGCATCTTATGCAGCGTCATTCCTGGCGCACGCATGTTAAAAATGGTTGTGATGAAGTTGATGGCACCCAAGATGGACGACGCGCCAGCAATGTGGAGCGATAGGATTGCAAAATCTACCGCCGGGCCAGGGTGCCCAGACGTGGAAAGCGGCGGATAGATCGTCCAACCACCGCCAACACCGTTGCCGCCTGGAGGGCCTTCAACAAACATGGAAATGACCAGCAGGATCAACGCTGGCGGCAGGAGCCAGAACGAAATGTTGTTCATGCGGGGAAACGCCATGTCAGGCGCGCCGATCATGATCGGCACCATGTAGTTGGCGAAGCCACCAATTAGGGCCGGCATAACCACAAAGAACACCATGATCAGGCCGTGTGCGGTTACGAACACATTGTATCCGTGGCCATCGGCGAAGATCTGCATGCCTGGTTCTTGCAATTCCAGCCGGATACCGATGGACAAAATGCCACCGATGATACCCGCGATAATCGCAAAAATCAGGTAGAGGACACCAATGTCCTTGTGGTTGGTCGAGTAGACCCAGCGGGTCCAACCGCGGGGGACATCATCATGAGCTGAAGCGTCTGCGTAGCTAGCCATGTTGCCTAAAGTCCTTCGTGTACAATCAGGTCATGTCGCGGCAGGGCCGCAAATCTTGTTTAGTTCTGCGCCAGTTCCGTGCCGTCGCTATCGTCACGGATCATCTGCGCCAGCATCTCGTTGGCGGCACCGAGATCGGAAGCTGCCATTTCAATCCAAGCGTCAAATTGGTCCTGGCTCACCACGCGCACCGATACCGGCATGAACGCGTGGTCGGTGCCGCAAAGTTCGGAGCATTGGCCGTAGTAGATTCCCTCGCGCTCAGCACGGAACCAGGTCTCGTTGAGACGGCCAGGCACAGCATCCATTTTCAAGCCGAATGCGGGCAGCGCGTAAGCGTGAAGAACATCAGCTGCTGTAATCTGCAAGCGAACAACAGTATCCACCGGGACAACTAAGTCGTTGTCGACCGCGAGCAGGCGTGGAAAGTCGTCTTCGCCTCCGCCAGTTGCTTCCATGCGCGCGAGGCGCTCTTCATCGCTCAGCATGAACTGAAGGAAGTCGACACCCTCATTGTCAGGGTATTCATATCCCCAGTACCACTGGTATCCGGTTGCTTTGATCGTCAGATCGGCCGGCGGAATTGTCATGTCGTTGTGCAACAATCGAAACGACGGCACGGCAATCACGACCAAAATGATGATCGGAACAACCGTCCAAATGACTTCAATCGGCGTGTTGTGCGAAAACTTGGACGGGGTCGGATTATTTCGCTCAGAAAAACGCCAGCAGACGTAAACCATCAAGGCGAGGACAAACAACGTGATCAACGTGATGATGATCAAGGTGAAGTCCTCGAACCAATGTATCTGCCGCATAATTTCAGTTGCGGCTTGCTGCAGATCCATGCCCCAAGGCGTTGGCTGCGCGGCATTCGCCGTCGTGATGGGCGCGACCAGCGAACCGATACTGGCCACAAGAGTGGCGGCGAAGCGAAGTGCTATCGTCATGCGCGTTTTGATCTCCGAACGATTAGGGCCCCCGGCGACTCTGTGTTGCTGAAAGCGCAACCGGTTTGACCAGCTGCGACCTCGGTGCCTTAAGCCCTCTTCCTAATCGAGCCTTTAACTATCTGACCGCAGTTAACAAGGGAAGTGCACGAGGGTCGCAGGTCTGCGTCATAATAGCGCCAGCGGCCTATCCGATGGTCGTAGATGGAAGCTAATTCTGGGCAGTTAGGGGCATTGACCAGCGCTTTCCGCGACAAGGCTTCGCACCTCGGTTTATTTCGTCGACGCTTCCAATGACCTCGTCATGATGATGCCCGATTGCTAAAGTTTGCGAACTAACGCCCCGAATCACTGATTGTGTCCGCCTATGATTGTTTCACTGCGTTTCCTCTTTATGACTTGCGCCACCCTGATTGTTTGGTTGGTCACAGTAAGTGCCGCGTCAAGCCAACCGGTCGTGCGCGAGAACTTTGAAGCCTGGCAAATCCAGTGTGAGACACCGACCGGCTCCACCGTCGAATTGTGTGCGCTGGTCCAGAACGTGGCGGCGATTGATCGCCCGAACGTTGAACTGCGGGTGACCATCGTGCGCACGCTTGATGGCGGCGCGCATATTCTTCGTGTTGCGGTGCCGCTTGGAGTGCTGCTTGACGGCGGGTTGGGATTGCGGGTCGATGACACCGATGTTGGTACGGCCGACTTCGCCCGCTGCATACCGTCCGGCTGTTATGTCGAGATGATCATGGATGAGGGGCTCATCCAAACGCTCGCATCAGGCACAACAGCTTGGTTTGTTATCTTTCAGACTCCGGATGAAGGGATCGGTATCCCCATCGATTTGCCTGGCTTTTCCGAGGGCTTTGCGGCTTTGGAATAGCTGTGATGCAAGAACGCATCAGCTAGCTGGTTGACGGGTCGCCCTTCTAGACCCACTTCGCGCCGATGGATGATAGCGCGACCCCCCTGCCCACGGATCTGACCGATGGCCTGGCGAATGCCGTGGCCAACGGGGGGGATCCAATCGTCCTCGTCCTGATCTTGCTGGCTGCCGCGTTGATCGCGGTGCCGCTCTTTCAGAGGGTCAAGCTTGGCGCGGTGCTTGGCTATCTGGCCGCTGGGCTTGTCATTGGGCCAGCAACCGGGATCGTGGCCGATGTGTCGGCAATTGCCACGGTGGCGGAGTTTGGCGTGGTTCTGTTCCTCTTCATCATCGGATTGGAACTCAAGCCCTCAACGCTTTGGAGCCTGCGCAAGTCGATCTTCGGGCTTGGAAGCGGCCAGATGCTCGGCTCGACTTTGCTGCTGTCGGGCGGTGTTTATTTGGCAGGGTTGTCCTGGCAAAGCGCTCTGATTGTTGGCTGGGCGCTGGCCCTGTCGTCGACAGCGATTGCGCTGGCGATCTTGGACGAACGCCGGGAACGCGAAACTGCACACGGCAAGGCCAGTTTTGGCATCCTTTTGTTCCAGGACCTTACGGTGGTTCCACTGCTCGCTTTGGCGTCGCTTTTGGCGCCAACCGGAGGCGGCGGGCTCGGGCTCTATGACGTTGGCGTCGCGTTGGGCGCAGTAGTTGCGCTTGTTGTCATCGGACGCTTTGCGCTGAACCCGCTCTTCCATGTACTGGCCAAGACTGGCGTGCGCGAGGTGATGACCGCTGGTGCCCTATTGATCGTGCTGGGTGCGGCCTATGTGATGGATGCCTCCAACCTTTCGACGGCCCTTGGCGCCCTGATTGCAGGTGTCATGTTATCGGAATCGGATTTCCGGCACCAACTCGAAGCCGATATTGAACCGTTTCGCGGGCTTCTGATGGGCCTCTTTTTCCTGGCGGTCGGTTTGTCGATTGATTTGGGCGTCTTGGTTGACCAATTTGCCCTGATCATCGGCATTACCCTTGCTGGCGTGCTCGTGAAGCTGCTGATTACATACGGCACGATGCGCATCATGGGCGAAACCCACGCCGATGGGGTTAAGTCTGCGGCCTACATCTGCCAGTTCGGCGAATTTGGCTTTGTTGTCTTTGGCGTTGCGCTAGCGGGAAATCTGATAGACGCGCAGACGTCCAGTATCCTGGCTTCAGCCGTTGCCTTGTCGATGGCGTTGACTCCGATCTTGATCAATCTCGCCTATGCTCTCACGAACAGGTCCGATGTGGCACATGGGCACGATGAGGATTACTCGACAGCCGAAGGTCGCGTCTTGATCATTGGCTTCGGCCGATTTGGCCAATTTGTTTCGCAGGTGCTGCAAGCTGGCGGCGAACGTGTAACCGTCATCGATACCGACGCCGACCGCATTCGCGATGCGAAGCGCTTTAAGGCTTACATCTATTATGGCGACGGCACCCGGCTCGATATTCTGGAGGCTGCGGGAATCGGAAGAGCCGAAGCGCTCGCGGTGGCAACCGATGATCGTGCGACAACAAGCAAAATCGTGATGGCAGTGCGCGAAAAATATCCTGATCTTCCGATTTATGCCCGCGCCTATGACCGTGGGCACGCGCTTGAACTTTTGTCGCTCGGCGCCACTGAGGTTGTGCGAGAACTGTTCCATTCGTCTATCGAACTTGGACGCCAAGCACTTATGGGCCTCGGCATTGCGGAGGACGAAGCCGACTTCCGCGTGGCACATATCCAAGAGCGCGATGAAAAGCGCTTTGCGATACAAGCCGAGGACGGGCTTCTCGCCGGTGTCGAATTGGTCTACCCAACAGGACAGGCTGTTCCTAAGCCTGAACCCATGTTTCACCCCGTCCCCGAACCGCTTGTGCAAACGGACGAGGAAGCTGAAGCTCTGTCACCAGAGACCGAAGCCATCACCAAAGAAAGCGACTAAATGGCCACCGCCGGTGCCAAAGATGACGATACGACGCCGCGCTTCGTGACCGGTTCGACCATGCGCCACACCGTGGTGATGACCGCAACCGGATCGATTGGCCTGGTCGCAATCTTCATCGTTGATTTTGCAAACCTCTTCTACATCGCGCAACTTGGCGAGACTGAACTCGCAGCAGCCATCGGTTATGCTGGCACGTTGATGTTCTTCATCACCTCGGCAGCAATTGGTACGACCATCGGCATCACCGCGCTGGTGTCGCGTGCACTTGGTGCCGGTGACAAAGACCGAGCTCGCGCCGTCGCTGGCACGGGGTTGTTGTTCATTTTCGCCCTGATCACCGTGATAACCATCATAACCATGGTCTTTTTGGACCAGTTTCTAAGGGGTCTGGGCGCAACCGGGCTCACCTTGGAGGTTGCTGTTGGTTTCCTCCAGATCGTTTTGCCGTCTATGCCTTTGCTTGCTTTGGGCATGGCCATGTCTGGCCTGCTTCGGGCCGTGGGTGACGCCAAACGAGCCATGTATGTGACCCTCGGCGCGGGTGTCGCGGCCGCGATTATGGACCCGATATTCATTTTCGCACTGGATCTTGGCGTGAACGGTGCTGCTATCTCGACCAATATCTCTCGCTTTGCCTTGCTTGGCATGGGCGTTTATGGCGCGATACGTGTTCACGCGCTTGTTTCGATGCCGTCCTGGTCTGCCGTTCAAACCCATTTGGGTGGGCTGATCGCGATCGCCATTCCCGCAATCATGACCAACGTGGCAACGCCTGTTGGCAACGCGATCGTGACGCGCGCAATCGCCCCATTTGGTGATGATGCCGTTGCAGGGTGGGCCATCGTTGGCCGTATCATTCCGGTTGCCTTCGGCGCGATCTTCGCACTGTCGGGAGCCGTCGGCCCAATCCTTGGCCAGAACTACGGTGCGGGCCGGATTGACCGAGTACAGCGCGCCTTCCTCGATGCGATGATCCTGATCTTAGGCTACACGGCAGTTGTGTGGGCTATCCTGTTCATCGCCCGCGAACCCATTGTTGCACTGTTCGACGCGCAAGGCGACGCAGCGGCTCTGGTGATCCTCTTCTGCACCTATGTCGCGGCGAGCTTCATCTTCAACGGCGCGCTGTTTGTCGCCAATGCATCGTTCAACAATCTGGGCTTTGCGACCTATTCCACCGTGTTCAATTGGGGCAAAGCAACCGTGGGAACGCTGCCCTTTGTGTGGCTGGGTGCGCAGTGGGGCGGGGCCGGTGGTGTGCTTATTGGTCAGGCGTTGGGCGCTGTGGTCTTCGGCCTCGCCGCAGCCATCACGGCCTTCTCAGTGATGCGCAAGCTGGAACCACCCAGCGAGGCGGGTGAGGCGGTGCATCATCATCGCCCAGAACCAGCTCCCTTTGCCTCCGGTAAAGCTGCTAGCTAGGCGCTTTTGTTGACCAGCTGGCGTTTACCACCACCGAGGACCAGCCAGTTCCCGGTGAGCGCCAATATCACGCCAATCACCGCGAAAACCGTCCATTGATAGCCCTCGAAGAGCGTGGATGAGGCCAACGCGATGAGCGGAAAGATCACCGTGGCATAGGCCGCACGTGCGCCGCCAATCCTCCCCAGCAAGGTCAGGTAACTCCAGAATGCGATGACTGACGCGAACACGGCGAGCCAAATCAACGACCCGATGTAGCGTGGTGTTTCTTCGATGATGAACGCGTGTCCGCGTACAGAAGCAAGCACGATCAGCCACACGCAGCCGTAGGCCATGCCCCAGGCGTTGGTTGCCAGCACCGACAAGCCACGCTTCTGCGCACGAGCCGAGAGGACATTGCCAACACAGAAGCACAGCGTGCCCATGACGCAATACATCAAGCCAAACAGGACATCGCTGTTGAAAGTGGTACCGGCGATTTCAGGCCAGAACAGAAAGCCGATACCAGCGACACCAATGACAGCGCCAGCAATGCGCCTCGGAACAGGTCGTTGGCCGAAAAAGATGATTCCAATCAGAAAATTGATGATGGAAGCGAGCGAGAAGATCACCGCCAGCAGGCCGGCCGTGATCACCAGCCCGCCATAATAGAAAAATACAAAATTGGTGGAGAAGATGAAAACGCCCATGGCGGCAAACAAGGCGTGATCGCTGAGTGCGAAGCGAAGGCGCTGCCTGGCCCAAAGGGCCCAGGCAAACACAATCAAGCCGGCCAACGCGTACCGCCATACCAACGACACTTCAGGCGCAACTGTGCCCAACTGCATGCGCAAGGCCAACCAACTGGTGCCCCAGACAAAGCAAGTGATGACATAAAGCGTATAGTCGTATTGCGTGAGCGGCTCATCGCCGCTGGCAGCCGCAACGGTTGACGCTGGATTGGATTGCGACGACACGGGAAGGTACCAAGATAGGCAGAAACTGAGCGGCCCTCATGTCATGAAAGTTGACCAATGACCACACCTGCAAACAGCGATTTACCGCGCTTAGGGCTCGCGCTTGGAGGTGGCGGTGCTCGCGGCCTTGCGCACATTGTAGTCCTGGAAGTGGTCGAGGAACTTGGCTTGCCCGTTGCCTGCCTGGCTGGCACATCCATCGGCGCCATCATCGGTTGGGGTTCGGCCTCAGGATTGTCGGGCCGCCAGATGCGCGAGCTGGCGATCCAAACCTTTCTCGACGGCCGCGAAGTCGCATCTCGTGCCTGGAAAATGCGGCCGAAGAAATGGCCGGGCCTGCGCAATCTTGGGACCCAATTGGACGCCGAAGCGGTGCTCTCGGCCTTCCTCCCGACATCCCTTAAGGCAACCTTCGATCAGCTGAGCACGCCATTGGCGATCGTCACCACGGACTATTACGCCTGGTCGGCGCACACCGTGACGGCAGGGCCGATCAGGCCAGCGGTCGCGGCCAGCATTGCGATCCCGTTTGTGTTTCGGCCAGTCGTCTTCCAAGGGCGGGTCCACGTGGACGGCGGTGTTGTGAACCCACTTCCAACTGGTGCATTGGGTGAATGCGACTTGGTCGTTGGAATTGATGTGATCGGCGGACCTGAGCCGCAAGGCGCCAATGGGGGTGACAGGGTTGACGAGCCTCCATCTCAGATGGAGAGCATTCTCGGCGCGACGCAACTTTGCATGCAGACCATCACCAAGGCGCACCTGGAGCAACATCCGCCGGACATTCTGATCACACCACCGATCGCTGAGTTTCAGGCGCTCAACTTCCTCAAAGCGCGCGACGTCCTGACCGCCGCTGATGCCGAGCGTGATCTGATCAAGCAACGGTTGAGCGAAGGCGTTGAAGCGTATTTGCGACGGGGTTGATAGCCGCGACCGAACACCAGGTTGCCTTATTCAAACTCCTTGATCGCCCGTGAAAGAAGGTCAAAGAACTGCCCCTCTTTGCCAGGTGTCCTGACATCTAAATCAGCGTGATCTTTGATAAATGCACTTTGGTCCAAATGCCCATCGGCGAGTGCCATCATCGGCTCATAGGACGTCGTCAGGACCAGGTCAGGGTTGCCTGATCCCCCTGCGCGGATCACCGAGTTTCCGTTTCCTGCCGTCAAACGGAAGGCTTCGCCGTCGACGATCAACGTGGCTTCAAACGCGTGCTCTGGGCGAACAGCCCGTTTGCATGCCGTGCCAAGTGATACGGCGATGGTCCTGAGGTTACCGGGTTTTTTGATCGTTTCAGGACGCGGTAGCCTGCTGCCGAGCTTTGCGAGCTCGAACAAGACTTCCCCGGTTCGTGCACCCTGATCTGTCAGCTCATAGAGCGACACGCCATGATCCGATTCTGTTTTTTGAATCAGGTCGCTTGCTTCAAGCGCCTGTAGCCGGTCGGTCAATAGGTTGGTCGCAATGCCGGTAAGGCCAGACTGAAGGTCCTTGAACCGCGCTGGACCAGCATGAAGGTCGCGCAAGATAAGCAGGCTCCAGCGATCGCCGACATGGTCGAGCGCCCGAGAAATCGGACAAAGCAGATTGTAACTGCGCGCGCGCACCATATGACCTCCAACAAATCACTTTACAATTTAAAGTTTATACTTTAAAAAAACAAGTATGCAGTTTTTCGAGCTGCCTTATCCGTTGTGGGCGTGGTCTCCGCCGCCCCCGCAAGACCAATGTGAATGAACAAAAGGAAATGACCCATGCCTGCTTATATGATCTCCCACGTCACCGTGACCGACAAAGAGAAGTTTGACCGCTACTTTGAGAAAACCAGAAAGGTCGGCGCTCAATTTGGAGTGAAACCACTGGCCATTGGCGTCCAACCAAAAATGCTCAACGGCAGTGGTGATGGACACCAAATGGTGGTTATCGCGGAATTCGAATCCCAGGACGTTCTCGACGCTTGGTACAATTCGGAAGACTATCAAGCGCTTGTGCCGCTGCGCGAAGCTGGGTCGATTCAGCAAATGGTGGCCTACGAAGCGAAGCCATTCCCACAGGCCTAGCCACCCGATAAAAAGTGCGCGTTCGGCAACAACGAACGCGCTACTTCGTCCCGAACATGCGGTCACCGGCATCGCCTAATCCGGGCACGATGTAGCCATGGTCGTTGAGATGGCTGTCGATGGCAGCGGTCACCACGGGCACATCCGGGTGATTGGTGGTAAACTTCTCGATACCCTCCGGCGCTGCCAACAAACACACAAAGCGTATGTTGTGCGCGCCGCGCTCCTTCAGCTTGGTAACGGCCGCCGAGACTGAGTTGGAGGTCGCAAGCATCGGGTCGAGGACGATCACCAAGCGGTCAGACAGGTCTTCCGGCGCTTTGAAGTAATACTCGACCGGCTGGAGCGTTTCGGGGTCACGGTAGAGGCCAATATGGGCCACGCGTGCTGCCGGCACGAGATCCAGCATACCTTCCAGTAAGCCATCGCCAGCACGCAAGACCGATGCAAAGACCAGTTTCTTGCCAGATAGCTTCGGCGCCTTCATCGGCTCCAACGGTGTTTCGATATCGACCTGCTCAAGTTCCAGGTCACGCGTGGTCTCGTAGCAAAGCAAGTGGGAGATTTCGAACAGCAGCCGACGGAACGACGCGGTCGACGTGTTCTTGTCGCGCATCAAGGTGAGCTTGTGTTGGATCAGCGGGTGATCGACGACCGTAACACCTTGCATGGGGCGAACTCCTGTTTGGCTAGCGCTGCCTCTCTCTTGCCGAACGCTTCACGATGCTGCAAGCGCTGTGTCCAATTTCGCCAACAGGTTTTGGCGTGTACTTTCGTCAACAAAGGCCGCTTCAAGGGCGTTGCGCGTAAGCATTGCGCGCATTGCGACATCATCGCCGCCAAGCAAGCGCACCATGGTTTCCACATCTTTGGCGAGGTTTGTGTGAAAGTGCGGCGGGTCATCGGAATTGGCGGTGATACGCACCCCGGCATCCAGCAACAGCTTTGCTGGGTGGGCCTCCTCACTTTCCACGGCATGGAGGACGATGTTGGAGACCGGGCAAACCTCCAGTGTGATCCCTTTGTCGGCCAATTCTTGAAGCAGCGCTGGATCTTCAGCAGCCTGAATGCCATGGCCAATACGCGTCACGCCAAGCGCAAGCCCGTCGCGGACGGTAGCAGGGCCTGTCCATTCGCCAGCATGCGTGGTCAGACCCAGTCCCGCTGCGGCGCACCGCGCAAAAGCAGGCTTTGCATCCAATAAGGAGCCGGCCACCTCGCTGCCGCCTATGCCAAAGCCCGTGATGAATGAATTGGTCTTGGCCGCTTGGATCGCGATGTCCGCCGCGCGATTGATCGCCTCTACACCGAAGTGGCGAACCCCGGTTGGAATGATCCGACTGACGATGCCGACGTCTCTTTCCGCCCGCTTGATGCCATCCGTGAGCGCATCGAGATAGGCCGTGGCCTCGACACCAGCTTTCTCGCCATGGTCGGTTGACGCAAAGGTTTCTGAATAGATGGCCCCCTGCCGCGCCAAATCGCTGGCATAGGCGTAGGCAAGATTGCTGTAATCTTCGGGTCGCGTGAAGACGCTGGCCGCGCGGTCGTAAGCGCCTAGGAAATCATCGAAATCGGTCCAGATATAGCCGCCGTCACCGTCGATCAGCCCAGTGATATCCTGCCCGTTGCGGTGTGCAAGCTCACGCACCAGGTCAGTCGGGGCAGCCCCTTCAATATGGCAATGGATTTCGGCAAGAGGGATCGCGCTCATAGGATGCTCTCGCCATGCGGACCTTTCGGCAAACCGAGCCATTTGGCAGCGGTTTCACCAATATCAGCGAAGGTGTCACGCACCCCAGCGGGACCTGGTTCCAAGCCCGGACCAAACATGAGGACGGGGACACGCTCGCGGGTATGGTCGGTCCCTACCCAGCTCGGGTCGTTGCCATGGTCGGCGGTCAGGATCAGAAGATCGCCGTCGCCCATCGCCTGCGTAAAGCGGGGGAGAAGGCGATCAAAACGCTCAAGCGCGTCGGCATAGCCCGGAATGTTCCGACGATGCCCAAACTCACTGTCGAATTCGACGAAGTTGGCGAAGACCAAATCACCGTCTTGGGCCGCATTCGGTCCTTCAAGCGTCCCCATCAGCACCTCAAAGAGCGCTTCAATGCCGGGCACTTTACGCACTTCGGATATGCCGTGCATGGCAAAGATGTCGCCGAGTTTCCCAAGAGCTATCACCTGGCGTCCGGCATCTTGAACCCTATCAAGGACCGTCGGCTCTGGGGGTGGAACCGCATAGTCCTTGCGGTTGGAAGTGCGCTTGAAGGTTGCGACGGTCTCACCGACGAATGGACGCGCAATCACTCGTCCGATGTTTAGCGGATCGATGAGGCGGCGGGCGACTTGGCATATGTCGTAAAGCCGTTGCAGGCCGAAATGCTCCTCATGGGCCGCGATCTGAAACACCGAGTCCGCAGACGTGTAGACAATGGGCTTGCCCGTTGCGATGTGCTCCAGGCCATGCTCGGCAATCACGACCGTACCAGAGCCATGCTTGTTACACAGCGTTCCCGGTAGACCAGCCTCTTCGATGAAAGCCGCCATGAGATCGTTCGGGAAGGATGGGTCCGTGTCGGGAAAGTACCCCCATTCAAACGGCACAGGAACGCCCGCAATCTCCCAATGCCCGGACGGCGTGTCCTTGCCTTTGGAGACTTCGCTCGCGGCGCCATAGCGTCCGCTTATGGTGTCTGTCTCAAGGTTGTCGGGCAGGGTTCCGGACGCCAGCTCCGTCGCCTTGCCAAGGCCCAGCGCAGCCAGATTTGGGAGCTGAAGTGGCGCAGAACGCAATCCGGTTTTATCGCCACGCCCTTCAGCGCAAGCCTGGGCGATATGTCCCACAGTGTTCGCGCCGGTGTCCGGCACATCGCCATTGAAAAAGCTTGCCGCATCCGGCGCACCGCCGATGCCAACACTGTCCAGCACGACGAGATAGACGCGAGCCATTAGGCACCACCAGTCGGCGCGAGCCGGCGATAGATGGTCGGCCTGCCCGCAGGTGGATCTCCTATCTCTATGGCGGCCGTCACGCGGCGGACAGCTTCTTGTGCCGTGGCATCGTCGCGCGCCAGGACCTGCGCCAACGGGTCACCAGCGGCAATACTCTGGCCAACATCAACGATGTGGGTCAGGCCAACGGCATGATCGATCGGGTCCGCCGGGTTGGTTCGCCCACCGCCCAGCGCCACGACCGCAAGGCCAATTTGGCGGGTATCCATGGATGCCACCGCGCCGCCCGTCGGCGCTGGGACATCTACCGTAATCGGCGGCGATGGCAGATGCGCCTGGTAGTCTTCAGCGAAATCAGCTGGCCCACCCAGGAGCGCCACCATGTGCTGAAAACGCTCCGCCGCACGGCCAGAATCAAGCGCGTCGGCTACCTTCGCCAAGCTGTCCTGTTGGGAAGCCAAACCACCAAGAACGAGCATGTCGGCGCACAGCGCAAGCGTGATCTCTCTAACCCGTGGGTCTTGAGCAGCACCAGTGAGGAACTCCACCGCCGTTGCGACCTCCACCGCGTTTCCGGCGGCATGACCGAGAACTTCGTTCATGTCGGTCAAGAGCGCAGAGGTTTTGGTTCCGGCACCGTTGGCCACGGCGACAAGGCTTTCGGCCAACGCTTCTGATTGTTCGTAGGTGGGCATGAAGGCGCCAGAGCCGGACTTCACATCCAGCACCAAGCCGTCCAAGCCTGCCGCGAGTTTCTTCGACAAAATGGACGCGGTGATGAGATCGATGCTCTCCACCGTCGCGGTGACGTCGCGGATGCCGTAGAAACGTTTGTCGGCTGGCGCGAGCGACGCTGTCTGGCCAATCACGGCACACCCGCAGGCTTCGGTCACGCTGCGAAACAGCACATTGTCCGGCTGGGTCTGGTAGCCAGGGATCGAATCCATCTTGTCTAGCGTGCCACCGGTATGACCTAAGCCACGTCCAGAGATCATCGGCACAAAACCACCACAAGCAGCGACGATCGGCGCAAGCATCAACGAAAGATTGTCGCCCACCCCGCCAGTGGAGTGCTTGTCTAGGATCGGCCCATCAAGATGCGACCAATCCAAAACATCGCCGGAATCGCGCATGGCGAGCGTCAGCGCGACGCGTTCATCCATTTCCATGCCTTGGAAAAAGACGGCCATTGCAAAGGAAGAAATCTGAGCGTCGGTCACCGCACCAGTGGTCATGCCGTCAACGAGGAATGTGATTTCCTCACCTGTCAGCGTGGCGCCATCCCGTTTTTTTGCGATGAGTTCTTGAGGTAGATAGGCCATGGCCGAGTGTGTCAGCCGGACGCCATGGCCGCAACCAGGCCGCGAATAAGCTTCGTTAGGTTCGGCACGATTGTTGCGCCGACATCCTTGGTCTCATGGTGCGACAGCGCTTCGCCCGTCATGCCAGCACCAAGATTGGTGATCGACGATATGGCGAGAACTTTCAGGCCGTGGAACCGTGCCAGAATGGTCTCCGGCACAGTCGACATGCCGACTGCATCCATCCCCAGAGTTCGCGCCATACGGATTTCGGCTGGTGTTTCAAAGCTCGGACCGAGGAACCAGCCGTAAACACCCTCGTGCAGCGTGATCGCCTCACGCTCAGCCACTTGTTTCGCCACGGCGCGCCAGTCTGGGTCATAGGCGTCGACCATGTTGGCAAAACGACCATCACCTTCGACGCCGATCAGCGGGTTGCGACCCGAGAAGTTGATGTGATCGGTGATCAGCATCAGCGAACCGGGGCCCATGTCTTCGTGCAGACTGCCTGCGGCATTGGTCAGGAGGAGATGGCTTACGCCAAGCCCCGTCAGCGTTGCGAGCGGCGTCGCCATAGCGTCGGCAGACCCAGTTTCATAAGCATGCACGCGGCCTGCCAGAACGGCGACCTCCACACCTGCAAGTTTGCCAATCACCAGCTCGGCCGCGTGGGAGGAAACCGTGGAGAGCGGAAAGTGCGGCAATTCGGTGTAGGAGAAGCGAGTCGCCGATTCGATCTCCTCGACCAAGCTACCAAGCCCAGAACCCAGGACCAGGCCGATCTTTGGAGCAGCGTTCGGCAAACGCGCCCGGATGACGGAAACGGCGTCAGACATGGCTCACTCTCTCATGTTGAAAGCATGCGGAAGCAGGTCGCCCACCGTGGTTTCCAGCATGATGCTTTCTGGCGAAACGATGATGACGGGTGTCGCCGCACCTTCAGCAAACTCGGCCAAGCGCTGACGGCATCCGCCACAAGGCGAGCAAAGATCCCACGGGTCAGACGCCGGCTGCAGGTCTGATTTTCCCCCCGCCACCGCCACTGCTTTGATGGTGCGTGCGCCGCCAAGAGCCATCGCGGCAATGGCCCCAGCCTCAGCACAGGTACCTTGCGGGTAGGCAGCATTCTCCACGTTGCACCCAGGGTAGATAGCACCGTCCTCGCACAGCAAAGCGGCCCCGACGCGGAAGTTGGAGTATTTGGCATAAGCTGTCTCGCGTGCCTGGCGCGCAGCCGCCACCAGCTCATCTCTCAGAGCATCGGAGAGCACGCTAGCGTTCCTTCACATAAGGCACGCCGCCAGCCTTTGGCGGATAGGCACGACCGATAAAGCCAGCAAGAAGAACAACCGTCAGGATGTAGGGCAGCGCTTGGATGATCTGCACCGGCACTTCACCAATCACCGCAAACTCGTAGCCTTGCAAACGGATGCCAAGCGCGTCCAGGAACCCAAACAATAGACATGCGAACAGGACAGGCACCGGCTTCCACTTGGCAAAGATCAACGCCGCAAGCGCGATAAAGCCTTTGCCAGCAGACATGTTGGGTACGAAGCTGGCCGCTTGGGCAGTCGACAGATAGGCGCCAGCCAGCCCGCATAGCACTCCGCAAATGATCACGGCTTGGTAGCGCATCAATGTCACCGAGATACCGGCGGTATCGACAGCTGCGGGGTTCTCGCCAACCGCCCGCAGGCGCAGGCCAAAGCGTGTGCGGAACACGACAAACCAAGTCACCGCGACCATAAGGAAACCGACATAAACCAACAAGTTATGGCCGGAGAACAGCTCATGATAGATCGGGCCAAGGTAGGGCACGTCCCTCAGTGCCTCCGCGCCCGGCCAGTTGATCGGAAGAAAACGGGCGCTGTCCTCAAGCCGTGGTGTCCGACCACCTTGGCTGAAATAGGCATGGCCGATGAGGGCCGTGATACCGGCTGCGAGGAAGTTGATCGCCACACCCGACACGATCTGGTTGCCGCGGGCGGTAATGGAGGCGAAGCCATGCACCAAGGCCAGCAACACGGAAATGCCGATACCCGCGATGAGGCCAAGCCAAACACTCGCCGTGATGGCCCCAACAGCCGCGGCAGCGAATGCTGCCGCTAGCATCTTGCCCTCAAGACCGATGTCAAAGACGCCAGAGCGTTCTGAATAGAGCCCCGCCAATGCCGCAAACAGCAGTGGCATGGACAGGCGGATGGTCGAGTCTAGGAGGAGGATGAAACTTTCGAACATGCCCGCCCCCTACTCTGCCGGTTGGCGGCCAGAAGCAGCTGCTTCGCGCGCCACCCGCCGGTCATAGAGAGCGTTGAAGAACCGCACGATCGCTGGGCGGAACAAGCCCTCCAGTGCGCCAGCAAACAAGATCACCAAGCCTTGAATGGCGATGATCATATCGCGTGTTATGGACGGCATTGAGAAAGCCAGTTCAGCACCGCCTTGATAGAGCGCACCGAACAAAAGCGCTGCCAGCACGATGCCCACCGGGTGGGCCCGTCCCATAAGCGCGACCGCAATGCCAACAAAACCGGCGCCGCCCGCAAACTCCAAGATCAGACGTCCGTGAACACCCATGATCTCATTGAGCGCCATCATGCCTGCTAATGCTCCGGAGATGCCCATGGCGATCATAATCAAGCGCGGCGGTTGCATGCCGGCATAGACGGCTGCTGTTGGGTTCTGACCGAGCGTGCGCATGCGGTAGCCAAGGCGAGTTCGCCAGATAAGAACCCACACCAAGACAGCCATGATGAGCGCCAAGAAGAAAGAGATGTTGGTCTGGGCGCCGCCCAGGTTGGAGCCAAACCACTCAAACAACCAGTCGATGCGCGGTATGCGGCCACCATCCTCAAAGGTGCGGCTTTCCGGTGCCATTGCACCTGGCTGGCGGAAAACGTTGACCAGCATGTACGTCATCAGAGCCGCAGCAATGAAATTGAACATGATCGTGGTGATCACAATGTGGCTGCCACGCTTCGCTTGGAGGTAACCCGGAACAAAGGCCCAAAAAGCGCCAAACGCAGCCCCAGCGATGAGGGCAAAAGGCGCGGTGATCCACCAAGGAACAAATTGGTCGAGCGTCAGGCAGACAATTGTGACGCCGAGCCCAGCGACGTAGGCTTGGCCTTCACCGCCAATGTTGAACAGGCCCGCATGGAAAGCCACTGCCACTGCCAAGCCAGTGAAGATGAAATTGGTGGCGTAGTACAGCGTGAAGCCAAGGCCCTCGCCATAGCCAAAGGCCCCAAACAGCATCAGGTTGACTGCCTCGAGCGGATTTTCGCCGACTGCGATCACCACGAGCCCTGCCACCAGGAATGCAGCCGCCAAGTTAAGCAGCGGGATCAGGCCAAAATCGACCCAGCGGGGAAGTTCGCCGCGTGAGAGACTCATCAGCTTTTCCCCCTGCGCTCGAGATAGCCTTGTTCCGCGAGGTGGAAGCGCAGGAACTCGACAAAACGCATTTCTTGGATGTCCTCCGACGCGCAATCGAAGGTCGATCCGCCGGTCGTGCAGATCTCGTAGCTATCGACGCCGCCACTGTAGGACGAGGCGATCTCCGCCAGAGCTTGCTCTCCCTCACCGAGGCGGGCGCGCATGCCTGCCCATCCTGCCAGCCAGCCTGGTTGGCTGAAGCGGTCTGACGTCAGCTCAAGCGACTCATAAGCTTGGGCAAAAGCCGGTCGGAGCGCCGGATCGCCCGAGGCATCGACCAAGGCACCATCGATAACACGGAAGTAACGCGCTGGCGGCAGCGAGCAGGCGTAACAATCAAACGTATAGAGGAAGCTTTGGTCAGCGATCTGGATTTCACCGACGCCATCTCCATCGGGATCTTCGAGCGCGTAACCGCCGTCAAAGAAGCCAGCTTCAATCACCGCCCACGACCCATCTGGTTGCTGCGCCGCGATCTGCAGGTGCTCACAGCAATGCGCACCGCCCGTGTAGCTGGTTGCGATGACTTCTGGCGTTTCAGTGGAAGGGTCGAGGTGGGCGATAGACAGGCTCACTGGCAGAAAGCTGAAATAGCTTTCGGTGCCTTCAAACCGCAGCACTTCACCGCCCAAGGTCTCAACAACGAAAATGGGAAAGGTTTCATCGCCGTCGCCAGTGCGCGTGAGAATGAAGGCGCCCACTCCATCAAGTTCGATGGCGTTGCGCTGCCCCTCTTCATAGGCGTCGAGGTGAACGGCGCGCACGGAGCCTTCTGGATTGGGATTGCCCGCCGGCACGCCTTTTTGCGCCAAGGCCATCGTCGGCCCGGCGGCTACCATTCCTGCAACCACAAGCGCATGGGCCAGCATCATTCGGCAGCCTCCACCGGCTCCTTAGCCGCCCGCTTGCCGTCAATGCCAGCCATCATCAGGCCAATCTCGTTTTCGTCGGTTTCTTCCGGAAGCCGCTCGCCAACAATCTCACCGCCGCACATCACCAAAATGCGGTCTGACAGACCGAAGATTTCGTCCAGTTCGACCGACACCAGCAGCACTGCCTTGCCCGCGTCGCGCATGGCGATAAGCTGCTTGTGGATGAACTCGATCGCGCCAATATCGACACCGCGGGTCGGCTGACCAACCAACAAGACGTCGTGGTCTTGCTCCATCTCGCGGGCGATGACGATCTTCTGCTGGTTGCCGCCCGAAAAATTCGCCGTCTTCAATCGGCAATTGGGTGGGCGGATATCATACTTCTCGATCTGCTCTCGTGCCTGGTCGCGCACGGCATCGACGTCCAAGACCACGGCGCCGCCAATGTGGTCGTCATTGTGATAGCCAAGAACGGAGTTCTCACTTTCTTCAAATGACTTTACGAGACCCATGCGCAGCCGGTCTTCCGGCACATGCCCCATACCAAGATTGCGGGCTTCGGCGGGATCGCCCGTGTGCGACAAGGTCTTGCCGTTGATGACGACATTGCCCGTCCTCGGCGCTGTGATGCCGGATATCGCCTCCAACAGTTCGGATTGACCGTTGCCAGAGACACCTGCGATGCCGACAATCTCGCCGCGTCGCACGTCAAAGGACACATCCTTCAGGCGGTCGACACCAAACTTGTCGGTGACCGTGAGGTTGTTCACCTCGAGGGCTTTTTCGGTCGGGCTGGCTTCGCCTTTATCGACCTCCAGCAAGACACGGCGGCCCACCATCTGTTCGGCTATTTCCGATGGGTTCGTCTCCGACGTTTGCAACGTCGCCACCATCGCACCACGCCGCATTACCGATACCTCGTCGGTTACGGCCATGATCTCACGAAGCTTGTGTGTGATCAGGAGGATGGTTTTGCCCTGATCGCGCAACTGACGGAGGATCTTGAAAAGATTTTCGGCCTCTTCCGGCGTCAAAACCCCAGTCGGCTCATCAAGAATTAGAATATCGGCCCCGCGGAAGAGGGCTTTCAGAATTTCGACCCTTTGCTGCAAACCGACCGATAATTCCGAAACAATCGCGTCAGGATCGACCGTCAGGCCATACTCTTCCGACAAGTGCTTCAGGTCTTTGCGCACCTTGTCTCGGCCAGCCTGAAGTGTTGCAGCGCCCTCGGCGCCGAGCATCACGTTTTCGATGACCGTGAAATTGTCGACCAGCATGAAGTGCTGGTGCACCATACCAATACCATGCGCGATGGCATCATTCGATGAGCGTATGGAGACCTTTTGGCCACCAACGAAGATGTCGCCCTCATCGGCTTCATAGAAGCCGTAGAGAATGGACATTAAAGTCGATTTGCCAGCACCATTCTCGCCAACGATCCCATGGATCGATTGGCGCGCAACCTTCAAATCAATGTGCTTGTTGGCATGCACAGGGCCGAAACGTTTGTCGATCCCGCGTAATTCGATCGCGAGCGGAGCGTCTTGTTTTGCGCCTGTTTCACTCATCCATACGGCCCGTGGTGAGGCAGTCGTTTGCCTCCTTAGTAAGGGCGGCCCTGGCTGACGATCACCAGCCAGAGCCAATATTGTCTTAGTTGTCCGTTGCCGGGCAAGTGTTGTCGGACATGTAATCGTGCACGACGACGTCACCAGCGATGATGGCATCGCGGGCAGCTGCGACGGCAGCTTCCATCTCTGGTGTGATTAAACCACGGTTGTTGTCATCCAACGCCCAGTCGACGCCACCTTCGGCCAGACCAAGGACTTCAAAGCCGTTGGTCCACTCATCGTTCATTGCGTCGGTAAAGGCGCTGGCCACCGCGACGTCCACGCGCTTGAGCATGGATGTCAGCACCGAACCTGGCTGCAGACCGTTTTGGTTGGAGTCCACACCAATACCGAGAATGCCAGCATCGGCAGCGGCTTGAAGAACACCGATGCCCGTGCCGCCAGCAGCGTGGAACACAACATCTGCGCCGCCAGAGACGTGGCTTTGGGTGATCTCACCACCACGCACAGGATCGTTCCATGCAGCGCCGGTGGTGCCGGTCATTGCGGACAGAATGTCAGCATCACCGTTCACCGACAGAACACCCTCGGCATAGCCACACGCAAAGCGACGAATGAGTGGGATATCCATACCACCGACAAAGCCAACAGTACCGCTGTCAGATGCCAAAGCAGCGAGAACGCCGACGAGATAAGAGCCTTCATGCTCTTTGAACACGATGGAGCGCACGTTTGGCTGATCGACAACCATGTCAACAATCGCGAAGCGGGTATCTGGGAACTCTTGGCTTACTGTTTCAACGGCTGAGCCGTGGGAGAAGCCAATAGCGATGATGGGATCATGGCCGCGACGTGCAAAATTGCGCAGCGCTTGCTCGCGTTGCGAGTCGTTCTGAATTTCAAAGTCTGCATATTCGATGCCGGTTTCAGCCTCGAAGGCTTCCGCGCCGGTGTAGGCGGCTTGGTTGAAGCTTTCGTCGAAACGACCACCAAGGTCATAGACGACGGCGGGATTGATGTCTTCGGCCAAGGCGGTGCCGGTCAGAAGCGCACCGAGCGCGGCTGTGGCGAGCATGTGTTTGATCATAGATCACCTCCGTTGTGGCCCCTCGTTGGGGGCCTGCCCCTCGCCTTGGCCAGTTGCCGAATGCGGCTCTGGGTGTGCGAAATGGGCGATTATCACGTGTCTAGCAGTCGGATGGCGGATTGGCTTCCCGACTAGCTGAGCCGGACCCTAAGCCATTGACACAAGAGAGCAAGCGAAACTCGCAGTCTTGCATGCCTTTTCGCATTTCAAAGTACGGCACCTTGCGCCTTAAGAAGGCAAAAAACGCGCTTGGCTTCCAGCGCCAACCTGCTAAAGCGCTGGCATGAAAAACCCGTCTCAACCTGTCTTGACGCTCGCCTTTGTCGCCCATGACGCTAAGAAGGACTTGATGGTGGATTTCGCCCGCCGCCATGGTGCTGCACTCAGCGGTCACCGCATTGTTGCTACGGGGACAACCGGAGGGCGCATCAAAGAAACGGCGCCGCATCTACCGATCCGTGCGCTCAAAAGCGGGCCGTTGGGCGGAGACCAGCAGATTGGCGCGATGATCGCCGAAAGCCAGATAGATGCTCTGTTCTTCTTCGTCGATCCGCTCAGCCCCATGCCGCACGATGTCGATGTCAAAGCTCTGATGCGATTGGCTCTTGTGTACAATGTTCCAATGGCTTTGAACCTTGCCACCGCGGAAGCGCTTTTGACGGACCTTGTCGCGACCGTTCCAGATCGCTAAAGCGGTTCGATGAATTATTTCGGCGCTCAAATTTTATCGAGCGCGTCAGACCACATAGCTTAAGGGCTTCCATTATGGTTGACAGTCGCCGCCGCGAACTTGTTGTTCCCTTTCCCGCACTGATCGCCGATCTCGGCGGGACGCACGCACGATTTGCTCTGGTGAGCGATGCGCACGCCGAGGAGCAAGGATTCGCGCAGGTGCGGACGCGTGACTATCCAGATGTGGAGTCCGCCATTCAGGCCGCTGTGCTCGATCAAACATCTCTGATACCAAGGACAGCGATTTTGGCCGTCGCAGGCCCGACCTTGGGTGAGACCTTCAAGCTCACCAACGCTGACTGGGATATCAACCCGCAGCGTATTATCGATCGCTTGGGTTTTGAGTGCGTCATTGCAATCAATGATTTCGAGGCTCAGGCGTTGGCGCTGCCGGACCTTGAGCAGGATGATCTGCACATTATTGGAGACAAGCTGCCGGAACGACGTGGCACCAAACTCGTGGTTGGACCTGGTACAGGCCTTGGCGCGTCGACACTCGTGGATTCCATGGGTATGTGGATCACCGTTCCGGGAGAAGGTGGCCATGTCGCCATTCCCCTTGAGAATGAAGATGATGACCGTTTGTTCGCTCACCTTACCCAAGGCGGCCAGCGTCGGTTGGGTGGTGAGCAGTTGGTATCCGGAGACGGGCTGGAAGCGCTTTATCGCGGGCTCGGGGCGGTCGAAGACTTGGACGCACCTTTAGAAAAAGCCGCCGATATCACGGAAGCAGCCCTCGCCGGTGAACCGTTGGCCGTCATGACAGTTGAACGATTTGTCGTTTATCTGGCGCGTGTCGCTCGAGAATTGGCGCTGGCTGTCATGCCCTCGGGCGGCGTGTTTATCGCTGGCGGTATTCCGCCAAGGATCCTGCCGTTCTTCGACAGCTCGGACTTTCGCTCGATATTTGAGGCCGCCTATCCACACGAAGCCAAGTTGGCGGAATTCGCGACGGTCATCGTCACCCATCCTCGGCCAGCCTTGGCTGGGTTGGGCAGTTTCGCGCGGACGCCCACGCGCTTCATGGTGGATGTCAATGATCGCATGTGGGTTCGCGACTAGCGCCGCTTGGTCGGTGTCGCTTGCCAGGGTTCTTCCGGCCAATCATGTTTGGGATAGCGCGCGCGCATGTCCTTGCGCACGTCACGCCAGCCTGCGCGCCAGAAGGCTGGCAGGTCGGCCGTCAGTGCGATAGGGCGGTTCGCCGGTGACAATAGCTCGATGAGCAATTGTGTGTTGCCAGCAGTCGGGTGCGCATCCAATCCGTAAAGGGACTGAGGGCGAACGGAGATAGCGGTGCCTGCCGGGTGGTCGTACAGAACCGTCGTGGATCGACCGTCTGGCAGTGTCATTTGCGACGGCCATTGGCGCGCGAAGGCTTGTGACTCGTCCCAAGCAAGAGCCGACGCGAAGGCGTTTTTCCAGTCCTTCTGTGAGAATGGTGGCGATTCGCCTTGCGCCAGTAGAGTGGTCAACCATTGAGCGGCGCGATCCTCCAGCCCAGCGGGCATGGACAGCCCCTCGAAAAAGGCTTGGTACCGCGCCAATTCGGCCTGGACGGCTTTGTCTGTCCCGACAATTTTCGTGAGGCCCACATTTCCGATATGGGCGATAATCTCGTCCATAGCGTCCAAGCCTGTGCGATTGGGTAGCGGCTGTGCGGACAAAACCAGCCAGCCAAGCCGCCTTTCGCGCGACGATTGAACCACCCAACGCTCTGGGTCAAAGCGAGCGGCTATGACCTCCTGCATCCGATCGCCAAGATGCCGATCAATGGTGCTTCTATCGACCCGCAGTGCGCAACGTACCTCGAAAATACGCCGATCCGTGTTGGAGCGACCCCCGCCCACATCCAGTACCAGCAAAAAATCTGATTGTGCCAAAGGGTGGTACGTCGCCAGCGAAACCTGGCTGCCCTGTGCGAGCTTGTAGATGGCCTTCTGGCCATCATCCTTCTGGCGCTTGGCAACGCGGTCGGGATAGGCCGCCAATAGGTGGTCAGCCAAGACATCAGCCGCTGGCAGCGTCCCAGATTTCGTCCCGCGCGACAGTCTTTGATGAATGCGCACCAAGTGACGTCGCCGACCGGGATCATCCATCGCCATTGCTAGACGCTCGTCTGCAGCTATCGGTCCACGATCCAAGAGTTCCTCGGCAAGGACAGCAGCCCAAGCGGCATCGCTCGCCTCGCTTTGCGGCGTTTGTTCCAACATGGCTGCTAGCCTTGGATGCGTCGGATGGCTGGCCATGCGCTTGCCAAGCGCGGTTGGACGTCCGTCTTCATTCAACGCACCCAGCTCGCGCAACAAACGTCCGGCTTCCTCCCAGGCACGAAGCGGCGGCGCATCAAGAAAGGGTAAGTCTTTGCGCGCTGTTGCGCCCCAGACAGCCATGTCCAAGCGCAGTGGCGCCAAATCCGCATCCAGTATTTCGGGCCGATCCTGGGCAGGGCGGCCACCCTCCTCCTCCTTGCGCCATAGCCGGATGCAATCTCCGGGTGCTAGCCGACCGGCGCGACCACGACGCTGATCGAGCGACGCCCGGCTGGCTGGACGTGTCTCGAGCCGCGTGACACCACGCACCGGATCATAGATGGGGCGCCGGGCAAGACCAGAATCAACAACAAAGCGCACGCCTGGAATGGTCAAACTGGTCTCAGCGATAGCGCTGGCAACAACCAGCTTGCGCCGACCTTGAGGATCTGGCTTGAGGGCGGTCTCCTGAGCCTGGCGCGGTACAGCCCCATACAGCTTCAAAACGGCGACTTGGTCCCCGAGTTCATCCTGCAGGCTTCCGGCAACGTCCTCTATCTCCCGCTGGCCAGGCAGGAAGATCAATCCATCGCCGTCAAAGCGTCGCAATGCCCTAACGCTGGCCTCGATGACAGCTGCCAATACATCCTTCGAACTCGGCTCAAAATGAGTGGCCACCGGAAACATCTGCCCGTCACTGGTGATGCGCCTGGAGGACCCATATGTGGCGAAAAGGTCTTCGAAGCGCGCGCCATCGACGGTCGCCGACATGGCCATGATGCGAAGATCGGGGCGCAGCGCGGCCTGAGACTCTAGAGCGAAAGCCAGCCCAAGATCCGCCTGCAAGGCGCGCTCATGAACCTCGTCGAACATAACGAGGCCAACACCTGATAATTCCGGATCATCGGCGATCATGCGCGTGAAAACCCCGTCGGTTACGACCTCCAATCTCGTCTTTGCGCTTACCTTGGTATCGAGACGCACCCTGTGGCCGACCGTTTCGCCCACCGCTTCGCCCCGCTCATCCGCCATGCGACGCGCGGCACCCAAAGCCGCCAGCCGGCGCGGCGCGACAAGAATTATTTTACCGCCGTCAAGCCATGGCTCATCGAGCGCTGCCAGTGGCAGGCGGGTCGACTTGCCAGCGCCCGGTGGCGCGACGAGCACCACATGATCCCCCTTGCTGAGCGCGCTTCGGACTTGCGGTACTTGCTCGTCGATGGGGAGTGGTTCGGGTCGTGTTGGTGACATGCTCTGCGCATTGCAAACGCAAGGAATTTGTCAACCTTAACTCAGCATTAAAGCGCCCTGGCTAAGACTTCAGGATCGTGTTGCGTTTCCAGGAGTATGTCCGATGGCCCTTAGCGATTTTCCACACGCGCCACTGCAAGGCGCGGTCATCTCCAGGGACATGTTTCTACGAGCCGGACTGTTCGGCTTGTGCCTGGGCTTCATAGTGATCGGGCTGCTAGAAAACCGCGACCGTTTCAGCGATCCAGACACGTTGTATGCCGAAAGACACCATGCCACGCCGGCCGAAAATGCCTCCTTCAACCGAGAAGATCGCTTGGATAGTGAACTGATCACCGGCAGCATACGTAGTACCGATCTATACTGACCCAAATCCCAATTTTCGGTGCTTTATGAAGGCGCCCCGGCTGATTTGTGGCGAAATAGTCACAGAATATCGCCGAATTGGAAATAATCTTCTGGTTTTTTGTTGGAAATGCGATAAATTGACCCAAGGAGGGTCATCATGTCGCACACCATCGGTAATTCCACGACAAGCTCCAAGCCAAGTTCGCAGACAAACGGCGTCTCAACAGGACAACCGGTCGATCTGAAGACGTTGTCCAAACATCTTGGGCTCTCCAAGGGCACGATCTCACGTGCCTTAAACGGCTATCCAGAGATTGCAGAAAGTACGCGGGCTCGCGTCATGCAGGCGGCGACAGATCTTGGGTATAAGCCCAACAAGGCAGCGCGCCGTTTGGCGACCGGGCGCAATGAGCTGGTTTCTTATATTGGCGTTGGCGCGGATTGGATGACCGTCGAGCGTTCTTTTCTTGCAGCCCTTTCAACGACGCTCATCGGCCAGGGCTACGGCCTGCTTGTCTCATTGGCGGATACGTTGGAGCACGCAGAAGACACGATGCGTCATCTGATTGAGGATCGTCGCGTGGACGGCTTTGTCTTGAGCGCAGCCTACCCGAATGACACCCGTGTTGATCTGGCCATTGAAGCTGGCTTTCCGGCTGCGCAAATGGGCGGACCCAAGTCAAGGACGTCGCATACGACGCCGATTCCGACCATTGGCATGAATGATAGTGCAGTTCTGGATGGTCTTGTCGACCAATTGAACACCCTTGGGCACAGTGGCTTTGCCTATTTCGGTTGCGATGCGCCTCCAGCCTTGCAACATCTTCACAGCGAAATGCTCGCTGCTTCCTGTCATAACCGTAACCTGAATTTCCAGCGCCATACGCGCGGCGATGGCTTTGTGTTTGAACCGGAAACGGCATCAGATCTCGCTGCCCGGGCTGGCCGTCTGTTGGACGAAACGGCGCCGACGGCTGTTTTCTGCGGTTGCGAACGCACGGTGGCGGCGCTTTATGTTGCGGCGCAGGAGCGCGGCAAACGGGTGCCAGTGCAACTTTCGATCATCGGCATCGGCTCCAGCGATCTAGCATCCTGGCTATCGGGCGGGTTATCGACGGTAAGTTGGTCACTCAGTGAAGCCGGACGCTTGGCGGGTGAGTGCATTGTTGCCCAAATCGAAGGCCGCGAAGCGAGCAGCTACGCCACGGCGATTGAGGCTCAGTTCCATGCACGGGCAAGTCACGGTCCCGCACCAACGGCGGCGCACTAAACGCCTTCTTAGCCGATAAGCTGACGTTACCGCCGCGGGTGATCACCTTGCTCGCAAGCAATTGTGATGTGCATGTGCGCGTGTGCTGATGCATGAGAGCGGCAATCTCTCAGCACTCGTGCGCTTGGTTTCATATTGCTTAGTAGGCCCTCCATGTTTTTTCCGCGCTCATCCCGATCTCTCGCACTGACCACCGCCCTGGTCGCATCATTTGGTCTATCCAGCATCGCGCAGGCCGACAGCCTCGCGGACTTCGAGGCCTTGGTCGACGCTGCCCGTGGAGAAAGGATCTTCTTCCACGCTTGGTCCGGCGACCCCACCATCAACGCCTACATCGCGTGGGCCGGTGATCAGGTTGAAGACCGCTATGGCATCACCGTCGAGCATGTGCGTGTAAGCGACACAGCTGATGTCGTTGGTATCGTGCTCGCGGAGACAGCTGCTGGCCGAGACACCGGTGGATCCGTTGACCTCGTTTGGATCAATGGCGAAAACTTCATCGCACTGAAAGACGCAGGTTTGTTGTATTCGCCCGACGATGACGGATGGGCTGATCGACTGCCCAACTGGGAGTTCGTCGACGTCGAAGGTAATCCGTCGCTGACCACCGATTTCACCGTTGCCGTAGAGGGGCTGCAAGCACCCTGGGGCACGGTGCAATTCTCTTTTTATTACGACAGCGATGAAATCGCCGAGACGCCGAGCACTTTAGATGAACTGCTCTCTTGGGCCGAAGCCAATCCCGGACGCTTCACCTATCCGCAGCCGCCGAACTTCCTCGGGTCAACGTTCCTCAAACTCCTTCTTGCCTACACCATTGATGACCGCAATCGTTTAGGTGCCCCGTTACCAGACGACGAAGCCGACGAGGCACTTGCGCCACTTTTTGCTTATCTCGACGAGCTTCACCCGCACTTATGGCGGTCAGGCCGGACCTTCCCGGCCAACCAAGCTGCGTTGCGTCAACTGTTTGCCGATGGCGAGTTGAGCATTGGGCTCGCCAACAACCCGGCTGAAGCATCGGGCGCAGTCGCCCGCGATGAGTTTCCTCAATCAACGCGATCGTTCGTTCTCGACGACGGCATGATCGCCAATTCGCACTTTGTTGCCATTCCATCGAACGCGAATGCGCCGGAGGCTGCACTCGTGTTTGCGAACTTCTTGATGTCGCCCGAAGCGCAGCTGCGCAAACAAGATCCGGCTGTGTGGGGAGACTTTACGGTGCTCAACATAACCGCTTTGGACGACAACATTCGCGAAGGGTTCGCCGACCTCGATCTTGGCGCCGCCACACTCACGCCGACCGAGCTTGGCCCAGCGATCGCGGAACCACACACAAGCTGGCTCAACGCCATTGAAGCCACGTGGGCCGAACGCTTCCAGGGTGGCTAGACCACGACAAGGATTGCGCTCATGCCGCCTTGGCTCCGCGCCGCACCTGCTGTCACGATTGGGCTTCTGCTGGTACCGGTTGGCGCCGGTCTCGTCGCGGCCCTTTTGCCCGCCTTTGGGTACTTCCCTCCGCTCGGCGGCGTTAGCTTTTCACTGGCCCCGATCGCGGACGTTTTGGCGGCGCCAGGCATGGGTCGGTCCGTGGCTCTCGCTGCCTTGGTGGGAATCGGATCGCCGCTGATTGCGCTCGCGCTGACCTTTCTTTTGCTCGCCTGTGTTTGGGATACGCCCGCGTTGCGCGCCGTTCGGCGCATCGTTGCGCCGCTTCTGTCGGTGCCACATGCGGCTGCGGCAGTGGGACTGGCCTTTCTCATCGCGCCGTCTGGTTTTCTTTTTCGGCTTCTGTCACCCGATCTCACCGGGTGGACGCGACCGCCTGACCTCCTGATCGTCAATGACACCTGGGGCTTGGCGATGATGGCGGGTTTGGTTGCGAAGGAGATGCCATTTCTCCTGTTGATGGCGCTCGCCGCACTGCCTGCGTTGGACGGTGGGCGCCGCCGCATGGTGATGGCATCCATGGGGTATGGTCGCGGGACCGGCTTTTTTCTTGCTGTAGCCCCACAGCTTTATCGGCTCATTCGTCTGCCAGTCTTCGCGGTTATTGCCTATGCGTCGTCCGTCGCCGATGTCGCGATCGTGCTTGGGCCAACCACGCCAGCGCCGCTGGCCGTCCGTATTCTCGAATGGGCATCTGATCCGGATCTTTCGACGCGGTTTATGGCAGCAGCCGCTGCCTTGATCCAGGTGGGCCTAACGATTGCCCTTCTTGGCATTTGGATTGTTGGCGAGCGCCTTGCTGGTCGCTTGTGGCTTGCTTGGACCGCTTCAGGTGTACGCTCTCTCGGCGGAAGGCCAACGCGTACCATCGGCGTGGTTGTGGCTATGTTGCCGATGTTGACCATCGCGATTGGCCTTGCACTTCTCGTGGTTTGGTCGTTCGCAGGCCGATGGCGGTTCCCGGACACGCTACCGGCCACTTGGACAATGCGAGCCTGGGAGCAGCTTGGATCAGGAGCTCTTGAACTCGCGCAGACCTCCGTGTTGGTGGCCATCGTCCCCACCTTGATTGCTGCCGTTCTGATCGTCGGTTGCTTGGAGGTGGAACAGGCCACTGGCCGAACTGGTGGAAGTCGCTCTCTTCTGATCCTCTACATTCCGCTGTTGGTGCCTCAGGTCACATTTCTGTTTGGCCTGCAGTTTCTTGGCGTTGTGCTGCGCGTCGATGGCATGGTCGCGTCCGTTATGTTTGCGCACTTGGTTTTCATCCTGCCCTACATGTTCCTGTCGCTGGCGGACCCCTATCGACGGTTTGACCAACGCGTGTTGCAGGTGGCCGCTGGCCTCGGCATCAGCTATTGGCGGCGCCTTTTTGAAGTGCGTCTGCCGATGATGATTGGCCCGATCTTGACGGCGCTGGCTATTGGGATCGCGGTGTCTATCGGGCAGTACCTGCCGACACTCCTGATCGGTGCCGGTCGGGTACCAACGCTGACAACCGAAGCCGTTGCCTTGTCAGCGGGTGGCGACCGACGCGCCTTAGCGGTGGCGGCGACCTTGCAGGCCTTGTTGCCATTTGCTGCATTTTGGATCGCACTGGCGGTGCCAGCTTTCCTTGCACGCAAGCGGCGAGGCATGCAAATCCGATGAGGATGAAAACGAAGACCACCGATCCCTTGACCCTGAACGGTGTGACCATCCGTTTGGACGGTCGCACATTGGTCTCGGTGACAGCGACTGTTCATCCCGGACAGGTATTGACGGTGATGGGGCCCTCCGGTTCGGGCAAATCCACACTGCTGCACGCCTTAGCAGGATCATTGGCACCGGTCTTCGAACTGTCGGGGACCGTGTATATGGGCGATGTCGACGTTCTCGCTTTGTCGGCTGAACATCGCCGCATGGGCCTGTTGTTTCAGGATGCTCTGTTGTTCCCGCATCTTTCGGTTTGCGGCAACGTGATGATCGCCATCCCACGCCAGGTGGCCAGGGGTAAAGCCGAGCGGCAGCAACTGGCTGAGGATGCCTTGGGTGCTATTGGTCTTGAAGGTTATGGAGGGCGTGATCCTGCAACACTGTCTGGCGGGCAGGCCGCTCGAGTCGCCCTGCAACGTACGCTGTTATCACAACCGCGCGCGCTGCTTTTGGATGAGCCCTTTTCCAAGCTCGACGTCGCTCTGCGGCAAGATATGCGCAAGCTTGTTTTCGATCACGCAAGGGCACAGCATCTGCCAGTCATCCTCGTGACCCACGACCCTGATGATGCCAGAGCCGCTGGCGGAGAGGTGATCACGCTCGACAGCTAGATCAGCGGGCCCCTTGGACCCGATGACAGCGTATCGAGCGTGCGCTCCAAGGCATCAAGATCGCTATCGCGTGAGAGCCGGTGATCGCCATCCTTAATCAACGTCATCACCACATCTTCTCCGACGAGGGAGTCCATCAAGCGCAGCGCATGTGTATGCGGAACGTCTGGGTCAGCGACACCTTGCAAAATCCGCACCGGACAACCCGTTTCAATGGGGCCACCTAGGATCAGGTGATCTCTGCCATCTTCTATGAGGTGGCGCGTGATAATGGTTGGTTCTGGGTCGTAAGCGCTGGGCAGTGCATACTGACCCTCCTTAAGGATCGTTTCTTGAATATCTTCGGTGAAGTTCGGCCACATCAATTCCTGCGTGAAATCAGGAGCGGGTGCGATGAGGACCAATGCTTCGACACGACTGTTGCGGCCCTCGGCCTTGGCGGCTTTCGACTCTTCCATCGCCAGCAAGAGGGATATCCATCCACCCATGGATGAGCCGATCAAGACAACTTGGCCAGGGGCCTGATCGGCAATGATCGCGCGCGCATCGTCGCGCCAACGTCCGATGGTTCCCTCGGTGAAGGCACCCGTCGACTGGCCATGACCGCTATAATCAAATCGCAAACATGCTTGGCCGCGGCGGCGCGCAAAATCTTCAACGCGGATTGCTTTGGACCCCGTCATGTCGGAACGAAAACCGCCGAGCCAGACCAGTGTGGGGTCGTTTCCGGCAAGTTTCTCATAGGCCAGTTGATGCGTGCCGCGGTCGAGAAAGGCTGGAGACATGAGGTCGATCCCTTTGATGACTTTGCGTTTCGTGTTGCGGCGGTATAGCAAGCGCGCGCAACCTTGACAGAGGAAAAGGCCCCTTGCGCGTACTGCAAGTCATACCAGAACTGGAAATCGGTGGTGCCGAACGCACCACGATCGACATCGCCAAGGCGCTGGTTGCGGCTGGGCATTCTGCCTTCGTCGTGAGCCAAGGTGGCAGGATGGTGGACGAACTTCCTGCCGAAGCTCAACACACGGTCCTGCCGGTGGCCACGAAGAACCCGGTGACCATTCTTTCCAACGCCCGCGCGCTGCGCGCACTCTGCCAGCGTGAACGTATCGACATCATCCATGCGCGCTCGCGCGCTCCGGCTTGGTCATGTCACATAGCGGCGCGCCAACTTGGAATCCCATTGGTGACGACCTATCATGGCGCCTATCGCGCTTCGAATTGGCTGAAGCGCTGGTACAACTCTGTCATGGTGCGCAGCGAGGTGGTGATAGCCAATTCGCATTTCACCGCCGACAGTATTGTGCGCCAGTACCCCACGGCGTCCGACCGCATGACCGTAATCCACCGTGGCACCAATCTCTCAAGCTTCGACGGCAGCGCCGAGCCCTATGACTGGGGCTTGCCACCAGGTTCTCGAACCGTTGTGCACATTGCACGCCTTACCGAGTGGAAAGGCCAAAGCGTGGCCATCGGTGCGTTGGCCGGACTGCCTGCCGACGTGCACCTGATCCTTGCCGGTGACGATCAAGGCCGCACCGACTATCGCGATAGTTTGGTGCGTCTCGCCGAGCGTGCTGACGTTTCGAACCGCGTGCATCTGGTGGGTCATGTCGACCCGGCGCGTGCTCTGGCGTCGGCGGACGTCTGTATCGTGCCGTCCACCCAGCCGGAAGCCTTTGGCCGAGCAGCCGTGGAAGCCCAGGCAGCCGGCGTGCCGGTGGTCGTCTCAAATCTTGGTGCGGTACCAGAAACCGTGCTGGCCCCGCCGCTGGTTGACGCCACCGAACGCACCGGATGGCATGTTGCGGCTGGCGATCCCTCGTCGCTCTGCGCGGGTATCCAAGAGGCCCTTGCCCTTGAAGGCGAGGCACGCAATGCCCATCTCCGACGAGCTCGCGACCATGTGCACCGCCATTTCTCGCTGCGTGCCATGTGCGACGGCACGCTGGCCGTTTACGACCGATTGGTTACACATTAGCAACATCGTTGCTTCAATCGGCCTCTTTTCACCCTCAAACGCCATATTGATCGCCTCGGCATGCTTGCCACAGCCGCGACCTTGCGGCACAACTCGTCACCCAATTCGTCAACGTCCCAGGAGACATTCCCATTCGCCGTCCACACCGTTCCCAAGCCACCGTTAAAGAAGGCCCCCGCATCAATGACAAAATTCGCGTTCCGTCGGTCCAACTGATCGATGACAATGGCGACAACCGCGGAGAGACAGACACACGCGAAGCTTTAGAGATCGCGCAAGCTGCAGGCCTCGACCTGGTGGAAATATCCCCGAACGCACAACCGCCCGTCTGCAAGATTATGGACTATGGCCGGTTCAAATATCAGCAGCAGAAAAAGGCTGCCGAGGCGAAAAAGAAGCAGAAGACGGTCGACGTCAAAGAAATCAAGATGCGACCGAACATCGACACGCATGACTATGATGTGAAGATGCGCAACGCCCGCCGCTTCTTTAATACTGGCGACAAAGTGAAGTTCACCCTGCGCTTCCGCGGCCGCGAAATGGCCCACCAAGAGCTAGGCATGAAAGTGCTCATGCAGGTCAAAGACGAGACCGAAGAATACGCGAAGGTTGAGGCCCACCCAAAGATGGAGGGACGCCAAATGATGATGGTTTTGGCCCCCGTTCCGCAAATGGTTGGCAAGATCGACGTCAAAGGCGAGCCAGAGCCCGAGAATGACGGGCCAGACGACGCAGAAGACTAAAACTAGAAAGAACCCCGCTTCGGCGGGGTTCTTTTTTTGGGCCTGTGCCTAGCGCTTTTGCTCGTCCATCAAGGTCTGGCGATACTCGTTTTGAAGGGCCAGCATCCAACCTGGATACTCAGCAGGTAGGTTGGTGACAGCATCGAGCGATGCAAGCTCCTCATCAGTGAGTGTGACCTCCGTTGAGCCAATATTGTCGGTGAGTTGGTCGACACGCTTTGCGCCCACAAGGATGCTGGTCACGACCTTCTGGTGCAGCAGCCATGCCAGCGCGACCTGCGGCACGGTGCATCCCTTATCTGCGGCGATCGTGCGCATCACATCGACAGCATCGTAGGCGCGATCTTTGTCGATGGGCGGGAAGTCAAACGCTACACGTCGCCCTTCAGCGGTTGTTCCGGAACGACTGAACTTACCGGAAAGGAAGCCCCCAGCCAGCGGACTCCAAACCATCAAGCCAATGTCTTCAGACAACAGCATCGGCACCACTTCACGCTCAAGGTCGCGCCCTGCCAGTGTGTAGTAGGCTTGCAAAGAGACAATCGGCGCTAGGTTGCGTGCATCTGCGATACCGACCGCCTTGACGACCTGCCATGCGGCCCAATTGGAAAGCCCAACGTAGCGAACCCGCCCGCTTCGTACCAAAGCATCAAGCGCTTCGAGCGATTCCACGATCGGCGTGGCAGGGTCGAAACCGTGAAGCTGATAGAGGTCGATATGATCGATCTGCATGCGCTCAAGGCTTGCGTCGGCTTGGTCAAGGATGTGGACGCGTGAAGACCCGCGCGCGTTGGGGCTGTCGCCCATCTGGCCATGCACCTTGGTGGCAATCACAATGTCAGACCGGGCAACACCCAAGTTTTTCAGCGATTGACCCAGGATTTGTTCGCTTCGGCCACCCGCATAAATGTTCGCCGTGTCGATGAAATTGATCCCTGCATCCAGTGCGGTGCGCACCAAGCTATCGGCTTCATCCTGTTCCAGCTTACCGATCTGGCCCCACATGTCGTCGGAACCACCGAAGGTCATGGTGCCTAGGCACAGTTCCGAGACGAACAGGCCGCTGTGGCCGAGGCGGTTGTAACGCATGGATTGCCCTCTTTCTTTGTTGTGTCGATGCGTGATTAGCGTGCAAGACGTACCATGCGTCTTTGTGAGCTTGATGACCACAGTGCCGGTCTGCGATCGCACAATGCTAGCCGCATTCCAGATGCCGCGACGTCTCGACGTTCCCCGCAACTGAGCTAATTAGGCGCTATGGGCTCCGTTACGTCTCTCTTCGTTCGCAAAATGGTGGCAGGTGCAGAACCTGACATTGATGGCGCCGCGTACCTGAAATCTGTTGGCATTGATCCCGATGGCGCGTGGGATCCCAAGCACATGATCACTGACGAGGCCTACTACGACATGTTGGAGGCCATGGGCGAGGAAATGGACATCACCGATTTGCCGCTGCGCGTCGGTGACTCCATGCGGTGCGATGAGTATGGCGCCCTCGGCCTGGCTTGGAAGGCCGCGCCAACCTTGCGCGGCTCCTATTTGCGTGTCGAAAGGTTCGCACGCATATGGACCAGCATCGTTGCCTACGAGATCCAACCGGTTGATGGCGGTATTTTATGGATCGAACACCGCGCGGGTGAGCGACGCCTTGGTATGCGTCTCTCAGTGGAAGCCGACATGGCCAGCGCTGTTTCCATCAGTCGGCAAGTGTCTCCGGTTCCATTTGGCCCCAAGGAAGTGCACTTCAAGCACAACCCGCCGAAGACGTTGAAGCACCACGAGGCTTATTTTGGCTGCCCCGTGTATTTCAACGCTGAACATGACGCATTGGTGATCTCCGATGAAGCGCTGGACCAGTCTAACAAGCTAGGCGACGAGGGCATCACGCAGTTTCTTCTGTCCCACCTGGAAGGCGAGCTGAGCGAGGTGCGCGACGCACCGACCTTGGAGGACCAAACCAAAGAGGCTATCGCCCGGGCGCTCAGTGAGGGACCGCCAAAGATGGGCGATATCGCGCGCGGCATGGGCTTCAGCGCACGGTCTTTCCATCGCCGGTTGGCTGATCATGGCCTGACGTTCCAAACCCTCGCCGAAGAAACCCGGCGCGAACTTGCCGAAGGTCTGTTGCGGGAGGAGCAGTATTCGCTGGCTGATATCGCCTTTTTGACGGGCTTCTCAGAGCAAAGCTCGTTCACCCGCGCCTTTAAACGTTGGGTTGGACACACGCCAGCGAGCTACCGTAAGGCGCGCGCCGGCCTTTAGCCCTTTTCGACATTCCTGGCCGCAGATTGGCAGCAAGTGTCAAAACCCTGGCAAGAGCGGTCAATACCGCACGCGGGTGCCGCGGCTACTCCCTGGTTGTCTTTTCAACCAAGGAGCAAATCCATGCAAACCCAACCCATCCTCGTTATCGGCGCCACCGGCAAAACCGGATCGCGCGTTGCCAAAAAACTTGAAGCTATGGGCCAACCCGTCCGTCGTGGTTCGCGCGGTTCGGACATTCCTTTCGACTGGGAGAACGCCAACACCTGGGCGCCTGCTTTTGACGGCGTAAAGTCCGCCTATGTCACCTACTTCCCAGACCTTGCCTTCCCAGGTGCTGTCGAGAAGCTTGAAGCCATGTGCAAAGTCGCCAAGGACGTTGGGCTTGGCAAAATGGTTCTGCTGTCTGGCCGCGGCGAGCACCATGCTCTGCTGGGTGAGCAAGTGGTTCAGGCCTCTGGCATACCGCACACTATCGTGCGCGCCACCTGGTTCGCCCAGAACTTTTCAGAAGGTTATCTGCGTGATCCGATCCTGGACGGCGTTCTGCCGATGCCCGGTGGCGACATTGCCGAACCTATCCTCGACATTGACGACATCGCCGATGTGGTTGTTGCCGCCTTGACCGAGGAGGGCCACGACAATGAAGTCTACGAACTCACCGGCCCCGAATTGCTGACCTTCGCTGATATGGCCGCGATCCTGACGGACGCCATTGGCAAGCCCATCCAGTACATCCCGATCTCCTTCGAGGATTTCCACGCAAACGTGGAAAAATCCGGCGGTACCTTTGTCGCGGATGTCTTCACGGACATTGCCCGCCAGGCGCTCGATGGTCGCAACGCGCACCTCACCGACGGTGTGCGGCGTGCACTTGGCCGCGCGCCAAGCAGCTTCGCGAACTACGCCCGGAAAGCCGCTCATTCCGGCGCGTGGAACGTCGCCGCCTAGTCTTCTTCACCAATTGGGGAGGCTTCGGCCTCCCCCCTCTGATCTCGTCTCAAAAAGGACCCAAACTATGTCCGGTCTCTTCTTTTTTGTCGCCCAGTTCACGATCATCGCTTACGCCATCATTGGCGGTGTTTTCATCGCTTTTTCCGACTTTATTATGCGCTCCCTCGCACGCACTTCAGGCACAGGTGGTGCAGAAGCCATGCAAGTGATCAACCGCGAGGTTTTTCGTTGGGTCTTCATGGTGCTGTTTCTTGGCCTGGCGCCCGTTTCGCTCGGCGTCGCCGCCTATGGCTTGTTTGTGCTCGGTGGACAAACTGGCACCCTGCTCATCGCCGCTGGACTCATCTACTTCGTTGGCTGTTTTGGCGTGACCGTACGGTTCAATGTACCGCTCAACGAACGGCTGGCCCACATGAACGTGGCGGACGCCTCAACCGGAGAGTTCTGGCAGCAAACCTATGTGCCCCGCTGGACCTTCTGGAACACCGTGCGCGGCTCGGCCTGCGTCGTCTCCGCAGCGCTCATGCTGAACGCCCTTCCCGGCCTGATCTAGCCAGCAAAACGGCACCCGTTGGCGCAAACCTTGGTCAACGGGGCCTTTCTCCTCATCCGTAGCCATCAAAACCGCACCTGGGGAACAACGTCATGAACGCGCTCGAAAAGATCAATCTTGCCATCCTGTTGGCGACGATTTCCTACATCATCGCCATCGACAGCCTGCTGGCCGGGTTCAGCGACATTCCCATCGAATTGCGCTGGTTCATCACCTTCCTGACAAGCGTCGGCCTGTTCCGGATTTTGATCGTCCTGGTCTACTGGATCATCACCAGTTCCAATGCCCTTTTGGCGCTCTATCACCGCGGCAAGTTCCTCAAAGGTATCTGGACTTACAGCTACGAGATTGACGGCAAGCCGCATGTTGGCGTCTGGCGGGTAACGCAGGACTTGGCCTCTTTGTCCATCACCGGTTACGGCTTCGACGCAAACGGCAAGATCGACTCACGCTTTCGCAGCATCAGCCAAGTGTTTGAGCACCAAGGTGTCGATGAGATTATGTTTGCACGCACCGACGCCCGCTCCGACAGCGAACACTTCTCAAAAACATCACTCTATATCGACGGTACCAGCCGCAAGAGCTGGATGTCGGGACCCCAACTCATGCGCGCCCACTCCGTGCTTTACGGGTTTGAGGAAGAAGGCGCCCGCCAGGCTGATATCGTGCTGAAACGGGCATCTTCTGGCAAAAGCGAAGCAGAGATTGTCGACGATCTGAAGGCTGCCTACCCAGACTGATCCAACTGCTCAGGCCGTGCGCAGAGCCTTCCAATCTCTGAAATGTGATGGCTCAGACCCGTTGCTCATCTCGAGCGCGAAGCGCTAGAACGAGCACATTCTGGCCCGCGCAAGGAAAACTCAGTTGACCAAATTGACCCTCTCACGGCGAACATTGCTATCAGTTGCGGGCACGGTTGCCGCAGCAGGTGTAGGCGGGTTGGTGGTTCCGGCGCGTGCACAGGGCCTTGATCCGACCCGATCCATGCGTGGCGGATCGAACAATTACCGACCCGGCGCACCAATCGTGGAACGCATTGGTGGTGGTGGCTTCTGGATGAGCGGGACCGTGCGCCGTGCTGGCGATGGTGCTCCACTTGCCGGTCAGCGCATTCAAATCTGGGCGCATACCACCGAAGGGCATGAACGCGACTGGCACAGTCATGGCGCGACACTGACAGATGCCAATGGTGTTTTCCGGCTGGAAATGCCGCAGATCGTGCCCGCCTTTGGCCAGCCGCACGGGCACCTTGCCTATGACAGCGGTGAATTCGAAACCGTGTTTTTGCGACCGGTCATGCCAAGCTCCTCTGATACCAGCCTTGAAGCGCATTTCGTTCTTCAACCGGCCTAACGGCTCGAGAGACACGTGACCCAGCGAGTGCGCGCCGTTCTAATCTGGACGGGCCTCTTGTTGGTCGTCCTTGTTCCGATCGTGGCCGCGAGCTTCAGCCCTTGGCTAGCATGGCGCCAGCCTGTCTACATTTTGGCTGGATTCGCTGGCATCGTCGGGCTGATCTTGTTGTTTGTCCAACCGCTGCTTGTTGCGGGCAGAATTCCAGGTCTGAAGGGGCGGGTAGGACGGCGGGTTCACCGATGGGTTGGCGCAACTCTTGTTGCGGTAATCGCAACTCATGTTGCGGCGTTGTGGATCACCAGCCCGCCTGATGTGTTCGACGCTTTGTTGTTCGTCTCACCGACACCGTTCTCGGTGTGGGGCGTTATGGCGATGTGGGCGGTTTTTGGGGCAGCGCTTTTGGTGCTGTTGCGCAAAAGGCTGCGACTTCGTCGCAAGACCTGGCGCATTGGGCACGTCACCCTTGCGGCTGTCACCATCGGGGGCACCATTGCACACGCCCTTCTGATCGAAGGGACGATGGAGACTGTCTCTAAGGTTGTTTTGTGCGCCTTGGTCACGCTGGCGGCGGGGGTCGGTGTCTGGGCGACCCGCTGATGATGGGCCATCGACCAAGGCTCAGGCCTTTAGAGCCTCTTGGAATGGATATGGCGCGCCGCCCGTCAGGTGACGCGCCATATCTGTTCGATGATCTTTCGCCTAGGCGGCTTCGGCGCGTTCTTCGAGGCGCGACGCCCCTTCGTCGTTGGGGTCTTCGCCCTGATGGCGATCGAACGTACCCTGGCGCAGCTCCAAGAAGAAGCTTTCGACGGCCTTTGTCATCGCGTCGGTCTGCTTGGACAACTCAACCGAGACATTGCTGGCCACATCGGCCGCGTCACCCGTCTTGTTGATGGCCCCACTAACTTCGGTGATGCCAGACGCGAGCGTGTCTGTTGAGCTCGCCGCCGACGCGGTTGTGTTGCTGATCTCTTGAGTCGCGGCGCCCTGCTCTTCAATTGCCGAAGCAATGGTCGTGGTGACCTCATCAAGCTCGTCGCCTATGGCCGCGATTTCTTTGATCATCTCAACCGCGCGCTCAGTCGACATCTGAACACCCGTGATCTGCACGCTTATCTCGTCGGTAGCCTTGGCGGTTTGCTCGGCCAGGGCCTTCACCTCAGTGGCGACAACCGCAAACCCTTTGCCAGCCTCGCCCGCCCGCGCCGCTTCAATGGTAGCGTTGAGGGCAAGAAGGTTGGTTTGTTCAGCAATGTCTTGTATGAGCCCCACGACATCTCCAATCTTCTGGCCAGCTTCGGCAAGTTTCTCAATCTCAACCACAGAGTTGCTGGACTTATCTGACGCCGTCTTCACAACATCACTCGCGCGGGCCACCTGCCGGGCGATCTCTTGAATGGAGCTGGCAAGTTCCTCGCTCGCAGCAGCAACTGTCTGGACGCTGCCGGATGTTTCCTGGGCCGAAGCGTCCGCAGATGAAGCCTGATCCTTAGCGTGCGTAGCCAGGCTGTTAAGGTCCGTTGCTGTGTTGCTCATCTGCTCGGTACGCTCTCCGAGAACGGAGAGAATTTGGTCCACCTTGGTTTGAAACTTTGCGATGGCCGCCTCGGTTGATTCCTGCTTGCGCTCGGCGTCGGCCTGTTGAACCTTGGCTTCCGCTTCCAAGGTTTCACGTTCTTGGCCATTGGTTTTGAAGACCTCAACGGTCTTGGCCATCGTGCCAAGTTCGTCACCGCGATCAGTTGCCGGCACCTGGATGCTGTAGTCGCCGTCAGCCATCGTCTTCATAGCCCGCGTCAGGCCTAGGATTGGGCCGGACAACGCACGAGAGAGAAACAAACCTAGTGCCAAAGCGAGCACGGTTCCAATTGCGCCAATGATCATGACCGTCCAACGCTGTGACTGGAACTCAGACGTCAGGATAGGACCGATACGATCTTGCTCAGCTTTCTGGGTCGATGAGACGCCATCCACGAGCGCCATGGCATGTGGTCCGATCACGTCCAGACGATCTGCATAGATGGCGTTGCGTGTTTCAATGATCTCAACGATCTGAGAAAAGGTCGCCATATAGGATTCCATGTTTTCCTTCGCACTAGACGCCAATGCGCGGCGAGCTGGGTTTTGAAGTGAGCGAAGGAGTTGCTCTTCTTCAACAAAGGCCGCTTCCAGTTCGGTGAAGGTACGGTCTCTGGAGCCCTCGTCATTGGTCAGCAAGTAGTCCGCCCCATAGAAACGGGCCAACATCAGGTGCTGTTGGACGCGGCCAGCATAGTATGCAGCCTCGGCGTCCTGATCCGCGTAGGCCGATTCCATGATGTCGGTTAGGTCACGACGTGCCTGCGTACCTGCTGGGTCCAATGTACCGTGAACCAGCGCATGACGTTCATCTTGCAGATCGTTCGCTTCATTGACGCCCGCTTGGTACAGGTCGATGTCATGAGCCAACTCTGAGAAGTCGGCAGATGGGTCAATCGCTTCCAGATTCGCGATCGCGGCCCGCGCTCGCCCGGCGCCTTCAGCAACAACAGGGCGCATGTCCTCCATGCCGCCCGCTCGGAATTTCATAACTTGTAGACGCATCGCCATGATGCCTTTGGTCAGTTCCGAACTCGCGTTGGAAAGTCGCGCTGTAGAGCGATAGTCGGTAAAAGAAGCCAGGTTTGACGAAGCGTTCATAAACGCGAAGCCGGCCATGCCGACCACGATGAGCACCACAACGCCAAAGCCACTGATGAGCTTCGCACCAATCGACAACTTATTCATGCTCTATCCCCCAAAGCGATGACCTAAAGTTGCAGAAGGGTGCCAAGATTTGGGTTAATACTTACATAAAATGCACGTAATTATACATACAAGCGCTTACATCTTACGTATTCGTAACGTCCGATGAGGCTCGCTGACTCCGACACACGCGCCCAGACGCACCACAGTGCGCCAGCATAAGGCGTTCCACGTCGATTCAGTTGGTCAGATAACGATGTCGGAAAGGTCTGGGCAGGAAGGGTCAGGCGACCCGGCTTTCTTCGAGAATTTCGTTCACATCCCGTGCTGCCAAAGGTCGACCGAACAGGAAGCCCTGCGATCCGAAACAGCCCAGCGACTTCAAGATGGCTAGCTGCTCCTGTGTTTCTACACCTTCGGCAATGACCCGCACACCGTAGCTCGACGCCATCTCGATAATGGAACTGACCGTTCGACGGGCCGGCTCACTAATATCGATGTCCTTAACCAGCGCGCGGTCAACCTTGATGAAGTCGGGGCCAATCTTCGGAACGGCCAGAATGGAAGCATGGCCCGAACCAAAATCATCGATCTCAATCCCCACACCCAATGAACGCAGGACATCGAGGCTTGCCGTCACATCGGTAGGGATATCGTCAAGGAATACAGACTCGAGCAACTCAAGGCTGATTGCACCCCGAGGTAGCCCCTTGGCCATCACCGTCTTAACCAATTCAGGGTCCTTCAGGCGACTTGTGGACACGTTTACAGAGACGCTTGGTGGTATGAACCCGTTTTGCTCCCATTGTTCGCGATCACGTAAAACGAGATCCAAGACCTGGCTATCAATTTGACCAGTGAGCTTGATCGCCTCGGCGATATCGAGGAAGGCATCAGGCGTAAGGACACCGTGTACCGGATGGTCCCAGCGCAAGAGCGCTTCCAAACCGATCAGGTTGCGCGTGGCGACCTCGAATTTTGGCATGTAGACCATCGAAAAGGCATCATTGTCGATGGCATGCTCGAGGTCGTTCGTCAGCGCTTTGCGATTGGCAAGCGACTGGCTGAGTTGCTCTGTGAAGTAGCGGAACTGTCCACGACCATCCTTTTTGGCTTGGTAAAGTGCGTGGTCGGCGCAGCGAACCAAATCATCTGATCGCAGCGCAGCAATGGACCCATGCGCGGCACCCATGCTGACACCGAAACGGCAGACCCGCTCCTCAAAATCGACGGGCTCCGCCAATGTCCAGATCGTGTCTTGCGCCCATTCTTCGGTGGCTTGAGGATCTGCGCCAGGCCGCACAACGACGAACTCGTCGCCGCCCACCCGTGCAACGATGTCACCCGGTTCCTGCTGACGACGCAGGCGATTTGCAACGGCCCGCAAAACGGCGTCACCCGCCTGATGGCCAAAGGAATCGTTCACCAGTTTGAACCGATCCAAGTCAATGAGAATAAGCGTTGCCTCATCAGTGCTTGGAATGGTTTTCTTAATGGCCTGTTCCAATCCGCGCCGGTTCAGTAATCCTGTAAGGGCGTCATGTAGCGCGTCGCGTGCCATCTGCGCGTGGGTCTGCTCGGCAGCACGTTTTGCCTCTTCGAGCTTGGCTTCGCGGTCGACCTGCATGGTCACATCAAAGTTTGCGCCAATCATTCGGGGCGGCAAACCGGAGCCATCTTTAATCACGGACGCCTTGGCTTGAATGTGCCGCACCTTTTCGTCAGCAAGTATCCTGAAGCGGGTTACAAATGATTCCCCCGTCTCAATGCAGCGATTGAACTCAGCCTCTGCGCCTTCAATGTCGTCTGGGTGGACATGCTGGCGCCAATCCTCATAAGCACCTTGGAAATCGCTGGCAGGAACACCGTAAAGTTCGTGCATTGTCTCGTCCCAAGACAGCACACCGGAGTTCAGGTTCATGTCCCAGATGCCCACGCCAGCAGCACTTGTGGCCAACCTGAGACGCTCTTCAAGACGCAGCGTTTTCTTCAATTGTTGGCGGGTCATCTGCCAGGAATGCGCAAATCCTCCGGTCAATGCGGCCATGACCAAACCACAAACCAGGCCAGCAGCGGATAGACCAATGAACCAACGATTGAAGGTAGCCGAAATGTGGGCCTGGGGCAGCAGCATGGCCAACTCGAAATCGCCGTACGCCGGTGAATAGAAAAAAACGTCCCCGCGCTGTGTGTGCGCATGTTGCGCACCCGCATACTCATGGTCATTCGAGTGAAGATCGTCCACCACTAGATCGTCCAGCAGATGGGATGGTTGTTCGTGCCCGAGGGGGAAAAACTGTTCCTGACCCTGACGGCGCAGAAACAGCGCTGCCCCATCTTCACTGATAATCTGCCAAACGCTGGCAAAGTACTCGGAGCCCACAGAGATCACCGCGATGCCGCGAAGTTCCCCACTAGGCAACCGCAAGGGTAGGCTCGCGGGCAGGGACCAAGCGCCATCGACCCGGCTGCTGACGGGCTCGCCAGAAAAGAACTGAGAACCCGGAACCTGATGGACCGTCACGTAGGTGCGGTCAGCAACGTCCACACCTAACGCTGGTTTAGTGTCTCTGCTGTCGTCTAAGACGACGCCCTCCGGCGAGAGCACCAGTGCCGTCCGAAAGCCCTCGACTTCGGTCATAGCATAGTCAATGCCATCGACGGTGGGAGATTGAAGATCGATGCCTTGGGCCAAGGACTGGGCAGCCAACCGCAAGCGCGCACTCAAAAGGCCGACTTGATCGGACGCTCTTAGCATATCGCTCATCAGCTGTACTTGGGTTTGAGCCTGCTGCCTTTGGGCGATCGACCAACTGATTCCAACGCCAATGACGGCTACTGCCAAAAACACCGCGAACGCGATACGGCCTGGTTCGGTCATCGCCTTGCTCATGAACAGCTCTCCCTTTGCGAGCAAAAGCTATTCTCGACACGTTAAGATTGGATTGTCGGTGAGAAGCCGTTTCGGGATTGCGCTATTGGCGCCTCTTGCTCCGTTGGCTCAGTTCGGTTATAGCCCACGCTTCGTCAGCGGGTCGGCCAGTGTTGGGCTGCCGTATTCGCTGAACCGCTCAAGCCAGATCATCTATCAGGCTGCGTACCCCTCGCCCGTGCGATGCTTTCGCTCGGGCCAACATGAGATGAGCAAAATGCCCAAGATGAAGACCAATTCCGGCGCGAAAAAGCGCTTCAAACTGACCGCATCCGGCAAGGTAAAGGTCGCTCAGGCTGGCAAGCGCCACGGCATGATCAAGCGGACGAACAAGTTCATCCGCCAGGCCCGTGGCACGATGGTGATGGCTGAACCCGATGCACGGGTTGTGCGCCGCCACTTCCTGCCAAACGGCTAACCGCCGCATCCCCTACAGTTTGGAGAATTCGCTATGTCTCGCGTTTCCCGCGGCGTTACCAACCACGCCCGCCACAAAAAAGTAATCAAACAAGCCAAAGGCTACTACGGCCGCCGCAAGAACACGATCCGTGTCGCCATGCAGGCCGTCGAAAAGGCCAACCAGTATGCGTATCGCGACCGCCGCACGAAGAAGCGCGCGTTCCGTTCGCTTTGGATCCAACGCATCAACGCTGCCGTGCGTGAGCAGGGTATGACCTACGGCACCTTTATCAACGGCCTGACCAAGGCCGGTGTAGAGGTAGACCGCAAAGTGCTGGCTGAACTGGCCGTCAACGAGCCCGCTGCGTTTACTGCGCTGGTCGATCAGGCCAAAGGCGCGCTGGCTTAAACCTGATCCGATGCCAAATCAAAGCCCTGCCAGCGCCGCGTTGGCGGGGCTTTTTGCTTTCTTGCCAAATGCCGTGATCTGGCTAAAACGCCGAACATCTTCCAACCAGCAGACTGACCGATGACTGATAGTGCTGACCTTTCCCAGATTGAAGCTCTGGAAGCCGAGCTAACCCAAGCTATTGATGCCGCAGGCGACGAAGCCTCGCTTGAGAACCTGCGCGTCGCAGCCCTGGGCAAGAAGGGCAGCGTTTCTGAGCAGATGAAAACGCTCGGCAAGATGACGCCTGAGCAACGCCAGGTGATGGGTCCGGCGTTGAACGGGCTGAAGACTCGCCTAACCGACGCCATCAATGCCCGCAAAACCGCTCTGGAAGATGCCGCGCTGGACGCACGTCTGGCGGTAGAAACGGTTGACGTCACCATGCCGGTGCTCGCTGGACCGACGGCCGGAGGCCGTATCCACCCGGTCAGCCAAGTCATCGACGAGATCACGGCCATCTTCGGCGATATGGGCTTCGCCGTGGCGGAAGGGCCTGACATCGAGACCGATGAGCTCAACTTCACCGCGCTCAACTTTCCGCCCGGCCATCCCGCACGGGACATGCATGACACGTTCTTCTTCAATCCGAAGGACGATGGTGAACGGCTCTTGCTGCGCACCCACACATCGCCGGTGCAGATCCGCACCATGCGCAGCCAGGAACCACCCATCCGGGTGATCATTCCCGGTCGGACCTATCGCTGTGATAGCGACCAGACGCACACGCCGATGTTTCACCAAGTTGAAGGTCTGGTCATCGACAAGGAAAGCCATATCGGCCACCTGAAATGGATCTTGGAAGAGTTCTGTAAGAGCTTCTTCGAGGTTGCCGATGTGAAGATGCGTTTTCGCCCTTCCTACTTCCCGTTCACCGAACCCTCGATGGAGGTCGACATTGGCTGTGACCGGTCTGGCAACGAAGTAAAGTTCGGTGAAGGCAACGATTGGATGGAGATATTGGGCTGCGGCATGGTCCACCCCAATGTCTTGCGCAATTGCGGCCTCGATCCGGACGTCTATCAGGGATTCGCTTGGGGGATCGGCATCGATCGCCTGGCAATGCTGAAATATGGCATGCCTGACCTGCGTGCTTTCTTTGAAGCCGACGTGCGCTGGCTAAAACATTATGGATTCCGACCGCTGGATATACCAAGCCTGGTTGGTGGGCTGAGCCGCTAAGACGCTTAAATCTTCCTTACACAGTGTCCGATGATTTGCGGTTCGGTATTGGCGTGATCGCAACAGCAGTCGTGTAGTCCGGTCTCTTCAAACAGGGACTAGCCATGCAACTTGTTGTCACCGCCATAGCCGCCTTTGCTGCAGGATACGCTGCCGCGATGTTTACGCCGACCTCAGCGGTGCCGGTGTCCGCGCCTGTATCGGCGGAAAGGGCAGTCACTCCGGCAGCGCAACAACCAGCTGAGGATGTGTTTCGCGCGACACTGGCGCTTCCAATGAACGGCCGCGGGCACGCTGTCGCCGAGGCAGAAATCGATGGCGCTCGGATGGACGTTTTGGTCGACACGGGTGCCTCCACCATCGCATTGCGTGAGAGTGATGCGCGAGCAGCTGGCTATCGTTTGAGGCGGGACGACTTCACCATCCCCGTTAACACGGCCAACGGTACGGCCTACTTTGCGGAAATTACATTGCGAAGCGTCGAACTGGGGCCGATCCGCGTACGCAACGTGCGCGCACTGGTCGGTCCGGATGAGGCACTCGGTTCCAACCTGCTTGGCATGACATTCTTGGGCGCATTGGATAGTGTTCGGATTGAAGACGACAGGATCGTCTTGGAAAACTGACGGCCAGCGCATAGAGGGTACAGAACCGCTCTCTAAATAGGCCGCCCAATGATCTTTCCTCCCCCGGCTTCAGCCCTCACGCCGAACACAGATGCTTTTGAGAGTACGCCGCTGGTGAAGCCGACCGGCTTTCGCGAGTATGACGCGCGGTGGTGGTTCGGACATCCGGCCTCTGATGTTCCGCCCGAGCTCAACTTGATGGGCGTCCAGGCGCTTGGAGCGGGCCTTGGAACCTTGATCCACGAGCAGGGTGTTAGGCCAGAGATTGTGGTCGGCCATGATTTTCGAGGGTACTCCGCCGCAATCAAAATGGCGCTGGTCTCCGGCCTTATGGCCGCCGGTGTGAAGGTGCACGACATTGGTTTGGCGTTGTCGCCCATGGCCTATTTCGCACAGTTCGCGCTTGACGTGCCATGTGTTGCGATGGTGACCGCCTCGCACAATGACAATGGCTGGACTGGCGTGAAGATGGGCACGAGCCCACCCGTCACATTTGGACCGGACGAGATGGGTCGCCTGCGTGATATCGTGCTCGGCAACACCAGCCAGGCACGCGATAGCGGCGGTTATGTGTTTGTTCCAAACTTTGCCGAGACCTACCTGGATGACCTGACGCGCGGCGTGGTGTTGGAGCGCAATCTCAAGGTCGTCTGTGCCTGCGGCAATGGTACGGCTGGCGCCTTCGCGCCGCACCTTTTGAAGCGCATTGGGTGCGAGGTTATCGAGCTTGATGTGGAGCTCGATCACACCTTCCCGCGCTACAATCCCAACCCGGAAGACCTTGAGATGCTCCACGCCATGGCCGACGCCGTGAAGGCGCATGGCGCGGACGTTGCTCTGGGCTTTGATGGCGATGGCGACCGGTGCGGCGTCGTCGATAATGAAGGTAACGAGATCTTCGCTGACAAGATCGGCGTGATGCTGGCGCGCGACCTGTCTGCCCAGCATCCAAGCGCGACCTTTGTGGCCGATGTAAAGTCCACAGGCCTGTTCCTCACCGACCCGGTTTTGCAGGCTAACGGCGTACGGGCCGACTACTGGAAGACAGGGCATAGCTACATCAAGCGCCGCGTCGCGGAAACGGGCGCCTTGGCTGGCTTTGAGAAGTCTGGTCACTTCTTCTTCAACGCGCCGATTGGGCGCGGCTATGACGACGGATTGGTCACGGCGCTGGCTGTCTGTCGGATGCTCGAGAACAGTCCAAACAAGTCGATGGCTGACCTTTACCGCGACCTGCCGCAGACTTGGGGTTCACCGACCAAGAGCCCAAAATGCGCCGACGAGGTGAAGTATGATGTCGTCGACCGCGTGGTAAAGCGCTTTCAAGCGATGGAAGGCGACGGTCATCACATAGCGGGCCAAGCCATCCGTGAATTGATCACCGTGAATGGTGTGCGCGTGGTGTCCGAGGATGGCACTTGGGGGCTTATCCGCGCGTCCTCCAACAAACCGGAATTGGTTGTGGTCGTCGAAAGTCCTGTCTCCGAAGAGCGCATGCGCGCCATGTTTACGGCTATGGACGGCGTCTTGCGCGAGAACCCAGAAGTCGGCGCTTACAACCAGACTATCTGATCGCCTTCCCATGCTCACAGTCTTCTCGCCAGATCATGCGCTTCACAATCCGCAGGTGGAGATGGCCGATGGCAAGCTTGTGCCTGCAGTTGAAATACCCAAGCGCGCCGAGATTGTGCTGCAAGCAATAACCAAAGCTGGTCTGGCTGAAGTTGTGGCGCCCGACCCGCTGGACCCCACAACGGTCGAGGCAGTCCACGACCCTCGCTATGTTGCCTTCTTAGAGAGCTTTTGGGCGCGTTGGCTGGATGCTGGAAGAGACCCCCAGGCCACCGACACGTTCCCGTTTGTATGGCCGACCGCCGGTCTTCGCCGGCTTGAAACCCGGCACCTCGACGGGCTCATGGGACGGTACTCTTTCGACGCCGGTACACCCATGGGGCCCGGGACCTGGGCGGCTGCGTCTTCCAGTGCCGCAGTTGTCCAAACTGCGGCCAAACGAGTTGGGCGTGGTTTGGAGCACGCCTTTGCTCTGTGCCGTCCGCCTGGTCATCACGCGATGCCCGACGCCTATGGCGGCTACTGCTTCCTCAACAACGCCGCCATCGCTGCGCAGACCTTGTTGAACGCAGGTATGCGGAGAGTCGCCATCCTCGACGTCGACTATCATCATGGCAACGGCACCCAAGCGATATTCTACGATCGAGCAGACGTTCTGTTCGTGTCGATCCACGCTGACCCGATGGAAGAGTACCCCTACTTTCTTGGCCATGCGGATGAGATCGGCAGCGGCGCCGGAGAGGGGACGAACCTGAACATCCCACTGCCCTTCGGCACCGATTGGCCCGCCTATTCTCAAGCGTTGACCCACGCGCACGCTAAGATCGACCGGTATGGTGCGGACGGTTTGGTGATCTCTCTGGGCCTTGATACCTTTGAGCGCGATCCGATCTCTCAGTTCGCGCTACAGTCGAAGGATTTTGAGCCTTTGGGCGTGCTGATGGGTCGAGCAAAACTGCCCACCGTGATCGTTTTGGAAGGTGGCTATGCGGTGGACGATCTTGGGGAAAATGCAGTCAGAGCCCTTGCTGGGTTCCTAGATGGTCACAGCGCCGGGTAGCGAATAGCCACGCAACGATTCACGCAATTCCGACGGCGACGTGAACTGGATCGCGTGCATACCAACAGCGCGCGCGCCTTCCACATTTTTTGGGCTGTCATCGATAAAAACGGTCCGTTCCGCCGCCAAGCCAGCGCGCGACAACAATAACTCATAGATCGCCGGGTCTGGCTTCAGCAAACTGACCTCACCGGACACGATTGTTACATCAAAGTGACTTAAGAAGGGCCAACGCTCCACCTCGCCTGAGAATTTTTCAGCGGAGAAATTGGTAATGCTGTGGACTGGGACATTTTCTGCCACAAGGCCTTCTAGTATTTCCACCGTGCCTTGTATCGGCCCGGCAATCGAATCCTGCCAATGGGTATCGTAACGTTGGACAAGCGCGCGCTCCTGCGGAAACTGGTTGCCCAATACGGTGACGCCTTCAGAGAAGGAACGTCCGCGATCCTGCTCGAGATTCCATTTAGGAAAGCCAACACGCTCAAAAAAGGCCGCAATGTCATCGTCTGTCATGCCAAGAGGGCGATAAACCCGCCGTGCATCCCAATCGAGAAGCACATTGCCCACGTCGAAGACAACCGCATCAATCTGAGGTTCGCTCATGCAAGCCCTTTCCGCCATTGGCCCACGTTTCTGGCCTCAACTGTTCCGGTTCGAAGTGCGGAATTGGCCAAAGTGTGATCGCCTAATGAACCGCAATGGCGGTTTCATGGCACTTGGTTTGTCCTGTCAAGCTGTGGCGCTGTTCTTGGCAATCGCGGCGTTTGGTGGTGTTGGCCCGTCCAAGGCCTGGGGGCAGGACAGCCAAATTGATGTACGCGACTTAGACCCGCCACCGGCGGGCATCACGCTTGGGGTTGATCAAGGCGATCAACCCGAGGGGGATGCCTTTCGCGTTGGGTTCTTGGCCGACGCAGCCCCTGGTCACCAACGCACGCTCTATCGGCCCTACCGAGATTATCTCGAGCAAGTGTTGCAACGCCCGGTTGAGTTTGTCCCGTTTCGCGATGCCCGTGGATTGGTGCTCGCTATGCAACGCGAATCCATAAGCTATGGAATGGCACCAGGAAGCGTGTTCGCTGCCACACATCGGTCGTGCGCTTGTGTCGAGGCTTTGGGCACGCAACCCAATCGAGATGGGTCGATAGGGTTTTTTAGCGTGCTTTTGGTCGCCGATGGACCGCAATCGCCGCGCGACCTTGGCGATATCGATGGCGCAGCGTTGGCGATCGTCGGAGAGGACAGTGTGGTGGCCCATCGCGTTGGGATGTCGGAACTCTGGCGAGCCGAATTGGTCCTGAACGAAGATGAAATGAGTTATGTGACGTCGATTGAGGACGCGCACAGCGTCTTACTGGCCGGCGGTGCACAAGCGATACTAACATGGGCGCGCCAAGCAGATGGTCGTGTTCTATTTGACCGCGAACCATTTGCAACATTATCGCAAGAAGCGCGGGCACAGCTGAGATTGCTGTGGCGGTCACGCCCTATGCCTGCGTTCACGCACTACGCTCATCGTAACTTGGACAACCAAATCCTCGCAACACTGCGCGATGGATTGCTTGGCTTAACCGGGCGCGACGGCGACGCGTTTGATGCCATTGATCTTGGATCCGGCCGTGGCTTCGAGCCTTTAGATATCTCTGACTTCCAGCCATACCTGGACGCTTATAGCTATTGGGATCAAGCGGCACAGGCGGAGCGCTAAGCTGCTGTCGACGTCGGTATCTGGGCCGACCTACCGGCGGCAAGAAGGGTGAACCGAACCGCTATCGATCCGTCCTCCTGTCGAAGCCCCTTATAGCTTCCACCACAGCTTTGAAGGGCGCTCTGAAGCGCTGCCAACGGCAAAGTTGGGTCCACGCCCTTGGTTCTGCGTTTCTTCCCAACGTCTCCGCGCGCGTCGGACACATCCGTTATTGTGAATTCAACTTGGTTAGACGTGTCATAGGTCGAGACGACCTTAAGCGCTGGCTTGTCGGCTTGGGTTTGGGAATAGGCCAAAAGCATGGCTTGGCGCAGCACGTTGCGCACAACTTGAGGATGGCCCATCAGCGGGTGCAACACACCATGCTCAAGCGTTCCGGAGACCATGTCATCGCGCTGAGCCTCTTGGTACCAGTCGTTGAGTACCCGATCTGGAAGGAATTTGACCTGTTCTTCCTCACTGGATGCCGGCTCTTCAAGCAGGCACAAGCAGGATTCCAGCAGGCGTCGCAATTCGCGTTTTTCGATCAACGCAGATTGCAGTTCTTTCCGTGCCTTTTGTTGACCGCTGATCGCTTGGCGCGCGTCACTCAGAACATCGTCCATGGCAATCAAGGCGACAGAGCGACTGGTGATCGCGCCGTCAGACCGTCGCACAGTCGAGCAAAACGCCATAGCTGTGAATTCCTCGGCTCCCATGTGCAGGGTGACGAGCATGGGATCTTTGGTTTCGCCTAACAGATCGACCAACGGCTGCGGCACTGCCCGCTTTGCACCAAGCGGTTGGGCACAATTCCGGTTCATGGACTTGAGGCCTTCAAGATCATTATGCTCAAGCATAGCTAGGGCAGCCGGATTTGCAGCGACGAGGCGATCTTCATTGTCATACTGCAATATCCCGAAACCAAACTCTTCGTTGGCGTGCTTCAGAGAAGCCAACTCGTCCTGAAAGACAACGGAGACCGAAGTCAGGAGCATATTCAAAGATCGCGATATTTGGCCGATTTCGTCGCCTCGGTTGCTCGACAATCGGTATTGGTCGGCAGAGTAGGGATCTTCGATTGCCTTGCGCAATGCATCATTGATGGCGCGCATGGGGCGGATAACCATGAGCATGGAGGCGGCGATGAACAATGCAGCCGTTAGTCCGGCAATAAAGAGGACGCTGAGCCCGAAGTTTCGCAGTTGCACATAGGTCGCTTCGTCGATCGGTCCGGTGGGAAGCCTTACGATTAAATGGTTCGACATTTGGGTTTCTGCGGGTGGTAGGTGCAAGTCTATGGCGGGCGTCGTTGGGCTTGGCTGAGCATTCACACCGGATAGCCGTGCGATATTCAGATCCAGGACTGGTCGTTCACCAAAAACCGCCAGTGGCTCACCCGCGCTATCGAAGACAACACCACCCAGTAACAGGCCGTCGCGCACCATGCGTTCGCCGACACGCGATTTTTCCTCAGCGCTAAGAAAGGCAGATGGATTGGATGAGTGGTACCAAGCCTGTCGGACAGTTTCGATGGCTTGGGCCTGGTTGTCTTTGTGCCAAAAATAGGCAGCCGGGATCAGAAAGATCACCTCGGTGATCAAAACAGCGGTACAAACGACGATACCAAAACCAAGCGTCAGACGCTTCGGCCACAAACGTGCGAACCAGGAGAATGGCTTGCTTTCGCCGGACGACACGTCCGCCCCCACAAAGATGATAGACCGTTATGCGCTAGCAAATAGAAGTTAACGAAGGCTTGTTCGGCACATCTCACGGATCCCAAAAACCAATAATTTCATGGATTTAATAGGTTTTAGTTTTTGGAATCACCCTTCATATGTGATCTCTGCAGAGCGGCGAGGCCGGAGAAAAAACTGATCCGTTAGATTGAACGTCCCGGTGATCGCGTAGGTTGTTGCTGGCGTGTGGGCATAGGTCAGGCTGGCAACAACCAAGAAGGTATCGGGAAGAAGCAGACCTTCAGGGATCTCATACTCGCCGCCGACTGCCGGTGCAGGGCCGTTGCGCGATTCTGACCACACAACCCGCGTATCGCCATCGTCATCAATTTCCACACCCGCCAGCCGAATGCTGAGGTTAGCCATATCAAGTGGCGCCATGATCGCAAGCGTTGCGTCCATGATGTCATCCATCTCGGCGCGGGTGAGGTTCGTCTGCTGCGTGACCAAATCGGCCAAAGCGCTGGACGCATGCGAAACCTTGCGGTCGGCGCTTACAACTTGCGCAATCTCGATCGAGCCCAACCAAAGAGCAACCATGAAGGGAGTGATAAGGGCAAACTCGACGGCAGCCACAGCCTGCTGATTGCGGAAAAAGTCGCGTGCCCGATCGAATAGTCGGGACGTTCCCGAACCGTCAAACGCATGCCGGGTTTTGGTGCACTTGGTAGAAAGGAGCTGAAACATCATGAACTCCGTCAAAACGGCTCGTTGCGGAAGGCCGTCGTGGAAGCGAGCAACCGCTGGCGACCGCCAATATCGGCCGCATCGAGACCAAAAAAGTTGAAAAGGACTGGCCAGCGGTAGAACACCCGCACAATGACCGTTTCATTGCGCTGGCCGGGATCAAAACCAAAACCACCGGTGAAATTTCCATCACCATCAACGGGTGGGCGGGAAAGGTCAGCTGCGTCGAAAGTTGCCACACGCTGGACGTCAACGGCCATGCGTTCGCCACAGTCAAACATGACGCCAATCTCGGCGCACATCAAAGCACGAAAACCATCGGCATCGATTCCAGCCGACTGAACTTGGCCAGTGCGGATCTGTCGTCCAGCCTGGGACACGCCCGACTCAAGCATCTGGCCTGCCCAGAAGATCAAGGCAGTCTCGATGATTGCCATCTTCAAGAAAAAGAAGGGTATAGCAACCAGGCTAAACTCGATGGCCGTTGCGCCAGATGGTTGTTTCACGAAGCGCAGCGCTAAAGGCCCGATGCCGCGCAGCTTGTTGCCAATTGCCTGGATCATCTGTTTCGCCTCTTCGCGCACAGACCGGCTGCATTGTGGGCATGCAGCTCGATCACCTGCCCGAAGAGTACACACAGAAAGGTAAAGTCTTAGCTCAGCAAATCGGTAAACAAAGGATCGCCGACAACGCTAAGATGTCACCGAGGTCAGCAACCTTATGGTAACGGCTGCCGAAGAGGCCTGCTGGCTATTCAGCAGCAACAGCCTGCAGAGCAGCCTGATTGCGCGCATCAAACTGTTGCAAACCGGCTGTCATAGCGTCTGAATTGTCGCCAGGTGTCGGGCGAATTTCACATGTCGGTGCACACGACAAGGTTGTGCGTTGAACGCCTCGATAGACCGATACCAGGCTTTGACCGCGCACAGTGACGCGCAGGGTTTGCTCGGCAACAATCTCACCTTCCTGGTCCAGCATGACGATGTTGGTCTCACCATAGCTCTTGCCAGTTAGGATAATGGTGCCGGAATCCGGCATCGATGCATCCGCGATCGCAGGGTTACCGATAATGATCGTCGCAATGTCGCCAACGACGCGCAGCACGCGGGCGTGGTCTAACGCCAGCAGAATGCCACTGGGATCACTGGCCTCGCCTGCAAGGCTGGTCGTTAATCCCATTTCGGGCATGTCACCGCCGTCGTCGTCGGTCATCATTGGTGCAACAGCAGGGTCAGGCTCACTTGTCGCGGCAAGATCTGCCAAAGGCGTATCGTCTTTCGAAGGGTCAAGAGGTGCGCCAAGAACCGTGTCGGATGCTTGCGGGAGGATCTGCCTTGGTACGACCTGCGGCGACACTTCGGTCGCAGCAGGCAACTCTGTGATCAATGGTTCATCCGATGCCGCCCTGTCGGTCGAGCCGGTCAGGATGGGGTCAACTGACTGGGTAGGCAGATGACTGTTGATGATTGGCAGAGCCGCTGCCACACCGAGACCAACCAGTGAAACACTGGCAATCACTACACGAAACGGCACTCTTTGGGACCCAATACGCACCAAAACTTCCTCCAAAAATGCTTCGATTTAAAGATGCAAGGTTTTGGTGAACAGCCGGTTAAGCGCGGTTCACTGCAAGTAATTTCCGTAAAATAACCTTTAAAAACAGGCACATACTTACTTAACAAGAGCTTGGGCGAACCGATGCCAGCCCCTTCCAAGGCAAGTATGAACGGAAATTCATATAAAGTGCGACTATTCAAAAACGCGGTCTTAAGGGGTCACCACTAGGTTGGCTTTCGTTCCGATCAATAACGCATCGGGACACAACACAGTGTGTATTGGAGTCTGGACATGAAAAAGTTTTTCTCACGCTTCGCCAAAGACGAATCTGGCGCGACCGCAATTGAATATGGTCTGATCGCAGCCCTCATTTCGGTTGCTATCATTGCAATCCTTCGCCTGACCGGCTCGACGCTGGTCGGTGTTTGGACGACCATCCAAACCGCCCTCGTTGGCGCTTAAGACTAGCTCTTAAGTTTGGCCTGTGGGCCAATGATCATTGCGATCTAGGGGCGGCGCACACTTGGTGCGCCGCCCTTTATCTTTTGAACTGCGGAAAAAAGTAGCGTCGGTATCATGGCTTTAGAAATTCTCGTCTTTGGGGTGTTTCCCGCCCTTGTCGTCTTGGCCGCGACGATGGACATGTTCACCATGACCATTCCCAATCGGCTTTGCCTGGCGCTTGTCGCCGCCTTTTTTGCGGCCGCGCCTTTGGCTGGCTTGTCCATTGAAACGGTTGGGTGGCACGCATTAACAGCGTTCATAGTTCTAGCGATAACTTTTGCTTTGTTTGCGATGGGCGTGTTCGGCGGAGGCGATGCCAAATTGTCGGCAGCCATCGCGCTTTGGTTGGGCCCCACGCTGGTGTTCGACTTCGCGCTGCTCGCGGCTCTACTGGGCGGTGTTCTCACCTTGGTGCTTGTTTCAATGCGGTCGCTGCACGCCTTCACCGTGACGTTCAAAGATGGCTGGGCTGGAAAACTGCTTTCGCATGACGTCGGCATACCCTACGGGATCGCACTCTCCACGGCTGCCATGCTGGTATTCGCCCAAAGCTTCTGGTTTCTGGCTGCGATCGCGCTGTAAGTTGATGTCAAAAAATCGACGACGAATGTGTTGTCTTTCGATTTGATCACAATCGATTAACCTTACCTATACCTTTACGTCGCACTTTAACGCTCAGTAACGCGCGTCAATGGCCTCTTCCCGGATGGGGCTTATCGGCCGACGCGCCTGGGCGTTAAAGGGATCAAGTTATGAAGTCCTCGCGAGTAATTGTATTCGGTATAGCGGCGATGGCAGGTGGCGTGGCTTGGCTACTGGCTGGTAACATCTCCACACCTCCAGCGGACGAACCGGTCCTTGAGGAAGCGTCGATTCCGACCACGCGCGTGCTTGTCGCGCGGTATGACCTGACAATTGGTGAGCGCCTAACGGGTGCATCAATGGAGTGGCAGGATTGGCCGGAGGCCAACGTTGCTCAAGCCTTTATAACAGAAGCTGTTATGCCTGAGGCATTCCGCACGCTCGAGGACGGCATCGTCACAGCGCCGATTTACGCCGGCGAGCCAATCCGCGAACCGGTTATTGCGACGGCGGGCAGCGGGTTCATGTCTGCCATTCTACCGTCGGGGCGACGTGCGGTCTCCGTTCGTGTTGCAGCTGAAGCTCGAGCTGCAGGCTTTATCCTGCCAAACGACCGTGTGGACATAATCCTGACCCGTGTGGAACGCGGCACATCGCGAGACGGCGGCGACGTTTTCTCCTCTGAAACGATGTTGCAGAACATTCGCGTTCTAGCAATCGATCAAACGTTTGAAGAACGCGACGGCGAAAAGTTCGTCACTGGCGAGATCGCCACCTTAGAACTCTCACCAGGTGAAGCAGAACTGGTTGCGCTGGCCGACGAGATGGGCGCGCTGTCACTCTCGTTGCGCTCGATCGCAGACCTGGAAGATACCGAAGGCGTCAATGAGGATGTCGAACGCAGCTTGCGCGGCGGCGGCCAAGGTGGCGCCGTTCGTATGATCCGCTTCGGTGTTCAAGGAGGTTAGCGTGACACCTGTCAAAACTTTTGCCGCCTCACTCCAGATCCAAAAGGACACTGCTATGCGCTGGATGATGCTTGGTGCCATTGTGATGGCAATGGTCGGCGCGGTGCTTCCCGCCAGCCAAGCCCGTGCTACGGGAATGGACACTCTAGCGATTTCGAGTTTCGGCGAAACCCGCACTCTTTCGCTTGGCATTAACAAATCAATGGTGATCGAATTGCCGGCGGATGTGCGGGACGTTCTCGTGTCCAATCCGGAGGTCGCAGACGCGGTTGTACGGACAGCACGGCGCGTTTTCGTTATTGGCATGGGCGCTGGCGACACCAACATCTTCTTGTTTGATGGCGCCGACCGCCAAATTGCCGTGCTCAACCTCACTGTTCAGCGAGATGTCACTGGCATTCAGGCCACCTTGGCAGATCTCATGCCTGGCGCGAGCATTATTGTTGAGCCAGTGAACGATGGAGTCGTTCTGCGCGGTCAGGTCGAGAGCGCTGGTCAAGCCCAAACTGCCGTTGATGTCGCAACACGGTTTGTCGGTGAGGCTGAGCGCGTTGTGAACGCATTGAACATCGCGGGGAGCGAACAGGTTCATTTGCGTGTGACGATTGCTGAAGTTCAGCGCAATGCGCTGCGGCAATTGGGGATCAATATTGGTGACTTCACGGGGGCTACTGCACAGCCGGTAACAACCACCATCGGTGACACCACCCTTTCGCTGCTGACATCGAACCCATTTTCACTGTCTGGTCAGGCGATCTCCAACTCTGCGCTCAACGTCACAGGACCAGGGTTCAACGCCCAGATTCGTGCCCTTGAGCAAGAAGGTATCGTGCGCACCTTGGCTGAGCCAAATCTGACCGCGATTTCTGGCGAGGCAGCACAGTTTTTGGCTGGTGGCGAGTTTCCGGTTCCGGTCAGCCGCGACACCCAGGGTAACGTGACCGTCGAATACAAACCCTTCGGTGTCGGCCTTGGCTTCACGCCAGTCGTGCTGGCCGGTGATCGCATCTCGCTGCAGATCGAGACTGAAGTGTCCGAATTGACCGCTGAAGGTGCGTTCACACTGCGCAGCGATAACGGCAACGATCTATCAATCCCCGGACTCCGTGTGCGGCGGGCCTCGACGATGGTCGAACTACCCTCGGGTGGTTCGATCGTCATGGCCGGCTTGATTGACCAGCGTCTGGCGCACAATGTCGATGGTATTCCGGGCCTGATGAGCCTCCCGATTCTCGGACAGTTGTTCCGCTCATCAGATTTCCAGCGCTCCGAGACAGAGCTGGCCATCTTCATCACGCCCTATCTAACACAACCGGTGGCTCGCCAAGACCTTGTTCGCCCAGACCAGAATTTGCGTCCAGCCAGCGACCTCTCGACTTTGTTCTTCAACCGACTGATCCAGCAATATGGTGTTCAGGGCCAGACCCCGTCTGGCCCCTACCACGGTCATGCTGGTTTCATCGTTCACTAACGCGCGATTGCGCAAGGACGTATGCGTATGACGTACCGCCTCAATAGCCCGAAAACGACCCATGGCCGAGCACGCCATCGTGCAATGCAGTTCGGTTTACTCGGCGTCGCTGCGCTTGCGCTAAGCGCCTGTCATTCGGTCCACTCCGCGACCGGGACCTACGATCCGCGCACGGTGAATTATGACCAGCGCCACCCGCTTAGCCTTCAGCAGCGTGAGCATACTTTGCCCTTGCTGGTTGGCGCGCATGCAACTGGGCTGACCGTTGGTGATCGCACAGCTCTTAGCGGGTTTATTCAAACCTACACTGCCCGCGGCGAAGGTTCGCTGCGTATTCGGGTTCCGCAAGGTTCGGAAAACGCCGATGCGGCCGTCGCCGCACTCACAGACATACATGATGTTGTCGCCGCTGGCGGTATTCATCCCGGCTATGTTCGCATTGAGCGCTACCATGTCGGCAATACACATGCCCACGCGCCTATCATTGTGGTCTACGACCGCTTGGAAGCCGTGACCAATCCTTGTGGTGATTGGTCGGATCCGATCAATCCACCTTTGGAACAGACCGATTACGGTAATTTTGGTTGTGCATCGCAAGCCAATTTTGGCGCAATGCTTGAGGACCCTCGTGACTTGGTGCGTCCGCGCGGGATTGGCTACCCAGACGCTGGTCGACGGGCCGAGGTGCTTGCTGCCTATCGCCGTGCCCAATCGCCCAACACACAAGCGTCTCAAAACGGTGATGCATCGGTTGCAGAAGTGAGCCAGTAATGGATAGCTATTCAAACGACGGAAACGCCACACCTCCTGCTCCTAATGCGCAGGGCGAGTCAGATGGTGCTATGGGTGCTATCGCGCCGGTGCCACGCATCTCAATTCAGGCATTCTGTGAGAGCCCGGCGCTGATCGACTCCATCCAAGAAGCGGCGTCTGACCGACGGATGAGCAAAGCAAATGTGCGCACGCATCCTGGCGGGCTTGCTGCCGCGCTAGAGTTCTTTTCGTCATCGCCAACACCCAATCTTCTCCTGCTTGAAAACTCGGCGCCACCGGACCAGCTCCTCGAACGGCTGAACCAGCTGGCCGATTATTGTGATCCTGGTACCGAGGTGGTTGTCATAGGGCACGTAAATGACGTGCTGCTCTATCGTGAGCTTATCCGTTGTGGCGTGAAGGACTATGTGGTTGCGCCGTTGTCCCCCATGGATGTGGTCAGCCTCATTTCTGACCTTTACGCAGCCAACAGCGACAAGGTGCTTGGTCGCACCTATGCGTTTATCGGTGCGCGCGGAGGGTGTGGGTCGTCAACAGTTGCGCACAATGTAGGTTGGACGCTTGCTGATACTCTTGAGACCAGCACAGTCGTCGCCGATTTCGATCTGCCATTTGGCACCGCAAACCTGGACTTCAACCAAGATCCGCCCACCGGGATTGGCGATATCGTCAACGCACCAGACCGTGTGGATGAGACATTTGTCGATCGGCTGCTGACCAAGTGCACTGATCACCTGAGCTTGCTGGCAGCTCCTTCAACGTTGGACAAAGTGACCGACTTCCCGGAGCAACAGTTCGATCAAGTTATCGACTTACTGCGGGCCTCGGTACCCGCGACAGTCATGGATTTGCCACACCACTGGTCTGGTTGGGTCCGCAAAACGCTCGTTGACGCGGATGAATTGATTATTGTCGCCGCGCCGGATCTGACTTCGCTTCGCAACGCTAAAAACCTGATGGATGCCGTAAAGCAGGCACGCCCAAATGACGGGCCGCCTCGCTTGGTTCTTAACATGGCTGGCATGCCGAAGCGTCCCGAGATTGAGTCCAAGGATTTCGCTCAAGCGCTTTCAATCGAGCCAATCGCAGTTATTCCGTTCGACGCTGAAGTGTTCGGCAACGCTGCAAACTCTGGCCACATGATCCAAGAGGTGGCGGCGAAGCACGAGGCCGTTGCAGCATTTGAGACGATTGCGCGGGCTATCAGCGGGCGCGACAGCGCACGCACCCAGAAAAAAACATCACTTCCACCGTTCATGCAGAAACTCCTGCAACGCAAAAAGGCCTCCTAATCCATGTTTGGTCGCCGTGGTACAGCCGGTTCCGCTCCACCGCCATCTTTAGACGAAGCTTCGGCGGGCTCGCCTCCAACTCAGCCGTCTGCAGCAGCGCCCACGCCTGCTCAGGCTGCGCCGGAGCCGTTGCCGGAGGGGGCGATGGAACCCCCCGCGCCAGTGCCGGTTCAAGCTGAACCGAAAACTGAAAATAGCGCCCGCAGGTCAGACTATTACGACATCAAAGCAGACGTGTTTTCAGCGATGATCGACACAATCGATCTCGCGCAGCTCACGCGTATGGACAATTTTTCGGCGCGCGAGGAAATTCGAGACGTCGTTACCGAGATTATCGCGCTCAAGAATTTGGTGATGTCCATCGCCGACCAGGAAATGATCCTGGAAGACATTTGCAATGATGTGATGGGTTTCGGCCCTCTGGAGCCACTGCTGGCCCGCGATGATATCGCTGACATCATGGTCAATGGCGCGGATCGAACCTTCATCGAAGTCGACGGAAAGGTCCAGCTGACCAATGTGAAGTTCCGCGACAATCAGCAACTGATGAATATCTGTCAGCGTATCGTCAGCCAAGTCGGACGACGCGTCGATGAAGCCTCGCCGATTTGTGACGCCCGCCTTCTGGATGGTTCACGCGTTAACGTGATTGCACCGCCGTTGGCCATTGATGGTCCAACGCTGACAATTCGTAAGTTCAAAAAGGACAAGCTGACCCTCCAGCAACTGGTCAACTTTAACTCCATCACGCCTGAAGGCGCGCGCGTGCTGGAAATCATTGGCAAGGTCCGCTGCAACGTTGTGATCTCCGGCGGTACCGGTTCAGGAAAAACGACGCTTTTGAACTGCATGACGGCATCGATCGAGTCTGATGAGCGCGTGATCACCTGCGAAGACGCCGCAGAGCTGCAACTGCAACAGCCACATGTTGTGCGGCTTGAAACACGCCCACCGAACCTCGAAGGTGAGGGGACGGTGACAATGCGGGACCTGGTTAAGAACTGTCTGCGTATGCGTCCGGAACGCATCATCGTCGGTGAGGTGCGTGGGCCAGAGGCGTTTGATCTCTTGCAGGCCATGAACACAGGCCATGATGGTTCAATGGGAACCTTGCACGCCAACTCTCCCAGAGAAGCACTGAGCCGCATCGAATCCATGATCACGATGGGTGGATTTTCGCTGCCCTCGCGCACCATTCGAGACATGATCACGTCTTCCGTTGACATTATCGTGCAGGCCGCGCGCCTACGCGACGGCTCCCGTCGGATCACTCACATCACCGAGGTGCTGGGGATGGAAGGCGATATCATCACGACGCAGGATCTATTTGTGTACGAGATCTTAGGCGAAGACGCCAACGGCAAGATCATTGGACGCCACAAGTCGACCGGTATCGGGCGCCCCGCTTTCTGGGATCGCGCTCGCTATTACAATGAAGAAAACGGGCTCGCCGAAGCATTGGATGCATCGGCCGTGGCCGACGACGGATTGCGGGCCTAGGAGGCGTCGCTGAACGATGTTTGATCAGCAGACCGTGACAATGGCCATCGGTATTTTGGCCGCTCTCTCGATCAGTGGACTCGCTTTTGCGTTCCTGGCTCCGCTTATGGATCGCCAGGACAAAAAAGACCGGATCAACAAAGTTGCCGTTGTCGACCGCCGCGCGGCACACGCGAAGCAATTGGAAGCTGCGGATGCGTCCACACGACGCAAAAACATCGCCAAGACACTGAAGCAACAACAGCAGCTTATCGACGAAAAATCCAAGAAATCGGGCAGCAGCCGAGCGCCTTTGGATGTGCGCCTCACACGTGCTGGCCTGAAGTGGGATACCCGTACCTTTGTTTTGGTCAGCGTGTTGTGCGGATTAATCCTGCTGGCGATCCTGTGGGTTTCGGGAGCGCCCATCTATGCCGCAATCGCCGCTGGCGTAGCAGGAGCGTTTGGACTTCCCAATTGGTATATTGGTTTCAAAGGGAAATCACGCCAAAAGAAGTTTCTTGAGGAGTATCCCAACGCACTCGATGTGATTGTTCGCGGCATGAAGGCGGGTCTCCCGCTCAACGATTGCATGATGATCATCTCTCGTGAGGCGGCCGAGCCGGTGCGCACCGAGTTCAAGAAAATTGTTGAACAACAACAGCTTGGCGTTCCACTCCATGAATGTGCCGCCAAAATGTTCGAGCGGATTCCACTTCCAGAAGTCAACTTCTTGGCCATTATGCTGGCCATCCAAGGTCAATCCGGCGGCAACCTTTCCGAGCCACTGGGCAACCTTTCCAAGGTTGTGCGTGACCGCAGGCGCATGCGCGCAAAAATTGTAGCCATGTCATCGGAAGCAAAGTCTTCGGCGGCGATCATTGCCTGTTTGCCGGTGGCGGTGATGATATTGGTCTACCTGTCAACGCCGGAATACATCGTTCTGTTGTTCGTTGAACGCTTGGGCAACATCATGCTTGGCGCTTGTGCAGTTTTGATGACGACCGGCGTCCTCATCATGCGCAAAATGATCAATTTTGACTTCTAGGCACTGGGAGGACGCGGGTGGTCGACAATCTCATCTTCACGCTGACGAGCTCGCAGTTCCTTTTCGCTCTTTTCAGCGCAATTGCCGTTGCTGCCACAGTGTTCACTCTTGCCGCCCCGCTTTTGGCGAAGAACGATCTTGATGATCGCAAAAAACGCATGGCGGTGGAGCGCTCTGCTATCCGTGCGCGCGAGCGCGCTGCACTCGCCAGAGAATCTCAAAGTGGGTCCCGCGCCAATCTGCGCAGCGAGCCAAAACAGTACATGCAGAGCATTGTCGAGCAGTTCGACCTAAAAGAGCGCCTCATGGGCGACGATACGCGCGACAAGCTGGCGCAAGCGGGCGAGCGCGGCGAAAACGCGATCATCAAGTATCTTTTCTCGCGGCTCGTTGCGCCACTTGTTCTGTTCTTGGCTGCTATAGTCTATTTGTTCGGCATTGATCGTTTCGATCAGCCCGCGATCGTCCGTTTCTTTATTGCTTTGGGCGTTGGCGGCGTTGGTATGTATCTGCCAAAGTTGATGCTCCAAAACCGCATCCAGAAGCGCCAGCTGTCCATCAGGCGTGCCTGGCCGGATGCTCTTGACCTTCTTTTGATCTGCGTTGAGTCGGGGATGTCTATCGAGCAGGCGTTTAAGAAAGTTGCGGATGAAGTTGCTGTTCAGTCCATCGAATTGGCTGAAGAACTCGCGCTGACCAATGCCGAACTCGCTTATCTCAACGACCGGCGTAAAGCCTATGAGAACCTCGGTAAGCGGACTGGGCTGGAGGCAGTCAAGGCGGTCACAACCTCGCTGATCCAAGCCGACAATTATGGTACCCCAGTGGGCCAAGCTCTACGTGTGTTGGCCAAAGAAAGTCGGGATATGCGGATGGCAGAAGCCGAGAAAAAGGCCGCCGCACTACCGCCGAAACTGACGGTACCGATGATTGTCTTTTTCCTTCCCTGCTTGTTCATCGTCATCATCGGCCCAGCCGCGATCCAGGTGATGGGTCTCGACTAATAGGTCCAGAGCTTGACGCACTTCGTTGCTGCGCTCACGCGCAGCGCATCAGCGTCTTGCTGACCGTCGCTCGGCGTAAAACTGCGTGTAAAGTTATTGGCTGTCGACCGCGGCGACTTGGCCCCAACGGTCCGCTTCTGACAACATCTGCCGCAAGTATAGAATGTTGGCCTCAGCCTGCGCAGGAGGCAGATCTTGTTGCGCGATCTGCATTGCTTCGTCAAACCGACCCTGCAAACCAACCACCAAGGCGAGATTGCCACGTACGCGTGGGTCTACCTGACGCCCGCTGGCAAGTGCTTGGCGCAGGGTCCGCTCGGCCTCGACCAGGTTGCCTTGCAGCACATAAGACATGCCGAGATTGCTCAATATGGTGGGCTCATCCGGCACAATGCGAAGGGCCGCAGCATAGGACTGATAGGCCTCAGCATGGCGGCCCAACTGATCGAGAATGGTTCCCTGGGCTGATAACAACCGCCAATCTGGTCGCGTGTCTGAATGCGCTTGGTTGATAACTTGGAGTGCTTCTTCGAATCGACCAGCAGCTGTCAGCGCCTTGGCATAGGACGCTTGAACTTCTCTGTCGCCGCTGTGGGTAATGACAGCCCGACGCAAAATCGCCACGGCTTGGTCATGTCGGCCTGACGCACGCAGTGCTGCTGCATAGTTGAGAGCGGCAGCTTTGTCGTCCTGATCGCGGTCGTAACGGCCCTCCCAATGGGCGACCGCTTCGCGTAGCTGCGCGTCAGACATCAGCTCAGCACGGCCTTCTACAGTCGTAGCCCCGCCCGACGAGCTTGATGGCGTGCTGCATCCAGCGACAACCAGTGCCGTCCCGACCAGCAAAAGCCCTGCCACTTTGCGCATGCTTTGCGGGGATGTCAGTTTGGCAAGAACATGCAGGTCCATCGGATGCGCCGTCCTAGACTTGGCTCACGTGCGCCTTGCACGTCAGAAAACGGTGGGTGGTGGCTCACGCGAGGCTCCGAAGCCTTGCCACCTGCTCCTGTCCAGCAATATTCCGTTAACCCTAATGAAAACTTAAACTGGTCCGAAATCAGAGGTTTGCCAGCGTGGGCGAGCCTTCTTGCGAGGTGACACTTGGCCATATTTCCACCCGACCGGGACGTGCTATCAGCGATGCTTCCGAAACCGGACAGTGTCGCAACAGATGCGACACCCATTCCGCTCTATTGCATTGACGGATTGGAGGACGCCTGTGCCCAACTGCCCAAACACACATTAGCGATCCAACAATGGGCCAAGGTACAGGGTTTCGAGGGAAAGCCAGGACAGGTCTTGGTCCTTCCCAACGGTGACGGTGCCATCATTGCCGTTCTTGTTGGCGTGAAGCGCGATAATGATGAGGTATTCCGCCCAGGATTTATTTTTGGCGGTTTGGCAGTTGGATTGCCAGCCGGGACCTATCGCTTAGAGACGGAACTAGGTGACGCATCGCTTGCCCTGACGGCGTTCCTCTTGGGCAGTTACAGCTATACTGCGTTCAAACCATCGAAGCGTGGGCCCGTTCATTTGATTACGGAACATGCCGATCGCGAAACAGCCATAACCCAGGCCCGCGGCGTCATGTTTGGGCGTGATCTCGTCAACACCCCGGCCAACCTTTTGGGGCCGCAAGCTTTGGCAGACAGCGCGGTTGGTTTGGCGGACGCGTTCGATGCTGATGTGCGTGTAATTGAAGGCGACGCGCTGCTGGATCCAGACAATCCGTTCCCGATGGTGCACACGGTTGGTGCCGCCGCGAAGGACGCACCGCGCCTGGTCGATATGCGTTGGAAAGGCGGCGAAGATGACGCGCCGACCGTAACGCTTGTCGGGAAAGGTGTCAGTTTCGACAGTGGCGGTCTCAACATCAAACCTGGCAACTCCATGTCTTTGATGAAGAAGGATATGGGCGGCGCGGCAGCGGTGTTGTCACTGGCCTTGATGATTATGGAGGCGAAGCTCCCGCTTCGTCTTCGGGTGTTGGTACCATGTGTTGAGAACGCTATCGCCTCGCACGCGTTCCGGCCCGGCGACGTGCTCACGAGCCGCAAAGGCCTATCTGTGGAAGTCGGGAACACCGATGCTGAAGGGCGCTTGATTCTTGCGGACGCCCTGGCGCTGGCAGACGAAGAAACCCCCGATCTACTTGTCGACATGGCTACGCTGACCGGGGCCGCACGGGTGGCGCTGGGGCCGGATTTGCCGCCTTACTTCACCCATAATGAGGAACTGGCGGCGGAATTAGACGCCCAGGCGAAGCAACAAGACGATCCGGTTTGGCGTATGCCCTTGTGGGACCGCTACAACAGCGCAATCAAAGGCAAGGTTGGCGACATTTCCAACACTGGGAACATGCCATTTGCCGGCGCAATCACGGCTGCTCTGTTCCTCAACCACTTTGTCGAAAAGACAAAAAACTGGATCCATGTCGATCTTTATGGATGGACGCCGTCTGCACGCCCCGGACGCCCGGAGGGTGGCGACGTGCAAGGCGTGCGTGCCCTGTTTAACCTTATTGCCGCGCGCTACGGCGCCTCAGATTGATTCTGACCCCACATTTGCGGTATCAATTGCGCTGCCGAAACGTTTGTCTGCGGAGCACGTGTAGCGTTGAGTGGGTTCGCATCTTCCAGTTTCTCGTCCGCGCGCGGCCTGCCTGGCCGCGGCGCTGGATTGACGCCGCCTAAGGCTTTGCGCCTTTGGCACGATGTTGCCCTCACGCGAGTGCGCAGCCAAGCTGGTGACTTGACCGAGCGCCAGATGCTCATCCTGCTGACGATCTATCTGGAAACCCCGCCTCATACGGTACGAGGCCTTGCCGCGAAGCTTCAAGTGACCAAGCCAGTCATCACCCGCGCGCTCGACACGATGGGCACAATGGGACTCGTGAGCCGCAAACGCGACGAAGCTGACAAGCGTAATGTTATCATTCAGCGCACAGTTGACGGTGCATTGTACGTCGAGCAGCTTGCCGAAACCATCGCAGATCATGCGGAGGCATTGCGCGTTTGAGCGATCATCTCGACCCGCGCCGCCATCCCTACAAAGCAGACATCGCTGCGAAGCACCTGGAAGGTCGTGTAACGGCTGAAAGCTTCGTCGAGGGCAAGCCGCATAAAATCATTGAACCACTCACCGATATTCTCAGCAACGAGATGGGCGAATCGCGCACCACCCAAGCGTTCTTTGGCGAGCGGTTCACCGTCTACCAAACCGAAGGTTATTGGGCGTGGGGTCAGCTGGAAACCGACGGCTATGTTGGCTGGATCAGCGCGCTTAGCCTTGTCCACGACGACCATGCCCAACCAACCCATCTTGTCAGCACGCCGTTGACCCGCGCAACAGCCGACAGCATCAAGGTGCTTGGAACCGGCCCGATACCGATGGGTGCGAAAATAATGGCGACAGATCCGGCAATCGAGGTGCGTGGGTCTTCGGCGCCCTTCGCACAAACCGATACGGGCACAATCCCCAGTGCTCATCTTAGAGCGATAGGCGAAAGCATCTCCGATTGGGTGTCTGTTGCCGAGATGTTTCTCGGCACCCCGTATGTTTGGGGTGGGCGGTCAGCCGTTGGCATTGATTGTTCAGCCCTGGTTCAAATTGCCCTGCAGCAGTCCGGAGTGGCTGCGCCGCGCGACAGCGACATGCAGGAAGCTGACCTTGGAGATCCAGTGGACCGCGCCGACGCCCTTCAGCGCGGCGACCTGGTGTTTTGGCCAGGACATGTGGGCATCATGACCGACGATGCGATCATGTTGCACGCCAACGCGTTCGCCATGAGCACGGCCTATGAGCCGCTGACAGAAGTGGAAGGGCGTGTCGGCACGGCCCGAGCAATCAAGCGGTTACGATAGCCGCTAGTAGCCCGCCTCACGGTCCACCAGATTGTCGAGCGTCGCGCCGTTGGCAAAGGCGATGAGGTTCTCCACCATCCCGCCTAGCAGCGATTCAGGTGCGCTCATCCCCGCCGTGTGCGGCGTGATCAGAATGTTCGGCACCGTCCAAAGCGGATGATCACTCGGAAGGGGCTCCTGATGAAACACGTCAATCGATGCGCCTTTTAGAACGCCTGTGCGCAATCCCTCGGCTAGGTCTTCTTCGTTTTGATGGCCGCCGCGACCACCGTTAATGACGACGGGTCCGCCGGTCGCGCCGTCCTGCGGGAGCTTCGCAAAAAGCTCCGCATTCAAAATGCCACGTGTGTCATCGGTCAGCGGAAGCAAGCAAACTAGAATGTCCGTGCGCGCCAAAAAGGCGTCCAGGCCTTCGTCGCCCACAAACACCGGGATTGACGCACCTGGCTTGGGTGTGCGCGCCCAGGCAGCTTGGTCATAGTCGAGCGTCGCCAATACCTTGGCTACGGATTGGCCAAGGGCACCAAAACCCATAATGCCGACGCGCACATCGGGGGCTGATGTTTGCGGCAGCGGTTTCCATCTCGCCTGAGATTGCGCGTCCAGATAGGCAAGCGCCTGGCGGTGATGCGCGATCACATTCATCACGGTCCATGCCGTGACACGGCCAGTTAGGTCTGGATCGATGATGCGGATGATCGCCACCTCTTTGGGCAAATCCGATCGCGCCACCAAATGGTCGACTCCAGCGCCGGTGGAAAGCACAGCTTTCAGATTGGGAAAGTTGCCAAAGAATCCTTCTGGCGTATGCCAAGCCACCGCGTATTTCACCTGCTCGCATATCTCGGGCGACGGCGGCGCTTTGCCATCGCTGAGCAGGATATCCTCGCGTGGGACATGCTGACCCAAATGCTCCAGCCAGGCATCCGGCGGCCAATCGCCGAGTGTCAGGACGACTTTGCCGAGATCGGGTTTGGTCATGGCCTATACTCCCGGCGATGGGCGCAGCGCCCGGTTTTCTTCCGGCTCCAAGATGTAGGCACGGTAGGGGTGCGCAGAAAATGTGCCGAGAATGCGCAGTTCCGCCGAAAAGAACTCAAGCTCCTCCATCGCCAGGGCGACGTGCTTGTCTTCCACATGCCCGTCGATCTCGGCGTAAAACTGTGAGGCGAAGAACTGCCCGCCTGTTTGGTAGCTTTCTAGCTTGGTCATGTTCACCGAGTTCGTCGCAAAGCCAGACAGCGCCTTGAACAAAGCCGCCGAAACGTTGCGCACGCGAAAGATGAACGCTGTCACTGTTGGCCCGTTGCCCGCTGGCAAATCGACCGGTTCACGCGCCAGGGTGATGAAGCGCGTGGTGTTGTGATCCTCATCCTCAATATCCTTGGCCAGGATATCCAAGCCATAGACCTCTGCCGCCAAGGACGACGCGATGGCTGCCTGACTCGGGTCGCCCTGCTGCGCGATTTGGCGAGCTGACCCTGCTGTATCAGCACCGACAAAAGCCGATAGGCGATGCTCGCGCAGGAATTTGCGGCACTGCCCAAGCGCCATGACATGGCTTTGCGCGGTCTTCACCTGGTCGAGTGTTGTGCCCTTCACCGCAACCAGTTGGTGGTGAATCGGCAGAAAGTGCTCGCCGGTGATGTGGAGCGGCGATGTCGGCAAAAGGTGGTGAATGTCCGCAACGCGGCCGGCAACCGAGTTTTCGATCGGGATCATACCCAAGTCGGCAGACCCATCCTCGATCATCGCGAACGCGTCTTCGAACGTCGCGCATGGGACTGCCTCTGCGTCGGGAAAGGCCTCAACGCAGGCAATGTGGGAGTTGGCTCCCGGCTCTCCTTGGAAAACGATACGCATGGGTTACTCGTTATTGGCGCCGATCGCTGTGTTCCTAGAGAACAGTCACTCACGGCGTTGGTCTTTTTCTATTTAGCGCCGTTCGCTCTGTTCCCAGGGAACAACCACTCGCGGCGCAGCGTGGTCCTATTGCGCCATCTGACGGCGCGCTTCTTCCAGATGCTCTGGTGTGTCGACGCCAAGCGGTACACCATCGACAATAGCAACATCAATGCGCATGCCGGCTTCAAGCGCACGTAACTGCTCGAGGCGTTCACGTTTTTCGAGCGGCGACGGCGGCAATTCAACAAAGCGCTGCAGGGCTGAGCGGCGATACACGTACAGACCGATGTGATGGTACAGCGGTCCATCGCCCGTAGGTGCGGTGGCACGGGTGAAATAAAGGGCGCGCAATCTGGTCGGCGAGAGCGGTGTTCCCACAGCCTTGACCACATTCGGATCTGTTTTTTCGCGTTCGACCTTGATGGGCGTCGTTAGCGTGGCGATGTCGACCGCCGGATCGTCCATCAGCGCCGCTGCCTTTTGAATGATCGCTGGGTCCAAGGTCGGCAGGTCGCCTTGGACATTGATGATGATCTCCACGCGACCATCGGGATCAAGTGTCTGCAGCGCCTCCCAGATACGGTCGGAGCCTGATGGATGGTCGTCACGGGTCAATACGGCCTGTCCACCGTGCGCCACGACGGCGTCCGCCACCTCTTGCGCGTCGGTCGCGACCACAGGTTCTCCAAACCCAGCATCACGCGCGCGATCCGCCACATGGGCGATCATCGGTTTCTCACCAATCATCGCCAGCGGTTTACCGGGCAGGCGCACTGACGCCATGCGAGCCGGAATGAGAACAAGTGTTTCGCCAAAGGTCGAAGGCATAATCGTGCGTTTTTGTAGGGTGGTAAGGATTTGTCGGCATACCCTTGCCTGGCCGCATCAGGCAAATGGTCGCAAGACCCGTGTCATCCCTTTGCCCTTATTGCAAGCCGACGGACATTGGGGTTATCACCGCGCCAGCTTCTGGGTTTGTTCCCACGGAAGCCAGCTGCAAGACAGATTGGATAGATCGAGATGGACGGTTTTGAACTCAACAAGATTGTTGGTGCATTGCTTGGTTCGGTATTGGTGTTGATGCTCGTCAGCTTTGTTGGCGAGGTTATCTTCCATCACGATGAGCCTGAAGTCGCCGGTTACTCGATCGACGTACCCGAAGAGGCTGTTGCCGACGCATCCGAACCGGAAGAAATGATTTCGGTTCTTGACCTTCTTGCGACGGCCGACGTGTCGGCCGGTGAATCTGCGGTCCGTGCCTGTACCTCTTGCCATTCGTTTGATGAAGGCGGTGCCGATGGCGTTGGTCCCCATCTGTGGGGCGTCTTGAACCGTGCGAAAGGCGCCGTAGACGGCTTCGGCTATTCGTCGGCCATGGAAGAGGTTGGCGCAGCGGGTGAGGTTTGGGGCTTTGAGGAGCTTGATGGCTTCTTGGCCAACCCACGCGGATATTTGTCCGGCACGACCATGGGCTTTGCTGGCGTGCGCGACGTTGAAGACCGCGCCGACATCCTGGCCTACCTCAACACGCTGCAGGCAGAGCCAATTGACTTGTCGACCGTTTCGGCCACGCAGTAACGATCGACATCCTTTCAGAAAATGCCAAAGCGCCGGGTGATCGGCGCTTTTTTGTTGGGCGATACACCGGCAGGCCACATTCACCATTGCGTGAGCCGCGACTGGCTCTCGCCCCAGTGCCGCAACTGCGCCATATTCCCTGTGCGTTTGATTTTCGAATCAGTTTTTGCAAGCTGCCTTTACGTCATCAAAAAGCTTAGGTGAAACACGCGTGCACGATCCAGCGCTCCTTGCTCCTCCCCGTTCGCAAGCCACTCACGTCGCGCTTGCCTTCGCTATCGTCGGCTGCCTTGCCGTTTTGCTACCAACGCCGATGGCGCTGGCTCAAACCACCAACGGTGAGGCAACCGAAACGGAGGTTATCCTCGAAGCGCCTGACTATGACGATTGGCAACATGCCACCACGCTCGGCGAAGCGCCGCCGCGCTATGCTGAAGGCTTTGCGCACTATGACTATGTGAACCCGCAAGCGCCCAAAGGAGGCTCCGTCCGCCTGTCGGACCTGGGGTCGTTTGATAGCCTGAACCATGTCCCGGCACGCGGCGAAATTCCGCAAGGCTTGGGTTTGATCTACGACACGCTCACCACCGCATCGTTGGATGAATTGTCGACGCAGTATGGGCTGCTCGCCGAAGCGATGCGCTACCCCGACGACTATTCCTATGTGACCTACCGGCTCCGCGAAGGCGCGGCATGGCACGACGGTATGCCGGTGACGCCAGCCGATGTGGTGTTCTCTTTCAACGCACTGGTTGAGCACAATCCGCAGCAGGCGGCCTACTACTCGCATGTCACAAGCGCCGAGATTTCCGGCGAGCGCGAGGTAACCTTCACTTTCGACCAGACCGGCAACCGCGAATTACCGCATATTGTTGGTCAGTTGATTGTCATGCCAGCCCACTGGTGGACGGCGCAGGACGGCGGCGAAAACGTTCGCGATATTTCACGTGGCACGCTGGAGTTGCCGCTTGGCTCCGGACCGTACCGGGTTGCTGATGTCAGCGCCGGGCGTTCGATCACCTTTGAACGGGTCGAGGACTATTGGGCAGCCGACCTAAACGTGAATGTCGGCCACTACAATTTGGATTCCATCACCTATACTTACTACCGCGACGGTGACGTGGCTTTTGAGGCGTTCAAAGCCGGCGAATATGACTATCGGGTCGAGAACCGCGCACGCAATTGGGCGACCGGTTACAACATCCCGGCGGTCGCAGATGGACGCCTGTTGCTGGAGGAGTTCGAAGAACCCTATCGCCGCCGTGGGCTGATGGTGGGCTTCATCTTCAACACGCAGATACCTCTTTTTGCCGACCGCAATGTGCGCCGGGCCTTCAATTATGTGCTCGACTTTCAAGAACTGAACCGCTCGATCTTCTTCGGTGCCTATCGCCAGTTTGATAGCTACTTCATGGGCATCGACGCACTGTCGAGTTCCGGTGTGCCGGAGGGTGACGAGTTGGCGCTGCTGGAAGGCCTTCGTGACCAAGGCATAGAGGTGCACGATGAGGTGTTCACGACCGCCTACTTCAACCCCGTAAATGGCACGCCAGAAGCGCGGCGAGAGAACCTAGCGACGGCGCTTGAGTTCTTCGAAGCTGGCGGTTGGACTGTTCGTGAAGAGGTCGACCCCGAACAGGCTGGCAGTGGCCTTGTCCATTCCATCTTGGTCGCCATTGGCTTGCGCAGTGACCCAACCCGACGCGTGATGCGCGATGCCTCCGGGGCACCGGTGGTGGTCGAGTTGCTGCTCAACGGCCCTACCCAGGAACCTGCCGCCAATCAGCTGGCCCAGTCTTTGGAGCTTGTCGGTATCGAACTGATCACAAGGATCGCTGACTCGGCGCAGTACACCAACCGCCTGCGCGCGCGCGATTTTGAACTCATCTATTCCGGTTGGGTTCAGTCATCCTCGCCTGGCAACGAACAGCGGGACTTTTTCGGTTCGCAGTCTGCCACGATAGACGGCACGCGCAACTATGCTGGCATTCAGAGCGAAGCCGTAGATGCGTTGATTGACGCAATCATCTTCGCCGAGGATCGTGCGGCCCTTGAAGTCGCTACGCGAGCGATGGACCGGGTCTTGTTGTGGGATCATTATGTCGTACCCGGATGGGGAACCACCGCTGCCCGTGTTGCCCGATGGGACAGATATGACCGCCCTGAGAACCTACCGACCTACAGCATCGGCTTCCCAACTTTGTGGTGGTACGACGAAACGCGCGCCGCGCTTGTGGAGGACAACGCACAATGACGCCAAAGACGCCATCCATCATCTCTCACAGTGTTACTCGGCGAACCGTGCTGAAAGGTGCAGCTGGCGCTGCCGCCGCGACGCAAATTCCGCTTTCTGCTTTGGCACAAGGGGGTGTCACACGGTCCTATGGCATGTCATCGTTTGGGGAGCTGGGGCTGGCCGAGGGCTTTGAAGCCTTCCCGCATGTGAATGTGAATGCGCCCAAGGGGGGCACGCTTTCCTTCCAGCCGGGAACATTCATCTTCAACCAGAACCCGCAGACCTTCAACACGCTCAATCCCTATGTGCTGCGCGGGGACTCACCGCAGCGCGTCGAGATCACATTCGATGGCTTGATGAAGGGCACCGGGGACGAAGCCGATGCGGTGTACGGCCTGGTGGCCGAATGGGTTGAGTTTTCCGATGATGGCCTGACTTACGATTTCAAACTCCGCGCTGGGGCGCAGTTTCACGACGGCTCACCGTTGACTGCAGCTGACGTGGCTTGGTCGATCATGACGCTCAAGAACGAGGCGCATCCCAACCTCGTCAATTTATTGACCGATATTGAGGGCGCTGAAGCTCTGGCCGACGATTTGGTCCGGGTGACCTTCGCGCCAGGCCGCCCGCGCGACCTTCCCTTGTCGGTGGCCGGACTGCCGATTTTCAGCGCCGCATGGTGGGAGGGCCGCGAGTTTGGCGGGTCCACTTTGGACCCAATCTTGGGTTCGGGCCCCTATCGCGTTGGCAACTTCGAAACCGGCCGGTTCATTGAGTACGACCGGGTGCCCGACTATTGGGGTGCGGACCTGCCTGTGAACCGCGGGCAGTTCAATTTTGACATGATCCGCGTCCCGATCTTCCGTGATCGCGATGTGGCCTTTGAAGCCTTCAAGGCGGGCGAAATGAATGTGCGCGAAGAGTTCACGTCGCGCATCTGGGCAACGGAATACACGTTCCCTCGATTCCAGTCCGGCGAAGTGGTGCAAACCGAACTACCGGACGGTCGGCCATCCGGTGCCCAAGGGTTCTTCTTCAACACGCGGTTGGAGAAGTTTTCAGACCCAAAGGTGCGTCAGGCACTAGGATTGCTGTTTGACTTCGAGTGGTCGAATGAGCGCCTGTTCTTTGGGCTGTACAATCGCACCGAGTCGATGTTCGAGAACGCGCCTTATAAGGCCGACGGTCCACCATCGGACGCCGAACTGGCGCTGCTTGAACCCTTCCGAAGCGAGCTGCCAGAATCTGTCTTTGATGCGCCCTATCAGCCCCCTGCCTCCGATGGGTCTGGCAGCGACAGAACCCTGCAGCGCGAAGCCAACACCATGCTGAATGATGCCGGCTGGACGCTGCAAGACGGACGCCGGGTAAACGCTGCTGGCGAGCAAATGACCATCGAATTTTTGTTGCGAACATCAACGTTTGAGCGGATCGTTAATCCATACATCCAGAACTTGGAACGCCTCGGGATCGCGGCAACCTTCCGCACCGTGGATGGCGCGCAGTATCAATCCCGCCTCAATGAGTTTGATTTTGACGTCACAACGCGACGGTTTGCCTTCTCGCTGACGCCAGGGGCCAGCTTGCGTGCTCTGTTTGGGTCGGAGCTTGCCAATGAGCCAGGCTCCTTCAACACGGCCGGGATCGCCGTTCCAGCAATCGACGCGTTGATTGAGCAGGCGGCGCAAGCCGAGGCACGCGACGAGCTTTATGTGATCATGTCCGCCATGGACCGTGTCTTGCGCGCCGGGCACTATTGGGTACCTCAGTGGTTTAAGGCCAGCCATTGGCTGGCGCTTGAATCGGACATTGGTTACCCCGAGACCAAACCTCGGTACGCCTTGCCGATCGAGTCCCATTGGTGGATTGAGGGCTAGCCGACAATGCTCGCCTACATCATCCGCCGCATCCTCCTCATGGTGCCGACTATCATCGGCATCATGGCGCTGTCGTTTGTCGTTGTTCAGTTCGCCCCGGGCGGCCCGATTGAACGTGTGATTGCGCAGCTGCAGGGGACCGATGTGGGCGCAACCGACCGGTTCGCCGGCGGTGGAAGTGACTTCAGCACACAAGAGCAAGATTTTGGCGGCCAAGACGAGGGCTCGAGCGTTTATCGCGGGGCCCAGGGCCTCGATCCAGAGTTCATCGCCGAATTGGAACGCCAGTTTGGCTTCGACAAACCGCCGCTTGAGCGGTTCGGCCTGATGATCTGGAATTATGCGCGTTTCGATTTTGGTGAAAGCTATTTTCGTGATGTTGAAGTCATTGATTTGATTGTTGAAAAGCTACCCGTCTCGATCTCACTGGGGCTTTGGATGACGTTGCTCTCCTACGGCATATCCATCCCGCTTGGCATCCGCAAAGCGGTGAAGGACGGCAGCCGGTTTGATATCTGGACCAGCGGCGTGGTGATCGTCGGATACGCCATCCCAGGTTTCCTGTTTGCCATTTTGCTGATTGTCTTGTTCGCCGGCGGGTCATTCTGGGACCTCTTCCCATTGGCGGGGCTAACCTCGGAAAACTGGGAGGAGCTGCTCTGGTGGCAGAAAATTCTCGATTATTTCTGGCACCTCACCTTGCCGCTTATCGCGATGGCAGTTGGCGCGTTTGCAACCACGACGCTGCTCACTAAGAACTCGTTTCTTGATGAAATCCGCAAGCAGTATGTCACCACTGCGCGGGCCAAAGGGCTGGACGAGAACACCGTTCTTTATGGTCATGTATTCCGCAACGCGATGTTGATCATCATCGCCGGTTTCCCAGGGGCGTTTATCTCCGCCTTTTTCACTGGCTCCTTACTGATCGAGACCATCTTCTCTCTGGATGGCCTAGGCCTCCTTGGATTTGAGAGCATCTTTGGCCGCGATTATCCCGTCGTCTTCGGCACCTTGTACATCTTCTCTCTGATGGGCCTGATCGTCGCGCTTCTTTCCGACCTCGTCTATATGTGGGTCGACCCACGCATCGACTTCGAAGCGCGGCGGACGTAACCAATGGACGCACGCACGCCCACAGACATCATGGATGGACCCACGGCCGAGATAGGCGCCAGCCCAGCGCTTGGACGCAAAGGGCTCTCACCGCTCAATCAGCGGCGCCTCAACAATTTCAAGGCCAACCGGCGCGGTTGGTGGTCGCTTTGGATCTTTCTAGCGCTGTTCCTCGTCACCCTATTCGCCGAGGTGATCGCCAATGAGCGACCAATCCTCGTCATGTACAAAGGGGATCTGCTGTTTCCGACGTTGATCGACTATCCGGAGGAACGCTTCGGCGGGTTCTACGCGGTCACGCGCTACTATGATCCGTTCATCCGTGAAGAGATCGCAGCCAATGGCTGGATGATCCACGCGCCCATTCGCTACGACCATACGACCCGATCGTACGCGTCCAGCCTGCCCTACCCCATAGCGCCAACTTGGTCGCTGGACCGTGATACGGCCTGTGCCAACCTGCCTGATGGCACGCAGGATAGTTTTTGCGGAGCAGGCACCTATCACTGGCTTGGTACCGATGATCAGGGCCGCGATGTGCTGGCCCGTCTCATCTATGGATTCCGATTATCGGTCTTGTTTGGCCTCACACTCACCCTCATCTCGTCTGTGATCGGTATTGTGGCAGGTGCCGTCCAAGGCTATTTCGGCGGCTGGACGGACCTTATCTTCCAACGCTTCATCGAGATTTGGACGTCCATCCCGTCGCTCTACCTGCTGCTGATCTTTTCCGCCTTCTTCGTCCCGGGCTTTTGGACGCTATTGTTCATACTCTTGCTGTTCAGTTGGGTTGCCCTGGTGGGGTTGGTGCGCGCTGAGTTCTTGCGCGGCCGGAACCTGGAATATGTCCGCGCGGCGAAGGCATTGGGCTTGTCGGACGTGCGGATCATGTTCCGCCACATCCTGCCAAATGCCATGGTCGCGACCATAACTTTCCTTCCATTTATCCTATCCGGTTCTATCACCACGCTGACTGCGCTCGATTTCCTTGGCCTAGGGCTTCAAGGCGATGCACCGTCGCTCGGCGAATTGCTGGCGCAGGGCAAAGAAAACCGGAATGCCCCTTGGCTTGGGCTGACCGGGTTCATGACCATCTCAATCATGCTGTCGCTGTTGATTTTCATTGGCGAGGCCGTGCGCGATGCGTTCGATCCACGCAAAGTGGAGGGCTAGATTGTGAAGCTTCTGTCCGTCAAAGATCTGTCCGTTGCCTTCCGTTCCGGCGATGAGGTGAACACCGTCGTGCGCAACGTCTCCTTCGATGTTGCGGCTGGCGAAACAGTAGCGCTGGTTGGCGAGTCTGGGTCGGGCAAGTCGGTCTCTGCGCTCTCGGTGCTCCAACTACTGCCCTACCCCGCCGCGTCGCATCCTTCCGGCTCTATCCAGTTCAACGAGCGAGAACTCCTTGGCGCGGCAGACAAAGAGCTTCGGGCGGTGCGGGGCAATGAGATCTCCATGATCTTTCAGGAACCGATGTCCTCGCTCAACCCGCTTCACACGGTCGAGCGCCAGGTGGGCGAAGTCCTCCAGGTACACCAAGGAATGCGTGAACAGGCAGCGCGCGCGCGGACGATAGAACTGCTGGACAGGGTTGGCATCAAGGACCCCGATGGCAGGCTGAAGAGCTACCCGCACCAGCTATCTGGTGGGCAGCGCCAGCGCGTGATGATCGCCATGGCACTCGCCAACACGCCCAAGCTCCTCATCGCGGACGAACCAACCACAGCGCTCGACGTAACCGTTCAGGCGCAGATTTTGAGGCTACTCGTCGAGCTACAGCAAGAGCTTGGCATGGCGATGCTGTTCATCACCCATGACCTTGGGATCGTGCGCCGCCTCGCAAACCGCGTGAACGTCATGCAGGGCGGCGAAATTGTCGAGAAAGGCCCCGTATCCGAGGTCTTCTCTGATCCTCAGCATAGCTACACGCAGATGTTGATCTCCACCGAGCCATCTGGCGCGCCGACCAACAAACCAGAGGAGGCCGTCTCCCTGAAGGCGAACGATTTGAAGGTTTGGTTCCCCGTCAAGAAGGGCGTTTTTCAGCGCACGGTCGACCACATCAAAGCCGTTGATGGCGTTGATATTGCCATTCGGCAAGGTGAGACCTTGGGCATTGTCGGCGAGTCCGGTTCAGGAAAAACCACACTGGGCCTGGCTCTGTTGCGCCTGACCGATTCCAAAGGAGCGATCCATTTTGGTGACACGGATATTTCGCGCCATGGCAGCAAGCAAATGCGCCCGCTGCGCAGTGGATTGCAGGTGGTCTTTCAAGACCCGTTCGGCTCGCTATCACCGCGCATGTCGGTGTCTGACATCATCGAAGAAGGCCTTCTCATCCACCACCCCGAGATGAGTTTCGAGGAACGCGATGCGGCGGTTGTCCAAGAGTTGGAGGAGGTAGGCCTCGACCCGGAAACCCGGTTTCGTTACCCGCACGAATTCTCAGGCGGCCAGCGCCAGCGCATCTCGATTGCGCGCGCTTTGGTGCTCAAACCGCGCGTTTTGTTGCTGGATGAGCCGACGTCTGCCTTGGATATGAGCGTCCAGGCCCAGGTGGTGGATCTGCTGCGTGAGATCCAAACCAAACACAATCTGGCGTATCTGTTCATCAGCCACGATTTGAAGGTGGTCCGCGCACTGTCGCACCGCATCTTGGTGATGAAAGACGGCAAGGTGGTCGAAGCTGGTACGCGCGACGAGATCTTCGAAGCGCCGAAAGAGGCATACACCAAGGAGCTCATCGCCGCCGCCTTTGATGAGACCATGCTGACGGCGGCGGAGTGACCCGGGCCTTCAAAGCGCCAGCAAATCAAAGGCGATCAGAAACACGCTCAGCGTGATCCAGGTGCCGACCAAGAGCCAAAAGATGATGGGGTGTTTGCGCCTATCGACCTGCTCGACAAAGTACGCCTGGCCGAAGCGCATAGCTGGCCAGGTCCACAGCAAGAAGATCACGCCCCAAACCCAGTTCTGTTCGAGTGCGACGGCGACCCAAACCGCTACCAAGGCGATCACTGTCTTCCAAGGCCATACGCTGCGTTTGGACTGCCAAACCTCCGGCGCGGATTTGGTTGCCGATGCTGCCCGCACGAAGAAAACGGCGCCATCTAGGTCACGCGCGAGAACCGTTTTTCCGTCCTCGTCTGTGTAGATCACCTCACCACCTGCGCGTTTGATCGCCTGTGATGTTTGGGCGATGTCCGCCACTGCAAAGTGGACGCCCCAAAACTCAAAACCACCACGCAGCGCGTCGCTGACTTCATCGAGCGTTGCGACACGTTTGTTTGCCCGCGATGTGATTTCCCAGTGCTTCTCAATGGAGGTCGGCGAAACACGCCAATCGAACAGAGCCGTGTAAAAGTCGCCAACAGCTCCCGCGTTCGAAACATAGAGTCCGTTCCACGCCATCTGACCGGGCGCGGGCCGTTCCGGTCGTGCTGGGAGTCCGCCTTGCAGCACAGTGAACCCGGCACCAAGTGGATCGCGGATGAGGGCGATGGTCGCGTCGTCTGAAAATGGGGTTGGTCGGACCTCTACCTTACCACCAAGCCGTTCCGCCGCGGCGGCACAGGCCTTGATATCCTCGACTTGGATGTACGACATCCAGAAACTGGGAAGCCCCATATCCTGGAACTTCTGCGGCATGGTGAAGATGCCCGCCGTCTCGCGGTTACCGGTATTTGCGATCGCATAGGCCGCGCCGGTGGGTTGTGTATCGCGCGTGTACCGCCAACCAAAGATTGTGGAATAGAATTGTTGCGCGCGCGCCTCATCGAAGGTGGAGAGATCGCACCAGACAAAATCACCATGCGCCAATGTCGATCACCCTTGATTTTTGCCATTCGCGTTAAGGTTAACAGACATATACTCTTTCTGTTCCCTTTGCCCTGTCCCGGGAAAAAGAATACAGTAAACGCATGAGCAGCTCGATCCCCCCAAGCATCCATCCCGGCGTCCTACTGCTGGAAGAATTTCTCAAGCCGTTGAGCATCAGCCAAAACCGCTTGGCGCGCGATATTGATGTGCCGGTGAGCCGCATCGCTGCCATCGTGGCGGGGGAACGGGCCATCACTGCCGACACGGCGATGCGCCTTGCGACCTATTTCGATACCAAGCCCGAATTGTGGATGAAGCTGCAGGCAGCCTACGAGATTACCAAGCTGCGCGAAGGTGATTGGGATCGTATAGAAGCGCGCATTCGACCCTATGAGCCGGTTGATGCCCCTACGGCAATTGAGCCGGGCAGTTCAGCCATCGAAGCACCTCGCGCTAAGGCTGGCTAATTTCTCAAACTGAGTGTCTGGCTAACCCTCGGCGGCAGCTTTCTCACGCTGTTTGGCCTGCTTTTTGAACTTCGTCATCACCCGCGAGCGCTTAAACGACGACAGATAGTCGATGAACAGTTTGCCATCGAGGTGGTCCACCTCGTGCTGGATGCAGGTGGAAAGAAGGCCGGTGGCGTCTATCTCATGCCTCTCACCGTTAAGGTCCATGAAGCGAACCTTCGCGTTTGCAGGGCGAGAGACCTCTTCATAATATTCAGGGATCGAAAGGCAGCCCTCTTCATAGGGAATCTCTTCGCCAGAAAGCTCGACCAGTTCAGGGTTGATGAGCGTAAGCGGTTCGGCTTCGTCGTCGCGCGGCGAGCAATCAGTCACCACCACACGCAGCGGAACACCTACCTGGATCGCCGCCAGACCGATGCCCGGCGCGTCGTACATCGTCTCATACATATCCTCGACGAGCTTGCGCACCTCGTCCGTGATGTCACTCACTGGTTCGGAGACATCACGCAAGCGCTTATCGGGGAGAACCAAAATGTCACGAATAGCCATGGACCGCACTTAAGCACCCAAAGGAAGCCGGTCAAGAACGCGGTGCAACACACAGCCAAAAGCAGAGCCACATGGCGTTTGTTCGCGCTTTGATCTATGGTCGTAACGGACCCGATTCGAACGAAGATTCTCGCTTTGGACCTCACCTTCGACACCGTTCTATTCAGCTTACAAGGCACACCCGTCACCTTGGTGATGATGGCCTGGATGTTTGGCGCGCTCATTGCTGTCCTGGTCGCCTGGGGGTGGTCGTCTGCAGCGCGGATGAAGCGCAAGACGGCGGAGATTACATCGAAGGCGGAAGCCGAGAAAGCAGAGCTGACCGCGCAGATCTCCAGCATGGCGGGCGCGCAGGCGGAACTCACCGGACGTGTGCAATCCATGACGGAAATGCTGGGCAACCGCCAAGCCGAGCTGGCGCGCGTCATGTCCGAGCGCATGGATGGGCTTGGCCACCGCTTGGGCCAGTCGATGAGCCAGCAGCAGAACCAAACGCACGAAACGCTGCGCACGCTGCATGAACGCCTCGCGGCCATTGATACGGCGCAGAAAAATATCACCGAGCTCAGCCAAGGCGTGGTCGAACTGCAATCAATCCTGGCCAACAAGCAGACGCGTGGTGCTTTCGGCCAAGGGCGTATGGAAGCCATCGTACAAGATGCCCTGCCGCGTGGGGCTTACTCGTTCCAGCACACGCTCTCCAACGGCAAGCGGCCAGATTGCGTGATCTACCTGCCGAACGAAGCGCCAAGCTTGGTGATCGATGCCAAGTTCCCGCTGGAAGCGTGGAACGCTTTTCGCGATGCGCCGGAGGAGCGGATTGCCAACCAGGCGGCGCAGCAGTTCCGCCAAGATGTCGGTAAGCATGTGCAGGACATCGCCTCGAAATATTTCATCCCCGGCGAAACGCACGAAACGGCCTTCATGTTTGTGCCCTCGGAGAGCATCTTCGCCGACCTGCATGAGCGCTTTGAGGATGTCGTGCAGCGCGCCGCCCGCCAGCGGGTGGTGATCGTCTCTCCCTCGCTGCTGACGCTCTCCATTCAGGTGGTGCAGGCGGTGCTGCGCGATGCGCGGCTACGTGAGCAGGCGCATCTCATCCAGGACGAGGTGGTGCGATTGGTGGAGGATATCGGCCGCCTCGACGACCGGGTCGCCAAGCTGGCCAACCATTTCGGTCAGGCACAGCGCGATATCGAGCAAATCCAGACTTCCACGGGCAAAATTGTCCGCCGTGGCGACCGGATCGGCAATCTGGATGTTGGGCCGGGTGAGGCTGTGGAGGAAAAAGACCTGCCAGAGGCAGAGCAACGCCTGCCATTGGCGGGGGAGTAACCCCTAAACCCGCGTCCTGGCCTTCATAGCGGCGGCGAGCGTTCCCTCATCGAGGTAGTCCAACTCTCCGCCCACCGGCACGCCGTGGGCGAGACGGGTGACGTTGACATCGCAATCGACCAGCCTGTCGGTGATGTAATAGGCGGTGCTTTGGCCCTCGACGGTCGCGTTGATGGCGAGGATCACCTCGCGCACGCCAGGTTCGTTGGCGCGGGCAACAAGCGGCTCGATGGAGAGGTCATCTGGCCCGACCCCATCGAGCGGTGACAAAACCCCACCCAGCACATGGTAGCGACCGCGCACCGCCTTGGCGCGCTCCAGCGCCCATAGGTCCGAGACATCCTCGACGACCACCAACACCGTATCGTCACGGCGCGGATCGGAACACACCGTGCACGGCGTCACCGTATCGATGTTGCCGCAGCGGGCGCATTCCATCACCTGGTCGCGGGCAACGGCCGTGGCGTCCGCCAATGGGCCAAGCAACTGGTCCTTGCGTTTGACAAGATGCAATGCCGCCCGGCGAGCCGAACGCGGCCCAAGCCCTGGCAGCTTGGCCAGAAGCTGGATCAGGCGTTCGATTTCCGGGCCGACGGTATGGTCGCTCATGGCTCTATGAACGCATCTGTTTGACCCGCTGCCGCGGGCGCAAAAGTTTGCAACTTTTGCCGACAGCGCTGCGCAATCTCAGGGCCAACAATATGATCGCTCACCGAGAGCTCACATGCCGGGCAGTTTCATGCCAGGCGGCAGGCCGAGGCCGGACATCATGTCCTGCGTCCTCTCGGCCATCAGAGCTTCGATTTTGCCCTTGGCATCATTGTGCGCGGCGATGATGAGATCTTCGACGATCTCGGCTTCGTCGGGGTTCATCAGCGAGGCATCGAGCTTCAAGCCCGACATTTCGCCCTTACCGTTGAGCGTGACGGTCACCATGCCGCCGCCAGCGGTGCCTTCAACCGTTTCCTCGGCCAACTCAGATTGCATGGACTGCATTTTGTCCTGCATCTCTTTGGCCTGTTTCATCATCTTCATGATGTCCATGGCGGCTCATCCTCATCATTGTGTGTCGGTGTGTCTGGGTCGATATCGGGTTCGTCGTCGGTGCCTTCAAGCGGTGCCGGCTCATCCTCTGCACCTTGGCCCAGCGGGCGCACACCCGTGATGGTCGCGCCCGGGAAGGCGTCCATGATGGCCCGCACAGTGGGGTGTTGGCTGGCATCCTCGCGGCGAGCCACCTCGCGCTCGGCTTCAAGCTCGTTGATGGTCTGCGCATCCGCTTGGCTGTTGAGGGAGATCATCCAGCGGCTACCAGTCCACTCGGTCAAAGCGGCAGAAAGATCGCCAATAAAGCTCTGTGGCGCGCCTTGGGCCAGGCCAATTTCCATTTGGTTTTCGCCAAACGAGTGTGGGCGAATGTAGGCGCGGATCAGAGGCGGCAGTGCGCGGTTGTTGTTTTTCTCGGCTAGGGCAATCAAGGCACCCAGGTCGCGGATCATCACCGGGGCCGGTTTGCTCTCTGCCTTCGGCGCTTGCGATGGGGCGGGTGCCTCACTTGGTTGCGGTGCCAAGGCCAAAGACGCCCGCGAACCGCCATTAGGCGGTGGAGGTGCGGTAGGCGCTGATGATTGTGTCGGTGTCGGTGAGGGCGCCGATGTCGGGGCGTCGCCCAAGGCTTTGATGGCCTCGTCCGGCGTGGGCAAGTCGGCCACGTAGCACAGCCGCACCAGGATCATCTCAGCGGCGATCAACGGCTTGGGCGCACGGGCAAGCTCGTCCAGCCCGGTCAGGAGCATCTGCCAAGCACGCGACAGCACCTTCACCGAAAGCTGCGCCGCCATCTCGGCAAGGCGGGCTTGGTTCTCTTGCGTCAGAGCATCCGACGGGTTGTCGGGCATGACCTTGGCACGGGTCGCCGCGTGGACCGTTTCCGCCAGATCCGCGATGAGGCCTGCCGGGTCTGTACCGCGTTGATAGGTTTCCGCGAGCATGGCTAGGGCTTGGTCAGCTTCGCCCTTCATAACCACTTCGAACAGGTCAAGTGTCGCCGCTTGGTCGGCCAAGTTGAGCAGCTCGTGCAGTGCTTCGGCGGTGATGGGCGTATCAGCGCTCGCGCCGGTATGGGCGATCGCCTGATCCAACAAGGACAAACCATCGCGTACCGAGCCTTCTGAGGCTCTGGCGATCAGGCGCAACGCGTCTTCCTCGACGCTCGCGCCTTCGGCTTCTGCGACCTTGGCGAGGTGCTTCATCATCAAAGGTACCTCGACGCGGCGCAGATCAAAGCGCTGACAACGCGACAGGATGGTGACCGGAACTTTGCCGATTTCGGTGGTCGCGAAGATGAACTTCACGTGGGCGGGCGGTTCTTCCAGCGTCTTCAGCAAGGCGTTGAAAGCCGCCGTTGACAACATGTGGACCTCATCGAGCAGATACACTTTGAAACGCGCTGACACAGGCGAATACCGCGCCGCATCGGTGATCTCTCGAATATCGGCGACGCCGTTGTGGCTGGCGGCGTCCATCTCGATCACGTCGACATGACGTCCTTCCATGATGGCTTGGCAGTGCAGGCCCATCTCCGGCAGGTCGACTGTCGGTGAACCATCGCCCGCCTCTGTTTGGTAGTTCAGGCCCCGCGCCAGAATGCGGGCCGTGGTCGTTTTGCCGACCCCGCGCACTCCGGTGAGGATGTAGGCTTGGGCTATGCGGCCAATCTCAAAGGCGTTGTGCAACGTTTGCACCATCGGCTCTTGGCCGATCAGATCGTCGAAGGTCGCTGGGCGGTATTTGCGGGCGAGGACGCGGTAGCCGGTTTGCGTTGGTTCCGAGGAAGTGGTGTCGGCCATACGTGCCTGGATGCCTGCCTGGTGATCGCGCGCCTGAAAAGGTGGGAGACTGGAACGGCAACCCGAACCGGAAAACTCGTTGGGGCTGCTTCCTTCCGGACCTGACCCGGTTGGCGAGCGGCTCGTCCGCCGCCAGCCTCCCGCCCCTATATCAGCCTTGAGGGACGCAATGTCTAGAGCAGCGCTGGACGTTCCCCCAAAGGGTGTTAGAGAGCGTGCATGACATCCTTTGTTCTCGACCATCGGCTCGCCGCCGACACTATCGCACTCAGCCAGAGCGATATCAGCCTGTTGCAGGTGAGCCGCGACGCCCGCTTCCCTTGGTTGATCCTGATCCCTAAACGACCGGAGCTGGCTGATTTGGTGGACCTTTCCCCCGCTGATGAGGCCCGAGTGATGACCGATGTTCGCACTGCTTCGTTGGCGCTGCGCGAGGCGACCCAGTGCGACAAGCTCAATGTGGCGTCGCTCGGCAACGCCGTGAGGCAGTTGCACATCCATATTGTCGCACGTTTCGAGACAGACGCCGCTTGGCCAGGCCCCATCTGGGGTGTTGGGGCAACTGAGCCGTTCGACGATCTGCCTGACTGGGCGCTACGTGTCCGCTCTACGCTGGGGTGGCAGACATGACCGATGTCGCCAAACTCTTGGCCAGTCTGACACGCAGCGAATTATCCGCACGCACGGGCTTTTCTGGTGGCCGTACCGATCGCCATGGCGATCAGCGCGATGATGTCGCCTTCCTTGACGCACAGGAAGCACGCGCGCGTTTCCTGATTTTTGACGGCGCGGCCTTGGTTGACGGCACAAACGGCCCGGGTGGGATGTATCACAGCTCGCTATCTGCCGACGTCGACCGGGAAACGCGGGTTTATTGCGGCGAAGACCTGCAAGGCCCAATCTATGCTTATGCTCTGCAGTCGTCGGAGAGCACCGCTGATGTCGGCGGTTTGGCGACCACGCCTCCATCGCAACAGCCGTTGCGCCCCTTTGCCGAGACGCTCCCAATCCTTGACCATCATTTGGGGCTTCTCGCCGAGGCTGCATCGCTCACAGGCTGGCATCGTCGACACCTGTTCTGCGCCAAATGCGGTGGCAAAACCCACAATGAACAAGCCGGTTGGCGACGGCGCTGTGGCGACTGCGGCACGATGCACTTTCCGCGCACCGACCCGGTGGTGATCATGAATGTGGTCGACCCCACGACGGGCGACGTCCTGTTGGGTCGGCAAGAGCGCTTCCCGCCTGGCATGTTCTCTTGCCTCGCAGGCTTCGTGGAATCCGGTGAGACACTGGAAGACGCCGTACGCCGCGAAGTGCTTGAAGAGGCGGGCATTCCGCTTGGCCGCGTAGTTTACAAAGCATCGCAGCCCTGGCCCTTCCCTTCGACGCTGATGATTGGCTTTGAAGGCGAAGCGCTCGCGCGCGATATCACAATTGATGAGGCGGAACTGGCCGAAGCGCGCTGGTTTTCCAAGGATGAGCTGCGGGCCATGGCGGGGAACCCTCGTCAAGAGGGATACAATTTCATCCCGCCGAAACTGGCGATCGCACGGGCGCTGTTGGATGATTATATGGCGCAGTAAGGCACGCCAAAGGTAGCCTTGCTCAATCTGATGACTAAGAGCCGGGGTCCGCGATGGTCAGGTCGGGCATGGGGGTGTTGTGCTGGGTGATCACGCTGGGCGAAGCCCCGCCAAACTCATGGACAATTTGCCAAGGAAAGCCGGTTTCCTCGTCCACCCAATAGGTACTGGTGACAGGCGTGCCGCTCGGGATCATCTCATAGGAAAGCTGCACCCGGTTCACGGTTTTACCATCCAGATCAACGCCGTAGTCGCAAACAAAATCAGTGGCCAGATTGGCCTGCTCCTGCCGGTTGGCGTCCTGTTCAGCCAGTTGCTCTGTCGTCTGCTCACTGACGAGCGACCACGTCTCGCCCGCGTCGGTTGTTGTGTAAAAGCGGCCCCCAATCCAAAGGCTTGCTGGGGCTTCATTGGCGTCCAGCGCCATGCCGCGCCGACCGGGCGTGGACAGTGCAGAACTCCTGATCTCGTTACCGCCCATTTGCGTGGTGAAATCCTGGTGCATGGGCACCGGGTGATCGACATCCAGCATCGCTGAACGAGCGTCGGGCTCACAGTTGTCGGCCAAAGCAGCACCTGCCAGCGCGACGAAGGTTACAATCGTCAATGAAATACGCATGGACCAAAAGCTGGCTTGGAGGGGTCTTGGTGTCAAGTTCTGCCGTAGGAGAAGAAAAAACTCCAATGGTTCATTTATGCGCTCCTTCGGCCCGGATCCCTAAAGGCAAGCAATAACTAATATTTAATTTGGTTGTTGGATCTTTGCCGACCATTCGGTGCAAGGGACAATTATGGCCAAGACTTCGCAAATGAACGAGCCGGTCATCTCGTTCGAGAAGATCAGTGCGGCGCTCGAAGCGTTGCCAGCCGCCTTTGTTGTCTATGATGCCAACGACAGGCTGCTCATCTGCAACGAAGCATACAAGCGTCAGTATCACCCTTGCGAAGCGTTTGTCCGACCGGGTGTATCACACGATGAGTTGCAATGGCTTAAGGTTCGTGAAGGGCTCGATGCGCGCGCCATTGGACGCCCCGATGCTTTCGTCGAGGACGAACGGATTCGGCATAAGACGGGTCCGGCGGTTGAGGAATGGCAGGACGATGCTGGCCGCTTCATGCGGATGTTGCGCGCCCGGCTACCCGAGGGAATGACGGTGGCTATGCGCTTCGATGTGAGCGATCTGCGGGAAGCACAGCTTGCTCTTGAAGAGCAAAACGAAAAACTGGAAGAGGCCCGTCAGAGGGCTGATCACCAGGCGACCGTAGACGCATTGACCGGATTGACCAACCGCCGCGCCATTGGCCAGAAACTAACTGTATTGGCTGATCAATGTCGTGAAACAGGCCAGTCCCTGGCAGTCCTGCACATCGATCTAGATGGCTTCAAACAAATCAACGACAATCTCGGTCACGACGCTGGCGACCATGTCCTTGTCGAGATCGCGCGCCGACTGCGCGGGGTCGTTCGACAGGATGACCTGGTGGCAAGAATTGGCGGCGACGAGTTTATTGTTGCGCTGGCTTGCGATGAGAACAATCCCACCGCGCCGCACCTTGCCGATCGCATTGTTCGCGAGATCAACAAACCAGTGCTCTACGCCAGCTGGCACTGCCTTGTTGGTGCAAGCGTTGGTATCGCCGTTGAACTTCCTGGCCAGTTGAACCCAAGTCGACTCTTAAAATCGGCCGATATCGCGCTCTACAAGTCCAAAAGTGATGGCCGCAATCGCTGCACTCTTTTCGATGATGCTTTGCGCAGGCAGTCCGAGTTAAAGGCCAGGATTGCGCAAGATCTTGTATCCAGCGAGATGCCAGCGCAGTTGGAGACTCACTTACAACCGATTGTAACCGCAAACGAACAGGAACTGGTGTCCGCCGAAGCGCTCGTGCGTTGGCGGCATCCTACGCTGGGACTGTTGTCGCCCAGCCAGTTTATGCCAGTCGCAGACGAGCTGAAGATCACATCCGATATCGACCGCGTTGTGTTGGCAAATGTGCTACGGCTTCGAGAGGACTGGATCCAGCAGGGTTTGTATGTGCCCACGATCGCAGTGAACGTATCTTCTCAACGGCTACGCGACCCAGGCTTGCTCACGGAGCTCAGACGGCTTGATCTGCCGGCCAATGCGATTGCATTCGAGATTCTGGAAACGGTGTTCATCGATCACGATACCGAGATGCTGAAATGGAACATCGATGGTCTTCACGACATGGGTATTGAACTCAAGATCGATGACTATGGAACCGCACACTCTTCGATATCCGGCCTCCAGCTCATTCGACCCAAGAGACTCAAGATCGCGGGTCAGTTTGTCACCAACATACTGGATAGTGAGGAAAGCCAAGAGATCGTGCGGTTGACCGTCGCCTTGGCTCATGCGCTGGGCATTGAGGTTACCGGCGAGGGCGTCGAAACCTCCAGACAGGCGGAATTGCTGGAGGAACTAGGTTGTGACCGCCTCCAGGGCTACCACTTCGGACCACCAATGCCCTGCCATGCCTTCGTGAAGAACCTGGCACGAGCGCCTAAGCTGGCTGTTTGAAGCGCCAAACGGACGTCCTAGGGCGCCTTTGCCGAGCCAGAACGGGGGCGCCACGCCATCTTCATATAGACGTCGCCAGAACGAAGCTCATCAAGCATTTGATTGAGCCGCTTGGTCTTTGTTGAGTCACGCTTTGCCCGATTTATCCAACCCAGATAGTCGTTGCGCTGGTACCAGGGACGTTGTGCATAGCGATGCACGAGCCCGTTCGTCTCCAGCGCTTCACGGACGAATTCAGGCATTAGGTTTGCTGGCCGCTTCATTGGACACCCTGGGTTCTCTGACATCTGGTGACCCCGCAACCATGCATTATCCGCCGACAATCAATGGGCTGAAGGGTCATTTCGGCGACGACGAGCGAAACAGGTAGGGTTGCACATCTTCATGCAACACCTTCCAAGTGCTAGCTCCGTCCAAATAGCGTATTGGTATGTCCGAGATCTGCGCGGGATTGTCGACGTTGCGCATATTGACCGCGCTCATATCGGTGCCATTGTCTCGTCGGTCTTGGCGCTCATAGTGCGTGACACAGCCGCAATGGGCGCAACGAAAAAATACGAGATCACCGTTCTGGCGCGCATAGGTTTGGAGTGCGCCAGATACGGCGTCGATCTCTATGGCCTTCCGCTGTTGGTAGGCCCAAAGCGCACCATAGCGACGACAGATCGAGCAATTGCAGCTGGTTAATTTGCGGATCCTGCGGTGCATTACGATGGAGACGGCACCACAGTGGCAGGACGTCTTGTAAGCCATGGTTCGCTCCGTTGAAGAAGGCTCGGTGAAGCGGAAGAATCCAGCTTCGATCGTATCAACTATACGTTCAATGAGCGAGCGCGGTCGCGTTGGATCGTGGGATCGGGGGACCGATGCCAGCGGGCCCAACTGTTCCCCGGTTGCAGCCGCCGCATCAACTGGCATTAGTCGCCAAAAAGGTTTTCTTGCTTCGGCTTAGGGCGTGCGTCGGTAACGCGCCTGGGCTTGGTCGGCTTTGGTGGTGGGCCACTGCCGATAGAGGCATCACGCGATCCGTCGGCCATCTGGATTTGCACCATCTTAGCCTTGTCGAGTGCGGCGGCGGTGCGCAGCGGCGTTCCCGCACTGTCACGCACCACGGCAAAGCCACGCTCCAAAACCTGGCGATAATCAAACGCCGCTAACAACTTGGCCCGTTGGGCCAGGCCTTCTTTTTTGCTCTGGACCGTATGGTTCACTGCACGAAGAAGACCAGTATCCAAGCGGGCAATCGCCTTGCGGCCATCGCTCGCCAACCGCTCGACCGCGCGCGGTGAGACCCGTGCGCCTAGGCTTTCCAACCGGTCTTGGCGGCGTTGTGCATGGCGGGTGATGGCCTGATGAAGCCGGTTTTTATACACATCAACCTGGTGCGCGCGCTCCTTCAGGCCTGCTTCGATGGTGCGCGGTGTCAGCCGCACCGCAGCTTTGTCGAGCCGGGCACGCTGTTTGATCGTGCCTTGGGTCAGCGCTTGGGCGAGACGCAAGCTGGCTTGATCGAGGCGCTGGCGTGGGTGAGTTAGCAGGGTATCGGGCTGCGGTAGAACGCGAGCCAATGCGCGCATATCGCGGCGGCGCGTTTCCACACCGCGCAAAGCCGACGCCGTCAGGCGACGCGCCAAATCATCGATGGTCAGAACGAGATCAGACTTGACCGGGACGACCATCTCGGCAGCGCCGGTGGGTGTTGGCGCACGCACGTCGGCGGCGTAATCGATGAGCGTCCAGTCCGTCTCGTGGCCAACAGCAGACACCAGCGGAATCATGCTGTTCGCTGCGGCGCGGGCGACGATCTCTTCGTTGAAACCCCACAGATCTTCAAGGCTTCCGCCGCCCCTTGCAACAATCAGCACGTCCGGTTGGGGCGGATCGCTGAGCGGCTTCAGCGCGTTGAAACCCTCAATGGCGCGCGCAACTTCAACCGCGCTGGTCTCGCCCTGGACGCGTACTGGCCACACCAACACATGGGCTGGCGTGCGGTCGGACAGGCGGTGCAGAATATCACGGATCACAGCGCCGGTGGGTGAAGTCACGACGCCTATCACCTTGGGAAGAAACGGCAAAAGCTGCTTGCGGGCTTCATCGAACAAGCCTTCGGCTGCCAGCTTGCGGCGACGCTCCTCCAGCAGTTTCATCAGCGCACCGACGCCTGCTGGCTCGATCCTGTCGATCACCAGTTGGTACCGCGACTGACCTGGGAAGGTGGTCATGCGGCCGGTGGCGATCACCTCCAAGCCTTCCTCCGGCTTGAAGGTGAGCTTGGACGCCGTGCCTTTCCACATAACGGCGGAGAGGACCGCGCGGTCGTCTTTCAAGTCGGTGTAGAGGTGACCCGAGGCGGGACGACTGACGCGACCCAACTCGCCGCGGACGCGCACATAGCCAAACGCGTCCTCGACCGTGCGCTTGACGGCGGATGAAATCTCACTGACGGAGTATTCTGGCGTGTTGGTAGCTGCTGCTTCGCTCATGGCTTACCCTGACCCGCCAGATGCGCGCGAACAAGGCCAGCCGAACGATGCCCCCAAGAATTGATTTCAAGAGCCAGCGGCTGTACGTCGACCACGATTTGAGCGCAGGCTTCCGGGCGCCTTTGTCCGATGATCATGCGCATTACCTGCTCACGGTCTTGCGCATGGAGTCAGGTGGTAAATTACTGGTTTTCAACGGAAAAGACGGCGAGTGGCGTGCTGAGGTTGAACGCGCTTCGAAGCGAGCAGGCACGCTCACAGTCCTGGAACAGACGCGGCCACAAACGCCGCTCAATGACCTAACGCTTTGGTTCGCCCCCATCAAAAAAGAGCGCATGGATTGGCTGGTGCAAAAGGCCGTAGAAATGGGTGTTGGGGCTATCGCGCCGGTAATCACCGACCATACGCAGACCACCAAACTGCGCGATGACAAGCTGCGGGCCAACATCATTGAAGCGGCTGAACAATGTGGTGTTCTCGCGATCCCGGACCTCGAACCGGCCGCAACTCTGGTTGCGAAATTGCGCGAATGTGACGCGAATCGGGCACTTATTTGGTGCGATGAGCATAAAAATGTCGGCGAAACCGCAACTCGAGTTGCGGCCCTTCGCGGCGAACGTTTGACGGTTCTGATCGGTCCCGAAGGTGGTTTCAGCGATGACGAACGCGCGCAATTGATCGCCTCGCCCTTCACGCACCCCATTTCGCTCGGTCCACGCATCCTGCGCGCGGATACTGCGGTGGTGGCGAGTCTCACTGCGGTACAGTTGCTGGTGGGCGACTGGGTTGGTTGATTAACCACCTAAGCGAGTTCCGCATCAATGGTGAGCGAGCTTTAACCTTAGCACACTATCGTAACGACAACGCTGCCAAGAAATGTTGTTTGCTATGGACCTGCCCGAGCCAAAGCCCTGCGCTTATGAGCCCCAAAAAAACATCGGTGTTGTTCGATCCGTTGAAGGCACCGCTGCGCAACTGGTCGCAAAAGTAGGCGGCCAGGACCTACCGTTGCTGGGTGAAATGGTCACGCTCGATATGGGTCGTGCCATCGCCATCGCTCAGGTTACGGCTATGCACAATTCAACCGTTACTGGCGTAACCGAGGGTGAACCCGGCCTTATTGATATCGAACTGGTTGGTGAGTTACCGCGGAAGGAAGATGGGCTGTTCGGCACCTTCCGGACTGGCGTTTCGATTTCTCCGCGCCTTGGCGATGCCGCTCAACCGATCACGCATGACATCCTCACAGCTGTTACGCAGCAAGAGGGCGCCGAGGGCGTTCTCCTCGGTCATTTGCACCAAGACCCGACGATCCCAGCCTTTGTCGAAACCGATGAGATGCTGGGCAAGCACTTTGCCATCGTTGGATCGACCGGAACCGGGAAGTCCTGCACCGTGGCGCTCGTGCTGCGCAAAGTCTTGGCCAAGCACCCTAACGCGCACATCGTCCTGCTCGATCCGCACGACGAATATCCGAAAAGCTTTGGCGACCGCGCCGAGTGCATTCCGATCGGCCGTTTGAACCTGCCCTACTGGGCTCTCACCTTCGAGGAACTGATCGAGGTTCTTCTTGGCGATTCCAAAGGCCAGGTCGAAGAAGCGGAGATCCTGCGCGAGTGCATTCCAACAGCCAAGCGCATGTTCGCCTCCGAACGCGGCGAAGCGAGTGCCCTGCGCCGTAATGGCTCAGGCAGTGATCGTTTCAGTGTTGATATCCCCATTCCCTACCGCATGAGCGATGTCATCGGACTCATCGATGCGGAAATGGGCCAGCTCGAACGTCCCCGCGAACTCGACATTTATCGGCGCCTCAAAGCCCGCATCAACCTGATCGCCAATGACCCGCGCTTCGAGTTCATGTTTGGCAGTTTTGCCGTTCAAGACAATCTGAAAACGCTGCTTCGGCGTCTATTCCGCGTTCCAGTTCAGGGCAAACCCATCACGATCTTGAACCTCAAAGGTTTGCCGGGTGAAATCGTCAACGTCGTGGTTTCCGTTCTTGCCCGTCTCACCTTTGACTTGGCCATCTATAGCCACGGCCGCCTGCCGATCACCCTGGTGTGTGAAGAGGCGCACCGCTATGTGCCTGCCAACACGCAGGACGGCTTTGAGCCGACCAAGCGATCGATTGCCCGCATCGCCCGTGAAGGCCGTAAGTACGGCGCCTCGTTGTGCATGGTAAGTCAGCGCCCGGCCGACCTGGACCCAACGATCCTATCGCAGTGCTCAACCGTGTTTGCGATGCGGCTTTCCAACGAACCAGATCGGAACATCATCGCGTCGGCAATGGCCGATGCGCGGACGCCACTGTTGCAATCGCTGCCGCTTCTCAGCACCCGCGAGGCCTTGGTGTTTGGTGAAGCGGTCAACCTACCGTCACGTATCGTTTTGGAGATGCTACCGCCGGATGCCCTGCCGCACGGAGGCACGACCGTTTTCAGTGAACAATGGTCACGCGAGCAAACCAGCGACTCCGTGCTCGATGGCGTGATCAGCCAATGGCGGCAAGCTGCGTCGGGCGGTGCAAGGCCAGACGACGGCCTTGAGCGTTTGGTCCCACAGCTGGCGGATGATGATGATTGGGAGGCCGACGTCTTTGAGCCGGATGTGCCATCGGGTTCACGTCCGCCAGGCTATGGCATCTCCTATAGTGGGCATTCAGCACCGGCAGCACCAGCAGCGTCGCGCGCGCCGCATCCACAGCAGATCGCATCCCAAGCGCCTGACGTGTTCGCGAGTCCGCACCCACAACAACCGGTTCAACACCGACAGTCGCCGCGCAATTCTGACTTGATCAGCAAATTTCGCAGTTAGCCCTCAGCGGCTCGGCCAAACTCGATGGCAGCTCTGCGTGGCAGGATTGAACCGAGCGTGATGCCGCGAATTCCAAGAAAAACCAGGAAGCTGAACCAAAGGCCTGCATTGCCGAAAGCTGGTGTCAGCGTGTAGGCAGCTACCAGATATACCGCCAACGAAATCAGCATCATGTTGCGCATGTCGCGTGACCATGTCGCGCCGATATAAACCCCATCCATAAGAAATGCGGCCGCACCCACAATCGGGGTTAGCGCCGCGAACAAAAGGAAGGCTTGCGCAACATCGCGCACATCCTGCGCCGGGGTCATGGCATTGATCATGGCACCACCAAAGACGACGAAAAACAAACACGCAAACGCGCACAGCATGGCTGACCAGATCCCACACAGTTGGACAGTGCGAAAGAACGGTTTTCGGCGCCCAGCACCGACCGCCCGTCCAACCAATTGCTCCGCTGCGACGGCCACACCATCGAGGAAGTAGCCTGACAAAAGAAAGAATTTCTCCAGAATTGCGTTAGCGGCCAGCACCACTTCGCCCTGCTGAGCGGATAATCGGGTGAACGTCGCAAAGGCAAACAGGAGTGCGAAAGAGCGGATCATGATGTCACGATTGACGCCCATCATGCGGCCAATTTCGGCGCGGTCGAGGATTTCCCGGCGCGAGGGCAACTCGGTTGCGCGAAGTCTCCACCATATCAACGCGCCACCTGCTGTCAGTGCGACCGCCTGTGCTAAAACGCTTGCCACGGCAACGCCTTCGACACCCCACCCGAGACCAAGCACGAACCAGATGTTCAATGCGATGTTGGTGAGGTTGAGAATGGTCTGAAGCACAAGACCTATCAGTGCCTCGCCGCGCCCAATAAAGTACCCAAGCACGGCATAATTGGCGAGCGTCAGGGGCGCTGCATAGATGCGGATGGAAAAATAGACCATCACCGCCTCTTGCACGCGGTCACTGCCTCCAACGAACCAGAGCGAACCGGCCAGAACGGGCGCCTGCAAGATGACGAAGGCTAGGCCAATGGCAATCGACAGGAGGAGCGCCCGAATAAGAGCGGTGGCTTCTTCTCGGGGTCGGCCAGCCCCAAATGCTTGCGCGACCAGACCTGTGGTGCCAGTGCGCAGAAAGTTCATTGTGGTGTAGAGGACATCAAAAATGATGCTGCCAACGGCGATCGCACCAATCAGTGCTGCGTCGCCCATCTGGCCTATTGTCCAGGTGTCGGCCAATCCAACCAATGGCGTTGAAATGTAGGCCAAAGTGGTTGGTATGGCGATTGCCACCACCCGCCGGTGGGTAACCGTGAAGTCTTGCCCTTTCGCGAGGGCCTTCGTTGTGGGTGGCGGCGCAGTCATACCGCCTCACCTAGCGGCTATCACCGTGAAGGAAATGGGTGGAGCACCGCAACGGATGCTTCGGAACGATAGTCCACCCGCAAATGCGCTCTGGGGGCCTATTAGAGTGCGATCCGCAGCTCAGACAGGGTCTGACCAATGGTGCGGAAGACACTGACCAATGCCGTTTGCGACGATGCCTGGAAATGGAAACCAGCCCCGCTTGAACAATTGCGAAGGAAATTGTCTTCGTTCGACCCGGTGAGAAACCCAATCGTATAGATGTCAATTCCGCTGTCCTTCACGGCCTCGCATAGACGGCTGGCTTGGCTGAAGGAATTACCATTGCCATCTTCGTACCAGGTGTTAAAGGCACCGTCCGTCATGAGGACCATGACCTTCAAGACATCATCATCGTCATACCGGCTTGGTCGCGATTCACTCGGCCAAACCGATGAAAAGCGGCGCGAAAGCGTGAACCAACCCCATTGGATACCAATGTGTCCAGCGGTCCATCCGTCCGCGGTGAACGACTGGACGCGGTTAATCAGTTCGGCACGGTTCGCTGAAAGCGGCAACAGTTCGGGGTTGTTGCAGACATAGCCGTTGAAGTTGCGTGGGTGGCTGCGATCGGGCTTCTCGTCGCGATCACCATTGCCAGAGGGCGGCCAATTGGTCTCGCCATCATCATCTTCTTGGCCAGCAGGGTCGGGGCCGAAGGGACGCGCATCACGGAAGGCACGACCACCGGTGCGCTCATAGACGCAGGATTCACCAGAGTTGTACCCCGTTACACTAAGTTCAAAGTCGCCGACATTGACCAAATCCGAATAGGGAACAATCGATACCCGAACATTGGCGTCGGCTGTTGTCACCACGCCTTCAGGCACCAAACTGGTTAGCAAGTCTGTGGCGGCGTCTTTCAGCGCGGCAAGCCTTGAGCCCCGCATAGAGCCGGTAACATCCAGCACCAAAGCAACTTCGATCTGCTGGCGACGCAGGAACACTTGGGCATCAACACCAACGGTGACGCCTTCTGGGTTGATCAACTGCGAAAACACAGATTCGGATATGGCCTGCAATTGGCCATCGAGCGTTCCGGCGTCTTCATCAAGTTGGGTGCTGACGGTACCGATTGTAATCTCATCCAAGCCTTTGCCGAGCATGTTGGCTTGGTAGTAATCGTTGACGAAAACGTTGACGTCTTCTGCATCGATAGCGCCATTGTTGTACTCGCTGGCGGCAGCAAGCAACGCGGCATCAAGAGAGTACTGTGCCGCCGTGCGCAACCGTTGGGCACTGGTGTAGTCCATCGCGATAGCCGTGAGCGTTAAAATCACCGGCATGGCGAACGTGAACATGATAACAACCACGCCCGACTCTTGTTTCCAAAAGGAGTCCCAAATCGCGCGCATTGCGGCACCTGGATGGCCTGCGAAGACGTTTCTGAGTGTGGGCTTGATCATGATAAGATTGCGCCTTGTCTATACCGTGCGAAAGCTAGCAGCTGGACGTAAATATGAAGCAAATTCAGAGGGTAAACGGACTATTTCGACCCCACATTTCGTGGCTCCAGACCCGCCACTTCGCGGACTAGTTGGCAATTCTCAGCTCCGAAAGCGTTTGGCCGATGGTGCGGAAAACACCCACCAAGGCTTCCTGCGATGAAGCTTCAAAGTGGTAATCTGGCCCGCTTGAACAACCGCGCAGGAAATTGTCTTCGACAGTGCCTGTCAGGAACCCAACCGTGTAGATTTCGATGCCGGCATCTTTGATCGCAGCACACAACCGATCGCCCTGGCTGAAGGAGCTGCCATTGCCGCTTTCGTACCAGGTGTTGAATGCACCATCGGTCATCAGCACCATGACCTTCAGCACATCGTCTTCGTTGTACGCTGCTGGGCGGGACACGCCGGGCCAAACGGATGAGAAACGACGAGACAGCGTGTACCAGCCCCACTGAATACCGATATGCCCTGAGGTCCACCCACTGGCCGTGAAAGACTCGATGCGGTCCACCAACTCGGCACGGTTGGCCGACAGCGGCAACAATTCAGGATTGTTGCAGACATAGCCGTTGAAGTTACGCCGACTGATGGCATTGTCCGGCTTTTCATCGCGGTCGCCATTCCCGTTCGGCGGCAAGTTGACGATGCCATCGTCATCAGCCTGACCGGCGGGATGCGGTCCAAAAGGTCTGACATCACGGAAAGCCCGCCCGCCAGTGCGCTCGTAGACACACGATTCACCGGAGTTGTATCCCGTCACGTCGACTTCATAAGGGCCGACGTTCACAAGGTCGGAATAAGGGACGATGGAGACCCGCACATTGGAGTCAATCGAGGTCGTGCCATCGGGCGGTATGAGGCTGCTGACCATATCCGTGGCCGCGTCTTTCAGTGCTTCGAGACGCGCGCCGTTCATCGATCCGGTCACGTCCAACACCATGGCCACTTCGATTTGCTGGCGACGCAGGAAAATATCCGCTTCAACACCCACATCGACACCATCAGGATTGATTATGCCCGAGAAAATGGCCTGCGACGTTGCCCGCAAGCTGCCGCTAACTGTTCCGGCTTCGTCATCGACAACGGTGTTGACCGTCCCGATTGAAATCGCTTCTAGGCCTTTGCCCAGCATTGTGGCTTCGTAATATTCATTCACATAAGCGTTGATCTCGTCAGCCTCGAGGCTGCCGTTGTTGTATTCGCCGGCCGCTGCCAGCAAGGCGGCATCCAGTGAAGCTTGCGCGGCAGCCCGCAACCGCTCGGCATTCGTGTAATCGATTGTGACAGCGGTGAGCGTCAGCATGACAGGCATGGCCAAGGTGGCCAGCACAATGACCACCCCGGATTCTTGTTTCCAAAAAGACTGCCAGATCGCCCGTAGGGTCGGTCTTACGTGTCTTTCTAAAGTCGTCGTCGCATTTGGCTTGGTCATAGCTGCACCCGCTTTTTGAGTGCACTAGCTTTGCATGATGGATGTAAATATTATTATAATTCAATGAGTTAACTGGATATTGAACCGATCGGCGAATAAGTGTTAATGCGCGTTAAGGATTGAGTGCTTCACCGAAATATGCGCCTTTTGGGTATTCGTGCCCTGCCCATTTGCAGTGCTATGGCTGGGGCATGTTGTACGACATCGCCAAGTTTTTGCATGTGACCGGTGTTGCCATGTTGATGGGCAACATCACGGTGACGGCCATCTGGAAATTCTTTGCCGACATTGACGGCAGCCCTCAGGTGCTAAGCTTCGCACAGAGGCTGGTCACTTACACCGATTGGTCGATGACCGTGTGGGGCGTCATCCTGATTATGGGCAGCGGCTACTACATGGCCGCTGCGGCAGGCTATCCGCTCACCGAAGGATGGCTGCTGTGGAGCCAAATTTTCTTCGTGATGGCCGGGCTCATCTGGTTGTTCATCATTGTGCCGATCCAAATCGAGCAAGCGCGCCTCGCCAAGGCGTTCCCAGTTGACGATGTGGGCGACGCATATCGCGCGCTATCGAACCGCTGGCTCATTTGGGGCCTGATCAGCACAGTACCTCTGGTCACCGCGACCTGGCTGATGGTGGTCAAACCACCTTTGGACTGGATGGGTTGACCCTCCACCCTTAAGGTCGGCGAAACGTTCTGTTTTGGAGACCCCCTTATGACCCACCCTGCCTTCACCAAGGATTCTGTCGCCGTTGTTACCGGCGGCGCCTCTGGTATCGGCCTTGCTGCCTTAACCCAATTCGCAATCATGGGCATGCGCTTGGTTGCCGTCGACCGAGACGCCGACAAACTGGCCACAACCGACGCCGCGTTACGCGCCGCCGGAGCGACCGACGTGATGACCGCGACCACGGATGTCTCGGACCGGGCGCAGCTTGAAGCTTTGGAAGCCGCCATCACCGAGCGTTTTGGTGGGGTGGACATCCTCATGAACAATGCCGGCATTGGCATGAGTTCGTCCTGCCAAGGGCCCCTCTCCGCCTGGGAAGCGACGCTCGGCATCAACCTTTGGGGTCCAATCCACGGGTGCCAGGTGTTTGCACCCAACATGATCGCTCGTGGACGCCCCGGCGCGATCATCAACACAGGCTCCAAGCAGGGCATCACCACGCCGCCTGGCAATCCGGCCTACAATGTCTCCAAAGCGGGGCTGAAAGCCTTCACCGAAGCGCTGTCGCATGAGCTGCGCAACACAGAGGGTAGCCAGATTACAGCGCACCTCTTGATTCCAGGCTTTGTCCATACCGGCATGACCACCGGCGCCGGAGACAAGCCGCCTGCCGCTTGGACGGCTGAGCAAACGGTGGGCTTTTTCATCGAGTCGATGAACCGGGGGGACTTTTACATTCTGTGTCCGGACAATGATGTGCCGCGCGAAATGGATGAAAAGCGCATGGCCTGGGCAGCGGGCGACATTATTGAGAACCGTCCTGCCCTCAGCCGCTGGCATCCAGACTATGCGGATGCCTTCAAAGCGTTCATCGAGAGTGTTTCATAGGCGCGGTCACGCCAAAACACGACAGACATTGAACTGTCGTTATCCGGGCAACGGATCAGCTTTTAGTGCCGCAAAGGCTCCATCAGGTGTTGCGCCATGGCAATGTGCGCATGCCGCAGGCCGGATGCGAGTGCCATCCAAGTGTTGGACGCCCAGGTGTAAGCGACGGAAGCAATGGGTCGCTCGGTCGTCTCTGCAGATGAGCGAAGGCATGCCGCCTGCGCTGCCGCGGGTTCAATGTTGAATTTGATGATCGCGGCCTCCAGCAGTGGGCCACCCGGCAATCCATTCATAACGCGCCTCATCAGAGCTTGTTGCAAACGGCCTATCGAGCCGTTTCGATGCCCATGCCTTAGCAAATGACGCAACGTTATTATGTGGTTGGTGTCACACTGTCGCTGCTTCATGCCGACAAGCGCTAGATCCTGCGGGGGATGCACTTGGGTGGTGGCAGATGGAGGCCTATATCGCGCGCATGGCGTCCCCCATGCTCCCCATCGTTCACCACCCGGCCTATGTGGCAGAGCTCCCCGACGGGCATCGTTTCCCGATGCGCAAGTTCGGCGCGCTGGCGGACCATTTGCGGGCCGAGGGCCTGGTGCCTAACGGGTTCCACGAACCGCGCGAAGCCCCAGACGGGTGGCTTCGGCTTGCCCACGCCGCCGCCTATGTGGATGGAGTGAACAATGGCTCGGTTCCGCGTTCCATCGAGAAGGATATAGGCCTTCCCATCACCCAAGCCGTGGGGCGGCGCGGACGGTTGGCAACAGCTGGCACCGTACTCGCCGGGCGGCTGGCGCTCGAGCATGGGATGGCCGCCAACACGGCTGGTGGCAGTCACCATGCGCGCTTCGAGCAAGGCGCAGGCTTTTGCGTTTACAACGATGTGGCCGTGGCGGTGCGGGTGCTGCAGGCAGACGGGCTGATCGGCAAGGCCTTGATTGTCGACTTGGATGTGCACCAGGGCGACGGGACAGCTCGGATCTTCGCAGGCGATAATAGCGTCATGACCCTGAGCGTTCATGCCGCCCACAATTACCCGTCCGACAAAGCCACAAGCGACGTTGATATCGCGCTGGATGATGGCGTTGAGGACGCCGCCTATTTGGAGATTATCCGCGCCGCCCTGCCGCGTGCTTTGGATGCCTTCCATCCGGACATGGTGTTCTACAATGCGGGCGTTGACCCGCATGCGGGCGACAAGCTGGGGCGGCTTTCCCTTTCCATGCAAGGGCTGATGGATCGTGATTGGTTCGTCATCGATCAGGTGCGCTCACGCGGTCTGCCGCTCGCCGCCGTGATCGGCGGCGGTTATGGCAATGACCATGACGAGGTGGGTGTCCGCCACGCAACGATCCATAAGGTGATGGCGCGGTATTTGGGAGCGGGTGGGTAGGAAGCAGCACCTTTGATGGTGATGTCGAGCTGAAGTATATGGCGTGGAGCCACTTGGTCGACCGCAATGGTGACTGGCAAAAGTTCCAACAACACAGGCGTCCGACCCAAAAAGTTGGACCCTAATTTGCTGTCCAGGGAAGCCTGTCTCGCGGATTAGCGGCCGATGTCGGCCCGTAGCTCAGTTTCTGCGTTTCACAACAGATTTGAACGGATTCAGTGCCCAAGACTTCAGTCGGCTCGTCAGATTCTTTGGTCGTTTCTTGCGCCGCCGTTTGCCAGTTGCATTGTGCGACGCGGCCGTTTTGACCGGATGAATGAGATTGTTTCTTGGCAAGTCGACATCGCTATAAGGATGGTAATGGGAAGCCACCGGAGGACGGTAGCGATAAGTCGAGCCACACCACATGCCCTTCCGGCTGGCTGGTGTCCAAGGACCAGTGTCGCCGATATCTTCAATTGAAAGACCCCAACAATTCGCCATGGTTGGCAAGATCGCTTCGAAGTGACCAGACCAACCATTGTTGATTTCGCTACTAACGAGGTCAGTGAAGGCACGCGAGAACCTCGAAACTGGGAAGAAACCCTTGATCTGGTTCTCTTGTTGAAGCTGGAACGGTGCGCCAAATGTTGGCCAATGATACCAGTCTGACGACATATGACGCTGACAAATGTGCATACACAACAAGTCCGCGGTGCAATCGGTGAAATCAGAAAAAAAGGTCGCCCAATCGCCGGTGAAATCGACGTCCGACTCAATGAACCAGAAATAGTCGTAGTCACGCAAACGCTGAGCAATCGCCATCATCAGGATGTCCATCAGGTCATCGGTCTCTGGCCCTGACTGCATTTTGTGAGCCCACAACGCGTGACGTCGTGGTGATGCCTTTATGACCTCTTCTTCGCTCAGCGATATGATTTGAGTGGGCGACTCTCCCTTTCTGAGAGTCACACCATCACGAAACTGATAGACGTCGCCAAAGGCGAAGGCTTCGCTTGCCAACCTATGAAACGCGGCTTGTTCTTCATCATCGTAGTGATGCGTCAGCCAAGCAATCGCTGTCGTCACAATGCTCACTCTCCTCCATTGAATAGCCATTGCTGTTGGTTGCGGTCCTGTTGGGACTGCTCCACCAAGTCACCAAGAGGTTATGTCGCTCGGCGTTGGATCTGCTTCAATTGGACCGCGTGGCATTAGTGCGAAACACTACCGCCATGAAGCCAAGCAGCCAACTCAAAACCCGCGAAGACATCGGTCTCGGGATAGTGCTTGTCCTGTGCATCATCTTGGGGCCGATCCTTTACGGACTTTGGGTCTTCAACCGAGATCGCCGAGAAGTTGTGGAACTGCCGAACGGGCTCTTCAATTGGTAGATAAAAGTCTCAGGTGTGCCGGGTCTACCGCCCCGACCGATCCATCAGCCGCATGATGAACCAGACGGGTATCACCAGCGTTGCGCCCAGCAGGATCCAATCACCAAACTGACCAAGCGCCTCAAAGCCAAGGTTCCAAATCCGCTCGACAAAGTCGACGATGAAGTCGACCAAGCTCAGCGGCGTCAGGCCGAGCGCTGACAGCACGATGCCCACCAGAAGTGAGACCAAGAGCAATTTGACGAACACGCCGAGGGGTGATCCCCCAAGGAAACGGTTGACGGCGTTGGACATGTTTGGTCTCCCCACGGGATCGAGGCGGCTGGCCCTTGCATGTGGCAAGCCGCAGGTGCGGATGCAAGGTTGATCGTCCATGCGGGTGTTGGTGATTGGAAGTGGTGGGCGCGAACATGCCCTGGTTTGGGCCCTAGAGCGGTCCGCAAGCGTCGAGGAGGTGTGGTGCGCGCCGGGCAATGGCGGCATCGACTGCTCGGTCGATCTCGACATCATGGATTTTGAGGCAGTCACCGATTTCTGCGCCATTGAGGCCGTGGATTTGGTAGTGGTTGGGCCAGAGGCGCCGCTCGTGGCCGGTTTGGTGGATGATCTGGAAGGCAGCGGCACAGCCGCCTTTGGCCCCAGCCAGGCGGCCTCTCAGCTGGAAGGTTCGAAAGCCTTCACCAAGGCGCTATGCGATGAGATGGGCATCCCCACCGCAGCCTATGGACATTTCTCCGATCAGGCGTCTGCACTTGCCTATCTGGACACACACAGCGCGCCCATCGTGATCAAGGCCGATGGGCTGGCCGCAGGCAAGGGTGTCACGGTGGCCGAAACGATGGAGACCGCCCGCGAGGCCGTCATTGCCTGTTTCGACGGGGCCTTTGGTGAGGCAGGGGCGAGCGTCGTCATCGAGGCGTGTCTGATTGGCGAGGAAGCCAGCCTGTTTGCGCTGTGCGATGGCGAGCAGGCGCTCTATTTCGGCAGCGCCCAGGATCACAAACGCGTTGGCGAAGGCGACACCGGCCCCAACACCGGCGGCATGGGCGCCTATGCCCCAGCGCCGGTGATGAGCGATGCGATGGTCGAGCAAGTCATGGCAGAGATTGTCCAGCCCGCCATGGATGGCATGGCCGCGCGCGGCACGCCGTTCAAAGGCGTGTTGTTCGCGGGTCTGATGATCACCGAAGACGGGCCGAAGCTGATCGAGTTTAACACGCGCTTTGGCGACCCGGAATGTCAGGTGTTGATGATGCGCTTCGAGGGTGACCTAGCAGAGGTGCTGATGGCCTGCGCCAATGGTGAAGTTGGGTCTGCGCAGGTCGCTTGGAACGACGATCCGGTGATGACGGTTGTGATGGCGACGCAAGGGTATCCCGGGTCGTATGATAAGGGCTCGCCCATCACGATCCCGCAGACGGGCGACGCGGACGTCATGGTCTTCCACGCCGGCACGAAGCGCGGTGAGGATGGGGCTTTGCTGGCGAATGGCGGGCGGGTGCTGAACGTCACGGCGCGTGGTGCAACGCTGCAAGAAGCGCGGGACAAGGCTTATGGCATGGTCGACGCAATTGACTGGCCGGAAGGCTTCTGCCGCCGCGATATTGGCTGGCGGGCGCTCAAATCCTAACCGCTTTAATACGCAAACTCTTTGAAGATGCGTTCTAGGTCACCGTTCCAAGCGCCATGGTAGCGCTCGAGCAAAACGTCTGCCGGGCTGCGGCCCGTCTCGACCACTTCCTCCAAAGCCGAGAGGAAGATGCTTTCATCATTGCCCGACGGGTTGAGGTTGCTGCGCGCGGCTAGCCCCTTCTTCGCGAGGCGCACCATTTGCGCCGCCAAGTCTTGCACGGTGCCGCCGCGATAAGGTGCACGCAGGCCAAGTTCCGGCACCTGGATGCGCATGTCCTCGCGCTCTTGGGCCGTCATATCCATCACCAGCGCTTCGGCTTCGCGCAGGGTTGCGTCGTCGTACAACAAGCCAACCCAAAGCGCGGGCAGCGCGCAAATGCGCGCCCATGGTCCGCCGTCAGCGCCGCGCATCTCGATGAAGCGTTTCAGGCGCACATCTGGAAACAGGGTCGAAAGATGGTTCGTCCAATCTGACAGCGTGGCCGTCTCACCAGGCACTGCGGGGTGTGTGCCCGCCATCAGATCGCGGAACGATGACCCGGTAACATCGTGGTAGGTGCTGCCCCGCTTGATGAAATACATCGGCACGTCAAGCGCCCATTCGACATAGGCGTCGTAACCAAAATCATCATCAAACGCCTGCGGCAGGGCGCCCGAGCGGTTGTTGTCGGTATCGAGCCAGGCATAAGCGCGCGCCGATTGCAGGCCATTCACCGCACCATCATTGAAAGGCGAGTTGCCGAATAGGGCCGTCGCCACCGGTTGCAGGGCCAGACCGACACGCATTTTGCGCACCATGTCGGCTTCGGACGAAAAGTCGAGGTTCACCTGAATGGTCGCGGTGCGGAACATCATGTCGAGGCCGCGGGTGCCCACCTTCGGCATGTAGTTGGCCATGATGTCATAGCGCGACTTGGGCATGACCGGCGTTTCATCGAGTGACCAGGTCGGGGACATGCCGGTACCGAGGAAACCAATACCAAGAGGTGTCGCCACCTCGCGAAGCTGCGCCAAATGCGCGTGCACCTCTGAGCAGGTCTGGTGCAGGTTTTCCAGCGGAGCTCCGGACAGCTCAAACTGGCCGCCGGGCTCCAGGCTGATGGCGCCGCCGCCGGTTGGGTCCGCGAGGCCTATGATGCGCCCCTCATCCAAGATGGGCTCCCAACCCAGCAGACCTTCCATGCCGCGCAGCAGCCGTTCGATGCCGTGCTCACCCTCGTAGGGCACGGGATGAAAGCCCTCGAGCGTGAAAGGGAACTTCTCGTGCTCGGTGCCAATGCGGAAGGCGGAAGGATCTTTCTCGCCGCCTGCCAGATAGGCCACGAGTGCATCGCGGTCACCTAGAGGTGTCGCGTCGTCGCTGTCGCGTGCCAAGGGATTGCCTCGCGGGTGGGCCAGGCTGCCACAAAGCAGCGTCAGGCCATGTCTGTCGTTGCGTGAGAGTTAAGGCGGTTAAGCCGTTCTGTCGAGACCAGATAGAATATCACCAATCAAGCCCGGGCCTTGGAACACATAGCCTGTGTAAAGCTGGACCAGATCCGCCCCGGCATCGAGCTTGGCTTGCGCGGTCTGTGCGCTGTCGACACCGCCCACACCGATCAGCGCTTTGCTACCACCCAGCGCAGCTTTTACCCGGCGCAGCATGTCCGTCGATGGCTCAAACAACGGCTTGCCAGACAATCCGCCCGTCTCGCTCGCTTGGGAAGATCGCAAGGTGGAAGGCCGTGCGTTGGTGGTGTTGGAAACGATCACACCTTCCACCGGGCTTGCCGAAAGGACCTCCAGCGTGTCGGCAAGGCCTTCCTCGTCCAGGTCAGGGGCGATCTTGACAAACACCGGGCAGGCTTCGCCGCCCTGCAGGGTTTGTGCGCGCGCTTCTAATGCCTCGTGGAGCAAGCGCGTAAGGGCATCTTTGCCCTGCAGATCGCGCAAGCCCGGGGTGTTGGGCGACGAGATATTAATGGTGATGTAGTCGCCTAGGCGGGCGAAGCGGCGCACGCCGGTGACATAGTCAGCGATGCGATCATCGGCATCCTTGTTGGCGCCAATGTTCACGCCGATTATCCCGCGCCCGCCCTTGGGCGGCAGCGCTTCCAGACGGCGGGCCATAGCATCGTGCCCCTCATTGTTGAATCCGAGGCGGTTGATCAGCGCTTCATCTTCGACAAGGCGGAAGACCCGTGGTTTCGGGTTACCCATTTGTGATTTGGGCGTCGTGGTACCGACCTCGGTGAAGCCAAAGCCTTGCGCCAGAATGGCCATGGGGACATCGCCGTTTTTGTCGAAACCAGCAGCAATCCCAACCGGATTGGGAAAGGTGAGCCCTGCTACCGTCCGTGCCATATGGGGATATGGCCGCGTTGCCTTGGACGATGGCGGTACCAAGCCTGCTTTCAGGCCCTTCAGAGCCAGTTGGTGGGCTTCTTCCGGCGGACGGGCGAAAACAAAGCGCCGGACAAGTGGCCACGGGTCCATGGTCACGGCGCGATGCCCCAATCTGTGAAAACAGACAGGTCGTGATTGTCTGGGATGGGTCGAACGCCTGCCGCAAGTGATGGATCAAGCTGGGCGTACAGGTGCGGAAACAGCGCTCCTGCGCGCGAGACCTCCCAATGCAGGTCGCTGCCAAGCGCCTCCGCCTCAACCGCGATCATGGCGAGGTTTGTGCGGCCAGCAAAATGCTTGCCGAGCGTTCCGGCCACCTGGTCGCCAGCTGAAAAATGGATAAACCCGTCTGCCAAATCGACAGGCGCACCTTTGTAGACGCCGGCCGCTTGCGCCTGCTGCCAGATATCCGCGTCTTCGATCTTGAAGATCAACATCATGCGCCCCGCCATGAACGATCCTTGCTCTCGCTTGACCCTACCTTTGGAGATCGCCTTTGAGTCACCTTGTAGCCATCAAAGGTCGTTTTTGCACAATTCATCATCGAATTAGAACGCCCGAAAGACATTTCGCGGCGATGGGCATGGACTCTCGCTAAGGTTGTATTTCTATTGCATGCACCCCTGAGGGCGTGGACGGGTTGGCATGCCTAAACTAGACCACAATAGGTTTTCTGTCCTATCGCAAGAGATGCAGACCATGTCCCACGTGCAAATATGGTCGGCGATCGACGCCCTGGCCCAAAGACATGAGCTTTCGGTTTCAGCTTTGGCGCGCCAAGCTGGGTTGGACGCAACCGCATTCAACAAATCAAAGCGTTTCGCCCAGGATGGCAGGCCGCGATGGCCATCGACCGAGTCCCTGTTTAAGATTCTCAACGCGACCGGCGAAAACTTCGCTAGCTTTGCACGACTGATGTCCGGGGCGCTTGAGACCAAGGGCCTGGACACACCCTATGTGGGCGCTGTTGTACCGCTGATAGGATTTGCCCAAGCGGGCGATGGCGGCTTCTTCGACGATGCTGGATTCCCGACGGGCCATGGATGGGAGGCTATCCACGTTCCGGATCTTGCTGATGGGCAATCCTATGCGCTGGAGATTTCTGGCGATTCTATGCTGCCTCTGTACCGTGACGGAGATGTAATCGTTGTCTCGCCAGGAGCACAGATCCGCCGACAGGACCGCGTCGTGGTCCGAACTAAGGACGGCGAAGTTCTCGCGAAGATCTTGGTACGCAAGACCAGCAGCCATGTGGAGCTGCACTCCCTCAATGAGGCCCACCCCAACCGCAAAATTGCCCTGCCCGACATTGATTGGATGGCGCGCATTGTTTGGGCCACGCAGTAGTATCGCGCTCTCGGCGCTTGTCTGCCTGCTCGCCGCCTGCTCGCCAGTCGAGGAGGAGAGCGCACAGGTGCAGCAAGGCAGCAATCCTCCTGCGCCCATACCCTCAACCGAAACCTTGCCGGATGTCCGCCAAGTGATCCCCGGGCGGGCCGTGCACGTGCCGGATGCTGGCACAGAGTTGGAGCGGCTTCCGGCGCCTCCTGTTGAACAACCACCACCCCGGCCAACAAGCCTCGGCATTGTTGTTTTTGAAGAAGCCAACAGGCTGCGAACGAGGCGCGGCATGGTGACCTTGATGGGCACCGAAGCCATCGATTCCGATGCCATCTGTCGTCTCAGTGACGGAAGGACGCCGCTGTGTGCCGTGATTGCCCGCACCGCCGTACGTCGCTTTGTTGGCCGCCGTGTGGTCTCGTGCACGATTGGGCTGCGCGAGGATGCAAACGTTGATCATGCAGCACCATGCTTTGTAGCCAACACGGATTTGGCTCTGTGGATCGTGGCGCAAGGATGGGCCTTTGCTGATGCAGACGCGTCAGCCGAGCAACGCGCCGCGGAGACTGAGGCTCGGTCTCAAGGTCGTGGTCTTTGGGCCTATCAGAGGGACGATTGATGGCACGCATCCAGGTGACCTCATCCATCGCCCTGTTCGATGACGAGCTGCACGAGAGTTTCGTTCGCGCCAGCGGCCCAGGCGGCCAGAACGTCAACAAGGTCGCGACCGCCGTGCAGCTTCGGTTCGACGTGCGCAGCTCGCCGAACCTCCCAGAACGCGTGAAGGCCAAGATCCTTGCATCTGGTGATAGCCGTATTACCAAGGATGGCGTTCTGGTGATCCTCGCGGACCGGCATCGCACCCAAGAAATGAACCGCAAGGACGCGCGCGATCGCCTGTTTGGCGTTATCCGGGGTGCCGCCTATGTGCCGAAAAAGCGCATCGCCACCAAGCCAACACTCGGATCGAAAAAACGCCGCCTTGAGGCCAAGACCAGACGTGGTGCCATCAAGCGTGGGCGCAGCGGGAAAGTTGATCTGGACTAGCCGAGACCCGCGAGCGAAACGATAACTTCGTAGAGCAATTTGAGTGAAACGAGGCCCAGAGCAATCTCGACCAGAAAGAAGAAGATCCGCTCCGGCAGCAAGCGGCTGATTTGTGCGCCGCTCCAAGCACCAAGCAGCGCAAAAGGCGCCAGCCAGACAGCCTGGCTCAAGCTATCCCAGGTCATCTGGCCCGCCAGAACAAATGTCGGGAGTTTTAGGAGGTTCACAGAGGCAAAGAAGATGGTGGTCGTGCCGAGATAGACCATCTTTTCCAGCTTCTGGGGCAAGACATAGGTCTGGTAGGGCGGTGCACCGGAGTGCGCGATGTAACTGGTCAAGCCAGCAAGCGACCCCCAGAACAGGCCGCGCGGCACATCGGCTGGGCGCGGTGGAACGTCGCCTTTGCGAAGACGCTTCACGAAAGCGTTGGCGACGTAAGACAGGCCAATAACGGCAAGCAACAGCTTCACAGCGTCGGTTGGCACGTTGGAGACGGCAAAAAAGCCAGCCAACACCCCGATCGCACCTGCCGGGAGAAGTATCTTCAAATTGCGCACCGAGAACGCTTTGCGGAACAGGTAGATGGCGTACCAGTCCGCCACCAAATAAAGCGGCAGAAGAAGGCCAGCCGCCAGGATCGGATCCATAACCAGCGACAACAGCGGCACCGACAGAACCGCAACTGCGGGCATGCCACCCTTGGACAGGCCGAGAAGAAAGGCGGCCAGACCGGCCAGGAACCAAAACAGCATCGCGTTCGCTACTCGGCCGCCATCAGTTTGCGGCGCGCTTCTAACTCCATCTGCTTTTGGCGTTGGCGGAAACGGGCGCGCGCCTTGTCGGTGTACTCCTCAACACAGTGCTGGCATTGCACGCCGAGTTCATAATCCGGGTGGTTGCGCTCTGCTTCGTTGAGCGGGCGACCGCAAGCACGGCACAGCGAATGGTCGCCCTCCACCAGCCCGTGACCGACGGAGACACGCTCATCGAAGACGAAGCAGTCGCCACGCCAAAGGCTTTCCTCAGCGGGCACCGTTTCAAGGTATTTCAGGATACCGCCTTTGAGGTGGTAGACCTCCTCAACGCCCTGCTGGACCAGGTAACCGGTCGACTTTTCACAGCGGATACCCCCGGTGCAAAACATGGCAATACGCTTGTTGTGAAAACGCTCGGCGTTCTGCTCCCACCAAGACGGGAACTGGCCAAAAGTGCGGGTGCCTGGGTCGATAGCGCCTTCAAACGTGCCGATGGAGGTTTCGTAGGTGTTACGGGTGTCGATCACCACCACATCGGGCTGGCTGATGAACGCGTTCCAGTCGTCAGGCTCGACATAGCGGCCAACAGCACATGTCGGGTCGACCTCCGGCTGACCCATGGTGACGATCTCACGTTTCAGGCGCACCTTCATGCGCTTGAACGGCATTTCACCGGCTGTGCTTTCCTTCCACTCCAAATCGGCAAAACCAGGCAGCGCGCGGATATGAGCGATCACCGCATCGACGCCAGCGCGGGGGCCGGCGATCGTCCCGTTGATGCCTTCCTTGGCCAGCAGGAGCGAGCCCATCACACCACCTTGTGCACACAGCGTCTTCAGCGGTCCCTGTAGGGCAGCTGTGTCGGGCACTGTGGCGAAATGGTAGAGGGCGGCGACGGTAACCATGGTTCTGCGTCTGCTAGCACTGATCGGTGATGCGCACGATCGTGTTGTCGCGTAGTTGAAACTCGGTTGCGCCGCGGAGTTGAAGCTCTTGGCCCGCTTTCCAGCCATTGGGCATGTCTTTGGCGACTACGCTGTCGCGCTGGAACGTCACAATGGTGGTGGGCCCCATGTTGAAGGTCTTCTTGATCGTCTGGGTGCGCTGCTTGAAGGCCCTCACGTCGGCGCGTGCATGGGCCTCGAACTCTTCCTTGTTGTTGGCCTCCGCAAGGAGCTCGCTGCCGACTTTGCTTTTGAACACGACATCGTCGGCCAGGGGAGCAAGCATGCCGTCGACGTCCATCGCAACATAGGCTTTGATAAAGGCCTCCACCGGATCTGGTCGGCTCGGGTCCTTGAACAGCTTTGGTACTTTGAACAGGGGCATGTCGGCTCCTTGCCTAGCACAGGGCGCGCGGTCTAGCTCAACTCACCCGCCAACGCCTTGGCGATAAGAGCGCGGGTTTCCGGCACACCATAAAGCTCCACGAACGAGCCAAAGCGAGGTCCTTTTTCTTCACCGAGCAGGATTTGATAGAGCGCCGAGAACCAGGTGACGGACACGCCAGGCGTGCCGTCTTTGTTGGGTTTGTTATGGTCAGGGAAGTGCGCGCGGCCAACATCATAGACGGCGCCTTGAAGTGTCACGGCGTCTTCGCTTTCCATACCATCTAGCTTCGATGCCAATTCTTCCAGCGCAGCGCGTTCCTCGTCGGTCGGTGCCCGGTAGCGTTTGCCCGGTGCCACACGATCTTCGAAGTAGCGCACTGCAGACCCAACCAGCGCGTCGAAGGTCGGGTTGTCGCCCTTCGCCAAACCGTGGGTGTAGCGGCTAATGAAGCCCCAAAGCACGTCTTCGTCATGCGCGTTTGCTGCGCTTGCCAAGTTCAACAGCATGGAGAAGTTGACTGGCAGCTCCACCGCTTCCGGCGCGCCGGAATGGATGTGGTAGGACGGGTTCGCGAGCCTCTGGTTTGCGTCTTGCCGATCGAAGGCATTGAGATGCTGGAAGTACTCGTCCACCGCCCGCGGGATCACATCGAAATAAAGCCGTTTCGCCGTGCGCGGTTTCTGAAACATGAACAGGGCCAAGCTCTCCGATGAGGCATAGTTCAGCCATTCATCAATGCTGATCCCATTGCCCTTCGTTTTGGAGATTTTTTCGCCTTTTTCGTCGAGAAACAGCTCGTAAACATAGTGCTCGGGCGGCGTCCCCCCGAGGATGCGGCAAATCTTGTCATAGACGACCGTGTTGGCTTGGTGGTCTTTGCCGTACATCTCGAAATCGACATCAAGCGCGGCCCAACGCATGCCGAAATCAGGCTTCCATTGGAGCTTGGCATTGCCGCCGCGCACATCAAGCGTTACATCGCGGCCGTCTTCATCTTCAAAGGTGACTGTCGCATCGTCGGGATTCACCTCCTTCATCGGCACGTAGAGCACACGGCCGGTGGTGGGTGAGATCGGGAGAATGGGCGAGTAGGTGGCTTGGCGTTCTTCGCCCAGCGTCGGCAGCATGACGTCCATGATTTTCTGATAACGCTCCAGCGTGCGCACCAGCATCGCGTCAAACTTGCCAGACGTGTAATAGTCGGTGGCGGAGGCGAACTCATAATCAAAGCCGAAGCGGTCAAGGAATGCGCGCAGCTTGGCGTTGTTGTGATGCGCGAAGCTTGGCTCATCGCCGCCAAATGGATTGGGCACGACCGTCAGCGGCTTACCGATGTGCGCTTCGAGCATATCCTGGTTTGGCACATTGCCAGGCACTTTGCGCATGCCGTCCATGTCGTCGGAAAAAGCAATCAGGCGGGTTTCCACCTTGCCATTGGTGAGCACGTGGAAGGCGTGGCGCACCATGGATGTGCGCGCGACCTCACCGAAGGTGCCAATGTGCGGTAGGCCAGACGGTCCGTAGCCCGTCTCGAAAAGAACCGGGTCCGTCTTGCCGGACTTTTCGATGCGCTTGATAAGCTTGCGGGCCTCTTCAAACGGCCAAGCTTTGGCCTTGGTTGCGGCGTCGAGCAGATCAGGATCGAGGTCGGCAGCAGGTAGCGTGGGCATTGGGTCGCCTTTTGGGTCAGCCTTTGGTTGGGGGGACGTCACCTTTGTAGGCGCAAGCCTTGCAGGTGGACGCGCGCGTTCCTAGCTTGGTCGCAGCAAGATTACAAATGGCCAGCGTTCAGGGATGCGAAGCTGCGTCAAACCGCAATGAGGGAAATGCTCGATGTCTGACTTGTCTGCACAAGACGCGCTGGTGATGCTTATGGTGATGGTGTCCGCCGCCGACCGCACCATGAACGACGAGGAATTGGCCAAGATCGGGCAGGTGGTCAACACGTTCCCCGTTTTTGACGGTTACTCGAAGGATCGGCTGGTGGCGACTGCTGAAACCGCCAGCCATGCTCTTTCGGAAGAAGGTGGCCTGGAATCGGTGCTTAAAGCGATTGCCGAGGCGGTGCCTGAACGGTTGGTTGATACCGCCTATGCTTGCGGTGTGGAGGTCGCGGCGGCTGACCTTTCGCTGCGCCAGGAAGAGCTGCGTATGCTGCAAATGCTGCGCGATGCCTTCGGCCTCGACAAACTGACCGTCGCGGCGCTGGAACGCTCCGCCATGGCGCGCTATCGGGCCGGTTAAGGGCGCTCCTTCGGCGACGCTGGCCCAACCGCAGTGGCCAGCAATGTTTGCAATTGGCGTTTCTCGTTGTCGTCCAATAGGCCGAGTTGATCATCCACGGTCTCGGCCAGCTCCTTCTGTATCGTTTCGACAAACTCAGCCCCTGCCGACGTGAGTGATAGCAGCACAACACGCTGATCAACGGTTGATGCGGTTCGTTGAACCATTCCTTTGGTTTCCAGACCGCGCACCTCACGTGTGACCTGAGCCTTGTCGCGGACAAGGGTACGGGCGAGTTCATGCATGGGGACTTCGCCTAACTCGGCGAGCGTCAATAACATCATGCCACCGCCTGGCCCCACACGGTGAGGATCGAAGCTCGGCGCTTTCCTTTGAAGATCGGCGTGCAAACGGCGCACCAATCGATCCAACAAAATGGCCAAATCTGTATCCGACATGGCCCTCCCCTAATTGACAAAGTCAACGAACTAGATTTGATTGATAATATCAACTATCTTGATATCTTTTCGCTGAGGGTTTGCCATGCCAACCGCACTAACGTCGACCGCACTAAAAGTTGCGGCGGTTCTCTGGGTTATTTGGGGTCTTGTTCACATGCTCGCCGGCGTGATGATTATCTCGCAGGATGCAAGTGGAGGCTTTGCCGCCATCGCCGACGCCATAGACCCCGCAGCCATTGTGGCCGACTATCATCCGGCTGTCGGGGGCATTTTGAACCAACATGGCTTCAACCTGCTTTGGATTGGGCTGACCACCATAGTGGCTGCCGTTTTCATTTGGCGTGTCAACACCACCGCTATCTGGGTGGCGGCCCTGACTGGCGGCCTGGCCGATGTCGGCTATCTGCTGTTCGTCGACTTTCCCGGCTATGTGAACTTCATTCCAGGAACGCTGATGACGATCATCTCTGCGTGCGCTGTGGCGCTAAGCTTTTGGGCCTGGATTACGATGCGCGGACCTGCTGAAAGCGCCCCGTCATCTGCGTAGCAATTGCAAGATAAGTGGGTCGGTCGACCCGAGACCGAGCCGCGTATGCGTTCGATCAAGACAGGCTGGCGACGGCGGTCACTCTACGCGGAGCCGGGTGACCCCGGGCAGGTCTAGACCTGCGAAGCCGCCGCCTGTGCGACAGCGTCAAGGCCGTCACGGCTGGTGTCCCCCACGACAACAAAATTCGATCCATCACCGCCCCACGAGACCATATCAAAAGCGCCGATCGTGTGCTGCGCGAAGCCATCATTTGAGTTGGGGGATTGAATCTGGCAAAGGGCAACCACCGCACCGTCGCCATCAAGATACATCAACTGAGCGACCGGTTTGCCAGCAGCGACCAAAAGGCGTGCGCCCTGGAAGGACAGACCCTGCGCGGAAAGATCGGGGATCGTCACTTGTTCCCCAAGCGTTCCTGTCAACCAGGTTTGGATGTGGTCCGTTTCGTCGGCTCCAACCTCGACCAAGTGGCGCGTTTGGCCCGCATAGATTGCATGGTAGTCGGCTATCGCGTTCAACCAACCAGGAGCCGCGGCCACTTGCTGCGCGCCGGTGTTCAGACCCGCCACATATCCACCGACTCCGCCGATCACCAATGTCAGGGCAGCCGCAGCCGCCATCATCCAGGGTCGGAGGCCTCCGGCTCGTTGCAGCGGCGATGGCTGGCCGTCTGGCATTTGGATGGATGGCATGGATGTCTCAATGCCTGGGGTTGGGGCATTCTGGATGGCGGCTAGCAACGCGTCAGGCACGGGTTCAGCCAGCCGATCCGAAAACTCCGTCTGGGCTAGTGTGTCGGCTGCCATCAAAGCTTCCAGCTCGGCTTGAAGAGCGGGATCCTCGGCAAGGGCCTTTTCAATGGCATGCTGTTCGCTCGGCGGTAATTCGCCGTCCAAGAAGGCACTCAGTTGTACGCTGGTGATCATCACGACGTCCCTCCCTGGCCGTCGGCCAACTGCCCGGCTAGTGTTTTACGGGCCCGGTGCAAGCGGCTCATGACCGTGCCAACGGGAATATCGAGAAGGTCTGCAGCCTCAGCATAGCTGTAGCCCTCAACGGATACCACAAGCAGGACCGACGACAGCTCACTTGGTAGGGCATCAATCTTGGATCGAATGTCTTTTGCCGACATCGCGGCTTCGCCTGTTTCATGGCTCACAAGCTCATTGGATTCATCCGCAGGCACATGGCCTTCGCCTAAGCGGACTTTGCGTTTGCGTATCTCACCGATCCACAAATTTCGGGTGAGGCGAAACATCCAACGGTCCAACGGCTGGCTACGATCCCACAAATGTCCTTTTGCAAGCGCGCGCAGGCACGCCTCCTGCACCAGATCATCAGCCTCGGTTGCGGAGCGCGTCAAAGTCCGCGCGAAACGGCGCAGCTGGGGTAGAATACCAACGAGAGCCGATTTCAAGTCTTCCGACACGATACCATCCGACGGTTGCTCACAATCCCGGCGCGACCTGTGTGGGGTCGGTCGTGCCTGTTCGCATAGACGAATCCATGCGCCAGTTGGCGACGGATAGCAATGTCGAGATGGCAGGTCAGGTGCTGCCACGACGGTTTGCATAGAATGCTCCTGGAGAGATGCTCATTCCATCTACGCGCGGGCTGGCGAGATTATTTCAACTTTTTTTGGAGCGGCGAGAATATTCGGATCGGCCAGGGCGTAGAGCCGATCAGGAAGGCAGAGCATCCCGCTTGCCACCTTCAACCCAAGGAACTGATCCTATGAAACGTAAACTGCTTGCCGCCGCACTCGTAACTCTGTTTGCCGCTCCCGCGACCGCCGAGACACTTGTTGTTGTCGACTCTTCCATGGGTGACGTTGTCGCCGCCGCCAGCAATGGCATGACGCTGTATACGTTCCGCAATGATGCGGCGAATGTCTCAAACTGTTACGATAGCTGTGCTGCCGCTTGGCCACCGTTCACCGCGAGCGCATCGGCCTCCGCGGATGGCAATCTGGGCATCATCGAACGGCGTGATGGTACACGCCAATGGACGCTGGACGGCCAACCGCTCTATTTCTGGCAAGGCGACCAGCAGCGCGGCGATGCAACTGGCGACGGCGTCGGTGGTGTCTGGGACGTGGTTCGCGGCTAGGGATCGCGGACAATGAAAACGACTGTTGTTTTGCTCCTAAGTCTGTTGGCCCTGACGGCGTGTAACGGCTACGGCCCTTCGTACGATCGGTCCGGAGGGATCTACCAAAGTTCCGACTATTAGAATCGGCACAAAGGCCAAGGGCGGCAGCGGACGGTTTCCGCTCCCGCCCTTTCCACTTGCGGCAATGGTTTCGCCCGTTGGCGTAGATGTCGCACTCACGCGGGTTTGAGGCGACGGTGAAGGGTAACTATCTTATAGGGACCGGATCAGTCTCAATAAGCACGTGCCCGCCTTGCCCGAATTTTCTGAAGCCACCGTCCGTCTCGCCGCCTTTGTCGGCATCTTTGCCAGCATGGCGCTGTTTGAACAGTTCTTGCCTCGTCGCGAGCGATACCCCGCGCGTGGCCGTCGCTGGCTGACCAATTGGGGCATGCTTATCATCGACTCCATCGTGCTGCGTGTTGTGTTTCCGGCGGCTGCGGTGGGCGTGGCGCTTTGGGCGGAAACGGCAGGCGTCGGCCTGTTCAACTTGGTCGACGTGCCGCCAATCGTCGCCGCGCTCATTGTGATCGTCGTTCTCGATTTCGCGGTCTGGCTGGAGCATGTGGTCTCGCATCACTGGCCGCTCCTTTGGCGGATCCATAAGGTGCACCATGCGGACGTCGATTTGGACGTAACCAGTGCGCTGCGTTTCCACCCGTTGGAGATCATCGTCTCGATGGTCTGGAAAGGCGCGATCGTTGCCTTGCTAGGCGCTCCAGCTATCGCGGTTCTGATTTTTGAGATCATCCTCAATGGCATGGCTATGTTCAACCATTCCAACATTAAGCTGCCGCTTTGGCTCGACCGGTTGATCCGTCCGCTCGTGGTGACCCCGGACATGCATCGCATCCACCACTCGATCATCGAGCGGGAAACCAACACCAATTACGGCTTCAACCTTTCTGTTTGGGACCGGTTGTTCGGGGTTTACACGGTTGATCCGGTGATGGGCCAAGAGGGCATGACGATTGGTTTGGTAGAGCACCAAAACCGTCAGCCGACAGGCTTGGTTTGGAGTTTGCTTCTGCCCTTCCGGACCTATGAAAAGGTTATGGCGCCGGACCCTTTGATGGACGACGTTAAAGCCCCAAAGGGTCCAACGGAAACGACGTCAGCATAATTGCTTCTAGCTCGCCGGATCCTTCTAAGCGAATCAACGCGGCGTTCAGAGCTTGTACCACCTGAAGTTGGCCGTTGGGTACGGCGAACGCCAAGCCCTCGCCAAAATAGCGAACCGAAAAGATCGGTTGGCCGACAAACAGGCAGCACCCATCGGCGGCAGGGCTGGCGAGCCAAAAGGCCATGTTCAGTCCATCAGCGAAGGCGTGGCTGATTTCACCAACTTGCAGCCCGGCAATGAGGGCGTCCTGATTGGCGTAAGTGGTCAGGGGCCAGTCGGCGAAGGCGTCTCGCAAAAAGGCTGCATGAGCTGTGTTTTCGATCGCACCAAACGAGGCATCGTCGAGCCAGTCGTCACCGTCTTCTTGGCCAGCCAGCGCAACAAAGCGTGCAGCAAATCGGTAATATGGCAAGGAAAAGGAGAACTGGTCGGCCGTTTCACGATTGATGGCCAAACCGGCGGCGATCACCAGATTGTCTGGATCTTCCTCAACAGCGTCGAGCACCCGATCGAAACGCCGTGCTTGGATGGTGCACGGAAGCGCAAGCTCCGAGCACATACCGCGGATCAGATCAATATGGATGCCCGATAGTCGCCCGCTCCCGTCGATAAACGCGAAGGGTGGGAAATCGTCGGCGACCACGAAGCGGATAACCGGGCCTGGCATCGGTTCCGGTAACGCTATGCGCGCGCGCGGATTGATGAAACGCAGCGTCGCCAGGCCCTCGTTCATAGGCTCTTCGCTCGCCAGTTCGTCCGCCAATTCAGGCTCGACGGCCGTCGTAGGAGCCTCTTCCTCTTGCGCGTGGCCTGGCACAGCCGACACGCCGAGTGCCATCATCAAGCTGAAGCCAAGTATAAGAATCTGCCGCATGGTTTGCTGCTATAGCCGCCGATTGCGCGCGGCGATACCCCAATGGGGTCCTCCCCAATGGCGGTGTTGGGATTGAGTCGTCAAAATCCACTTTCCGTTACGTAATTTATATAGAGTGCGCGATGGCTGGCCCGGCGACAGTTTCCGCCCTGAAGGTAGACCGATCGGATCCACAACCAGGTTGCCTCGGTACCATGCGGACCGCCGCCAGCCCTTATGGTCCTCAGCGGTCAAACATCACACCGCAACGTCCCGCCGATGCCTTGCGTGTTCTGCGCGCTCCAGTGCGGCGGTTGCTTGTGCGGGACCGGGCGGGGGTCGCCGACGCCTTGTGCGAAGACACGCCTCAGGGCCGCGCCTTTGTCGCACGCTGGCGAAAGGACCATCCTCAGTCCGCTGACAGACTCCACTTGGTATCACCGGCCCACATGACCGCGCTTTCGTGTCGAGCGTTGGCGACACCGCTTACAAAGCTCGCCCAATCATCGTTGGTCCATGCGCAACCTGAGATGAGCGCGCGTGAGACGCTTTGGGGTTGGCAGAAGGCCGGGCTCGCGGTCGGCGGGCTGAGTGCCGTGCTGTGGGGTCTGGCGCACCCTGTGAGTCTTTTCGTGCTGTTCAACGCAGTGTTTGCATTCTTCTATCTATCGCTCGGCATGGGGCGGGCGATTGCGGTTCTGGCGGCGCCGTCAACCTTTATCCATGACCGAACCGCGATGCGACGCACACCTGACGCGGACCTTCCGCGCTATTCGGTTCTCGTTCCCATCTATGATGAAGCGGCCATTGTGCCTCAGCTTGTCCAGTCCCTTGCCGAACTGGACTACCCCCGTGACAAGTTGGAAGTCATTATCCTTGCCGAGGAGGATGATGTGCAAACCTTGCAGGCGCTATCGGCAGCCCATTTGCCGACGTTTATATGCGTTGTGCGCGTTCCGCCCAGCCAGCCACGGACCAAACCTAAGGCTCTCAACATTGGCTTGGCTTTGGCGCGAGGGCGTTATGTTACAATCTATGATGCGGAGGACCGCCCTGAAATCAATCAGCTGCGTCTGGCCGTGGAAGCGTTCGAGGGCCAAAAGGCCAAACCACCCAAACGTTTGGCGTGCGTCCAGGCGTCACTCAACATCACCAACGCCAATGCAAGCCTTTTGACACGTCATTTCGCGCTCGACTATCTGGCGCTCTTCGATGTGTTCCTGCCCGCTTTGTCGCGCTTCAATCTGCCCATTCCACTTGGCGGTACGTCCAATCATTTCCGTCGCGATGTCCTGGTTGAGGTTGGCGGATGGGATCCGTTCAATGTGACAGAAGATGCTGACCTTGGAATCCGACTGGCGCGACTTGGCTATGGAACACAGATGATTGCCTCAACGACCTATGAAGAGGCCCCAACTCGCTTTGGACCCTGGATCCGCCAACGCTCACGCTGGTTTAAGGGCTGGTGGCAGACCTGGCTGGTACATATGCGCCAGCCTGTTCGACTGCTGCGCGAACTTGGACCGACAGGTTTCCTGGTCTTCCAGATACTCGTCCTGGGCATGCTAATCTCTGTCTTGATCCACCCCATTTTCCTGATTGTCACCCTTTGGGCGTTCAGCGGGTTCAGCGGCCCCCTTTTCACTGGCGCAAACGGACTGAGCGATGCCCTCATGACATTGAACATCGCCAACTTTGTCATGGGCTATTTGGCGGCCGCTGCTCTCAGTGGTGCAGGGGCTGAGCGCCGCGGCGTTAAGGGCACTGCGCCGGTTATCGTAACTATCCCGTGGTTCTGGATGTGTTTGTCGGCGGCGGGTGTTTTGGCGCTATGGGACCTCGTGCGCCGCCCACACCATTGGCACAAGACACCACATGGGCAACCGGGGGTTGGCTGAGAACAAGAAGAGCAGGCGACGGAACTGGGCTCTTGGCCTTGCAATGGCGTCCGGTTTACGATTTCCAAGAACGCCCAGCACGTTGTGCTTCCTCGCAGAGTGCTTCTGCCAATCTGTAGCGGTCCTCTATCGTGATCAAAGCCCTTACACCGCGAGCCTGGCGTAGCAAAAATCGGTATCTATCGGGTTGCACTACGATCGACGAGTTTCTTCGTAAATCGGAGAAGGCGAGCCGCGAATTGGAGTTAATAAAAGGGCGGCCGCCTCTTCGGCGTGACGATATCGCACTCGTTACGATGGTCCGCAACGAGGCGATACGCCTTCCGGCGTTCCTAAACCACTACCGAGACCTGGGCGTCGATAGCTTCGTTTTTATCGACAATGATAGCACCGACGAGACACGCAAAATTCTTTCAGAAGCAGCGGATGTAGAAATATGGCGAGCGCGCGACTTCAAGAAGAAAAATCTCTTGCTGACCGCGTTGATCCGTTCGCTCACACATGCCTACGAGAACTGGGTCGTTGTCGCGGACGCTGATGAGTTTCTTGTCTACGATGGCATGGAATCGCACGACCTTCATGATCTTGGCGATCTGCTCGACAGGAGATCTCAAAAACGGCTGCGCGCGTTCATGGTCGATCTATACGGGAAGGGCCCCGTTAGGAGCACGGCTTGGCCATCGGGTGAACCTCTAGACGCTGAGTGGTTCTTTGATTCCGATAGCTACACCGTCAAGAATAACGAGGTGTCGGGCGGCCCGCGATCACGGATGCTCTCAACCAAGACTGAACCATTCAACAACTGGCTCGGCAAATTCCCGTTTGGCCGCTTCGATACTGCAAGCGGTCTTATCCATATTCACGAAGCCTATCCTTACCATCTGAATGCGGTTTCGAACCAGGCTGCGATGGCGCATCTCAAATTCACATCAGATTTTGTTTCGCTTGTGGATCGGGCAGTTATGGAGAAGCAATATCTGCAAGATGCAATGGAGTATCGCATTTATCAGGAAGCACTGCGCCAGGATCCGGATTGGAACCTTTACCATGACGGCAGCCGGCACTTCAGGGGTGCATCCTCTCTCATAGAAACGGGGCTGATCGCACCGATCGACTGGCATTCGAAAGCTGAACACCAAAAAGAGATTTTCCGTCATCGGCTTCACGTCGCACTGCGCGGCCTTCAGGGGCCAGGATTCGCGCATCTTCGCAGAACGCGTAGGAGCGCGTCTAACGCCTCCTAGCGACGCCTCCGGAATGGTTTCAAGATACCCTTCACCCCCAATGATGACCAAAATCTCGAGACAATAGGACGCGTCTTTCGCTCAGGCTGGGTGGTGGTTTTTGCTACGATGTCCCTGGCCGCCTGGTGTTCGCCATGAAACTCGAAAACGATATAGCGGGCGGCCTCGGCGCCTGGATTGTGCATGCCGTGCAATTCGTTCTCTGCAAAAAAAACAACTGCTGGAGCACTGAGCGTTTGATCAGCTGTGGCGATCGTCCCGCTCAACAAAACTATCGCTACATCATAGTCGTCGACATGCGGTGCATAGCCAGCATCTGGCTGCAGGTCGGTGATATGCGCATGGAGCTTGGACAGAAAAACCGTTGGCTGATCGAACATGACCCGAGCATGAAATGGACTGTCTTGGGCATTCCCAGACGGATAGTCGCTGAGATGAACGACTGTAGAGCCAAGCGGGTCTAGTGCTTCCAAAGGCACGGACGCCCACTTGAACATTAGGTAGGTGACGGGGCAGTCACTCGTGTTCCGTAGCGTGTGGTGTTGATAGGCGGGGTGGTAAACCATGTCGCCTGCAGAGAAGTGAACGGTGCGGGGCGATGGATCCTCTGGAGATTCTGCGATGAGTATGTCTGCTTGGCCGTCAAGGACAATGAGCAACTCCTCCTCGACGTGACTGTGCGGCGGATGAGGACAAAAGCCAGCCTCCAATACGGACACGTGACAGGTAAGATGTTGAAGGCCGCTCGTGTGGCCGTCCAGCAGGAAATGCGGCTTCCAACCTCCAGCCAAATCCCGTTCCAAAGGCATAGGGAGCGCCTTCGCAAAGGTCTCTATGGGCGCGCGTTCCTTGAAGCGCTCAGGCAACCGCTCAACGTTGTTCGCAACGACATCTGCCTGTCCCGATACCACGACAACTGGCGGGCGTTCCTTCTCGATATGTCTGACGGGCCCTGCCTCCCAATGTTTCGGATCGGGCATGCGAACGGTCGCGTCCCCACAAGCGTACTGAAGCAGCAATGCAAGGCGTGTACGATCGGCAAGTTCATTTTCGGAGCCGTGCCAGAGTCGACCGTCGAAAACGATGGCCTCCCCATCTGATACGTCCGGTTGTCGCAAGTCTGCCTTTGGATCGAGTTCTTGCGCCCAGTTTAGGATATCGGTGTCTTTGGCCTCACCACGCTTGAACCCATTTCCGATTTGAACCTCCTGGACGGACTTGCCAAACCGATGCGAACGGCGAACCAGCTTCAGCGAAGATGCGCGGGATGTGTTTTCAATTCCAATCCACAGACTCACAAACTTACCTGACGCGCCGAGGCTCTCGATATCGCTGTGCCATGGATGAACCGCGTGCGGCTGTCGATGCTGAATGCTGGCACCCCACAAGTTAACATCATTTCCCATCAGTTTGCGGAGGACGCCGATGATTGCCGGTCGGGTTGCGATATCAAAAATCAGCCGATCATGGACCGCCAATCCCTTTTCCCATACGGCAGGCTCCACCAGTGAACCACTCCGAAAGGAATTGGCGACCAGTTGGCACTGTGCAGCAGTCAGGAGTGGGACTGGGGCCAAATACCCGTCTTCGGAAAAGGCCTGCTCTTGGTCTTTGTTCATGCTGCTCTTTACCGCTGATTTGAGCATGCGCAAAAACTTCCATCATGCGCGTCGTCGGTGCCGCCCTGTTCTTGGAAGCACGTTGGATGCCCCTCGGTGAGGCGCATCGATTGTCTTTGTCTCGAGGTCAACTGCTGGTGCATGGATGGGCTTGATATCGCCCGATTGAAGTCAGCACTTCAAACCCAGACGTCTATCGTCCGTTTCGAGAAGGGCATGGACAGATGCGCGCTGCGTTTTTCTAGGCTCAGTATCATTGAAGCAGGTCTTGGGCTTCATCAGCTAACGCAAAGCTCTCGCGCTATTGTCAGCGGGCGCGCAGCAAACCTTGATCTAGTTCGATGACACGATCAGCAGCTTGGTATTGCCTTCCGGGCACCCATAGAGCCGGTGGAGCGCCCTGACATGTTGCACAACACTCGCCAGCATTCTGGCAAGCTACAACGGAGACCTAAGATGCGCCGATTGATCTCTCGTGGTTACTCGCAAGGTAGGTGCCTGATCGCGGTCATCTTGTGTTTGCTCACGCCCGTTTCGGTTGCGGTTGCCCAACAAACCGTCACACATGAGCTTTCGGGATTTGACGGCGTCGCTGCCTCTCATGGCATCCAGATGGTATTGACGATCGGTAGCGCGTATTCCGTAACCGCGGAAAGCGACGAACCTAGGCAGCTTGAACTACTCGAACTGAATGTGCATCGCGGCGTTCTGGGTGCGGAAATGGATCGAAACCTATTCTCGTCTTTTCGCGCCGAAAGCTGGAGGGTCACTGTTCGAGTATCGATGCCAGAGCTGACTGAGGCCACCGCATCCTCGGGAGCCAGCATTTCAGCCGATAGAGCGACAGGCGACGAGAAACAGCTGTCCGTTTCCGGCGGCGCACAGATCCGGTTGGATTTGGTTGATAGCGAGGAAGTTTCCCTCACGGCCGCAAGCGGAAGTCGGATAAGTGTTGAGGGCGGGTCCTGCGAGGCGTTAGAAGTTCAAGCCTCCAATGGGTCTTCGATCAGTGCGCACGGACTACGATGCTCCAACGTGGGGGTCTCCGCTTCGAGCGGATCCGATACTCTTGTATTCGCCGAACAGATGGTCGAAGCCAACGCGTCGAGCGGAGCCTTGATACAGGTCTTTGGCGATCAGAAGGTCCGAGATATCAACTCGTCGAGCGGCGGTAGCATTACCTTTCCGTGATCCATAGCGTGTTTGAAGCCAGGGCACAGGTCGTCGCGCGCGCATCTGAGCATACCTGAAGGTCGGCTCTGGGCCGGTAGCAAACCGCGCTTCAACCAAGCGGTCGGCACTCTAAAAGCACGCCCCAGGTGGACCAAGGGGAATATCATCAAAAATTATCGAATAAAATCCGCAACTTAGCTATTGTATATGGAGCGGGTGAAGGGAATCGAACCCTCGTCTTAAGCTTGGGAAGCTCCTGCTCTACCATTGAGCTACACCCGCATCGCACCCGCCTCTGTGGGCACAGTTGAGCGCCTTAGCAAAGGCGGGTGAGCGAACCGTTTACAAGGCCAAATCAAGCAGACCTTGGATCTGCGCATGCGAGGTACCGGCAACGATGCGGCCGAGCTCTTGGTCGCCTCGGAGCAAGAGAAGAGTCGAGCGGCGCGGAATGTTGCGGCTCGTGGTCACCTCGTGGGTGCGATACGTGTCCCAGTCGACGCGAATAAATGTAATGGCTTGGTTATAGGCCGGGTTGGCTTGGCGCAAAGCGCTCACGACGCGAGCTTGACGGGCGCAGGTGCTGCACCAGCGCGCGGCATAATCGACAAATACGGTCTCGCCACGCGCCAAAGCGTTGGCGATCGCGCCAGGCGTATAGTCGGTGGCTGCCGCGGCCTGCCGGACGATCAGTGGCGATGCCAGCAAGGCTATGGATGCTGTGAGAAAATGACGACGGTTCATGCGAAGTCTCCTTTTAGAGCGCGACGGATAGGTCTTGAAGCCAGATCGGCATGATTTGCAGGGCAAGGCCCTCAATGATGTGGTGAACACCAAGGAAAAGCATCAGGCCGACCAGAAGGAACGTGATGCCGATGATGGATTTGGAGCGTTCGGCAAGCGCGCGCAGGCTTTCTGAGCGGGCGCGGATGGTCTCGCGGGCGCCGTAGCCAATCGCCAAAATCAGCGTGGACACGCCGAGCGCAAAGGCAATCATGATCAGCGTGACCCAGCCAAGGTTCTGACCTTGGGAAGCCAAAGCGATGGCACCGCCGAGCGTCGGGCCAATGCACGGTGACCAAACCATGCCGAGCAGCGCGCCGCCAAGAAACTGACCGCGCACGCCAGACGTGTCCATGTCAGCCAGATGACCACCAGCGCCAGACGTCGCACCGGCTGTTGCAAGTTCAAAGCGGCGCGAGAAGGCGGGAACGACCAAAATCACCCCGAAGATCATCATCAGGACGGCGCCAATCTGTGCCAAGGTTTCTTGGGTTAAGCCCACAGCACCGCCAAAGGCGGTGACCGTGACACCAAAGACGACAAACGACAGGCTCATCCCCGCGGCCAGGGCCAAGGGGCCAAGGCGGCTGGCGTTGAGCGCACCCACCAGCACGATGGGCAACACCGGCAAAACGCAAGGGTTGATGAGCGTTAGCAACCCGGCGGTGTAGGCAAAGACGAGCTCCATGATGCCTCCATGCCGGGGTGATGCCGTGGGATCAACCAACGCCTGGTCACGATTGGGTGACCGCAGCCCTTGAAGCCAGCGGCTTGCTTAACCATAAGCCTAGCTAGGCACCCCCCAAACAGCCTTCAGGACCGACCATGCGCGAACGCGTCGAAGCCCTCATCACCAGCCGCCGCTTTGAACTTGCGATCACCTTGCTGATCGTCGCAAACGCGATCACGCTAGGTCTGGAAACCTCCGACGCCGTCATGGAGCGTGTTGGAGGCATCCTCCTTTTCATCGACCGCGCTGTGCTATGGGTTTTCGTTGCCGAGTTGCTGCTGCGTTTTTACGTCTATCGCACGCGCTTCTTCCACGACCCGTGGCGCATTTTTGATTTTGTGATTGTCGGCATTGCGTTGATGCCGACCACTGGTGCCCTGTCCGTTCTCCGCGCCCTGCGCATCCTGCGCGTGCTACGCCTTGTTTCCATGGTGCCATCACTGCGCCGCGTGGTCGGCGGGTTGATCGCGGCGTTGCCCGGAATGGGCTCCATTACCGTCCTGCTGACACTGATCTTCTATGTGTTTTCGGTCGTGGCGACCAAACTCTACGGAACAGGTGAAGGGGCATGCGAAGCGATCCCTGGACGCTGCGCTGAACTGGTGGAGTGGTTCGGCACTCTGCCCGCCTCGGCCTATTCGCTGTTCCAGATCATGACGCTGGAAAGCTGGTCGATGGGCATCGTGCGCCCCACAATGGAGGTTCACCAGTTCGCTTGGATGTTCTTTATTCCCTTCATCCTGTGCACGACGTTCACGGTACTGAACCTGTTCATCGGCATCATCGTGTCGGCGATGCAGGCCGAGCATGAGGCCACCGCCGAAGAAGAGCGGGCCACCCTGGGCGACCAGCAAAAAGCGATCTTGGATGAAGTGAAAGCGCTGCGCGCGGAAGTGGCGTCACTGAAACGCGATTAGCGGAAATGCTTGGATAGTTTGAGGCCCTGCGCCTGGTAGTTGGAGACGCCAGCGGCGCCATAAAGGTTGGTGGGTCGTTGGCGCATGGTTTCAAAAACCAGGCGACCAATCATCTGACCGTGTTCCACCAAGAAGGGCACCTCGCGCGAGCGCACTTCGAGCACGGCCCGTGCCCCCTTCCCGCCAGCTTCCGGCGCGCCAAAGCCTGGGTCAAAGAACCCCGCATAGTGCACGCGGAATTCCCCGACCAAGGGATCGAAAGGGACCATCTCGGCGGCGTAGTCCGCGGGAACGTGCACCGCCTCGCGGGACACCAGGATATAGAATGCTGCTGGGTCGAAGATCAGCGTGCCGCTGGAATCGGCGTAAAGCGGTTCCCAATAGTCCTCGCGGTCGAGTGCTGCCTTCTTGTCAACATTCACCAAGCCGCCCGGGCGCTTGGCACGGTAGCCAATCAGGCCGTCCTTACCTCCCTTAAGGTCAATGGAGACGGCGAGTCCATTTTGGAACTGACCTGGTGCGCCCGTGACCAACCCTAAGCGCTGGTCGAGGCTGCTCAACTCCTTGTCAGTGAGTGTTGTGTCGCCACACCGAAAGCGAATCTGCGACAGGCGCGACCCGGGCTTCACCAAGATAGGGAAGCTCTGCGGCGCCACTTCCAGGTAGAGCTTGCCTTGGTAGCCTGCCGGTATTTGATCAAACACCGTCCCGCCATCGGCGATGACGCGGGTGAAGATATCGAGCCGCCCGGTGGAGCTTTTCGGGTTGGTGGCCGCGCTCACGGCAGGCGGCAGGGAAAGGCCTTCGTTCAGTTCGACGAGGTAGATGCAGCCTGTTTCGAGGACAGCACCTTCTTCCAAGTCCATGGTGTGTAAAGCCACTGCTTCGAGCCGCTGCGCCACAGTTCGTCCTGCCCCGGGCAGGAAGCTCGCTTTGATACGATAGGCGGTGTTGCCGAGCCTTAGATCAAGGCTCGCTGGTTGGACCTGATCCTCATCCAATTCGCTCGCATGCGTGATAGCCCCTGCCGTAACCATCGCGTGGATGTCATGGTCGGGCAGGATCCCGTCGTGGGGGCCGAAAGATGGTAGATCACCAGGCATGCTCGTGGAGTGTTTTCGCAATCGGCGCGCCAAAGCAATCGCGCGAATGGGTCCATACACAGCTGGTTTGGGCTCGATGTTCTATAAAACGGACAAACGTTCGTCTTGACGAACGGAACGGCTGTGATAGCTAAGACGCGTTCTTGCCACCTGTTGGATGTCTGCCATGACCCAAGCTGCCAAACCACGCCGCGCCGAGACCGATCTTGTCCATGGCGGGACCATACGTTCGGGTTTTGGCGAAACGTCTGAAGCGCTGTTTATGACGCAGAGCTTTGTCTACGACACGGCAGAGCAGGCTGAGGCGCGTTTCCAAGGCGATGATCCTGGTTTCATCTATTCGCGCTTCTCCAACCCAACCGTGAAGATGCTGGAAGACCGGTTGTGCTTGCTCGAAGGGGCGGAAGCATGCCGCGTCACGGCATCCGGCATGGCCGCCGTGACATCTGCCATGTTGTGCTCGCTATCGGCGGGTGACCATGTGGTGGCGGCGCGCGCCTTGTTCGGATCGTGCCGGTATGTTGTCGAAGAATTGCTGCCGCGTCTCGGCATCGAATCCACGCTAATCGACGGACGCAACCTCGACGCTTGGCAGGCCGCTGTGCGCCCCAATACCAAAGTGTTCTTTCTGGAGAGCCCCTCCAATCCGACCCTTGAGGTTATTGACCTGAAAGCGGTTGCCGACATTGCTCACGCCAACGGCGCGAAGCTGTACGTCGATAATGTCTTTGCGACACCGCTGTTCCAGCGACCAATGGAATTCGGCGCGGATGTGGTGATCTATTCGGCGACCAAGCATATGGACGGGCAAGGCCGTTGCCTTGGTGGCGCGGTGTTGGCGTCGCAGCAATGGATCGATGACTATCTGCACACCTTCTTGCGCCAGACCGGGCCAAGCCTGTCTCCGTTCAACGCTTGGGTGATCCTCAAAAGCCTAGAAACTTTCGCGCTGCGCGTGAACCAACAGACGGCGAGCGCTGCGACCCTGGCAGACCGCTTGGCCGCCCACCCCAACATAACCCGGGTCTTCTACCCGCACCGGAGCGACCACCCAGACTATGCCGTCGCCAAGGATCAGATGAGCAAGGGTGGCAATCTGATCGCCTTTGAGGTGAGCGGTGACAAGGCAGAGGCTTTCGCCGCCCTCAACGCTTTGGAGATTATCAAGATCTCCAACAATCTCGGCGACGCGAAGAGTTTGATCACGCACCCATCGACGACGACGCACCAGCGCTTGGACGAAGACGCCCGCAACGATCTGGGTATCTACCAAAACCTGCTGCGCCTATCGGTCGGCTTGGAGCATGTAGAAGATCTTTGGGATGACCTGTCGACCGCGCTTGGCTAGTCGCGTTTCGGCAAATTGTCGGGGTGGAAGGTCTGCCACGCCATCATAATGCGTGACACGGCAGTGATCATCACCAAAGCCGTGAAGGCGTAGGCCAGCCACGGGAACCAAACCGGCACAAGGCATGCCACCACGAACACCGCGATTGTTTCGGTGCCCTCGGCCAGCCCGCCGGTGAAATAGAGCGACTTGGAGCCGCGCCGGTCGGTGGTCATGGCGTGCTTCTCGGCCAAGATGGCATAGCCGAGAAATGACCCCCCATTGATGTAGAAGCTGAACAACAGGGCACAGGCCGCCACGGCGTTTGCGGATGGGTCTGCGATCGCAAACCCCAGCGGAACGGCAGCGTAAAAGCCATAATCGCAAACAATATCCAGATAGCCACCACGATCTGTCTTGTGTGTGGCGCGGGCGACAGCGCCGTCCAAGCCGTCTGCGAGGCGGCTACCAACCAAAAGCGCAAGGCCAACCCAATAGGCTTGCAGCGCAATAGCCCCACCTGCAGCAAGCCCAAGCACCAAACCGATGAGGGTGATGTGGTCAGCAGTCAGGCCAACGCGGGCGATGGCGCGGCCCATCGCGTTGAGCGGCGGATCAATGAGAATGCGCATCTTACCGTCGAGCATGGCGAACGGTCCTATCAGTGGATCTGAAACTGGGCTTCCACTAGGCAGTGTACGCTTAACGTGCAACGGCACAGTGCGCCACCTCGTCAGCTTGTGAACGGCCGTGACCATCGATCAGACGTGACTTGGCCGGCATCCTGTGGGAAACTGCGCCCATCGCGATCCCAATCGGTGACCTGTCCAGAAAGGTGGAACGATGTACCAATCTGTGACGCGCAACATTCAGGTCACGGTGGAACCGCAGTTTTTGCCTGATGAATCGGATGTCGACTCAAGCCGGTTCTTCTTCGCCTACTCGGTCGAAATCGCCAATATGGGCCGATCGATCGTTCAACTGCGCACGCGCTATTGGCACATCACCGATGGTTTTGGCCGGGTGCAGGAAGTCAGTGGACCCGGTGTTGTGGGCGAAGAGCCAATCCTCCATCCTGGCGAAAGTTTTCGCTACACATCCGGTTGCCCGCTCGATACCCCCAGCGGAATCATGGTCGGCCATTATGGCGTGGAGACTTTGGAAGGAACCCGCTTTAACGTGGACATTCCAGCCTTCTCTTTGGACGCTCCGTTTGTCGAGCGCACCATCAACTAGCGGCTCGCTGTTTCTGCCCTGATGTTCAATCCCGGTCCGATTTTCCTGATTATCGGCGCGTTGCTCGCGACGCTTGGCGTTTCGATGATGATCCCCGCCTTGGTCGACATCGCCCAGGCCAACAATGATTGGGTGGTCTTTGCCGCCTCGTCGCTCGTGACAACCATGGTTGGTTTGGGTCTGGCGCAAACCGGACGTGGCCGACCAGCAACGCTGTCCTCTCGCCAAGCCGTTCTGATGACCGTGGGCGCCTGGACGTTCTTGCCGGCTTTTGCGGCTTTGCCGTTGCTGTGGTCTGGCGCAACTCCGACCTACACCGACGCTTTCTTCGAGGCGATGAGTGGCATCACGACCACGGGCGCGACCGTCATTAGCGGTCTTGAGGCACAACCACCTGGCATTCTGGTTTGGCGGTCGATGCTGCAATGGCTCGGCGGTCTTGGCGTTGTGGTGATGGCAGTGTCAATTCTGCCCATGCTGCGGGTCGGTGGTATGCAGCTTTTCAAGACCGAAGCCTTCGATACGCCAGACAAGATCTTGCCGAGGGCGACGCAAATTTCCGGTTCGCTGATCGCTGTCTTCACGGTTTTCACGCTGCTGTGCGCGCTGGCCTATACAGCAGCGGGCATGACTTTCTTCGACGCCATAAACCACGCAATGACCACCGTCGCCACAGGCGGATACTCCACGCATGATGCATCGATAGGGCACTTCCAATCCGGGTCGATTGAGGTGATCGCCATCCTCTTTATGATCCTCGGCTCGCTGCCCTTCCTTTTGTATGTGCAAGCGCTACAAGGACGCCCCCTGAGTCTAGTCCGCGACAGTCAGATACAGGTGTTCCTGATATTGTTGATCGGGTTCACGGTCACCGTGGCACTGGTTCTCGACCCGCTCACGGCAGAACGCGGAACATTGGCCGATCTGCGCGTGGCGGCCTTCAATGTCGTCTCGATCATGACTGGCACCGGCTACGCATCAGAAGACTATGGCGCTTGGGGCGCTATGCCCGTCATGGTGTTTTTGGTTCTGACATTAATTGGCGGCTGCGCCGGATCAACCGCCTGCGGCATGAAGATCTTTCGCGTGCAGGTGGCGCTGAAAACGGTTGCTCAGCATGTGCGGCGGTTGGCCTACCCAAACGGTGTGTTCGTGCTGCGCTACAACGGACGGCCGGTGGATGGCTCGGTCGTCTCGGCCGTGATGAGTTTTATCTTCCTCTATTTTCTGCTTATCGGATTGCTCGCCGTCGCGCTCATGGCGATGGACCTTGATCCGATGACGGCGTTCTCGGGGGCTGCCACGGCTATCGCCAATGTCGGGCCGGGTCTTGGTGATATCATTGGCCCCTCTGGCAACTTTGCCACCCTACCAGACCTCGCCAAATGGCTCTTGTCGCTCGGCATGTTGATAGGGCGATTGGAGTTGTTCACCGTCCTGGTGCTGATCCTACCACGGTTCTGGCAACGCTGACCTTATTCGGCTGGCGTTAGTGACCGGCCGGCACTGGCCTCACCACCTTCATGGACGAGGCGTCGGCCAAAGAAGGTCTTCAGGACGATGCCAATATCGTCGCCAACCTTCAGGAGCGACGGCACGAGCACCATCACAAACAGCGTTGCTGTTCCCAAACCGAAGGTGATGGTGATCGCCATGGGCAACAGAAACTGTGCCTGTAGCGAGGTCTCAAACAGCAAGGGCGATAGGCCGCCGACCGTTGTCAGAGAGGTCAGGAGAATGGCGCGGAAACGATCCTGCGTCGCCTGCACGGCAGCATCGAAGACGCTCATGCCTTCTTTCAGTCGGTCGTCGAACCGGGAAACCAAGATAATGGAGTTGTTGACCAGGATACCCGCGAGACCAAGCAGCCCGATCATCGACAGGATGGTGAGCTGGAAGCCCATCACCCAGTGGCCCATGATCGCGCCCACGATGCCAAAGGGAATAATCATCATAACGGCAATCGGGCGCCAATAGCTGGCGAAAACCCAGGCCAAAATAATGTACATGACACCCAGTGCGATGATGCCACCCAGGCCGAGGTCTGCGAACGCCTCTTGGCGTTCTTCTGCACGGCCGGAGAACGTAAAGTCGATTCCATAACGATCAGCGATCTCTTGCAAATCGCCGGCGCGCAGGGCGGCTTCAATCTCGGCGTTGGTGGTGACTTCAGGGTCTACATCAGCGGTAACGGAGATGGTGGTCCGTCCATCACGGCGCTGGATAACCGAGAAACCCTGGCGGTCTTCCAGATTTACCACCTCGGTGAGCGGCACATACAGGCCAGACGGTGCACGCAGCTCCAAGGCGCGCAGCGTTCCAGTGCCACCGACACCCAAATCCTGGCGCACGATGATGGAGATTTCCTCGTCGGGGAACGGCAGGTTTCGGGCTGTACGTCCACCAACCGCGTCTCGGATCTGGGCGCCAACGCCATCGAGTGTGAAACCGAGGGCCTCGCCACGCTCGGTCAGCGTCATGATGATTTCAGGTTTGCCATAGGGCAGATCGTCATCGACGCCGGAGACGCCAGGGAATTGGCTCAGCGCGTCTTCCACCTCAGTGGCGGCAGCCTTCAATGTCGCGGCGTTCGTGCCCAACAAACGGATATCGAGGTCACGCCCTGGGGGGCCACCACGACGCTCAAAGATAGAGATCCGCTCCACGCCCGGTAGATCGGGTAAGGCACGCCGCCAGGCGCGCACAAAATCTGGTGTGCGGATGGAGCGGACTTCGGATGAGGTCAGACCCACATCGATAGAGGCGAAATTGTCGCCACGATTACGGCCGGAGGAGCCGTAAACGGAATAAGATGACTCCACCAATGTGTCTTCATCAGGCAGGTCGGCGCTGAGGCGCACATCCGTGGCGCGCAGGGCCGCGTCGACCCGAGCCAAGGTGGCCAAAGCCGCTTCTTCTGAGACGCCAGGCGTGAAGGTGATGGAGGCTGAGATGTTCTCCGCCTCCGGAGATGGGAAGAACACAAACCCAACATGGTTTCCGCGAATGACGCCGACAATCATGATGAGTGCCGAGACACACAGTGCAAGCGTTACATAGCGCCATGCGACGGCAGATTTGACAATGAAACGGAAGGGGTTGTCGCGCACCCATTCAAACCCCGTGTCGAAGCCACGGCGAAACCAGCCTTTGCGGTTGACCATCTGGACAGCTGATCCAGCCGAGAGGCGCCGTTCACCACGTAAACGCCAAAGTTCGATCAAGCCCGCCAGCGCAAAGGCCGCAATGGCGATGCCGACGGCCAATGCCGGCGTTTGTGCAAGCGGATGAGCATTGACGGTCGTGGCGACATCGCCCAGCCCAATCGCCCCAGCGAGCGCTGGCTGATAAAGCACCAACACCATTGGTGCAGCCAGCAACACAGCGGTCAGGATGAGCCTGGTCCAATTGGTGCCACGGCGTGGTGTCGTACCAAGCGCGTGCGCCAAGTGACCCGGCAAAACAAAGAAGACCTCAATCAAGCTCGCAATCAGCACCGACACGACAACGACCGGCAACACGCCCATGATCTGACCGATGGTGGAGCCGACCAATAAGATTGGGCCGAAGGCGGCTGTCGTGGTCAGCATTGCGGCGATGACCGGCATCATCATGCGGGTTGCGCCATTTTCGGCGGCCTCGAACGGACCATCGCCCATGTCGAGCCTCGTGGCGGTGTGTTCACCAACCACAATCGCGTCATCCACGATGATTCCGAGAGTCATGATCAAGGCGAACAGCGAGATCATATTGATGGATTCGCCAAAGACGAACATCAAACCGAGCGTTGCCATCACGGCAGTGGGGATGCCAACCGCGACCCAGAACGCGATGCGCATGTTGAGGAAGACAAAGAGGATGGTCACCACGACCACCAGGCCTGTCAGACCGTTGGTGACAAGCAGTTGAATGCGCTGCTCAACCGCCGTTGAGCGCAGATCGAAAATCTGCAGCTCCAATGATTGCGGGTATTCGAGGCGTGCCTGCTCGACAGTCTGCTCCATGGCGGCGGCGACGGCGAGAACATCCTGCGACTGTGACCGCGATACGTTGAGGCGAATGGCGCGCTCGCCTTCGACAAAACCTTGGCTTTGGCCCGCATCGTAGGTCTGACGAATGTCGGCAATGTCGCGCAGTTCAATGCGCTCGCCGCTGGCTTCACCACGCACAACGATATGGCCCAATGCGCCCAAATTGTCGGCCTGGCTGAGCGTGCGGATCTGGCGCTCAAGCTCACCGTCGAGATTGCCGGATGGCAGGTCGCGGCTGTTCTGCGAGATACGATCTGCAACCGTGCCGACAGTGAGGTCCAAGCGGCGCAGCGTCGCCGGGTCGAGCGTCACTTCATACTCGGTGTCGCGCATACCGTTGAAACTGACGAGATCAATGCCATTGTCGATCAGACGATCGCGCAGGTCACGTGCGTAGCTTTTCAGCGCTTCCTCTGAAAACGGACCGGAGATTGCGATGCGTCCCACCCGGTCAGCAAAGTTGCTGGTGGAGATGGTTGGCGTCTCAGATCCGTCCGGTAGAAGCGTGATACCGCCGAGTGCTTGTTCGACGTCGGCCCGGGCATCGATCATGTCGGTGTCGTCGGTGAAATCGAGCACCACGGAGCCCGAGCCTTCACGCGCGTAGGAGACCATCTCCTCCACGCCATCAATGAACCGAACTTCTGGCTCAACGATCGTGAGGATGTTGCTTTCCACATCCTCAGCGCTGGCGCCTGACCAGGCGATCGCGATAGTGATCGACTTGGTTTCGATGTCGGGGAAGAATTGGGTGTTGAGGTTCGCCAGCCCGTAGATACCGAACAGCACCATGAGCGCCATCACAAGGTTGGCCGCATTTGGGTGGCGCACGAAAAGGCTGATCGCGCCGCGGGCGCCAGACGGGCCCTCATTGAGGCGTTGGGCGGCGCCTTGCTGGCTGGGACGCAGACGCGTTGAAAGCGGTTGACGGCTCATCGCATGTCCCCCGGCTTATTGCGTTGGCTGAACGCGGCGCACGGCGACTCCGTCGCCAGCGTCCGTCAGACGGGAGACGACGACCTCCGCATTATCCAGCGTTCCGCCATCGACCGGGCGCACCAAAGCATGCGCGCCATCCCAAGCCACGAACTCAACATCTTGGCGCTGCAAGCGGTCGTCAACGACGACGTAGACGTGGTCGGTGTTGTAAAGCGCGACTTCCGGCAGGCGGACAGTGTTGTCAAATGCTTGGTCTGCCATCGAAACGGAGATGAAGGCACCAGGCCTCAGATTTGCCGTGAACTGATCCGGGTCCAAGCGACCAAACAGTGTAACGCCGCCGGTAGCCGCCGAGATATCGGCATCCAGCCGGTCGACGGTGCCGGTCAGTTCGACGTCGCCGCCACCGGTGGACCAGGCGACCAAGATCGGGCGACCCACCAACGGTTCTGGTTCCCCAGCAAGGCGGCCGAACTGGCTATCGGACAAGGTGAAGCGGACGTTCAGGGCGCTGTCGTCGTAAAGCGTTGCTACCACATCATTGACCGAGACGAGGCGGCCAACCTCCACGCTCTCCGAGCGGATAACCCCAGTAAAGGGGGCGGTTAGTGTGGTGCGCTCCAAATCGCGTTGCGCTTGTGCCAGACGCCATAGCAGACGATCGAGGGCCGCACGCTGTTGTTCGACGCGGGCTTCCTGGATAACCAAGTTGGATTGGCTTTGTTCAACCGTTTGTTGGCGCTGAGACAGGGTCAAACGGCGGTTGTCGAGGTCGCGGTCGGTCAACGCACCGGTCTGAGCCAATTGGGTTGCGCGCTCAAGGTCGCGTTCCGCAAGTTCCACCTGTTCAAAGGCGCGTGCCAGTTGATCCTGTTGCTGCGCGATACCTGCTTCCAGCTCAACAAGACGCGCCCGCGCCTCTGCCAAGTTGGCTTCAGCTTCGACAACAGCGCCCTCGTAGGAAAAACGATCAATCTCGACGAGTGCCGCACCTTCCATCAAGCGACGACCCGCCTCCAGATCCGGATGGACGGCGGTGATCTCGCCAGCGACGAGGGCACGTAGATCAACCAGGCGGCCAGCGACGACTTCGCCAAAAACTTCGATGGTTGGGCTGTGCGTTGCAAGGTTCACCGTCTGGGTGAACACCGGCACCTGGCGCTCCACCGCGGGGCGCTGCGGCACGTCCGGGCGCGCTGCGATCAGGCGCTGCATCACAGTGACGGCGCCGGCAATGATGACCACAGCCAAGATGGCGGAAATCAACGTCTTACCGGCAACCCACCAGGGCGACGGCCGGCGTAACTGGGCCGCATCCTCCATGGTCACCAATTCAGTGTCGGCGTCGGAGGCGGGATTTGGATCAGGGTTCAGCAAAGCTGGGCTCATACGGTTCATACAGTCGGCGCCCTCAAGTGTACGTGCGAAGGTTTGCCATAGATGAGCGACGCGCGACAGTTAAGGTTTGGTCATGTTGCTACAAACCAAAAAAGGGCCGGCAAATGCCGGCCCTTCCGCTCGCCTTACCTAGGCGAATAGTCTGTGGGATCAAAGCGATACTGCTTGGAGCAAAAATCGCAGGTCACCTCGATCGCACCGTCTTTGATCATACCAGGATCAGGATCGTCACCAAAGGTTTTCACCGTGGCTTGGACCCGTTCCACCGAGCACGAGCAACGCTCTTCCACTGGCAGGGCCTCGAACACACGTACACCGCGCTCGTGGAACAGCCGATAGAGCAACTGGTCGGACCCAACTTGCGGGTCGACCAACTCCGCGGCTTCAATTGTGCCGATCAAAGCTTCCGCTTCGCGCCAATGGTCATGGTGCTCGGCGACATTAGCTGCGTCGGCATCCGCGTTGGGATCGTCACCGGGGTGAAGATCGCGCACTGGTATCTTGGCGCTGTCGCGCGGCAGATACTGGGCAAGGAAGCCACCAGCACGCCACCGTGCCTTGCCGCCGTCCCCACGATCCACGGTTTGGGCCACAGCAAGGCGGACCAAAGTCGGAATCTGCTCCGACTGCAGGAAGTAGGCCTGCGCCATTTCCTCCAAGCTTTCGCCCTGCATCGCCACGACGCCTTGGTAACGGTTCATGTGCGCGCCTTGATCGACGGTCAGGGCCAAGTGTCCGGAACCAAGCAGTTGGGTCGGCTCCGTTTTACCTTGGGCCATGGCCTCACTCAGGCGTGCATCATCGAACCGCGCCATGGCGCGCACGGCGTCAGGGGTCTGGAAATCGACAACGAGCAATGAGACGGGCCCGTCGCCCTGTGCTTGCACAATGAACCGGCCGTCGAATTTGAGGGCGGTTCCCAGCAGCAAGGTGAGCGCCGTCATTTCAGCCAGTAGCCGAGCAACAGGCTCAGGGTAGCTGTGCCGATCAAGCAGCGTATCTATGGCACCACCGAGGCGGATCACGCGACCGCGCACGTCGAGTTCCTCGACTGCGAATGGCATCACATGGTCATCATCGTTGGCATGGAAGCTGGCCGGAGCACGGGTTGTTGCGCCAGACACAGCCGTTGGCAAGGCGGGGCTCGTCCCGCCAGAACTAGGTGGGTTGGGTGTCATGGGGCTTCTCTTTTCATGAAGAAGGGCATGGCAACATGCACATGCCCCGTTGGTCTTCTAGATAGGTGCGACCGACCAGATTCCAAGCCGGTCTAAGCGGCGGGTGTATCAACCAACCCGAAGCACCAAGCAAGCACGCTTTTTTGCGCGTGCAAACGGTTCTCTGCCTCATCAAAAACCACTGATTGCGGTCCGTCGATAACGCTGGTCGTCACCTCTTCATCACGGTGCGCGGGCAGGCAGTGCATGAACAGCGCATCTGGCTTGGCACGCGCCATCAAGGTGTCGTTCACCTGGTAGGGCATGAGCAGATTGTGGCGGCGCTGCGCCTGGTCATCACCCATCGATACCCATGTGTCGGTGATGATGAGGTCGGCGTCGTCTGCGGCGGCTTCCGGGTCGGTTGTGAGCTCCAACTTGGCGCCGGCGGCCCTGGCATCTTCCACGGTTTGTGCGTCGAGCGTCATCTCAGGTGGGGCGGCCACCACCAAAGACACGTCAATATGCTGCGCGGCGTGGATCCAACTTGCTAGCACATTGTTGTTGTCGCCCGACCACATGATCTTCTTACCGGCCAACGAACCACGATGTTCCTCAAAGGTGAGGATGTCGGCCATCACCTGGCAAGGATGCGATTTCTTGGTTAGCCCGTTGATTACGGGTACCGTGGCATGCTCCGCGAGACCGGTCAGTAGGTCATGGTCCAGTGTCCGGATCATGATCGCGTCGACCATCCTCGATAGGACTTTGGCTGTGTCGTGAACGCTCTCGCGCTTGCCGAGGTCAATTTCTGAGCCGGTGATCATCAAGGTCTGGCCGCCCAGCTGCCGCATGCCAACATCGAAAGACACACGCGTGCGCAGCGATGGTTGCTCAAAAACAAGGGCGAGGACTTTGCCTTCGAGCGGTTGGTCGGCTTGTCCGGCTTTTAAGGCCTTCTTGCGCGCATGCCCGTCGTCAAGAATGGCGCGCATGGACTGCGCGGACAGCACATCGATATCAAGAAAATGGTGGGTCATCGCTAATCAGCTTTGTTTCTAGCTGTCTGGTTGATCATCAAGTTTGCGGGCGGCCGCCTCCAACGCATCCATTGCGAAGGAGATATCATCACGCGTCACTGTCAGCGGTGGTAGAAGGCGCACAACGTTGTCGCCTGCTGCGACCAGCAGCAGTCGTTCATCACGGGCAGCAGTGATGACATCACCATTGGGCACCTTGCATTTAAGGCCCATCAGAAGACCTTCGCCGCGGACCTCTTCGAACACATCGGGATGCAACTCGATGAGAGCGCCAACACTCTGCGCTAGGTCACGCCCACGCGCTTGCACATTGTCGAGGAACCCGTTTTCCAGAACGACATCCAACACAGCATTGCCAGCCGCCATAGCCAACGGATTGCCGCCATAGGTGGTGCCATGCGTGCCCGGAACCATGGCTGCGGCTCCGTCGGCGCGCGCCAGGCACGCACCGAGCGGGAACCCACCGCCAATCCCTTTGGCGATGGCCATGATGTCTGGCTCAATACCCACCCGTTGGTGCACGAACAGATGGCCAGATCGGCCCATACCTGTTTGGATCTCGTCGAGGATGAGCAAAACGCCGTGTTTGTCACAAGCTTCACGCAAGCCGCGTAGGCACTGATCGGGCACCGAACGCACACCACCTTCGCCCTGGATCGGTTCAACCATCACGGCGGCGCAATCGTCCCGCGCCAAGGCTTCGTTCAGCGCGTCATGGTCGCCGAAGGGCAGGTTGACGAAGCCAGGCGCCGTCGGTCCGAACCCTTCCACATAGGCCGGGTTACCGCCTGCTGCGATCGTTGCCAGCGTACGCCCATGGAACGCACCTTCAAAGGTGATGATGGCAACGCGATTGGTATCGCCGCGATCATAGTGGTACCGCCGCGCCGTCTTGATGGCGCATTCCACCGCCTCGGCGCCGGAGTTGGTAAAGAACACCTTCTCGGCAAAGGTTGCGTCGCACAGCCGTTGGGCGAGCCGCCTGCCACCATCGATCTGAAACAGGTTGGACGTGTGCAGCAAACGCTCGGCTTGGTTCTTGATCGCTTCGACCAGATGCGGATGGCTATGCCCAAGCGCGTTCACGGCGATGCCCGATACGAAATCCATGTAGCGGCGGCCATCATTGTCAAACAGCCAAACGCCTTCGCCGCGCACAAACGTTTGCGGCGTGCGGTTGTAGGTACCGAAAAGCGGATTGTCGGCCGATGCGAGATCGGATGGTGATGCCGATAAGGACATGGATGCGAGCCTCAGAAGGCGGGAACGACTTTGCCTGGGCGCCCGGCCCTTGCTTGGTCGTTTTGTTCAAAATTGAGCAGTATTGCGCCCGTCAGATCACCAATGCAGGAAATGGTGGAAAGACGCGCCAAAAACACAAACGGCCCAGGAAGGGCCGCGTACTGTTTTCTAACATTTTTTTGCATCGACCTGTCAATTTCTAAGTCCTTCTAACGATTCAGGAAACCGTTTTTTGTCCAAAGAAAGCGGGGCGCTTGTTCCCACTTTTTTACGCTGCGACTCTTGTCACTGATTCAAGCCCTAGTGTAGCAATTGGTCGTGCAGCTACCAGATGTGGTGGCTCAAACCTGAGTTCCGATAGTTTTGGCGCCGTAAGGTCGCGAAGGCTTTTGTGCCTTTGGCGAACAGAAGATCTGCGCCCAAATCTGATTCAAACGGACTGAGGCAGCGTAAAAATGCTGGGGTGTATCGCGTGACGCACAATGCGCACGCATTATTGGAGGGTTTCGAGGCGTGGCTTGGACGGACGAACGTGTGGAAGTCTTGAAAACGATGTGGCTTGGCGGGTCCAGTGCCAGCCAGATTGCGGCCGCGTTGGGCGACGTGACACGCAATGCCGTCATCGGCAAGGTCCACCGCTTGGGCCTTTCCGGGCGCGGCAAACCAACATCCACATCGGCCCCAAGAGCCCGCAAACCACGCGCTGCTTCGTCTGGGTCATCGCGCCCACGGCGTTCGACATCAACGCGCACCTCTGGCGGTTTGGCGATTGGCGCGACCGCTCTCAAGACCGATGAGGTCTTAGTTGCCGAACTGCACGAAGATCCCGTGGCACGTGGACGCGTGGACCTGGTGCTCGTCGGTGAAAGCCCGAAGCTTTCCATTCAGGACCTGAAGGAAGACACCTGCCGGTGGCCCGTCGGTGATCCGCTACACGATGATTTCCACTTTTGCGGACGCACGTCTCTCGATAGCCAACCGTACTGCGAGTATCACTGCAACGTCGCGTTCCAGGCGCCCAACGAACGGCGCCGGTCAAAGAACCGCTAAGCACGAAAGCGTGCGTTGGCAACTAAGCCAACTGACGCGCACTGACTTCCCTAAAACGATCATCAAACGCGTATCCGGCACCACGCACGGTTCGGATCGGATCCTTGGCGCGCCCCTTGTTGATCGCTTTGCGTAAGCGACCAATGTGCACGTCGACGGTTCGGTCATCGACATAGACGTCATGGCCCCAAACGCCGTTGAGCAATTGCTCGCGTGAATAAACGCGACCGGGCGTGCGCATCAAAAATTCCAGCAAACGGAATTCCGTTGGTCCCAGATGGATCTCGCGGTCTTGGCGCCGTACCCGGTGGGTTTCGCGGTCCAGTTCGATATCGCCAACCTTGAGTGCGCTTGAGATAAGCTGTGGGCTTGAGCGTCGGAGAATGGCGTTGATACGGGCCGATAGTTCGGGGATCGAGAAGGGTTTGACCACATAATCGTCGGCGCCCGTGGAGAGGCCGCGCACACGCTCGCCTTCCTCGCCGCGAGCCGTCAGCATGATGATCGGAGTTTCTGAAGTTTCGGTCCGTGAACGAATGCGGCGACACAATTCAATGCCGGATATCCCGGGCAGCATCCAATCGAGCAGTACCAGGTCGAATGTTCGTTCCTTCAGCCTTGTTTCAGCGTCGTCTCCGCGCATGGCGACATCGACGCTGTAACCCTGCGCCTCCAGGTTGTATTTTAGGAGCTCGATAAGCGGTGCTTCATCTTCGACGATTAAAACAGTCGGCTGCACGGATCAGCTTCCCTTTCCCTAGGTTGTCTGGCGAGGCTCTGGTAGATCCACGGCCAGCTCGTCTTGCTTGGGCCGGTCAATGTCGATCATCTCGCCGGTACGCGCATAAATGGCGCGTTCTGCGATGTTCGTGGCATGGTCCCCTATGCGCTCAAGATTTTTGGCGCAGAACAGGAGGTGCGTGCAGGGCGTAATGTTGCGCGGATCTTCCATCATGTAGGTCAGAAGCTCGCGAAACAGCGAGGTGTACAAGGCGTCGACCTCAGCGTCATGGCGCCAGACATTTTCGGCATTGGCGACATCGCGCTCAACAAACGCTTCGATAGAGTTCTTCAGCTGGCCTAGAACCAAACGCGACAGGCTGTCGACGCCGTGTGCCAGTTGCCGCTGATGAAACGAACCGTCGATAATCAACGCACGCCTTGCGATGTTTTTGGCCAGATCACCGACGCGCTCCAGGTCTTGGCTGACACGCATCGCCGACACGATAACCCTGAGGTCGTCGCCCATAGGCTGACGGCGGGCAATCAACGCGACGGCGCTGCTCTCGACCTTTCGGTCTGACGCGTCCACGCGATCATCGTCGGCAATGACCCTTTTGGCTTCATCTTGCGATCCCGTCAGGAGGCAGTCGACACCCATCTCGACCGACCTCTCAACCCAACCGGCCATCTGCGCCAATTCCAGCAGGAGGTCGTTGAGCTCGGTATCAAAGGCACTGACAATGTGTTTGTTCATAATTTTGAGCCTCCAGAGCGCGCTGCCGCGCTAAGGACAGTTGGTGGCGCTGCGACTGAGATCGGATTATCCAAAGCGACCCGTGATGTAATCACGTGTGCGCTCGTCACGCGGATTGGTGAAAATCTGGTCGGTCGCGCCTACCTCGACCAGAATACCCAGATGGAAGAAGGCGGTGCGCTGCGAGACGCGCGCGGCCTGCTGCATGGAGTGTGTGACGATCACCACGGTGAAGTTCTCGCGCAGCTCATCAATCAATTCTTCGACCCTGGCAGTCGCGATCGGGTCAAGTGCCGAGCACGGTTCGTCCATGAGAAGAACTTCCGGCGACGTTGCGATCGCCCGCGCAATGCAAAGGCGCTGCTGTTGACCACCGGAAAGCCCAGTACCCGGCGCGTCGAGTCGATCTTTTACCTCATCGAACAAGCCAGCTTTTTGCAGGCTGGTCACAACGATCTCTTCAAGATCACTCTTGGTGTCGGCAAGGCCGTGGATACGCGGTCCGTAGGCAACGTTCTCGAAAATCGACTTGGGAAACGGATTGGGCTTCTGGAAGATCATGCCGACGCGAGCGCGCAGTTCAACAACGTCAATCGATGGGTCATAAATGTCTTGAGCACCCAAGGTGATCTTGCCCTGGATCCGAGCGATATCGATCGTGTCGTTCATACGGTTCAGACAGCGCAGGAACGTGGACTTACCACACCCAGATGGGCCGATCAGCGCCGTCACCTGCCGCTCGCCAATATCCAAATTCACATCGAATAGAGCCTGCTTGTCGCCGTAGAAGACATCAACATTCGCACCCTTCATCTTCACCGACTCAGGCGAGGCGTCAGTGATGGTTGTCCCGCCGGGCACCACGTCCACAGCTTCCGGCACGGATACGGGTGTCGGCGTTTCTGTGACTTCAACGGCTTGGGTCGTCGACATGGACTTGGTTCCTTACTGGTGCCGAATACACGTTACGGAGCGCCTACCAACGCCGTTCGAAGCGCTTGCGGAGAATGACAGCAAGAGCGTTCATGGTGACGAGGAAGGCCAGCAGCACAAGGATAGCTGCCGATGTTTTCTGGCGGAACAGAACTTCCGGGAAGTCTGCCCACATAAAGATCTGAACAGGCAACACTGTTGATGGGTCAAGCGGCGTGGCCGGAATATCGACGATAAACGCAACCATGCCAATCATCAAAAGTGGCGCCGTTTCACCAAGCGCCTGCGCCATGCCAATGATGGTACCGGTCAAGATGCCTGGCATCGCCAGCGGCAGCACGTGGTGGAACACAGTTTGTAGTTTTGAGGCACCGACACCCAACGCGCCTTCTCGAATGGATGGCGGAACGGCCCGCAGCGCAGCGCGCGATGCGATGATGATGGTCGGTAGCGTCATCAAAGCGAGAACCATACCACCGACAACAGGGGCCGAGCGCGGCATCCCGAATACGTTGAGAAACACGGCAAGCCCCAGCAGACCGAACACGATGGACGGCACTGCCGCCAAATTGTTGATGTTCACTTCGATGATCTGGGTAAAACGGTTCTTCGGCGCGAACTCTTCTAAATAGATGGCCGCAGCGACACCGAGCGGGAAAGCCAAGGCCAGTGTCACGATCATGGTGAAGAACGAGCCCACGACCGCGCCCCAAATGCCAGCCAGTTCCGCCTCACGGCTAGCGCCAGAGGAGAAGAACACAGTGTTGAAAGTTCGCTCGACGCGATCTTGGTTCTGGAGGAGATCAAGATAAATCAGAGAGCGGTCGTCTAGCTTACGGTTGCGCTCCGGAAGGATGATCTCGCGTATCTCCCACGCACCACCTGCTGCATCAGCGGTGCTTTCCAAGGGAATGATCACGTCGCCGACAATGCCGGTTGCGTTGATCTGACTGGCTTTGATAACGCCGCCGTTGATTTCGACGATAACTGACGGCATTTCGCGCGTGAGAACCTCTTCAGCGTCGGCCGTCGTGGCCCGCAAACGCAGATCAGCTAGCTCCGCCGTCAGGTTCTCAATATCGCGGTCAAGCGTGATAAGACCGCGCTCGAGGATCCGGATTTGATCCTCGATGAAAGCGCGGCGCTCCTCTGCAACTGTCGGCAGCCGCTCTTGAAACGAGGCAAGATCGGTTGTCGCGCGTTCCAGCGATCGTTGCTTTGCGGCCAATTGGCGCTCAACCGCGACGGCTTCTTCGCTGAGGTAAGCTTTGACGTCGGCAAGTAGCTCGCCAAAATCGTTGGCCGTCGAAACGACTTCGATTTCACCGGTAGTTCCAGTCGGAGAACCCGTACCATTGGGAACAAAGCGGCGTTCTTCAGAGACCTGGTCTTTGAAATAGAGATCGGCAACGTCATCGAGCGGGACCGAGAAACTCGTTTGGCCGATCATGCCTTCCGGGTCAGCAAGTACGGCTTCGCGAACTCGTACCGCAGCGCCGGAGGATAAAAGGCCCGATACTGTTCGGCGGTCATCACGGCTTTCTGCGAACGGATACAGGCTGCGAATACCGTCGCGCACAACGGCATCATAATTTGCCCGACGAAGCACGCTTTCACCCTCATTGTTGGGATCCAACACCTCCTGGCTCAGGTCCACTGGTATTGTGACCTGGTGCGAGACGAAGGCTGGAAGCGCCTGCCCGACAATGGTCGACAACAGAAGTACCAGGAACAATGCGGCCGTGCAGACTGCAGCAATACCTGCAAGCTTGAAGCGGAACTCCGACGCGTAGCGGGCTTTCAATCGCTTGCGCGCGGCATCGGAGGTGTGCAGTCCGGTGTCGACAGGTGATGAAGCAATATCAGTCATACTGTTCCCGGTACTTTTGAACGACACGCAGCGCGATGAAGTTGAGTGTCAGCGTGACACAGAAGAGGAGGAGGCCGAGCGCGAAAGCTGCGAGCGTTTTCGCGCTATCAAACTCTTGGTCGCCGACGAGCAGGGTCACGATTTGCACCGTCACGGTCGTCACCGCTTCAAGCGGGTTGATGGTGAGGTTGGCGGCCAGGCCTGCGGCCATCACCACGATCATCGTTTCGCCGATAGCGCGCGAGATGGCGAGGATCATCGCCGAAACGATGCCAGGCAGAGCGGCGGGTAGCACCACTCGGCGTATTGTTTCCGACTTCGTGGAGCCGAGTGCCAGTGAGCCATCACGAAGCGATTGCGGCACGGCGGAGATTACGTCGTCCGACAAAGAGGAAACGAAGGGGATGATCATAATCCCCATCACCACACCAGCGGCGAGCGCAGACTCTGATGACACATCAAGCCCCAGGCCTGTTCCGGTATCTCGGATGAACGGAGCGACCGTAAGAGCGGCGAAGAAGCCGTAGACCACGGTTGGAACGCCGGCGAGGACTTCAAGCACTGGCTTGGCAACCGCACGCACCGCGTTCGACGCGTAATCGGAAAGATAGATGGCTGCGAAGAGCCCAATCGGCCCCGCCACCAGCATGGCAATGAAGGTGATGAAGAGCGTACCGACGATCAGCGGGATGGCGCCAAACACCTCCGGATTGGCATCAACCACCTCGCCAGCGCCGGCAAAGGCTGATTGCGGCGACCAATGCAGGCCAAACAGGAAGTTGTGGAGCGGGATCATCGTGAAGAAGCGGATGCTCTCGAAAATCAAGGAGAGCACGATCCCGACAGTTGTGAAGATGGCGACGACCGAACACGCGATTAGCAAAATCATCACCGCGCGCTCAACAAAGTGGCGGGTGCGGCGCTGCGGCGTGATGTTGGCGAAAGCGGTGCGGAAACCTAAGCCAGCGAGCGCAGCCATGACGGCAACCATGCCTGCCAGCGAAAAGGTGCGCAGGCTCGTGTAAACTTCAGCGGCGGCGTCTTTCAGCTCGTCGGGGAACCCGGGGATGCCGCCAAAGGCGAGTGCGCGGGCGTCGCGAAGAAATGCCTCTCGCTGGGGTGCGGATAGTTCATTGAATTCGTTGGAAAACTGCCCAATCACGATTGAATCCATGATGGGACCCTGCGCCAACGACCACAGAATCAGAACACCAAGGGCCGGGACCGTCGCCATAATGGCGAGGTAGCCGCCGTGATAAGATGGGCGCGAATGGAGATTGTGTGTGCTCGAACCAGCAACAAGTCGCGAGCGTTGAGCGCCGAGATACAGAGACGCCACAAACAGGACGATCAGCGCAAGAAGAAGCAACCAAAACACGAAAGCGTGCCACCTGTTTGGTCAAGCCGAGCCGTCTCGCGGGCCTTTACCTGACAGAAAATCCAGACGCGTGTGTTGGTGTCCACGCGCTCTGGAGCACTTGCAGAAAAGCGCAGTGCGCACCTCGGGGGCGCGCACCGCTGTTCACCAAGGGTGAATTACATTGCCGTGAAAGGTGTCAACGTCTGTGCTTCAGCAGCAGCTTCGGCACGCGCATCGGCAGGAAGCGGGATCAGGCCACGCTCAGCGAGGTAACCTTCGTCGCCCCAAGCAGCCTCAGACGTGTACTCTGCAATGAACTCTTCCATGCCTGGGATTACGCCGACATGCTCGGCTTTGACGTAGACATAAAGAGAGCGAGACACAGGGTAGTCGCCCGATGCGATGTTCTCGAAAGTTGGCTCAACGCCATCAATCCGCGCACCCTGCACCACGTCACCGTTCTCAGCTAAGAATGAGTAACCGAAGATGCCAACGGCATCGGGGTTCGCTTGTAGGCGCTGAACGATCAGGTTGTCGTTCTCACCGGCATCGATGTAGCCGCCGTCTTCGCGCAGCTCTTCAAAGATGCCTTCGCAGATGTCGCCGTCGAAACCAGCTTCCTCACAACCAGGCTCCATGACGAGTTCAAGGAATGCGTCGCGGGTACCAGAGGTTGGAGGAGGGCCGAGAACTTCAACTGCCGCTGATGGAAGGCCTGGGTCAATGTCAGCCCAAAAGACGTTCGGGTTGTCCATCAGAGAGCCGTCTTCGCCAGGAATTTGCTTGGCGAGAGCCAGGAAGAGCTGAGCGCGGGTGAGGTCGAGCGAAGGACCGTCGATGGAGTCAGCAATCACGATGCCGTCGAAGCCAACACGCATTTCAACAGGGGTTACACCATTTGCTGTGCAGGATTCCAACTCAGAGGATTTCATGGCGCGCGAAGCGTTGGTGAAGTCAGCCGTGTCAGCGCCAACACCGGCACAGAACAGGCGCATACCGCCGCCGGTACCGGTCGACTCAACAACTGGTGTTGCGAAATCAGTCTGCTGACCAAAGCGCTCTGCAACGGCCGTGGTGAAGGGGAACACGGTGGACGAGCCAACGACTTGGATTTGGTCACGAGCTTGAGCAGGTGCAGCGACCATCATGCCTGCGACAGCAAGGGCAGCAACGCTGGTGTAAGTTGCGATTCTCACGATAGATTCTCCTGAATCGGTGCAATATGCATCAAAAGGCGCGTTGGATCCCCAGCGGATCACGGTTTCAGCTGCGCGCCATTTGCAGCGGGTACACCGGGACCGTAGTCCCTCGGCATGAGCGTTGTATGACGGATTTGTATCAGTCGTGTGACAGTCTAGACGATTGAATTTCTTCGTCTATTTCGCCTGCATCAGAAGTGGCCGTGGAAACTGGTGCATAAGGAAGACGAACACTAAACTGGGCACCATCGCCCGGTTCGCTTTCGATGATGAGCCGCCCTCGGTGCCGCGCCACAATGTGCTTGACGATTGCTAGCCCTAGGCCAGTACCGCGGGCCAGGCCACTGCTCTCTTCATGAGCCCGATAAAAGCGCTCGGTGAGGCGCGGCAAGTGATCTGGTGCGATGCCTGGACCGTAGTCGCGCACGACCAATTCCACCATGCGGACGCCGCCTTCCAATGCGTCGCGCAATGTGATGTCGATCTTACCACCGCTGCCACCGTACTTGATGGCGTTCTGTAGCAGATTGGTCACCACAAGGCGTAGCTCCATCGCATCGCCAACCACGCTGGCCGGCGATGTCGTGCTGGACAGCTCTATCGAGACACCCGCCTGCTCAGCACCTGCGCGCGCCAAGTCGATCGCCTCACCGACGGTCGCATCCATATCGACGCTGTCGGTGGGAACACGGTGTGCGCGCATCTCAATCCGGTTGAGCGACAGCAAGTCGTCTATGAGCGATGTCATGCGATCAGCTTGCTGGCCCATGATGGACAGAAACCGCTCTTGTCCGGCTGGGTCGTCCTTTGCAGAACCCTGGAGCGTTTCAATGCAGCCGGAGATCGATGCCAACGGCGTACGCAGCTCGTGGCTTGCATTGGCCACAAAATCAGAGCGGGTCCGCTCAGAGCGATAATTGGCAGTCTCGTCCTCTATGACAATCAACACAAATCGGGCCGGGCCACCACCGGGCTTGCCGGTTGGATAGGGCATATCCGACGACCCTGTGTAGAGAAACGGCCGTATATGCAGACGCAACATCCGCTCGGATGGAACCTTCTCTAGGATCGTCCGGGTGCTTTCACTTCCGTTTGCCAAGGCGGCTTCGACATCGGCCAGAACGTCAGGATCGCGCAGCCGAAACGACAAAGGATCACCCAGCCGGCGGATCTCCATCAGGTCGCCAGCGGCTTGGTTGATGGTCCGGATGGTCAGGCGCTGGTCGACAAGAATGACCGGCTGCGGCCAGGCGCCAATGAGCTGTTCATAGCTCGGCCTTTGCTGTCTTTGACGCCGCGCGCGCTCGCCAGCCCGGCGCGATAAGCCAGCAGATGGCGCACCCGTTGCCATCGCAGCGATTGCGACCAGGGTGGCAGCCAGCAAAGCCTCAAAAAAAGACAATCGCCCGGCTATCGCGAGCAGAAAGAAAACACCACCAGCAGAGATTATGACCCAGCGTGCGCGGCGTGCGTCAGCCGCCAATCGACCGAGCATGTCGACGGGCACGTCGTCTTGTGGGTCGCGCTGATTGGAGTGCGACGTATCGATGAGTCTGTTGGGTTCGCTCACCATAATGGATAGGCGGCTTTCCTCGCTGGGGCCCGAGCTTGTTCGGGCGAATCAATTAGTTCGATGTAGATGGCTGCCCTACCTTCTAGTCAGTGACAGGGGCGTGACGCAAATATGGCGCTTCTATCTCAGGCGGCTTGTCCCGGCAGGGAACGGCTGGCACTGTCGCTCTTCTATTGATTTGGGAGCCACCCATGCCCTACCCCGCCGATGTTGCCGCCGCCCTGGAATCCTTCGACCTGGACGATCCAACTTTTCCGGCAGCACTTGATGATTTTCAGATGAGCGATGGCGGTTATCCCTATGCCAAACGCTTGAAACGCTCACGTTACAACGAACAGCTCGAGGCGCTGCAGGTTGAGTTGGTGAAGCTGCAGTACCACCTCCAAGAAACCGGCAAGCGATTGGTGGTTGTGTTTGAAGGGCGGGATGCGGCTGGCAAGGGCGGCTCAATCTTCAATTTTTCGCGTTACCTTAATCCACGCCATTGCCACGTCGCAGCCTTGGCCAAGCCAACCGAAACGGAACGCGGGCAGTGGTATTTTCAGCGCTACGTGTCGCACCTGCCCACAGAAGGGGACATCACCCTATTTGATCGGTCCTGGTACAACCGGGCTGGCGTTGAACCTGTGATGGGTTTTTGCACGCCCGAACAGCACCAACAGTTCTTGTCCGAAGTTCCAGCCTTTGAGAAAGCGCTGGTGCGCGACGATATTGTTTTTGTGAAGTTTTGGCTGAACATTGGACGGGTTACGCAGCTCAAGCGCTTCCATGACCGACGTCACAGCCCGCTGAAAATCTGGAAATTGTCGCCTATTGACCTGAAAGCGCTGACCAAATGGGACGACTACACCAACGCCCGCAACACAATGCTTGAACGTACGTCCACCGAAATGGCGCCGTGGACAATCGTCCGTATGAATGACAAACGACGTGGCCGCTTGCAGATCATCCGTCATGTGCTCACGCAGTTCGCTTATGACGACCGTGATGACGCCGTGCTGGGCGCTGCCGACCCTGCCATCATCGGGCTAACACCCGACGACCTGGCAGACGCCTAAACGAGCGATGCTTGCGCAGCCAGGCGCAAGGGCTTAACTGGCCAGCATGACACAGACCCAATCCCCCTATGCCCAGCAGATCAAAGCGCGGCGTACCTTCGCGATCATCTCTCACCCAGATGCGGGTAAGACCACACTTACCGAGAAGATGCTCTTCTTCGGTGGTGCGATCCAGCTTGCTGGCGAGGTAAAGGCGAAAGGTGACCGGCGCCGGACGCGGTCCGACTGGATGGATATCGAACGCCAGCGTGGCATCTCAGTGATGACATCGGTGATGACCTTCACTTACGGCGACCACATCTACAATCTGCTCGATACACCAGGCCACGAAGACTTTTCCGAGGATACTTATCGCACGCTGTCAGCCGTTGATAGCGCGATCATGGTGATTGACGCGGCCAAAGGTATTGAGGCGCGTACACGCAAACTTTTTGAGGTGTGCCGCCTGCGTGACATCCCCATCGTCACTTTCATCAACAAGCTTGACCGCGAAAGCCTGCACCCGTTCGACTTGCTGGAAGATATCGAAAACACATTGGCGCTCGATCTAACCCCGTTCAACTGGCCGATTGGTCAGGGCAAGAATTTCGCCGGGTTGTACGATATGCGCAAAAGCGCGGTGCGGCGCCTGGACAATCCAGCCGGTGACTTGGAGCTGGTCAACGGCCCTGAAGATCCGAAGGTGGCAGACATGTTCAATGAGCATGACCGCGAAACAGGCGTTGAGGATTTGATGCTCGCCCTAGAAGCGTCCAAGCCGTTCGATCAGAAGGCGTTTGATGAAGGGCATCTTTCGCCGGTTCTTTTCGGTTCGGCTTTACGCGAGTTTGGCGTCAAAGATCTGATCGACACGCTTGGTGATATCGCCCCGCAGCCGCAGGGGTTGGAGGCGGATAAGCGTGAGGTTGAACCGAGCGAAAACGCGATGACGGGCTTTGTCTTCAAGATCCAAGCCAATATGGATCCCAATCACCGTGACCGTATCGCCTTTATGCGTGTGTGCTCTGGCAAGTTGTCGCGTGGTATGAAGGCCCGCCTTGCTCGGACTGGCAAGATGATCGGTCTTCACACGCCGCAGTTCTTCTTTGCGCAGGACCGAGCCCTTGCGGAAGAGGCCTTTGCCGGTGACGTGGTGGGCATTCCCAACCATGGCACGCTGCGCATCGGTGATACACTCACGGAGGGTGAAGTTCTGTCGTTCCGGGGCATTCCGAGCTTTGCACCGGAGATCCTGCGGCGCATTCGTTTATCCGATCCGATGAAGGCCAAAAAGCTTAAAGAGGCGCTGCAGCAGTTGGCGGAGGAAGGTGTCACCCAGGTTTTCACGCCAGTCGATGGCTCACCGGCCCTGGTTGGTGTGGTCGGAGCCCTACAATTGGACGTGCTCAAAGACCGCTTGATGGCGGAGTACAAATTGCCGGTGGATTTCGAACCAGCACGGTTCTCACTCGCCCGCTGGGTTTTGAGTGACGATAAACAGGAACTGGACAAGTTCGAGACACGTCACCGTGCATCGCTTGCCACCGATTTGGACGGCGCACTGGTGTTCTTGGCAGCGTCGGAATTCGACCTTTCCTACGAAGGTGAACGCTTTCCGCAGGTGAAGTTTTTCGACGTGAAAGATTATCAACGCGAGGGGCTCGCAGCCTAGTAACTTACCGGATCGGTTAACCTTTTTGGAACCAGAAGACTCTAGGATTTCACAACCTAATGGTGTGAGTGAATCTGCGTCCGAACAATGAGCCCTGCTGGTCCAAACCCTGCTGCCGTGCCAGCAAAGACGATGCTGGACGACGCCTATCGGCGTGTATTGGACAATCACTCCATTCTGTCGATTGCTGACGCACAGGGGATTATAACCCACGTCAACGATGCCTTTTGCACGGTGCTGGGCTACACGCGCGATGAGTTGGTGGGACGCTCGTTCGCCGATATCAATGTGCCTGACCTTGGGGGTACGGCTCCCGCTGAGATCTCGGCAGCGATAGACAACGGAACAAGTTGGGCGGGACAGGTTTGTAACCGCAGCAAAACCGGCACGCTGTTGTGGTTCCAAGCCATCATCGTACCGCTGTTCGATGCGCAAGGCGCGCTGGCTGGACGCCTAAGCATCCGTCACGATATATCCGAGCGTATAGACGCCGAGAAGCAACTGGCGCGAAGCCAACAGTTCCTGTTGGATGTCTCCGAGATGGCCCAAATTGGTGGTTGGTCTCTCGATACGCGCACGGGGGAGTTATACTGGTCCGATCAAACCAAGCGTATCCACGATCTTCCAGACGACTACGAACCCAAACTTGAAGAGGCCATCAATTTCTACGCGCCCGAAGCGCGCGCCGCCATCACCCATGCCGTGGAAACGGCCATCGGCGTCGGCGAAGGTTGGAAACTTGAACTTCCTCTGATCACAGCCAAAGATCGATCAATCTGGGTTCGAGCACTTGGCCACCCGGTCTATGAAGATGGTGACTTGATTGGGTTGATGGGGACCTTCCAAGACATCACGGAGATCAAACTATCCGAGGACCTGCTGCGCGAGGAGGTGTCGAACAGGCACTCCGCAGAGCAGTTGCTTCGTGATGTGCTTGAGACCTTACCAGATGCCGTCGCGGCCTATGATAGTGCAGACCGTCTCATTGTCTGCAACTCGGCTTATTTGAAGACCTATGCAGCCTCTGCAGATGCCATTGTGCCCGGCGCAACCTTTGAGAGCATTCTTCGATTTGGACTGTCACGCGGGCAATATGGTGATGTTGGACCCGATGCTGAGTCTCAAGAGGCTTGGCTGAAACAACGATTGGCGCACCACAAAAATCCACCCGAGCAACTCACGCAGCGATTGAGTGACGGTCGGTGGCTGCAGGTGCGGGAGCACCGCTCAGGCGCGGGGACAACCGTTGGTGTGCGCACCGATATAACATCCCTGAAACGCGCGGAATCCGAATTGCGCCGCTACGCTGAGATGGACCCGCTAACGGGGCTGCTCAATCGACGCCAGTTCACGCTGCGCTTAGGCGAAGTGTTAGAAAAACTCGAATCCGGCGCACATGCCGGTGGATGTATCGCGCTGTTCGATCTCGACTATTTTAAGCCGATCAATGACGCCTATGGGCACGACATTGGCGACGAGGTTCTCGTGGAGGTCGCGTATCGCTTAAAACTAGCGCTCGGAAAAGACGACTTTGCGGCCCGCCTTGGCGGCGACGAGTTCATCTTCGCGATGTCCGATCGCCCATCACAGGCCGACTATGAAGATGTCATCGTTGCGTTGTTCGACGCCATGCGTGAGCCCATACTTACCAGCGTCGGCAAGGTAACTGTCAGCCTATCCCTAGGCGTCACTGAGTTTACGCAGCGTGGCCTCAACCCACAAATGCTGATGAAGTTCGCCGACTTGGCACAATACCAAGCCAAGGCCGGTGGGCGTGGGCGTTGGCATTGGTTTACTAAGGACGATGCTGACAGGCACAGTCATGAAGGGGCGGTATCGAAAGCGCTGGCAACGACAATTTTGACGAGCTTGGACACGGCCCGCGAAACACTGTCGTTCCGCCTGTCTCCTATCGCTGACGCGCAGACCGGAACGCCCCTTGGTTTTGCCGGTGAAGTGGCTTGGTTTCATTCCGGTGGTTGGTACGACAGCGACCAAATGTTTGCTTTGGCTCAGCGCTCAGGCCAAGTCGCCAAGTTATGCTCCTATGTGGTGGACGCCGTCATGTCGGCGGTCGGAGATGCACAAAATCGCGGCGCCGACGTTGGTGAGTTGTGGTTGTCGGTCAGCCCCGATCATGTCCGACTTCAGAGTTTTGTCGCCGAGGTGGAAAAGCGTCGTGAAGCCTGTGGGCTACGGGCGGATCAAATCACTATCGCCGTGTCTGAGGCCGCGTTCGCCGCGCGTTCCAGCGGAGCAATCGAACAAACCTACCTGACGCTGGGCAAGCTGGGCTACCGCGTCGGCATCGATCTCTTTGGCACCGCCGCCTCTTCGCTCGCTTTGATGGAGCGCACCAATATTCATGCGGTTCGGTTGGACCCTACGATCACCAATGCCTTTACCGAAGATGATGCCGACGAGCGGTTGCTACGTGGACTTGTCGCCATGGCCTCGGCTTTGGACATCGATGTGTTGGCAACCAACGTCGCGACACCACGGCAGGCGGCCCGTCTAACGGCACTGGGTGTCGGTGCCTTGCAGGGACCGTTGGTCAGCGATCCGGTAGAGCTTGATGCTCTGCCAACACATTTGGCAGATAGCGCGCGTCGACAATTGGCATCGCTGCTGGCCAATGAAGACACCAGTCGGAACAAAGCGAGAGACAAATCGGCAGCTTAAAAGACTGTCAGATCAAGCCTTTGCGCGTGCTTCGGCTGCCTTGAGTGTGTTCCCCATCAGCATAGCGATGGTCATTGGGCCGACACCCCCAGGGACCGGGGTCAACGCGCCAGCGACCGATTTGACCGCTTCAAAATCCACATCACCAACCAATTGGCTCGTGCCCAGGTTTTGATCTTCGATACGGTTGATGCCCACATCGATAACCGTTGCACCGGGCTTCACCCAATCGAGGCCGACGATCTGCGGACGGCCAACAGCGGCCACGAGGATGTCGCCAGTCCGTGCGACTGCAGCGATGTTATGGGTTCGGCTATGCGCCACGGTGACCGTTGCATTGGCAGCGAGCAAGAGGTGGCTGACGGGTCGGCCGACAATGGTTGAGCGACCGAGCACGACAGCATTTAAACCGGATAGGTCCGGCCCATGCACGGCGCGGATCATATGCATGATCCCAGCCGGTGTGCACGGGATCAGCGGCGAATCGATGTCACCCGATGCCAAACGGCCCGCATTGACTGGGTGGAAACCATCAACATCCTTGGCCGGATCAATCGCATTGAGGATTGCTTCGGCGTTGATGTGCGCCGGCAATGGCAACTGGACCAAGATACCATCAATCGCATCATTGGCGTTCAGTTCATACACGATGGCCAAAAGATCGAGCTGGCTCAAATCCGCGCTTTGACGGATCGCAACGGAATAGAAGCCACATTTGGCAGCCATTTTGCCCTTGGAGCGCACATAGACTTGGCTGGCCGGATCATCACCAACCAACACCACAGCCAAACCCGGTTGGCGTCCCTGCTCCTGGGTGAACTTCGCGGCGAACTCCGCGACGGCGTCGGTCACGCCACGGGCCAGAACTTTGCCATCGATCCGCGTTGCTTCACTCACGCCACAAGTCCTCGTCATTGAGCGCCAGAATAAGCCCTTGCGTTGACGGATCAAAGGTCTTGGCCATGGCCGTATCGCTCAGCGCCGGCGTGATTTGCTTGGCGAGTTCCTTTCCCAGTTCTACACCCCATTGATCGAAGGCGTTGATACCCCACAGCACACTCTCGACGAACACTTTGTGCTCGTACAACGCGATCAAAGTGCCCAGGGTCTTAGGGTCAAGTTGGTCATACAGGATGGTCGTGGAAGGGCGGTCACCTGGGAAGCTGCGATGCGGGGCCAAGCGATCAATCTCATCGCGCTCTAGTCCACGTTCGGCCATTTCGGCGCGGGTTTCAGCTTGCGTGCGACCCAGCGCCAAGGCGCGTGTTTGCGCCAAGGCATTGGCGACCAAATGACGATGGTGCTCGGCGCTTCGGCCAGCCACCAAATCGCCAACTACGCGTCGACCAAGCAGCACATCTAAACCCACGGTATCCGTACCTTGGTGCAGGTGCTGGAAAAACGAATGCTGCGCATTCGTCCCGGGTTCGCCCAATACGAGCATGCCAGTACCTGCTTCGGCGGGTGTGCCGTCCGATTGCACGCTCTTGCCGTTCGATTCCATATCAAGTTGCTGTAGGTAGGCGGGGAACCGCGAAAGCCGTTCCTCATACGGGATCACGGCATGGCCAACGAGGCCCATCGCATTGCGCCGCCAGATCCCAATCAAGGCCAGAATTATCGGCAGATTATCGCCTGGCTCAGCACTGGCGAAGTGCACATCCATCCGGTGCGCACCGGTCAGAAAGTCCACAAATCGTTGTGCGCCGATGGCAATGGCCAACGGCAATCCAATCGCTGACCAGATAGAGTAGCGTCCGCCGACATAATCCCAAAATCCAAAGACACGCCCAGGCACGATACCGAATTCAGCGGTAGCGCTCGCATTGGTCGACAACGCCGCCAAATGATGACCTATTTGCTCGTCGCCGACCCCGGCGGCCAGCCAAGCCCGTGCGGTGTGAGCATTGGTCAGCGTCTCAAGCGTCGTGAACGTTTTGGAAGCAATAATGACAAGGGTTCGTTTCGCATCGAGACCACCCAGAACGTCTTTTGCATGGGCGCCGTCGACATTCGACAAGAAGTGGACCTTTGGACCGTCACAGAAGGGCATCAAGGCCCGGACTGCCATCGCCGGTCCCAAGTCGGAGCCACCAATGCCGATATTGACGACATCCGTGAACGGATGGCCGTCACTGGCATGGATTTCGCCTGCGCGCACCTTTTCAGCAAATGCGAGGAACCGGTCGCGTTCTTCCGTCACCTCCCGCAGGACGGCTGATGGGGCCCAATCCCCACCTCTTAGCGCCGTGTGAAGAACCGCCCGTCGTTCGGTGTCGTTGATAACCTTGCCGGACAGCATAGCATCGCGTGCGTTGAGAACGCCCCGATCCGTGACAAGGTCCAACAGGGAGCGCCATGCCGATGCATCGAGTTTCTCTTTCGACCAGTCGACCAACAATCCGCAGGCTGTGCGGCTAAAGCGCTGGAAACGAGCATCACCTTCAGCAAGGAGGTCTCGTAAATGCGTCCCGTGTAATCGTTCGGCGTGCGGGCCTAAGGTCGCTGTCAAGGACGGGGCGGATGGCAAGGTAAGCGCCTCAAATACGCATTGAACGGGCTGTTTGTTCAGCAAACCTCAGAGACTTTGGGCTCTGCCATGTCATGGCGTGCCCCGCAAGCATGAAGACAACTGAATGGGCCAACTTTCTATACAGAACCGTTGGTCGTTTAAACCTTTCAGATACCGTGTGGCCACGACGTCTTGCAACCACTGGTATTATTCATCAGTCCCTAAGACTTTTCCTTTTAAAACAAGTCGGTCAAGGAGGGGCCTGTGACCGACTCGCTCGTTTCGGTGGTTCGACATCTAGGACCGCGTGACCATCTCCGCTGGCCGGAGCTGGAACAGTTACACGCGTCTATAGCCAGCACAGATGACACCCTTTCTTGGAGCATGGACGACCTAAGGGCCGCGCTGGGCGACCAGGTTGACCGGGTCACGATTGCCTGCCCCAAGGACGACGGCAGCTTCGTCTACGAGCATTTCGGTAGCAAACTCGCCGAGAATGCCGGGTTTGATATGACCGGGAAGTCAACAGCAGACTTCGATACATCGACGCGCAATCATATCGAGTCGAGTTTTCAGGCCTCGATCAACCGAAATGCTCCGCTAACAACAATGATGCCGAGCGTTCCAGGCTCAGATCTGGTAGGCTGGCAGCGCTTTGTTTTTCCAGTTGAAATCCGAGACGGCAAGGCTGTCGTTTCGTTGGTTATCCCGCTTTCCGACAGCAAACAAATCTTTCACGCGAGCCCTGCCAACATCTCCGTCGGCGTGACACCCCTGCGCGCCAAGGAGAACGGCAACGGCTACATCATACGCACGCCGGAACGGCTCAAGGCATACCTGAAAGACAGCGATATTTCGCCCATTGAGGATTTCGTGGGCGCCTTTCGCGTACCCGAGGACACCCCATCGGTTGGCACCCTCCTCGCTGCGACCACAACAGAGTTGTCATCTCCGAACGGCAAAGTGTCGGTGATTATGGACATCGCCTTCGGCGAAACAGCGCCCTATCTCGTTGTTAATGATGTCACCGACCATGCGCGTACTCACACCCAGCTGAGGTCTGCGGAACATCTACTCCGGTCGAGTTTTGAACTCGGCAAATTTGGCTCTTGGATGCACCCGAGCCGCGACGGCGACCGGATGATACTCGACGAGCAATCCGCGGAAATGCTGGGTCTGGCAATCGACCGGGATGGCTTTATCAGCAAGCAAGATTTGCGGCGCCTTTATGATGACGAACTGCGCCCACGGTTGCTGTCCAGCGTCGAAAGGTGCTGGGAACATGGCGAAAGCTACTTCATCGAAGGCGGCATTACTCGGCCTGACGGCAAGCATCTTCAGGTACAGTTCTCCGGCAGCCCCATGCACGACCAGGCTGGCCGTGTTATCCGCATCTTCGGTCTGGTGCAGGACACAACGGCGGAACATGCCACCAGACGTAGATTGCTGGAAAGCGAAGAACGCTTCCGCGACTTCGCCGATTCCGCGGCTGATTGGTGTTGGGAGACAGATGCCGAACACCGGTTCATAGACTTTACCAACAGCGCGGATGCCTCCACAGGCAATCTCATTCAAAAGTACATTGGAAAGACGCGGCGTGACTTCCCTGTGGCCGAGGAAGACAGGGCGGTCATCGAAGAGCATTTTGAAGACCTGGATGCCCGACGCGAATTCAAGGAACTCGTCTACCGGATCTACTCCGATGAGTTCGGTCGAGAACTGACTTTTCAGGCAGACGGCAAGCCACGTTTTGACGCCAACGGCACATTCCTAGGCTATCGCGGAACCGGTCGTAACATCACCGACAAGGTGGCCGCCGACCAGGAACGCCGTGAGCACCAACTCGCGCTCACCACAGCGCAAGACATTGCCAAAATAGGCTACTGGATCACGGACGTCACAACCAACGGCACGCGTTGGTCAAGCGGTTTGCTTAAACTCCTAGGTTTTGATGACGTTCGCAGCGACCCCCCAGGAGACGGGGCCAACAATATTCCGACTTGGCGCAGCTGGCTAAGCCGCATCCACCGCAATGACCGCAAGGTGTTTTTGAAAGCATTCCGCAAGGCGCGAGATGCAGGAGAGGTTGATCCTGTCTACGTCCGCTACTTTCTGCCAGAGGAGCGACAGGCCCGACACTTCCGCATCAAGATGCAGTTGAAGGAGGCGACGCCCTCGCAAGGTCCGCAGATCATGGGCGTGGCGCAGGATGTAAGTGACCTCAAACGGTTCCAGGTTGAGCTTGAGCAACGCAGCGAAACACTGAGCGAAGCCCAGGTGATGGGCGGCATCGGCAACTGGCTGTACGACGCAACGAGCCGGACCATCTCATGGTCGCAGCATCTTTATACAATCCTAGGTCTTGAACCGGAGCACTTCAAACCATCGCCGCGCTCCGTTTTGTCCCTGTGTGGGACCGACGACTTGCCAGCTATCCGCGCTGAGCTTCGTCGCTCGCTTGAAGGAAAGGCATCCTCCAGCATCGATGTGCAAGCGCGCCGCGGCGACGGCACATTCGGGTACTACACCATGACAACCAAGCCGCGTTACGACGAACGCGGCACGGTCAATGGGCTCTTCGGAACGATCCAAGACATCACCGAACGTAAGAGAGCTGAAAAGCAACTGCGCAGCCTCGCTTATTTCGACCCTCTGACAGGTCTTGCGAACCGTGCTCTTTTTTCTCGTGAGCTGCGTGAGATCTTCCGAAAGGTGCGCACGAAGGGAGGGTCAGCGGCCTTGCTCCTGCTTGACCTGGACCACTTTAAAGAGGTCAACGATACACTCGGCCATGCAGCGGGCGATGAACTGCTGCGTATGGTTGGTCGCTTGTTGAAAGAGCATGTCGACGAGCGGGGATTTGTCTCCAGGCTGGGTGGCGACGAATTCGCCGTCATTATCAGCGACTATTCCAGCGTGGAGTGTTTGCATCGTTTTGCAAAGACCATCATCCACAAGCTGACGGGGATCCTGACGCTTGAGCGCGGCGAGGTTTTGACCGGCACCAGCCTTGGCATCGCGCTGATTCCGCAAGACGGTGGTGATGCTGATGAGGCGCTTCGCAACGCCGATTTGGCGCTTTACACGGCCAAAGATGAAGGGCGTGGGCGCGCTCTGTTTTTCAAGCCAGAGCTCAGCCATGCTGTCCAAGCGCGCCTCAACCTTGCGCGCGACTTGCGTCTTGCAATCGAAAACGGCGACCTGGAAACGAAATATCAAGGGCAGGTGGATCTCAAGACCGGCAAAGTGATCGGCTTTGAAGCACTAGCACGATGGAAACATCCGGAACGCGGTTATATCTCCCCAGCAGAGTTCATCCCTGTTGCCGAGAGCTCCAGCCTGATCTGCGATATTGGGCTATGGGTGTTGCGCGATGCATGTGAAATCGGTCGCGCTTGGCTTGAAAGCGGAGAGCCAGAGCGGGTCATCTCTGTCAATGTGTCTGCAGCGCAGATCTGGCAAAGCGACTTCGAAGACGATGTCATCGCGATCATCAAGGACACCGGCTATCCGCCGCATCTGTTGTGTCTGGAGCTAACCGAGAGCGTATTCGCCGACCATGGCGAAGGTCGCATACGCAAAGCGTTGGCCCGGTTCAAAGCGGCCGGTATCAAGCTCGCCTTGGACGACTTCGGCACAGGCTATTCATCACTCGGCTACCTCAACGACCTTCGTTTTGACGAGATGAAGATCGATCGCTGCTTTGTCGCCGGCATCCATGAAGCTCCGGGCAAGGCACAACTGTTGCAAGGCATTATTGCTTTGGGGCGCGGCCTGGGCATGCGCGTTGTTGGTGAAGGCGCGGAGCATGAGGGCGAGATCGAACTGTTGCGCCAATATGGCTGCGATTATGTGCAGGGATTTGCCTATATGCGCCCAGAGTCACCGGATGCCGCGCTGCGCTGTGCTGAGCAATTGGAGTTTCGGCTTGCAGAAGGCCTGCCGGGGCTAGAGCCGGCGGGCGAACCGCTCAAAAAGACTGGGTGATATCGCCTCCGATAGGGCGTCTACCTCAGGCACTACCGGACCCTGTTGCCTGCAAATGCGTGCCGCGACCGCCACAGCTGCTTCCGCAACACTGACCAAATCCGGCATTGTGACGGTACGCGTTCTGATGGCGGACGCGACATCGGGTCGTGAAGCCCAAGCTATCAGTGTGGACTGAAAGGAGTCGCCAGCGCCTACCGTGTCGACCACATCGACCTTAGGCGCAGTGACCAACTGCTCTCCGTCACCAAAAACGACCGTCACTCCTTCGTGCCCACGTGTCAGAAACACTGGCGCACCGCTCAATCGATGAAGAGTGCGGGCATAGTCGGAAACACTTGCCTCTGGTTCTAAGAAGGCAATGTCCTCGTCGGACAGCTTGATGATGTCGGCGCGCTGGAACAGCGGAGCTAGACGCGCACGCCATACATCGACGTCGGGCTCAACCATCGGACGGACATTGGGATCGACAGTGAGAAGGCTTGACTCGGGCAGTTGGTCAACGAGCATCGCCAAGGTGTCGGCAATCGGTGGCATGACCAAGCTGTAGGAACCCAAATGCAAGAGGTTGGGCATGGCGGGCAGCGCCAGGAGATCATCAGAGGTGATCTCAACATCGGCTGTGCCCTGGCCATAATAGTTGTAGGTTGGCTGTCCGTCCGGTGCGAGCGTGATGACCATCATGGGCACCAGGTTGGGTTTGCGCACCACAGCATCCCCGGACACTTGGGCAGCCTCCAGAATCTCAAACTGCCTGTCTCCCAACTGTCCTTGTGCAATGCCGCCGAAGAATTGCGGTGCGAAACCAAGCCTGCCCAGTGCGCAAGCTACATTGAATGGCGACCCACCGGTAACGGCCATCAAAGGCACCTTGGAGGGGTCATCCGAGCCCATCTGCGGAAAGACGTCGTACAGGGCTTCGCCCGCGACCATGATCATATCGGTCTCCCGTTGGTTTGGCCGCCCTTCTAGCGCCAATCGCTCACAAGGCAAACGGTCCAGTTCTGACCTATGCATTGGACGTGTGGGCAGTTAGGGTCTGCAGCCAGCTAGCAAGAAAGATTCGCTCATGCATACCCTTTCTGTTGTGTCTGATTTCGTTTGCCCGTGGTGCTTTATCGGCAAGGCGCGGCTGGATGCTGCACTGGATCAATTGCCGCCCGAGATCCGCCCTCAGATGCGTTACCTACCTTTCAAGCTGAACCCAGGCATGCCACCGGAAGGCATGGCGCGGGCTGATTATCGCCGGCAGAAGTTTGGCTCGCAGGAGAAATCCGACGAGTTAGACGCGCAAGTGCGCCAAGCTGCTGAGGACAGTGGCCTTAGTATTCATCATGACAAAATGATGCGCACGCCAAACACCATCAAAGCCCACATGGTTATGGCGATGGCCTCCAGCCTCAAAAGCGGCGAGGGCGATGCCTCTATGGTGCTGGCTGACCTGCTGTTTAGAGCGTACTTCGTTGATGGTGAGGACATTGGCGAAGACGAAGTACTGCTCAAACTGGCTAAGCAAGCAGGCCTGCCACAGGAAGTTGCAACAGCAGCCTTGGACGATGAAGAACTGCTTCAAGCGACCAACAATCTCGCCGATGGTTTGGCGAGCCAAGGTGTGAACGGCGTGCCAACCTTGCTACTCGACCAACATTTTTTGATCTCTGGAGCGGTCCCGACGGACGATCTGGTGCGCATCATACCGGAGGCAATTGGTATTCTTGAAAAGGCGGCAAGCTGACCGGTTGTCAGAGGCGGTGGCCGCGCCCACATTGAGCGCTTCCATTCGCTTGATGACGAGAGTTCGTGCATGACCACCAACCCATTCTTGCAGCCATGGGACACGCCCTTTGAGGTCCCACCTTTCGATACGATCACGCCCGAGCATATCGGGCCGGCAATGGATAAGGCATTCGATGAGCACCTCGAAGAAGTCGAGGCCATTGCGGGCGACAGCGGTCCCGTCACCTTTGAGAATACCATCGATGCCCTTGAACTGGCCGGCGCCCTTCTGCGCAAAACATCTGCCGTCTTCTATAACTTAGCGGGATCCGACACGAGCGATGCTTTGCAAGCGCTCGAACGTGATCTTGCACCCAAAATGGCGAAGCACAGTCAAGCCGTGAGCCTGCATGAAGGGCTGTTTAAGCGCATCGAGGCGCTATGGGCGATCAAAGACACATTGGACCTAACGCCCGAGCAGGCGCGTGTTCTGGACCTAACCCGGAAGGGCTTTGTGCGATCCGGTGCTTTGCTAGAGGGAGCAGACCGCGAACGCATCAAAGAAATCGGTCAGCGGTTGGCCGTCTTGGCAACACATTTCTCGCAGAACGTGCTGGCCGACGAACAAGTAGAAGCGCTGCACGTCACAGATCAGGCCGACCTCGCAGGCCTTTCACCATCATTGATCGATGCAGCGGCGCAAGCGGCCAAGGATCGCGGCAAGGGTGGCTGGCTGATCACGCTGTCGCGGTCGTTGATCGAACCCTTCCTTATCCAATCGACGCGGCGTGACTTGCGGGAAGCGGCCTTCAAGCAATGGACCACGCGCGGCGAGCGTGGTGGCGACACCGATAACCGCGCCATCGCACAAGAGACGCTGGCACTGCGCGAAGAACGTGCCAAGCTGCTCGGCTACCAGACTTACGCCCACTACAAGCTTGAAAACGAGATGGCCAAAGGACCCGGTGCGGTACGCGACCTGCTCGACAATGTGTGGGCACCGGCACGCGCAATTGCGCTCGCCGATCAGACCAAGCTGGAAGAACTCGCCGCCAGCGAGGGGGCCAACATCAAGCTGGAAGCATGGGACTGGCGGCACTATTCGGAAAAGCGTCGTCAGAACGAGTTCGCAATCTCCGATGATGAGGTGAAGCCTTATTTCACCCTCGATGCGATGATTGAAGCGTCATTTGCGACCGCCAACCGCCTTTTTGGTCTCAATTTCCAAGCCCGTGATGACATCCCAGTCTACCACCCGGACGTGCGCGCTTATGAGGTCACTGACACCAACGGCAATCACATCGCCGTGTTCTTGGGTGACTATTTCGGGCGCATGTCCAAGCGATCCGGTGCGTGGATGAGCGCGTTTCGCGGACAGCGTAAGTTGGGCGGCGCTGTACGCCCAATCATCGTCAATGTGATGAACTTCGCAAAGCCGCCGGAAGGCGCCCAGGCGCTGCTAACGCTGGACGATGTGCGCACGCTTTTTCACGAGTTTGGCCATGCGCTGCACGGCATGTTGTCGGACGTCACCTACCCCTCAGTCGCCGGGACGAGCGTTGCCCGCGACTTTGTGGAGTTACCCTCGCAACTCTACGAGCACTGGTTGATGGTGCCCGAAATTCTGCGTGCGCATGCCCGCCATGCGGAAACGGGCGAGCCGATCCCCGATGACTTGATCGACAGACTTACCGCGGCATCCAAGTATGACCAAGGCTTTGCAACAGTGGAGTATGTCGCCTCAGCAATGGTCGACCTCGATATGCATGATGGCACGACGGACGGCTCAGCCGATTTGCTAGCAGCCGAGGCAGAGACACTCGACCGTCTTGGCATGCCGCGCGCCATCACCATGCGGCACCGCAGCCCGCATTTTCAGCATATCTTTTCCGGCGGCAGCTACGCGTCTGGCTATTACAGCTATCTGTGGTCAGAGGTGATGGATGCCGATGCTTTTGCGGCCTTCCGCGAGGCTGGGTCACCGTTCGATGCGGATGTCGCGGCCAAGCTAAAATCCCACATCTACGCAGCAGGCGGCGCAACTGATCCGGCGGTGTTGTACACTGCATTTCGTGGCCGCATGCCGACTGTGGATGCCTTGCTGGCGAAGCGCGGTCTCGACAAGACAGGCTAGAGCGCAGCCAAGCGAGACCAGAGCAACAGCCACCCCGTCACGGTGATCGCCGAAACCATGGTCGACACCGTAACGATCTGGGCCATCAAGGGCGCGTTGCCCCCAAGCTGCCGGGCTAGAATGTAGGCCGATGTCGCTGTCGGCGCGACGGTGCATATGAGTCCGATGGCCGTCAGTTCAGTCGGCAGTCCGACGGCGAAAGCGGCGGCCAGGAACAGTGCGGGCTTAACGACGAGGTTGATCGTCGATGACGCGACAATGGCAAACATCGATCCCTTACCAGAGATGGGCGTCAGCCCGGCGCCAACTGCAAATAGACCGAGCGCGATCGCAGCCGTACCGAACCAGTCGAACGCCGTATCCACTGGTTCTGGCCAATCGATCTGCAACGGGTTGATCAACAGGCCAGCGGCGCAAGCCAATATCAACGGGTTTGTCGCGACCGACTTCCAAACCGACGGCGGCGCGACGCCCTCAGCCAGCTCGCCATGGCGCACCAGAATGGTCACACAAAACAGGTTTACCGTGATGATGATCAGTGCCAACGCTAGCGTGGCCGTCTGAAGCGCGTCAGACCCGAACACCGCAAACAAGAGCGCGAAAACCACATAGGTGTTGAAGCGGATCGCCCCTTGGAAGGCGCTGGTGGTGGATGGACCGTCGAGGCTTGAGCGCACAAAGAACACCCAGCTTCCGAGGCTTACTAGGATCTGTACCGCGACGATGGTGGCAACGAAGGTCCAGATGCCCTCTTGGTCGAAGTTTGCCGTTGAAAGGCTGGAGAACAAGAGCGTCGGAAAGAAGACGACATAGGTGACCCGCTCGACGCCCGCAACATGGGCGTCCGATACCAAGCCGACTCGCCGCGCCACGAAGGCGATTGCGATAACCAGCATGACAGGAAAGAGGGCAGAGCCAACAACAGACGCAGACATGCCCCGCCCTAACCGAACATAGGTCATGGCGCAAACTGCCGTCGGTACAATGATCAAATAAGGCCAAGGAAGGGCTGAATCTCTCCCTACGAAAGGCCAGTGTGCAGTGACCGAAAGCGCTACCGAAATGCTTTGACAGCAGGTCTAGCTTGGCGCACGGTCGATGACATTCGTAGCCGTCAGAAGCTGGCAACCTGTCGGCTTCTTAAACTCCAAATGGAACCAGCAATGTTTGTTTCTCCACTCTCATCGAACGTTGGATCAAGGCGCCAACTCGGTGGTGATCCTGATTGGTGGCGCGGTGCGGTGATCTACCAGATCTACCCGCGCTCCTACCTTGATGTGAATGGCGATGGCATCGGTGACCTATCGGGTATCACGTCGCGGCTCGACTACATCAAAAGCCTCAACGTGGACGCGATCTGGATTTCGCCGTTCTTTGTGTCGCCGATGGATGACTATGGCTATGACGTAGCTGACTACAAGAATGTCGATCCGATGTTCGGCTCGTTGGAAGATTTTGACGCTCTGCTCGACGCGGCCCATGACCGTGGAATCCGCGTCTTGATCGACCTGGTTATTTCACACACATCAGATCGTCACCCTTGGTTCCGCGAAAGCCGCGTGGACCGTACCAATGCAAAATCAGACTGGTATGTGTGGGCTGATGCTAAGCCAGATGGGACACCACCCAACAATTGGCTCTCGATCTTTGGCGGTTCAGCCTGGGAGTGGGATACGCGGCGGCGGCAGTACTACCTGCACAACTTCCTGACGTCTCAGCCGGACCTCAATTTCCACAACCCCATTGTGCAAGCGGCGGTGCTTGATGCCGCCCGATTCTGGTTGGAGCGCGGAGTTGATGGATTCCGACTGGATACGGCCAATATGTACTTCCATGACGCGCAATTGCGGGACAATCCACCGCTTGAAGAAGGGATGGTCGTTAACGGCATACCTCCGCAGAACCCCTATGGAATGCAGCAACCTATCTACAACATAACGCGCCCCGAAAATCTGACATTCCTAGAGCACTTGCGTGCATTGTTGGACGAGTACCCCGCAACGACGACGGTGGGCGAGGTCGGTGCAGTGCTCAATATGTACGACACGCTGCAAGACTACACTGAAGAGGGCAAACGCTTGCACATGGCTTACTCGTTCGACTTCCTGTCGCGCGAGTTTTCGGCTGGTTTCATACGACAAGTGGCCGAGCGTATGGAGGGCAACCGAGACAGCTGGGCCAGTTGGGCTTTTTCCAACCATGATGTGGAACGCGTGCTCACCCGATGGGGATTGGCCGCGGATTCAGACCGTGCTGCGCCACTTCTGATCGCTTTGTTGACCTGCCTTAAAGGTACGCCGTGCCTCTACCAAGGTGAGGAATTGGGCTTGCCTGAAGCAGTGGTGCCTTACGAGCAGCTACGCGATCCTTATGGCATCCGTTTTTGGCCCGAGTTTAAAGGACGCGACGGCTGCCGCACGCCCATGCCGTGGAATCCAGCCGCCGCCAATGGTGGCTTTTCTGAAGGCACGCCCTGGTTGCCGGTTCCACCGGAGCATGTGGCACGTGCCGTCTCGGTTCAGGAAGCCAATGACGAGATGCCACTGCGCCATGTGCGGCGGTTCCTGGGCTGGCGCCGAGACCATGTTGCGCTGCTACGCGGCCGTTTGCGCTTCCACGATACCCAAGGCGACATCCTGGCTTTCACGCGCGAGCATGAAGGACAGCGATTGTTGTGTGTCTTTAATCTGGGAACGTCACCAGGCAGCTTCGCCACGAGCGAGCTTGGGTCGATTAGCCCTCTTGGCGGCCATGGGTTTGGCGGCAAACTTGAGGGGACAGGCATCGCGCTTGACCCGCTGGACGCTTTTTTTGCGTCTTACTAGCAATCGACAGCGACGCCCTAAGCGCTCAGTTTTTCAGTGCCAAATTGGAGGTCGTGCAACCGCGCGTAGTAGCCTTGGGTCTGAACCAAGGCGTCGTGCGTGCCTTCCTCCACCGCCTTGCCTTGGTCCATGACGATGATCTTGTCGGCACCACGTACGGTCGACAAACGGTGCGCAATGACGAGTGTTGTCCGGCCCTCAGATAGACGCGCCAATGTGGCTTGGATGGCATCTTCTGATCGCGCATCGAGTGCTGATGTCGGCTCATCCAGCAGCAAAATGGGCGCATTGCGCAAAAAGGCGCGAGCAATTGCAATCCGCTGACGCTGACCGCCAGACAGCGAAGAACCTAGTTCACCAACCGGGGTTTCGTAACCCGTGGGCAATGCCGAGATAAAATCGTGAGCCTCGGCGCGCTTGGCCGCTTCTTCAATGTCAGCTTGCGATACATTATCGTGCCCAGCGCTAATGTTCTCGCCGACTGTTCCATCAAACAGATACGCGTCTTGGCCAACGTAGGCCATTTGCTCTCGTACAGTTGCCGACGACATTTGAGACAGGTCTTGTCCATCCAACAGGATCCGACCGTGTGTCGGGTCCCAGAAACGCAGAACCATCGCCATCACCGTGCTCTTGCCAGCGCCGGATGCACCGACCAAAGCCGTCGTCTCCCCAGCGTCGGCAGTGAAGCTCAGCCCATCCAATACCGGCGTGTTCGGCGTACCATCATGGTCGTGACGGTGGTCATAGCTGAAGCTGACATCATCGAAGACTATCCGGCCTGCCTGAAAGTCAAACTTCTTACCAGCCCCAGCTTCGCGATTGGATGCTGGCCGGTCGAGAAATCCATACATCATCCGCACGCCGACCAAGCCTGCCTCAAGGGGAACACGCAGATTTGCGAGCTTGCGCGCTGGTTCGTAGGCCAGAAGCAATGCCGTGATGAAGGAGAAGAACTCGCCGGGCGACTGCCCATGCTCGATCACCCGGAAGCCACCATAAAAGATAAGAATAGCGACCGTGACGCCGCCAATGGTTTCGACCAAAGGAACTGGCCGGGCCTGGTAGATGGCCATCTTGTCGGCCGTCTGTCTCAGCTCATCAATCGTGCGCCCGATGCGACGCCCGAGATTGTCCTCCATGCGAAAAGCCTTGACGATGCGAAAGCCCTGGGCAGTTTCGCGCACAAAACCAAGAAAGTCTGCGGTGAGTGAAACCTGCCTTTTGGCAACGCGACGGACGCGACCAACGAGTTTTTCAATCAAGAACGCAAGGACCGGCAACGCAACGATCATCGTCAACGACATAATCGGGTCTTGAATGATCATCACGATTAACAGCCCGGAGAGCGTTAGCACGTCGCGACCCGCGCCGGTAACGACGAGGTTGAGGACGTCGCGTGCAGCATTGGCATTGTTGCCGAATACGGCTGCGATCTCGCCGGATGGCTGACCTTGCACGAACCCTACATCTTCCTGAAGGAGCCGGCGGAACATTCGGTTCTGGACGTCAGCAACAATGGCGTTGCCAATCCGCGCCATGATGACCATCTGAAAGTACATGGACGCGCCTTTGGCGACGTAGATGACCACCACCGCGGTCCCAATAAACACAAGCCATTCGCGCGAACGATTGACGAACACCTCATTGATGAGGTCGCGCATCATGAAGGCCGTGAGCGCCGTCGCAGCGGCTGCGACCGCCATAAAGAAAAAGGCCAGCGCATAACGACCGACGTATTTACGGCCGGTGTCCAACAGCAAACGCTGCAAAACCTTTTGGCCGTCTGCTGAGGCGACGGATACGCGGGTATCGACTTGTGATGTCATTGCGAACCGCTTAATCCGCTAGAGCCACGGGCGCAACCACGTGGTTGCCGTGATGGTGGGGCAAAGCGACACTGGCCGGGTACGGCTAAGGGGCTTCTTGGCCAGCTAAGTCGCTCAAAATGGGACAATCAGGCCTGTCATCTCCAGCGCAGTTTTCGGCCAAAGACGCCAGCGTATCACGCAATGCATTCAACTCAGCGAGCTTGCGATCTATCTCGGTGAGTTTCTCCAATGTGAGCGCCTTTACATCGCAGCTGGCGCGGTTCTTGTCGTCATAAAGCGATAGGAGGCTTCGGCATTCATCAATGGTGAAGCCAAGACCGCGTGCACGGGCTAGAAAAGCCAACCGATGCAGGTCGGCCTCGCTGTAAGCCCGATACCCATTGGCCGAGCGCTCCGGCATAACGAGGCCAATGTCCTCGTAATAGCGGATTGTCTTGGACGGCAAGCCCGTTTGGGCCGCTGCATCACCTATGTTCAACGCGCATCCTCGCTGTCAACCGGCCCCGAAGGGCCAACCTATTTGTAGAGGAAGCTGTGACCCTCCGCATCAAACAGATGCATTTTTTCTCGCGCGCCGGTCAGATGCAGTGTCTCACCTTTGGTGACGTGTGCAATGCCGGGGATTTTTGCGATCAGCGTTGGTTCGCCTTCAGCGGCAGGCTTCAGATAAACAACCGTCACCTCGCCCAGCTTTTCCGAATAGAGCGCTTCGCCGGAGTAGATGACCGGATCACCCTCCTGCGCCACCACAAAGTCCTCAGGGCGGATACCAAAGGAAACTTTGTCACCTGATGAAGCGTCTGCAGACGCAATCCCGACGACCACCTCCTCGCCATGGTCAAGTTTGACGGTGGTGCTATCGCCGCCACTGACCACCGTTGCCGGCAGTAGGTTCATCTTCGGCGAGCCGATAAACTGCGCCACAAACGTGTTGCGCGGTTTCTCATAAAGTTCCAAGGGCGTCCCGACCTGACCGATCGTATGCGTTACGTTGTTCAGAACCACGATGCGCGTCGCCAGCGTCATGGCTTCCACCTGATCGTGCGTTACGTAAATCATGGTGGAGTTTGGCATGTCCTCTTTCAGCTGCGCGATCTCGATACGCGTGTCGACGCGCAGCGCGGCGTCAAGGTTCGAAAGAGGTTCGTCGAAGAGATAGACCTTCGGGTCGCGAACGATCGAACGACCGATGGCCACACGCTGGCGTTGGCCGCCAGAAAGCGCCTTGGGCAGACGGTCGAGATAGGGCTCCAACTGCAAAATCTTGGCCGCCTTATTGACCCGCTCGTCGATCTCGCTCTTGGGCATTTTTGCGATGTTCAACGCAAACGACATGTTGTCGCGAACCGTCATATGCGGATAGAGCGCATAAGACTGGAACACCATGGCGATACCGCGCTTCGAAGGCGGCACCTCATTCATGCGCTCACCGTCAATTTGGAAATCACCGCCGGTGATACTCTCCAAACCAGCGATCATGCGCAGAAGCGTTGACTTCCCGCAGCCCGATGGTCCGACGAAGACGATCAGTTCGCCGGTTTTGATATCGAGGTCGATGTTCTTGAGGACTTCGACTTTCCCGTAGGATTTTGCCACGTCCTGCAGCAGCAGAGATGCCATGGTCCTCTCCCTAGTGTTTCTTTTTGTTTGTTGGTGCGAGCTGAATGTTTCTCATCATCGGCCTACTTGACGGACCCGGCCAACAGGCCACGCACGAGATAGCGTTGCATCAAGAAGAACACGAGCAGTGGAACAGCAATCGACACGAATGCCGATGTTGCCAAGATTTCCCAATCACCGCCGCGCGTGCCCAAGAGCTCGACAATCTGGCGGGTCATCACCGTCGTTTCGCCAGTCGCGTCGATGAGGAACACCAAAGCAACGAGAAGGTCATTCCATGTCCACAAGAACTGGAAGATCGCGAAGCTGGCGAGGGCCGGGAATGACAGAGGGAGAATGATCTTCACGAAGATCTGGAAATCCGTCGCTCCGTCGACCTTGGCGTTTTCAATAATGTCACGCGGTAGGCCGACCATGTAGTTGCGTAAGAGATAAATCGCGAGCGGCATCCCGAAACCGGTGTGCGCAAGCCAAACCCCCAAATAGCCCTTGCCGATCCCGATATCGTTGTGCAGCTGCAACAAGGGTATCAGCGCCAACTGCAAGGGCACCACAAGAAGCGCAACAACGAAGGCGATTAACAATGCCCTCCCAGGAAAATCCATCCACGCCAGGGCATAGGCAGCAAAGGCAGCCACCAAGATCGGTATGATCGTCGCCGGTATCGTGACGGTCAGCGTGTTGAAAAAGGCTTGCGCCATTCCCTCCCTGTTGGCGGGGTCAAACAACACGTTTTGATAGTTGTTCAGGGTGAATTCTGGCGGACTTTCTGCCGTTACAAAGACGCGTTGTCCACGGCCAGACAGCTGGTCGTCATTGCCCTCCCAGACATAGTCGCCATTGGATTGAACGGTGATAATCTCACCATCGCCCAAGTCGGCGGTGTCGCCAGGAACGTAGGCATCAATGGCCCTGGAGGACGTTCCCCACACCGAGATAACGGCCTGAACCTCTTCGGGCGTTTCGACGGACCCGTCCTCAACGTAGAGGTTCCCAGACACGGCGAAGCGCCCGTCGCCAAGGTCCACTCGGAAATCATCTGGGTCAGCCGCGCGCAAAGTCTCGTTCTGCACAGCCGGGAACAAAGCTGCCCACCAACCAGACGAACGAATTTGATCGGTCGTACGAAACGAGGAGACCAGGAGGCCCATAGTCGGGAAGATCCACAACAGGACGAGCGCGGCGACAGATAGATGAACCGCCCAAGTGAGTGTGGGTTTTGTGCCTGCAATCGTAGCCATTAGCGCATCTCCTTGCGGGCGTTGTAGACGTTCCAAACAAGGATAGGCGTCACCATCAACATGATGATGATGGCGCTCGCTGAGCCGACGCCCCAATCATTGGCGCGGAAAAGTTTGTCATACATGTAGTTCGCCAAAACCTGCGTTTCCCATTGCCCGTTGGTCATGGCGAACACGATGTCGAAGACCTTCAAGACGACGATCGTGATGGTCGTCCAAACCACGACGATGGTGCTGGCAATCTGCGGCATCTTGATTTTGAAAAAGACCTGGAAGGGATTCGCACCATCAATGATCGCGGCCTCAATCGTTTCCTCGGGAATGCCACGCAATGCTGCCGAAAGGATCACCATAGCGAAGCCAGTTTGGATCCAAATCAGAACAATCATGAGGAAGATATTGTTCCAGAAGGGAACCGTCAGCCAGGTGATTGGGCTTTCGCCGCCAAGCTGGAGATACACGGCGTTCATCACACCGATCTGCGCCACGTCTTCGGGTCGGGCGTCGTAGATGAGCTTGAAGATGACAGCCGCGCCGACAAAGGAGATCGCCATCGGCATGAAGATTAGCGATTTGGCGATGTTACCCCAAGCAATCCGGTCAGTGAGTTGCGCTGCCAAAAGGCCAAACGCAGTAGATGCGGCAGGGACAATCAACAGCCAGAGTACGTTGTTCGTCATCGCCTCCCAGAATTTGTCCTCAGCGAACATCTGGGAATAATTGTCAAAGCCCACAAACGCACCGCCCGCGCTGCGATCGGTCAAGGACAGGCGCAACGTCTCGAAGACGGGATAGGCAAGGTACAAGGTCAGCGCGAACAACGCGGGAAAGAGAAACAGCCAAGGCCGCACAGCGTTGGCGCGGCTTATGTTGCGGCCAGCATTGCTACCCGTGGCGGGGAAGATGAATTTGTCGAGAATCTGGTTGGAAAAGTAGAAGTATCCAACGCAACCGCCGACACCCACGATAATCGTGATCAATCCTTGCAGTGCAGGATTCATCGGTCCCCTCCCATTTTTGGCCCGTGGCGACGGATAGGGTCCGTCTTGTTATTGGGCAGAGAAGACCTGGCCGATTATCGGCCAGGCCTGTTCTTGTGCGGTGAAGCGCTTAGTCGAGCGCGTCCCAGCTTTCCTGGATCGACGTGGCGACCTCTTCAGCATCTGCGCCGCCGGCATAATCGACCATACCGGTCCAGAAGGTGCCTGCGCCAATCGCACCGGGCATCAAGTCTGATGCGTCGAAGCGGAAGGTCGTTGCGTTCAGCAAGATCTCGCCTTGGCCAGATTCAACACCGGACAAATAGGTGTCCAGGTTCACGCCGGAGTGCGGTGTCAGGAAGCCGCCTTGCGCCATCATGATTTCGTGCGCGAACGGCGTTTGCAAGAACTCCATAAACGCCATTGTTGCATCCGAAGGATCCGTGATGGCCATCAGCGTACCACCGCCAAGAACCGGGTTGCCGAGATCTTCGCCCGCAAAAGACGGGAAGTAGAAGAAGTCCGCGTCTTCACCCACTTCGGTGCCATCAGGGAAGAAGGCTGGGATGAACGAAGCCTGGCGGTGCATGTAGCAGCCTGGGGGCGACGAGAAGAGGCCCGTTGGGCTGTCACGGAAGTCCGTGGTTGCCACGGTGCCGGCGCCACCTTGGACCCAGTCATCGTTGCGCGCGAACATGCCGAAGGTCTCAATCGCATTGATGATGCGCGGATCATTGAATGGAATCTCGTTCGAAACCCATGCGTCATAGACATCAGGTGTCTGCGTGCGCAGCATGATATCTTCAACCCAATCTGTCGCTGGCCAGCCGGTTGCGGCGCCTGATCCCAGACCGATGCACCACGGCGTCTCGCCGTCGGCAACAATCTGCTCAGAAAGTTCAAGCAGCTCTTCCATGGTTTCTGGAACTTCGTAGTCAGCATCCTCAAAATTCTCTGGCACATACCAGACCAAGGACTTCACATTGACGTTGAAGAAGAAGCCATAGAACTGGTCATCACCGTTCTCATCGCTGTAGGTGCCAAGATCGACCCAGGACTGGCCGGCGGCATAGTTCTCATTGACCCAATCGCCCATGGCATCGCCCATTGGCGTCAGCAAGCCGCCGCCAGCCATGACTGCAGCAAGGCCAGGCTGCGGGAACACCGCAAGGTTTGGTGCGGAACCGGCTTCAGCGTCAATCACGATTTGCTGCTCGAAGCTGTCCGAACCAGTGTAGACAGCATCAGCACCGGTGGCTTCCATGAAGTAGGCGAGAAGATTGTCAAAACGATCAGCCTCTGGCGACAACCATGGGCCGGCGATTGTGACCGACTGGCCGCTGAGGTCATGGGACGCTGCAAAAGCGTCGTAGCTTTCCCAGTTGAAGTCGCCCGATCCTGGTGCAAACAGCAAATCCTGAGCGGTGGCGGCTGGCGCGCCCATCACGCACAGCGCTGCGCCTGCAAGAAGCAGTTTTTTCATGTGTCTCTCCCATTGTGCCGGTTCTAACGTTCGGCTTTTTCCTTGGCCCGAGACGGACACTGAAAGCGCTTCCGTCTTGAGTAACCCGACCATCACCGGAGGTTCCGGTGCGTGTCAAGCGCTTTGCTGCCAAACTGTCGCGGGCATTGTTGGCAGGAAAGCCTGTTTGACCAAAAACGGTTTCGTGAAACCATGCGTTTTCACCCAAAAACCGTTGGGTTGGTTTCGGCTTTTTGGATCTCGCCATTTAAAGCCGTTGCACATAACGCCTTGTGGGATTAAGGGCGCTTTTGTGCGTCAAGCTTGTTCTTGATGTCCGCACGCCCCAGTCTCTTAAAGGAACACTGCGATGGATTTCGCACATCGACGCTCGGATTTTCCGACAGGTTTTCTGTTTGGGACGGCGACCTCCGCCTATCAAATTGAGGGACACGCCTTTGGTGGGGCCGGTTCCACCCATTGGGACAGCTTTGCTGCAACGCCTGGCAATGTGGTTCGCGGCGAGAATGGCGATGTTGCGTGCGATCATTTTCACCGCTGGGAAGAGGATCTGGACCTCGTGGCAGGCGCCAACTTGGACGCCTATCGCTTTTCTACCAGCTGGGCGCGTGTGATGCCCGATGGGGTAACGCCCAATCCCGATGGTTTGGATTTTTACGACCGGCTGGTCGACGGCATGGTCGAGCGCGGCATCAAGCCGATGGCCACGCTGTACCATTGGGAACTACCATCGTCGATCACTGACGTGGGCGGTTGGCGCAACCGCGACATCGCAGATCGCTTCGCCGATTTTGCAAGCTGCATTATGGGCCGTATCGGTGACCGTGTGCATATGACGGCCCCAATTAACGAACCATGGTGTGTGGCATGGCTGTCGCACTTCATGGGCGACCACGCGCCTGGGATGCGCGATATTCGGGCGGCCTCTCGCGCCATGCATCACGTGCTACTGGCCCATGGAAACGCTATCCAGGCGATGCGGGCCCTGGGTTTGGACGGCCTCGGTGCTGTCTTCAACCACGAATACGCGCAACCTGCAGACGACAGCGAGCGCTCAGGCGAGCTCGCACGGCTCTATGACGGTATCTACAATCGCTGGTTCTTGGGCGGCGTATTCAACAAGGCCTACCCAGAGGATGTGTTAGCCCACCTAGAACCGCATATGCCGGATCAATGGCAGGATGATTTCGAAACCATCGGCCAGCCACTCGATTGGGTAGGCATCAACTATTACACGCGCAAGCTCATCGGACCTGATGGGTCTGACCAGTTTCCGTTCCTTGAAGAACGGGAAGGTCCGCTGGAAAAAACCGCGATGGATTGGGAGATCTACCCCGACGGGCTGTTAAACTTCATCCGGCACACCGCCAGCTACACAGACCTACCGATATATATCACCGAAAACGGCCTTGCGTCTTACGATGTTCTGCAAAGCGGCGCCATCCAAGACGACCAACGTATCCGTTACATCAGCTCCCATCTTGATCGTGTGAAACAAGCACTGACCGAAGGTATCGATGTTCGCGGCTACACGGTGTGGTCGTTGCTGGACAATTATGAATGGGCACTCGGCTACGAGAAGCGGTTTGGCCTCGTGCATGTTGATTTTGAGTCACTGACGCGCACACCGAAGGCGAGTTGGCACACGCTCAAAGAAGCGTTAGCGCATTAAGTATCGGACTTCCGGACTGACGGTCCGTCCAATCGGAAATCATCGATAGGCACCGAGCGTGCTTTTCTCCATGGACGATTGACCGCGGCTGTAACCACTCCCAGAAGAGCCAAAACGAGCATGACCGGCGCAACAACAATCAAGCGCTGAGGAGCAACACCATCCATGATTGCCAGGGTCAGGCTCAGTAGACCAAACGCCATCAGCATAAGGCCCAAAACAAACCAGGCCCAAAGCCATATCGGTCGATCGCCGAAAACCACACGCAGCTCGGGATCGATGGTCGCAAGACGCTGAGCCAGTCCATCAACGAGGCGGGCAAATGTCTGGCTATCGCTGTCCACAGACCAACCGCGCGACGCTCCTGACCACGCCAGGCGCAGAAACCCTCCCGATTGCGTCGTGATATCAAGATAGTCCGACCGCACACCTCGCAGTGTCCGGCTGGCATATCGTACGCCGGTGACGTCGGCCAAAGGTATCTTTTCCGCTGCTTTGTGATCGTTGACCAAAGCCAGATCGACATCGGATAAGGTGTAACAACGTTCTGCTTAAAGCGGCGCAGAGCGAAAACAGAATTGGTTCATGGGTGCCATATCAGTGGTCCTGGAGGGATCGTACGCAATCCAATAGAACGACTATAGAAATGACGAGACGTGTTTGATCAAACCATCGAAGGGTCTCGCTAGCTGCCAGGCGTTGGGCCTCGAGGCAAGATAATTAGGGGTCTGACCGATGCACTGGGTTGAAATCGTTGGATGGATAGCCGCAGCGTTGACGCTGACCGCGTATGGCATGCGGACCATGCTTCCGCTGCGGATTATGGCCATCAGCGCCAACGTGTTCTTCATGACCTACGGTTTTTTGACAGAAATCTATCCCACCTTCGTGCTTCATCTCATCCTGCTGCCATTCAATGGCTACCGGCTTTGGGAGATCTTAAAGACCAAGCAGTCGCTCGCAGAAATTCGCGGTGGAGGAGATCCGCTCGAGAAACTTGAGCCTCTTCTATCCACCACATCGCATCCGGCGGGCAGCTATATCTTCCAAAAGGGCGATGCGGTTGACAGCCTTTTCCTGATCCGCAACGGCCGCGTACTGCTGGAAGAAATCGATGTTGAATTATCCGCAGGCGATATATTAGGGGAGATCGCCTTTTTTACGGAAGAGCGACAGCGCACCTTGTCGGCGCGCTGCGTCGATCAGTGCGACATCGCGCTCATCGACGAAGCAGCGTTTTTGCGGCTCTACTATCAGGAGCCGAGCTTCGGGCTTTACGTGATGAAGCTGGCCACGCGTCGCCTCCTAGACGGTCTCAAACGAAGCCCTGAGGCCTACCTGCCGGCTGAGGGAGGCCGAGGCAGTGAAGCTTCGCCATAAGACATCACCTCTGGCGGATAACGAGTTTTGGCGCCATCGAAAGCTCCAGTGAACGAAGAACTTGTTGGCGCACCCGACAGGATTCGAACCTGTGACCTCTGCCTTCGGAGGGCAGCGCTCTATCCAGCTGAGCTACGGGTGCCTCGTCGGCTTGTTTACCTGATCCACTAAACGCGAGCAATGGCGTTGAGCGTTCTGAACCGGTCCATGGGCAACCCTCATCGTCGCTGCCGTACGTCCCAGCCGACAGGGATGCCTGGGCATCTTAGCCCTGGGGTGGTAGGCACCATGTCTGGTCGCGCCTGCCGAAGCGACGTTTCTGTTTAGCGTCTCGAGGCCGCGATCTTTTCATGTTGCAAGTGTCTTCCTCCAATCAGCAATTCTGCTTTGGGCTCAGACTGTGAACCAGAAAGCACGCAACCGACTGGTGGTGTTCGCGATCTATGTGGGCCTAATCGGCCTTGGTGCTTGGATCGGGATTCTGTGGGGGCGATTGGATCTGGCACAGATGGCCAATCTGGACCCGGCAATGGCTGCGCAGATCCTGATGGTCGGCCTGCTCGTCTTTGTTCTCACATCAGCGATTCCCTTTGTGCCAGGCGCTGAAATTGGCCTAGGCTTGATGGTGATCTTTGGCGGCAAGGTGGCACCCTTTGTCTATGCCGCCATGGTCGCCGCGCTGACGCTTGCCTACCTCATCGGCGTGCTGGTTCCGCCACAGTTGCTCTTGCGGTTCTTCGGCTACATTGGGTTCCAAAGGACACGCGACTTGGTGGCAGAGTTGGCATCGCGAGGAAGACGGGAACGTGTTGATTACTTACTGGCATCCGCGCCGCCAAAATGGGTTCCGTTCTTTTTGCGTCATCGTTACCTGGCGATGATGATCCTCTTTAACGTGCCGGGGAATTCCCTGGTCGGCGGCGGTGGTGGATTGGCGTTGGCGGCCGGTATGAGCGGACTGTTCCGCTTCCCCCGCTTCCTGGCGGCGGTGATGGTTTCCGTCGCCCCGGTGCCACTGTTCTTCCTTTTGACCATGTAGTTAGCCGCCAAACGAAAGGCCGCTCGGTGGGCAACCGCGCGGCCTTTTTGGTGATTGCGAAAAAGATAGGCGGCTAAATGGCGCCGGAAATCCAGTTGGAAAGATCGGTCTTGGACCCAGCGCCAACCTTTTGCGCGACCGGTTGACCGTCCTTAAAGGCGACGAGCGTCGGCATCGACATGATGCGGAGCGCTTGCGCCGTCTGCTGATTGTTGTCGACATCGACCTTCGCAATTTTGACCTTGTCGCCCATCTCTTCGGCGATAGCCTCCAGGTGCGGTGCGATCATTTTGCAAGGGCCGCACCATTCGGCCCAAAAATCGACGATGACAGGAACATCGGACTGCAACACCTCGCTTTCGAAGGTGGCGTCCGTGACGGTGACTGTTGCCATTGGCTTTCTCCTTTGCATTCCACGCGGTCGTGGAATCAGTGTCGGTACATGGGTCGAAGGTATGAACGGTGGTGGCCAGCGTCAACCAAGGCCTTGTTCACGGTTTACGGAGGGCTACTTGCGCAAATCGCTCAACGCATCCGCGACCATGGAATCCGCCAGCCAATCAAGGCGCGGGAGTGCGGTCCAGATCAAGCCGCACTTGGTTTTTTTGTTGGGCCAAAGCTGGGCCAGCTGGTCCGCGTAGAGAGCAAGCTGGATAACATAGTCGGCGGCTTCGCTGTCCAATTTATCGGTCTGCGGTGGATGGGTGTTGGTCTTAAAGTCGATCGCCCAGATTTCCGATGGCAGGACCACGAGGCGATCAATCGAGCCAGTGATGGGCCGATGAGCGCCAGCGCCAGCGGCGAATGCCCCACGCAGTGCAACCTCCGACCGTGCGCTGGGGCCAAAAAGGACCGCCGCCTCGGGCAATGCGCGCACAGCGTTCGCTTGTTGCTGAGCAAGCTCCAGCATCTCACTGGGCACATCAGGGTCTATGGCGTGTGCCAGGCGCAGAGCTTTTTCGGGTATCACTGCGTCTGCCGGTTCGAGCAATTTGTGGACGAGCGTGCCAAACTGCAAAGCTCGGTTCTCAGGTCCTTCGCGCATGGTCGCTAGAGTGCGCTGAAGACGTTCCGAATCGGCCCGAGCAGGCCAGCTTTGGGCATCCAAGGCGATGTCATGACGGGCGGCTGAGGGTCTCAGCGACGGCGCAACAGAGGGCGTTGATGGCCGTTGTTTCAGTGCGTCGAAGAATGCCGGGTCGGGCTTTGGTGCAGTTTCAGCGGAGGTCCGCCGATCCTCCTCAATGTCCTTGGTTGGGAAGGGTGTGGTTTGCCAGATTCGCACCGGCTCACCGTCTGGCAGACCGTCCAGATCACCCACATCACGTGCCTCATCATCCAATGCCCGGTCGATAAGATCGTACCAGCAACCGCTGGGAACCTCACCATCGCTTGTCATGTGGCCTGTCACAATCAGTTGGTCACCTGCCCGCGTCATCGCGACATAAAGAAGGCGCCGATACTCCTCCAGCTGACGTTGCTGCCCACGTTCCTTCACCTCTTGATAGGCTGTCGCATGAGTATCGCCGGCAAGCAGGAGGAGCGGCGGCGCAAAGTCATCACGCGAGTCGCCGTCGCTCGGCAGTTCCACCAAACCAGACGGCGCGCGTGGAAGGCGGCAGGTATCGACAAGGAAGACGGTTTTGGCTTCCAAGCCCTTCGATCCGTGCACCGTCATGATACGGACCTTATCTGCGCGCGCTTCCATGTCCCGTTTGATATCAAGATGCAGATGGCGCAGCGTGCCCAGAAAGGCCTCTAAATTCGCCAAGCTCGAGCCTGGCCTGGTCTCTTCGGCGCGCGCGAGGCGCAACAATTCATCAAGCGGATCGCGCGCATCTTCGCCCAGGCGAGAGAGCAACTTGCGCCGCCCACCGTCGCGCCCCAACACCGTTGCTAGAAACCAGAACGGCGTCACTTGATCGGCAAGCGCGCGCCAGTGCTTCACATCCTGGGCGGCTTGGCGAATTGCCGGGTTCGTCGTCGGTGCATTCAAGGCATCAATCAAGAGACCGTCCCGACCTACGCAGAGCGACTCCAGATCATCATCGGACAGGCCAATCAACGGCGATGTCAGCAGACAGGCCAGAGTAAGGTCGTCCTCAGGCAGGAGCACCACCTGCATCAACGACATCATGTCTTGGACAGCGATGTGATCGGTGAGCAGCAGGCGGTCGGTGCCCGCAACGGCTACGTGCTGGGCTTTAAGCTCGCGGTTGATGGCGTCAGCGATCGCGCCGCGCGTGCGAAGCAGGATCAGGATTTCGCCCGGCGATGTGCCGCCATCGACGAGGCTACGGACACGCCGTCCAATGGCTTTCGCCAAGCGTAGATGGGGTGCGGGTAAAGCGTCGACGGGCGCCGTCCAGTCCTCGGGTTCTTCCGCCCTGATACCCTTGATAACTGGCCAGAGCTCGACTCGACCGCGGGTCTTGCGGCGCGCTTCGTGGGTCAGGCCCAAGTCGCTCGAGACGCCGTTGAGCGCCTCTTGGCGCGAAAATACTTGGTCGACCGCCGCAAGAATGTCCGGTGACGAACGAAAGGAGAGAACCAAGGACACCGGTGACTCAAACCGCATCTCAGCGTCGGCAGCTTTGGTTTCGAGCGTGCGCCGTGTGGTCTCAAAGTGACGCGGATCAGCCCCTTGGAAGGAATAGATGGATTGCTTTTCGTCGCCGACTGCAAAGAATGTTGGCTGCTTCAGGCTTGGCCGAGCGCCTTCACCTGCAAAAAAATCATCGGTCAGAGCGTTGATGATGGCCCATTGATCGGCTGACGTGTCCTGCGCTTCGTCGACGAGAACGTGGTCAATGCGCTGGTCCATCTTGTACCGCACCCAAGCTTGCGCCTGCGAGCGGGTTAGAAGAGCTGCGGCGCGGGTAATCAGGTCACCGAAATCGAGTGCTCCACGATGCGCCTTGAGCGCCTCGAAGCGTTCAAGAACCGCGAGGGCGACCTGCATGAGGTCCGCAAATGCGATGTGTGCTCTCAGGCCAAGGACACGCTCTTGTTCGGCCTTGAGCCACAAGCCCACGTCCGGATAGGCCGCTTTCACCTTCTTTGCGAAATAGCTCTTTTCAACGGCGCGCGGCTTACCATCTTTCGTCAGGAACGCCCTGTCCCACAATTGCTGGCTCTCCGTCGCGTCGTCCGCCAACCAAGCGTCCATCATGCCCTGCGCGCGGTCTTGGTCGCGCGGTGTCCCCAATCGCCTCGCAGTTTCGAGCAACGCTTCGACCTGGCTATTGGCCAGCGTGGTGGAGGATCGAATTGGATACTCCAAGTCAGCCTGAATCGATGGGGTGTCCGATTTAGCAAACCCAAGCATAGCGGCATGAGCATCAAGCAAGTGGGCAAGACGCGCTGCATGATCATCTAAACCCAAACGATCGAACCGCCGAAGGAGTGCCTGACGCTGGTTCAAAATCGCGTCCAAATGTTCGCCTATAGTGGTATCGGCGAAGCGCGATGCAAGGCCTTGAAACGCCGTGCGGAGGGCTGGGTTCTCACCTCGCGCCGCGTGGGTGATGACGTCTCCGCGGGCTTGCTCCATCAGTGCAGCAGCGTCGCGATCATCCAGCACCATGAAGGATGCGGCAACCTGTGCTTCGAGCGGGAATTGATGCAAAAGGCTCTCGCAAAAGGCGTGAATGGTCTGGATCTTCAAGCCACCTGGCGTCTCCAAGGCGCGCGCAAACAGGCCTCTCGCACGCTCAAGATCGGACACGCTCGCCCGTCCTTGAATGTCTTGCAGCTTGGTGCGAAGCGTGTCGTCACCATAGCGGGTCCACTCGGCCAAGCTATCGAACACGCGCGTCGCCATTTCGGCGGCCGCCGCTTTTGTGAAGGTGAGGCAGAGCAGTGTCGCGGGGTCGGCACCGTCGAGCAACAGGCGTAGAACCCGTTGCGTCAAGACATAGGTCTTGCCGGAACCAGCGTTCGCGCTGACCCAAGCCGAGCCCTTTGGATTCGATGCACGATCCTGCGCCTGGCGTGTGGCTAGCGGCACCTCACTTTGAACCGCCGTCATGGCGCGTCGCTCCCCTGCTCATCAGCGGCGCGCCACTCTTTCACCCGCGCAAGCAGATGATAGGACCCCTGATCGCGGGCTCTGAACGGTCGCAAGAGCGGTGTGAAGGGGGCACCTGCTAGAAACGTCGCCCAGAGGCGCTGAAGCTGTTCAAGAGCATCATTAGGTAGCGACGCTATATCGGCCAGATCATCCAAACCATCGACACTGACGGGATCACGATTACCGCCGGCGCGCACATAGAGCAGAGCTTGGCTGGGCAGCGACGGAACCTCGGCAAACGCACCATGCGCCAGCATAGCCGCCGTCAGGGGAAGCTGCGGCGCAAAGGTGAGAATCTGTTTTTTGGTGGGTGCTGCGCCGGTCTTGAAGTCCAGAATTGATGCTGCACCGTGATTGTAGATATCGATCCGATCTGCACGACCGGTCAGACGGCAAGCCCGGTCGGCCACGCTGAGTTCCAACCTTCCGGAAACCTCTGGCACACGCCGCGTCAGCCCATGGGACCATTCTTGCTCATATTCCACCATTTTTGGAATGATACGTGCGATGCGCTCGGCCCAAAGGGCCTGGATATCGGGGAATGGCGCCAATGTTGCCAACTGACGCTTTGCTTCCGCTTCAAACAATGCGGTCCATTCATCCGGCGGCCTGGTGTTCAGACCGTCGGCCACGGCTTCGAACAAGGCATGGAAGAGCGTCCCGCGCTCTGATGGCCCGGGTGGCAGACCAATATCTGGCGCTTCCTCCAACCGCAGCACTCTGCGGGCATAGACCGTGTAAGGATCGCGGATCAGCGTCTCGACATCGGTGATCGAAAGCTGTGTCGGCGGATCTTCTGGTCGCGGCTCTGGCCGGCTGCGTGGCAAGACTTTCGTTGGCGTATCCCAGCTCTCGGCGGCGGCCAGAATACAACCTCCGCGCTGCTTCATGGCCTTTCCCGCTGCCTCCGGAAGATAGGCCAAGAGTCTTTGTAGCCAGCGGGAAGCAACGGTCGGTGCGCCATCGACCTTTAGAGCCCTGGTGAGCGTGACCTTTGGGTGTCCCAATGCCTGTTCAATGTCATGGGCGGACAGACCAATGCGCCGTTCAGGAGCCGCCATGGCCAAGCCAGCCATCATGCCGCGCGAAAGAAGCGGATTGGCGGATGGAAGGATGGGCCAACTTGTCTCGTTCAATCCCGCCAGGATCATGTGATCGACATGCTGCAGGCGGGCTTCAAGCGGCCCCCAAATGTGCAAATGCGGATGGGCTTGGCGCGCCGGTCGCACGGCGCGATCACCCAACAGAGCCTCCAGCATTGGTCGTGCATCTGCCAACGCGTGTTGCAAACCAACAGACGCAGCATCACGCATCTCCAAGCGAAAGGTTGCCAACGCTTCGCCGCCTGGACCACCGAACAGTAGGTTCGGAGCCTCCCGGTCCGCTCCAGCGCACAGCGTTTCGCAGGTTGTGAACAAGGCTTCGCCGTAGGATGCCAGATCTTGCTCGCCCCGACCCCGGTCCGCCAAGGGCTGGAAGGCGGTTTCCAACCGGTCGATCAGCGCAACCACCCGTTTGTCTTCGTTGGCCCCAAGAGACTTGCGAATGGCAGGTTGGCGAAAGCTTGGTACATCGCGCTCCAAAGCACGTTGGTCGATCACCTCGCGCAGAGGCCGCAAACCTGGTTGCAGGGCAAGGCCGCGCAGGGCCAGTCTTTCCAACAGGCGCGTGTCCGAACGCGTATCTGGCGCGTCCTGACCCAGCAATGTCAGAGGGTGCTTCAGGAGAGCCAGCAAAGGTATGGCGGCGAAGTTCGATTCCCAAGCTTCAGCCGCCAACAGCAGCAAGCGAGCCTGCGGCGTTTCCCGCAACGGCGTCCCGGCACTGTCATCCAGCTCAAGGCCGAAACGCTGCGCCTCCAATTGCACCCGGCGCGCTAGGTTTCTGTCAGGGGTCACCAATGCCGCCGATTGTCCGGAGACCGCCGCAGCCTGCAAGATCATTGCAAGTGCCAACCCTTCCTCAGCCTCGGTGGATGCCTCCAATAGGTCGACATCATCAAAGGCCGATGTGGATTCTGGACGCTGGTCCGGCCATCTTGCTGTGTGAGCAGCCGGTAACAATGCGGCAGATATAATCGATGCACGCTGCGGAGCGGTGGGCGTTAGATCCACCACATCCTGGCGTTTGGCCTGAAGGGTTGTCAGCAAGTTTGCCAGGCCGTGTTGTGGATGGCTGGCGGCCTCTGGCGTTTCGGTCAACAACTGTCCAAAGGCTTCGTTCGGCATGGCAAGGTCCAGCCCAGGCAGCACCACGGCACCCTGATCGGCATAAGAGATAGCTTTGAGAAGTCGTGCTGTCGCGGGAATCGAGCCCGTTGACCCGGCCGCGATGACTGGTCCCGCGACCAGCCCGCTGGAGAGTCTGGCCGTCCGTGCATCCAAGACCAATCGCCGTCGGTTGGATGGATCGACGAGACCAGCTTCTTTCAGAATCGTCGGCCAATTGTCTGTGACGAGCGTCAGGAGCGTGAGCGTCAGCTGCCAATAGGCGGCGTGATCATCTGGAATGAGAAGAGCCAGGCGTTGCCAATCACATTCTTCTGTTTCCACTTGATCCAGCAGTTGCGCCAACGTGCGTGCCAAATAAGCAGCTTCAGCGACAGACTGCGGAAATACCGTGTGCGTCGGAGTGTCCGTGGCCTGTTGCGCCTGCCGCATGGAAGCACCAGCGGCATCGACCAGTCGTGTCAGTATGAGCTGCCGCCGCAAGGCTGGCATCGTTTCGAGGATCGGCGTTTCCCAAAGCTCTTCCGGAATAGCGAGGCGATCCGACGGCACCCCCTCCGGCAAAAGGAACTCGTCATCATCGGCATCGGCCAAGGTGCGAATGCGCGGCAGCAACGCCCGGCCACCCATTTGTGCAGTCAGAACATCGGCGAACGCCCGGGCGGCGCGCCGGGTAGGCAGGTAGAAGACCGTGTCGAGCTGGTTCAGCGGATCGTCGACGGGGCCAACATTGAGTTCGCCCCGGAGCCAGCTTTGCGCCAGCTGAACAAGGAACGGCTTGTGCGGGCCGATCGTATAGAGATTGGGCTTCGCCACCATGTGGTTATCTGGCTCGAGGCGGCTCGCTGTGTCCAGCCAGTTTCAGCGCCTCTTCGGCTTCACCAATGGCCTCCGGCGTCCCGACGGTCAGCCACAATCCGCCAAGGACATGGCCATACAACCGGCCTTGGGCGATCGCCCGATCGAACAAGATGTTCAGCGAAAACGGCCCTTCGGGCACATCCTTGAAGGCTGAGGTGCTCATGATAGCGGTACCCGAAAAATTGTAAGGGACCGGTTCGCCGCCGCGACGTGCCAATCGGCCTCTGGTGTCCATTGAAAAGTCACCCGGGTGATTGTCGAGCCCGATGCTGCGCTCGACAGGGGCGAGCAGCAGGAGCATGTCCATTGCCTGCGGATCGAAGCGGCTTTCCATAGCATCGATGGCCGCGTCATCACCAACCCAAAAGCTATCAGCATTGGTGCTGAAGAAGATGTCGCCGAGGAGTGGGAGCGCTTTGGCGATACCGCCGCCGGTTTCCAGACGTTCATCGATCTCTGGGGAGATAGCGATGTTGGGCGGCGTCCGACGCGCGGCGCAATGCTCCTCAACTTGATCCGGCAGATGGTGCGTGTTCACCACTGCCTGCGTCACACCTGCCGCCGCAAACGTGTCCAAGACGCGGTCCAGCATGGTCTCGCCTGCAACCCTGACCAATGGCTTGGGAATGGTTTCAGTTATCGGGCGCATGCGCGTACCAAGCCCTGCAGCGAGCACCATGACGGGTGGGGTCAATACGCGCCCTCCGGAAGAAGTTGGTCATAGAAGGGGCGCAATGCTTCGAGCGCCGGGTGCCTTAAAACCTGGCGCATATAGGTTTCGACCCGCGGCAAATGCTGAAGGTAGTGCGGTTTGCCGTCTCTTGCGTTGAGACGCGCAAAGATTCCGAGAATCTTGGTGCAACGCTGTGCGGCCATGATCGCCACCCGGGAGCGCAGCCAAGCCGGTTTCACATCGGCGGCGCGTAGATAGGCATTGATCATTTGCTCCTGCAGGATAGGAGGGACAGACACGCGCGCGTCATAAACCAGCGACGCCAAGTCATAGGCTGGCGGACCCAGAAGCGCATCTTGATGATCAATAATGCCGATGCGTGCTCTGCCCGTTTCTCGGCCGCGCCAAATAATGTTGGGCGAGTGATAGTCGCGCAGCGTGAGCGTCGCTGGCTCATCATCGAGAGGTGCCAACACGGCGGCCCAGGCAGCTTCAAATGCCGATCGTTCAAAGTCTTCGGCGTCCACGCCCCGATGGGCCACATACCAGTCCGGGCAAAGGCCAATCTCGGTTAGAAAGACGTCGCTGTTGTAGCGGTGTAGGCGGTGGGACTGGTCGCCGGCGATGGGTAGATCCGGCGTCCACGCTTCAGCGTGAAGTTCGGCAAGCAACGCGGCGGCGGCCTGGTAGCGCTCTGCGTTGGGAAGGCCACTTTCATCGAGGATGCCAGCCCGCCCCAGGTCGCTGATCACAAGCAAACCCGCGTCTAAGTCGGCAGCGTGGATCGCGGGCGCAGCGAATCCTCGATCCGTCAGTGCAGTGCCCACGGCGACGAAGGCATGTACACTTTCCGCAAGATGAACCAACTGGCTGTAGGGTTTGCCGTCGCGAACCACGGGGCCATCGGGCTGCTTGGGTGCATCCATCAGGATCGAGGATTGCTCAGGCAAGCGTTCATAACGCCGGGTGGACGCGTCTCCCAGCAAACGGCGGCGCTGCGCGCCAGGATGGCCAGCATCGTCGAGAAACACTCGGACAGAGAGCGAGTGCGCTACCCGGTCGAGTATCTCAGACGGCCCGGAGATTGACACTGTGCGCGAAGCGCTATCTTGCAGTGTGAGTTCCACACGCAACGCATCGGGGAACGCGCGCTCACCTGCCTGATCTGGCCATTCCACCAGTCGCACAGCGCGATCGGTTTCGTCATCGAGCCCGAGCTCAATCGCTTCCGATGGGTCGGCTAACCGATACAGGTCCGCATGAAGGACGTTGGGCGAAAGATCGTCGTAGCGCTGCACCAGTGTGTAGGTTGGCGACGGCACCTCATAATCGAGGTCATCAGCCAGTGACCGGATGAACGCCCTGGCAAAACTCGTCTTGCCGACACCCAAGTCGCCTTCCAGTCGGATGGTCCAACCTGATTCCGCGATCATGGCGATGTCTTGCGCCAGTTGGGCGGTCGCGGCTTCGTTTGGGAGGGTGAGCGGGCCTATCATCAGCAGCGTTTATTCCGCCGCTTGGTCCATCGGGGATGTGGCCTCCGGATTGACGGGCAAGCGGCAACGCACAACCGTGCCGAGGCCTTCGCGAGACCATAGTTCGATGGAGCCGCCATGGAGCTCGATCAAAGCCCGAGACAAAGTGAGGCCCAGTCCAGCGCCCGAACCGATCGTGTCTTGGCCAGTCTCGAAGGGTTCAAACGCGGCCTTTGCTTGAGCCGGCGACATACCCCGCCCGCGGTCGATCACCATCAACACTACATGGTCACCGTCGCGCATAGTTTTGATGCGTACCCGGCTTCCAGTTTGCGAGGAGGCGACGGCGTTGGACAACAGGTTGTAGAGGACTTGGCGCATACGCGTTTCGTCAACAATGAGCGACGCAACCTGCGGATCGAGGCTTCGCTCAATCGTTATCTTCGAATCGAGCAATCGGTCTTTCAGACCTTGTTCAGCGTCATCAATCAGGTGCCTCGGCTCAACCCGCGCGAGGGAAAGCGCAAGAATGCCCGCATCAACGGTGGCAAGATCGAGGATGGAATCGACGAGGGCGACGAGCGATTGCGTCGATGACAAGACGAAATCGAGATAGTCACGTTGGCGGTCATTGAGCGGCCCGGTTTCATCGTCATCAAGAAGCTGGGCAAAGCCGATGATCGACGTCAACGGCGAGCGCAATTCGTACGACACATGCTTGACGAACGTGGTCTTGATGCGCGCGGCTTCTTCCAGCGCTGCGTTGCTCTCGCGAAGCGTGTCTTCGATGGCGACGGAATCTGTAACGTCGTTGGACGTCAGCATGGTTGCACCGCCCGGAAGCGGTGTCGCAATGATGTCGACCACGCGCTCATCGGTCAGGGTCATCCGACTAACAATGCCCTCGCGTCGCTGACCAAGAGCTCCGACCAGCCCGACAAGTCGATCAATGATGCGCCGGTCCCGAGCAAGGTCGCGAATGGGTGCCGTGATGTCCTTCACATGGGTGCCGACTTTGGATTCTTCGGGCGATAATTGCCACAGTGTCTGGAAAGCTGGATTGAGCAATTGCAGGCGACCGTTTGAGCCAAACACGGCAACGCCTTCGCGTAGTGCGTCCACGGTCGCTGCACGAACTTGCGTGAGGGCGGTGTAGCGAGTCTTGAGCTCCACCTTCTCGGTTTCGTTCTCAAACAGCCAAATGGCACCGCCATCTGCATTGGGTGCGGTGATGACCCGCAAGAACCGCCCATCGTGCAATTCCCAATCATCGGTCTGCGGCTCAGCGGCGCTATAGGCCGACGTGAACAGATCGCGCCATCCTCGATGATTGCCGCTTTCCGGCATTTGGCGGGTCGATTTTAGATAGGTTAGAATCGTCGATTCATGGGGGCGGTCATCCAAAACGCGTCGCTGAAAGCCAAACAGTTCAGCAAAGGATTCGTTGTAGAAGGTGAGATGGCGATCCGAATTGAACACGCACACAGCAGTGTTGAGAGCGTTGAGCATGCGCGCCTGGAGGCCATAAAAATCCTGCACCGCGGTTTCAAACCGGCTCTCATCGCTTACCGGCATGGCGTACCCGGCGGTCACGATTGTGCCCGACTTCATGGTCGAATGAAGATGGACCAAACGGTCGGAATCCATCGGCTCAGATGCATCAGGCGAGCTTCCGGCTATGCGTTCGCCCTTGGCATGTTGGGCATCGATGTTTGCCCATTGCGCCTTAGAGCCCAGCATGGCACGGGCGGACACTAGGCCGTCGGACTCCGACGCCATGCCTCGAGCTTTGAAGGCATCGTTCGACCACGATACGAGACCAGCTGCGTCACCGGTCCAGACAGGGAAAGTCACGGCGTTTAGAAGTTGTTTGAGGTGCTGGCTTTCGGCTTCCAGGTTGGCGCAAAGATGAAGCGCGTCGGCGAAGTCCCGCTGCAGGCGGGACAGGTCGCGCAAGCGAACAATAATCTGCGAACCAACGGGACGCCCTTGCGCGTTTATGATCGGGCCGCCCGTCGTGCGTAGATCAAGGTCAAAACGCTTGCCGCTTGTGCGGAGCCCATCGATAGCAGCGGTCAGCTCTTGATGGTCATCCGGCTCGATCCAATGATCCAAGCGCAGCAGTTCATCGGGATTATTGGGCATGGCCGACCGCTCAGGCGGGCAATGCAACACGCGCATGCCGTACGCCTGGTCAAGCGACAACAAGCCGTCACCCGATGTGTCGACAAGGCTCTGGGCTGAATCACGCTCGAGGCGCATGGCGTTCAGCGCATCTTCTGCTTCGTTCTGGGCACGGCGCGTGCGTCGTATACCAATCAGGCTGGTCACAGCAATGCCAAGGCTCAGCAGGACCAAACCAACAACGGCCGCCCCACCCATGGCCAACATGGGAGCGGCAGATGGGTCCATCGAGGGTAGATTTGGTGCGCTAACAGCCTGGCCCAAGGCAGGGCGCGTTAGCATGGTTGAGGCCAGCATTGATGAGGCGAGCGTCATCGCCGAACGCAGCATCACTTCGCTGGTTTCTAATCCCGCCATACCCGTCCAATTCCATCAGCCCTCGCAGACTGACAAGCACCCTCATGATCCGATTGCCGGTTCGAATCACTGACAAGGTACAGGTAGCGGGACTCCTCTGGGGAGTGAACAAATGAGAAACAAAAAATCCGCCACCACAAAAGTGATGGCGGATTTCCGATCTATGGTCGTTTGTGAACCGAGATACGCTCTAGTAGCGATAGGCTTCGCCCTTGAACGGACCTTCAGGTTTCACGCCGATATAATCGGCCTGCTCGTCAGACAGTTTGGTCAGTTCGGCGTTCAACTTGGCTAGGTGCAACATGGCGACTTTCTCGTCCAAGTGCTTCGGCAAGACATAGACTTTGTTTTCGTACTGGTCGCCACGCGTCCAAAGTTCAATCTGGGCGAGGGTCTGGTTCGAGAACGATGCTGACATCACAAAAGACGGGTGCCCCGTTGCGTTGCCAAGGTTTACCAGGCGACCTTCCGACAGCAGGATCATCCGCTTTTGATCGGGAAACTCGATAAGATCCACCTGCGGCTTCACATTCTTCCATTTGAAGTTTTTCAGGCCAGCAACCTGAATTTCGTTGTCGAAGTGTCCGATGTTGCACACGATCGCCATGTCTTTGAGCAGTCGCATATCATCAACGGTTACAACATCTTTGTTGCCCGTGGCCGTGACCACAACATCCGCGCGCGGTGCGGCTTCTTCCAACGTGACGACTTCGAAGCCGTCCATGGCGGCCTGCAGCGCGCAGATCGGATCAACTTCCGTTACCAAGACGCGCGCACCAGCACCTGCAAGCGATTGAGCAGACCCTTTGCCGACATCGCCATAGCCGCATACGACAGCGACCTTGCCAGCCAGCATCACGTCTGTGCCGCGGCGTATGGCGTCGACCAAGCTCTCGCGGCAGCCATATTTGTTGTCGAACTTCGACTTGGTCACCGAGTCATTGACGTTGATCGCTGGGAACGGCAGCTCGCCGCGCTCCTGCAATTGATAAAGGCGCATCACGCCCGTCGTCGTTTCCTCGGATACGCCTTTGATGTTGGCTTTCACCTTGGAATAGAAGCCCGGCTCCTTGGCGAGGCGTTTCTTGATCTGAGCGAACAGGTACTCTTCTTCTTCGCTCTTTGGATTGTCGAGGACAGACGGATCCGTCTCGGCTTTGGCGCCGAGCAGAACCAACATGGTTGCGTCGCCACCGTCATCGAGGATCATGTTGGCCGTTTCGCCGTTACCCCAGTCGAGGATGCGATCGGCGTAGTCCCAATACTCTTCCAGCGTTTCGCCTTTGGTTGCGAAAACCGGGATGCCTCGGGCGGCAATGGCGGCAGCGGCATGGTCTTGCGTCGAGAAGATGTTACAGGATGCCCACCGAACTTCCGCGCCCAGCGCAACCAAGGTTTCGATCAGAACCGCTGTCTGGATGGTCATGTGAAGCGAGCCGGCGATGCGAGCACCCTTGAGGGGTTGGGCATCGGCATACTCGGCGCGACAAGCCATCAGGCCCGGCATCTCGGTCTCAGCAATATCGAGCTCGGTGCGGCCCCAATCGGCCAAGGAAATGTCCTTAACGACGTAATCGTTCATGATTGATCCTGAAATATCGAGGGTGGAGGAGTGAAGCACCCCGTGGATCCGGGCCGCTGACTGACACGGCTCCTAGCATCCCTCGCCTGCGGATGCAATGCGGATATAAAGATGTCTTTATATGATTGGCTAGGCGCGCCGTTTGGTACGCGATCTTCTGTTTGGCAAAGATTATCGGGAATAAAAGAAAAACCCGCACTGCCTATCCGGCGCGCGGGCTTCTTAAGTTGCGGACAGGGTTGCCCCTCCCATTTATGCGGCTTGTCACCGTCTTTTATGCAAGCCCCTCGAATAGGGCGGTTGAGAGATAGCGCTCGGCGAAACTCGGCACAATAACGACGATGTTTTTTCCGGCGTTTTCTTGCTGTTGCCCAAGGCCGATCGCGGCGGCGAGCGCCGCGCCCGAAGAAATGCCGACCGGCACACCTTCCAACCGCGCCACCAAACGCGCAGTGTCCATGGCCTCTTGGTTCGATACCGCAACAACCTGATCATAAACGGACGTGTTGAGAACACCCGGGACGAACCCAGCACCGATGCCCTGAATCTTGTGTGGGCCGGGATTGCCACCAGACAGAATAGGCGAATCCTCTGGTTCAACGGCGACAACATGCAGGTTTGGCAGACGTGGCTTTAGAACCTCAGCCACGCCGGTTATTGTGCCACCGGTACCGATACCAGAGACAAAGATATCAATCTCACCCTTGGTGTCGTTCCAAATTTCTTCAGCCGTGGTGTCGCGGTGAATTTGTGGATTGGCCGGGTTTTCAAACTGCTGCGGTATAACGGCGCCGGGAATGGACGCCGCCAGTTCATTAGCGCGGGCAATGGCGCCCTTCATGCCTTTGGCTGCTTCGGTGAGCTCCAACTCGGCACCGAGTAGCGCCAGCATCTTGCGACGTTCAATCGACATGCTTTCGGGCATCACCAAAATCAGACGCACAGCACGCTGCGCGGCGGCAAATGCCAGTGCGATGCCAGTGTTGCCGGATGTTGGTTCAACGAGAACAGTGTCAGCCTGTAACTTGCCTTGGGCTGCCAAGCTGTCGAGCATCGCGACGCCAATGCGGTCTTTAACCGAGGCAATAGGATTGAAAAATTCCAGCTTGCCAATGAGGTTGGCGACGACGCCTTTCTCTTTGGCAAGTTTGTCCAACCGCACGAGCGGGGTGTCACCAATCGTCTCGGTGATGGAGGCGAAGATCCGGCCACGGCCCGGTGCCTGCGCCTCTTCGGTCTCATTGGCTGTCGTTCCAGTCACGCCCATAATGGTCTCCTTAAATCGAGGTTGCCGCACACTAACCCTCACGCCCACCTGTTTCGAGGGATGGTTATGCGGGAAACGGTTTCAATGCGATAGTTTTGTTTCGTTGATGAGAATTTATCGAAACTGAATTGCGCCAAGATTGGTCAAACTTAGAATAGGCGCAAAATCAGCCTGCGCCGGTCGAGCCGAATCCACCGTCACCACGTGCACTTGTTGGCAGCTCGGAAGCCTCAACGAAGCGCGCCTGAATGATCGGCGCGACCACCATCTGCGCAATGCGCATCCCGCGCTCAATCACAAAAGGTTCGGCCCCATGGTTGATGAGGATCACCTGCACCTCACCACGATAATCAGCATCAATGGTGCCTGGCGTGTTGAGCACAGTGACGCCATGTTTCGCGGCAAGGCCTGAACGGGGGCGAACCTGCGCCTCGTAGCCAGCCGGGATCGCCATCTTGAGGCCCGTGGGCACGCGAGCGCTGGCCCCTGGGGCGAGCGAGAGCGGCTTGTTTATGGCCGCGCGCAGATCGGCGCCGGCCGCCAATAGGGTTTCGTAGGTAGGGAGCGGCAGGTCGTCCGCATGCGGCAGACGCTGAATAGCAACCTCGGCCATCTGGACGTCAGCTCAGCAGGTCCTGCGCAAGGCGCACGATGAGTTTCTTGGCGACGTCATCCTTGCCCATGGTCGGCCACGGCTCGGCACCTTCTGCGGTCAGGATGGTAACGGTGTTGGCGTCCCCGCCCATCACACCGCCTAAGGCTTTGCCCTCCGGCGGCGCGACATTGTTGGCGACAATGTAATCTGCACCTTTGCGGGCCAGTTTGTCGGCTGCATGCTTCTCCATGTTCGCAGTTTCCGCGGCAAAGCCCATCACCAACTTGGGTCGGTTCGCGCTAGAGGCAACTGTCTTGAGAATATCTGGGTTTTCGGTGAGCGATAGCGCCGGAATCGCGCCAGACCCATCCTTTTTGATCTTCTCGTTGGCGGCCTGCGCAACCTTCCAGTCGGCCACAGCGGCCGCGAAGATCGCGATGTCGGCAGGCAGAGCGGTTTGTGTCGCGGCCAGCATCTCGTCTGCCGTTTGGACTTTGACGCGGGTCACGCCATCCGGCGCCGCCAGATTGGTTGGGCCAGATATCAATGTCACTTGGGCGCCAGCCTCATAGGCCGCCTTGGCCAAGGCATAGCCCTGTTTGCCGGACGACCGGTTGGCGATGTAACGAACTGGGTCGATGGGTTCATGCGTCGGGCCAGCCGTCACAAGCACATGTTTGCCGGCCAAGGCGCCTTGCGCACGGTCCGGCGCAAAATGTGCTTCCACCGCCATCGCAATGTCCATGGGCTCGGCCATGCGTCCGACACCAACCTCGCCGCTCTCAGCCATTTCACCAGCTTCGGGCCCGATCATGGCAATGCCATCACTCTGAAGCGTGGCAATGTTGCGCTTGGTCGCCGGATGGTCCCACATTTTTGGGTTCATTGCCGGCGCGATGACAACATCGGCGTTGGTGGCAAGCAGAACAGTTGATGCCAGATCATCGGCTAGGCCGTGCGCCATCTTGGCTAAGAAGTCGGCTGTGGCCGGGGCGACAACAACCAGGTCAGCCTCGCGCGCCAACCGGATATGGCCGATATCGTGCTCAGCGTCGCGATCCCACAGTTCGGTGAAGACGGTTTCGCCAGAGACCGCACCCAGCGTCATCGGCGTAATGAAGCTCGCCGCGCCCTTTGTCATAACCACGCGCACCCGCGCTCCGCGCTCGCGCAAACGACGAACCAGGTCCGGCGTCTTGTAGGCCGCGATCCCACCGGTGATCACCAAGAGAACCGACCGGCCAGACAGGGTTTGATCTATCAACATTGGGCCTGCTCTTCATTCTGCGCCTTTGGCACAAGCGCCGCGGACAAACTGCTCTGTGCCTTGGGCACAACCGCTTCTCCACATCTATCCACATGCTGTGCAAATGTCATGCTGTCCGATCAGTCGAGGACGGCGACAGCTACCAAAGCGATGATGGCCAGACCGACCAGTATCGGCCAAGGCGACGTGCCGTTCTTGGGCGACGCGTGCACATTGTCCGGGTGCTCAGGGTCCAAGGCTTTGACCACCCGGTCCATGCGCTGGAGGAATTCCGGCGATTCATTGGCAAACCGCGCCAAGTGACCAATAGCCTTGGCGGCGTTTTCAGCCTGCCTGACCGGAGACAGGTTGGTGCGGATCCAGCTCGACACCACGGGGTCGGATGTCTTCCAGATATCAAGCGTCGGATCGAGGGAACGCGCAACACCCTCAACCACAACCATCGTTTTCTGCAGCAAGATCAGCTGCGGTTGGGTTCGCATGTCGAACAGGTCGGTCACCTCAAACAGTTGGGTCAGCAGGCGACCCATCGAGATTTGCGAGGCGTTGCGGCCATGGATTGGTTCGCCGATCGCCCGTAGCGCCTGCGCAAAGCTATCGACATCATGGTGGGCCGGAACGTAGTCGGCTTCGAAATGCACTTCCGCCGTGCGGCGATAGTTGCGGGTGATGAAGCCAAACAGGATTTCCGCCAGGAACCGCCGTTCCTTTTCGCCAAGCCTTCCTGTGATACCGAGGTCGACGGCCACCAGCGTGCCATCGGGCTCAACAAACAAATTACCTGGGTGCATGTCCGCGTGAAAGAAACCGTCGCGCATGGCGTGGCGCAGGAAAGACTGCATAACCAACGCGCCTAGTTTTTGCAGGTCGTGGCCATCGGCCCGAATACCTTCGACGTCAGAAAGCTTGCGCCCCTCAATCCACTCGATGGTCATGACCTGGGAGCTTGATCGATCCCAATCGACGCTCGGCACACGGAAGCCTTCATCGTCTTTGGTGTTTTCGGCCATCTCTGCGAGCGCAGCGGCCTCCATACGCAGATCCATTTCCAGGCGCACGCTGTCGGCAAGGGTGTCGACAACAGCGACCGGCCTAAGACGGCGCAGTGTTGGATTGGCGCGCTCCAAAATCTTCGCCGCAACATAGAAGGTCGCCAAATCACGCGCGAAACGCACCTGCACACCTGGGCGCAGCACCTTCACGGCTACCGGCTTGATCTCTCCGGTCTCGGCATCACGGACGGTGGCTTTGTGGACTTGCGCGATGGAGGCCGCTGCCAGCGCCGGTTCGATGGATTCGAACAGGTCGTCACAAGATTGGCCGAGCGCGTCCTGGATACGGGCCTTGGCCGTCTCCAGCGGAAGGGATGGCAACCGATCCTGCAGCGTTTCCAGATCGCGTGCGACGGCCATACCGACCAGATCGGGCCGGGTAGCTAAGAACTGACCAAGTTTGATGTAGGAAGGGCCGAGCCGCGCCAGGGCGAGCGAAATGCGATCCGCCCGAGTAGCCGCTTGCTTGCGCCGCGCCAGCATATTAGCGATGCGCAACGGCAGTTGCGCAGGCGGCGGTGTGAGCTCAACCTCAACGCCAGAGAACACCCCTTCGCGGGCCATGACAAAGCCGGCGCGTGCAAGGCGGAAAAGGGCGATGGTCGTCCCGAGCATGGTCGTTACAGCTTCACGCCTGTGTGCAGCACGGCAATTCCGCCGGTATAGGGCGTGGCATCGACGCGAGCGAAGCCCGCATCTTCAATCATCTTGGCGAAGCGCACTTTGTTGGGAAACGCGCGGATCGACTCGACAAGGTATTGATAGCTTTCCTCATCGCCCCCAACGATTCTGCCAAGTTTCGGGATCACATTGAAGGAATAGGCATTGTAGACGGCGTCTAGTCCAGGCACGTCGACATGGCTGAACTCCAGGCAGGCAAACAAACCGCCAGGCTTCAGGACGCGGTACGCTTCGGCCAGGGCGCGGTCGATATGCGGCACGTTGCGAATGCCAAAGGCTATTGTGTAGGCATCATAGGTGTTGGAGGGTTGTTCCAGCGCCTCTGCGTTGCCCTCAAAGAAAGTTACCTTGTCATCAAGACTTTGTTTGATGGCCCGCTCGCGCCCGACGTCGAGCATCGAAGCGTTGATGTCCACCACATCGACGTTGGCGTGGCCGCGTGATGCGTTCGCAAGACGAAAGGCGATGTCGCCCGTCCCGCCTGCCACATCAATGCTGCGCCAAGGCGAACCAGATTTGCGCGGGCGCACGCGGGCGACCATTGCATCTTTCCACACCCTGTGGAGAAAACCGGACATGAGGTCGTTCATCAGGTCATAGCGACCTGCCACTTTATGGAACACATCATCGACGAGTGGCTGCTTGTCATCCACGTCAATACGGCGCTTGCCGAAGGTTGAACCGATATCCGTCACGCGAGTTATCCCGTTATCTCTGTCCGGGGAGCTATAGCGAAGCCGCTCGGCGCGCGCTATGCCCCGGGCTGGTCTTCGTGTCGCATGCTAAACGAGAAGGGCATCCGTGCCTGAACTGCCTGAAGTTGAAACGGTCCGCCGTGGATTGGTGCCTGCCTTGGAAGGGGCGACCATCATCAATGCAGCCGTAAACCGTCCGGATCTACGTTTTCCGTTCCCCGTTGGCCTGACCGATATACTCGTTGGGGCGCAGGTCACGGCTGTTGGTCGGCGGGCCAAATACCTTCTGATCGAGCTTGACCGCGGTATCACGCTCATCTCGCACCTTGGCATGTCGGGCAGCTATCGGGTTGAAGCCGAGACCGGGCCAGAAATGCCTGGCGTCTTCCATCATCGACGGTCTGCGCTTGGTGCCCACGATCATCTGGTGCTCGAAGTACGGGGCGGGGCGGTCAGTCCGGCGCGCATTGTCTACAACGATCCGCGTCGGTTTGGCTTTGTGCTCGCGGCACAAACACCAACGCTGTATGATCACCCCATGCTGGCGGACCTGGGACCGGAGCCAACAGGCAATGCCCTGACACCGCAACATGTAGCAGAGCGCTTCAAAGATAAGCGCTCGCCGCTCAAAGCCGCCTTACTGGACCAGAAAAACGTCGCTGGTCTCGGCAACATCTATGTTTGTGAGGCGCTCAATCGTGCACATCTGTCACCAAAACGGCTGGCACAATCGCTCGTCAAAAAAGACGGGTCGCCAACCGCTCGCCTTGAGCGATTGACCGAGACAATTGGCGAGGTGGTTGCCGAGGCCATCCAAGCTGGCGGCTCCTCTTTGAGGGATCACAAACAAACAGACGGCTCTTTAGGCTATTTCCAGCACCGTTTCGCAGTGTATGACCGCGAGAACGCTCCCTGCCCGACGCCGGGTTGCCGGGGCACGGTCCACCGTATCGTCCAATCTGGACGTTCAACCTTTTATTGTCCGACCTGCCAACGCTAGAGCAGGTCCCCAAAGCCAACACTTCCTCCCATCAAGAAAGCTCCGCCATGGCCTACGATACGATCCTCGTTGAAAAGCGCGACCATGTCCTTCTCATCACGCTCAATCGCACATCAGCGCTTAACGCGCTCAATGCCCAGATGATGGGTGAGATCGCTGCTGCCCTTGCCGAGGCCGATCATGACCCGCGCATCGGCGCCACCGTTGTTGCAGGCACAGAACGTGCGTTTGCCGCCGGCGCCGATATCAAGGAAATGGCGTCGCTAACGTTCCCCCAGAGCTTTATCGACGATTACGCAGCGAGTTATGAGGCAATTGCGCGTACACGGAAGCCAATCATCGCGGCGGTGGCTGGATATGCCTTAGGCGGTGGATGTGAACTGGCTATGATGTGTGACGTTGTTATCGCAGCCGATACGGCGAAGTTTGGTCAACCGGAGATCACGCTTGGCATCATTCCTGGCATTGGCGGTACGCAGCGATTGGTGCACGCGGTTGGTAAGGCCAAAGCCATGGATCTTGTGCTCACTGGTCGCATGATGGAGGCCGAGGAAGCGGAGAGCGCTGGTTTGGTAGCGCGTGTGGTTCCCGTCGACGATTTGCTTGATACCGCGCTCGAAGCCGCAGAGAAGATCGGTGAAATGTCGCACGCCGCCGTGATGATGGCCAAGGAGGCGGTCAATCGAGCGTTCGAGGTTCCATTGTCCGAAGGTTTGCGGTTTGAGCGGCGCGCTTTCCAAAGTCTGTTTGCGACTGAGGACCAGAAAGAAGGCATGGAGGCCTTCATCGACAAACGGTCAGCGCAGTTCAAACAACGATAGACATACCCAAAGTGTCCTCCCTCCCTATGCTTGGCGAAATCCGGTAGGTGCTTGACTTGCCGGGGCTATGGCCGTAGGTGCCCGCATCCCTTGGCGGTTCCAAGGGGTCGCTGGACGTTGGCCGCCCCCCCTAACTTGCTGGCCCACGTCCCCCGCAACGGTCGGCAAGAACCATGCGGGATCGCAGCGCAACACCGTGCCAAACACGAGGTAAGACTATGGCCAACACCGTTTCCGCCAAAAAGGCGGTGCGCAAAATTGCGCGCAAGACTGCCGTCAACCGCGATCGTAGAAGCGCTATGCGCACCTACATCCGCCGCGTCGATGAAGCCATCGCCGCTGGCGATCAAACCGCTGCTGAAGCCGCTCTGAAGGATGCGCAACCGCTCATCATGCGCGCCGCCAATCGCGGCATCGTTCATAAAAATGCGGCCGCTCGGAAGATTTCGCGCTTGTCAAAGAAAGTAAAAGCACTTGGCGCTGAGGCGTCCTAAGTCGCTTTTTGACCTTTCAGTCACAACCGAACATTTACGTAAGGGCACCAATTTTGGTGCCCTTTTGTTATTGTGCCGATTTTGACGCTTTTCGATTAATCGCAAAATCATATTCCATGCCGTTGAAAATCATCTTAAATGCCCTGCGAACCGCCAAAAATAATAAGCCGGCTATATAACTCGTCGCGCATATTAGAGACCGTTTAATTGCAATGTTTTGATTTAAATCCCTTTTATTCAATTGTTTAATAAATCGATCTATTTCGCTATGGCCTGCGCATTTGTACGTATTGGTCTGAATCGACGTCAATTTTGAAAAAAAACATGACACACCGAAACCGGTGCCGAGGGTGCCCCATCCTCGGGTCGTTTAAAAAAACGTCATAGAGTCAAAGCGTTTTCAGAAATGATGTAAAACTGGGCCACGCTGGAACGTCCCGCTGAAGTGGAGTCAAGCGAAAAGAGTCGGTTTTTTGCGGTTGCGAGTCTGCCCGTCGATGGCTAGAAACATTTCATCGACGGCGTTCGCTGAAGATCATCCGCAGCCAAAGCAAGTCAGTTACTTGGGCGTTCAAGTATTGTCCAAGTGTGGCGAAGCTTTGACTGCAGAAATAATGCTTTCGGACCAGACTTTGTTTGGTCCGAGCGAATGCTGTCCAGCACAGGCAGAACATCTTTTCGAAGTGTCGTTTGCGTGTGTTGGGTCGATGGGGCGACCAGGCAAATATCTAGGCCAATTGCCCAACCAAATAGTCATCAGCCCTGTCTGGCTGGCGGGGCCTGGTGACGGATAACAAAGTTCGTTGAACTGACTCGCTGTGGGGCAAGGGGCAGTTCAATCGGAAGTCGGCGGTGTCGATTGGCCTCGCTAACTGACGACTGTGGTCGCAGCGAATTCTTAGCTTAGCGGTTCGACCTAATAGGTTGAAGCTGAGAACAAATGGGCAGGTCGCGTCGGCGACACGAGGAGGGAGTTGGTATGGCTTTGGGGGCCAAACAGGATCGGATTCGGTCGCGTTCACTTTCGGCACCGATAACATTCGGATCATCTCGATCAGTTTGGTCGTCTTGGGCCGACTGGTCCTGGCAAACTCCTCGTTGGGCACTTAATCATTGCCTCCTGGCCTTGCGTGCTAATGGCAATATTATCCGTCACGCACGTGGATCTTATCATCCGGTGGGACACCGTAACGGATGCAACCCTCGCACATTAAGCCATGCGCATGGTGTGCCTCCTGCGGCATCCTTCGCAGGCTGACGCGAGCAGCAGCTTCATCGCACTTCCACCACGACAATGACGCGTTTGCTGAGCGCTGATAAGCCCAGCGACTGAGATCTCTTTTTCGAAATTTGGATGCCATGACCTTGCCTACCTCCCCCCCTACCCCCGCAATGACTTCAAATAAACAAAACACCGAGGCGTCGACCGAGCATGACAACGTCGCGGATTCTAGCAAACGGCAATGGCAGCGTGTTCAAGCGCGCCTCCGCGTCGAACTTGGCGAAGATGTTTACTCTTCTTGGTTTTCGAGCGCCTTGTTAGAGCGAAATGCCGATGGACAAGTGATCCTTTCGGTGGCGACACGATTTTTGAAGCACTGGATTGAGCACAATTTCGGAGCGCGATTGCTGGAACTTTGGACGATGGAAGATCCAAGCATTGAACGCTACACCATTTTGGTCCGCACGGGCGGCGCACGTCGTGTGGCCAAGTTTGGTACGACGGCTGATACGCGAACCGGAGAGCAGCAACCGGCCAACACCAATGAGTCTCGCTCGACTGCACTTCGGGATGGTCGCGACATTGGCGCTAGGGTAGCCAATGACGTAAGCCGCAAATCCTTGATCCGCCAACCGGGGCGTGTGGCGGCAACCAGTGGCTCGGACGCTGGCGCCAGCGGCCATGGCTCTCCTTTGGACCCACGCTATACATTTGCGTCGTTTTCCGTCGGCGACAGCAATCAGTTCGCCTACCGCGCGGCGCGCGAACTGGCCCGCGAGGGCGCTGTCTTGGGCTGCAAGCTGTTGTTTGTGCGTGGTGGTGTCGGTCTCGGCAAAACCCACCTTTGCCAAGCTGTGGCGTCCGATCTTCAATCGTCGGGCCGTCGTACCGTTTATCTCACCGCCGAGCAGTTCATGCGCGACTTTGTCATCTCGCTGAAATCACGGTCAGCCGTCGATTACAAAGAGGCTCTAGCGGCTATTGATGTACTGGTCGTCGACGACATTCAGTTTCTGTCCGGGACCGTGATACAAGGCGAATTTTGCCATGTAATCAACACGTTAATTGATGCTGGCAAGACGCTTGTTGTTGCAGCCGATCGCGCGCCGACGGCCCTCGATTCGATGGATGCACGCATGCAATCACGGCTTTCGTCGGGTTTGGTCGTGGAAATCACCGCCATGGATCGCACGGTCCGGCGTGCGCTGCTCGAGCGCCGTCGCGCAACCTACGTTGCTGAGGGCGGACAGGCCGACGTCGGTGATAGCGTTCTCGACAAGGTGGCGGACTTGGTGACCACCAATGGCCGTGATCTGGAAGGCGCGTTCAACCGCATCATTGCGGAAATTGGGCTCAACAATGCGCCCGTTACCGAACACACCGTCGCTGCCTGCATCGGCTTCCTTTTGTCCAATACGGAAGCACCGCGTGTGAAGATCGAAGACATTCAGCGTGCAACGGCCCTGCAATTTGGATTGACCAAGACCGATCTTCTCTCGCATCGGCGGACCAAACAGATTGTCGGTCCACGCCAGATCGCCATGTATCTCGCCAAGGTGATGACGGTTCGGTCGCTTCCCGACATTGGACGGCGCTTTGGCGGACGCGATCACACCACAGTCCTGCATGCGGTGAGGAAAATTGAGAAGGAACTCGAAACCGATCCAGCGCTGCAGAAAACAATCGAGTCGCTCAAGAGCGCGATTCTTTCGCAAAGTTGAAACCGATTGAGGATTGGCAATTATGGTCGGGTTCCGACCACTAAGTTAGCGTCTACTCCCTGCGCAAACTCCAAGAGGCGGTCCTTTGGGCCGCCTCTCTTGTGCATGATCGCCCGCGAAACATGGCCTACCTGGCGGTATGGCTTGCCAAAGGCGTGCGCGCCCATCACATATAGACACAGATTCCCTTCGCTTCGGCACCAGTGACGGCCCTCATCGCCGCTGGCAACCTGACGAAGGGTTTGGTGTCTCTTGGGTTCCTTGGGTCCGCCACAATGTGCATGGGCTGTCACCATGACTGTTGGCTGACCAGCGGTTGGATTTGATGATGAAGTTTTCTCTGGAACGCACTCCCTTTCTACGCGCCTTGTCACGCGTTCACCGGGTCGTTGAGCGCCGCAACACCATCCCCATCCTGGCCAATGTGTTGCTTGATGCTTCAGATGGAACGCTTCGCCTGAAAGCCACCGACCTGGACCTTGAGGCCTCGGAGAGCCTTGCGGCGATGGTGGAGCAAGCTGGTGCCACCACCGTCCCCGCACACATGCTCTATGATATCGTGCGCAAGCTGCCTGATGGTTCGCAGGTTGAAGTCGACATGCGCGGCGAGACGACGCTGCTGGTTCAAGCTGGTCGTGCACGGTTTGAGCTGCAAGCGCTGCCCAAGTCAGACTTTCCCGATTTGGCGGTCGGCCAGTTCACCCATGTCTTCCAGATCGCCTCCGCAGACCTACGTCGTCTGATCGAGCGGACCCAATTTGCGATCTCGACTGAGGAAACGCGCTATTACCTGAATGGCATCTACCTGCACACACTGGATGTGGAAGGCGCCACTAAGTTGCGCAGCGTGGCCACGGACGGCCACCGTCTCGCCAAAACGGAAACCCAGGCTCCCAGTGGGTCCAGCGGCATGCCGGGCGTGATTGTTCCGCGTAAGACTGTTGGCGAATTGCTCAAGCTGCTCGAAGGGCATGACGGTGAGGCGTCAGTTGAGCTATCTGATAGCAAGATCCGCGTGACCATCGATGATGTCGTGCTCACGTCGAAACTGATCGATGGCACTTTCCCGGATTATGCGCGCGTTATCCCACAAGCAAACGACAAAACGCTCGACGTGGATCGTCCGGCCTTTTCCGCAGCCGTGGACCGCGTATCAACCGTTGCCAGCGAGCGCGGCCGCGCCGTGAAGTTGGCAATGGCCGACGGCAAGCTGACACTCACCGTGACCAATCCGGATTCCGGTTCCGCGACCGAGGAGTTGATGGTCGATTTCGCTGGTGACGGACTCGAGATCGGCTTCAACGCTCGGTATCTCATGGACATTGCTGGCCAGCTGGAAACCGACAATGCCAGGTTCCTGCTGGCGGATGCCGGCGCGCCGACACTGATCCAAGATGCCGATGGCTCAGACACGCTTTATGTTCTGATGCCGATGCGGGTCTAAGCAAACATGACTGTCGGGCCGCGCGTGACGCGGCTCACGCTGACACAGTTTCGCAATCACCAGCACACCGAAGTGCCGTTCGACGCGCAGATGGTCGCGTTCACGGGGGCGAATGGCGCAGGGAAGACCAATCTTCTTGAAGCGCTCAGTCTTTTGTCACCGGGCCGTGGCCTAAGGCGTGCGAGCTATGCCGACATGGCATCCGGTAGCGGCGATGGGTCTTTCGCGGTCTCAGCGGTGATTGAGCCAGCCGGCCACCAACCAACCGATGACCCAATCATTGTTGGCACTGGGCTGTTCGCGCCGGGGGCTAGCAGCCGAGACCTGCGCATCGATCGTGTGCCCTGCAAGCGCTCCGAAGAGCTGATTGAGCTCATGTCAGTGCTTTGGCTGACGCCAGCGATGGACGGACTGTTCACTGGGGGAGCCAGCGACCGGCGACGGTTTTTCGACCGGATGGTGATGGCCGTTCACCCGTTCCATGGGCGTATGGCCAGCCGGTTTGAGCAAGCCATGCGCCAACGCAACAAACTGCTCGATGAGGGTGTATCAGACCCGGTCTGGTTGGACGGTATCGAAGCACAGATGGCGGAAACGGGTATTTCCATCCAGGTGGCCCGGGAACAGACGCTCGTGCGGCTCCAATCGGCGATCGACCATGCGCGCGACGCCGTCTCGGCGTTTCCTTTTGCCGTCCTGGCCCTAAGCGGCTTTGAAAGCGCAGGCGGCGAAGACGCCTACCGGCAACAACTGGCAGATGGACGCGACCGTGATCGCGCCGCGGGTCGTACGCTGACTGGGCCGCATCGCGTCGACTTGGACGTGCGACATGGGCCGAAGGATGTGGCTGCGAAGCTGGCCTCAACCGGCGAACAAAAAGCACTGCTAATAGGCTTGATACTCGCACAAGCCCGTTTGGTAAAAGCAGAAACCGGGCGCGCCGCCATCCTCCTGCTCGATGAAATCGCAGCCCACCTGGATGCTGGACGCCGCGCGGCCCTGTTTGATCTGTGTGTCGAGCTTGGTGGGCAGACCTTCATGACGGGAACAGACGCCGCTTTGTTTGAGGCGCTTAGTACCGACAGCAACCATTTCACCGTTGACGACGGTCATGTGGAACGGAGGGGTTAGCCCGCGCGTTCGCCTTCGAAGGATTATCATGTCGCTCACCGCACTCTTTATGTTCGTCGGCATCTGCATTGCTGCGCTCGCCTCACCTCGCCCCGCGATTATGGCGGCCTATGCGCTGGCGTTTGATCGGGCGCGGGGCGCGCTTCTCGGCAGAGTCGGTATTGGACGGATCAATAAGGTCTGTGCCGTTCGGCTCGCTGGCGCTGCGGGTCTGCTTGCCACCTGATGAACGGCAGGCTGAAGGGCAGATGCCTGTGCGGGTCCGTTACCTACGACGTGCTGGCCCGACCGGAGAAAGCTTCCGTGTGTCATTACGGCCAGTGCCACCGATAATCGGGGCATCTATGGGCGTCGGCGCAGGTGGCCGACCACGCCTTGATGATCTGGGGTGACACGCTTCGCTGGTATCGCTCCTCCGAACATGCGGAACGCGGATTCTGTTCCGACTGCGGGACGTATCTGTTTTGGCGCTACGACGGCGAGGGTGCGACCAGCTTCTCACTTGGATCGCCCAAAGACACGTCGTCGATTACGCTGGAAAAACATATCTTTGTCGCAGACAAAGGCGACTACTACACAATCAGCGACGGTCTACCGCAAAAGGACTGATCATGAGTACCAGCAGCCTGTTCCCACCCCTTCCCTATGCCGATTGGGTGGAAACCCGCGATACACTGCACCTGTTCCTGCAAATCATTGGCAAGGTGCGCATGAAGGCGCACCCGAAGCTGAACCACTGGTGGCACGTTACGCTCTATCCTGACACGCGTGGCCTTACGACAGGCCGCATCCCGTTTCAGGGCCGTTCGTTCCAAATTGACTTCAACATGGTCGATCACGTGGTGGAAATCACGACAAACGATGGCGGACACCAGGAGTTTGCCGTGTCTGGCAAGACCGTCGCCGATTTCTACAATGCGCTGTTCGACGCACTCCACGCGCTTGATATTCATGTCAAAATTGTCGCCAAACCTTACGATAACAAGTCAACGACCCCTTTCCCCCAGGACACGAAAGCACGCGCCTATGACCCGGCCGCAGTGACGACCTATTGGCGTGCGCTGTGTTCTATTGCGTCGGTTTTTGAAGACTTTCGCAGCCGCTTCACCGGCAAACAAACCCCGGTACAGCTCTATTGGCATTCGTTCGACATCGTCACGACGCGCTTTTCAGGCAAAGCAGCGCCTCTTGAGAGTGGTCGCCAATCGGATATTGAAGCCTATTCCCATGAGGTCATCTCGTTTGGTTTCTGGCCAGGCGATGACACGTTCCAGCAGGCAGCGTTCTATGGCTATGCCTATCCAGAACCGGAAGGCCTCAACACGGTTCCGCTGAAACCCGATAGCGCACAATGGATCAACAACAATGGCGCGATGGCCATCCTGACCTACGACGCAATGCGTGAGGCCGATGACCCGCAGGGCGCGATCCTCGACCTCCTGCAGAGCATGTATGAAGGCGCAGCTGCCAAAGCAGGTTGGGACCATGCAGGCTTTGAGCATGGTTTTCTGTAAGCTGTAGCCGCCGACGAAACTAGACTGATGCATCCAAATCCAGCCTTCCGTAAATCTGGCCCTGCGCGCAACATCGCCTTCGCGCGTGCGCGGGCATTTGGCGTGCTGGCTGTAAACGCGCCAGACGGGCCGTTGCTGAGCCATATCCCGTTCCTCCTCAACGAGGCTGGAACCTTGGCCGAACTGCACCTGGTGCGATCCAACCCGATTGTACGCGCCGCATCTGAACCGATTGCAGCCGTGATATCGGTGTCTGGTGGAGACGCCTATATTTCACCCGATTGGTACGAGGTTCCCGACCAGGTTCCGACTTGGAACTACATCGCGGTGCATTTGCGCGGTCAGCTGAGGCGCCTTCCGGACGAGGCCCTACACGACGTCCTCGCTGGGGTATCGGCGCATCAGGAAGAACAGTTACGACCCAAGACGCCCTGGACAACGGGTAAGATGGACCAGACCATCTACGCCAAGATGCAGCGCCAGATTGTACCCTTCGCGATGGATGTGACCGAGATCGACGGCACCTGGAAACTGTCACAGAACAAGCCAGATGACGTTCGCCTTCGGGCCGCAGACGGCGTCGAACGTTCCGACCTGGGGCTTGCAAGTGACCTCATCGCGCCACTTATGAGGAAGCCAGATGACTAGGCCCACGGCGGTTGTTGTTGGCTCTGGCCCCGCGGGATTAATGGCGGCTGACGTTCTGTCCGCTGCCGATGTTCACGTTGTTATCTGTGAAGCAAAGCCATCGGTTGGGCGGAAGTTTCTGATGGCTGGCAAATCGGGTTTGAACCTGACCAAGGACGAACCTGATGCCGCGTTCTTGCGTGGGTTCTACGAAGCGGCACCGCGCCTTACCCCAATGCTGGCTGGTATGGGCCCGAGCGCCGTCAAGCGGTTCTCAGAAGCTCTCGGGCAAGAGGTCTTCACCGGATCCTCAGGCCGAGTGTTCCCAACTGCCATGAAGGCGTCCCCCTTGCTGCGCGCATGGCTGAGCCGTTTAACCGACAGGGGGGTTGAGGTGCGCACGCGCTGGCGGTGGACAAGTGTGGATAACCAAGACCTGGCCTTCGCGACGCCGGAGGGTGCGCAAACGCTTTCCCCAGATGTTGCCATCCTGGCGCTTGGCGGCGCGAGCTGGTCGCGGCTTGGGTCAGATGGCGCCTGGGTCAATATCCTTGAAGGAACGGGGGTGACAGTGACGCCGTTCCAACCGGCCAATATGGGTTTGTCGGTTTCCTGGTCGGATCACATGACCGAGCATTTTGGAAAACCCGTCAAGAACGTTCGCTTGTCGGCCGGTGACCTGACCCATGTCGGGGAATTTGTGATCTCAGAAACTGGACTTGAAGGCAGCGGCATTTACGAAGTCTACAAGCCCGTGCGTGAAGGCGCTCCACTGCTGTTGGATCTGCTGCCTGACCAGGACGAGGCCCAGCTGGTGTCCCGCTTGTCCGAAACGCGCAAGGGCGACTCGCTGTCCAACCGATTGCGGAAAGCCCTGCATCTTGGCGAGGGCAAACGCGCTCTCCTGCAAGAGTTTGGGCGCCCGCTGCCGACGGATGATGTCGGCCTGGCAAAACTCATCAAGAACCTGCCGATCAAGCATGAGGGGCCTCGTCCTATTGATGAAGCAATCTCGGTCGCGGGCGGGATTTCTTGGGACTCCGTCGATGACGATCTGATGTTGCGGGACCTTCCGGGCGTGTACTGCGCTGGCGAAATGCTAGATTGGGAAGCGCCGACCGGTGGCTACTTGATCACTGGGTGCCTCGCTACCGGCAAGTGGGCTGGTGAGCAGGCATTAGCCCGTCTTTCATCTGCGGTGGCTTGACGGCACGAGCCGACAGCAAAAGCTTGGAACCCAGCCGTTTAATCCCCATCTAATGGGGGCTGCCCGATAGGGCCAGCATTCGCCTTTTTGGCGGCTTTGGTGGTATAAAACCAAAGTGATTCTGTGCGCTTAGCGTCATCCATTGGCAATAAACGTGACCCGGACTCAAAGGATAATGGTTTGACTGATACACCCGAAGGTGATCCGGCCCCAATGGATGATCCCAATGGCGAGAATGGCGCTGAGTATGGCGCCGATTCCATTAAAGTTCTCAAAGGCTTGGATGCGGTGCGCAAACGCCCGGGCATGTATATCGGCGATACCGATGATGGTTCTGGCCTGCACCACATGGTGTATGAGGTGGTCGACAACGCAATCGACGAGGCGCTTGCCGGTCACGCGAGTGAGGTCACTGTTGCCTTGAATGCGGATGGCTCGGTGACCGTGCGCGACGATGGACGCGGCATTCCGACCGATATTCACCCCGAAGAGGGGATCTCTGCTGCCGAAGTGATCATGACGCAGCTGCATGCTGGCGGGAAGTTTGATCAGAACTCCTACAAAGTATCAGGCGGCCTACACGGCGTGGGTGTTTCGGTGGTGAACGCGCTGTCCACCAAGCTGGAATTACGCATTTGGCGCGCTGGCAAAGAACACTGGATGAGCTTCTCGCATGGCGTTTCTGATGCGCCCCTTGATGTGGTCGGCGATGCCGGTGATCAAACCGGTACCGAGGTGACGTTCCATCCGTCGTCGGAGACTTTTTCCAATACCGAGTTCTCTTTCGACACGCTTGAGCACCGGCTGCGGGAGCTCGCATTCCTGAACTCAGGCGTGAAGATCACCCTTGCAGACAAGCGCGGCGTAGAAGACCGGGTCGATACGCTGCAATATGAAGGTGGACTTAAAGAGTTCGTCCGCTGGCTCGACCGCAAGAAAAAGCCTGTTCTTGAAGAGCCGATCTTCGTTACCGCCGAGAAGGATGGGATCACCGTCGAGGTCGCCATGTGGTGGAACGACAGCTACCACGAGAACGTGCTCTGCTTCACCAACAACATTCCGCAACGCGACGGCGGCACCCACTTGGCTGGTTTCCGAGCGGCCCTTACGCGCCAGGTAACGGGCTATGCCGACAGTTCCGGCCTTGCCAAGAAAGAAAAGGTCCAACCATCCGGCGAAGATTGCCGGGAAGGCCTGACGGCCGTTCTTTCAGTGAAAGTGCCCGATCCGAAATTCTCCTCGCAAACCAAAGACAAGCTGGTCTCGTCAGAGGTCCGCCCGGTTGTAGAGAATGTTCTCAACCAGTCGCTCTCGACGTGGTTTGAGGAAAATCCAGCCCACGCAAAGAGCATCGTCTCCAAGGTGATAGAAGCTGCCGCAGCGCGTGAAGCGGCGCGCAAAGCCCGTGAACTCACCCGCCGCAAGGGTGCGCTCGACGTGGCATCGCTGCCAGGCAAGTTGGCCGATTGCCAAGAACGTGACCCGGCGAAGTCCGAGCTGTTCTTGGTTGAGGGTGACTCGGCTGGTGGATCTGCCAAGCAGGGCCGCGTGCGCGATTATCAAGCCGTACTGCCACTGCGCGGGAAGATCCTGAACGTCGAACGCGCGCGCTTCGACAAGATGTTGTCGTCCAACGAGATTGGAACGCTCATCACCGCGCTTGGCACCGGCATCGGCGCTGAGGAGTTTAACCCGGACAAGCTGCGCTACCACAAGATCATCATCATGACGGATGCGGATGTCGACGGCTCACACATCCGCACGCTTCTGCTGACGTTCTTCTTCCGCCAGATGCGCGAGCTTATTGAGCGCGGTCACCTCTACATTGCTCAGCCGCCGCTCTACAAAGTACGCCGCGGCCAATCCGAGCAGTATTTGAAGGATGAGGACGCGCTAACCGATTATCTGATTGATGGCGGTTTGGACGGCTCCAGCCTGACACTCGCAAACGGAGAAGTGCTTTCTGGCAACGATCTGTTGGAAACGGTCAAACAAGCGCGCCGGATCTCAGCAATCATTGACGGTCTGCATCACCGCTACAACCGCGACGTGGTAGAGCAAGCCGCGATTGCTGGCGCGCTTAATGCGACATTGCTTTCAAGCATTGAGCAGGCTGAGCAAGCGGCCGCTTATGTGGCGCGGCGCATCGACATTCTGGCCGACGAGTTTGAGAAGGGCTGGGAAGGCCAGCGCCTCGAGACCGGCGATCTTCGTTTCACGCGCACCCTGCGCGGCGTGACCGATGTGGTTACAATCGACACCGCAATCCTCGACAGCGCCGATGCACTGCGCCTGGATGGCTTCGCTGGCCATCTGCAGGAGATATACGGCAAGGCCGCCACGCTACAGCGCAAGGACGTCCAGATGCCGATTCGTGGACCCCGCGCTCTGGTGGCTGCAGTCACCGAGATGGGTCGCAAGGGCGTCTCCTTGCAACGCTACAAGGGGCTAGGCGAGATGAACCCAGATCAACTGTGGGAGACCACGCTGGACCCAGATGCGCGCACCTTGTTGCAGGTGAGGATCAAAGAAGCCGACGAGGCCGATGGCATCTTCTCAGACCTGATGGGCGATGATGTCGATCCACGGCGCACGTTCATTCAAGACAATGCGCTAACGGTCGGCAATCTCGATATCTAGAGCAGGCCAGGCCAGAAGACCGGGACAAGCGTCATCAGCAAGAGTGATGCTGCGACAGTGTTGAACGCACGCAAGCGCAACGGACTTGAAAATAACACCCTTAGTTTGTCGCCCAACGCCGTCCAACTCGTGGCCGTAAACGTACCAGCGATCGCGAAGATCAGAGCCACACCAATGGCATTACCGATGTTTTCCAATGGCAACGCATAAACGGTGAGCGCCGTCGTCGCCATAACCCAGGCCTTGGGATTGACCCATTGGAATGCTGCCGCCTGGGCAAATGTTAGTGGCTTGCCCGCAACCTCAAGATCACCTGATTGATCAATCTTCGGCTTGGCGGTCGCAATCTTGTAAGCAAGTAAGATCAGGTAAGCAGCACAGGCGTATTTCAGGGCTGTCTCTAGCGGTGGGTAAAGCGCAAAGAGCTGCGACAGACCGAGGCCAACAGCGGCAATCATCAACGGAAAGCCATAAGCGACGCCCGTGATGTGTCCCAGCGAGCGGCGGAACCCGTAATTCATACCCGAGGTCATAAGCATGAGGTTGTTGGGACCCGGCGTACCTGCCGAGAGAAAGGCAAAGATCAGAAGGGTGAGGATGGCATCAGTCATGCGCACAAGCCTATTGACAGGTGAGCGCAAGATGTATGTTTTCCTTGCTCTATAGAGACATTTTTCCGCAGATTCTGTTGTGATAGATAGACTAGACCAAAAGATCTTGCACGAGCTGGAACGCGATGGCCGACTCAGCAACACCGCACTCGCCGACAGGGTGGGTCTATCGCAGTCAGCCTGCCTTCGGCGGGTCCAAGCGCTGGAGGATGCCGGCATCATTGCAGGCTACCGTGCCGTCCTCAATCGCTCGAAACTGGACGGCGGACTCAAAGTGTTTGTTGCCGTGGGCTTGGCGCGGCACTTGAAGGCTGATCAGGAAGCCTTTGAGCGGGCGATGGAAGCAGCTCCGCAAGTGCTGGAGTGCCACAACGTTTCTGGAACCATCGAGTATTTGTTGCTCGTCGAGGTACGAGACCTCGCTGCCTTCAAGCACTTCCACACCGAGGTGTTGGGCATTGTCCCCCAAGTGGCATCGCTCGTTAGTTACTTCGTGATGGGCAGCCCTAAGAATTTGAGGGGTTAGCCTGTTCGCACGTCGATGACGGTGGCCTTGATGGCATCGCTTAGGGCCTGCGGGTCGACACGGAAAACGCTATCCGGTCGCCCTGCAGCCGCCCAAACCTCATCATAGGCGAGCAACTCTTGGTCCATGTAGGTGGGAAGCGGCGCCCTATGGCCAATCGGTGCAACACCACCGATGGCAAATCCTGTCTCGTCACGCACACGGCGGGTATCCGCACGCTTTAGGCCCAGGCCATAGGTGGCCTGCAGGTGCTCCAAATCAGCATTATGGGCACCGCTGACCAAAACCAACACCAATTGGTCGGTCATGCTGTCAGCGAAGATCAGTGACTTCACAATCTGACCAACCGTGCATCCGCAGGCTGCCGCCGCTTCTTCAGCGGTCCGGGTCGATTGGGCCATCACCTTCAACTCGATGTCCAAACCGAGCCTATGGGCGGCGTCGGCGACGCGGGCCATCGATGAGCCTGGTTTGGGAACTACGTTCATTAGGCTGCGACCAGAATGCCGCCGTCCATTGCCAGCTGCTTCAGCGAGGTCTGTGGGCGTGGGCCCATTTGGGTGATGACATGCGCGGCGGCGAGGTGGCCAAGCTCCGCGCAGGTGTTGAGCGGCAGGTCATTGGCCAAGCCGAACAGGTAACCACCGGCGTACAGGTCACCTGCGCCGGTCAGATCGATGATGTCGTCAACATGGGGCGTGGCAACTTCAATACGCTCGCCGCCAGATACCGTGACAGAGCCATTCGCGCCCATTGTCACCACACCAAGCTCAGCATCTTGGCTGAGTGCATCCAAAGCCGAGCCTAGGTCGGAGGTCTCGTAAAGCGATCGTAGTTCATGCTCGTTGGCGAAAAGCGTATCCACCTGACCGGTGCGCATGAGTTCCAGGAACTCGCTGCGGTAGCGGTCGACACAGAAGGCGTCGGACAGCGTTAGCGCCACGCGGCGACCCGCTTCTTTGGCAATTTTGGCGGCGAGGCGGAACGCTTCTTTCGCTTTCGCCGGATCCCACAGATAGCCTTCCATATAGGTGATGGCTGAATCGCGGATGAGATCGGCATCGATATCGTTGGGCGTCAGCTCCTGGCAGGCGGCAAGCGATGTATTCATCGTGCGCTCGCCATCGGGCGTCACCAGGATAATCGAGGTGGCGGTGTGAATGCCATTGGTTTTCGGCAAAGGCGCCACATCGAAGAACACGCCAATGCCCCGCATATCGTGGGTATAGGCCTGGCCATTATCATCGTCGGCGACTTTCCCGATGTAGGCAGCGCGACCACCAAACGAAGCAATGGCCGCTGCGGTGTTGCCAGCCGAACCACCCGACATCCGCGTTGCCTGCCCGATCTGGTTGTAGAGGCGTGCAGATTGGGTGAGGTCCACGAGCCGCATCGCCCCCTTCACCAGGTCTTCACGGACAAGGAAGTCTTCCTCAACATGGGCGAGGATGTCGAAAATCGCGTTACCGATGGTCACAACATCGTAGCGCGGTGGTGTGGAAGAGAGGTCGGTCATCGTCGATCGGTCCATGGAACGTGAGCTGCGCTGCTCTTGAACCATTGTGAGCGCACCATCAACTGCCTATCTGAAGAACGCACTTCCCCAATTGCCGCAGGTCCATGTTCTCGATCATTCGCCAAGCCGCATCTGATGTTCTGTCGCCGCCCTTTCGAGGCGTGCTGATCAAGTCGCTCGGCATCACCGTTCTCACCCTTGTCGTTGCCTGGTTTGGCATTGGGTGGGTGATCGATAATTTGGTAACGCTGGAACGCGGTTGGCTCGACGACATGGTGCAAATCGCATCGGGCCTGGCACTCTTGGTTGGTGCTGTCTTTCTGGTGGTGCCTGTTACAGCGCTGGTCGCCAGCCTTTTTTTGGATGATATTGCGCAAGTCGTTGAGGAGACCCACTACCCGTCAGACCCTGCGGGCAGACCTCTGCCCACAATCAGCGCTTTGCGCGAAGCCATAGGATTTACGTTGGTCGTCATCGCGGTGAACCTGTGCGCTTTGGTCCTGCTTTTGGTGCCAGGGATTAACGCGATCATCTTTCTGGTCGCGAACGGTTATCTGCTAGGCCGGGAATATTTTGAGTTGGCGGCGCTGCGCTTCCGGCCAAAGTCGGAAGTACGCGCAGTGCGACGCGCCTATGGCGGACGCGTCTTTTTGGCCGGTTTGGTGATCGCGGGCTTTGTTGCGATCCCTATTGTCAATTTGCTGACGCCGCTGTTTGCAACGTCGCTGATGGTTCACCTGAATAAGAGGTTGCCACACTATCCGGTCACAGGATCGGAACCGTCTGCTTCTTAAAGAATCGACGCTAACGCACCGCCCCACTCTTGGTTGGCTTCCTGACCTTGGGTGGCGCATCTGCAGGGTTCGGGGTCTTGTCTTTGAACTTGCAAATGTCGATCACCGGGCAGCGCCAGCACTCTGGCGTTCGGGCTTTGCACAAGTAGCGCCCATGCAGGATCAGCCAGTGATGTGCATGGAGGCCGAACGCCTCCGGCACAACACGATCAAGGACAGATTCAACGGCTTCCACCGTCTTGCCAGGTGCAAGCCCCGTCCGGTTGGACACACGGAAAACATGGGTGTCCACGGCATTGGTATGGTGCCCAAAGGCCATGTTCATCACCACATTCGCCGTCTTGCGACCAACCCCTGGCAGGCTTTCCAGATAGTCACGGTCTTCTGGCACATTGCCCGCTGGCAGGTCTGGATGCTCGTCCAGCAAACGCTGCGACAGAGCGATGACGTTCTTTGCTTTGCCTTTGTAGAGACCGATAGTCTTCACGTGATCGCGGACAGCGTCTTCGCCGAGCGCCAGCATTTTGCTGGGTGTATCCGCAATCGCGAACAGCTCCCGCGTGGCCTTGTTCACGCCAGCGTCGGTGGCCTGTGCCGATAGCACCACGGCTACCAGCAGAGTGTAGGTGTTCACATGCTCCAGTTCGCCCTTGGGCTCAGGCTCGATCGCGTGGAAGGCCGTGAAGAGCTGCTCTATCTCTTCCTTCTTCAGACGGGTACGACCTGCTCTTTTTCTTGCGGCTGGTTTCGGTTTTGTGGGAGGCTTGGTCATGAAAGGGCCAAAGACAGCATCTGGTGTGTCCCGGTGCCGCGTTTTCGGCGCCGACTGTTCTTTGGCATACAAAGCGTCATGAGCATCAACAACCCGATTGGCGACACTTCTGTGCACAGCGACTTGGCCACCCCAACTTTGTTTGCAGCGACACTGACACCGCATCGGTCCTTGTCGAAGAACGGCTTTGTTCTTTTGATGCTGCTGATGGGCGGCTTGGTTGCGTCTTCGGGCGTCATGTTCCTTGCCGTTGGCGCTTGGCCGGTCGTCGCCTTCCTATTGCTCGATATCGCGATTGTCTGGCTTGCCTTTCACCTATCCTACCGGGCGGGCAAACAGTATGAACACGTCACCGTCACCACGGAACAGCTGACCATCAAGCGCGTCAGCCCGTGGGGCCGCGTGACAGAGGAAACGCTCCACCCATTCTGGACGCGCTTGAAAACAGCATATGACCACGAAGAAGAGCGGGTGCTGGCTATCAAGCTGGAAAGCAAGGGGCGGCAAATCTCCGTAGGCTCCTTCATGAACCCCGATGACAAAGAAAGCTTCGCCAATGCGCTTGGCGATGTGTTGGCGCAGGTGAAACGCGGCGCTCCGGCCTGATATTTTTTGGCCCTTGTTTGTTTTCGGGTGTCGAGCCGCATTCTGATCAGCGACAAGGGCAACCATGATGCTGCAAACACACGAAACCAACCCCGTCCCGCTGGCTGTGCCCTACGAAGAGCGTTGCGACGCCTATGACAGCGTACGCGCCGCTATCGCCTACATCTCGCAAAACTATCTCCACCAGCCGGAGATCGACGCCATCGCTCATGCCGTCGGCGAACACCCCGCTATGCTGACCCGCAAGTTCCGTGCCTTTGCCGGGCTGACACCCAAGGCGTTCCTGCAAGCCGTGACACTGGACAAAGCGAAGATGTTGCTGGAGCAAGGCGAACCTGTGCTGGACGCAGCGCTCGATGCTGGGTTGTCGGGGCCCGGGCGCTTGCACGATCTGTTCGTCACGCATCATGCCATGCCGCCCGGCGCCTACCGCGCCAAGGGCGCTGGGCTGACCATCCAGTATGGCTTCCATCCCTCGCCGTTTGGCAAGGCGTTGGTTATGGAGACGGAGCATGGCTTGGTGGGCCTTGCCTTCTGCGACGCAGGCGAAGAGCAGGCGACGTTTGAAGATATGGCTGGCCGTTGGCCAAATGCCAATTATGTTGAGGCTGCGGAAGAAACGTCGCCAACAGCGCGACGCATTTTCGATCCGGCGCACTGGCAGGCCGATACACCGCTGCGCATCACGCTGATTGGCACCGACTTTGAAATTGAGGTGTGGGAAAGTCTGCTGTCGATCCCACTAGGCAAGACAACCACCTACGGCTCGTTGGCCAAGCATATTGGTCGCGGTAAGGCCTCACGTGCCGTGGGCGCCGCTGTGGGCAAAAACCCCATATCTTTCGTGGTCCCGTGCCACCGGGCAGTTGGATCGACCGGCGCACTTACCGGCTACCATTGGGGCCTCACCCGCAAGCGTGCAATGCTTGGTTGGGAAGCCGCAAGTACCGGTAGAGTTGGGCCCAAGGCGCAGCCGAGCCTGTTCGATGAACCGACTGGGAACGGCTAATCGGCCAAGTCGATCTTCTCGACGATCCCGCCCTCTTCATCCAGCCGGTAAATAATCGGTGTTCCGGTGCCAAGCTCGCGCTTCAGAATTTCTTCTGGGGTGAGGTCTTCGAGCTCCATAATCAGAGCGCGCAGCGAGTTGCCATGCGCTGAAACAAGCACGCGCTTGCCGGCAAGAACGCGTGGCAGAATTTCTTTCTCGAAGTATGGAAGCACGCGTTCGGCGGTCATCTTGAGGCTCTCGCCGCCCGGTGGCGGAACATCATAAGAGCGGCGCCAAATGTGGACTTGCTCCTCGCCAAACTGCTTGCGGGCTTCGTCTTTGTTCATGCCTGTGAGATCACCATAGTCGCGCTCGTTTAGCGCTTGGTCACGGGTAATCGGAAGCGTTTCGCCCATCTCTTCAAGCATCAAGTCCAGCGTCTTTTGGGCTCGCAGGAGATCGGAGGTATAGGCCTCATCGAAGTCGAGCTTCATTTCCTTCAAGGTCTGACCAGCAGTGCGGGCCTCCTTCACGCCTTGTTCAGTTAGGTCGACATCATGCCAACCGGTGAACAGGTTTTTTAGGTTCCACTCACTCTGTCCGTGACGGACCAGGACAAGAAGGCGTTCCATGAGGCGTTTCCTTTGACGAATTCTCTATGCGTTCGGGGATGCGAGACCGAGCACGTCCCGCATGGTGTAGCGACCAGGTTTCTTGCCGTGGCCCCATAGGGCGGCGCGCACGGCCCCGCGTGCGAACAGGCTGCGATCTTCGGCGTGATGGGACAGGGTGATGCGCTCAGCTGGCCCAGCGAAAAGAACGGAATGATCGCCGACCACCGACCCACCGCGCAGGGTGGCGAACCCGATAGCGCCGTCAGGCCGTGCGCCTGTGATGCCATGGCGGGTGAACACGCCCACGTCATCCAAATTGAGGTCGCGCCCCTCTGCGGCTGCCTCTCCCAACAGGAGCGCTGTACCCGACGGTGCATCAACCTTCGCTTTGTGGTGCATCTCGACGACTTCAATGTCGAAATCTCCGCTCAGCGCGCGGGCAGCTTGTTCCACCAAGACAGAAAGCAAGTTCACGCCGAGGCTCATATTGCCGGACTTAATCACCACTGCATGGCGACTGGCTGCATCGAGCGGAGCTTCGTCATCGACGGACAGACCAGTGGTACCGATTACATGCACAAGGCGTGCCTGTGCGGCCAGTTCCGAATAGAACAGGGTCGCCGCTGGCGCCGTGAAGTCTAGTACAGCGTCTGAGGCAGCAAACACCGGTAAGGGGTCATCCGTGACGGCGGTACCAATCGGTTCTTGGCCTACGAGGGTGCCCGCGTCTTGGCCCAGTGCCTCAGCACCTTTTCGTTCGATTGCACCCGACAATGCTGCGCCGTCTGCCTCAAGCACAGCTGAAATCAGGGCTTTGCCCATGCGGCCTGAGGCCCCAACCACGGCAACACGCACGTCTGTCACGGAAACACTCCTATTGTTGGTTGGCTTCTAGCGCGCTGTCTCAACGCGAAGCAACAGCCGATCCCTGTCTAGAGGCGTTTCATGAGCACTTTACCGCCTTGAGCGGCCTTGGCGAGCTCTGGAGGGAGCCTGGCAGGGTCAAGGCCGACAAATCCTTGGTCGACCAATCCGTCTGTCACAGCGTCCTTGATGAGTGTGAGGGCGGGAGCATAGCTCCAGCGGGCGTAGCGAACCGCATGATCAAGGAGAGTTATTCGTGCCGTTTTATCACCGACCAGACCGTCCAAGAACACCGTGCCATCGGCGAGCATTGCAGTTGCCGCGCCGGAGACCTCTCCATCCTGCTCGATCAGCCAAGCCATGTCCTGCGCCATAGCGCGCAGAACCACTGCTTTAGACAATCCAAATGCAGAAACGGCCGTAAGGTCGTCGGCATTAATCGCACGCAGGCTAAGTTCGTTTTGCAAGCCCCGCCTCGATCTCCTCGACAGCCCGCCGTGCTGCCGCTTTGGGATCGTCAGCCGCGGTTATCGGGCGACCCATGACCAGAATGTTCGCTCCGTTGGCAATGGCTTGCCTGGGCGACATGACGCGTTTTTGGTCGCCTGCATCTCCACCCGCAAAACGGATGCCTGGCGTTACGAGAAGCATGTCCGGGCCAAGCGTGGCACGAAGCCTTGGTGCTTCGTGTGCAGAACAGACGAGGCCAGGTGTTCCGGCTTGTTTCGCCTGCATGGCGCGGGCCATCACCAGTTGGTCAGCAGGTACGGCGTAGCCCGCTTCTTGCAGGTCCTCATCGTCCATCGACGTCAAAACTGTCACGCCCAAGATCTTGAGAGCTGGCTTGGGGCCAAGCGCTTCTGCAGCTGCCCGCAATGCCTTGGGATAGGCGTGCACGGTAAGGAAAGTAGCACCCGTTGCTGCGACGCTCGCGACTCCTTTGGCAACGGTTTGGTCGATATCGAGCAATTTCAGGTCGGCGAACACTTTGCGACCTGAAGACGCCAGTTCTTCAATCAGGCCAAAGCCGCCAGAATAGGCCAGCTGGTGGCCAATCTTGATGATCCCAACCTCGTCGCCAATGGTATCCAGCGTCCGCAGGGCTGCGTCCCGCCCAGTAACGTCGAGGGCGACGGCCAGACAATCTTTGGGCGTTGGATGTGTCATGCGGCGCGTAGCTTTCCTGCGACATCGACGAGCCGCTCCAAAAGCGCATTGGCGATGCTCACCGAGCGGTCGTTCGCCAAAGTGCCATCTTCGTTGAAGGCGCTACCAGAACCGCCAACCGTGAGTTGCTCTGGAACGACCATCGCATTGAGACCAACCAACGTTGTGCGCACCGATACCAAACCGCGCACGCCGCCCAACATGCCTGGCGATGCGCCACCAAGCGCGAACACCGTTTCCTTGAACGGATGCGGCTTGAGGCGGCTCAGCCAATCGATGGTGTTTTTGAGGAGAGCCGTTGGCCCTGAATTGTATTCCGGGCTGGCGATAAAGCAGGCATCGGCTTCAAGCATCAGCGCACCCAAGTCTTGGATGGTTTGCGGTATGCCATGCTCCTTCTCCCAGTCCGCATTGAAAATGGGGGCGGGGTAGTCGGCGAGAGAAACCAGCGTCGCGTCCGCGCCAAACTCACGCGCCAGACCTGCCACGGCTGCAGCAAGCTTGGTGTTCACGGACCCGTCGCGGGTCGATCCGGAGAAGACGAGAATTTTGACGGCGGACATGAAGCATCTTTCTGAAGGCTAAGTGGCGGGCCTGCGATAAACCCAGACACGAGCTGGCGGCATGTTGGCCCAGATCCAGCCCGTTTTTTGTAAGGTGAATTGGCCGACTTCCTCGCGTACCGGCGGCACAAGTGCATAGGAAAACTGGATAAAAGGCGCGCCCGGCTGCAGCCTATCAAGACCGTCCAGGATCAGCGCACGACGTTTGTCATAAGGGCTGTTAACCAACGGTAGGCTGGAAACGATACCGGCCAAGGCCGATGTCTCTCCCAACGAAGAGGCCAAGTTGTAGGCATCACCCTGACGGACTTGAACAGCAGGGAAACGCTCAGCGAGAAGCTTCGCAAAGTCGCCGCTGTACTCAATTGATGTGAGGTTGGGCGGGTCAATGCCCCGTTCGAGAATGGCTTGGGTAACGACGCCGGTTCCCGGGCCCAACTCAACCACGGGGCCACTGGCTTGCGGATCGAGAAATCCGGCCATGGTACGCGCTAGATCTGGCCCTGACGGCGTTATGGCACCGATACCAAGCGGATTACCCGCCCATTGGCGCAGGAAACGGCCCTCATCGGCCAGTTTTGAAAGCAAGGTCGTGGATGCCAATACTAAGCCCGTCGGCGAAAGGAGTTTACGTTGCCTCTATCCCTACGATGGAGCGCGACAGAAGGATGACAGGCATCATCCAGAAATCACCCAACTTGGAACGAAGCGACTGGCCTTCGATTTAGGGCTGCTGAGCTGTCAGGTCAAAGGCTACGTCGACCCCATAAAGGAGCCAAGCTTCGTCAGCCGCACCAACCGCACCAACGCCGAAATCAAGGCGGTTTAGGCTGGTCGACCCGGAAACCGTTGCAATGCCATCAGTTTGCGCGAATGTGAATGAAAGCGGTGCATCGACACTTATACCACGCAGGGTCAGTTTGCCGTTAGCGACATAGGTCTGGTCATCCAAGCGCTCAAAGTTGGAGGCTTCGTAGGTGGCAGTGGCATGATTGGCGAGATCGAAACCATCTCCACCGGCGGCCTGGGCCTGCAAGGTTGCGTCGCCGAGCGACACGCTGGTCATGTCGATCGTTACGGTCGCTGATGCCGCGAAAAGGTCTTGCGTATTGAAGACAATGTCCGCGGTCCACGCGCCAATGGTCCCAGCGACATCATTGCCCGTGTAGGTCACCGTGAAGCCGAGAACCGACTGTTCATGATCGATTACCCAAGCTCCAGCTGAGGCCGGCGCAGCCTCCAGGTTGGCCTCGCTCGCAGGGTGATAGGAAGCGCTTTGCTGAACGCCCCAGGCAATACCTCCGATGATGAACATCAAGGTTGTCGAAGCCGCGATGCCAGCGATGCTGGCGCGCGCAACGGAGTTGGGCTGCGTGCGCGCCGAGACCACCATGCGGGCGATCAGATTATCGCGCGCAATGAACTGGTGCTTCAGGGCGGCTGCAATATGCAGCGCAATCAAGAGCCCCATAGCCAACGAAAGGTTGGCGTGAACCGCTTTGAGAATTAGCTCCGCATCATGGCGCACATCCAGCCCGGATTCGGTCAGTAGGGGCAGGTGCGCGAAGGGCAGGGCTTCAAGCAGCAGATAGAACGTGGGGACGCCCGTCGGCGAAACCGACGCCATCGCCCAGCCGGTCAGCGGGACAGCGATGAGGAAGACGTAGAACCCAATGTGGGCACCGTTGGCGGCAAAACGCTCAAAGGCGGTCATGCCCTGCGGCAAAGCCGGTGCTGGGTTTGCCAGGCGCCAAACAATGCGGGCGAGCGTGAGCGCGAAAATGCTCAGGCCGACGGTTTTGTGTATCTGAAAGACCGTGAAAACGGTGTCCGTGGCATCGTCGCCTTGGGCGACCATCCATTTACCGGCGACCATCTGGAAGAGGATCGCAGCCGCTATCACCCAATGCAGGATGATCGCGACTGTCGTGTAGCGACGTTCAGAGCTGGCGCTTGCAGACGCGTCGAACGTGTCGGCGGGGAGGGTCGCCATGAGGGATCAAGCTCCAAACGTGGGATATCGCTTAGGACGAGCGAGCCGTGGAGGCTTCGCCAATGAACTCAGCGTTGATTTCGATGGTCACGTCAGCGCCAATGCCTGGGGCCATAGTACCGAAGCCGAAATCGGTGCGGTCAAACGTGCCAACAGCGTGGATGCCGAAGGCTGCGCCGTCAGCGAACGGGTGCTTGCCAACGGAACCGATCAACGTGGTTTCCAGAGTGACAGGCAGCGTGACGCCCAAGAAGGTCAGGTCGCCAGTGATGTCAGCCGTGTTGTCGCCGGTTTTGACGATGTCCGTCGATACGAACGTCGCTTCTGGGAACGCGTCGGCGTTCAGCCAGTTGGCGCCGCGCAGTTCGGCGTCGAAGTCAGTGCGCTCTGGGAAAGGGTAAGCCGTATCAACGCCAGCCATATTGATCGTGGCGTTCAACGAGGATTGCGTGATGTCGGCGGCGTCGAGTTCGATGGTCGCGTCAACACCGTTGATGCGGGCCGTGTACTCGGATAGGCCGAAATGGTTCACCGTCCAGAAAAGAGCCGTGTGGGTCGGGTCAACCGTGTAAGTACCAGAGCCGATCGAGAGGTCTTCTGCAGCAGCAGCGCCAACGAGCGCCGTCGACAAAGCAAGGCCAGCGATGAGTTTGGTCAGGGTCATGTGTGGATCTCCGATAGGAAGGAAGGGAAACGCGGAATTGTATTGGCCGAACAGATAGGACAGACATGCGCAAAGGGGAGTCCCCTTTGTTTCAAACATACTGTTCGAAAATCGTGCCCAATGCCCTCGAGACTGTCATGGAGTTGACGTAATGCTTTCGGCGAACGACAGACTGGCCCTGTCACAGTCTGGTTGCTGGTATTACGCCGAATATCTGAGCGTCGGCGCACAGAGGGATCTTGTGTCCGAGTTGCGGGCGATCCTTCGAGAGACGCCTCTTTTTCAGCCTACCATGCCACACACCGGCAAACCGCTTTCGGTACTGATGAGCAATTGCGGCTCGCTTGGGTGGGTGGCGGATCGGGCCGGCTATCGCTACCAGGGCAACCATCCTGTCACCGGGCGCCCATGGCCACCTATTCCGGCTGCGTTGTTGGACATTTGGCACACTGTGGCACCCGACGCGCCGGATCCCGAGGCGTGCCTGATCAACTGGTACGAGCCAGACGCCAAGATGGGCCTCCATCAGGATCGAGATGAAGAGACGTTCGACGCACCTGTGGTGTCCGTTTCGCTGGGCGATGACGCCATGTTTCGTCTCGGCGGACCACAACGTGGCGGGAAGACGGAAGGCATTCGGCTACGGTCCGGCGACGTGTTGGTGATAGGCGGCGAAGGCCGCTTGGCTTTTCACGGTGTCTCACGCATATACCCCGGCACATCCTCTTTGTTGGACGCGCCAGGGCGGATCAATCTCACATTGCGGCGTGTCACGCCTACCAGGCCCTAGATCACATGGGCTCGTAGGACGGCGTCATCCAACCGATCATCGCACCATCGGGCTGCTGCACCATCGCAATACGTCCTACGCCTTTGACGTCGAAGGGCGGGCCCATCACGATGGCACCCATGGACGTTGCCTTTTCTAAACATGCATCGACGTCATCGACAGCAATGTAGGCCATCCACTTGGGCGGCATGCTATCCATCCCCTCACGGCCGGTGATGTCAAAGATGCCACCTGCTGGCCGTCCGCCTGAGTTGGCAATGACATAGTCGCCTTCGGGCATGGGCACAGTCTCAAACGTCCACCCCATGGCGTCGCCATAGAGTTTCTTCGCGCCCTCGACGTCGCGCGTCATCAGTTCATTCCAATGGAAATGGCCGTGCGGCGTTGGCACGGGTGCTGTCTCTTCGCTCATGGCTTTCCCCCCTGTTAAGCGCCCTCCCCCGAAAGCGCTTGCTGGGGGACCATGCCACACCGTACCGGAGAGTCCAGGCTAGGCGGATTTATCGACAGTTTCGCCCGGCGTTGCATCGCCTGGGGTGTCGACGTCCACCTTGGGCGCGGACGACTGTGCTTCAACGGTTTCGGTCTTCGGTGCAGGCTTCGGGCCACCCTTAGAGACACCAACCATCGCCGGGCGAAGCACACGCTCACCGATGACAAAACCTGGAGCGACCACTTGGGTCACGGTACCGGAAGGCTGGTTAGGGTCAGGCACTTCAAACATGGCTTGATGCTGGTTGGGGTCAAAGCGCTCGCCCTGAGGATCGATCTTTTTAACACCGTTTTTGTCGAGCACGGAGAGGAGCTCGCGCTCCGTCATCTGCACGCCCTCGAGCAAGTTTTTCCAAACGTCGCTAGCGGCTGTCTTCTCCTCGTCCGTGACGACGGTTAGAGCGCGGGTCAAATTGTCTGACACTGAGAGCAGATCGCGCGCGAAGCTGGAGACAGCAAATTTCTTGGCATCGGCGACTTCGCGGGCTGTGCGGCGGCGCAGATTTTCCATTTCTGCTGCGGCGCGAACCCGCTGGTCGCGAGCTTGTTCCAACTCGTCTTGCAGTGCGCCGATCACAGCTTCATAGTCAGGTCCGTCGCCCGTTGGGTTCTCCCATGCGCTTTGCTTCTCTGTCGCTACGCCAGCCTCCTCAGCTGCCTCGGCTTCTTCTTCCGCGCGGCGCTCCGCTTCCATAGCAGCGGCTGCATCTTGTGCCGCCAATTCTTCAGCGCTCTTGCCGTTACCCGACATGGTCAGTCCTCATCTGAACGATTGGGGGGATGAAATCTGCACCGCATATCAGGGGTGCAGCGATAAAAATCAAGTTCAGCGTGTTGGTGAGACCAATCGGCTGACCAAGTTCGCGGTGTAGTCCACGACCGGGACGATGCGTTGATAGTTCAATCGGGTCGGCCCAATGACGCCAACGGCGCCGAGAATAGTCCCGGCCTCATCATGATAAGGCGCAACAATCATCGAAGAGCCAGAGAGCGAGAACAGCTTGTTCTCCGAGCCAATGAAGATGCGTACGCCTTCACCGGTTTCAGTTGCTGACAGGAGGCGTGTCAATTCTTTCTTGGAGTCAAGATCCTCGAACAACAGGCGGATACGTTCAAGATCTTCCTCAGCCGAAACATCGTCCAGCAAGTTGGCGCGCCCGCGCACGATCAGTTGCTGTGGCTTGCCTTCCTCAGCGCCAGCCCAACTGGCAATGCCAGCGTCCACAACTTGGCGGGTAAGCCTGTCCAATTCCTCGGCGACCGCCTGTTCGCGCGCCGCCAACGCCTGGCGCGCTTCACCCAACGTTTTGCCCCGCAAATGAGCGTTGAGAAAATTCGCGGCCTCCGTCAACGCAGATGCTGGCAGACCATCTGGCAAATCGATCAGCCGGTTCTCGACATTGCCGTCCTCGCCCACCAACACGACCAAGCCCTTGGTCGGTTCGAGCCGAATAAACTCGATATGTTTCAGGCGTGTGTCGGCCTTGGCGGCGAGCACAAGGCCGGCGCCAGCGGTAAGGCCCGATAAAAGGGATGAGGTTTCGGCGAGCGTATCCTCGACTGAGCCATTGCGACGCTCGGGATTGAGATTATCATCCAAAGCCGCACGCGCCTCAGGTGGGATCGCGCCAACTTCCATGAAGGCATCGACGAAGAAGCGAAGGCCGAGCTCAGTTGGCAGCCGCCCGGCCGATACATGTGGCGCGAACACCAGACCAAGCGCCTCCAAGTCACTCATCACGTTTCGGATCGTCGCCGGAGACAGCGAGGGCATAGCGTTGGATTGTGTCAGGTCACGCGAGAGTGTGCGCGAACCCAGCGGCTCACCATGGTTCAGATAATGATCCACCACACGGCGAAAGATATCGCGCGAGCGGGTATCCAAATCATCGAGACGGAGGGTCGTTGCGTTCATAGGCATTATCTAAAGACACAGGGCACCGGTTTCCAACCCCTTGTGCGAGGCTTGATGCACAGCCGGTTGTTAAGCGGGTTGCGAAGCGCAAGGCACCAGCGTAACGAGGCGCAACACATCAACAAAGGCTATCTCCATGCGCCCCTCCAATCGCGCCAACGATGAACTTCGTCCCGTAACCCTAGAGCGGGGTTTTGCCCGTCATGCTGAAGGATCCTGCCTCGTTTCCTTCGGCAATACCAAGGTGCTCTGCGCCGCAAGCGTTGAAGATCGCGTCCCTGGTTGGATGCGCGGCAAGGGTACCGGCTGGGTGACGGCTGAATATGCCATGCTACCACGTTCAACCCATGAACGTATGCGCCGCGAGGTCACCCAGGGCAAGCAATCGGGCCGCACGCTGGAAATCCAACGGCTTATCGCACGTTCGCTGCGCGCGGTTGTCGATCTCAAGGCGATCGGCGAGGTGATGATCACGGTCGATTGCGACGTCATCCAGGCTGACGGCGGAACACGCACCGCCTCCATCACCGGCGCATGGGTTGCGCTCTACGATGCGCTGAAATGGATGGAGAGCCGCTCCATGCTGAAAAGCCCCGCATTGAAGGACAAGGTCGCCGCCATTTCCTGCGGCATTTACAAAGGTGCACCGGTATTGGACCTTGACTATATGGAGGATTCCTCGGCCGAGACCGACGCCAACTTTGTGCTCACTGGTTCAGGCGGATTGGTGGAAATTCAAGGCACCGCAGAAGGCGATCCCTTCACTGAGGACCAACTCGCCGCGATGATGGGTCTTGCCAAGAAAGGCATTGGCGAGCTTCTCGATATGCAAGCGCAGGCCGTGGGAGCCTGACCATGCAGCTCAAAGGCTTTGGCGACCGACTTCTTATTGCCAGCCATAATCGGGGCAAGATTGATGAGCTGCGGGCGCTGTTGGAGCCGGTTGGCATGCCGGTTACCTCAGCGGCCGATCTCGAGCTCGACGTACCAGACGAGACCGGCACCACATTTGAAGAGAACGCCCTGCTAAAGGCCCGCGCAAGCCACGAAGCGACGGGTTTGGCCAGCCTGTCCGACGATAGCGGCCTGTGCATTGACGCTCTCGATGGCGATCCGGGAATCTATACGGCCGACTGGGCTGGGCCAGATCGTGATTTTACGATGGCGATGCGCACGGTGGAAGAGAAGCTACAACAAGCTGGCGCGAGCGACCCCGGCCAACGCGGGGCCAAATTCGTCGCGGTTCTAGGCTTGATCCGCACCGATGGATCAGAAGAAACCTTCCGCGGCGAAGTCGAGGGCACGTTGATTTGGCCGCCTCGCGGTGACAAGGGCTTTGGCTACGACCCGATTTTTCTGCCGGACGGCTATCAGGAGACCTTCGGCGAAATGACCGCCGAAGAAAAACACGGCTGGATACCTGGCGAAAGCACTGGGCTATCACACCGCGCCCGCGCATTTGAATTGCTGTTCAATGCCATTGTCACGGCAGGGCCGGCTTAGGCGTGGTCGACCACAGCTTCGCACCGGTGGAGAGTGATGCCGATGTCGGTTTCGGCATCTATGTGCATTGGCCGTTTTGCGCCTCCAAGTGCCCCTATTGTGACTTCAACAGCCATGTCCGCAAGGCACCGATCGATCAGTCACGCTACGTGAAGGCATTTCGGCGTGAATTGGAGACCATGGCAGCGCGCACGCCTGGCCGCGTCGTACGCAGTGTCTTTTTCGGCGGGGGCACGCCGAGCTTGATGGAGCCGGAAACCGTTGACGCGATCGGGTCGGCCATTCGCGATCTTTGGGATGTGCGTGACGACGCCGAGATCTCGCTGGAGGCCAACCCAACGAGCGTTGAGGCCAAGCGCTTCGAAGATTTCCGCAAGGCAGGTATCAACCGCGTCTCCCTAGGGGTGCAGGCGCTCAACGATGTCGATCTACAGGCACTTGGCCGCACACACAGCGTTGACGACGCACTAGACGCAGTGGCCATTGCCCGTGATGCGTTTGAACGGATTTCGTTCGATCTGATTTATGCGCGCCCTGGCCAGAGCCTCGCTGCATGGGAAGACGAGTTGGGCAAAGCCTTGGCGTTCGCCGCCGACCACTTGTCGCTCTACCAGCTGACGATTGAGCCAGGCACACAGTTCGAAATCTTGCACAAAGCAGGGCGACTGGTGGTGCCTGATCCCGAGGTGGCGGAAGCCATGTTCCTGGCCACCCAGGCGATGACTGGGGACCGGGGGCTAAGCGCCTACGAGATTTCCAACCATGCCGCTCAAGATGCCGTTTGCCAACACAACCTCGTTTACTGGCGTTATGGCGAGTATGTCGGAGTCGGTCCGGGCGCCCATGGACGCTTGATCGTGAGCGACAGCCCCCACGCGCAGCGTGTCGCCACCTCAACGGAACGCTCCCCGGAGAAGTGGCTGGAAGCGGTCGAGGGACGAGGGCACGGGCTTGTCGCGGAAGATCCACTAACGCTCGAAGAAATGGGCGACGAGTATTTGGTGATGGGGCTGCGTCTGCGCGAAGGCATCTCAACGGACCGGTTTAAAGTCTTATCGGGGCGGGTTCTTGATCAAAAGCAGATCGATCGGCTTGTCGAGCAAGGCTTTGTTGAAGTCTTGGGACAGAGTGCCCTGCGCGCGACACGGGAAGGCTCTTTTCTGCTGGACGCCGTCGTGGCCGACTTGGCGGCCTAGAACACCCCTTGGAACGATCGGGGCGCAGCGGAGGCGATCTCTGTGCCAGACCCCGTTACTCGATAAACCGCCAGACCTCGTTGTGAGACGCCGTTTGTCAGGAACCTGAAGATGCCATCGATCCCCGAGAAGCCCGACGATGATGTCAACATATTCGGATCGATCCGGCCGTTCCCAGCGCGGGCCAGTGCTGCGGCCAACGTCACCGCATCATAGCACAACGATGAAATGCGGACGGGTTCCGATCCGTAGCGGGCTTGATAGCGCGAGACGAAATCTTGGTACTGTGCCCGAGGCGGCGCTGGATAGACTGAATCGCGAAGCTCAGGTGCGTTCTGCACACGCGCATCTTCCCACTGGCCAGAACCGAGGAACAATGTGTTTTGCGGGGTCAAACCACCAATCGAAAGGCCCTGGGCTATTGACACCATCACATCGCCGGCTTCGGGAACGAAAAGGGCGTTGAACTGGTCGCGCTGCTCGGCGATCTGGGTGGCGGCTTCTTGGATGGCGATTGTCGTCAGATCGTAGCGCTGTACGATAGCAATCTGGAGACCGGCTGCCGCAGCCGCCTGACGCATTTCTGCTTCCATGATTTGCCCGTAGGCATTGTTGGGAAGTAGGGCTCCCAAACTCGTGCGGTTTTGTTGACCGGCATAGGCGATGATACGGCGAGCATCGGAGGATGGTAGAAAGGACAGAAGGTTCACGCCTTGCCCGCCGACACCGGCATCGGAAGAAAAGGCGATCACGGGCACGCCAACGGGACGAGTTACCGAGGCCACGGCGCGCACTTCGGCAGCGAAGATCGGCCCCAAGATCATCTGAGCGCCTTCCGCCAACGCCTGACTTGTTGCGGCCGACGCGCCTTCAGGTGTGCCAAGTGTGTCTTTGATGACCACATTGATGTCGGACCCGCCGAGTGCGGCGACCGCTAGATCAGCTGCATTCCGGAAGCTTGGTCCGGCTTGCCCGGCGTTGCCAGTAGCCGACATGGGGAGCAGAAGTGCAACACGCGCCGAGCCGGCGCCCAAGACCTCGCCTTGCGCCTGTGTCGTAGGTGTGGTGACGTTCAAACCTGGTGATGGGCCGCCCAAACCGGGGAAGCCCTGTGGCCCACACGCCGAAAGGCCAAGCAAACCGCTTATCCCAAGGCCCTGGGCAACATGACGACGATTGAGTCCCGTTTTTTTTCGATTGATCGCTTGCATTATCTGCGATCCTCCTCACCCACGAATCCGCACCATTGGTCGCCCGATCTCTTCTTAGCGGGAAACACGGCAAAAAAACAGTCGTTGCCCAAGCCAGGTCCACAAGACCCATTCCCTGTTCAGTATGACGCGTTAGAGTTAAAAACATGGTTAACGAAAGCTTATCAGCATCCAGTTTTGCCATTGATGGTCAGATGGTTAGCGCGCCGCCGTTGGAGCCCGGGCTGCATATTGTGGCAACGCCAATCGGTAATTTGAGCGATATCACGTTGCGGGCGCTGCAAACCTTGGCGGCAGCAGATATTATTGCTTGTGAGGATACCCGAACGTCACGCACTCTATTGGATCGCTACGCCATCAAGGCGCACACGGTGCCGTACCATGATCACAACGGGGCAGAGGCGCGCCCCCGACTGCTCCAACGGCTGGCCGACGGGGATGCCGTTGCACTTATCTCCGATGCCGGTACCCCGCTTATCGCCGACCCCGGGTACAAACTTGTGGTCGAAGCGCGTACCGCTGGCCACCAGGTCTACGCCATTCCCGGCCCTAGCGCGCTGACGGCGGCCCTTTCGATTGCAGGGCATCCAACTGACCAGTTCACCTTTGCTGGGTTTTTACCCAACAAGGCCAAGGCTCGAGACGATGCGATCGCTGACCTTGCCAAATTACCGGGAACGGTTTGCCTCTACGAGGCGCCTTCTCGTCTGACCGCCACGCTTCGGGCGCTGGCAAAAGGTTTGGGCGATGATCGTCAGGCCAGCGTATGCCGTGAGCTCACCAAGCGCTTTGAAACTGTCCAAATCGACGGGTTATCTGCCCTCGCCGACCATTACGACGAACACACCGATGAAGCGCGTGGAGAGATCGTGATCATCATCGCTCCAGGTGAATCAAAAGCCGTGACCGCTGAAACACTGGATGAAGCGCTTCGCGCGGCGCTGACCACCGAGCGGGTGAAGGACGCAGCCAATTTGGTCGCTGAAACCTATGGCGTCTCCAAGAGAGACCTTTACCAACGCGCACTTGCGCTCTCGAGATTCGATGGTTGATCGTCAGAAGGCCTACCAAACCGGCCTGGAGGCTGAGGAGATGGCTGCACGTTTCCTCCGCTCCTTGGGACTGGAGGAAGTCGATCGGCGCGCCCGCATGGCCGGTGGAGAGATTGATCTTATTGTCGAGGATGCCGAAACCCTGGTTTTCGTCGAGGTGAAAGCCCGCAAGACCATCACGGAGGGCGCTGAGGCCTTAAACCTGCGACAACAGGAGCGAATTCGCGCTGGAATGCGCACCTGGCTTGCTCAGAACGATCCAGATGGAGCGCTCATGCTGTCTAAGACGATACGCTGCGATGTTGTTCTGGTTGCGCCAGGGTGTGATCCGCTGCATATCCCCAACGCCTTTCCAGCCGCTGATGAGAGCGGCCTTTGACAAGCGGACCTGACCATGACCTTGCGCGTCGCCGTCCAAATGGACCCCATACAATCGATCAACATTGCCGGTGACAGCACCTTCGCCATGATGCTGGAAGCGCAAGCGCGCGGGCACGATCTGTCGGTCTACACGCCGCAGACCATGGCCATGGCCGGTCAGACGGTAACAGCAAGCGTGCAGAGCGCGCATGTGCAGGATGTTGTCGGCGACCATGCCGCGTTGTGCGCAGCTGAGCGTATGGACCTGACGGAATACGACGTCATCTTGCTTCGCCAAGATCCACCGTTCGACCTGGCCTACATCACCTCGACCCACATGCTGGAAGCCGTGCAAGGCTCGACCCTTGTGGTCAATGATCCGGTTGCCGTGCGCAATGCGCCGGAAAAGGTGTTGGTCATGCGGTTCGGGGATTTGATGCCGCCGACAATGATCACTCAGGACGTGGCCGCGATCGAAGCTTTCCGCGCTGAACACAAAGACATTGTCCTGAAGCCGCTCTACGGCCACGGCGGCAACGGTGTTTTCCGTCTGCGTGCCGATGACCAAAACCTCGGCTCGTTGGTTGGGCTGTTTCGAGATCTCTATCCCGAGCCCTGGGTGGCGCAGGCTTTTCTTCCCGATGTCGCGAAAGGCGATAAGCGTATTCTGTTGGTGGAAGGCGAACCCTTCGGACTGATCAACCGCGTGCCGGCCGATGGCGATGTCCGCTCCAATATGGTCGTTGGTGGACGCGCAGAAGCGATCGACCTTTCCGAACGCGACCGCGAAATTTGCGCCGCCATTGGCCCAACCCTGCGTGAGATGGGCCTTTTGTTTGTCGGTATTGATGTCATCGGGCCATACATCACGGAAATCAATGTGACGTCTCCAACGGGTATCCGTGCACTTGAAAAACTCGGAGGCGGCAACGCCGCCGCGGCGATGTGGGACGCCATCGAAGCGAAGCTTTAGGCCGCTTAGAACAGCCTCATAATCCGATTGTTCTTATTTTGTTCTTGCCGTAACGGTATTTGTGTGGTGAACTGACATTGTGCTTGGAAAGGTTCAGCCATGGTCGCGCGCATTACCACGGTCGCTTATCAGGGTGTGGACGCCCGTCCTGTCGATGTGCAGGTGCACATCACGCCAGGCCTCGTGGGTTTTTCCATTGTCGGCCTGCCCGACAAAGCAGTGGCCGAAAGCCGCGAGCGGGTGCGGTCTGCGTTGACAGCCTCCGGTCTGGGGATGCCCGCAAAACGCATCACCGTGAACCTCGCGCCAGCAGATCTACCCAAGGAAGGCAGCCATTTCGACCTACCCATTGCACTTGGCGTTATGGTCGCGATGGGCGCTGTGAGCGCAGACGCCGTCGCAGGCCATGTGGTCGTGGGAGAGCTGTCGTTGGATGGGCAGCTGGCGCCTGTCTCTGGGGTGTTGCCAGCAGCCATGATGGCCGTTGATCGGGACGAGGGTCTGATCTGTCCGAAAATGTGCGGTTCTGAAGCGGCTTGGGCTGGCGCAGACCTGCAAGTGTTGGCGCCGGGTTCGCTTTTGGAGCTCACAAACCATTTTGCAGGCAGGCAAATGTTGACGGCTCCACGACCTGGAGTCGCGATTGCCCACGATGGGTTACTGCCCGACCTGGCCGATGTACGCGGGCAGGAAAGCGCCAAACGCGCCTTAGAGATCGCAGCGGCTGGCGGCCATAATCTCTTGTTGGTTGGGCCACCAGGTTCCGGCAAGTCGATGCTTGCGGCGCGCCTGCCGTCACTCTTGCCGCCACTCAGTCCGCGCGAAATGCTCGATTTGTCCGTTATCACCTCATTGGCAGGAGAACTGGAAGCCGGTGCCCTGTCAGACCGCAGGCCGTTTCGGGCGCCACACCATTCGGCATCTATGGCCGCTCTGGTGGGCGGTGGTCTGAGAGCGCGCCCAGGTGAAATCTGTTTGGCGCACCACGGCGTGTTGTTTCTCGATGAATTGCCAGAGTTTTCGCCCAACGTGCTCGACAGTTTGCGGCAACCGCTCGAATCCGGTGTGTGCCATATCGCGCGAGCCAATCACCATGTGTCTTACCCAGCTGGGTTTCAGCTTGTCGCCGCCATGAACCCATGTCGCTGCGGCCATGCCGGTGAGCCAGGGCATACCTGCCAAAGAGGACCGCGCTGTGCAGCCGATTATCAAGCACGCGTATCAGGCCCGTTGATGGATCGGATTGATCTGCGGCTTGACGTGCCTGCCGTGACAGCGCGCGACCTTGTGCATGGCGATGCACGCGAAAGCAGCGCGGATGTTGCGAAACGCGTGGCCCTGGCCCGCCAGCGCCAAATGGATCGATACGGCACCAATCAACCACAAGTGGGTTCTCCCCCTCCGGCTGTGCCAATGTTGAACGCCCGCGCCAATCAATCGGCCATTGAATCTGCGACCTGCCTTGATGGCTCTGCCCGGTCACTTCTGGAACAGGTGGCTGACACAGCGCATCTGTCTGCGCGCGGGTATTTCCGCGTCCTGAGGGTTGCCCGCACGATCGCAGATCTTGCTGGTGCCGAGGAAGTTGAGCGGCCTCATCTGGCGGAAGCGCTCTCCTATCGGGGTTTTGATTCCGCCACGCGTTTAGCCGCCTAACCACCTATCCGGAGTCCAGGCTTTCCGATCACAGATAGCTGACGTTAACCCGCGGCTGATAGGGCTGGGGCATGACACGTGCATCGAAAAAAAAACCTAGGCGGCAAGGTGCAAGGCCCCCGGTCGATTTTGCCACTCCGTTTCGCCCCGGACTGCCTCAAAAGGACTTGCCTCCTCAGGAGGCTCCGTCCCCCAGCGACAAGTCGGATGCACTGCGGATGATCGGCGCGGTGAGCCATGAAATGCGCAACCCGCTGAACGGCATTATCGGCATGGCGCACCTCCTGCGCGAGACCAAGCTGGACGCTGCACAGCGCAACTATCTCGACGGCATCACGGCTTCTGGGGACCTTCTCCTAACTTTGGTCAACGACCTGTTGGACCTGACCGCCGTCAAAAATGGAGCCTTCACGCCGCATTACGCGCCAGCTCCAATCGATGCGCTTATCAATGGCTGCATCGAGCTGGCAGCACCAAGGGCCCACGCCAAGGGCTTGGCCGTGGGCAGCGTTGTCGATCCAACGCTCGTCGGAGATGGTCCTGATCGGTCGCGAGAGCCGCTGGTCACAATCGATGCACAGCGCGTTGGGCAGATCCTGACAAACCTGCTGTCCAACGCAGTGAAATTTACCAGTGAAGGCGGCGTGCGCGTGGAGGTGCGGCTCGACAGTCAAACTTCTTCGGGTGGTAAGGACCACATGCTGATGATCGACGTGGTTGATTCCGGACACGGGATCGCGGCCGCCGAGCAGGCATTGGTTTTTCAGCCCTTTGGTCGCACCACACTGGCTCAGCAGACCGCCAATGAGGGCACCGGTCTTGGCCTGCCCCTTTCACGTGGGCTGGCCCAGGCGATGGGCGGCTCGCTTGACCTTGTGAGCTCGGCCCCAGGTGAGGGCACGCATATGCGTCTGACGCTGCCTGTCGTGTTAGACACAATGGACTTCCATGGACAACCACAACCGCTCGCTGGGCATTCGGTACTTCTTGTTCTAAGCCCAGGCTTGTCTGCGAGCCCGGAGGGCACGGCTCTTCAATCCACACTTCATGAACTCGGTGCGCACGCCGAAATCCATGGATCGGTTGAAGCACTCGGCGACACCGTTGGCACGTTCGACCAAGTGATCATTGATGCAGGGTTCGACCATGCTGTGCTGTGGGCGCGCTTGCACCTGCCAACAATCGGCATTCGTCCCGTTCTCTTGGTTAAACCTGACGAACGCAAAACGCTGCCGCGTTACCAGCAGGCGGGTTTCTATGGATATCTGGTCCGTCCCGTGCGTCAGACGTCTTTGGTCGCCATGATGACGCATCGTTTTTCTTATAGCGATGACAACGGCTTTCTCCCCGATCCGGCAGATGCGGAGACTCCGGAAATCCCCGGCGAACCGCTGCGCTTGTTGATTGCCGAAGACGACCCCGTTAATGCGCGGCTGGCCACAGCCGCGCTGGAACGGGCCGGTCATACCGTCTCGACTGTAGGGGATGGCGGGCGAGCCATTGCTTTGGCGACGAGCAACGTTGTCCCTTCGTTCGACGTGGTGTTGCTCGACCTATCCATGCCCGCAATTGGCGGGCTTGAAGCCGCACAGCGCATCCGAAAGGGCGGCTTCAAGGGACGCTTGTTGGCCTATAGCGGTAACACCGACCCCGCCCTTAATGACCAGCTCGTCGCCGCGGGATTCGACGATTTTGCCCGAAAGCCACTGCATCTCGACGCCTTGCTCGCCTTTGTCACCGGCCAGCCGTCCATTAGCACGTGACGATGTGCTGCCTTGTGGATAGCACTGTGACATGCCATTTGGTGGCAACGGTGGAGGACGCCGTGATCGGGAGCAGCAAGGCGTCATGGCAGTGTCGCGGAACTGTGATCGACGCACGGCCCAAGAACAAACCACGGTGTTGGATTTGGCGGTCTTCATGGACGGGCAATCAACCATAGGGAACAATTGACCGGGATGGCAGAAACCAATCTGTCCGATGAGGTGCAGCCAAGCCGTTCGCGACCAGGCACAAAGCGCGGTGCTCTGCACGCTATGCCACACGCTGCGCGCCGGATGGTGGCGCAGGTGTTTCCATTTGCGCGTACCGCTGCACCTCTGCCCGGGACGCCGCTGTATCTACCCGACAGCCAACCGCTCACACATGGGTCAGAGGCAAGCCTTGGAGCGATCGGGTCACTGGAGGTCCGTCTGGCCGCCTCGCGGCGCGACATACACCGTGCGCAACACCTTCGGTACCGGGTCTTTTACGAAGAGATGTCGGCCAAGCCGACGCTGGTTCACAAGCTGCTAAGGCGCGACTTCGATCCGTATGATGGCATTTGCGATCACCTGCTGGTGTTCGATCATGATGCACCGCCGAACCCAAAAACCGGCGAGCCTGCCATCGTCGGAACCTATCGCCTGCTCCGTCAGGATGTGGCCCAGGCCAATGGCGGCTTTTACACCGCTGGCGAGTACCAGATCGATAAGCTTGTCGCTGTGCGCCCGGATCTTCGTTTTCTGGAGCTTGGCCGCTCTTGCGTCCTAAAGCCTTATCGCACCAAGCGAACTGTCGAACTGCTTTGGCATGGCATTTGGAGTTATGTCGTTCAGCGGCGCATTGATGTCTTGTTTGGCTGCGCCAGCTTGGACGGCACCGATCCAAACGAACTGGCCGAACCGCTTTCTTACCTACACCATTTTGCGGGCGCCAAGGACGAGTGGGCCGTGCGCGCCGTCGAGCATCGGTTTGAACCGATGGATCGCATGGCAAAAGGCGCTATCAGCCAGAAACAAGCCCTACGGTTACTGCCACCCCTTATCAAAGGATACGTCCGTGTCGGCGGCATGATTGGCGACGGCGCCGTCGTCGACCACCAATTTGGTACAACCGACGTGTTGATCATTTTGCCGGTGGAAAATATCTCCAAGCGGTACATTAGCTATTACGGCGAAGACGCTTCACGGCGTGCGAACTGACCTGTCCGCATGGCGGTATCAGGGCTCAATAGGCAACCGATCCAGCACTTGATTGTCGCAAGCGCATAGATTTGTGCTATATATCCGTAACGTCATTTAGTTGTTACGGCGGTTTGATCCTGTCTAATCCACCACGGTCGGCCAAGGCGACCACTCTCCCGACGGCCGGGTATCGGCAGGATCATGCCGCACGATCAAATCGGAACTGGATCATGACCAGGGCATTCTTCGTGTTGTTGGCAGCAACTGTGTCAACAATTGTCGGCGCTGGAGCGGTGTATGCGGAATCCGTCGAGCACTCGGTTGCCAATGAGGTGATCGACGACCAACAAGCAGAACTTGCCGCCAACACCGACGGCGCAGGCTTTGGCCCCCAAGCACCCCGGGATATCGATCAGGTCAATGGCAGCAATGCGCGCAGTTTCGAGGCGGCGCCGCCGCGCACCGAGATGAACCTATGCAACATCCATTTCCATGAGAACGCCGAACATCGAGGCGGTAATTTCACCACCTATGCTGGCAATGGCGATGGAGAAGGATACGGTACAGGATTTCAATATGATGGTCGGTTGAGTGCCGCGGAACTGGCGCCTTATCCCCGCCTTGTTGGCGCGACCGAACACGGCGACTTGGCCCCAGGGGACACCATCGAAGTCCACTTCGTGCACACGACGGCACAGGTGGTGCCTGGCCCGACGCTAGGGTCGTGCCTCAGTCGCGCGATCAACAATCCGCAATTGCGGGTCGAAGCGCAGGTACTGGTCCTGGTCAATAATGATGAAGCGCTCGACTTCGCCCAAATGGCGCTCGTGACCGAGTTTGGCGGGCTGTATCAAGCCCCCAACATTCCCGACGATGCGGGCTCTCCAGTAGAGTATGCGGGGTCCACGACCGGACCAAGCTACAACCGAACCGGCTCACCGTTTCAAGTGACCTGGAATGTCAGGCCTCAAGTTCTGAAGGTCAGCATCGCGAGCGTCGAGGCCTGGTTGGCTGACAACATCTTCGAAGAAGATTATGCCCACGGCGTGCGCAACCTGGTGCGCAACCCGTTCCTTTTGTCACAGATTGAATAGTCTTCGGGGCTCTCTGGCTTCACTTGCGACCGGCGCCTGCTAGAAGAGCGTCCTGTGTTCTCTCCGATCTCGGAAGCGCGCAAGCCATTGCTAACCTGTGAGGCCGTCATGTTCACCCGCAGCAACGCTCGCTACGAACCGCTTGATCTGCCAGACCGCGCTGACTTCAGCGACGATCAGGTCCGCGCCGAGGCGGAAGCCTTCTTTCATCGCATGCAAAGCCGTCATTCGGTTCGTGACTTTGACCGTCGCCCAGTCGATAGATCAGTGATTGAGAGCTGTATTCGCACCGCCGGATCAGCACCGTCCGGCGCCAACCACCAGCCATGGCACTTCGTGGCCATAAGCGACAGAAATACAAAGGCACAGATCCGAGCCGCGGCTGAAGAAGAAGAGAAACGCTTTTATGATGGAGGCGGTGGCGAAGAGTGGCTTAAAGCACTGGAACCCATTGGCACGGGGGCCAACAAACCTCACCTTGAAGACGCCCCCTGGCTCATTGTGATCTTTGCGCAGCGTTATGGAACCTACGATGATGGCACGCGTTTTAAGAACTACTATGTGTCGGAGAGCGTTGGCATCGCGACGGGCTTCCTCATCGCAGCCCTTCACCATGCTGGATTGTGCACACTGACGCACACACCAAACCCAATGAAGTTTCTCAATGGTCTGCTTGGACGCCCCGACAGCGAGAAGCCGGTGATGATCCTCGCTGTGGGCCACCCAGCCAGCGACGCAAAGGTGCCAGCGGCGGCCAAACAGAAAAAGCCACTGCAAGAGATTCTTAGCGTTGTTGACGACGGCGAAAGTGCCACCTTGTAGCCGGTAAGAGCCGTTCTTATATAGCCACCGTTCGGGCGCATTGACGGCAGCATCCCGCTGTCTATGTGACACCGTCACACGATTTTATCTTCTCCCAACCAAAGGGGATCGGCGCGCCAGCTTTTTTTTGATATGGCCATGCGCTTTGCCGAACGCCGCGATTCGAGCGGGTTTGGCCGATCTGCCGCAACAGTATGAGGTATCACCCATGGCGAAAGTCATTGGTATTGACTTGGGAACCACCAACTCCTGTGTCGCCGTTATGGACGGCTCGACACCCAAAGTTATCGAAAACGCCGAGGGTGCACGCACCACGCCATCGATGGTCGCATTTGCCGACGACAATGAACGTCTCGTTGGACAGCCCGCAAAACGCCAAGCGGTCACCAACCCTGACGGCACGTTGTTTGCCGTCAAACGTTTGATTGGTCGTCGCTTTGACGATCCGACCGTCGCCAAAGATAAGGACTTGGTGCCTTACGAAATCATCAAGGCTGAGAATGGCGATGCCTGGGTGAAGGTGGAAGACACCGATTATTCGCCGTCCCAGATTTCCGCTTTCATCCTGCAAAAAATGAAAGAAACGGCTGAAGCCTTCCTGGGTGAAACTGTCGAGCAGGCCGTGATCACCGTTCCTGCATATTTCAACGACGCGCAGCGCCAGGCAACCAAAGACGCCGGTAAGATCGCTGGTTTGGAAGTCCTGCGCATCATCAACGAGCCAACCGCTGCCGCGCTTGCATACGGACTTGAGAAAAACGACGGCAAAACCATCGCCGTCTATGACCTTGGCGGCGGCACGTTCGACGTCTCGATCCTTGAGATCGGCGATGGTGTCTTCGAAGTGAAGTCCACCAATGGTGATACGTTCCTCGGTGGTGAAGACTTCGACATGCGCCTGGTTGAATACCTGGCTGAAGAGTTCAAAAAAGAGCAGGGCATCGATCTCAAGAAGGACAAGCTGGCTTTGCAGCGCCTGAAGGAAGCTGCCGAAAAGGCGAAGATCGAGCTGTCCTCGGCAACCCAAACCGAAATCAACCTGCCCTTCATCACCGCCGATGCGTCTGGTCCCAAACACCTGACCATGAAGCTCACCCGCGCCAAGTTCGAGAGCTTGGTTGATGATCTGGTCAAGCGCACAGTCAAGCCGATGGGAGCCGCGTTGAAAGACGCTGGCCTAAAAGCCGGTGACATTGATGAGGTCGTTTTGGTTGGCGGCATGACCCGTATGCCGCGTGTCCAAGAGACAGTAAAAGAGTTCTTCGGCAAAGAACCGCACAAAGGCGTGAACCCGGATGAGGTTGTGGCCATTGGTGCGGCTGTGCAGGCCGGTGTTCTGCAAGGCGATGTGAAAGACGTCCTGCTTCTGGACGTGACCCCGCTTTCGTTGGGCATCGAAACCTTGGGTGGCGTGTTCACCCGCCTGATCGACCGCAATACGACGATCCCGACCAAGAAGAGTCAGGTGTTCTCCACAGCTGAAGACAACCAGTCTGCCGTGACCATCCGCGTCTCGCAGGGCGAGCGCGAAATGGCTGCCGACAACAAGATGCTTGGCCAGTTTGACCTGGTCGGTATCCCACCGGCGCCGCGGGGTATGCCTCAAATTGAGGTGACCTTCGATATTGATGCCAACGGCATCGTGTCGGTTTCCGCAAAGGACAAGGGCACCGGCAAGGAGCAGCAAATCCGCATTCAGGCGTCTGGCGGTCTGTCCGACGATGACATCGAGCAAATGGTGCAAGACGCCGAGAGCCACGCGGAAGACGACAAGAAGCGTCGTGAGCTTGTCGAGGCGCGCAACCAAGGCGAAGCTTTGGTGCACTCCTCAGAGAAGGCGCTTGCTGACTATGGCGATAAAGTCGGAGGCGACGACAAGGGCGCCATCGAAGCTGCGATTGCCGACCTGAAGACTGCCCTGGAAGGCGAAGACAAGGCTGAGATCGAAGAAAAGAGCCAAGCTCTTGCGACCGCTTCAATGAAACTGGGTGAAGCCATGTATGCCGACAGCCAAGCTGAAGGCGCTGACATGGACATGGACGATGCAGCAGAGCCGGTTCAGGACGATGATGTGGTCGACGCCGATTTCGAGGACGTTGACGATGATGATCAGAAGAAGGCCTCCTAAGTAGGCCTCAATCCAGCAAAGCTATTTTGGAAGCCCGAGGTTCAAGCCTCGGGCTTTTTTCGTTCGATCGATCCTTAACGCACGTCATGAAATCGCAACAGTTGGCTGCCATATAGCTGCGATCCATGGCTGACGTGACCATCCTTGATCCGCCCGACGGGGCAGCGGTCTCCGAACAGAGTTTAAAAGCCTCGCTTGGACCGTTGCCTGCACCTTTCGGAACCTATCGACTGGCGCATTGGCGAGAGGCTATACGTGCTTTCGGGACGCGTTTGGTGCCGCGCACCTATCCCTTTCTCGCGTCCATCGTGAGTTGGCCGATATGGCAGCTATCCGTACTCGGGCGCTCTGGCCCAGTAGATCTCGAGCCCTTCGCTGGCTTTCGGGTGCGCCTTTATCCGCGCGAAAACCACGCCGATGCCAAATGCTATGGCCGCGCCGCACTGTGCGACCCACCGGAGGAAGCTGCAATCGCGCGCAGTGTGCGGATCACCTCTGACAATCGGTTTGTCATGATCGATGTCGGCGCCAACACGGGGACCTACTCTATCCTCGCTGCGAGCCTTGCCAAACATACTGGTAAAACACCAAACATTGCATGCATCGAGGCCAACCCAAAGGTCCAGACGCGCCTTGCCGCCAATTTACGCTTCAGTGGCTTAGAGGATGTGACGCGACTTATCCCAAGCGCCGTCAGCGACAGGGACGGCACAGTTCTGCTCGACACAGCAACGTGGAATCTTGGGTCGGTCAAGGTCACCAAGAAAACCACTCCTCTTAAAGGCGAAAGGCTAGTGTCAGTGCCTGCACGAACGTTGCTGTCTATCGTCGAGGATGCTGGGTTGAACCGTGTGGATTTCTTGAAGATCGATATTGAAGGTCATGAAGTTCAGGCGCTTGGACCGTTTCTGCATTCGGCACCAGATCACCTGATGCCCCGGATGATTTTCGCCGAAACCAAGCATGACAAGGGTGGCCAACTGCGATCCCTGATCTTGCATGCTGGCTATAAAGCAACTCTGCAAGGTCGATCCGATACCGTGTTTGAGCGGTAGTTCGGCACACTGCTCAGCCAGTTGCTTACGATTGCAGTTCAAACACCGGCTCGAACCCGCCGAATATCATGCGCATGCCATCGAACGGCATCGGGTTCTTGTCCTGATCGAAGCGCGGATCCGTCTTCATCATCTCGTCCATCCGAGCCATGCCGGCGTCGCGCGTGGCTTTGTCCGGCCATTCGATCCATGAAAAAACAACCGCTTCGTTCGCTTTGGCATCAACCGCGCGATAAAAGTCGGTGACCTGACCGGTTGGCACATCGTCTCCCCAACATTCGACCACACGCAGCGCGCCTAACTCGATAAAGATCGAATCGGTCGTCCGGGCGTGATCAATGAACGCCTGCTTGTTGGTCCGAGGAACTGCGATCAAGAATCCATCAATGTATGACATTGCACGCCCTTTCTGGTCAGTGGAGGCATTGTACCACGCTATCTGAGCCACTTCTTCCGTGTTCCCCCACCTTCAGTGATGCGACGGCGGCGCAGCAGCATCACACTGGTCGCTTGCGAAGCGCCATCCATCATGGCAGCGGCCCCGATCCGGCCTCGGGCGATGAAGTAGGTTGACTACCTTGGACTGGCAAAGCGCAGCACGGGTTCCTACATAAGCGCGCAGGCGGGATGCAGATCAGGTTGACAGCGGCCAGCACACCTGCCAACGCACGCCTTCACGCCTTCACGCATTTCAGCGCCCCTCCCCTCTCGTAGCTGGTAACGAATTTCGCTCTCATGGCCAAAGCCGACTTCTATGATCTTTTGGGTGTTTCGCGCGACGCAGACGAAAAAGCACTGAAAAGCGCGTTCCGCAAAAAGGCCATGGAGTTCCATCCTGACCGCAACCCCGGTGACGCCGAAGCGGAGAAAAACTTCAAGGCGGTCAACGAAGCCTACGAAATCCTCCGCGACGAGCAAAAGCGCGCTGCCTACGACCGTTATGGTCACCAGGCCTTTGATCAAGGCGGCCCAGGCGGCTTTGGTGCCGGCATGAGTGGCGCGGGCATGGGCGACATTTTTGAAGAAATTTTCGGCGAGTTTATGGGTGGCGGACGTCGACGCTCTTCTGGTGGCGCCACACGCGGCTCGGATATGCGTTACAATCTGGAAGTAACGCTCGAAGAGGCATTTTCCGGCAAGACGGTCGATCTTGTGCTGCCGACCTCTGTGGCTTGCGACACATGTTCTGGATCAGGAGCGAAAGCCGGTACCAGCCCGTCTACCTGCTCGACGTGTGGCGGCATGGGCAAGGTGCGCATGAGCCAGGGCTTTTTCGCCATGGAGCGCACATGTCCTACTTGTGGCGGTCGCGGAGAGGTTATCAAGGATCCTTGCGATACCTGTTCAGGCGCAGGCCGGGTTACCGAAGAACGAACTCTTTCGGTCAACATTCCGGCGGGCATCGATGATGGCAACCGAATCCGAGTTGCCGGGGAAGGGGAAGCTGGCATGCGCGGAGCGCCCCCTGGCGATCTGTATATCTTCGTCTCAATCAAGCCGCACGATCTGTTCCAGCGAGACGGCGCAGATCTGTTCTGCCGCGCCCCAATTTCGGTTGTCACCGCAGCGCTTGGCGGTTCGTTCGAAGTGCCGACACTTGATGGTGGGCGTACCCGTGTCAAAGTTCCAGAAGGTACGCAGACCGGTAAGCAATTCCGCCTCAAAACCAAAGGCATGCCTATTCTAAGGCAACGTGATTTCGGCGACATGTATGTACAGGTGCAGGTGGAAACCCCGCAAAAGCTAACGAGACGTCAGCGCGAACTTCTGGAAGAATTTGAGGCTGAGGGCGGTGAACACAATCACCCAGAAATCAGTGGCTTCTTCTCGAAAGTCAAAGACTTTTTTGGCGGATAGAGTGCGCGCCGCCATGGCGCCTTGAGACCTGCCTAAGTGGTATCGTGACCAATTTTAACCGAATGCCTTAACCTTATGAAAAGGCAACGGTTTATCTGACCTTTAAAGGTCTGGCAGTATGCTGGTATCACTCATATACCCTTACGGAAAGTCAGTGACTAGCGATGCCATCCAACGCCACCTCCTCGGCTTTGATGCAACACAGCAAGCCCGACGCCATGGCCTATGCTGTCGGTGGCATTACACCGTGCCCGCGCTACTCCGTTGAAGACGTTACAGATTTTGATGGTGTTCGCGCGCTTGGGGGGCCTTGGAAAGCTCTGGAGGAGACCTCACAGGGTTCGACAGTTTTCCAGAGTTACGAACTGTGTCTGACCTGGCTGGAAAACTATGTTTTTGGCCAAACACCTAGCCACGCCGCTCACATCTTGGCGTTTCGTGATTCTGATGCTCGCGTCGTGGCGCTCGCGCCTTTGGTACAGCGCCTTAGCGGAATCGGGGCAATGGCAGAATGGGTTGGTGAACCTCTTGTCCAGTACGGCGATATCCTGATGGATCCGAGCTGCGACCGCGCGGCGCTCAAACAAGCACTGTCGGCAGCATTGGCGGAGCTACCGGTACCAGGCCTGCATTTACGCAACGTGCGTGCCGATGCTCGAGTGCACGACGTGCTTGATCTCTCAGGCGCTGAGGTCGGCGAGCGACGCGAGACGGGTATTGCGGATCTGCAGGACTTCGATACGGCCCAGGGCTATTTTGATAGCTTGTCAAAACGCGAAAAAAAGAACCGGCGCACAAAGCGACGGCAACTGAGCGAACTGGGCACCCTTTCGCATGAGACGGTTGAACCCAGCCCCCAAGCTGCTGAGCTGTGCGGGCTCGCCATTGACTGGAAGATCGCCTGGCTTGCTCGGCGTGGCCTTTCCAGCCGCGCCTTTATGGACTGTCGTGCCCTCAAGACCCTGCGCTCTCTATGTGGCCGCGAGCGCGCTAGCAATCCTGCGACCCTGTTTGTTCTCAAGTTGGACGGCGAGCCAATTGCGATCGAAGTTGGATTCGTCGGACCGGAGGGCTATGCATCCTTCATGGGCACCTATCACCCGCGCATGGAGAATCTTAGCGCCGGCAAGGTCCAAAAGGAATCGACCATTATCCACGGGTTCGATGCAGGATGGCGATCCTATGATATGCTCGCCCCGCTAAGCGACTACAAGGCCAGTTGGTCGACGCGCAGGGTCGCCGTGGTCGATTACCTTAAGCCCACCCGTTTGACCGGTAGGTTGTATCGCGAAGGCTATCTTCGTACGGTGTGGCCGGTTGCCAAAACTGTCTGGAACGCCCTACCTGCGACGGCGCGTTCACACATCGTGCGCTTCACCAACCACCAAGCAGCCTAATCAGCGGCCCGACTGTCTCAGACACTCACATTGTAAGCTGAGAGCACAGCCATATTGACGATCTCTGTGTCGGATGCGCCAAGACGCGTGATTTGGATTGGCTTATCAAGTCCGACCAGAAGCGGTCCGATGACAGTCGCGCCGCCCAGTTCCTCAAGCATCTTGGTGGAAATCGATGCTGAGTGGAAAGCCGGCATCACCAACACATTTGCTGGGCCGGTAAGACGACAGAACGGGTACTGATCCATAATCTCCGGGTTCAACGCAACATCGGCGTTCATCTCGCCATCGTACTCAAAATCGACGCGTCGCTTATCCAGGATGCGAACAGCTTCTTGCACGCGTGCAGACCGCTCCCCAGGGGGGTGTCCGAAGGTGGAGTATGCCAGCATCGCAACGCGTGGTTCATAGCCCAGACGGCGCGCGACACCGGCTGCTTCCTCGGCAATGTCGGCCAGTTCTTCCGACGTCGGCATGTCATGAACGGCCGTGTCAGCAATAAGGACAGTGCTACCGCGCGTTAGGCAGAGCGAAGCGCCGATCACGCGGTGTCCAGGCTTGGCATCAACCACCCGGCGAATGGCTTGCAGGGCGACCGAGTAGTTGCGGGTGGCACCCGTAACCATGGCATCCGCTTCGCCCATGGCGACCATTGCCGCACCGAAGTAGTTCCGATCCGTGTTCACCATGCGCTGGCAGTCGCGGTAGAGGAAGCCTTTGCGCTGCAGGCGCTGATAAAGGAACTCCGCATAAGCATCCTGCCGGTTCGAGACGCGCGCGTTCGCGATGGTCAGATTTGACAGATCAATGCCTGCCTCTGCCGCAACGCTATTGATCTCACTCTCCCGCCCAACCAAGATCGCCTGACCAAGCCCCTGATTTTCAAAGGAAACGGCCGCGCGCATCACCTGTTCTTCTTCGCCCTCGGCAAAGACGACACGTTTCTGCAAGCGTTTCACGCGCTCATAAATGCGGTTCAGGACACCGGCCACTGGGTCGCGGCGAGCCGAAAGCTGCGCACGATACGCTGTATCATCAACGACTGGCCGGCGCGCCACACCGCTATCAACCGCGGCCTTGGCAACCGCGGCCGGAATGGCCGAGATGAGCCGTGGGTCAAACGGTACCGGTATGATGTACTGCGGCCCGTAGCGTGGACGCGCCCCTTGATAGGCAGACGCCACTTCGTCCGGCACGTCCTCACGTGCCAGCTCAGCGAGCGCGTTGGCTGCGGCAATTTTCATTGCATCGTTGATGGTGGTCGCACGGACATCAAGCGCGCCTCGGAATATGTAGGGGAAGCCAAGCACATTGTTGACCTGATTCGGATAGTCCGAGCGACCGGTTGCGACGATGGCATCGTCACGCACGGCAGCGACTTGCTCTGGCGTGATCTCTGGGTCCGGATTGGCCATCGCGAAGATGATGGGGTTGTCGGCCATGGTCATCACCATGTCCTGCGTCAATGCGCCTTTGACCGACAGGCCGAAGAAAACGTCGGCGCCCTTTACGGCTTCTTCCAGGGTGCGGTCTTTGGTCTTGACCGCATGCGCCGCCTTCCACTGGTTCATGCCAGATTCGCGGCCTTGGTAGATAACGCCTTTCGTGTCGCACAGCGTGATGTTTTCCGCTGGCATGCCGTAAGATTTGATGAGTTCAATGCAGGCGATGGCGGCAGACCCGGCACCGTTGCAGACCAGCTTGGTGTCTTTGATATCGCGGCCCGTTAGATCGAGCGCGTTGATCAAGCCTGCCATCGCGATAATGGCCGTGCCGTGCTGATCGTCGTGGAAGACCGGGATATCCATCTCTTCGCGCAGACGGCTTTCGATGATGAAGCAGTCAGGCGCCTTGATATCTTCCAAGTTGATGCCGCCAAAGCTAGGGCCGAGGTACTTCACCGCATTGATGAACTCGTCGACATCCGCTGTATCAACCTCAAGATCGATTGAATCGACATCAGCAAAGCGTTTGAACAGTACCGCTTTGCCTTCCATCACAGGCTTGGAGGCCAGAGCGCCCAGGTTGCCGAGGCCCAGAATGGCTGAACCGTTGGATATCACGGCGACCAGATTTCCACGCGCGGTGTAGTCGAAGGCTGTGTCTGGGTTGGCAGCAATTGCTTCCACAGGCACAGCAACGCCAGGCGAATAGGCTAGCGATAGATCGCGCTGCGTCGCCATTGGCTTAGTTGGCACAACCTCAAGTTTTCCCGGGCGACCTTGGGAATGGAAATCGAGCGCATCTTGGTCGGTGATCGCGGGTCGTTTCGATCCGAACGTGTTGCGAGAAAGGTTAGGGTCCTTGACCGGTGGTTTGCCCATGGGAGCGCAGTCCTGCAGTTTCTTGTTCTTCTTGGCTGTGCGCGCGAAGCTTAAGGAAGGCACACCAAGAGCGAAAGTGCATTGCAGCAAAAAACCGGCCCGTCTAGCGAAATTGGCTATGCACGGGTTTAGCGCCGACTATTCTGGTGTTTGCGTGCCTATTTGCTAGACAGGGTAGATGGACGCCACCGCCCCAGACTCGCCGACCCATGGGTTGCCCAGCACTACCGGGGCGACGCCGGTTATGGCGCAGTTTCTGGAGATCAAAGCCGACAATCCGGACAGCTTGTTGTTTTTTCGGATGGGCGATTTCTACGAGCTCTTCTTTGAGGACGCTGCCATCGCTGCGCAGGTTCTGGGGATCGCGCTCACAAAGCGCGGCCAGCACCAAGGCAAAGACATTCCAATGGCCGGTGTGCCTGTGCACGCTGCCGAGGAGTATCTCCACCGGCTGATCGCGGCGGGTCACAAGGTCAGCGTCTGTGAGCAAATCGAAGACCCGGCAGAGGCTAAGAAGCGTGGCTCAAAGGCCGTTGTGAAGCGTGACGTTGCCCGCCTCGTGACACCAGGTACGCTAACAGAAGACGCTCTCTTGCCAGCCAAACAAGCCAATTGGCTGCTGGCCCTTGCACCAGAAGCAGGTGGTGAACGCATTGGCCTTGCTTGGCTCGACTTGTCGACCGGAGCTTTTCGACTGGCAGATATTCCCTCCGCGCGTCTTGATGCCGAACTGGCCCGTATCGCCCCGGCAGAAACGTTGTTCCCTGATTTGCTCGAGCCCGATGGCGCAACGATGGAAACGTTGCAACGCTTGGGCGGCACATTGTCGGCTCAGCCGGGCGTCATGTTTCACGGCGGGCAGGCAGGCGACCGCGTTGCCCAGGCTTTTGGTGTGGCCTCCACCGATGCCTTTGGTGACCTGTCGCGCGGTGAACTGCGTGCTGCTGCTGCCCTGGTTGGCTATGTCGAGCGCACACAGAAGCAAGCCTATGAAAGCCTGCAAACACCGCAGCGTGAACGTGTCGGCGGCATCATGGCCATAGATGAGGCCACCCGAGCGAGCCTCGATTTGGTGCGGGCGCGCAACGGTGATGTATCCACCACGCTGCTGGCGGCCATTGATGCGTGTGTTACCTCCGCCGGGACACGGCGGTTGGCGGAGCAACTGTCTTCGCCCTCGACCGATCTTCCAACCATCCAAGAACGGCAGGACGCCCTCGCCTTCTTCATCGCGGACCCAGAGACGCGACGGGCCATACGCGCGTCGCTTGCTGGTGCTCCTGATATCGCCCGCGCCCTGTCTCGTGTGATCTTGGGCCGAGCTGGACCGCGAGACTTGGTGGCCATCGGCATCGCGCTTGAGCAAGCGGGTGCCATGGCTGACCTCCTTGATGGCGTGCTTCCAGTCCATTTGCAGCTTGCAAAGGAGGCGCTTGAAACGCGCCCAGTCGCGTTGGCTGGGCGCTTGGTGATAGAGCTTGAACCCAGCCCGCCGCTCCTCGCGCGTGACGGCCGCTTTGTCCAAGATGGTGTTGATCCCGATCTCGACGCAGCTAGGGCGCTGCGTGACGACGCCCGCCGGGTGATTGCAGAATTACAAACCACCTACTGCACGCAAACGTCGGCCAAGTCGCTGAAAATTAAGCACAATGGCGTTCTGGGCTACTTCATTGAGGTTCCGACACTGCAGGCCGAAGCCCTGCAAGCCGACAGCGAGACCTTTTTCCATCGGCAAACGATGGCCAATGCCATGCGCTTTTCGACGCGAGAGCTGGCCGAACTGGAAGCGAAGATCGCCAGTGCCGGTGCGCGGGCCATCGCGCTTGAAGTCGCGCGTTTTGAAGATCTTTGCCAAGCGATCAAGGATGTCCGCCTGCAGCTGCAAGCCGTGGCAGAGGCGCTCGCCAGTTTGGATGTGGCAGCCGGGCTCGCCGAAACGGCGGTTCGCGAGCGTCATGTACGGCCCACCATGCGCGACGATACTGCCTTCGATGTTGTCGGCGGGCGTCATCCGGTAGTCGAAAAGGCTATGAAGCGCGACGGGCGGGATACGTTCGTCGCCAATGACTGTGCACTTGACGGTGGGCAACTACATCTGGTGACGGGGCCAAATATGGGCGGCAAGTCCACCTATCTTCGCCAGAATGCGCTGATTGCGATCCTTGCCCAGGCTGGGTGTTATGTTCCGGCCGACAGCGCCACGCTTGGTGTGGTCGACGCATTGTTCAGCCGTGTCGGAGCCGCCGATGATCTAGCCCGCGGGAGATCAACCTTCATGGTTGAGATGGTGGAGACCGCGGCGATCCTACACCAAGCGACAGATCGCTCGCTTGTCATACTCGACGAGATCGGGCGCGGCACGGCCACCTATGACGGCCTCTCCATCGCCTGGGCCTGTGTGGAGTACCTTCATAAGGCCTGCGGAAGCCGCGCTTTGTTCGCAACCCATTATCACGAACTCACTGTGTTGGCGGAACGCCTTGAGCGCGTCGAGAACCGCACGCTCAAAGTGAAGGAATGGGAAGGTGACGTCATCTTCCTGCACGAAGTGGTCCCTGGAGCAGCCGACCGTTCCTACGGATTGCAGGTGGCCAAATTGGCAGGCTTACCGGGAGATGTGGTGGCCCGCGCCCGCACGGTGCTCGACCATCTGGAGAGCCGCCAAGACCAAGGCGAAGCGGGCGACGGCCAAGATGGTTTGTTCGAGGGCTTGCCTTTGTTTTCTGCTGCACAACCTGTGGCCACACAGGCAGAACCGAACAATGAGCAGATAGAGAGCGCGGCTAACGCCAAACTTTCCGCGCTTTTGGCAGGCCATGACCCTGACCAAATGACACCGCGCGAAGCGCTGGATTTTGTTTATGATCTCCAGCGCCGACTATCAAAGTAGAATTAAGAGCCCGCATTGTCTCAGCGTCGTCCCACCAAACCGCCCAAACTCGTCCAGCGTGACGACGCGCCACCACTGCTTGATGGCGAGGCCCTGTATGTCGCCATGCGCGACCAAATTGAGGCATCAGGCTCCTACGACGATGCACATCCGCAACTGATCCCCATCGTGAAGGCTGCGGTCCTCGACGCGCTCAAGATGGCCGAACAGCACCTGCTGGAAGATCGTGGCGGTCTGGCCTGCGCCCAGCGCTTGTCTTTCGCGCAGGATACGCTCATTTCCACGCTCTACCGGATCGCCACGGAATATCGCTACCCACTGTCCAACCCATCGCAGGGCGAGCGACTCTCGGTTTGTGCGGTCGGCGGCTATGGACGCGGCACGCTAGGGCCGCAGTCGGATATCGATCTACTCTTTCTGCGCCCTACCAAACAAACCCCTTGGGGTGAGCAGGTGGTGGAGAGCATTCTCTATTTCCTTTGGGACTGCGGTTTCAAAGTCGGCCACGCAACGCGCACGGTCGCCGAGTGCGTGCGCTTGGCCAAACAAGACATGACGATCCGCACGGCCCTTCTTGAGGCGCGGCATATCCTTGGCGACGAGGCTTTGTTTGAAAACTTCCACACCAGCTTCCAAGATCAGGTGGTACGCGGGTCCGCGTCTGATTTTGTATCGGCAAAACTGGCGGAGCGCGACACACGCCACGCCAAGCAAGGCTCTTCGCGCTATTTGGTGGAGCCGAACGTCAAGGAATCCAAAGGCGGCCTGCGCGACCTGAACACGCTTTTTTGGATCGGCAAGTACGTCTACCAGGTTGATAGCGAAGACGAGCTGGTCACCAAAGGTGTCTTCACACGGCGCGAATACAACGCCTTTTTGAAGGGCAGCGATTTCCTCTGGGCAACGCGCTGCCACATCCATTTTTTGATGCGCCGCCCGGATGACCGCCTGGCGTTCGACCTGCAAGGCGAGATAGCGCAACGCCTCGGCTATACGGATCGCCCCGGCCTTCAGCCGGTCGAACGGTTCATGAAACACTACTTCCTCGTCGCAAAGGATGTGGGCGACCTTACGCGTATTCTATGCGCACGTTTGGAAGAAGCAGAGACCAAGCAAACCCCAATCCTTGACCGGATGCTTGGGCCGCTTCGCCGGCGCCAAGCCAAAAAGCTCCCTGGCACTTCGGACTTCTTGGTCGATAATTCGCGTCTCAACCTCGCTCGCGATACGGTCTTCTCCGAGGACCCGGTCAATCTTTTGCGGTTCTTCCAGCTAGCTGACCGCTATGGGCTCGCCCTCCACCCAGATGCGACCCGCCTTGTGACCTTATCGCTCAAATTGGTATCCCCGGCCCTCAAGAACGATCCCGAAGCGAACAGCATCTTTCTGGAGATCCTCTGCTCCAAGAACCGTCCCGAAGCCACCCTGCGGCGCATGAACGAGACTGGCTTTCTTGGGCGCTTTGTGCCCGACTTCGGCAAAGTCGTGTCGATGATGCAGTTCAACATGTACCATCACTATACGGTGGATGAGCATCTGATCCGCACGGTCGGCGTGTTGGCGCAGATCGAAAGCGGTTTCCTCAAGGAAGAGCACCCACTTTCGGTTGTCTTGCTGCCAACAATCCAAAACCGGCGCGCGCTCTATGTCGCGCTGTTCCTGCACGACATCGCGAAAGGCCGTCCGCAAGACCACTCGGTCGAAGGGGCGAAGATTGCCTTGCGCCTAGGCCCGCGCCTCGGGCTCAGCGAAAGCGAAACGGCGCTCGTCTCTTGGCTCGTCGAAGACCATTTGGTGATGTCGATGACCGCGCAATCACGCGATTTGTCGGACCCAACGACAATCGAAACATTTGCTTCCCGGGTACAGACCTTGGAGCGGTTAAAACTCCTGTTGATCCTGACAGTTTGCGACATCCGCGCGGTTGGCCCAGGCGTCTGGAACGGCTGGAAGGGTCAGCTTCTGCGCACGCTCTACTATGAGGCTGAGATCATCCTAAGCGGTGGGCATTCAGAGGCTGCACGCGAGCAACGCGTTACAGCTGCTCAATCCATGCTGTTCGAAGCCCTGCCTGACTGGTCCAAGCAAGAGCGCGAAGCTTATGCCGCCATGCACTACCGGGCCTATTGGCTGAGAACCGACCTCGACAGGCGCATTGCCCACGCCCACCTCATCAAAAGCGCCGATGATGCGGGCCAGACCTTTGCGTCACTCACCGCCGTGCACGGTTTTGAGGGCGTGACTGAGATCGTCCTCTACACCGCCGACCACCCGCGCCTTTTGTCAACCATCGCAGCTGCCTGTGTCGCAGCGAAGGCGGATATTGTTGGCGCGCAAATTCACACAACATCGAACGGGAAAGCACTCGACACCATTTTGATCCGCCAAGAGTTCGATCAAGAAGCCGACGAGCGCCGCCGTGCCGACCGCATCGCTGCAACGGTGGAAGGCGCCCTCAAAGGCGACGTGCACCTACCAACGATGATTGAGGAAAAGGGCAAGGCGCAATCCAGGGTCAAAGCCTTCAAGGTTCCGCCGGAGGTGATGATCGACAATCAGGGCTCCGAGCGGTTTACGGTGATTGAATCCGCCGGTCGTGATCGGCCGGGCCTGTTGCATGACTTGGCTACCGCACTTTCGGAGCTCTCGTTGGATACGCATTCAGCGCACGTCGCGACCTTTGGCGAGCGCGCCGTTGACGTGTTCTATGTGACGGATTTGATGGGCGCGAAAGTGACGCAAAAAGCCAAGCTGAACGCGATCAAGAAACGCATTGAAACCGTGTTGGGCGGCACACCGGGCAAACCACGACCAGCAGCCTTGGCGCGCCGGGGGCGTGGTGGCACAACCGTTCGTGAAGCGCTAGAGCCCGCTCGATCGACCCCTGCGCCGCGCCCACCGCGTCGCTCCAAATCGAAACGCTAGCGCGCCGCAATGAGCTTGCTGCGCAACTTCTTCACAGTCGGCGGCGCGACACTTAGCAGTCGGGTTCTGGGCTTTGTGCGCGACATCCTCATGGCTGCAGCGCTGGGCACCGGGCCAGTTGCCGACGCGTTTGTCGTGGCCTTTCGGTTCCCCAACTTGTTTCGACGGTTGTTCGCTGAAGGCGCTTTCAACTCCGCCTTTGTGCCGCTATTCGCCCGATCCTTAGAAGGTGATGGCCGCGACGCTGCCAAAGCATTCGCGCGAGAGGCGATGGCTGGTCTGCTGCTGGTCCTGGCACTTGTAACCGCTGTCGCCATGATTGCCATGCCGATCCTGATGCTGGTCTTGGCGCCAGGCTTCGTTGGTGATCAGGAGAAGTTTGACCTCACCGTATTCCTGACGCGCATCACCTTTCCCTACCTGACATTGGTCTCCCTGCTGGCCTTGATCTCCGGCGTCCTTAATGGATTGGGTCGGTTTGCTGCTGCCGCCTTCGCCCCGACGCTGCTGAACGTCGTGCTGATCGCCGTCCTTTGGGCGCTGCTTGCCTCAGATCTGGCGGGCGACGAAGAGGCCGGCATGTGGCTAGCCATTGGCGTTGTGGTCGGCGGTTTTGCACAATTGGCCATGGTCCTGGCCGACCTTCATCGCGTTGATTTTGTGCTGAAGCTTGTTCGCCCGCGCTGGTCTGACCGCATGAAGCGGCTTGTGAACCTCGGCATACCGGGCGTGATCGCGGGCGGGATCACCCAAATCAATATCGTCGTCGGAACGATGATTGCGTCGTTGCAGGCCGGTGCCGTGTCGCTGCTCTACTATGCCGACCGGTTGTACCAACTGCCCCTTGGGGTCGTGGGCATCGCTATCGGCGTGGTGCTTCTGCCCGAACTCTCGCGAAGGCTGAAGGCGGGCGATGAGGAGGGCGTGAAAGTTGCCAGCGCACGGTCACTGGAATTTTCCATGTTGCTCACCCTGCCGGCAGCCGTTGCGCTGGCCGCGATCCCCATTCCGCTGGTTTCGGTATTGTTTGAACGCGGCGCTTTTGGTGAAGAAGCGCGCCTGGGCACGGCTGCCGCCTTGCAGGCCTTTGCCATCGGCTTGCCGAGCTTTGTGCTGATCAAGGTCTTTTCGCCGGCCTTCTTCGCCCGCGAAGACACGAAAACGCCCATGCAGATCGGGGCGTTTTCGGTTGCCGTGAATGTTGTGGCGTCGCTCGCCCTATTCCCGTTTATCGGTCATGTCGGCATCGCGCTGGCGACATCACTGGCCGGTTGGGTCAACGCTCTTGTGCTCTACGGACTGATGGTTCGGCGCGGTTATTGGCACGTGGAACGTGACCTTCTCATCAAGGTCGCGATCCTCCTTGGTTGCGCGCTGGTGATGGGGGCGGTGTTGTATTTCCTGGCCACGGGATTAGAGCATTATTTGGCGATCGGTAGTGCGCTTGCTTTGCGTGTGGGAGCACTCGGTATCTTGGTTGTGGGCGGCATCATTATCTTCTTCGGTCTTGCCCATCTTAGTGGCGCCGCGAAGCTTGGCGAGATGCGCCGTATGCTGGTTCGTCGCTCCGGCTCTTGATTAGGCGGGCCATACCCGCAATAAGGCGGGCCGATTTCCACCCCTTGGACACAGATTCATGAGCGAAAGCACGGTGTTTGAACCGCGCGTCCTTTCAGGCGTGCAACCGTCTGGTCAGCTAACGCTGGGCAACTATCTGGGCGCGATCCGCAATTTTGTACCGCTGCAAGACACACACACGTGCTTCTACTGCGTGGTCGATTTGCACGCCATTACGGTCTGGCAGGACCCGCAAGCTCTGGCCGATGCAACGCGCCACGTGGCTGCCGCCTTCATGGCTGCCGGCCTAGACCCATCACGGTCGGCTTTGTTCAACCAAAGCCAAGTGCCTGAGCATGTGCAACTGGGCTGGGTGTTCAATTGCGTGGCCCGTCTTGGATGGTTGAACCGCATGACCCAGTTCAAGGAGAAGGCTGGCAAAGACCGAGAAAAGGCGAGCGTTGGTCTTTACGCGTATCCGACTCTCATGGCTGCGGACATCTTGGTCTACAAAGCGACCGCCGTGCCTGTCGGCGAGGACCAAAAGCAGCATTTGGAGCTGACCCGCGACATCGCGCAGAAGTTCAACAATGACTGGGGCAAGGAGGTCTTCCCACTGACCGATCCCTTGATCCTGGGCGATGCCACGCGGGTGATGAGCTTGCGCGACGGCACCAAGAAGATGTCAAAATCCGATCCGTCGGACCTGTCGCGGATCAACCTGACCGATGATCGCGACGCGATCGCCAAGAAAATCAAGAAGGCGAAGTCGGATCCAGAGCCATTGCCGGAGACGGTTGAAGGCCTGGAGGGCCGTCCGGAGGCCGACAATCTTGTCGGCATCTTTGCTGCGCTGGCTGAAACCAACAAACAGCAGGTGATCAGCGAGTTTGGTGGCCAAGGGTTCGGAACCTTCAAGCCAGCCTTGGCGGACCTTGCGGTCGAGAAATTGGGGCCGATGCGCGATGAGATGGCGCGTTTGCTATCTGATCCCGGCGAGATCGACGCCATTCTGCGGCGTGGTGCGGAGCGAGCACGCGAATACACTGTGCCCGTGCTGGATGAGGTCTATGACGTCCTGGGGCTTGTGCGATAGCGGGTTGCGCAGCTTGGATTCGCTTGGCAGGGTAGCGTTCGAGCTTGAACGCCGACCACACATGCGCGTCCAAGCTGGGTAGCTGGCGGGAGACCCTATGCTTAAGACACGGCGTGCTTTTGACGAAGGTCACAAGCGCAAATTCCTCGTCATTCTCGACGATACTCCGGAGTGCGAGCGGGCTGTCATCTACGCCGCGCGCCGCGCGGAACGTACCGGTGGCGGCCTTACAATGTTGTACATCGTGCCACCGTCTGAGTTTCAGCACTGGCTTGGTGTGGAAGAGATTATGCGGGCCGAGGCCCAGGCTGAGGCTGACGCCACCGTCGATCGCTATGTTGGGCTGCTGCGTGCCCAGGGGCTCAACCTGACACCGGAACGCTTGGTGCGCGAAGGTACGGCTCTGGTCGAAATCACCCAACTTATCCACGACGATGAAGACATTGCGATCCTCGTCCTTGGAGCTGGCCTTGGCAAAGAAGGTCCAGGGCCTTTGGTCAGCGCAATATCCTCGGGCAAAGGATCAGTGCGGGGCTTCCCGATCCCTGTGACCATTGTTCCAGGTGACATGGACGAGGCGACAATCGAGGCAATCGCTTGAGCGGTTTGCAGCTTTCCGACGAACGCAAGGCAGAGCTCGTCCTCGCTCTTCAGGGTTACTTTGCCTCCGAATTTGACGAGGATCTCAGCACTTTTCGCGCCGAGGAACTGCTGGCGTTCGTTGTGAAACTCGTTGGCACGTCGGCATATAACGCCGGTCTCCAAGATGCGCGGGCGTTTGTGGCCGAGAAGTTGGAAGATCTCGATGCGTCCTTCCCCCTTCCTGACGATCACTAATCGTCCAGCGATATTTCTTCTTTAGAACCTTTCCAAACTAAAAGGTGTGGGCCATATATGGTCTTCCGAGGGGTGAGCCTCGTAAACGGTTTGAAAGCACCGTGACGATGCCCACATGAAGCGCCCGTGAAGGAAGTTGCCATGTTCATCCAAATTGAATCGACCCCGAATCCGGCGACGTTGAAGTTTCTCCCCGGCCGTACAGTACTGGAAGAAGGAACGCTTGACTTCCGTTCCGCCACAGGTGCCGAGCAATCTCCACTCGCCCAACGCTTGTTTGCCATTCCTGGGGTCACGGGCGTGTTCTTCGGTCAAGACTTCATCACCGTAACATCGGATGTCGAAGACTGGTCGCACATCAAGCCAGCCATCCTCGGCGGGATCATGGAGCATTTCGTCACCGGAATGCCAATCCTGAACGAGCAAAGTGATGCTGAAATACCGTCCGATGGCGGGGAGTTCTTCGATGAAGAAGACCGAGCCATGGTTGATACCATCAAGGACCTGCTGGAAACCCGTGTGCGCCCCGCCGTGGCTCAGGACGGCGGAGACATAACCTTCAAAGGCTTCCAAGACGGAGTCGTCTATCTGAACATGCGCGGTGCCTGTGCGGGCTGTCCATCATCCACAGCGACACTCAAAAATGGCATCGAGAATCTGTTGCGCCACTTCGTTCCAGGCGTTGAGGAAGTGCGCGCCAGCTAGTGCACTGTTTTTCCATGTAGCTCCATCCCAACAGGCGCTGGCGATTTCTGTTGCGGAAAAGATCGCACGATATCTTTGATAGTAGATTGCCAAAGGGTGGGGGTTTCCCCACTGTCGGTTCTTTGTATCGCCTGCCTATTTGCTACCCATGAACGAAGAACCGTCGCCAACCGAAATCGTGTTGGCACCCACCATCCTTTCAATAGATACTGCCGGACCTGCATGCCAAGTCGTGCTTGCCGAGGGCGAAGCCATTGTTTCTGAGGAAAGCGTCGCCATGCTGCGCGGCCACGGCGAAGCCTTGGTGCCGATGGTCGAGCGCGTACTGAACGAATCTGGTCTGAGCTACGACGATCTCGACCGGGTGGCCGTCACCATGGGGCCGGGCTCATTTACGGGTATGCGCGTCGGGCTCGCCGCGGCACGCGGATTCGGCACCAGCCTTAACATTCCTGTCGTGGGGATCGGAACGCTGGAGGCGCTGGCCGTCTCCGACGAAATCGAGAGCGACGTGAACGCGGTGCGATGCGTAGCGTTGGACGCACGTAACGGTTTGGTCTATGGCCAGCGCTTTGACGCCAACGGCGTAGCAATCGATCAGCCAAGCGTCATGGCGGACCTCGTTTTTGTCTCGTCAGTTCCCAACGACGCGCGGCTGGTTGGACCAACGACACCTGTTCTGGCGGCGCTGGTAAGATCGGCACGAAAAAGGGCCGTTACACTTGGTCGGGCCGATGCGGTGCCGTCATCGCAGGCGATGGCCAAACTCGGTGCCCGCGCCGCTGTGGGCGACAAACCTCGGCCTCTTTATCTTAAGGCCGCCACCACCGCAGTGAGCAAACCTGCGGGCCTGCGCACCTAATTGGCGGCTAGACGGGTCGGCAACGCTATGTCATGGGCCGTTTATTATGAGTTCCTCTGCCTTCGATGACTGGTACAATTGGGCGATGGACCCCGTGCGCGCCTCCATCAGCCGCCCTCGTATCTTGGAGGACGCAGCGCCGGAGGACGCCGCTCATCTTGCGGACCTACACGAATCCGCCTTCCCAGTAGGATGGAGCGCTGAGGACATTGAAGCCTTGGTCGCCGATGACCTTGTTTCGACTCGCGTGGTTAGACCGCTTGGATGGTTCGGGCGTGGCGCCATAGAGGGCTTCATTATGGTGCGCCGCGCTGTCGACGAGGGCGAGATTCTCACCTTTGCCGTTGCGCGGCACTGTCGCGGGCGGGGCTATGGCACGCGCCTGCTGGATGATGCACTGGTTCTCCTTCGCCAACATGGCGTGCAATCGGTCTTCCTAGAGGTGGCCGACAACAACATGGAAGCCGTGAAGGTTTACCGGAGACGCGGTTTTGAACAGGTTGGCGAGCGTCCAGCCTATGCGCTGCAAACTGATGGCAACAAAGCGACTGCGCTTGTCATGCGACGCGAATACAGGTAGCCAGCCGGGCAATTCAATCACGGGAGGTGGGATGGCCCACGATAGCAGCCGCCAGGATGCTCCGCTCGAGGATCTTTGCGCTCAACGCGGTATGCGGATGACCGATCAACGCCGCATCATTGCGCGCGTTCTGGATGCCGCCGACGACCATCCGGACGTTGAAGAGTTGTATGCGCGCGCGTCTGCGATCGATCCCAATATCTCCATGTCAACCGTCTATCGGACCGTCAAACTGTTTGAAGAATCCGGCATTGTTGCGCGGCTCGATTTCGGGGACGGCCGAGCACGCTATGAGCAAACTCCAGATGAGCACCATGACCATCTGATTGATGTGACAACCGGTCGGGTGATTGAATTTACCGATCCGGAACTGGAAGCACTGCAAGAAAAGATCGCTGAACGCCTTGGTTTCAAACTGGTTGACCATCGGCTGGAATTGTTCGCCCGACCGATCAAACGAGACGCCAAGTGATGCGAGAGCTCCAACCAGGAGAACGCCCGCATAGTAGGGATATTGCGGCGGCAGCGTTCAAGATGATCCCCTTAATGGTCGCTTTTGTGGTGCTGGCGCCATTCCAATGGCTTGCCAATTTCGCTGGCGTCAAACAGGTCTCGACACGTTTGCCCATTGTCTTTCATGCAACGGCGTTGTGGTGCATGGGCGTTCGGGTAAAACTGGAAGGCGAGCCGCTGAGCAAAGGCCCAGTGGTCCTGGCCGGCAACCATGTTTCTTGGCTCGATATCGTCATGATCGCATCGCTTGGTCGCGTGCGCTTTATCTCGAAGGACGATGTTGCCGAGTGGCCTCTGTTCGGCACGTTGGCCCGCCTGCAAAATACCTTGTTTGTCAGCCGAACGCGCAAAACCGATACTGGCAAAATGACCGACAGCATGCGCCGAGCATTGGCGGATGGCGACCGCTTGGTTCTGTTTGCTGAGGGAACCACGAGTGATGGTGGCCAGGTCTTGCGATTCCGCCCTGCCCTTCTTGGCGCGCTTGTTGGTGATGCCAAGGATGTGATGGTGCAGCCCTTTACGGTCGCCTATCTGCGCCGAGACGGCCTACCGATTTCGCGCGGCCAGCGGGCGACGCTTGGTTGGTATGGTGATCTCGATCTGCTGCCCAGCCTTCTCGACATCATCCATGGCGGCCCGTTGGATGTCTCGCTCATTCTAGGCGAGCCGAAGAACGTGTCTGAGCTTGGTGGTCGCAAGGCTGCCGCCTTGGCCCTGGAAGGCGAGGTGCGCCAGACACTTGCGCAGAAACTGCGTGGCCGCGATTGATCGCCGGCCAGCGACGACGCGCACTAGGCGGACCAAACGGAATAGGCTAAACACCTGCGACTTTGTGCTGATCGAACTGAGCCCTAACACACGCGCATGACTTCACCACGCCCACCCGCGACCAAAAAGGTCTTCATCAAGACCTATGGCTGCCAGATGAACGTCTACGATTCCGACCGCATGGCGGACGCGCTGGCGCCAGCTGGGTACACAGCGACAAAGGATCAAGACGACGCCGATCTGATCCTGCTCAACACCTGCCATATCCGCGAGAAGGCCGCTGAGAAGGTCTATTCGGAGCTTGGCCGCCTCAAAAAAATCAAGGCCGAACGGGCCGAACAAGGCAAGGATACGATGATCGGCGTTGCGGGTTGCGTGGCGCAGGCTGAAGGCGAAGAGATCGCACGTCGTGCGCCTCTGGTGAACTTGGTGGTCGGGCCCCAGAGCTATCAAGAGCTGCCCAATATGGTGGCCCGCGCCGATCGCGGTGAGCGGGTCGTCGTCACGGAGTTTCCTGACGCCGATAAGTTCGACAGCATCGCAATGACGCCGAAAAAGATTCTGGCGAGCCGTGGGCCGACAGCGTTCCTGACTGTGCAGGAGGGCTGCGACAAGTTTTGCACCTTCTGTGTGGTGCCTTATACAAGGGGCGCTGAGGTCTCGCGCGACGTATCCAAGATCTTGGCAGAAGCACGCGCGATGGTGGACGCTGGCGTGCGCGAGATCACGCTATTAGGGCAGAACGTTAATGCCTATCACGGCGACGGCCCAGATGGCTCCACCTGGTCGCTCGCCCATCTGTTGCATGCATTAGCTGAGATCGATGGTTTGTGGCGGCTGCGGTATACAACCAGCCACCCGCGCGACATGGATGACGACCTGATAGCGGCGCACCGCGATCTGCCGCAGGTGATGCCCTACCTGCATCTGCCCATCCAATCCGGGTCAGACGTGATCCTGAAGGCCATGAACAGACGCCACACAGCTGACGAGTATCGTCGCCTCATTGACCGTATTCGCACTGTCCAACCAGACCTGGCCCTTTCGGGCGACTTCATTGTCGGATTCCCTGGCGAGACAGATCAAGACTTTGCGGACACGATGCAACTCATCCGCGATGTGGAATATGCATCAGCCTTCTCGTTCAAATATTCGCCGCGACCAGGCACGCCTGGCGCATCGCTGGAAGATCACGTGCCTGTCGCCGTGATGGATGAGCGTCTTCAAGCCCTTCAAGCGCTGTTGAGTGCCCAGCAGCGCAATTTCCAGGAAAGCCGGGTCGGAAAGGCGTTCCCCGTGCTGATTGAGAAGAAGGGGCGCCACGACGGCCAGCTGGTCGGACGCTCTCCTTGGCTTCAACCGGTTCATGTGCAGGCACCAGAAACCATGCTCGGCACCATGCAAACCGTCACAATTTCGCACAGCGGAACGAATAGCCTGTTCGGAGATTTGGCCGAATCAGGTCAGACTGCCGAAACGGAAGCGCAATTGGAGGCGGCCTCTTGAACGATGTGACCGAGACGGACTTGGAGGGTCATGCCTCTGATCTGGCGCACATTGTGGTGGAGTTCGATGACAACCGCCTTGTTGGCGACCTTTACGGTCAGTTCGACCAGAACCTCGCCATCATCGAGCATAAGCTGGGCGTCGATACCGCGGCACGCGGCAACAAGGTTTCGATCAAGGGCACGGCAGATGCCTGTGCTCTGGCACGTCAGGTCCTCGACAGTCTCTATCAACGCCTGGAACAGGGCCACAGTCTCCACCCTGGCGATGTCGATGGCGCGGTGCGCATGGCGGAGACGGCCTCAGCACAGCTTGACCTGCCCGATATCGAGCCGCGTGGTGGCAAGCTCGCCTTGGCCACGGTGGCGACCCGCAAGAAAACAATCAACGCACGCAATCCAGCGCAGGACGCCTATATCCGTGCGCTTGATCGGGCGCAGCTTGTGTTCGGAACTGGGCCGGCGGGTACGGGCAAGACCTATCTGGCCGTTGCCTATGCCGCGGCCCTTCTGGAGCGCGGCGATATTGAACGGATGATCCTTTCGCGCCCAGCTGTGGAGGCTGGCGAACGCCTCGGCTTTCTGCCCGGCGATATGAAAGAGAAGATCGACCCGTATCTGCGCCCGCTCTACGACGCGCTTTACGACATGATCCCTGCCGATAAGGTAGAGAAGGGTCTGCAGAACCAAGTGATTGAGATCGCCCCCTTGGCGTTCATGCGTGGGCGAACATTGTCCAACGCCGTGGTGATTTTGGATGAAGCACAGAACACCACATCCATGCAGATGAAAATGTTCCTGACGCGCTTGGGCGAAGGCTCAAAAATGATTGTCACGGGCGACCCGAGCCAAGTTGATCTTCCACCCGGTCAGGTATCCGGGCTTGGCGAGGCTTATCGCATGCTGCGCGATATCGACGGCATTGTGCATGTGAAATTCCGCGCTGAAGACGTCGTTCGCCATCCACTGGTGACCGAAATCGTCACCGCCTACGACGATGCAGCGCGCAGACGTGTGCGTGCTGCAGCCGAACGCCAGGCGCCCTTGTTGGGTGGAGACAGGTGACACCCAGCTTAGACGTGGTGCTTGAAGCCGGCGACTGGCCTCCGCTTGAAACGGTTGAAGGTTGGGTAGCGAGCAGCCTAGAGGCAGCAAACGAGGAAACAAATTTCGACCTGCGCTGCTGCGAAGTTACGGTGGTTCTAACCGACGACGAGGCCATGCAGGCTATCAACCGACAGCATCGTGACCAGGACAAACCGACCAATGTTTTGTCATTTCCGGCCCTTATACCAGAACAGCTATCAGAGCTCGACGGCTCGCGCCCGTTCTTGCTTGGCGACCTCGTTTTTGCCTATGAGACAGTCTTAAAAGAGGCCGAGCTTGGAAAGATCAGCCTGCAGAACCATATGTGCCACTTGATTGTTCATGGTTTTTTGCACCTTTTAGGATATGATCATGAATATGACAGCGATGCTGAGGCCATGGAAACGCTAGAGACCAATATTCTGGCCAGGCTTGGTATCGCCAACCCCTATCGAGCCTGACCGGCCGAAACTCAAGAGGATACGCAGACGGCCAAAAACCGCTGCACGCCGATGAACGACGACGCATCCAGTTTAGAGCCCTCTAGTATGGGCCGTCACGCGACGGCCTTTTCACCCTCACCATCACAAAGCGAAAGCCCAGGCGCGGCCAAAGACACGCCTTGGGTGAATCGTCTGTTTGGTTGGTTGCGCCCACCGCAAAACGGCACGGACCTGCGCACCGATTTGGAAGACGCGCTGGCTGAAGAGCAGGGCGCGGGCGACGATTTTACTCCCGAAGAACGCGCGATGTTGCGCAACATTCTGCGCCTGCGCGAAACGCGTTCCGAGGATGTGATGATTCCGCGCGCAGACATTGTTGCCATCGACCAATCGGCATCGCTCGGCGAAGTGTTGGCGCAGCTACGCTCGTCTGGTCACTCACGTATGCCGGTCTTTGAAGGATCACTCGATCATCCGGTCGGGATGGTGCACATCAAAGATGTTGTCTCCTACCTAATCGATCGCGCGCGCAGCGAAGCGCCGTCATCGCGGCAGAAAGCCCGCGCCAAGAAAGCAGCTGGCGAGGACGGCGACGAGGCAAAACCGTCGGCGCCGACTTTCGACCCCCGCAAGATTGATTTGGACACGCGCCTGCAAGACGTGAGCATCGTGCGCAATCTTCTGTTCGTCCCGGCTTCTATGCCTGCACCTGATTTGATGGCGCAGATGCAGACGCAACGGGTGCAGATGGCTTTGGTCATCGACGAGTATGGCGGCACCGACGGGTTGATCAGCCTCGAAGACCTAATTGAAACGGTTGTCGGCGACATCGAGGACGAACACGATGATGATGACGCACCACATTTTGAAGCCATCGGTGACGGCGGCTATGTCGCCGATGCGCGCGTGCCCATCGAAGATGTCCAGATGGTTTTCGGAGATCTCTTTGAGATCGACGATGAGGATGCGGACGAGATTGATACACTGGGCGGGCTGGTCTTTACGTCGCTTGGCCGTATCCCGGTTCGCGGGGAGCTGATTGACGCCGTTCAAGGTTTGGATATCGAGGTAACCGACGCCGACCCTCGCCGCATTAAAGGCTTGAAGGTTTATCCCGCCGGTCTTCGTCGCCGTGACCCACGTGCCACAAGGCGCTCTACGGCGCGATCTGGCTCAGCAGCAACACAGCCATCATCCCAAGAGGAAACGGCTCAGAGCGCTGCGTCGGGCGGCTAAAGCGATCATGGGGTTCGGGCGCATGGCGGTCGACTGGTCGACGGAAGTACCGCCATGCTAGCGACGATCGATGCAATCGGTGACAATTTGGTGCTGCTCCACGGTTGGCGCCGCCGCATTGTTGCGTTTTGCGCTGGTGCGCTCAGCGCGTTGGCCTTGCCACCACTCTTTTGGGCGCCGGTCCTCTTCCTCACGCTGCCAACACTTGTGCTCTTGTTGGACGCGGCTGATGCCGATCCTCCCTCACACAAAAGAGTGTGGCACCCTGCACGTTTGATGCGTGGTGCGTTCAGCGTCGGCTGGTGGTTTGGCTTCGGCTATTTTTTGGCTGGCCTTTACTGGATAGCCGAGGCGCTGACCGTGAACGCAAGTGCTCACGCTTGGCTGATCCCCTTTGCCTTGATCTTTATACCCGGCGGTTTAGCGCTGTTTATCGCAATCCCATGCGCCATCGCCGGGCGTTTTTGGGGGCTCGGGTTCTCGCGCGTTGGGTTGCTGGCCAGTCTGCTGACCATCGGCGAGATGGCCCGCGGTGTGCTCTTCACGGGCTTTCCATGGAACGGGTTTCACAGCGCCTTGGGCATACACGATTCCCTGCTGCAGGGGATGTCAGTCGTCGGCGCGACAGCGGCGTCCCTTTTGGTGCTGCTCGTCGCCATGAGCCCAGGCGGGATCTGGCCGCTTCGGCTGACAAACAATCGGGCACGCTTGGCGGGACTGTTCTGCTTTATTCTTGCATTGGCTTGGATTGGATTTGGCGTCGCTCGCCTTGTATCAGCGGAGGATCGCTTCGTCGAAAACGCACAGTTTCGCCTTGTCCAACCCAACATCGCGCAGGTCGATAAGTGGAAGCCTGAACTTGGCAGTCAGCACTTTAACACGTTGCTGCGTTTGACCCTTGAAGGTTCGTCGCCACAATCGCTTGGTCTGTTGTCGACAACACACGTTGTCTGGCCGGAATCCGCCTTTCCCTTTCTTCTTAACCAACGGCCCGACGCCTTGGCCGCCATAGGCCAGGCCTTGCCTCTCGGTACCCAGCTGTTGGCTGGCGCTATCCGTACCGAACCACGCGGCCAGGATCGCGTCTTCTACAACGCTATCTATGCTTTCAACGATCGCGGCGAGATAGCTGATGCTTACGACAAGGTACGCCTTGTCCCCTTTGGCGAGTTCCTGCCCTTCGCAGACTTGGTGGATCGAGCGGGCCTGCGGCCCATCGTGTCGGCACCGGCTGGGTTTGAACGTGGGAGAGACCCGAGAACGCTCGATGGGTCGGCGGGACTGCGCGGCCTCGCTTTGATCTGCTATGAGATCATCTTTCCGGGCTTCGTGCGCGATGGCGTACGCGCGGATACGCCCGACTATCTCCTCAACCTCACCAACGATGCGTGGTTCGGTTCCAGTGCAGGCCCACATCAGCACTTCTTCCAGGCGAGACTGCGTGCTGTAGAATTGGGCTTGCCCATGGTTCGATCCGCCAACACAGGCATAAGTGCCGTTGCGGACAGTTATGGAAGGGTAACGGGCCAGTTGGGCATCAACACACAAGGTGTCTTAGATGCGCGTTTGCCCGCGGCCCTATCTGGTACGCCCTATCGACGGTTCGGATCCACGGGTTTATGGTTGTTGCTCGCTTTGGTTTTAAGCACGTCTTATTACCACCTTAGAGTACAAAAAATCGGTTCAACTTGAGTTCCGTAGATTTGAAGACTAGAGACATGTTAACCTTACGTAAGGTGAGGTATGACTTAATGTGGGTCGCGGGGCCTTGTTAGCCAGGACGCGATTTCCACTCGTCAAGAGGATACGGCTCAAGGATAATGATCAACAAACGCGCCCCGAACCCAGTTGATGTCCACGTCGGAGTGCGCCTGCGCATGCGCCGTATGATGCTCTCGATCAGTCAGGAGAAGCTCGGCGAGGCGCTTGGTGTGTCCTTCCAACAGATCCAGAAATATGAACGTGGCTCAAACAGAATAGGTGCTGGTCGACTGCGCGATATCGCTTCCGAGCTGCAAGTACCGATTTCCTACTTTTATGAAGACATGCCCGGCGAAGAACCTGCTAATGGCTTCGCCGAGACCGGCACCAGCTATGTCTCTGAACTTCTGACCTCTGCAGATGGGGTGGAACTGACGCGTGCGTTTTTGAAGGTGAAAGACCCGGCCGTGCGCCGGCGGATCGTTGACCTTGTTAAGTCCATTGCGGACCATACCGAAGGCACCGAACCTGCCGAGCCTGCCAAAAACGGCACCTAGACCAATTCAGATTCCCTAGCGCTTCTTGATTTCGCGCAGCAAGGGTGGCATGAAACTGCGCATCCGCTTTGACGAACGAGCGTTTGTTTTATCGAACGTTTGAAGCATGTTTCTCGCCGCCAAAGCGTCACCATAGTTTGCGTTGGAAAGTCTGTTTCATGGCCCGCTCTTCCTTTCTTTTCACCAGTGAATCCGTATCCGAAGGACATCCCGACAAGGTCTGTGACCGCATCTCGGATGAGATTGTCGATCTGTTCTTCCGGACGGCGATCGCCGAAGGCATGGACCCCTGGCAAGTTCGGGTCGCTGCGGAAACACTGACAACAACCAATAAGGTTGTGGTGGCCGGAGAAACGCGCGGCCCTGAATCGATTACCAAAGACAAGATCGTGGCATTGGCGCGCGATGCCATCAAAGACATTGGCTATGAGCAGGATGGCTTCCATTGGAATACATGTGACATCGACGTGCTGCTTCACGAGCAGTCGGCGCACATTGCGCAAGGCGTTGATGCGTCTGGTGAAAAAGACGAAGGCGCGGGCGATCAGGGCATCATGTTTGGTTATGCCTGCCGTGAGACGCCTGATCTCATGCCGGCGCCCATTTATTATGCCCACCGCATCTTGCATCGCCTGGCTGACGCGCGGAAATCCGGCGAGGCCGCTGTGCTTGGACCAGATTCGAAGAGCCAGGTGACCGTTGCTTACGAGGATGGCAAGCCGGTCCGCGCCACGTCGATTGTTCTGTCGACCCAGCATTTGGACCCGGGCATGACGTCCGATGATGTGAAATCCGTGGTTGCGCCTTACATTCTGGAAGTCCTGCCGGATGGTTGGGTGGACGACCGCACAGTTTGGCACGTCAACCCGACCGGTGCTTTCGTGATTGGTGGTCCGGATGGCGACGCTGGACTGACGGGTCGCAAGATCATTGTCGACACCTATGGTGGTGCGGCTGCCCATGGAGGCGGCGCCTTCTCGGGCAAGGATCCAACCAAGGTTGACCGCTCAGCAGCTTACGCCGCGCGCTATCTTGCGAAGAACGTGGTCGCTGCTGGCCTCGCTGAATGGGCACAGATTCAACTCTCCTATGCCATCGGTGTCGCGCAGCCACTGTCGATTTATATCGACACGGGCGGAACCGCCAACGTGGATGAAACCAAGCTGGAACAGGCGCTGGGTCAAGTCATGGATCTGTCGCCGCGCGGCATTCGCAAGCAGCTTGACCTCAACAAGCCGATTTATGCGCGTTCTGCCGCTTACGGGCATTTCGGACGCCAGCCCGATGCGGATGGCGGCTTCTCTTGGGAGAAAGTGGACCTTGTCGACGACCTCAAGGCCGCCGTCGGCGCATAGCTCGCCCGATTCAAAGCAACGTTCCCGCGGCCTGCTTTACGGCCGCCGCAAGGGCAAGACCCTGCGCGATGCCCGTGCCAAAGCGTACAAACAGGGCTTAGCTCGGCATGGCCTCGACCTGAGCCAATCTTGCACCAATTCGCAAAACCTCTTTTCCGCGCCCATTGAGCGTCTGGGTTTGGAGATTGGTTTTGGGGCCGGCGAGCACCTCCTGCATCAAGTTGCCCGCCAGCCGGATACGGGCTTCATCGGCTGCGAGCCCTTCGTGAACGGGATGGCCCGACTGCTTGATGATGCAGCGACCCATGAGGGACGAGACCGCCTACGCGTGCATGAAGGCGACGCTCGCGAGGTCATAGACTGGCTGCCAGACGAATCTCTGAACATCGTCTATCTGCTCTATCCGGATCCTTGGCCTAAACTGCGCCATGAGAAGCGACGCTTCATGGGGAGAGACACACTGGATTTGCTCCACCCCAAAATGAAGCTCGGAGCGGAACTGCGTGTTGCCAGCGACATTGATGTCTACCAGGCAACGACCCTCAAGGTTGGTGGCATCCATCCGGGCTTCAAGCTCGACGACAGAAACCCCACTCAACCGTGGGACGACTGGACGCGAACACGGTACGAAGCCAAGGCCATTCGCGAAGGGCGGCATCCCGCTTACTATTCTTTTTTTGCTATACTGTTGCCAGAAGAACACAAAAGTCTTGCATCTGAGCCTTGATAGACTTATGTTCTCTCTAACACCTTCATCGTCAGACTTCTGATTGGGTGGGTCCCTCGGGGCCCGCCCTTTTCGTTTGACGCTTCAATTTCTCCGGTCCTTTGAGCTGTCACCAACTGAATGTCCGTCACAGACACACCAATCAATGCAGACAATCCGCAGCCGCGCGTCGTGCGTGAAACGGGCCTTGCCGCCCGTGTTGCAGCTATTGTTGAACCTGTTGTTGAGGGGCTCGGGTACCACTTGGTTCGGGTCAAGATCTCGGGCCAAAATGGCTGCACAGTTCAGATCATGGCCGAGCGCGGCGATGGCACTTTCACCATCGATGATTGTGAAGCGGTGAGCCGCGATGTATCGCCGGCTCTTGATGTCGATGATCCCATCAAGACGGCCTACCATTTGGAAGTCTCGTCGCCCGGCATCGATCGGCCACTTGTTCGGCCCATCGATTTTGCCCGGGCCGTCGGGCATGAAGCAAAGATCGAACTGAGCCGCGCGGTTGATACGGGCACCGGCGAAGGCCGTCGCCGCTACCGTGGCATCATTGAAGCTGATGGCGGCGACCATTTGAGCCTCACTATCGATGCGGAAGGTGGCGCCGTGACCGTCGCCCTTCCCTATGACGCGCTGGAAGATGCCAAGCTCGTCATGACCGACGCCCTAGTTGACGCGGCCCAAAAGGCCCAAGACGCCGCACTTGCGGTGTCCAATGATAATGAAAGCACGCACACGAACGACAGCTAACCGCGTCGTTCTCATTTGACCGAGGAGTTAGGCCCATGGCCGTCAGTGCGAACCGATTGGAATTGCTGCAGATTGCCGATGCTGTTGCGCGGGAAAAGGCAATCGACCGTGAGATCGTTATCTCTGCGATGGAAGACGCGATGGCGAAAGCCGCCCGCGCCCGCTATGGCTCGGAAACCGACATCCGTGCCACCATCAACCCAAAGACTGGCGAGTTGCGCCTACAGCGGCTGATCCATGTGGTCGAGGAAGTGGAAAACCCCGACGCCGAAATGACGGTCGCTGACGCCAAGCACACCTTGCCGGATGCCGAAGTTGGTTCGGTGATCTCCGAGACGCTGCCACCGCTCGATTTCGGGCGCATCGCGGCCCAATCGGCCAAGCAAGTGATCGTGCAGAAGGTCCGCGAAGCCGAGCGTGACCGGCAGTTCGAGGAATACAAGGACCGCATCGGCGAGATTGTGAACGGTACGGTGAAACGCGTCGAGTACGGCAATGTTGTCGTTGATCTCGGCCGCGGAGAAGCCATGCTGCGCCGTGATGAGCTGATCCCGCGTGAAATGTTCAAGTACGGTGATCGCGTCCGGGCTTATTTGTTGGATGTACGCCGTGAGCAGCGCGGCCCACAGATCTTTTTGTCGCGTACACACCCACAATTCATGGTGAAGCTGTTCACTATGGAGGTACCGGAAATCTATGATGGCGTCATCGAGATTAAGCGCGTGGCCCGCGATCCAGGCTCGCGCGCCAAAATCGGCGTGATCTCGAGCGATTCTTCGATTGATCCAGTTGGCGCGTGCGTTGGTATGCGCGGTTCGCGTGTGCAGGCCGTTGTCCAAGAGCTTCAGGGCGAACGTATAGACATTATTCCTTGGTCGCCGGACGAAGCGACCTTCCTCGTCAACGCCCTGCAACCGGCGGAAGTGGCCAAGGTTGTGCTGGACGAAGATACCCAGCGCATCGAAGTGGTTGTTCCAGAAGATCAACTATCGCTGGCGATCGGCCGTCGCGGTCAAAATGTCCGGCTCGCTTCCCAGCTGACCGGTTGGGACATCGACATTATGACGGAAGAAGAGGAATCGACTCGCCGTCAGCAGGAATTCACCGAACGCTCCGAACTGTTTGTCAACGCGCTCAATGTCGACGAAGTCGTGGGTCAGCTTCTGGCATCCGAAGGCTTCGCCACCATGGAGGAGATCGCCTATGTGGAACGCGATGAAATCGCGACCATTGAAGGCTTTGACGAAGAAACCGCCGACGAACTGCAAGCACGCGCTCGCGAGTTTCTGGAAGAGCAGGAAGCGCAAGCAGATGCTGAACGCCGTGAGCTAGGTGTCGAAGACACGTTGCGCCAGATCGATGGCTTGACCACACCAATGCTCGTTGCCTTGGGCAAAGACGATGTGAAAACCATCGAAGACTTTGCAGGTTGCGCCACCGATGATCTCGTTGGTTGGTCAGAGCGCAAGGATGGTGAAGTTGTCCGCTTCCCTGGTGCCCTATCGGACTTTGATGTTTCCAAGACTGACGCTGAGGCGATGATCATGCAGGCACGTGTGGCGGCTGGCTGGATCACCGCTGAAGAGCTTATGGCGCAAAACGCGGAAGAAGACGAAACCACCGAAGAGGAAGAGGTTCCCGCTTAGGCGGGACCTTCCTCGGCGATGAGAACTGGGATCGACACACGGGTATGGGCAAGGCGCAAGCAACACGGACGGGCGAGCCAATGCGTGAGCGCATGTGCATCGTCACGCGTGCGCGTGCCGATGATCAAGACCTTATCCGTTTCGTCCTCGATCCAAGTGGTCAGGTTATCCCAGACATAAAGGCCAACCTGCCGGGCCGTGGTGCTTGGGTGACGTTGGATCGCGATGTCCTTGACCAAGCAATCAAGCGCAAAGCTTTTGCGCGCGCCTTGCAGGCAGAGACTTCGATCGGCGGCCTTGATACCGTTATCGAGCGCACCGATATGGTGCTGCGTCAGCACGCATTGGGCGCACTTGGCTTCGCCCGCAAAGCGGGTCTGGTCGTCAATGGCTTTTCGAAAGTCGAAAGTGCGCTCAAGAGCGGCAAGGCCCATTTGTTGTTGCACGCCATAGAAGCGGCAGCAGACGGACAATCAAAATTGAACCGGTTGGCACAGCATACAGATGTGCCAGTGACACAGGTTTTTTCGCGTAGCGAATTGGGTTTGGCATTAGGGCAGGAACATGTGATACATGCGGCCCTTCTGGATGGTCCGGGTGCTGCGCGATTTCTTGCCCCCATACGGCGGCTGGAAGCATTTAGCTTAGGCAAATACACCAAGGACCAAACAGTGCGACGCACCCATGACGCGTTGCGTGGAGACAAGACGACAGTATGAGCGATCAAGATACTAAAGACGAAAAAAGCACACGCGAAGGAAGCAAGCGTACGCTGTCGCTGAAACCGTCAACAGGGACGGTTCGGCAGAGCTTCTCGCATGGCCGCTCCAATTCTGTGGTCGTGGAGAAGCGCAAGCGCCGCCTCGTCATGCCAGGCGATACGCCTCCCGCCGGTGATGCTGCGGAAGAGGCTGGCAGCAAGCCAACGCCAAAGGTCGTCACGCAGACCAAGCGCCGTGTGATCAAGCCCGGATCGGACGCAGCCACCAAGGCCCCGGCAAAGCCGGACGCCCGCAGTGCCACCAACGCCGAGCAAGAAGCTCGACTGGTAGCCCTGAAGCAGGCGCAGCAGCGCGAGGTCGAAGAGACCAAACGCGCCGCTGAAGAGGCTAAGCGTCGCGCGGAAGAAGAAGCACGCCTTAAGAAAGAGGCCGAAGAGGAAGCCGCACGCCTGGCTGAGGAAGCCAAGCGCCAGGCCGAAGAAGAAGCACGCCGTCCGAAGGCGAAAGAGAAGCCTGCACCAGCTGAAGAGCCTGCCGCAAAAGGCCCAACCAAACGTGGTTCGGACGCCGAAGCACCAGCTCGCGGACGTGGCGGCGATGCGCGCAAGCGCGCCGAAACACCACCGCCGGCAAAACCGACACCGCGCACCGATGAGCGCCGCCGTTCGAAACTGACGATTAACGCTGCTCTCAACGATGACGGTGGAAGCCAACGCGGCCGCTCGCTTGCAGCGATGCGCCGCCGTCAGGAAAAAGCACGCCGTGGTCAGCAACAAAGCGGGCCGCGCGAAAAAGTGTTGCGCGAAGTTACCATTCCAGACGCGATTACCATTCAAGAACTCGCCAACCGCATGGCTGAGCGCGCCGTGGACGTCATCAAGATCCTGATGACCCAAGGCCAGATGCTCACGGTGAACGATGTGATCGACGCCGACACAGCGCAGCTGATCGCCGAAGAGCTGGGTCACACCGTTAAGCGGGTTTCCGAAGCCGACGTTGAAGAGGGTCTCTTCTCAACGGATACCGAGGATGACGAGGGCGAAGCGCTGCCACGGCCACCGGTCGTGACCATCATGGGCCACGTCGACCACGGCAAGACGTCCCTGCTCGACGCCATCCGCAATGCCAATGTGGTCGCCGGGGAGGCTGGCGGCATTACGCAGCATATCGGCGCCTACCAGGTTGAAAAGAATGGACAAAAAATCTCGTTCATCGATACGCCTGGCCACGAAGCCTTCACCTCCATGCGCGCGCGTGGCGCCAAGGCAACGGATATTGTGATCCTCGTTGTTGCAGGTGATGACAGCGTGATGCCGACAACCGTTGAGGCCATCAACCACACCCGCGCGGGTGAGGTTCCGATGATTGTCGCCATCAACAAGATGGACAAGGCTGAAGCCGACCCTAACCGCGTGCGCACCGATCTGCTGCGCTACGAAGTGCAGGTCGAAGGCATGGGCGGCGAGATTCAAGATGTGGAAGTCTCGGCCACCACGGGCAAAGGGCTGGATGACCTGCTCGACGCTATTCTGCTTCAGTCGGAGATCATGGAGCTGAAGGCCAACCCAGACCGGGCAGCCGAAGGCGTTGTGATTGAAGCCCAACTCGACAAGGGCCGCGGCCCCGTCGCCACTGTCCTGGTTCAAAAGGGCACGCTGCGCCGCGGTGACATCCTGGTCGCGGGCGGTGCGTGGGCCCGTGTGCGCGCACTGATCAATGATCATGGCGAGCAGGTGGACGAGGCTGGCCCATCGGCGCCCGTCGAAGTTCTGGGTTTCCAAGACACGCCATCGGCGGGCGACCCGTTTGCGGTTGTCGAATCTGAAGCGCGGGCACGTGAGATCACCGATTATCGTCAGCGCCAGCTACGCGAGAAAACTGCCGCTCGCTTGGGTACGGCCCGTGGCTCGCTTGAGCAGATGATGACGCGCCTGCAGGAATCCAACCTCAAAGAGTTCCCAATACTGGTCAAAGGCGATGTGCAAGGTTCTGTTGAGGCCATCGCGCAAGCCGTTGAAAAGATTGGCAATGATGAGGTCGCAGCACGGGTTATCCACGCAGCACCTGGCGGCGTGACCGAAAGTGACATCGCGCTTGCAGCAGCCTCGGAGGCGCCGATCATCGCGTTCAACGTGCGCGCCAACAAGCAGGCGCGTGATACGGCGCAGACCGAAGGCATCGAGATCCGCTACTACAACATCATCTACGATCTGGTGGATGACATCAAAGCGGCGATGGAAGGTCTGCTCTCGCCCGAACGACGCGAAACCATGCTTGGCAATGCCGAGATTTTGGAAGTGTTCAACATTTCCAAAGTCGGCAAGGTGGCCGGTTGTACGGTGACGGACGGCAAGGTGGAGCGTGGCAATGGCGTACGCCTGATCCGCGACAACGTCGTGATCCACGAAGGCAAGCTGAAGACCCTCAAGCGCTTCAAAGACGACGTGCCAGAGGTGTCGGCTGGCCAAGAGTGCGGCATGGCCTTCGAGAACTACGAAGACATTCGCAAAGGCGATGTCATCGAGTGCTTCCGCGTGGAAGAGGTGGCACGGAAGCTCTAAGCTCCGTGCTGCCGACGCAGCATGACAGGAATTGGGGCCGATGAACCCTCCCTCACAGCGGCAATTGCGCGTTGGCGAACTGGTGCGGCATGCTTTGGCGGACCTGCTGGCGCGCGGTGATGTGCATGGGCTCGATCTGGGCGGGTCGCTGGTCTCCGTTTCGGAGGTGCGCATGTCGCCCGATCTCAAGATCGCGACATGTTTTGTGACCCCTATCGGACCGGGCGACCCTAGGGCGCTGACCAAGAAGCTTGCCGCTGGCGCTGGTGACATGCGCCGTCAGCTTGGTCGGCAGCTCAACCTGCGCTTCACGCCGAGCCTGCGATTCAAACCCGATACATCGTTCGACACCTATGGGCGGATCGATGAGATTTTGCGCTCGCCCGAAGTGACCCGCGATACCAACGCTTTCCGCCGCGGCGAGCATGACAAGGGCGAGGATGCCTGATGGCACGGCGCAAGAAAGGCCGGAAAGTCTCCGGTTGGGTCATCCTGGATAAGCCGGTTGGCGTCACCTCCACCCATGCGGTGAGCCGGGTACGCCGCTTGTTCGACGCGCAAAAGGCTGGCCATGCAGGCACGCTCGACCCGCTGGCCTCAGGCGTCCTTCCGCTTGCGTTAGGGGAAGCCACCAAAACGGTGCCTTATGTGATGGATGGGGAGAAGCGTTACCTGTTCACGGTGCGCTGGGGCATCGAAACCTCGACCGACGACACCGAGGGCGAGGCCACCGCGACAAGCGATGTGCGGCCCGGAGAAGAAGCTATACTTGCGGCGCTGCCCGCCTTTATCGGCGCGATTGATCAGGTTCCACCGGCCTTTTCGGCCAAGAAGGTGGATGGCGAGCGCGCCTACGACCTCGCCCGCGACGGCGAAACGGTGGAGCTCGAACCTTCCCAGGTGACGATCCACGATTTGGTTTATCTCGGTTCGCCCGATGCGGATCGGTCGATGTTCGAAGCGCATTGCGGCAAAGGCACTTATGTGCGGGCCATTGCACGCGATCTTGGCCGCGCGCTTGGCACGCGTGGGCATGTCACCAGCTTGCGGCGCACGCAGGTCGGCCCGTTCGATGAGCACAGCACGGTGACGCTGGATCAGCTCGAAGCGATGGAAGCGCCGGAGGATTGCGATGCCCTCCTTACACCGATGGCCGATGCGTTGGGTGATTTGCACGAGATCCCGGTCGTGCCGGGCGATGCGGCGAAGCTGCGCCGCGGCATGAGCCTGCTCGTCCGCGGCCCTACCGCCCCGGCCCATGGGGAAGAAGCCTATGCGATGGACGGCGATGATCTCGTCGCTATCGGCGTGGTCGATTACGGCAAGTTCCTGCCGAAACGGGTGATTGTGCAGGCGGAGGGATGAGCAATCTCGGATCTTAACCCAACGTAAAAAAGGCGCTCGTAGCCTTTGTCCTTGCTTGACTGATTCGTTGCACCTGGATTATCGAAAGCCGTTGACTCCTGAAGGTTCTTCTCATGCGATTCGTTGACAGACTCATTGCGGCCTTTGTACCCGCAAAGCACATCATCGTTGATTCAGAAGCGTCACGCGCGGCTATCGATCGTGATGTCATCATGCAGCGGTCGCACGGCAATCTGCGTCTGCAATACGGCCAGTACTACACAAACGACGACATCAAGAAGCAGGTCAAAGCTGTCAAAGCGATCAACTTCGCGGACTCTGCTTGATTTTTCATAGAGTCGTAGCGTAAGTGGCCGATTATGGCCGCTCAAAATACACTTAAACTTGTCCAAGACCTCAAGGTTGAAAGCGAACGGGCTGACCGAATTCTAGCCCGCGTTCAGAACTATCGCGATGAGGCTGGAATACCGGCGATAAACGAAATTCGATACGCCGCTTATCATTTGACGGAAGCCGTTTCTGACAGTGGGCAAATAGATAACGAGCAAGAACTGCTCAAAGCCGTGAGGCACTACCAAAGGGCTACGTATGAAGCGTCAGAGGCCGGCATCCTTCATGCGCTGCAGCAGATCAAAAAATTCCAATCAGATTACAGTAGTGTCGTCATTGGAGAGATTGTTGACGGGTGGCATGACTGTTTGACCATTTGTCAGGAAGCCCAGGACGACGTTGGCACCGACCGCAAAACGGGTGATGATCGCGATTTGGATCATGCAGCACATGAGAAACGCTTTGACCAATTGGTGGATATCTCTCGCAAATGCGACGTAGCCAGAGATGATCTTAACGCCAAGATCAGAGCTGACATCATATCAACTCGGCGCTTTACAATCGGAACTCTTATCGCGATCGGAGGCTTAGGCGCCACCATCGTAGCGTTGCTGTAGAAGCCTCCCCCCTTTCCTTTCTCTCAAAAACCCTCTATAGCCCCGCGGTCTTTGGCGTTCGGCGCTGAAGACATTTTTGTTTGGCTAAGTGCCTCCCGGCACGACCAGCAACCCTCTTGGCTCTGTTCCTTCGGAACAACCAACATTTCCTGTGGCTCCGTGCCTTCGGCACGACCGCTTAATATGACCCTTGCTGGACGACATCCCGGCCTGGGTTTTCCCAATCCTCAATTCAAAGGAGATACCCGATGTCGATTACTGCTGAGCGCAAGTCTGAGCTCATCAAAGAGTATGGCACCAAGGAAGGTGACACTGGTTCACCCGAAGTGCAGGTCGCTATCCTCACCGAGCGGATCAACAACCTCACCGGTCACTTCAAAGAGCATGGCAAGGACAACCACTCCCGCCGCGGCCTTTTGAAGATGGTGTCGCAGCGCCGCTCGCTGCTTGACTATGTCAAGAAGGGTGACGAAGCCCGCTACCGTTCGCTCATCGAGCGTCTGGGCATCCGCCGCTAACACCACGCCTTCCGGCAATTCGGTCTATCGCCTGAATGACAAGGTGACGGATCACCCATGCCGTGTCGCGGGTTCCCCCGCGATGCGCGTTGGTGTACACGACCAACGAGTATCGCCATGGTTTGGCGCTGCTCACCCTCCTGCCGGTGTTCGAACGGCGGAGGCCACACAAAGCTGGCGGTTCGCGTAGCCACTGGCAGGATTGCCGACCCTTGATGCCTCTTCCGTGCTTCAAGGCTCCGTCGTCTTGCTGTTGGCGCTTTGAGCACCAGCCAAGACAAGACTGCGTGGCGCACGCTTCGCAGCTTGGTTCGCTGCCCGTCATGGCCGCACATGCGTTCGCTGGCGGGCGCCCCGCTGTTTGGGGTGCGACTGGCCTTCGCTTTTCCTCACCACACTTTCCGCAGATCGGCATGGGCCGTTCTGCACGTCTGGAACCCGATCCATGGGGGATCGGACCAGCCTCGACCGGGGTCTCGCCAAAGGGGCGAGCCCAAAACAAGGACTGATGAATGTTCAATCATCACAAAATCACCCTCGACTGGGGTGGCCGCGCGCTGACGCTGGAATCGGGCAAAGTGGCCCGCCAAGCCGATGGTGCGGTGATCGCGACTTACGGCGAAACCACCGTGATCGCCACCGTTGTCTCTGCCCATGCGCCGAAGCCGGGCTTGGACTTCTTCCCGCTGACGGTGAACTACCAGGAAAAATTCTACGCGTCGGGCCGCATCCCTGGCGGTTTCTTCAAGCGTGAAGGCCGCCCGACCGAAAAAGAGACGCTGACATCGCGCCTCATCGACCGTCCGATCCGCCCGCTGTTCGTGGATGGCTACAAGAACGACACGCAGGTCATTTGTACCTGCATGTCCTACGACATGGAAAACGACCCCGACATGGTCGCCATGGTGGCGGCGTCCGCTGCCCTCACCCTGTCGGGCGTTCCGTTCATGGGCCCAATTGGCGGCGCGCGCGTTGGCTACATCAACGGCGAATATGTGCTGAACCCGCTGGTAGACCAAATGGAAGATACCGCGCTCGACCTCGTGGTCGCTGGCACCAACGACGCTGTCTTGATGGTGGAGTCGGAAGCCCAAGAGCTGCCGGAAGACATTATGCTCGGCGCTGTCATGTTTGGCCATGCGGGCTTCCAGCCTGTCATCGACGCCATCATCCAGCTGGCTGAAAAATGCGCCAAAGAACCGCGCGACTTCCAGCCGGAAGATCTCTCGGAACTTTATGACGCCATGAAAGGCATGGTGGGCGACGATCTGGGCGAAGCCTACAAGATCACCACCAAGCAAGAACGCCAAGACGCCGTTGGCGCTGCCCGCGACAAGGTGATGGCCACCTTCTTCCCAGAAGGCGCTGACAGCCCAGCGTGGACAGAAACCCAGGTCAAAACCGTCTTCAAGAAGCTTGAAGCGTCGGTTGTCCGTGGCAACATTCTGCAGACCAAGAGCCGTATCGATGGCCGTGACCTCGTCACCGTTCGTCAAATCGAGAGCGAAGTGGGCGTTCTGCCGCGCACACACGGCTCATCGCTGTTCACCCGCGGTGAAACGCAGGCCATCGTGGTTGCCACGCTTGGCACCGGCGACGATGAGCAGATGATCGACGGTCTGGAAGGGCTCACCTATGAGCACTTCATGTTGCATTACAACTTCCCGCCGTTCTCGGTGGGTGAGACCGGTCGCATCGGTTCGCCGGGTCGCCGCGAAGTGGGTCACGGTAAGCTCGCTTGGCGCGCCATCAACCCGATGCTGCCAGCGAAAACCGAGTTCCCTTACACGCTGCGTGTTGTCTCGGAAATCACCGAGTCCAATGGCTCCTCCTCGATGGCCACCGTTTGCGGCACATCGCTGGCGCTGATGGATGCCGGTGTGCCGATCAAGCGCCCGGTGGCTGGTATCGCCATGGGCCTCATCAAGGAAGGTGACGAGTTCGCCGTTCTGTCCGATATTCTCGGTGACGAGGACCATCTTGGCGACATGGACTTCAAAGTGGCCGGGACTGCCGACGGCATCACCTCGCTGCAGATGGACATCAAAATCGATGGCATCACCGAGGAGATTATGCAGATCGCCCTCGACCAAGCCAAAGGCGGCCGTCTGCACATTTTGGGTGAGATGGGCAAAGCCTTGGGCGAAGCCCGCGCTGAGCTTGGCGAATTTGCACCACGCATCGAGCAACTCTCCATCCCAACCGACAAAATCCGTGACGTGATCGGCTCGGGCGGTAAGGTGATCCGTGAGATCGTCGAGAAGACCGGTGCGAAGATCAACATCGAAGATGACGGCACCGTGAAGGTTGCCTCCGCCGATGGCAAGTCCATCGAAGCGGCCATCAAGTGGATCCGCTCCATCACCGACGATCCAGTCGAAGGCGAAATCTACCAAGGTACCGTCGTGAAGACGGTCGACTTTGGTGCGTTCGTCAACTTCTTCGGTCCAAAGGACGGCCTGGTGCACATCTCTCAGCTCGCGCCACAGCGCGTGAAGCAGACCACAGACATCGTCAAAGAAGGCGATCAGGTTTGGGTCAAACTGCTAGGCTTTGATGACCGCGGTAAAGTCCGCCTCGGCATGAAGATGGTCAACCAGGAAACTGGACAGGAGATCGTCGAAGAGAAAGACGGCGAAGCCGCTGAATAAGCGCTGCTTTTCAGTCTAATGATCAGAAAGGGCGCCAATCGGCGCCCTTTTCTATCGATCTTGGAATAGAACTAATGTCGTGAAAGCGCGACGGTCGGAAAGTGGCGCGCTCCTAAATCCGCGGATAACAGCCTCGCAAGCCTGAATGTCGGCAGTCACGGCAGATCTAGAAAATCTTGCATATGGGTCGTAGTCAGCAAGATGCCGCTTGACCTGCATGTTATAAAATTGCGTCGCAAAGTCCTGAATCTCGTTCGGATAACGTGCCAGAATCTTTGCTTGTCTTCCGTCCTTGGGATTGCAAGCGGCCTTTGCAAAACCGTGTCCCAGTGCTCGGTAGGCCCGTCGCCACGCCGCCCTTGGGAAATCGCCCCCAGATGCGACTATATTGTCTGCGCATGAGCGGCACACGGTGTGAAACAGGGCATAGTAGGCGGTACTGACTGCTCGCCGCAAGTTGGCCTGCTTCGGTTTACGTTTACCGCCGGCAGACGCCAACATTCGAGCTGTGACGAGCAAGTCAGAAGCAAGTCTAGGTTTTGACTTTCGTTCCGCTATGCTCGAACTAGCCGACGGCTTGGGATTTGGCATCGTCGGCAGCAATAAATGATAACAACGGGAATAGATCGTCGACATTATTTCTGATCATTGCCGGCCGAATTGTACGAACAGCAGATGCGAGTACATTGCCATCGAGATCTTTTGGCTCGCCTTCAAAAACCACATCAACTCTCAAAATATCATCCCCTTCGAAGTCAACATCGGGCGTTATCCGAACCTCTAAAAGATCTACTCTCGCAAAAGAGGATCCAAGGACTTCCAATATTTCATCTTCAAGAACTTTAAAATCACCAGGGTGCATCTGTAGCTCCAGAATCGGAAGGGCGGCCAACACGAACCGCCCTAAGAGTCAATAGATAGCAATGATCTTTATGTTTATTAGTAGGCTAGGTTCACACAAAACTCAAGATTTTTTGCCAATTGCCAACAGCAAATTGGGTTCAGGACCTACACCTTCCGCAAGTCCACCCGCTGCATCATGTGGTCTTCGCCCTTGGTCAGCACCAAGTCGGCTCGGGCGCGGGTGGGGCGCACATTGGTGCGCAGGTTCGGCAGGTTGATGCCGTTCCAAATGTGCGTGGCTGTGGCCACGGCTTCATCGTCTTTCAGCTTGGAATAGCGGTGAAAGAAGCTCTTCGGGTCGGCAAACGCGGTTTCGCGCAGGCGCATGAAGCGGCGGATGTACCAGGTTTTGAGGATCTCTTCGTCAGCGTCGATGTAGATCTTAAAGTCAAAAAAATCAGAGACAAACGGCACGCCGCGATCCGCCTCAGAGGGTGTCGGCTGACGTGCTTGCAGCACGTTGAGCCCTTCGACGATAAGGATGTCCGGCTGGTCAACGGCCACCGTCTCGCCGGGAAGCACATCATAGGTCAGGTGCGAGTAGACGGGCGCCTCAACATGCGGCTTGCCGCCTTTGACGTCCGACAGGAAGGCCAGAAGTGCCTTCACATCATAGCTCTCGGGGAAGCCTTTGCGGTTCATCAGGCCTTCGGCTTCGAGCACCGCGTTTGGTAACAGAAATCCATCCGTGGTGATGAGCTGCACCTTCGGTGTGTTCGGCCACCGGCTCAAAAGGGCCTGCAGCACACGGCTGGTGGTTGATTTGCCGACAGCGACCGACCCGGCGACACCGATCACGAACGGTACCTTCGCGCCGTCGCTGCCCAAAAAGCGTCGCGTCGCCTTAAAAAGCTGCTGCGTCGCCGCGACATACATGGCGAGTAGACGCGACAAAGGCAGGTAAATCGCCTCGACCTCTTCAAGTGACAAGCGGTCATTCAACGAACGAAAACGATCGACCTCCTCCTCGGCGAGCACCATAGGCTCGCCGGCGCGCAGAGCTGCCCATTCATCGCGCGTGAACGAGCGATAGGGAGAGAGGTTGGAAAGTGTGCTTTGATCCATGCCGCCAGCTCGCCGCGTTGTCATCCCTACCAATCCTGGTCAGCGAAGCGCCTTTTTAGGAGCGACTCGCCTTTTCATCCAGACCGGATTGTCCCGTACGGCGTTCCAATTCCGCTTCCACATCCGCGAAGGGGACACCCGAAACCTGCAAGACCACCAACAAATGGTAGAGCAAGTCGGCTGCTTCTTTGGTCAGTTCCGTTTTGTCGCCTTCCATGGCTGCAATGACGGTTTCAACCGCTTCTTCGCCCAGTTTCTGGGCGGCTTTGGGCATGCCAGCTAGCACCAGGGACGCGGTATAGCTTTCGCTGGCAGGCTGTTGAGCCCGCTTGGCGAGGTTTGTTTCAAGATCATGAAGCGTGAAACTTGTCATCGGATCGCCTTAGGCAGGACGCATGGGAATGCCTGCGTCCATCATATGCTCTTTGACCTGTCCTATGGAATAGGTGCCAAAGTGGAAGACGGAGGCTGCCAAAACGGCTGTCGCGTGGCCATCGCGCACCCCTTCAACGAAGTGATCCAGCGTGCCAACACCGCCTGACGCTATCACCGGTACGGTCACGGCGTCGGCGATGGCGCGTGTCAGCGGCAGGTCGAAGCCGGCCTTGGTGCCGTCGCGATCCATCGAGGTGAGCAAAATCTCGCCTGCGCCAAGCGCGACAACTTCCTTGGCATACCCCACAGCGTCGATGCCCGTGGGCTTACGGCCACCATGGGTAAAGATCTCAAACCAGGTGGAGCCGTCCTCGCGGGTCGATTGCTTCGCGTCGATGGCCACGACGATGCACTGCGCGCCAAACTTTTCAGCGGCGCGGCGGACAAAATCGCGGTCATGGACGGCCGCCGTGTTGATCGAAACCTTGTCGGCGCCAGCCAGCAGAAGTTTGCGAATATCGTCAAGCGTGCGCACGCCGCCGCCGACAGTGACAGGCATGAAACAATTTTCGGCCGTTTCGCGCACAACATCGAAAATGATGTCTCGGTCTTCATGGCTCGCCGTGATGTCGAGGAAGCACAGCTCATCAGCACCAGCGGCGTCATAGGCTTTGGCGGCTTCCACCGGATCACCGGCGTCGACCAAATCGACAAAGTTCACGCCTTTAACGACGCGACCGTCTTTGACGTCTAAGCACGGGATCACGCGGGGTTTCAGAGACATAAGCCGGTCGCTCCATTTTGGTTTTGCCTGTCCTCGCCGCAAAGCGGCTGCGGGCTAGGCTGGCGACCATCCTTAACGTCCAGACAGGGAATAACCCGTGGCTTCAGGGACATAGCACGCTATTCCGCTGCCTGTGCTGACGACGCGGCAGGCAGTGTGCCGTTGATAACGTAGGACAAAATCTCGGCCACCTGGCTTGGCTCGCGGGCCATGGCGAGGGCTGCCGCGTCCACCTCTTTTAAGGCGTGGTCATGCTCTGGCAGTTGCACGATGATCAGCGGCTTGCCCAAGGCTGCCGCATAGCCAGCATCAAAAGCGGCATTCCACTGGCGATATTTCTCGCCGAAGCGCACCACCACAATGTCTGCGTCACCAATCAGTGTGCGGGTGCGTATGCCATTCAACATCGCGCCCTTGTGGTCGTGCCAATATTTGTCGGCCTCTCCGCCCAGAATTGCGACGCCGCAATCATCGCTGGCGGCATGGTCGGTCACAGGCGCTGTGAAGGTCACCGGCAAACCAGCCGCGTCTACCGCACGCTGAATGTCTTCGCGCCAGGACGTGTGGATTTCACCGGACAGGTAAACAGACCAGGTCTTCATGCTCGTATCTCCAACTCGGTTAGCGCTGACGATTTTCGGCGCGCTTCTTGGTGATTTGGTAGGTGATGAACAGGCCAACCAGCGCCACAATAGCCGTCGGAACTGTGATGATTGCCCAGCGGATCATGCCCATCAGGGTGAGGGCGAAGCTCTCAAGAAACGCATTTGGTCGCGTGCAATTGCTGAGCGACGGAACGGCCACCTGGCAACCCAACGCCATGGCAATCAGCTCACCCAACAGCGCGGCGACAACAGGGAACAGCGCAATGATGAGGATCAGCCCAATCGACCAACGCCAAGCCCAGCGGTTGGCTTCCTTATCACTCATGCGCTCGCGCGAACGCATCCGCATACTCATGATACCGTCTCCAAAAGTTTCAATGCAGCTTCAGCGTTTATGCGGCCATCATACAGCGCTCGACCAGAGATCGCACCCTCTAGAATCGCAGCGTCGGACTGCGTCATGCGCTCGATGTCCGCCATGGACGCAAGGCCACCTGACGCGATCACGGGGATCGAGACCGATTGCGCCAGGTCGATAGTGCTCTCCCAATTGATGCCGGTGAGGACGCCGTCGCGGTCGATGTCCGTGTAGACGATCGCTGCGACGCCTGCGTCTTCAAAGGCCTTGGCGAGTTCGACAGCCTTCATGTCGGAGGTTTCCGCCCAGCCCTCCACGGCAACATGGCCGCCACGCGCATCAATGCCCACCACGATCTTGCCAGGGTGGCGGCGTGCCGCCTCCTTCACCAGGTCAGGGTCGCGCACCGCGACGGTGCCCAAAATGACCCGTGAGATGCCTTTGTCGATCCAAGCATTGATCGCCGCATGGTCGCGGATACCACCGCCAAGCTGAACCGGCATTGTAACCCGGCTAAGGATCGCCTCCACGGCCGCACCATTCTGGCTTTCGCCAGCAAAAGCGCCGTTCAGATCGACCACATGCAGATAGCGAAAACCCATCGCCTCAAAGCTGGCGGCCTGATCACCGGGATCAGTGTTATAGACGGTGGCGTCATCCATCTCCCCCTTTTTAAGGCGTACACAAACACCGTCTTTCAGGTCGATGGCGGGAAACAGGATCATGATCGGATAACGAACGCTTGTTTATGGGGTCCAAGTGAGGAAGTTGCCGATGAGCGCCAAGCCCAACGCCTGGCTCTTTTCGGGGTGAAACTGCGTGCCAACCATGTTGTCGCGACCGACCACCGCCGTCACTGGCGCACCATAGTCGGCCTGGGCGATAACGTCGGACGGGTTGGCGGGTTTGAGATGGTAGGAGTGCACGAAATACGCGTGCAGCCCGTCCTGGCCGGTCTTGATGCCCTGCAAAATCGGGTGATCGGCGACGTTTTCGAGCACATTCCAGCCCATATGCGGGATTTTGAGGTTTGGATCGTTCGGTTCAATCGCAACCACGTCGCCAGAGATCCAGTCAAAGCCTGGTGTTACGCCATGCTCTAGACCGCGTGACGCCATGAGTTGCATGCCGACGCAGATCCCCAAAAACGGGGCTCCGCGCTGCGTGACAGCTTCAAACAGAGCGTCGTGCATGCCAGCGACGGCATCAAGGCCCGCTGCACAGTCGGCAAAAGCGCCAACGCCAGGCAGCACCACGCGGTCCGCGCGCACCACCAATTCCGGGTCTGCCGTGACATGCACCTGCGAGGCCAGGCCTTTCTCACGCACCACGCGCTCAAACGCCTTGCTGGCAGACCGCAAGTTGCCGGAGCCATAGTCGATGATGGCAATCGATTCAGCCATGGGGCGATGTCTTTCTAGAGACCAGGCAGAGCCGGGGGCGTCGCGCTGATAGGGCGGCGCACAGGGCTGCGGACCGTTTGTTCAGCGACCTTTTCTTCGCGCTCAGCAAGCCAACCTGAAAGGAACAAGCGCTCAGCTTCGTTTTGGTTTTTGGCCTGTATCACGGCCACCTCGCGATAGCCTTTCGCCGCCCAGCTTTCCAGCTGCAACTGACCAGCCTCAAGCAACAGAATGATTGCAAGCGCCCCGGAAATTGCGCCGATGACAGCGGGATGGACCACCAAGCCCAACAGCTGAATGCCGATGACCAGCACCACATAGACCGCCAAAACAATCCAAAGCTTGCGCATGATCATCCAAATCGGTGGGACAAACAGCGCCAGCAACGACCAGCCATGGCGCACGAAGACGAAGCTTTGCGCATCTTCTTCAAGATTGCCGGGCAAAGCCGGCGGTTCGAAAACCGAATAGGTGCGCATGGCTACAGCGCTCCTTTTGTGGTCGGCAGGTCGCCCGCCACGCGCGGATCGATTGCCAAGGCGTCGCGCAGAGCACGCGCCACGGCCTTGAACAGGCTCTCTGCGATATGATGGCTGTTGGCACCATAAACGCTCTCGGCGTGCAAGGTAATGCCAGCGTTCATCGCGAACGCCTGGAAAAACTCGCGCACCAATTCGGTGTCGAAACTGCCGATCTTTGGCGCAGTGAATTCAGCACGCCACACCAGGAAAGGGCGGCCAGACACATCAATCGCTGCACGCGACAAGGCTTCATCCATTGGCAGGTCGGCCGACGCATAGCGGCGGATTCCGCGCTTGTCGCCAAGCGCTTCCTTCAAGGCGAGGCCAAGCGTGATGCCGACATCTTCCACCAAATGGTGATCGTCGATGTGCACATCGCCAGTCGCTTCCACTGTGATGTCGACCAGAGAGTGTTTGGAGAGCTGGTCGAGCATATGCGCAAAGAAGCCAGCACCGTTGAGGGTAATGGAGGATGCACCTGTGCCATCGAGATCGACCGTCACACGAACGGTAGTCTCTTTGGTGGTGCGCTCTTGGGTGGCTGTGCGCGACATGAGAAAGCCCAAAATGGTGGAACTACCGGAATTCGGCGTTGTCTCTAGCAGGGTCGATGCCCGCTTCCAAGCACTCGCTTTGACCATGGTTGGCAAAGCGGTTGGTGACGGTGCTTTGCATTCGTCGTTCGCGTGCTTACATGCCAGGCAACACTTGTTCGCATGATTGGAGTTATTTCATGCATTCTCCTGAAACATCTCTGCCCTCCATGCACGCGACCACGATCGTCACAGTCCGCAAAGGCGGTAAGGTGGTCATCGCGGGCGATGGGCAGGTTTCGCTGGGCCAGACCGTCATCAAAGGCAATGCCCGTAAGGTGCGTCGGATCGGTTCCGGCGACGTGATTGGCGGCTTTGCTGGTGCAACCGCCGATGCCTTCACGCTGTTCGAGCGCTTAGAAAGCAAGCTGGAACAGTACCCAGGCCAATTGAAACGGGCTGCCGTTGAGCTCGCCAAAGATTGGCGAACCGACCGCTATCTACGCCGCTTGGAAGCAATGATGATCGTCGCCGACAAGGAAGAAAGCCTGATCCTAACCGGAACAGGCGATGTTCTTGAGCCCGAGCACGGCGTGATGGCCATCGGGTCAGGCGGCAATTATGCACTCGCGGCCGCACGTGCTTTGCTCGACACCGACCAGGACGCTGAAGCCATTGCACGCAAGGCGCTTGAGATTGCAGGCGATATTTGCGTCTACACCAACCACAACATCGTCTTGGAAAGCATCGACGAGGCCTAGCGCGTGGCGACCCCTCCCCCAGTTCCGGCGCCACACGACCGCATCGCGGCAGGCGTGGCAGCGGGCATCATTACCGCAGACCAAGCGCTGGCTTTGCGTCAATTGCCGCTCGATTCGATCCCGCAACGGTTCTCGACGGTTCAATCAGGCGACGAACCGTTCGCGCTGTTTCGCGGTTTTCGCGACGTCTTCCTCGCGCTGGGCATCATTGTCCTTGCGATTGGGCTGGGCGGCGTGGCCGTGGAAGCGCTTGGGCTGCAGTTCGACGGCGTGGTCGGTGTCGACGATGTTGTTTTGGCGGCGGCCCTCGCGGCCATTGCTTGGGGTGTCGGCGAGTGGGTGACGGCGCGCCTGCGCATGCCGTTGGCAAGCCTCGTTATCGCCCTGAGTTTTTCCGCCGCCTTCATGGCGACCCTCCTTTTGGGGCTCTCGGTCCTTGGGTTGATCGATCTGGATGATACGAGCACAGGCACCTTGGCAACCATCGCGTTCGCTATCGGGTCGCTGGTCTTCTATCTGCGGTTCCGTTTGCCTTTTACGATGCTGATGATGGCCTGCAGCATCGTGGGGCTTGTGTACGCCTTTTTGGGCGCGCAGCTGCAAGATGAGGGCGCGAGTCTGCAAATGTTCAACGGCGCAATCGGCCTTGCCGCGTTCTTGGTGGCGCTTTTCTACGAACTGAAAGACCCACAGCGAACACAGCGCTTCAGCGAAAACGCCTTCTGGCTGCATCTTGTCTCAGCGCCGCTGATCGTCTTTGCCCTCACCGGTGGTCTAGACGCGCTCGACATCAACTCCACAGCTGATGCTGTCCGCGTTTTTGTTATTGTCGCGGTCCTTGGCCTTATTGCGCTGATGATCGATCGACGCGCCTTTATTGTCTCGGCGATGCTCTATCTTGGCGGCGCCATCGGTTACGCGATCAGCCAATCGGGCGTGCCGTCCAATGTCCAATTCGCGGCAGCAGCCCTTATCCTTGGCCTGTTTGTTGTTAGCCTGGCGCTTGGTTGGCAACCCTTGCGGCGTGGCTTCCTACGTGCCCTACCCGACGGCCTGTCTCAGCGCCTTCCGAACCCGGTTGGTCCGGACGCCCTGGGCGGCTGACCCATGACAATCCAATTTGTGCCGATAACTGTTGATGATCGGGCGATGCTCAAAACCTGGCTATCGACGCCAGACGCACAGGAATGGTGGGGCGATCCAGACCACGAGCTTCGGCTGATCTACGACGGCGAGGAGAGCGGGGAATCACGCGGCTATATCGCCCACAACGATGATGGCCCCTTTGCCTACATCCAAAATTGGCCCTGCGCAGCGCAACCTGCCGAGGTGGTGGCCAAGGAACCTTGGGTCGGCAGGCAAATGCCTGGCACTCTGGGGGTTGATATCACCATCGGCAGACCCGATCTCATCGGCAAAGGACTGGGGTCGGCGACCGTGCGTGCCTTTTGCGCCAAGCTTTTCGCAGAAGGCGCAAAGCGGTTGGTCATCGACCCTGACATCACAAACCAGCGTGCTGTGCGCGCCTATGAAAAAGCGGGCTTTGCCTGCTACGACACGTTCACCAACCCAGACGGGTCCGTCACGCAGTTGATGGAGATGCACCCACCGCCTGGAACCCCCCGAGGATAGTTACCTTTATGAGCAACCTTGCTGCGACCTTCTCTCCGCGCGAAATCGTCTCCGAATTGGATCGCTTCATCATTGGCCAAAAAGATGCCAAGCGTGCCGTGGCCATTGCGCTGCGCAACCGCTGGCGGCGCCAACAATTGGACGACTCGCTTCGTGAAGAGGTGATGCCAAAAAACATTCTGATGATCGGCCCAACCGGCGTTGGTAAGACCGAAATCTCGCGCCGCTTGGCCAAACTGGCCAACGCGCCCTTCATCAAAGTCGAAGCGACCAAATTCACAGAAGTCGGCTATGTCGGCCGCGATGTGGAACAGATCGTTCGCGATCTGGTGGAAGCCGCCATCGGGCTGGTGCGCGAAGAGCGCCGCAAAAAGGTGGAAGCGAAAGCCCACATCGCCGCTGAGGACCGCGTTCTGGACGCTCTTGTCGGCGCAACCGCCTCGCCAGCAACGCGCGACAGCTTCCGCAAAAAACTACGTGAAGGCGACCTCAACGACAAAGAGATCGAAATCGATGTCCGCGATACCGGCGGCGCGCCAATGTTCGAGATCCCCGGTATGCCGGGCGCGAACATGGGCATGGTCAATATGAGCGACATGTTGGGCAAAGCCTTTGGCGCACAGCGCACCAAAAAGCGCCGCATCACCGTCGCCGACAGTCATGAGCTTTTGATCGCCGAAGAATCCGACAAGCTGCTCGATGACGAAGAAATCACGCAGGACGCGATCCGCCTAACCGAGAACCATGGCATCGTGTTCCTCGACGAAATCGACAAGATCGCCACCAGTGCCGGACGCGGCGGCGACGTTAGCCGCGAAGGTGTTCAACGTGACTTGCTGCCGCTCGTCGAAGGCACCACGGTTTCGACCAAATATGGGCCGGTGAAAAGCGACCACATCCTGTTCATCGCGTCGGGTGCTTTTCATGTCGCCAAGCCATCGGACCTTTTGCCAGAGCTTCAGGGCCGTCTGCCGATCCGCGTGGAACTGAAAGCACTGACCAAGGAAGACTTCCGCCAGATTCTTTCTGACACGGAGGCGAGCCTCATCAAGCAGTATGTGGCACTGATGGGCACCGAAGATGTCACGGTGGAGTTTACCGAAGACGCCATTGACGCGATTGCCGATATCGCCGTGAGCCTCAATGCCACGGTCGAAAATATCGGTGCGCGGCGGTTGCAAACCGTGATGGAGCGTATTCTGGACGAGATCTCATTTACCGCGCCAGACCGTTCAGGCGAGACGATCACCATCGATGCGCAACACGTGCAGGACAATATTGGTGAACTGGCTAAGAATACCGACCTGTCGCGGTTTATCTTGTAGTTAGCCGGATTCAGTTGGCGGTTCGGAATCGTTTGAACGACGGCGGTTAGTGTTTGGTTGCAAGGCCGGCGCCGTCCCCTCAATAAGCAACTCAACGACATTTTCCAAGTAAATACAGTCGCTTGGGCTTAGGTGCTTGATCCGCTGGGATAGCACATTTGCAATCCGGGTGGCATGAGGGCTTAGATCGGACGTATCGACCGTCACACGTGGATCGGACAAAAAAGCGAGCGTCTCCAGCTCGTCGGCATCGTCCCAGATCAGGTTGAAATACCCCACCAGGCGCTGGATGAAGGCCCAGTTCGGCAAGCCGCGCTTGCCGTGTTCAAGCGCTGACAGGTAGGCACTTGAGACACCAAGTGCCTCGGCCATCTCCATCTGTGTTACTCCGCGCTCGGCGCGTAGTTGGCGCAGTTTCACCCCCAAGGGGGTGAGTGTTCGTTCTGGATCGTTTCCACCAGTCATCGAGCCGCCTTTTTGGCACGCAGCCTGACATAAAGCGCGCCCTCCCCGCCATGGCTGGCATGGGCAGTCTCGATGCTCAGCACGGCCGACCGCAAATCCGAGGCAGAAAGCCAGCCGGGAACAGCGCGGCGCAAAATGCCCGTGCCCATCGCCCATGGCGGTGTTTCCGGCCCTGGGTCACGTGCCCGCGTACCCTTACCGGTGATGACCAGAACGGTGCGATGTCCAGCGGCGTGGCACCGCCAGATAAAGGCCCGCAACACATCATGCGCCTCATGCTGGCGCATGCCATGCAGATCAAGACGCGCATCAATAGGGGTGCGGCCACGCGCGATACGGCTGCGGACCTTGCGCTCAATATCGATCAGAGGCGGTTGGGACGGCGCTTTGGGTTTTGAGGGCGTATAGGACTGACGCGTTGCAGGCTTGGATTCAGGATGCCCTGGCACGTGGTGTTTCATAGCGCCACTTGCGGGTTGAGATGGCCGATCGGGTTGCGGGTGGGACGGCGTCGCCGCCGCGGCACTGTCCAGGTACTCCGCGAGTGCTTGGGAATAGCGAGCCCGCTGCTTGGCGTCCAAGGGATCAACGGTCCGCTTCACCTGGTCCCAAAGACCGGCGTCCTGTTTGCCGGCCCTCTTGCTCATTGCGTGGGCTCGTCGCGGGGCGATTCAGCAGGTGTCGGCATGAGCAAAACAAAAGAGACTGCCTGGTTCACCGCTCCGGCGACGGATCCGGCCTCGTCGCCAGAACCGATGAAGATATCGCCGCGCGCTGGGCCGACGATCGCCGACCCCGTATCCTGTGCAATCATCAGCCGATTAAGTGGCGTGTCGTCGCCCGGCAACGGCACGCCCGACTCCACAAAAATTGGTGTGCCGAAGGTGTGCAGGTGTCGATCAATCGCGAGGCTGCGTCCGGGCGTCAACGGAACACCGGCGGCAGCTACCGGCCCAACGGTCGGATCAAAATCGGATTGCATCGCAAAGAAAATATAGGATCGATTCGTTGCCAAAACGGCATCACGGTCCTGGGGCGATGCCGATGCAAGCCACGCTCGGAGCCTGTCCATCGTTATGTCTTCGAGGGCCATGTCACCACGCTCGATCAGTGTTCGCCCGATAGGGGTGTAGGCGTGACCGGACTTGCCAGCAAAGTTGACGCGCTGAACCGATCCATCGGTCATGGCCAGCCGTGCGGACCCTTGAATGTGAATGAAGAACACATCGATGGAGCTCTTGAGGTAGACCAGTTCCAGCCCTTGGCCATCCAAAGCGCCGCCCATAATCGCTTCGCGATCCGGGAAGGCTTCAAATCCCGTATCCGTCGACCGCCCCCAGGTAACATCGTCATTGATGCCATGGTGTTGTGCCGGTCCCACCAGCTCAACCAAATCAGCAGGCCGGGCGTACAGCGGATACCGGTATTCTTCGGTCCGCTCAAAGGAGGCCAGCACTTGCGGCTCGAAATAGCCCGTGAGCAACCCTGCGCCGTCGATTTGATGTGGTCGAAAGTTCTGCTCGAAGAAGGCGCGTGCCTCGCTAGGCACAACATCGGCCGCGACGGCGCACAGTTCGGCCAAGCGTTCGCCGGAAACGCCACTGGGCTTGGTGGAGGCTGGCTTCGGCCGAGAACAGCCAACCACAAAGGCGGTCAGCGCCGCAGCATGGTCATCCTGTTGCCAACCGCTCATGTCGGTAAAGTCGATAGGTACAAGCGCTGTGGGGAAGGATTCGGCCATGGCATGTGGCGCCGCCAGTAAAGAGAGCACAAGCACGCAGCTGACAGATAATGGCAGGCTGCCCACTGGCGCCCCTTAGGTGGCTTCCGTTGCGACGAGTTTCCAGTTCGGATCTTGGCTAGCAACGTCGCGCGCGAAGGTCCAAATGTCTGTCATCTCGGTGACCTCAGTTGGGTCGCCATCAACCACGCGCCCGTCGGAGTCCTTTGTCACGGAGATAAGCTGGCTCTTAAACCGCATGGTGATTTGCGCGACCTTGTCGGCCAACTCAGCTTCAACGATGTCAGATTTGTCGAGCCCGATGAACGTGAAGTCGACCGTTTCGCCAGCCTTGTTGCGTTCGTCGATTGCTTGGCCAAACCCTTCAAACACTGCCTCGTCCAACAACGGTTGCAAGGTTCCTTTGTCGCCGGACGCGAAAGCCGTCACGATCATCTCGTAAGCGAGACGCGCGCCGTCGACGAACTCTCGAGCGTTGAAAGAGGGATCAGCAGACAACAAGGTCTTGAGAGCGTCTTCGACAGCAGATCCAGGCTTTACCACGCCCCCGATCTGGTCATCCAGATCGACCGCCTGGCGCGCACGTGCCGTTGGCAGCGTGACGACCTTGTCGCCGCCGGTCTCAGCTTCTTCACGCGCAGTATACGGATCAAAAGGAGGCCGCTCTTCGCCAGTGCGTTTTCCCAGCACTGATCGCAGGCGGAAAAAGATGGCCACCGCAATGGCCAAAAAGAACAGCGTATAAATATCCACCGTGGTCCACGTTTCAGCCGCCGTACGACGCTATTTGCGCTGGGGCCGAACCTTCCTTTTTGTCTCTGTTGAGTGAATCCCTATGTAGGTGCGTTTCAAGCAGCATCCAGGGCTACACGCAAGCGTGATCGCACCGCGCAATGTCGCAGATCGACAAAGTTTGGCGGCTAGGTAGGCTCATAGAGCTTGTAAGCGTCGATTAGGGGGGCCATGTAGGGCCCATGCCCTTCGCTTTTATCTTCTTACTGTTCGTCTTTCTGGAGATCGCCGGATTCGTCGCTATGGCCGAGGCTGTAGGGCTTTTCGGTGTCTTCGGACTTGTATTGCTTGGCATTTTTGCCGGTGGGTTCGTGATCCGCACGATTGGGCTTGCCAGTGTTCAGCGGATGCAGGAGCGCTCTGAGCGCGGTGAAACCGTCGGCCAAGAGCTTGGCGGGCTGGTTTTAGGCTTTCTGGGTGGCCTTCTGCTGATTGTTCCAGGCTTCCTGACGGACATTGTCGGGATCCTGTTCCTCATTAAACCTGTGCAGATGCTGATTTGGCCACGTTATGGGCGGCAGATGGCGAGCCAGATGCCGGACGTTTCCCAAGGCGCGTCTTGGCGCTCGCCAGGAAGGCCCGGCCAGTCACCTCAACGCGATGCCCAGGCGGAGACCGTTATCATCGATGCTGAGGTGGAGCCTGATGGCCCTTCAACGCGTCGAACGACCCGTGACGACAATCCGTGGGGCACCTAAAGTCGCCTCCTAACTCGGCAAATGCGTGCAATCGCTTGCCGCGATGCGGGCAAAGTGCTAGCCAGCGCCACCTTTTTTCATCGCAACCGCGTTGATTGAACCTCTCAGCCCTTCAAAAATGAACGAAACAAGGACGTGACGCCCGATGGCATCGAACGACGACACCAAGGACAAGGTAGACGCGCCTGCCGCAGATGATAGCGCAGATGCGACCACCACAGCCTCAAGCAATGGCGGTGGTGCGGCAGCCGCAGCGGCAGCCGCCGCAGCGGCTGGGCCAGCAGCTGGCCAGGCCCAACCCAAATTTCAGGCGCTTGCGCAATACATCAAGGACCTTTCGGTCGAAAATCCGAACTCTCCAGAATCGATGCGTGGCCAAAAACAGCCAAAAATCGACATCAATGTTTCGGTTGCCGTGAACCCTAAGCCGGAGAACACGCAAGAAGTGGTGCTCAAACTGGAAACAAAGGCAGGCTCCGGCAAAGACATGCTCTTTGCTGTAGAATTGGCCTATGCTGGATTGTTCCGCGCCGAGAACATGACCCAGGAGCAGACCCAAGTTGCCCTCATGATCGAGGGGCCGCGTTTGCTGTTCCCATTCGCCCGTGAGATTTTGGCCAACGCGACCCGTCAGGCTGGCTTTCCACCTCTGATGCTGGATCCGGTCGATTTCCTGGCGCTCTACCGTCAGCGCGCCATGCAGGCACAGCAAGCCGCGCAGGCCGCCGCCAGTTAAACGCTCTGCGTTTTTTGCAGGAATTCGAAACCGCCGGCCTTAGGTCGGCGGTTTTTCGTTGGAATCAGTGTCACCTATTATGTCCGAGTAGGACAGCCAGATCGCATCTTCGCCAAGCGTTGCGACAAATGCTGCATGCGCCGCCTTTTCTTCGGCCGTCAAACGGTCTGGCAGGGGAGAGGGCCGCAAAGGAACAGCCAAAGCTGCCCCGCGCCTGCGTCTGCTGGTCTCGCCAAAGCTCAGTGCTTTTTGGCGTGCACCGATCAATTCTACATACACGTCGGCCAGCAGTTGCGTGTCGAGAAGCGCGTTATGTTTGTCGCGGGCTGACAGGTCGATGCCAAAGCGCATGCAAAGTGCGTCGAGTGAATTGTCGGAGCCCGGGAATTTGCGACGCGCAATCGCCACCGTGTCAATCATGCGCTCGAACGACATGGGCGCGTGGCCAACGCGCTCAAGCTCGGCATTGACGAAGCCGAAGTCGAACATAGCGTTGTGCGCGACCAACCGGGCATCACCAATAAAGTCGACCCAGCTGTCTGCGATGGCGTTGAACAGTGGCTTATCGGCAAGGAACGCGTCCGACAGACCATGGATTTCTTCAGCCTTTGCCGGCATGGGAATCGTCGGATTAACATACTCATGGAATTCGACGCCGGTCGGCACATAGTCGATCATCTCGACACCCGCGATCTCACAGATCCGATCACCGTCTTTGGCGCGCAAGCCCGTGGTTTCAACGTCAAAGATAATTTCGCGCATACCGAGATACTCCCGCGATGATTCTAGAGCGCCACAAGGCCATTTGGGAATCCCCTACGGGCTTCGTTGTGCCGGTTATGCCCGCAATTCAGTGATGATGGCCTCCACCGCTTCGCGGGCATGGTCCAGACCTTGCTCGGTGCTGATCAAATAGTCAGCGCGCGCCTTTTTTTCGTCTTGTGGCATCTGGCGGGCCATCAGCATTTTCGCGGTTTCTTCCGTCATACCAGTTCGGTCCATGAGGCGTTCAAGTTGCGTTTCAGGCGTACAATGAGCGACGGCCGTTTTGTCCATGCGTTTGTCGCCACCTGTCTCAAACAGGAGTGGGATGTCGAAAACCATCAGGGTGTTACCTTCGGCTTCCGCCATTGCCGCCGCTTGCGCTTCACGCGCTTGAACCAGTGGGTGGACGATGGCCTCGAGCTTGGGAAGGAGCGTGTCGTCGTTCGCCAGCGCCGCCTTCAAGGCCCCGCGGTCCACCACGCCATCGACAATCGCAAAGGGGATCAATTGACCAACCGGCCCGACGCCTTCGTCAGCATAGATGGCATGAACCGCTGCATCGGCATCAAGCACGGGCACACCAGCGTCACGAAAGAACTGGGCTGTGGTTGATTTGCCTGTGGCGATGGAGCCGGTGAGACCGAGGCGTATCATGAGAACCTATTGATATTCCTCATAAATCATCGATGATTTGTTGCCGTAATGTCTGCGTCACGGTGGGGCGCACACCAAACCAACGTTCAAACCCTGGGACAGCCTGGTACAACAGCATACCCAGCCCATCGACCACAGGATGGCCGTGCGCGGCCGCCTCTGCGAGCAGCTGCGTTTCCAGCGGGGTATAGACGATGTCTGACACCGTTGCTCCTGGCGCGAGTTTGTCTATCGGCACATCCAGCGGTGGCTTGCCTTGCATCCCCAAGGCCGTGGTGTTGACGAGCAAACCCGCCTCAGCTGCATGGTCAGCGAAAGCCATCAAAGGGCCGAACATCAATTTGGCCTTCGGGAAATGGGACGCGAAATGTTCACTCAACATCTCCGCGCGATCCAATGAGCGGTTCAAAATCGCGATATTTGTGGTCCCAGCCAAGAGCAATGCGTCGATGATGGCGCGGGCCGCGCCGCCTGCCCCAAGAACCACGGCCCGACTTGCATGGGGATGGTTCTGCCATCCGGGCGATTGGTCGGCGAGGTTTGCCATGAAGCCTTCGCCGTCAGTGCTCGTGCCGCAGAGTTTGTCGCCATCGAGCCAAAGCGTGTTGACCGCACCGAGGCGCGCGGCATGTGGTTCTACCCTATCGCAGGCGGCGAGCGCTGCTTCTTTGTGAGGGATCGTCACATTCGCGCCAACCAAACCATGGTTGCGAAAGTTCGCGAACCAAGTTGCAGCCTCGGCTGGGTCCACTGCGATAGGTTCGTAACTTGCATCCAAGCCGTGTTCGGTGATCCAGCTGCCATGGATCAGCGGAGAACGTGAATGGCTGATAGGCCACCCTATAACTGCAGCGCGTTTCGTCATGGGTTCGTTTTGGGTTTTAGGGGGTCGATACCATGTGCGCGCAAAGCGCCAAGGAGTGGCAAGAGCGGCAGCCCGAGGATGGTGAAGTAGTCACCATCTATGGAGTCGAAAAGAGCCGCACCAACCTCTTCCAAACGGTAAGCGCCAACGCTCGCCGTCGAAGCGTCACCTGCTTGGTCAAGATAGGCCGCTATGTCGGCGTCCGTCAGTGAACGCATGGAAAGGTTTGCCTTGTCTGTTCCAGTCCAAAGCGTTTCGCTGTTGCGGACGAGCGCGACACCGACCGCAAGTGTATGGGTTTTGCCTTGTAAGGCGGAGAGCTTTCGGTGCGCCGCATCGCGGTCAGCAGCTTTGTGGAGGATCGCGCCTTCAAAGGCCAAGACTTGATCTGCACCTATAATTAGCGCGCCTCGATTCGCCTGCGAAACAGACGCCGCCTTGGCTTCGGCGAGCGCCACGGCGATTTCGTTTGGTGTGTGCCCTTCAAGACCTGCCTCCACCGCTCGTTCATCGATGTCAGCAGCTTGGCTGGCAAAGGAGAGGCCGACGCCTTCCAACAAGGCGCGCCGCACAGCCGAGGCAGAGGCGAGAACAAGACCGCTCATTGAGACCAATCCGATCGGCCTGCGGCGTAGTCCGCATTCATAGCCGCTTCAGCTTCCGAGGCCTGTGCCTCTTGATGCTGGCGATAGAGCGACAGAATGGCGGCGGCCGTCTCCTCGATGGAGCGTCGGGTGACGTCGATTGTGGGCCATCCCTGCCGCGAACACAGACGTCGAGACTCGGCGATTTCCGCCGCTACCAAGGCTTTATCGGTGTAGTCCGTGTCCTCGGCCTGATTGTAGTCGGACTGGACGCGGTTGAGACGCACCTGAACGATGCGGTCAGTCGTGGCCATCAAGCCAACGATGAAAGCTTTGGTTGGTTTGGTAAGAATTTTTGGAATCGGGGCTCCAGGGACCAGAGGGTAGTTTGCGGTGCGGAAACCGCGGTGGGCCAAGTAAATGCTTGTCGGCGTTTTTGATGTGCGGGAGATGCCGACAATGACGATATCGGCCTGATCGAGATTGGGCGGCAACGCGCCATCGTCATGGGCCAGGGTGAAGTTCAGCGCCTCAATCCGCTGGAAATAGTCAGCGTCCAACACGTGTTGCGCGCCAATCGTCGGTGCGGCTGCATCGCCGAGATACTGCTCGAATATGTTGATCACAGGATCGAGCACCGAAATCACCGGCACAGAAGTGGCGCGGCATCTCTCCTCTAGGCGCGCGGCCAAAGCGGGATCGACGATTGTATAGAGCACGATGCCAGGCGCTTCTTCTATGGCGGTGGCAATGCGGTCTATCTGCGCCTGGTCGCGCACCATGACATAGCTGTGCTCGATAGCGCGGGCGTCTCGATACCGCGATGCCACGGCCCTCGAGACGGTTGAGAGCGTTTCACCGGTTGAGTCAGACACTAGATGTAGGTGGAAGAAGCGCGCGGCAGCGGTTGTCAACGGACGTGCATTCCTTGGCGTGGGCAGGTGTGGAGAAGTGTACCGTTCCACCCGCCAAATCGAGGTTGGGAGAATCCTTATGAGGTGTTTTATCCAAACTGTCCAAAACAGACTGGCGCCGGACAAGGTGTGGAGAGCATGTGGATGGGTTTGGATTCTCCAGAACGCCCCTCAGATGCGAGCTTTGTTCGCGGTTCGCCAGGCGGGCCGTTAAGACTTTGTTAACCATCTATTTTACTTTTCGCCCCCAGCTCAGACCCCAACGGAAGTATGGCGTTCCCTCAATGGAGAGTTGGGCGGGATAGGGTTATGCAGGGGTAGCTTGTCGCACGGATATGAGTCTTTTCCACCGACAAGAATAAGAAATGAAAAGGTCCCTTTGGGACTGTGATTTCTTTCTTTCCAGAATCCACAGCCTGAGCTGAGCAATGGAAGGCAAGGAAGGAATGAACTGGAAGGGTGGGGCGTGACCAAACGATTGTTGTTGGATGTGTTGAAGGGGCAGGTTGCTGACCGGATGCCGGTTTGGATGATGCGGCAAGCCGGGCGGTATCTGCCGGAGTATCGGGCGACACGCAAACAGGCTGGCTCTTTCCTCGATCTTTGTTACACGCCGGAGCTTGCTTGCGAGGTGACGCTTCAACCCATCCGGCGTTTTGGCTTTGATGGGTCGATCCTGTTTTCCGATATTCTGGTTGTGCCGCATGCACTCGGTCAGGATGTGCGTTTTGAAGAAGGCATAGGCCCCGTACTTCCGCCACTTGATCGCGATGCCATCAACGGGGTGATCGAACGGTTCGAATCGGAACCGGAACGCTTTGATGCGCATCTGGATCCAGTGATTGAGACTGTGCGTTTGCTGCGAGCATCTTTGCCGGAGGAGGTAACGCTGCTTGGGTTTTGTGGAGCGCCGTGGACGGTGGCGACCTACATGGTTGGCGGTCGCGGTAGCCCGGATCAGGCAGCGGCACGATCTTTTGCTTTGAAGGAGCCAGAGACATTTGCGCGCCTATTGGAAACCTTGGCCAAGGCATCGGTGCGTTACCTGTCTCGTCAGATCGAAGCGGGTGCTGACGCCGTTCAGGTGTTTGACAGCTGGGCTGGTTCTCTAAGCCCTGCCGGGTTTGAGGCATACAGCATCTCGCCGATTTCCCAGATCGTGACTGGCCTAAAGGCAGACCATGCGGAGACACCCATAATTGGGTTTGCGAAGGGCGCGATGCATGCTTTGGGGCTGTTCAGTCAACGGACAATGATCGATGTCGTGGGTCTAGACTGGAGCATCGATGTCGCTGATGCGCGTAAGCAGGTGGATGCTGCAATGGTTACTCAAGGCAATATCGATCCGTTATTGATGACCGTTGGACCGGAGGCACTTGACGTAGCGGTCGATAGGATGAAACGTGGGGCCGTCGGTTTGCCGCATGTGGCCAATCTTGGCCATGGGATCACCCCTGATGGGCAGATCGATTTGGTGCATCGCTTTATTGAACGCGTACGGAGCCCACTTCCCTAATGGCAGACCAAACATCCGATCTGTCTGAGCCATCGATGGCGAAGCAATATGGCGGCCACGCGCTTGCGTTGGTCATTCTTGCTGTTTTGACAGCCGGTCTTGTCTTTGTGTTGCCGGCGAGCGCCTATGTCTGGATGAAGGCGCTCCATGTGATTGCCGTGATTGCTTGGATGGCGGGCCTTCTCTATTTGCCGCGGCTGTTCGTGTATCACGTTGATGCCGAACCAGGTTCGGTCCAGTCGGAAACGTTTAAGGTCATGGAACGTCGGTTGCTCAAAGCGATCATGACGCCTGCGATGATTGTTTCCGCGCTTACTGGGTTTTGGATCGCGATTGCGGTGCACAGCCTGCAAGGTGGTTGGCTGCATGCCAAGCTGGTGCTGATCGTGGTGCTGTTTGCGGTGCACGGGCACCTGGCCGCGTCGGTGCGTCGATTCGCGGGCGATATGAACACGAAGACCAGCAAGTACTGGCGGATTGTCAATGAGGTGCCGACGCTCGCGATGATCGGCATTGTGATCTTGGTGATCGTGCAGCCGTTCTAAATTTGGCCAAGAATGTGCCGTCATAGAGCTTTGATGAATACCTGATACAGGTTGTATCTTGTCAAAGCGCGGAAGCTAGCTTACATCCGAAGCGGTAGGCAGGTGTTCGCCATGGGCCGAGGTTCCTCGGTTCAGTCTCCTTTAGAACACCGCAGCAGGTTTCTCTCACCTCACGTCCCGACGTTTCCTACTGTCCACACCGATCTGTTCTGATCTTATTTTCCCATCCGTTTGTGGCATCCGCTAACAAACGCTCTTCAGGCAAAAAATATCTTTCATGGAAGAAATCCGTCTTCAGGCACTCAAAGCAAAATCTCCGACCGAGTTTCTCGCGCTCGCTGAGGAACTAGAAGTCGAAGGTGCCAGCGCTCTTCGAACGCAAGAGCTTATGTTCGCCATTCTCAAGCGCTATGCCGAGCGCGATGTCGAGATCGTTGGCGAAGGCGTTCTCGAAGTTTTGCAGGATGGCTTCGGCTTCCTGCGATCGCCGGAGGCCAACTATCTACCTGGCCCGGACGACATCTACGTATCGCCGAATCAGATTCGCAAATTTTCGCTTCGGACCGGAGACACTGTTGAAGGCATCATCCGCAGTCCCAAAGACGGCGAGCGTTACTTCGCCCTTGTGAAGCTTAATACCATCAATTTTGAAGATCCTGAGAAGGCCCGACACAAGGTTCACTTTGATAATTTGACGCCGCTCTATCCAGACGAACGCTTCAAAATGGAAGTTGACGATCCGACGGTGAAGGATCGCTCTGCACGCGTCATCGATTTGGTCGCGCCCATCGGTAAGGGGCAACGGGCCCTGATTGTTGCGCCTCCGCGTACCGGTAAGACGACGTTGATGCAAAACATCGCGCACTCAATCACCACAAATCATCCGGAGTGCTTTCTGCTCGTCTTGTTGATTGATGAGCGGCCGGAAGAGGTGACCGACATGCAGCGCTCTGTGCGCGGCGAGGTCGTCTCCTCCACCTTTGATGAGCCAGCACAGCGCCACGTTCAGGTGGCTGAGATGGTCATCGAAAAAGCGAAGCGCTTGGTGGAGCATGGACGTGATGTGGTGATCCTTCTCGACAACATCACGCGCCTGGGCCGGGCCTACAATACGACGGTGCCGTCGTCCGGTAAGGTTCTCACCGGTGGTGTCGATGCCAATGCGTTGCAGCGTCCTAAGCGGTTCTTCGGCGCGGCGCGGAACATCGAAGAGGGCGGTTCGCTTACCATCATCTCCACGGCCCTGGTCGATACCGGTAGCCGCATGGACGAAGTTATCTTCGAGGAGTTCAAAGGCACCGGTAACTGCGAGATCGTTCTTGATCGTAAGGTTTCCGACAAGCGCGTCTTCCCCGCGATCGACATTCTGAAGTCCGGTACGCGGAAAGAAGAGCTGCTGGTACCTAAGGGTGATCTGGCGAAGGTGTTTGTGCTGCGTCGTATCCTGTCTTCTATGGGCACGGTGGATGCCGTGGAGTTCTTGCTCGACAAGCTCAAAGCAACAAAGACCAACGCCGAGTTCTTCGATACGATGAACACTTAAGGTGGGTGGCGCCTCTCCAGGGCGCCGCCAAAACTGTTTCACGTGAATCGATTCGGGTAGGAAACGATGACCGAAACGATTGCTGCGCTTTCATCTGGATTGGTTCCAAGCGGCGTGGCCGTCATTCGGGTTTCTGGCCCCGCTGTGCGAGCAGCGACGGAAGCACTTGCCGGAGATATCCCTTCACCTCGGCTGGCATCCCTGCGGCGTCTGCAGGACACGCGTTCAGGCGAAACCCTGGACGAGGCGCTCGTTCTCTTCTTTCCCAGGCCCAACAGCTTCACTGGCGAAGATGTCGTTGAGCTGCACTGCCATGGTGGTGCTGCGGTGGTTGAGGGTGTGCTTGAGGCTCTATGGTCGATGGATGGCATCCGCCCTGCGGTGGCAGGAGAGTTTACCCGCCAAGCTTTTCTCAATGGCAAGCTTGATCTCACCCAGGTTGAATCTGTTGGTGATCTCATTCATGCCTCAACAGTTGCACAGCGACAGCAAGCTCTGGATCAACTAGCGGGAGCTGGTGGTGATCAGGTGCGCGGATGGAAGGAAGCAGTCGCTGACGCGCGCGCGCTCCTGGAAGCCGACCTGGATTTCTCGGATGAAGACGATGTGCCGGGATCGGTCGTGGATTCGCTTCCGGAACGATTGCGTGCAGTTCTGGCAGAGATTGATACCGAACTCGTCGATACATTCGCCGAGAAAGTTCGGGAAGGCTTCCGCGTTGTTATTGCGGGCGCACCCAACAGCGGGAAGTCGACCCTTTTGAATGCTCTGCTTCGCAGAGAAGCGGCCATCGTTTCGGAGATTGCTGGTACCACACGTGATCGCATCGATGCTATGGTGGAACTGGACGGCCTGCCTGTCGTGCTGACTGACACGGCGGGGCTGCGCTCGGGTTCGGTGTTTGATCCTGTGGAGCGTATGGGCATTGAACGAACTCAAGAGTCTGTTCGCACGGCCGATTGCATTCTTTGGCTGCTGGGGGGCGATGATGTCGATATACGGCCATCTGCATTTCCGGCAGAAAAAACGATTCGTGTCCGTTCCAAAGCCGACTTGGGCGAGGAATCGCAACCAGGGGATGACGCTATCTCGGTGTCAGGAAAGACCGGTTTGGGGTTAGTGAACCTCAAGCAAGTCCTTGGTGCTAAACTGCGTGAAGACCATGCGGAACATGGTACAGGTGTCGGCGGACGTGTCGCACTCGATGCACGACGGCGTTTAGCATTGGCAGATACGCGTGGGCATCTGGATGCGGCTTTGGGGCTGCTGTCATCCAATCAGATTGCGCTTGATCATCTTGCCGAGGAGCTTCGCCTCGGGCAGCGCGCGCTGGGTACCATCGTGGGAGATGTTGATGCGGAAGGGCTGCTGGATCGGTTGTTTTCGCGCTTTTGTATCGGCAAGTAAGTCGTCGACGGCCGTGGGCAAATTCTTTCTGCCGTTGAACGTTTCACGTGAAACGGAATACAATTTTTGGCATGCCGGTGATCCCCGGACCGACGAGCTTGCACTGATTGCATTTTCGAGTCAGGAGAGCGCTTCAAATTGCTTACCTGAGTAATGCCTAACGATCACGGGATGCCTAAATGGCTGATCTAGCTATGAATAGCTTTGACGTGCTTGTGGTGGGCGGTGGCCATGCTGGTTGTGAGGCTGCCGGCACCGCTGCGCGGCTTGGTGCGCGTACGGCCCTGGTGACTCTGAAAGTAGACGCCATCGGCGTTATGAGTTGCAACCCGGCTATTGGCGGCTTGGGTAAGGGTCATCTGGTGCGCGAGATTGATGCGCTCGACGGTCTCATGGGCCGCGTGGCGGATCGTGCCGGCATTCAGTTTCGTTTGCTCAACAGGCGCAAGGGCCCAGCCGTTCAAGGCCCTCGAGCGCAAGCGGACCGCAAACTGTACCGCGAAGCGATGCAAGCTGAGCTGGCCGAATTGCGTGATCTTTCGATCATCGAAGGTGAGGTTGCTGATCTCAAGGTCACAGATGATGGCGCCGTCTGCGGCGTTGTCCTTGCTGACGGCCAGGAGATTGGTGCACAGGCGGTTGTCCTCACTACAGGCACGTTTCTTGGCGGCTTGATCCACCTTGGTGAAAAATCGTGGCCAGCCGGGCGTATGGGCGAGCAGCCGGCGCTTAAACTTGCGGAACGCATGCGGGCGCTGGGGCTGCCTATGGGCCGCCTGAAGACCGGTACGCCGCCACGGCTTGATGGGCGCACGATTGCTTGGGGCCGATTGGAAGAGCAGCCAGGTGATGAGCCACCTGTTCCATTCTCGACGATGACGGATGCAATCACTACCCCGCAAGTGTCCTGTGCCATTACACGCACGACGGCCGAAACGCACGCCATCATCGAACAGAACCTGCATCGGTCAGCGATGTATTCCGGACGCATTGACAGCCGTGGGCCACGCTACTGTCCGTCCGTTGAAGACAAGATCGTGCGCTTCAAAGATCGTGAAAGTCATCAGATTTTCTTGGAGCCAGAAGGACTCGACGATCATGCGGTGTATCCAAACGGTATTTCGACCAGCCTGCCTGAGGATGTTCAGGCTGCCGTGGTTGCATCGATTCCGGGATTGGAGGAAGCGACCATTCTTCAGCCAGGTTATGCAATTGAATACGACCACATCGACCCGCGTGCGCTTGATACGACGCTCGCCTGTCGAGCCCTTCCCGGGCTGTTTCTAGCAGGGCAGATCAATGGCACGACCGGATATGAGGAAGCTGGTGCACAAGGCCTGGTTGCGGGTTTGAATGCGGCACGGTCAGCAGCCAACGCTGAGCTGGTTCGATTCGGACGTGAAACGAGCTATCTCGGTGTGATGATCGACGATCTCACGCTGCGCGGGGTGACGGAGCCATATCGCATGTTCACATCCCGCGCCGAGTTTCGTTTGCGTCTGCGCGCCGACAATGCGGATCAGCGACTAACGCCTTTGGGCATCGACCTTGGATTGGTCGGGAGCGCCCGACGTCGCGCCTTTGAAGACAAGAGGGACAGGTTAAGCCGTGCGCGCGAGGATTTTGACGCTGCGGCGGCGACACCTCACGACCTTGCCCGTGCGAACCTGTCTGTGAAGCAAGACGGCAAACGCAGAAGCGCGTTCGAGGTCCTTGGTTTCCCGAACATAGCGCTCGATGATGTCCTGTCTATCTGGCCAGACCTTGCCAATCATCCGCGCTCGACGCTGGAGCAGCTAGCGACCGATGCGTTGTATGCTGTCTACGTGGAGCGGCAAGATGCGGAAGTCGCCGCCTTGCAGCAGGAAAGCGAACGCGCGTTGCCGGATGACCTCGACTTTGATGCGATGCCTGGTCTCTCGAATGAGTTGCGGCAACGGCTCAAGGATAGCCGACCGACAACCTTGGCTGAGGCCAAGCGCCTTGAGGGCATGACACCAAGTGCTTTGGCGCTGTTGATCATGCAAGCGCGTCGACACGCTGCTTGACCCGTCGGCTGTTCCGGCAATGACGCTATCCGACAAAGATCGATTCGGTCTCGAAACAGCTCTTAAGACGGCTGGTGTTGAGATCACGCCAGCGGGTATCGAGAGATTGAAGATCTATGTTGGGCTTCTGCGTGCCTGGCAGCCTGCCCAAAACCTGGTGGCTGCGAGGACCTTGGACGATGTCTGGGCCCGCCACATAGCCGATGGCCTACAGTTGCTTCCCCTGCTGGAAGCGTGGCGGGATTCGCATGATATGGCCAATGGAACGAGTTTGAACGGTGTTGACCTTGGTAGCGGGGCAGGATTACCGGGCGCCATCCTGGCAATCGCAGGTGCCGACAGCACGACTTGTCCGCTGTCTATGACGCTTGTTGAAGCCAATACCCGTAAGTGCGCATTTCTTCGCACCGTTTCACGTGAAACTGGCGTGCCGATTAGAGTGGTCAATGCACGCATCGAAACACTGGAGTTAACCGATGCGCCCGATGTAGCTTTTGTGACAGCGCGCGCTCTTGCACCCTTGTCCACACTCGTCCACCTGGCTTTCCCCTGGCTATCCAAAGGTGCTACCGCGTTCTTTCACAAAGGTGGGGAGACATTGAGGGAGTTGTCAGAATGGTCTGACTCTGAAGAATATGACGTGGTAGATCATATCAGCAGGGTCGATCCAGACAGTCGCATCCTACAGATCACCAAAAAGCGGTGACAGGCACCAAGCCGCGCAGGCGGACCCGACAAACCAGTCTAGCCATTCAGAGGCAACGACAATGATGCATACACCCCCCATCCCGCCGATTCATGACCAGCCGCGCGTTATCACGGTTGCCAACCAAAAAGGCGGTGTTGGCAAAACCACGACGGCGATCAACCTGGGTACGGCGTTGGCGGCGATCGGCGAAGAAGTGGCCATTCTCGACCTGGACTCTCAGGGAAATGCATCCACCGGCCTCGGCATCGGCGCCCAGCAGCGTGTCGTGACAAGCTATGAAGTGTTGACGGGGGAAGCCGGAATTGAAGAGGCGCTTGTGCCTACGGCAGTCCCAAATCTGTCAATCGTGCCGTCGACGGTGGACCTGTCGAGTTTGGAGATGGAAATCTCCGCTGATCCGCAGCGCGCTATGCGTCTGCGATCCGCGCTCAACCGGTACCAATCGACCGAGACAGTGTCGCCGAGCGGAAAGCGTCTTTCCTACATCTTGGTCGACTGCCCGCCGTCGCTGAGCCTCCTGACGGTGAACGCCATGGCCGCCTCCCATGCGGTGCTTGTCCCGCTGCAGTGCGAATTCTTTGCGCTTGAAGGTCTCTCGCAGCTGCTGCGGTCAGTCGAGCAAGTGCGCAGCGCCCTCAACCCATCACTGATCATCCATGGCATTGCGCTGACGATGTTCGATGCCCGCAACAACCTTTCGACCCAAGTTGTCGAGGATGTACGCGAGGTGATGGGCGACAAAGTCTATGAGACCGTTATCCCGCGCAATGTGCGCTTGTCGGAGGCCCCCAGCTACGGCCGCCCAGCGATCTTGTATGATTTCAAATGTGCCGGTAGCCAGGCCTATATCAAACTGGCCCAAGAAATTATTGAGCGTGAGCGCGAATTGCGCGCCGTTGCGGCCTAATTGGTTTAGCAATGGCGGGTAAGGCATCAGAGAAGGACCTGGCGATGGCTGAGGATGCTTCCAAGCGACGTTTGGGGCGCGGTCTCGCCGCGCTCATGGGCGACACGGTTCCCGAATCCGTGGCTGTCGATCAATCGCGGGCGGTTCGGCGTTTGCCGATCGAGCAGATCACACCCAACCCGAGAAATCCGCGCGGTCTTTTCGAAGAAGAAGCACTTGAAGAGCTGACGGCATCAATCCGTGACAAAGGGGTGGTTCAACCCCTGTTGGTACGACCGATCTCGGAAGGCTCGTTCGAACTGATTGCTGGAGAGCGGCGTTGGCGGGCCTCGCAACGAGCCGGCCTGGATGTTGTGCCTGTCGTCGTCCGTGAGGTAGACGACAAAGAATCGCTCGAGTTGGCCATTATTGAGAATGTTCAGCGTTCTGATCTCAACCCCTTGGAAGAAGCTCAAGGATATCAGAGTCTTATCGATGAGTTTTCTTATTCGCAGCAGGATTTGGCGAACGTTATAGGCAAAAGCCGGAGCCATATCGCCAACACACTGCGGCTGATGCGTCTGCCCGAGAGCGTGCAGATCCAGGTGTCCTCTGGCGCCCTGTCCGCCGGCCATGCACGCCAGCTCGTTGGTCGTGAAGATGCAGCAGAACTTGCGCGCCGCATCATCGATGATGGTCTTTCGGTTCGCGAGATTGAGCGGTTGGTTCAGGAGAAAAGTGCCGACAAGGCGAGCAAAAAGGCGGCAAGGGATAGTGGGTCGAAGTCTACCGGTTTGGCCGATGCGGACACACGTGCGATCGAGGCCAAGATGTCCGAGCATCTGGGACTTGATGTTCACCTGAAGGCCAAAGCCAATGGTTCAGGCACGCTGGCAATTGGCTACAAAACGCTGGAACAACTCGACGATCTGTTGCGCCGCATTGGCGATGCGTGATCGCCCGGTCTAGCGCTGAGCATCCCGCCGGGCTGCAAGAGACGCAACGCGGAGCACTTGTCGTTCAAGACGCGTCCGTTTGAGCCTTGAGTCCAGCCGTGTATCCACCACATCCTGATCGAGAATTGCGTTGGCGCGGCGCAGATTGGCTAGGTTCCATCGCCGCAATGCGGTTTCAACCACGCGCCGGCGCTTGAAGAAAATGGGCGGGCGAGCGCTGGCAACGACGCGGTCTGGACCCGAGCCTTTTTCGACATCGATTCGCATCCGTTCCAACATCTGGCCATGGCGCAAGAGCATAGTTGTCAGGACGGATGGCTCGATGCCATCGGCCAGAACCCTTTCCAGTGAGAGCAAAGCGCGTTCCCGATCACCGCTGAAAGCGGCATCGGTGACGTCGCTCATGGCGTGGCTCGAGGCATCGACCAAAATCGCCTGGACATGCTCTAGAGAGATGCGTTCTTCGCCTTTGGCGTATAGGCACAGTTTCTCGATTTCCGCATGGGTCAACGCGTGATCTGCACCAAGCAGGCCGACCACGGCCTGAGTCACATCCGGATCAACGGCTAAGCCATACTGTTTGGCGGTCTGCATCAACATGCCAGCAATATCTCGGTCCTCCGCAGCGTAGCAGGCGATGGCAACCCCCGTGGATGCTTTTTCGATTCGTGTGCGTAACGGATGGCTCTTCTTAAGGTCGCCAGCCACGATAAGAACGTTTGCCGCCTCCGGTGGTTGGTCGAGTAAGGCTTCGACGGACTTCACCAGCACCTTTGGATCCGTCATACGCGCGACGACGATCTTCTGGTCACCGAACATGCCGATGCTGTCGGCCTCTTCAGATAGCCGACTTGGCTCGGTTTCAAGCAGATTGCTATCCAGATCGACAACCGCCATCGGGTCTTGAATGGATTCGCCCCAAAGCTCGATCAGCGTCTTGGCGCGGATATCCACCCGTCCACGATCCGGCCCATGGATCAGAACAATGCGATACGCAGAATCTGGCTGCTTGAAAAAGCGGTCGGCGGCTTGGCCTTTGAGTTCTGCCACTTAGCCTGCGGACGCCAGGGCGACAGCGAGCTGTGTTTCGATCACGCGTGCCACATCTTTTGCAGCGCGTGTTTCGGCATCAATGCTGGCGCGTTGATTGGAAAAGCGCTGCCCAACCGAATCGTAGGAGGCCGTTGAAAACACTGTGTTTTCCAGCAGCACCTCAGTTTCGCCTAGACGGTATAGCTGATAGGTCGCGGTGACGCGCGCGGCGCGTGCAAAGGCTGCGCCTGTGCCGCTCACACCTAATGTGACGAGGCGGGTGTTTGCCCGCAGCGCCAAACGGTAGATAGCCGGCGCCGATCCGCTATCGATGCCAAAAAACAATTCGTTACGTACCAGCTGCGTGGTCCGGTCCGTTGGTGGATCGATGCTGATGGACGCCAAAGCTGATGCCGTTGCGGAACGCCCACCAAGAGCTAGGTCCTGGTCGCCGTAGAGGGGCCGAACCTGGCAGCCCGCGAGCCCGAGGGCGCCAATCCCAAGCGCTGACAGAAGCGCCCGGCGTGATGGCCCGCGTGAAAGATGGGTGTGGGAAGCGCGCTTAGACAACGATGTTCACAATCCTCTGTGGCACCACGATAATGCGTTTCGGCGTGGCTCCGTCCAAAAACTTGATCACAGTTTCATTGGCAAGGACAGCCTCTTCGACAGCACTTTTGTCTGCCGTCTTCGACACCATGATTTCTCCTCGCCGCTTGCCATTGATCTGAATTGGCAGTGTGACTGTGTCATCGTCAAGAAGGCTCCGGTCAACTTCTGTCCAAAGTTTGGTCGCCAGCATAGAATCGTGACCCAGCAGAGCCCAACAAGCTTCGCAAAGGTGCGGTGTCATTGGTTGCATCGATTCGACGAGCATGGAGGCGGCTTCGCGAAGCGCAAAAGCCATACCCGGTGCGGCTTGGTCGCCAGCAAGAGTGCGGCCCAAGTGGTTGGTCGCATCGTAGATGCGCGCGACAGACCTGTTGAACGCTAGTTTTTCGATGTCATCGGCTACCGCGTGCAGCATGCGGTGGAATGTCTTCCGCAAGGCCAGCGCTTCATCCGACATATCGTTGGGTAGGGCGCTCGCCGAAGAGACGTCGGTTGCTGCGACCACCTCATTCACCAAACGCCAAACCCGTTGGATGTGACGGTGAGCACCCTCGACCCCCGCTTCCGTCCAGATCACATCGCGGTCGGGCGGCGAATCGGACAGCATGAACCAGCGGGCCGTGTCTGCACCATACGTCGCGATGATGTCGTCCGGGTCGACAACGTTCTTCTTCGACTTCGACATCTTTTCGATGGAGCCGATTTCAAGCTGCTCGCCTGTGTCGATGTGTTTGGCGGTGCGGGACTCTTCCTCGCCCTCCAGCAGCACCTTGGCCGGCTCAACCCAGCCTTCGCCGCCTTTGTAGGTCTCGTGAACAACCATGCCCTGTGTGAACAAGCCCTTAAACGGCTCACGGATATCCATATGGCCGGTTGCACGCATGGCGCGCGAAAAGAACCGCGAGTAGAGCAAGTGCAGAATCGCGTGCTCGATGCCACCGATATACTGATCGACTGGAAGCCAATCGTTGGCGACATCAGCGACCGTCGGCGTGGTTGCCTGGTTGTCGGTGAAGCGGACAAAATACCAAGAGGAGTCGACAAATGTATCCATAGTGTCGGTTTCGCGCACCGCATCCTTGCCGCAGGTGGGGCAGCTTGTGTGCTTCCAAGTGGGATGATGATCGAGCGGGTTGCCAGGCTTTTCAAACGTTACATCATCTGGAAGTTTAACCGGCAAACTTTCAGGTGGTACAGGAACGGCGCCGCAATTATTGCAGTGAATGACTGGGATCGGACAACCCCAGTAACGTTGGCGAGAAATGCCCCAGTCACGTAAACGGAACTGCTCTTGTCCCTTGCCCAAGCCTTCTTCTTCGGCCCAGTTGATTGTTGCGTCGATGGCTTCTTCGCCGGTGGCGAGTTCCACCCCGGCGGGCTGGTTTACGAACCGGACTTTCTGTGCCTTAGGTGGCACGAAAGCCTCGTCAGCGACGGGTGTGTCGTCGTCCAGCGCGAAGAATGTGTCGGTTACCGCCAAGCCGTATTTCCGGGCGAAGTCTAAGTCGCGTTGGTCATGCGCCGGGCAGCCGAACACCGCGCCTGTGCCGTAGTCCATCAAGATAAAGTTGGCGACCCATACCGGCAGGGTCTGGTCTTCATACAGTGGATGTCGAACGGTGATACCCGTATCAAAACCCAGCTTGTCCGCCTTTTCGAGCGCTTCTTCAGATGTGCCTGACCGGCGAACATCGACATTGAAGGCCGAGAGATCCGCATTGCCTTTTGCCAAGGCTTGAGCGAACGGGTGTTCGGGCGCTATCGCGATGAAGCTTGCCCCAGCCAACGTGTCCGGGCGTGTGGTGTATACCTCGATAGCTTCAAAGCCGTGCGATGGTTCGGTCAGCTGGAAACCCATATGCAGGCCGCGTGACTTGCCGATCCAGTTGCGCTGCATGGTGCGCACCTTGTCCGGCCAATTGTCGAGTTCATCAAGTCCGGCCAGGAGATCATCGGCAAAGTCGGTAATCTTGAAGACCCATTGCGCCAGTTCGCGCTGTTCCACCAGGGCACCAGAGCGCCATCCACGCCCATCGATCACCTGTTCGTTGGCGAGCACTGTGTGATCGACCGGATCCCAATTTACCCGGCTAACCTTGCGCGCAACTAGACCTGCCTTGACAAAATCAACAAACAGCATCTGCTGGCGGTGGTAGTAGTCAACGTCGCAGGTGGCAAATTCGCGTGTCCAATCCAGCGATAGGCCCATCACCTTAAGCTGGGCCTTCATGGTCGCGATATTCTGGTAGGTCCAGTCACGCGGATGCACTTTGTTTTGCATCGCCGCATTTTCAGCGGGCATGCCGAACGCGTCCCACCCCATGGGATGCAGCACGTTGAAGCCTCGTGCGCGCTTATAACGCGCGACAACGTCGCCCATCGTGTAGTTGCGCACATGGCCCATATGAATGCGCCCAGAGGGGTAGGGGAACATCTCTAAGACGTAATATTTTGGGCGGGGATCGTCGTTTTCTGTTTGAAAAACAGCGCCTTGATCCCATTTGGCCTGCCAGTTTGGCTCGACCTTCTGGGCATTGTAACGCTCAATATCTGCGGGGCGGGTGGAACCGGTCATTCGGGTTGTATCGCAACAATTTTGGCTGATAGGTGACGAAAAGGCAGGCCGCCTTGACGGCGCCGCGTTGGGCACAATTTGGCGCTGCGGACCTTCACCAGAAACATTGGATATGGTCAACCGTGCCAACCAAAGGAGATCGGGCGTGAATCAAGCCGTTGAGCGCTGGCAATCGGTCAGACAGTCTGTCGCAGAGGCTGAAGCGGATGCAGGCCGACCTGATGGGTCGGTCGCGCTGGTTGCGGTTTCTAAGACCTATGACGGCGCCGCCATCTGGCCGGTGATTGAAGCTGGTCAGCGTGTCTTCGGCGAAAACCGCGTGCAGGAAGCAATGGGCAAGTGGCCCGAACTGCGCGATCGGTCCCCGGATCCGCTGGAGTTACACCTGATTGGCCCGCTGCAGTCCAATAAGGTCAAGGAAGCTGTCGCGACCTTTGACATGATTGAGAGCGTTGACCGCGATAAGATTGCTGCGACGCTGGCGAGCGAGATGCAAAAGCAGGGGCGCCATTTACCGGTACTTGTCCAGGTGAATATCGGCAACGAGCCACAAAAGGCTGGCATCGCGCCCGGTGAAACGGCGGCCTTTGTGGAGCGGTGCGTGAACGAGTACGGCCTCGACGTTCGCGGCTTGATGTGCATCCCACCATTCGATGACGATCCCGTGCCGTATTTTGAGGAGATGGCGAAACTGGCCGATGAGACAGGCCTGCCGGTTCGATCGATGGGAATGAGCGCAGACTTCGCGCAAGCCATTGCCTGCGGGGCGACCCATATTCGCGTGGGCAGTGCGATCTTTGGCCCTCGTGGGTAGCTAAAGAACGCGAATCGCTTTGAGCCTCGATAGCTGCCCGGAGATCTTATCCAGCATCTTGGCTTCGAGGGCGATGCAGCCTTCTGTCGGCTGTAGCTGGCCGTCCTTGATTCGCGCTTGATGTAAGAAGATCGCCGAACCGCGCCCCTGCGCACGTTGTCGGACGTTCCAGTCCAGCACCCAGACGCGGTCATAAAGGTGGTCATCGCGGGCCAGTTTTTCGTGCGAATGCACGTAGGGTAGGCGAACAGGTTGGTTATAGGTTGGCGTGAAGGCTGCATCACCCCACCCCCAACGTGGATCGATTCGGGTCCAAAACGATCCGGCGCCACTCGGCCTTATCATTTTGTCTGCGCGCCACAGCCCCGCGATCATTGGCGTTGATGTGCGCGGTGTCGCGCCGTCACCTTCCATCTTTTGGCCGGAAATCCCGGTGCGCCCAAGTGCGCAAGGATAAGCGCGGCCATCGATCAGAAGCCGACCAAGATGACGGCTCGGCCAGATCTGTGGAGCACGGCGCACGACGGCGTACCGAGCAGCGCTTGCTGGTTTGGAACGTCGCAGTGGCTTTTGCCGACCGTGACGAAGGATGGTGGCGTTCAGCATAGGCGTAACTGTCCGATCGCATGCGCTTGCGTGCAAGGCCGGGCAACCTTAAAGCTTGTGTTGGGGGTCTGGCGCACCTTTTCGGTCAGACAAAAAGAGGTAGGGTTATGAGCCGACGTATGTTGCTCATCGTGGACGATGACACCGAACTCGCGGATGCTTTGCAAGAGCAATTCGCGCTCTACGATGAGTTCGCGACGCACCACTGCGACAACGCACAGGCTGGAATCGCCTATGCGCGCGCCAACGATATCGACTTGGTCATTATGGATGTCGGCCTTCCCGACCTGGACGGGCGAGAGGCGGTACGGTTGCTGCGCAAGAACGATTTCAAAGCGCCCGTTATCATGCTTACCGGGCATGATACCGATTCCGATACGATCCTTGGTTTGGAAGCCGGCGCGAATGACTACGTCACAAAACCGTTTCGGTTTGCTGTTTTGTTGGCACGTATCCGGGCACAACTGCGCCAGTTTGAACAGAGTGAGGATGCCGTCTTCCAGATGGGGCGCTATACGTTCAAACCAGCCGCCAAACTGCTGCAGGATGGAGACGGCAAGAAGGTACGCCTGACGGAGAAAGAAACGTCGATTTTGAAGTTCTTGCACCGTGCCGGTGGCAAGCCTGTCGCCCGCGATGTGTTGTTGTCGGAAGTCTGGGGCTACAACGCCGCGGTGACGACGCACACACTGGAAACCCACATCTATCGGCTTCGGCAGAAGATCGAAGCGGATCCCAGCCGCGCAGATCTGCTTGTCACAGAAGCTGGTGGGTACAAACTGGTATCGTGATTCGTTTGCGGCCTTTGCCGCTGGTTGGGATGGTGCATGAGCCTCGCCTCCGACATAACTGTGCTGCGCCGCGTCCCGTTCTTTGAGCGGTTTGGCGACGAACATCTGCGCCTGTTAGCATTTGGCGGCGAGAACCAGCATTTCGATGAGGACGCCACTTTGTTTCGTGTCGGGGATCCCACCGAAGGCGGGCTGGTGATCCTGTCCGGTCAGGTTCGCCTGACCGACGGCACCCATGATGATGAGGGCGAACGCTTCAAGATGGGCACATTGCTGGGTCAACGTGCTTTGCTTGCATCCACCAAACGACGTCATACCGCCATCGCCGTCAGCCGGGTCGAGGTGCTGCTCATTCGCCGCTCATTGTTCACGCGGATGTTGTCAGAGTTCCCTGACCTTGCCGCTCAACTGTACGCTGAGATGTCAGACGAGCTTATCAATCTCACCGGGCGAGCATCTGTGCTGGTCGGCGGCAAGGAGCCACTTTGAACAAAGCAAACTAGGCGTAATCAACGATCACCGGCGCGTGGTCGGAGGCTTTTTCCCAGCTGCGGGCATCTGAATAAACCGAAATGCGCCTTGATCGCTCCGCCCATTTCGGACAGGTCCACACATGGTCGAGACGCCTCCCGCGGTTGGAGGCTGCCCAGTCTTTGGCGCGATAACTCCACCAGGTGTACAGCTTGTCTTCCATGGGGACATGGGCGCGCATCGTGTCCTTGTACCCTAGGCTTGCGCGGGTCTTTTCGAAGAGCTCGGTTTCAACAGGCGTGTGAGAGACCACCTTCAGCAATTGTTTGTGCGACCAGACATCTTCCTCATAGGGCGCGATGTTTAGATCACCTGCCAGCAGCGTCGGCAGGTTCGATTCAGGCTGCAAACGCTCTGCCATTTCGGCTACGAAACGTAGCTTGTGGTCGAACTTCGGGTTCGACTCTGGGTTAGGCTCATCGCCCCCGGCAGGCACGTACAGCGAATGGACGCGTACCTGGCTGGCACCACCAAGGGCATTCGGTAACTCCGCCGTTGCAGCAACATGACGCGCGTCGCCGACGCCGCAAAAATCCGTGCGTTCAATCTGGCTCAATGGCAGCCGAGAGACGATCGCCGACCCGTGATAGGCTTTCTGACCATGCACCGCATGGTGGGTATAGCCAGCGGCGCGCAAGGCTTTGCCGGGAAACTCCTCTTCGCGGCATTTTGTTTCCTGAAGGCACAGAACGTCAGGTGCGTGTTCATCCAAGAACCGCACAACCTGATCAATGCGCAGGCGTACAGAATTGATGTTCCAGGTGGCGAGGCGAAATTGGGAGCCGGTCATAGCGCTGGCTTACGTGGCTCGATCGCCTGTCGCAAGGCAAAGCCACCGGGTCGAAGCGTAGGCCTGGTGAAAAGCTGTGATTTTGGTGGGCCGCGTCAGTTTTCGCGGCTGAAATGGTCGATGAAGAACCAATTAGGATCGGTGGGGCGACCATATTCCACTTCAAACAATGCAACCGTGGTCTCAAAGCCCTGTGGGTCGGTCACTGTCCATTGTTGAATCTCGATTGGATCCTGCGTCATCGTGATCGCGATGCGGCCTCTACCGATTGGGGTTTCGTCCTGCATCATTACGGTGACGGTGCCGACGTCTTCGTCGTTGGTCTCCAAGTCGGGCTCTGTGATCGACACATCCAGCACATTACCTTCGCCAACGAGATCGATGTTTTCTTCTAGCAGAAAGCGAAGTGGCGTCTGCGAAATTGGATAGAGATCATGCGTCCCAACGGATGCGTCGCGGACCACCAGACCCGAACCATCAGACACGATTTCGAGGCGCGATGGCGGCAAATAACGAAACAAGAGGCGACCTGGACGGTGCAGCACGAAGTATCCTTCGGTCCTGGCACCGTCAGGGCCCACCTGGATAAAGCGGCCCTGCATCGTTTCCAGCTCGTTGATGTGCTGGGACAGACGCTCGACCTCGCCAATGTCCTCTTCAGTCAAAGCGCCAGGAAACGTGTTCACCGCCTGTGCGGGTAAGGCAACGGCAACCGCACCGGCCAAGCCAAGGGCAAGCGCGGTCGACTTGAGATGGGCCAACAATGACAGCAAGGGGCGTTCCTTTGCGTGAATAGACAGTATCGCTTGATGACCAAACGGATCAGTGCGACCGGAGTATGGCAAACCACATTGTGGTCGCTGTTACCATGGACTTGTCATTTGTACAGGGCGCGAACGTCCAATCAACTGGGTGATGATCACCCGTCGAAGCCTTCATCCTCGCCGAGCTGCATCAGCACCTCGCGCTTTCCAGCATGGTTGGCTGGGCCAATTAGGCCTTCATTCTCCATGCGTTCGATGATGGAAGCGGCGCGGTTGTAACCAATGCCCAGGCGTCGCTGAATGTAGCTGGTTGAGGCCTTCTTATCGCGCATAACGATCGCAATGGCTTGCTCATACGGGTCATCCGACTTGGCGAGGCGGGCGATTGACCGCTCTGTTGGATCGGCGTTCGGGTCGTCATCCTCGTCTTCTTCCTCGGTAATCGTATGCAGGTATTCTGGCACGCCTTGGGTTTTGAGGTGATCAACCACCAACTCAACTTCTTCGTCCGAAACAAACGGACCGTGGACGCGTTGGATCCGCCCTCCTCCGGCCATGAACAGCATATCGCCCATACCGAGCAGCTGCTCAGCACCTTGCTCGCCAAGAATGGTGCGTGAATCGATCTTCGAGGTCACCTGGAACGAACAACGCGTTGGGAAGTTGGCCTTGATCGTGCCGGTGATAACATCCACCGATGGCCGCTGCGTGGCCATGATGATATGGATGCCGGCGGCACGCGCCATCTGCGCCAGCCGCTGGATCGCGCCTTCAATTTCTTTGCCGGCGACCATCATGAGGTCGGCCATCTCGTCGACGACAATGACCAGCATCGGCATTGGCTCATAGGCGAGTTCTTCGCGCTCATACACCGCTTCGCCGGTGTTCTCATCGAACCCGGTTTGCACCGTGCGGCTGATGATTTCGCTCTTCTTCTCGGCCTCTTTCACGCGGGCATTGAAGCCATCAATGTTGCGCACGCCGAGCTTCGACATTTTGCGATAGCGGTCTTCCATCTCCTTGACGGCCCATTTGAGCGCTACAACCGCCTTGTTCGGGTCGGTCACGACCGGGGTCAGCAAATGCGGGATGCCGTCATAGACCGACAGTTCGAGCATTTTCGGGTCGATAAGGATCAGGCGGCACTCCTCTGGCGTCCAGCGGTAGAGGATCGACAAGATCATTGTGTTCACCGACACCGATTTACCGGAGCCTGTGGTACCCGCGACCAGGAGGTGCGGCATCCGTGCCAAGTCCGCGATGACCGGCTCGCCGCCAATCGTCTTGCCCATGGCAAGCGGCAAGTTACCCTTGGCCTTCTCGAAGTTCTGCGAGGCTAGAATCTCCGAAAGGTAGACGGTCTCGCGGGTGTTGTTCGGCAGCTCAATGCCAATAGCGTTGCGGCCTGGTATCACGGCGACGCGGGCCGAAATGGCGCTCATGGAGCGGGCAATGTCGTCGGCCAGGCCGATCACGCGGGCGGATTTCACGCCAGGCGCTGGCTCAAACTCGTAGAGGGTGACCACCGGACCTGGGCAGACATTGATCACCTCGCCGGTGACCCGAAAATCTTCCAGGACGCCTTCCAACAAACCGGCATTGCGCTCCAGAGCTTGCGGGGAGAGAGCCTTCTGACCCGTGGCAGGCGCCTCGGACAGAAGATGCAGGGGCGGTAGCTCAAACGCCTCTCCATCTCGGATGAGTGACGGCTGCGCTTCGCGGGCGGCGCGCTTGCCGGGCTTGGTCTTTGCGACGTCCGCCACGCGTGCCCGTGTTTTGGCGGCTGGCCCGCGAGAGGGCGTCTGCTGCGGCGTGACTTGTGGCTCCGTTGGATCAGGTTGATCGACCCAGGCCGCGGGATTTTCAGTGTCAAAGTTCGGCGTGTCGACCTCATGCGGCGGTGCGGGTTCGTATTGGGCCCAATCGTCCGCCGATGGCGCATAGGGCGAGGCGCTTGCAGGGGATGTCGGAGCGATTGGCTCTAGGTGTGGCTCGTCCCAGGATGACGCGGCTTCTTGCGGGGCATAGGCCTGTTGGTCGCCAAAGGAAGGCTCTTCGGCCGCGCGCAAACGAGCGTTCAAGGTGCCCAGGTCCGGGCGCACGGGTGGATACGTACGGCGTCCACCGGGGATCAGCCGTTTTATCGTCGCAAGACCAGAATAGCCGACATGGGCTGCGTACCCCATCGCGATCTGGGTACGTGACGGTTGATCCTCGTCTATCTCGTCTTCGTCGTCCCAATACTCTTCTTCTGCACCATCGGCACGATGGACGCGGCGTGGCTCGATCCGCATGTCGGCTGGCGACGGTGGAGCCTCAAAGACCGGTGCTGCACTGGTGCGCTGGAAGGTGACATACAGAAGGGGGCAAGCCAGAAGCGCGACAACGATCGCCGGCACCACTGGAAGTGGAATCAGGCCGTGAGGCAGGGCGATCAGCGCGTCACCCACCAGGCCACCAATGCCAATGGGCAGTGGCCACGCATCGGAAAGCGGCAACAACGCCAAAAGCGCACAGCACGCAGCGGTAAAGCCCAGGGCCTGGAAAATGCGGCGACCTTTGCGGTCCAACCCGCCATGGGTCATCAGGTGCCAGCCCCAGATGGTCAACGGGACCAACAGGAAGACTGTCCCGAGGCCGAAAATTTGGATCATTAGGTCCGCAAAGATGGCGCCTGGGGCACCCAACATGTTGGTGACTGGAGCCGCCGTGGCGTGGCTGAGGCTCGGGTCGGCGACGGACCAGGTGGCGAGCGCAACCAAGGCAAGGGCTGCGGTGATAACCAGGCCCAAACCGACCAAAGTGGCGGCTTGTCGACGGATCAAGGCCCGGATCAGGCTGAAATCCAACAAAGGCGTGTCAAAGGCGCGCGTGGTCCGCATGGTCTTATCCGTTCTTACGCAAACAGGCTGGTGAGGCGTCGCATAGCCTCACGGGTTGTGGTTTCGTCGTCGACAAGCGCCAGGCGTAGCCGGTCTTGTCCGGTGGTGGGCTGGGTTTGGTATGAAATGTAGTCACCGGGGATTGTCCGCAGTGCTTGGCCACGCCAGAGCTGCATGGCTGCCTCTGTGGCAGTGAGGCCGCCCGGCAGTTTCAACCAAAGAAAGAAGCCAGCTCGGGGTGTCGGTTCGCCGAGATGTGAACCCAAAGCCTCTTCAACCAGCTCCCATTTGCGCGCGTAGAGGCCGCGGCTGGCGCGTACATGGGATTCATCGCGCCAAGCCGTAGTGGCGGCGCTTTCCAGAGGAATGGGGACCTGTGGTCCGCCCATGATGCGAAGGCGCAAGAAGGTGGCCAAGAAATCTTCATCACCTGCAACAAAGCCGCAACGCAGCCCGGGCAGGTTTGACCGCTTGGAAAGCGAGTTGAAACTAACGACCTTGCGCAAGCGGCCTGTTGTCGGCGCAGCGACCTGGAGAACGCCCGGCGGCGGCGTGTCGCGATAAATCTCGGAATAGCACTCGTCGGCGAACAGGTAGAAGTCGTGCAGACGGGCGCGGTTGATCCACGTGCCCCAATCGTCCTCGGTCAACACGACGCCTTGCGGGTTGGTGGGCGAAGCGATGTAGGCGGCGATCACGCGCTCCCAAACGTCGGGCGCGATTCTGGCGCCGACCAGATCATCGTCGTCGAGCAGAACCACATCGCACTCGGCCATCAACGCCCCGGCGGCATAGGCCTGGTAGAACGGGTTCTGCATCACGATGACCGGCTTGCTGACAGCACGCTTGAGGTCGCGGGCGGTGCGGGCCGCCATGACAAGGCCCTCACGCGAGCCGTTGAGCGGGAGAACATGGCGAGATGGGTCAATAGCGTCGGGCGCTAAGTCGTAACGCGCAGTGATCCAGTCCGCGATGGCGCGGCGATGCTCCGGCGTGCCGTTGATGGCGGGGTATTTTCGAAAGCTGGTGGCCCGGTTTTCATTCGCCCGGATCAACGCCTCCAAGACGCCGTCCGGCGGCGTGTGACGCGGTTCGCCCACCGTCATCGTGATAGGCGCAAGCGCTGGGTTTGGCTGCACGCCGTCGAGCAGGGCTTCCAGCCGCTTAAAGGGCGAGCCCGTCTCATAAACAAACTGCCTTATGGCGTCGTGCGAGATCATTGCACGCACCTGCAGCGTTTGGCGGAGGATGGTACGCAAAACATCACCCGCTCTTATGCCCGGCGGGTGGTTAAGCCTCGCTTAAGGTTACCGGAGTTGGGAGACGATCTTGGAACGGGTGGTTGCAGAAATGTTCAATTGGGACCTGTGGCCGGGGCGCCCGAACACTTTGGACCCCAAAACCAAAAAGGGCCCGGAGTTTCCTCCGGGCCCAGTATGCGACCGAAATGTGCCGCTTCGGGAGAAGTGTTAGGTGAGCCCAGCCCTTAGGACGGGGCAGCACCAAACTCTGGGTAGGCTTCGACGCCGATCTCGGCTTTGTCGAGACCAATCATCTCGTCTTCCTCAGACACCCTGATGCCCATGGTGGCTTTGAGGATGAACCAGACAATACCCGATGTGACGACCACGAAGGCACCAACGATGATGATCGGAACGATCTGACCGACCAAGGTTGCGTCGGAGTTGGTGATCAACACGGCCAGCGTACCCCAGATACCTGCGAACAGGTGGACAGGGATGGCGCCGACAACGTCGTCGATTTTCATCTTGTCGAGCATTGGAACCGTGATCACGACGATCACACCACCGATGGCACCAATGATGGTGGCCATGCCGAGACCTGGGGTCAGCGGCTCAGCGGTGATCGAGACCAGGCCAGCCAGTGCGCCGTTGAGAACCATCGTCAGATCGACTTTCTTGTAGAGGATCTGGGTCAGGATCAGAGCAGCGATCGCACCACCGGCAGCAGCGGTGTTGGTGTTGGAGAAGATACGCGAAACGTCAGCAGCATCGCCAACCGAGCCAAGGGCCAGCTGCGAACCACCGTTGAAGCCGAACCAACCCAGCCACAGGATGAACGTGCCGAGGGTAGCCAGCGGCATGGACGAACCAGGCATTGGGTGGATCTCGCCACCAGCACCGAATTTGCCTTTACGCGCGCCGAGGATGATGGCACCGGTCAGAGCGGCCCAGCCACCCACAGAGTGCACAACCGTTGAACCAGCGAAGTCAAGGAAGCCGAACTGGCTGTCCAGGAAACCGCCGCCCCATTTCCAAGAGGCTTGAATTGGGTAGATCAGCGCGGTCAGGACGAGCACGAAGATCAGGAACGGCCAAAGCTTGATGCGCTCAGCCAGGGCACCAGAAACGATCGACGCCGTTGTGGCGCAGAACATCAGCTGGAAGAAGAAGTCGGAGCCGGTTGAGGCGTAGCCGATATCGTCAGCTGCGTCGGCAGAAACGCCAACAGCTTCCAGAGCTGCCAGAGCAAACGCGCCGAGGTAGCCGCCGGTTTCATCGGTACCGATGGACCAGGAACCCAGCGGGTACATCAGGTTGTAGCCGATCAGGTAGTAGGCAACGGCTGCGACCGAGAAAAGGCCGATGTTTTTGGTACACTGCATGGAAACGTTCTTGGAACGCACCAAACCAGCTTCCAGCATCGAGAAGCCTGCCGCCATCCACATGACGAGGAAGCCGCCAATAAGGAACAAAGTCGTGTTGAAAACGAACACCGAATATTCTGGCACCTCAGAGGAGACCATCGCTTCGGCGTCCTGCGCCAGGGCAGGCGCAGCGAGGGCGAGAAGCGCAGCGGAGGCTGCCATCCCGACCTGAAGGTAACGCTTGGACATGGAATAACCCTTTGTTTGGGGGAGACTTAGAGTGCCGCCGCGTCGGACTCGCCGGTGCGGATGCGGATGGCTTGATCAAGGCCGTAAACAAAAATCTTGCCATCGCCGATTTGTCCGGTTTTGGCAGCGGACGAGATGGCTTCCACCACCTTGTCGACCAGGTCAGCCGAGACGGCGACTTCGATTTTCAGTTTCGGCAGGAAGGAGACGGCATATTCCGTGCCCCGGTAAATTTCTGTGTGGCCTTTTTGCCGGCCATAGCCCTTAACTTCGGTCACGGTCAGACCCTGCACACCGATGGCGGTGAGGGCATCGCGAACCTCGTCGAGCTTGAACGGCTTAATAATGGCCATGACGATTTTCATACGCGTGTCGTCCTGTTCTTCTTCAAGTTGGCCTTGCACGAACGAAAGCGCCCCACTGTGGAAGCACCAGCCGCCCGCAAGCTGAGAACCAAGCGCCGGTTGGCGGCTTGGGCCGTACGACAGGAAAAGCCCCCAAGAGAAAGCCCCATGCCCTACAAGCGTCCCGTACCATCCAAGTTTCGTGCCAGATTCAAGAAACATGGGTAAGATATTGAAATGTATTGAGAAAAAAGACCGAAGACTGGCGTGGTATGCTGCCTTCCAGGGCAATCGTAAAAATACAGTAACACATGCCTAATTTCTAGGCAGAACTGGCGACCGAAGAATGCCTATTTATTGTGCAAAACCGGTGAATCATCGGTTTTGCGCCCCGTTTGCTCAAGAAATGAGCTGAATAGCGAGCTTCCACCTACCGATTGGCGCGTCGGATCAGCCCTTCCTGCACGGTTGAGGCAACCAGCACGCCTTGGCGGTTGTAAATTGCGCCGCGTGCCAGTCCTCGCGCTCCGTGCGCGGTCGGCGTGTCTTGGGCGTAGAGCAACCATTCATCGACTCGGAAGGGCCGGTGGAACCACATGGCATGGTCCAGGCTCGCGGCGGATACCTGCGCGGAGAACACCGACTGGCCGTGTGGGAACAGTGTTGTGTCGAGCAAAGTCATGTCGGAGGCATAGGCCAACACCGCCGCATGCACGCGAAAATCGTTTGCATGGGGCTCTGGCAGCGGGCCCGATGCTTTCAGCCACACATATTGTGTTGGCGGCTGTGGCTCTTCGGACAGGTAATGGTCGAAAGAGGTGGGCCGAATGTCGAGCGGGCGCTCTTTTTCCCAGTAGCGGCGGATGGGCGCGGGTGCCACGTCCAAAAACCGAAGCATCGCGTCCTTGCCGCCCGGCAGATCCTCAGGCTGCGGCACGTCCGGCATGTCTGATTGATGCTCGAACGGCACATCTTCCGCGGTATGGAAGGATGTCGACATGGAAAAGATCGCCTTGCCATGCTGGATCGCCACCACACGACGTGTCGTGAAGGAGCGGCCATCGCGGATACGCTCCACATCATAAATGATCGGTACCGCGGGATCGCCAGGACGCATGAAGTAACAATGCAGCGAATGTGGGGGTCGGTCTTCCTCGACCGTTTTGCAGGCCGCCATGAGTGCTTGGCCGAGCACTTGACCGCCAAAGACACGCTGCCACCCGGCATCCGGCGAGATGCCCCGAAATAGATTGAGCTCCAGCGGCTCCAGGTCGAGCACTTGCATCAAGGCTTGTATGGAGGCGTTGGGTGTGTCGGCCATCTCGGTGCTCTTAACTCTGCAGTCAGGTGAGACAGACTGCGCGCTTTCCCTTTTGGCCGTGTTGGACCATGCTCTGCGGAACGTCACAAGCTTTTGGATGCGTCCATGTCCGCCAAAAAAATCTCCAAGGTACCCGACCGCGTGGATATCCTGATCGCCGGTGGTGGTTATGTCGGCCTGTCCTTGGCGCTTGCCATCAAAGTTGGTGCGCCTGGGCTGGACGTCGCGGTGGTGGATCTGCGCGAACCGAAGCAAGCCGACAAGGACGGCCGGGCGTCGGCCATTGCCAGTGCTGCGCGCACCATGCTCACCACGTTGGGTTCTTGGGATGCCATGGCGGATCAGGCCCAGCCGATCAATGAGATGATCATCACCGACTCGCAAACGGGAGACCCGGTGCGCCCCGTGTTTCTGACCTTCGACGGCGAGACCAAGGATGGCGAACCCTTTGCCCATATGGTGCCCAATGGCGCCATGACCGCGAGTTTGCGCAAACGGTGCGCCCAAGAAGGGGTGATCTTCGAAGCGCCGCAGACGGTCGATGATTTCTCCGCCAACCCAGGCGATGTCACGGTCACGCTTGGCGATGGGCGGACCGTCACAACCCGGCTTCTTGTGGCGTGTGACGGTGTGCGCTCGCGCTTGCGCGACTTGGCTGGGATCGACACGGTCGGCTGGATGTACGGCCAGTCCGGCATTGTCTGCACGGTGAAGCATGAACGCGATCACCGCGGCATCGCCTATGAGCATTTCTTGCCTGCTGGGCCGTTTGCGACCTTGCCCTTGACCAACAACCGTTCATCGATTGTCTGGACTGAGAAGACCGCTGTTGCTGATGCCTTGGTGAACGGCGATGAATTCACCTTCATGCTGGAGCTGGAACGGCGTTTCGGCGCGCAATTTGGTGCGCTGACCCTGGATAGCCGTCGCGTGGCCTATCCGTTGGGATTGAAGCTGGCCCGTTCCTTCATCGCGCCCCGCTTGGCATTGGCTGGCGATGCGGCGCATGGCATCCACCCGATTGCGGGGCAGGGGCTGAATCTGGGCTTCCGCGACACGGCGGCGCTGGCCGAAGCGATTGTCGATGCGGCGCGACTTGGCCTCGATATTGGCGCGGTGGATGTGCTTGAGCGCTATCAACGCTGGCGGCGTTTCGACACGGCGCAGATGGGCGTGGTGACCGACATCTTGAACCGGCTTTTCTCCAATGACATGGCGCCGGTGCGCGCTGTGCGTTCGTTCGGACTGGGTGTCGTGGACCGCATCCCGCAACTCAAAAAATACTTCATCAATGAAGCCGCTGGTATCGCGAAAGACCGCCCGAGGTTGATGAGCGGTCAGGCGATTTAGGCTTTCTTGCCCGCCCTCATCTTCGCGATCTCTTCGTCGCTTAACTCGCGCGCCTCCTCGATCAGCATGATGGGGATGGAATCGCGGATCGGGTAGGCGACCTTGGCGGCGTACGAGACCAGCTCCTGGGCATCATGGTCGTAATGCAGCGTGCCTTTGGTCACCGGGCACACCAGAATATCCAGCAATTTACGATCGATGGTCAGCCGTTTGGGCGCGTCTGTTTCGGTGGTCATGGCGCTATTGTAGCTTGGAACGGTCGCCTTGGTCATCCCGTGCGAGCGAAAGCTCGGTGATGGCGATGAGTGTATCCGCACGGGCGCGCAGATCCTCGGCCTCGAGCAAAGCCTGCTTTTCCGGCGGGCCATAGGGGCTCATCATGCACAAGGCGTTGACGAGGGCTTCGTTCGACGCCTTTTCGACGCCGGACCAGTCGGCCTCCAGGTCATTGGCTTCCAGATAAGCTTTAAAGGTGGTGAGCAGTGTATCGCGATCGACGAGCTTCTCTCCAGCACCCAGTTCAAAATCGTTGTGGTAGCCGTCCGTTGTGATGCGGCACAGCCGAAACGGCGTAATTGCCGTCTCTTCCTCCTCAATCTTGAAGCGGCACACGCCCGTGAGCGTAACCAGGTAGCGCCCATCATCGGTTTCCTGGAAGGCGGAGACCCGGCCAAGGCAGCCAACCTCACACAATGGTGGCGCATCTGGGTCCAGCCCCATCACCGGTGAGCCGTCGCGCTCAAACTTCGGTTGGACCATGCCGATCAGCCGTTCATGGGCGAAAGCATACTCCACCATTGCCAAATAGCGCGGCTCGAAAATATTGAGCGGCATTTGTCCGCGGGGCAGTAAAAGCGCCGACGACAGAGGAAAGACCGGCACGATATCCGGTATGCGCTGCGTTGGTCCGCTTGGGTGTCCTGTCATGAAGCCTTGCCAGTATGGCGCGGCTTTCACCCGCGCTCTTATGAGAACAGGACCCGGGACAATTTGCGGCGTCCAGCAACACTGGCTGGATCGGTCGGGCCCCAGGCCTCGAACAGGCGCAGCAGCTCTTTGCGCGCGCCATCGTCTTCCCATGACCTATCGCGCTTAACGATCTCGACAAGGGCGTCAGCTGCGGCATCTCGTTCATTCTTGCCGTTGTAGACCAGCGCCAGGTCAAAACGCGCTTTGTGATTGTCCGGGTCAGCGTCCAATTTGGCGAGCAGTTCACCTGCATCGCCAAGGGCTGCTGCTTTCTCTGCTAAATCCAAAGCCGCTTGTGCCGCCTGGATGGCAGGATCGGCCTTCATCTCGTCGGTTAGGCTTGCCAAGGCTTGCCGTGCGGTCTCCAGCTCACCGGCGGCAACATACACTTTCAGCATGCCCGCCATAGCGGCTGTGTTCTCTGGCTCCAGTTGGAGCACCTGGGCAAAGAGGGTCGCTGCGGTTTGCACGTCCTGCGCCGTCAGGGCTTCTTCGGCCAGCGAGAGCATTTCGTCGGCTTGCGAAGGGCCTTGTGGGCCGATCAACTTATCGACCAGAGCTTGCACCTGGGCTTCGCCTTGCGCCCCCATAAAGCCATCCACCGGTTGGCCGTTGACGAACGCAAACACGGCCGGAATGGACTGGACGCCCATCTGGCCGGCCACTTCTGGGTGGTCGTCGATGTTCATCTTGGCAAGACGAACCTTGCCTCCAGCCTTGCCGATGACCTTTTCCAGCGTCGGGGTGAGCTGCTTACAGGGGCCACACCAGGGTGCCCAGAAATCCACCAAAACGGGGCGCGTTTTGGATTCTTCAATCACCTGCGCCATGAATTCCGCGGTGGTGACGTCGATAACGTCGCCTTCACCTGCGCCTTGAACGGCGCTTTCAGTGGGTTGACCGGTTCCGATCAGCATAGTGTCCTCGCACGGATAGTTTCGGCAGGTGAAATGGGCGTTGCGGCCGGGTTCTACAAGGCGCTCGGCGCGCTGTCGACAGGATCGCCCTCCAAGTCGACAATCATCACCTCATGGCCCGTCTTTTCAACGAAGGTCATCAGATCGTTGCGCGCAATCGAGGTCGTGGCGGTGTTGACCAGCGGGTGAGCATTGATGACCTCGGAGTTCGCCAGGTTGGCGTCCAGGATGAACCGAACGTTCTGATCAACATCGTTGATCACGGCGAAAGCTGTAACGGACCCGGGAGTCACACCCAGCTTTTCTTCCATAAGGTCGGCATTGCCGAAGGAAAGCCGTCCGCAGCCGAGCTTTTTGTGCAGCGTTTTGAGGTTTACCTGCGTTGCATGGGCGGCCGTGACAAGGAAGAGCGCGCCCTTTTTGTCTTTCAGAAACAGGTTCTTGGTGTGGTCGCCTGCCACCTGCCGGTGGACATTGGTGGATTGTTCCACCGTGAACAGCGGTTCATGGTCCACCGTGCCGGTGGTGATGCCCCAGCTTTCCAGCTGGCCGAGCAGGCTTTCGCGGGTGTGATGCGCAACAGTCATGGGCTGCTCCTAACCGGAGCTAGCGGCGTCGACAAGCCCATGGATCGACCCATTGTTCACCTTGCTTGAAACGGGCGTCAGAAGGGAGTTGCATTCCCCCCAAGCCTGATGCATATAGCCGTCTCTCAACGGCACCGCCCTCAAAGGCGCTTACCCTTATGCCGTTGCTCGAGCGGGTGTAGCTCAGGGGTAGAGCACAACCTTGCCAAGGTTGGGGTCGTGGGTTCAAATCCCATCGCCCGCTCCATTTCTTCCAGCTAAATTGTTGGTTTCATTCAATAATATTTGCCAGACAGTCTAGATGGTCCACCTTACGGTCCACCTAGTAGTTGATCGTAGAGTGTACAAAGCTCGATTGTCGAGCTGTCTGCTTTCGGCCCAAAGCCGACCTTCGGTTCCTCAGACAACGTTACGTTACCCGCTCAGGTAAATCGAAGGGTTCCTGCAGGAAATCAGAAGGTGTTCTTCAAGCGCGCCCGGGCGGCTTCAGCCATAATCCTCCTCAACAATCCAGGAGGACACCATGACCAAAGACATCACTGTTCGGCGCCGCCCAGATGGCTCCATCGATACCGAACACTTCCTTCGTAAAGGCTGGTTTGAGCGAAGCTCCGAGGTGAAGCATGCTATCTCCAAAACTATGGCCCACTCGCGCGGTTTAACCGCGACGCTTGTAGGACTGCTGGTTGTCTTCTGGCAGCACACCGGCCAGGCATAGCCCGCACTTTGACTATGCCTGCCATTCAGGCATCCTGGAGCTATGCAACTGATGTTTGATAGCTGCCAGATTGATACAGAACGTCGGGAACTGCGTTGTGCTGACGCTGTAATCGATATCGAACCACAGGTTTTCGATCTTGTCGTCTTCATGGCTGTAAATCCACAACGCCTGATTACGCGCGACGAACTCATTCAAGCTGTTTGGAATGGACGCATTGTCAGCGATGCGACAATCGACGGACGGATCGCGTCTGCGCGCAAGGCAATTGGCGATGACGGGCGACAACAACGCATTATCAAAACAGTCCCACGTCGCGGGTTTCGGTTTCTGGCCGATGTGCAACACAAGGCAAGCGGCTTAATCCTCAAAGGAGACGCTCTGCCTCCTTCAGGCAGGGGCGGAGCCAAATCGGAATCCAGCGGGCCAGTAATCGCTGTCCTGCCGTTCGGCAATCAATCGCAAGATGCTCAGCCAGACTATTTCGCTGAAGGTATCTCGGAAGACATAACAACCGTTCTGTCGCGTTTCCATGCGCTGCGGGTGGTTTCTCGTATGTCCTCGTTTCAATTCCGCGAAAAGGATCTTGCGCCAAGCGGCATAGCCAGCCAACTGAACGCCGATTATTTGCTCTCAGGGAATGTCCGCCGACACGGTGAACGTATTCGAATTGTGGTTGAGCTGTATGATGGCGCGAGCGGCCATGTTGTTTGGTCTGAGCGATTTGATCGGCTCGCAACCGATGTATTCACAGTCCAAGATGAGATCGCCCAAACCGTGGCGGCACAAATGACCGGTCAGGTGCAATTGGCCGACCTTAGGCGCATGTTGGCCAAGGAAAGCCAGGACCTAACCGCCTATGATGACCTTCTGGCAGGTCTCGACCTGCATAAGAGCGGAGACATTCGACCTGAGACCGCGCAACAGGCTGTGAGCGCATTCTCCAAAGCTATCGAGAAAGACCCGGCTTATGCGCGTGCTTACGCTTGGCGCGCTTGTTCCTTTTCTCGCACTTGGGGCTATCCGGTTTCGACGGAGGAATTTGAAGCGGTCAAAACCGATGTGCTCAGATCGCTGGAGCTTGATCCTGGAGAAGCTGAAGCACACCGCATTGCTGGCGCCGTATTTCGTGCCCTCCATGAATTCGATCGCGCGGACGAACACATTGAAAAGGCGCTCGAGCTCAATCCAAGTGACGCGCACATTTTGGTCAAGGCTGCCGAACACCACGCTTTCCTTAGCCGTGCTGACGAGGCGCGTTCACTGGTTGAACAGGCGATGAACCTCAATCCGCTTTTCCCCGCGTGGTATTGGGAGGTGCTTGCACTTGCCAGTTATGTTGAAGGGCAATTCGAGAGAGCGACGAGAGAAGTCAATCGATCAACGAGCCCAACATTTGCGGGTCTGGCCTACCTGGCTGCGGCGCAGATGCACTTGAACCAAAACGAAGACGCCAAGCGCACTGTCGCAGAACTTAGATCCAAGTTTCCCCAAATCAACGTTGCCGTCTACCAACGAGAGGGCTGTCGTTTCTCCTTTGCGGACGAAGCGATCCAGGGGGCCTTTGTGGACATGCTTATTTCAGCTGGGGTGCTCCCCCTGAAACCGTTAAAGGTGCGCAGCCCGCCTAGGGCGGTTGTTCTAAGCTGCATTAAGGCTTGATTAACCTATCAAGCGCAGCCTCAACGGCGCGCAAAAGTTACCAACTCGCGCAAAGACTGATTGTGGTCGGGCAGGTTTCCCCCAGGTGGCCCGGCTGCAATCGGCCCACCTCGCCAAACAATAGCAAACAACAAGACCGACCAGCTTTATTGCTCGCCACAAGTTGGCTTTTAACTGTTGGCCAGCGATCGGTTTCTCGGTCTGCAACAGCTGGAGCTCTGCCCTTGATCGCTTGCTGCCATAACAGGCCGGGCCAGGAGGCTTGGCGTATCTCGACCGCCCAGGTCGACGTCCAATCAGCTAAGTAAGAATACTTGCTCCGATGCATAATCAACTCCTGATTAACTGCGACACGCAAGAGTTGCATCGACATGGCAACCGGGCACCGAGGTGTTGATCGCATCCCTTTCCAGTGCACGTGTTGCCCATAGCATCCTATTCAACGGGGGCACATATTCATGCGATTCATGCGACTCTTCAGTATCCAGACACGCATACTTTTCATTGCTGGTATCAGCCTTGTTGGCTTCGGCATCATCGCTCTCTTGTCGTTTTCCTCGGCATCGGACCAGTCAGCGATCCGATCTGTTCAGCAAGCCGCTGTTGTAGAGCTCACGCTCACAAATCAGCTGGCGAGTAGCGAACAACAGGCACGCATCGAAGATCAGAGTTTCACGGCTTGGCCTGATGCGGCTCATGTCTCGTCGCATGCTGAGTACTCGGAGGTATTTGCCCAAACGGTTGATCACTTGCTTCAGCAATCCGCAGATGGCGAGACCCAGGCAGCAATTGAACAAGCCGCGTCAGCCTACGAAGTCTATCGCGGCCAGTTTTCCAATTTGGTCTCTTCCTGGCAGTTGATAGGGTACGATCAGAATAGTGGTTTGCGTGGCTCATTGCGTGCTTCGGTTCATGAGGTCGAAGAGGCGCTGTCGGCGTTCGATCAACCGCGCCTAAGCGTCACGATGCTTATGATGCGCCGGCATGAGAAGGATTTTCTCATGCGCATCGACGACCGCTATATCGGCCGCATGGCCGATCGGTTGGCTGAATTTACGCCCGCGCTTGCCGCCTCAACCATTCCACGTGCGGAACAGCAGGCGATCAGCGAACTGATGGCGGCCTACCATCGCGACTTTAATGCCATGGCTCAGGAGCGTTTGGCCGTCGCAGCACTTGGAGAGCAACTAGAACAAGCTTACGCAGCCGTCCTGCCGCTCACTCATCATCTACAGCAGTTGGCGACCCAGCGTTTTGAAGCCGCTAACACCGCTCTGGGTGCTAGCAGCCAGGTGACACTGACACGTGTCCTGACTGTTATTGCGATCATCGCAGGTCTGGTTCTTGTCGGGTGCTTGGTGATTGCTCGAGGTATTTCGCGCCCAATCGGGGCTCTCATGCATGTCATGGAGGAGCTCAGAAACGGCCAGACGGACGTAGTCGTCGACACCTACGGTAAAGACGAAATCGCTAATATGAGCGGGTCTGTTGAGACCTTCCGCGACAACGCCATTCGTATGGAACAGGTCAACCTGGAGAACGCTGCTTCCGAGCGCCGTGTTGAAGAAGAAAAGCGCGCAGCGATGCAATCACTTGCCGATGACCTGGAAACAAAGGTTGGCCAGATCGTTGATGGCGTCGGCAATGCTGCGACCCAGATGCAGGCCAGCGCCCAGTCGCTGTCATCCATTGCTGATCGCACAAGCAGTCAATCCGGGATGGTCGGCGATGCATCGGGCCAGATGACCGGCAATGTGGAGGAACTCGCTGAAGCTGCCTCCCAGTTAGGCAGCTCCATTAGTGAGATCAGCCAACAGGTCAATCAACAAGCCGAAACAGCTGCCAAAGCCTTTGATGCTGCAGAGCAGAGCAACCAGCAAGTGCAGGATCTTGCTAACCGTGCAGAGAGCATTGGCGATGTCATCAGCATGATCTCTGACATTGCAGAACAGACCAACCTGCTCGCACTCAACGCGACGATTGAGGCCGCACGTGCTGGCGATGCTGGAAAAGGCTTTGCCGTTGTTGCTTCTGAGGTCAAATCCCTTGCGAGCCAAACGGCGAAGGCAACCGAAGAAATCGCAGATCAGATCAAAGCCATCCAAGAGCAGACGGGCTCGACCGTTGCTGCGATAAGCCTGATCAATGAGAGCATCGACACGATGAAAGAGGTGTCGTCATCAATCGCCGCTGCCATTGAACAGCAGAATATGGCGACGCTGGAAATCGCTCGCAATGCTGGTGAGGCTTCAGAACGGACCCGCGAAGTGTCGGCCTCAATTTCGGGATTGAGTGAGGCCGCAAGCGAGTCAGGCAGAGGCTCCAACGATGTCCTTGGAGCGGCTGACGAAATGGCACGGCAAACCGAGCTGCTGACCAGTGAGGTTGAAGGCTTCATCCGTCAGGTGAGAGCCGCATAGATCGCTTAATCAAACGATTGGTTGCAGGCCTCCGTTGGTTTTGACGGAGATCTGCTTCCCGGCCTGAAATGCCTGCGTTGCCAATGCTTCCGGGCTCGCCGTCTCATTCGACAAGACAGAGTTATCTTTGACAAAGCACGACAGGACGCCGCGCGATGATTTGGTATCTGGTATCGCCAGGGGTGATCGTTTCACCTGTTCGCGCGTCGCGCGGGAGGCGGCGTAGCCACTTCCCCTCCTTAGTGGCTGCCATTGGGGGACGCTTTGGATGAGGCGTCCCCCTTTCTTGGACACGCGTTTGGCCTGATGGTATCGTTGGTTTGTGCGCCAAGTACTCATGGCGCAAGTCCCCCTTACTAAGGATCACTCAGGGCGCCATCTGGCGCCCTTTCTTTGCTGCGTGGCGTTGAGCATAACCGGCTTCATCTAGGTGTTAGGCCGATGACTTGTTCACTCTTTTTTTGGCGCTCATTGGACGACCAGCATGTCACATCAAAAAGTGACATCTGCGTTCTTGTTCACGAAACGACCCGAGCGGATCATCGAAGTGTAAGAAATGCTCAACAGCCCTCAGGGCCGGGATGTCCGGTCCCATCTAACATTTGCAGATTTAGCTCATTCAAGCCTATCCGGCCGTTGCCAGGCCTCAAGCGTCCATCCAACTACCTGGCAGGACCCAGAACCTTTGCTATCTGAGGATTTGTCGCGATCAGCTTCTGCAATGGAAACAACTCGTCTCTCTGCCGCTGGCCGGTTGGCGTTAAGACAAATCTGGCAGTGGGTCGAGGCGTCTCCCCATCAGCATATTGGATCAGTTCAAAGTCCAGGAGTGCCGTGAGTGTCTTCGGTCCAATCGTGTGAGGCGGCACCTCCAAATCATGCTCAGCCCTTGGCTCAGTCCTACTGAGAAAAAGAAGAGCTACCTTATGGCGCCAGGTAAGTTCCAATGATCATCGGCCCTTTCAAATCGGAGTAGCTCCAGGCTGACTGATCGATCCGTCGACGGCCATGGCAGTTTGCAACCAAAGTGGCCGCTAACCTTCGCCAGAAACAACCTCAATAGCACCGAGAGACCAAGGTCGGCGTCATTGTTTCGCGGGCGCGCCGCAGTCAACAGTCAGCGAGATACGTATTTGTGCGTTTGATCCGGCATCGTCGGGGTAGCGTAGCCACACCGATATCCGGTTAAGGATTTGTTAAGGTGTTTGATAACCTCGAAGCGCTCGCTGAACGACCAGTTTGCATCTTCCCGGCACAGAGTGCCGCCGGGACCTTTCTGCCCTTTGCGCAGGTGTTCAAGCAGTTGTCAGACGGAGGCCTGGATGCCGAACAGGCAGCTGATGCGATTGAAGCCGCGCATGAACTGGGCTGGGTTTTTTTTAGCGCTTGGAAGGCTACCGTCACGCTCTTACCCGATGGCGTGGACCGGCTGACAAAACAAAGCGCCGAAAGCCCTATTGAGGCCTATCTCATCGCAGCCGAGTAAGTTGGCCAAGCGGATCAATTCAATCAAAATCAAGGCTCAGCTGATCGCATAACCTTGAGTTCAATCTATGTGAGTCGTCATGCGTACTGCCTTACCGTTGGCATCAGACGACACAACAAGAATCCTGGCTTGCAGTAAATCTTCACATGTGTGCTGCGAGCATCCACTCTCCGCCCTGAGCAGCAATCGGGAGGCATGCCCGCGAATGCCCATGGACCCCCTCACTTCCGGCATATGCCGGGAGCCACTTAATCGAGGTAGCGACCGATTACACCGGCAAAAGAACGACTGTTGAACTCGCTCTTATCGACAACGTCGGCAACATCAAACTCAGCGGCCTCCAAAAACATCGGATGGTTGATCTCCGATGACATAACGACGATTTTACCGCTATAGCCCGCGTCGCGAATGCGAGGCACGGTCTGTCGAAAGTCGTCGTAAGGATGGAGTCGATTATCGAGCAAGATGAGGTCGGGCGCGCCATCATCGAGTTGTTCCACGGCAGCCTCTAGCGCTTGTGCTGGCTTGTAGGAGGCTTTGGTGAGCGTCGAGGCGTAAGCTTCGAACAGCCTCAGCTGCATCTCGCTATCATCGACGATGAGCACGCTTTTTTCAGTGTTTGGCGGCACTTCCTGGGTCACCATGGGCCTCATTTCAGTTTGCCGCTCTCAGGATGTGCACTGAGTCATCCGGCTCTTGAATATAGGTCAACGCGGATACTGACTGGCATATCTTGTGCAAAGCGCTGGCTCGTAAAGGTTTCGTCACGAAAAAACTGGCGCCAGCATCCAGGGCGTCGCACTGGTCTTGTGGATCGTCCGAACCGGTGCAAATACCAGCGATCAGCTGCTTGCCAACCGGTTCTTCGCGCAACTCTCTGATCGCATCAATCCCACTCGCTGCACCCATGTTCAGATCAACGGCCACCAACCAGGAGGCCAGATTGTCGGGATTTTGGGTGCGCAGATGGTCGAGAAATGTCGGAAAGGTCCCATGCGCAACAAAGCGGGCCGCGACCCGGTCCTTTCTTAATATAAGTTCTGTAATGCGGATCTCATCACATGAGTCATCGATAAGATGGACCTCTTCGATTTCGAGATGGTCGGTCATGATGTTGGATTCAGACTTGGCGCATCGGCACCAAAATTGACCACAAAGCTTGCCCCACCCAGGTCGGGACTCTCTTCAGCAGAAATCTCTCCGCCATACTGTTTCACGATGCGTTGGCAAATTGAGAGACCGAGCCCGGTGCCGTCGATTTCGTCGCGACTCTGCAACCGTTTGAAGACCTGAAACACGCTGTCGCGGTGTTCGCACGGAATGCCTGGGCCGTTGTCATCGACCCTTATTTCCATGCCGCCATCCGGCCTTTGGGTGCTTGTTATATGCACCCTCGCCAAGGGCTTGTCATTGAACTTGAGTGCATTCGAGATTAGGTTTTGAAACAGCTGCGAATAGTGGACACGTGCGCCGTGGAGCACCGGCAATTCAGTGCCCGCAACTTCGGCGTTTCGCTCGTTGATCGAGAGAGCCAATCCTTCCTTCACATCGGTCAGCACCTCATTCAGGTCGACATCAACCGCTTCAACCTTTCCCTCGACACGAGAGTAGGCAAGCAAGCTGCTGATGATTGCGGCCAAGCGGTTTGTGTTCACCGATATGCGCTCGATCAGCTCGTCCCGTTCATTGGGCGCAACAACAATGTCTGGTTCCATCAGCAGTTCGCAAAGCGATTGGATCAGCCGGACGGGCTCTTTCATATCGTGCGAGCAGACATAAGAGAATCGGTTCAGTTCTTCGTTGGATTTCGAGAGCTGATCCATCGCGCCGCGAAGCTCTTCCTCGCGCAGTCGGTCTTCGGTAACATCAATAAACACGCCAAATACAGAGGTTGGCCGACCTTCAGCGTTTGTCGCGGTATGGCCGATAGATTTGACCACGCGTATCTCGCCGCTCGGTCGCACCAGCCTAGCCTCGAATTCGAACTCTGCAGCATTCTCTATGGCGTCGGCCACATGTTTGCTAACTCGCTCAACGTCATCAGGGTGATAGAAGTTGATCGCCGATTCCAGGTCAGGTGTATAGGTGTTCGGTGCCACGCCATGAATGGCATAAATCTGTTCGGACCATTTGATCGTGTTATTCACAAGATCAATACGCCAATGACCCAAACCTGAGAGCCTTGCAGCCAAGGCCAGTTGGGCATTGGATTCGACAAGTTCTGCATAATGCCGATCGCGCTCGGTGACATCGTCGACCGTACCGATCATCGACAATGGTTCACCTTTGTCGTTCCAGGTTGCCTGTCCTTTGGCTTCAATCAGCAAATAGTGGCCGTCCGCATGACGCAACCTGTAGCGGACGTCATACGGCACTTGGTCCTCAAGGTGGGATTGGACGGCCCCCATGATGCGGTCTTTGTCGTCTGGGTGGAGCCGATCTACGAAGTCATCGATCCGCCCTTGGAAAGTCTGATCTGTGGCGCCAACGATGTCTTTAAAGCGTTGTGACCACCAAAGGTCGCCCGATGCTACGTCGAAGTCCCACAGTCCAATTTTGGATGCCTGGACGGCAACATCGAACCTGGCTTGCGCGAGGTGAATATCTTCCGTTTCGGATATCGAATTAGCACCGGCCATAGTGCACCCTCCCGAATCAATGGAATCGTGCAACTAAAGGCGTCAAACGCACAAGCAGTAACTTATGGCTGTCCCTACAATATAGGTGAAGCTAATGTCCGCTATCCGCCCTGAATTGACATTCAAACTTGCCAGGATTCCTTGAGGGCCACCCCCCCCTTTCAGCAACAACCTCATGACCAAGTAACGACATATTGTGCTCTGCTGACAAAAAGGCCGTGGTGAATTTCTCGAAGAGTCTAGGCGTAAGGTGCCTCTTCCGCGATAGAGTGGTGTTAAAAGGTCAGAGTATTCGCTTTCTAGCCAGTTTTGCGGGTTCTAGGCACTCCCACAAGGCAGCATAAAAAATCCCCTAAAATCGCAATACTCTTGCGCCGGCTGTGAAGGGGCAGCAGTTCTCAGGGAGAGACTAGCGAGCGCTGCGTGGAGTCATGCCGCGCTACAAAAAAGGGTGCTTGGCTGATCTGACGTCTGATACGCGTTGGCGCGCCAAAACCGCATCGATCAATGACTCTGTGGGGCACTGCTCTCTGCTTTCAGAGTTGCTGCGATCGCCAATAGGTCCTGTATGACTCTCAGGAGCCCGTAGGAGCGATTTTGCGCGTTTCGGCTACCGTGAAACAAAAAGTGAACAAATGCCCTCTACGGCCCTTGAAATGGCTCTGAGGGGAATAGGGCCGTTGGCGTCTCCCGCTTGGGCGTTAATGACCGCTCCGGGCGGGAAGCGGACGTTCAGCCCACAGCATTAGATCGGTCTTGTAGCCATACCGCGTAGTCGACCATCACCGCGCCATGAGTTGACGTTCGTCAGCATGACACTTGCATCCTGGTGCTTCAGTACTCCCACAATCAACATGATGACAGGTGGATAATCATGCGAACTCACGTGATGTTCGTCGCAGTCACATTGGCTGCCACAAGTTCAGCGCTCGCTTTCGATGTCGAGCATGTCGAGCGCCTTAAAGCTTCAGGAGCCTGCTTTTCCTGTGATTTGTCAGATGCAGACCTCGCTGGGCTGGACCTCCACGGCGCCGATCTCGCATCGGCTAATCTGAGCGGCGCGGTGCTGGATGGCGCTGACATATCCGGAGCCCGCTTCCGCGGTGCCAGTCTAGATGGAGCAAGCCTGGTGGGCACCAACTGCGCCGGAGCTCGTTTTAGCTATGTGAGCATGGAGGGCGCCAACTTCTCGGGCGCTGATCTGACAGAAGGACGTCTGTCTAGTGCGATCCTAACAGGTGCCGACCTGAGTGACGCCACGCTGACAGACGCGGAAGCAGACGGTGCAGTGATGGACGGAGTGAACCTTGATGGTGCACAGCTCTCAGGGATCGAGCTCATGGGCGCACGATTGGAAGGCGCGACACTCGGTACGGCTGACCTCTCTTTGGCAAGACGGCTTTGCAACACGGTCCTTCCAGATGGGTCCGTCGACAACAGCGGGTGTTGAAGTGGGGCGCCGCCTGAAGCCATTTGTCCCGGATACCGCCGATCGAAGCGCTGGCTGGCCCCATCAAACCCAACCCAATTAAACTGCGACCGTGTATTCCTACCTAACCTTTGCGCTTTCCTTATTTGTCCTTGGGACTGCTTTGCTCTCCGCATCCCGGGGACGCCAAAGAACATTTGCATCTCGAAGCGCAGCCTATGCCACCCCAACTGGTCTGGCCGACATCTGGTTTGCGCCGTCTTATTGGCAACCAGATCATGTCATCGGCGCCCACTTCAGTGTGGAAGGCATGTTGTTTTCGTTCGGTAATGGTGCCGTTTTGGGCTTTTTGACATGGCCCTTGCTGCGCCCCTTCCTCGATAAAGCCAAACTGGACGTTGCCTTCGCTGACCATTGGCACCGGTTCATGATCGCCGTGGCGCCGGGGTTTGCCGTTTTTCTGTTGTTCTGGGACAAACTCCTAGGCGGCTTACCAATCATGCAGGCAAGCTTTGTTGGCTTCGCTGCGCTGATCGTGTGGCTTGGGGTGCGCGGAAAACTCCATTGGCCGATCGGAATGGCCGGTGCACTTCTGTTTGTAATGGTCTACAAAATGCAGACCGTTCTTTGGTCTGTATGGGATCCCGACCTTGAGCGCTTCTGGAGTGCTGGGACCTATATCGCCGGGCCACTCCCCCTCACCGGATTACCGGGCGACGAGCTCCTATGGGCTGCCTTCTATGGCTTCTTGTGGCCACACATTATCGCGCTGACACTTTTCAGAGATGCGTTTGCCAAGGGCTCACACGGGGCGGTGATTGGCTAGGGCATCGACGTGAAAAATCAAACACAAGGAAGCAACCAGAAGAAAATATTGGAGTTAGTCACGATCGTCTATGAATGGGCGCACGGTGTTTGGTCATGATCGGAATTTGCCTCGCCAAAGCTGTTCACTTCATCGTTCGACAACCTCGTTCCGTTCTGGCTGCGTGTGTACTGGTTACATTGCTCTGTGCGTGGATGGCCGTGTCTCGCACGACGTTCGACAGCGATATTGCAGGGAACATGCGCAGTGACTCGCAGGCCTACGCCCAATTTGTTGCGCTGGAAAACGATTTCCATGGATTCTCCCAGGACGAGTTGATCCTCGTACAGGCATCGGACCTTGGTGATCCCGAGACTTACGAAGCGCTCTCCAACTTTGTCATCGATCTGCAGCTTCTACCCGGCGTCGAAGCCGTCGCAAGCTTGTTTTCGTTCACGGCCTTTGATGGACCCGCGCAACACCACCCCGAAAGAACCGACGCCTCGAGTGCTGGGCACTCACAAACCTTGAGCGAGCTTATTGATGTGTATCCCGTGGCACATGCAATGGTGTCTGCGGACCGGTCGGCAACCTTGGTTATTTTGATGTTGGAGCGGGCAGTGGTTGACGCTCCTCCGGAGCCGTTGCCCGAAACGGCGGAGGCGATCCTTTTACTTGCCGATCAATACACCCGCCAACTTAGCGTAACCATTGTCGGCATACCGGCTATCGAACGCACGGTGGCAACCTTACTAGCCTATGATCAGCTGGTGCTAGCCGGAAGTTCCGTTCTCGCATGTCTCGCCGTTGCTCTGGCAGTGTTCCGATCCTGGACCATAGCCCTTGTCTCCGCGGTACCTCCGACGGTTGGCTTGGTCTGGTACTTTGGGTTTCTGGCACTTCTGGATATTCCGATCGACGTGTTGACCACGATCGTACCCACCGTGCTGATCGTCTTAGCCTTCTCCGATGGTATCCACCTGATTTTCGCCTTTGCTCGGGAAGATAACCGTCACGATAACCGCGCCGAAGCAATCGCTGCAGCGCTCATCGAGACTGTCCCTGCCTGCTTCACCACCAGCGTCACAACGGTTCTAGCCTTCATGGCTCTCGGCTTGAGTGCCTTTGGCACGATGGCGAATCTGGCCTTGACTGCTTCCATCGGCCTCGGCCTTGGCTTTGTTGCAGTGGTTACGGTTCTACCGACATTGGTGCTGGTCGCACGCGCACCTTTTAGCAGCACTGAGACTCTGCGGCTGCGCAATCTCCCATGGCTCGGATCCACATCAAGGCTGCTACACCGGCATTATGGTTCCGTCGTTGTTGTTTCCATGGCGGCCGTCGCCCTGGGCATTGGAGCTCAGTCCAAGGTCCAACCCGGCTTTGCGATCACTGATTATTTGCCGACTGATGATCGGTTGGTGGAGGCACATCTGTTCATCGACGAACACCTAAGTGGCGCTGGCCAATTGTTCGTGGTGGTCGAAGACGCCGATGGCGAGATCGGCTTGTCGGTTCCCGACATGGAGCGGTTGGTTTCCACCTTTGACGCATTGGAGTCTGCCAACGCTTTGGGCGACGTGGTGGATGCGCAGACGGCAGCCATGCTCTTGAGTCAGGCCATCGAATTCAGCGACGTTTCTCCGTTAGCAAGCCGTTCTCTATCTCGGGGCCGACTCGATTACTTGATCGCTTTACCCTTTCCATTACTTGGCGACGGTCAAAATCTTAGCGAGCACATAACCACAATTGAAGCGGCGCTTCAGGCGGCCGAATTGGGTCCGAGCACCCATTTGGCAGGACTGTCGGTACTGATAGCACGCGACGTGCCGCGGATTATCGATGAGATGCGCATGGGACTTTTTTTGGCCCTAGCGATCATTGCCATCGTCACGTGTTTGTTCACCCGATCGATTTTTCTAGGGCTCGCCTCCGTGGTGCCCAACCTGCTGCCAATTCTCGGGATCATGCTTTGGCTTTTTGCTACGGACCAGGCGCTTAGCATGACGGGGATCATCGCCTTAACGGTGGCGTTGGGTATTGCGGTGGATGACTCCATCCACCTGCTGAACCGTTATTGTCGCGCCGGGCGCCAAAATGCTCAGCGCGCCGTTGAGCATGCTTTGGGTGAAGCTGGCCCACCCATGGCGGTTACAACACTTGTCCTGGTGTCGGGGCTCAGCGTGACTCAGCTGAGCTCGCTACCGACCGTTGGTCTGTTCGGCGTTCTGGTCATCGCCGCACAGATAATTGCCCTTGCGGCAGACCTTTGTGTGCTGCCGGCTTTTCTCAGGTTGCAGAAGAATAAGTGAGGACCACACGGCAATCCGTTGCTTGCCGCAGTGTTTGAAAAGGTCGGCACAGGGCGGGAAGCGGTAGATCGTGCAACCTACAGCGGTCGTTAGCGGATCAATGTACTTCGGGAACGAGGTGCTGGGTTGGATGTGTAAGCACATTTCGTTGTATGAATTTCGGTCAGAATACACTCAGGAGCGCGATGCATGTTACTCTTCCTAGTGATCTGCGGCCTGGTATTCGCTGCCATTGGTGCAGTGCTGGGCGCCTTAATGACGCGTCACCTACCTCGTGCTTTTGTTGTCGTGTTTCTGGCAGCACTACTCGTCGGGGCGGCTTACCAGCTCTTTGACGCTCAATCGCTCGACGAGTTTGAACGAGCGGGTGCCCATATCATGGCTTTCGTTGTTCTGTTGCCCGGGTTCATCGGATGCTTGAGCACCGCGAGTTTTCTATATCGCCGACAAAGCATCAACGTCCGCTAAGGGCCGGAAGCGGACACACTAGAACTCGGATAGCTCGGCCGCTCTGATCACAATTGCCGGCCGGAACAACCGAGTATCCGGTGAGAGATATCGGTCAGTCGGCGTTGCCAATCCTGACCGCATACTCTCGTGCCCTGCGCTCCCTCTGTGCCTGCAGCATCTTGGCGCCGAACCCATTGCTCCCTGGTCTGCACTCTGGGTGGCGCTCGTAGTGAGTTTCGTCGAGCTCCTGCGTCATCTGCCCGAGCCAGTACTGCGTCTCCATGGAGTGTGGCGGGATCGGAGCTTGGTGCTTCTCATCGCAACCGAATGGATAGCAGACGGCGAACTGCGGTGTGTCGAGACTGGTCCCTGGCCCGAAGGCGATGCGCTCGACGGTGTGGTAGCCGACTGGGACGAGTGCCAGCGCCTTGTAGAAGCGCCAAGCGTACTGACAGGCGGCAGCGGCGTGGAACTCACGTATGCGATAGTGATCTAACCCTTTGATCGGTGACCAGATCGACGGCTCATAGCCGTGTGTGCGTTCTGCGTCTTGCCCGAGGAAGAAGGCTGCCGCCCACCACTCTGTGACGAAGCGTTCCTCGCTACCCTGCCAGCTATCCGGAATGGGCGCACCCTCTGCGGCGTTCATGTTGCACGTTTCGTCACTGTGTGCAGGCGATGAACCACCAGCCAGGGCCGACGGGGCAGCGGCCGCGACAGCTGCGCTCTTCAAGAAATCTCTACGCTTAATGGTCATGTGTGCCTCCTACATTGGTTCAGGAGGCCGACGCTCAGTGTTGCCGTTTACGGCCACATCGTCTCGCTTGAGACAACCACCTTGCACGAGCTGCAGGTTGGTGAAGGCGCGTCGGCCTTACTCTTGATGCGGAGTCGTCTGTACTGCGAGCCGTATTACTTCGCAAGGGCTTAGCGCCGTGAACCAGCAGCCCCCTTCAATAATAAGCCGTCTTAATAACGTCGTAAGCCGCTGATCAGTCATTCATATCCTGCAATGAGCACATAGGTTATTTAAACGCCTAAATAACAAATGAGCTACTTGCATTTTGGGCACATAAGTCGACGGTTTTTTCCTCTTTGCGGCGACCCCCCCTCCTTGCCCCCTATAACTAAACCCCCAGGGGGAGGCCCTCGGTGCTCCACTGCGCTGCACACCAAGGGCCATTGGCAAACGAGAATAGAAAATCGGAGTTCGATCTTCAGGGGGCACTCGGCCCAGTCATGGACAAATCGGTTGGCGGCGCATTCGAAGCTCGTACGATCACGATCTGACGCTTGTCGTTGTTAGCCTTCTTCTCGTGACTTCGCTCCAAAGCGCCAGACTTTACCATTGCGTTCAGCCAGTCGACGATGGCGGCCCGATTGTTCTCCTCAAACACCGATCGTTGCGCTTTGTTTCTGCCTTCCCCTACCTCGAGGCCCAACTCGGCTGCCAGCGTGAAGCCTATCCAGCCAGACGATTGAGAGCTCCACGGATAAGTCTGGCCATCGAGCTGCGAGAGGACCCGAGGTCCCGCCATGGCAATCGTGTATTGAAGCATCGGATCCGCTTCATCGATGTTCGGCAGGTCAAACCGATCTACAACTCCGCACTTGTCTCCTTTGGGATATTCGGCGTTGCCATTGTCGAGTTTAACAGAGACCAGTTGTAAGACCGTCGAGCCGCCAACTTGTGAATAGTTGGACTTGCCGCCTGAAACTCTGACGACGGTCGTCTCGTCTTCTATCTTGTAGGCTTTGCGATCGTCAGCAGATAGCGGCGCCAATGTTCGAGCGCTGCGCACCTTATCAACGAGGGACGATGCGCCGCGCGCCGTTGCGATCCCGCCGCTTCCAGTTCGCGCTTCCTTGGTTGAATGGTGAACCAACTCAACGGCACAATTCGCATCTTTCGTTATCGTGTCGAAAGACGTGGCCAAGGCATTCATGGCCGCGTTGTCATTCTCATTGACGGCGTGGAAACTGCTAAGGGGGTCGAAGACCACTACATCGATCTCCAATGCCTGAAGAGCCTGCGCCATTTCCCAACACACGTACTGGTCCGTCTCAAACCTTCCGCGACCGTTATCTTTCACGAAATGTAGCGACAGGCTTTCTGGCCGCCCCAGCTGTTGCAGCCATTCAGACACTGTGGTGATCAGCAGGCGATTACCGAGATCGCTATCAGATAGCCCGTAATGGTGCATGGCCACGTCGACGCGCTTGCGCACCATGGCTAGGCCATCCTCACCGCCGTTCACGTACAACACGCGCCGCGGGCCATACACCGCTTGGCCAAGGAGGCCCTTACCACTTGCCAGCGATAAGCATTCGACCAAGGCGAGTGATGACTTGCCCGTTCCGCCGGGCGCAGACGTGAGGCTGACCGAACGACGCACATAATGTTGGCCAAGGAGCCACGGCGTCGGATCGTGCCTTGAAAGCTCCAGAAACCGGTGAGGTTCGATCGCGATCGAACTCCGCTCGATTGGCCTCGGAGGTTCCCGCTCGAGGATCGCTACTGTCGTTGCGGACGTCACGGGACCTTTGTGATCAGCATTCGCGCTTCTCCAGGTCGAGACGAAGTTCTTCTCGAGCTCTCCAGGTCGCGCGAACGGCCCTAGGTTCCAGCGGAGCGACCATGCCTTTGCGGCTTCAAATACCCGACGTTCATCAGCGGTGCCGTGCACAAGGTGATGGCACCCCAAGACGACGTTCAGCCAATCTGAGCGATCTTCGATCGTGTTCTGACGGGTGTTCAGAAGGAAGAGCAGCCTAGCAACCGTCTGTGCGTTGAAGGCCTCGCGAGACAATGCTCGTGCAAGAGGATTGGGGTGACCTTCATCAGCGCTTACCGAAGGCGACCAGTTGTCATTGGCCGCGGATCGCTTCAGCCAATCAGGTGCGTCAGCGATCTCGCGAACTGCCGTGAACTGATAGGACCCGCCGTCGCCATCTTTGTCGACGAAGCGGGAAGGTGCAACGAGTACATAGGCCCGGTGTCTGACATCCACATGGTCGCTTGATGTCAGGTCGCCCGGGAACCCGGGATACGACGCTCCTTGTTCATGTCGGTAGATATGATGGGTGCCACCGCGTGCGGATGTTTGCACCAGAGTGTCTGGAAGGGACTTGCCACCCATGAAGGCCTTCCAAGCCTCCATTTCATTATCCTTGTAATCGTCGATATCAATGGCGACCAAACCATTGCTTTCCATCGGAAGTCCGATGTTGGCTTCAGGATAGTCATTCCACCAGGCGCGCACTTGATCGGGGTCGCTAGAGGCGTTGTTGAACCCGCCGGGAATGAGTGGGTTTTTGTCACCAGGTACAACTGGTAGCACCTTGAAGCCGGCTTCTGCATAGGCGAGGGCGGCATCGGCCAAAGGAAGGTCATTGACCTCGTTGAAGACGTTGAGAGAGGTCATTAGCGGCCCCCTTTCGATGTTGGATGTGTGGAAGACGATTGGTCGACGGTTTTCGAGTGGCAGTCCCTAAAACTGCCCTCGTCGGTCGGTGTGTCAGTTTGGGCTAGTGCCGCTGGGAGTAGCTTCGATAACGCCGCGTCGACGGCGCTCTCACTCCAGTAAGAATGGGCCCCGTTTCCCTTCGAAAACTTCATCGGCGGAGGAAGCAGGCCGCGATCGATATCGCCGAAGATCGCATTACGCGATCGACCTGCGAGTTTTTTGCGAAGTTCAGGAAATCCAATTAAGTGCATGTCATTGACTCCGTTGATGATCAATGACGTTGCTTTGGTCCTCAGAGATACATGAAGCTCCAGAACAACAGGGGCAAAACGCGCCCCATTTTCCAGGAAATCTCACTACACGGCGAGGTTACCGTTGGCTCAGCTTCCAGGTCTTCCACATATAGACGATGTCTGGATAATCGCCGCTCTCCAGCCTCTGTGGCTCGTAGGGTCTTCCGCCTCTCACCAACTCAGCGAGCTTGTCCTCATCGATACCAGTCAGAACCGACAGCTCCGCCACTGCCTCTTTGGCGGTGTAATGAGGGATAGGTTTTGGTTGAATAAGGTCGCTACCCTCGGCCTTCTCACGCGCAACGCGCAATTTTTCAGCTTTGACTTGTGTCTCTCGCATCTGCTTCCCGGCAGATAACATCGAATTGTACAAGCTTCGGAGGTAGCGCAGTCTGAACTGATCTCGCGCCACTTGGCTGGCGGGTTGGGCAGGGCGGCCACTTGTCACCGGCGTCGGGAGGCGCCCATCTTGCCAAGCCTCGATAGCCATCAGGTCGTAGAGCGTTTCCCATCTCCCTGTCTTGCCATGGTGCGCGATCAAATTGAGGAGGTCTTCAGCCGCTCGTTCACAGGCGATTGAACGCTGTGCCTTGGTCACCTTCTTGCCCGACATGGTGAGGGCGTCGATCGCACGGAAGATAGTCTCAGGCGTTCGATCCATCTCGTCCCACAGGACGTCTTCCTGCGATCGCTCAGGAGTGTCGTCCTCTGGATTATTGTCTGCCACTGTCGCGCCCTGGAGCCAGCTAGTTTCCGCTTACAAAGTCGGACCAGCGTTGCATAAGCTCGCGCCGTTCGTCGAGGTGATCGGTGCGACGGTAGGCCTGAACAACCTTACTACCATAAGTGTGAGCGAGGGCCGCTTCTGCAACCGCCTCGGGCGTATTCGTCTCTTCCGCACACCAGGTACGGAACGAACTGCGGAAGCCATGAGGACGGGCCTCCATGCCTCGTCGCTCCATCATCCTCGATAACGTGGCATCTGAGAGTGGCTTACCCCTCGGGCCAACAAAGGGATGGCCGTCCACCGCGAACTTAGCCGCCTCATTGAGCACATTGATGGCTTCAGTACTCAGAGGAACGCGGTGCTCTTTACCACCCTTCATGCGGTCGCCCGGTATCACCCATAGGTCGCCGTCGACCTCATTAAGATGAAGAAGGCGCGTCTCGCTGGAGCGTGTCGCTGTTAGGATCAGAAACTTCATGGCTAGGTGCGTCGGCGTGCCTTCGAGCGAGGCGTAGAACGCTGGCATGTCCCGCCATGGGAGGGCTGCGTGATGCTTCGGCTTGTGGCGTTGTTTGCCGAGAAGGGCGCGTGCCTTCTTCGTAGTTAGACTATCGACCTCGAGGCCTGCCGCCTCTGCGTAGTTCAGGACAATGCCAACGCGTTGGAGTGCCTTCTCCGCCATTGACGGCTTGGTGTGCCAGATCGGCTCCAAGGCCTGTTTGATGTGGTTCTGGTCGATCTCGCCAACTGGAAGGTCGCCAAGCTTTGGAAAGATGTGCATTTCGATCGGACCAAGCCACCTGGCAGCCTTGCCCTCATTCTTCAGCTGCGCCTTGCGCGCTTCGAAACAATCAGATGCAATATCGCGGAACCTGACGTCCTGCGTTCTGGCTTCTCTTCGATCTCTGCCGCGTTGTTGTATCGGGTCAATGCCCTGGCGCACCTGCCTCCTATAGCGCTCTGAGGCTTCGCGCGCTTCCTTCAACGTGACGTCGCGTAGGCTACCCAAGCCCATCTCGTGTCGTTTGCCATCAATGGTGAAGCGTTGGACCCATCGGCCACTGTCGACGTCCCGCTTGAACAGCCATAGTCCGCCGCCATCACTGTATTTACCACTCGGAACGCTTCGAACCTGTGTGGCCGTGAGCTTATTGAGAGTTCGCGCACCCATTGATATGGTCCACCCTTTGGTCCACCTTATCAGGCTGAATACTATTGAACATGACTGAGCATGATTGGCAACATAACAAGCGATATCAGTCTGATACACCTATCATATTGAATGCGGTTGAACGCCATTGATGAATTGTATGGAGCGCATCGCCCGCTCCATTTTTCCGTGAAGCTGTCGAAGCTAGGCTGATCGAGTCCCGTGTCGCGTATTGACCCCGAAGCCGCGAGTGGGCCCATTCCATTCAACGGTTCTTGCCAGCACAGCTCATCTATTTGGCCTCGAGTATTCGGTCCAAACACCACGTCACAGCCTGGTTACGCAGCGAACGTTTGTGTCGCAGCACCGTCACATCAAACGATCGCAGCTCAAGCGGCGGCTCGTGAACGGCCAATCCATATCTCGCGGCATTGTCTCGCGCCACACGAGCTGGAAGGGTGGCCACCAAGTCTGAGCGGCTTACAACGGCAAGCGCCGGCAAGAACTGAGGCAGAGAAAGGGAGACGCTTCGCGAAAGGCCAGATTCGGCCAGCTTGTCATCGACAATGCCCCGCATTGAGGCGTCGGTCGCGACCAAAAGATGGGCTGAGGCCAAATAGTGTTCGAGGTCAATCGGGCCCTGCGCGATGGGATGGTCGGCACGCGTCACGACACGATAATGCTCTGTTCTCAAAAACGACTGTTCCAGCTCAGTGTGAACATTCGAGAAAAAGCCAACGGCGAGATCCAGCTTGCCATCCCGCAGGCTCTGGGATGCCGCGCCTGACGACATGGTTTGCATCGAAATCGTCAAACGCGGAGCCTGTTCGAAAATCTTGCAAATGACTGTCGGCAGTGTCGACGCAATCTCGCTATCTCGCGCCGATATCCGCAGATGATCTTTGGCAGTGGCTGGGTCGAAGTCTTGTGGGCCGGTAAGCGAAGCCTGAAGTGCCTCCACGGCCCGACGGATGTCGGGCTCAATGGACTGAGCATAGGAGGTTGGCTCCAGCCCGTGAGGGCGGCGAAGAAACAACGGGTCGCCAAACACATCACGCAGTCTGCCAAGGGCGTGGCTTATCGAGGGCGCTGTCAGTCCGAGTTCGGCAGCCACAAGAGATGCCTTGCCGTGTCGGATAACGCCCAGGAAAATCAACAAAAGCGTCAGATCGAGGCGCCTGAGTTTATTTTTGTCTAATTCTACCATGCACCGTATTCAATTTCATTTATTTCAATGACCCTTTACCTCCTGACGACATGGAGCGGCAAGCCCTGACGTGTGCAGGCAGTCGCTGAATCGAAACCAAGCTGCGTAGGACCAATCCGGTACACCCATAGGCAACGCCGTTGGAACACTCAGCGATTGATCAGGACCAATAGATATGAAGACACTCCCATCCATCGCCCTGGCAGCGTCTCTTGTGCTCGCACCTTCGACTGTGTGGGCCGAGACATTCGTGCTGGTGCACGGTGCTTTCCAAGACGCTTCGGGGTGGCAATCCGTTTCAGACATCCTTGAAGATCAGGGGCACACCGTGGTTGCCGTGAATTTACCGGGCCGTGATGCTGAAGGCGCGGCTGCTCAATCAGCAACACTTCAAGCCTATATCGACTCTGCCGCTGCGGCTGTTGATGCTCTGGACGAGCCCGCAATTCTGATCGGTCATAGCTTTGGCGGCATGACCATCTCGGGTGTCGCTGAAGTTATACCCGACCAAATCGAGATGCTTGTCTACCTTGCCGCCTATGTGCCCGAATCTGGTGAGTCGATGGAACAGCTGGCGTTGTCTGACCACGACAATCGCTTTGAACAAGACACCTTTGTTATCGCGGCAGATTATTCTCACGCGACTTTGCTGACAGACCATCAGGTGCGCGTGTTTGCGCAGGACGCGACAGCCGAGCAGGCCGTCTTGCTACAGGCGTCCATGATCCGAGAGCCGCTGGCGCCCATCGCCACACCTGTCACACTGACGGCGGAGAATTTCGGCTCGGTGGACAAGGCCTATATCCGCACCCTTGATGATGGGACTGTTTCAACTCCACTCCAGACGATGATGATTGAGCGTGCTGGCATTTCGCAGGTACGGGACATCGATAGCGGACATGTGCCCTACCTCACCCAACCGGAAGCGCTGGCGGATGCTATCTTGGACCTGGTGCAATAGACGGGCGCGGCAATTGATGTCGGTTTGAACCGGGATCGCGAGACCGTATGAAGTCCCTCCAGCTGGCCCTTTGCGGCCAGCTGGCTTGACCATTTGAAAAGACGGCAATCGCCAATTGGTACGCTGGCACTGACCGCGGCTTACGTTAGCGCAGTATTGGCAGGGGCGGTCTCGGGTGTAGCGGACCAAGTCCCGCTTTCTTGCGCAATCGCTTTGTCGGTGATCGCCGGCTCTTGCGTCACCTTTTGCCTGCGCGCTGGGTCGACCCGTTTTGGATTGCGCATTCCTGTGTTTTGCGGGCGCGCCCGTCACCAATCCACCGTTCACGGTACGCCGGTCTAACGATGGTTCTTACCAAGGGTGATGCCAGTCTAAGCGTTGGTTAGGCCGCGTCTTTCCAAGGGAAGGTGAGCGCTTCGTCGCCTTCCTTCCAGACCGGGACCTTCACCATAATCTGGGCAAAAGCGTCGGAGGCCAGGAAGGTCGCGAGCCACACGTGCAGGTTAGGCCATGGCTGGGCATCGAACCAAGGCTTATCGATGAAAGCGAACTGCCGCACGAACGGCAGAAGCGCATAGTCGGCTAGGCTTTTGCGGCCATACATCCAGCCGTCGATAACCGTATCCAACTCGGTCAGAAACGCGCTGGCTTCGGCAAGGGCCGCCTCTGGGTCACTGTCGGGGAAGCGGTTGGGGTATTTCGTGCGGTCGAGCGCGCTTTTGAACGCGCCATCCGCCCGTTCGATCCAGGCGGCCTCCTCCGGCGCCATGTCCAGCCAGTTGCCAGGATCGTTTTGCTTGAGCGCCCACACCATGATGTCGAGGCTCTCATCCAGCGTGCCATCGGCAGTGACCAGAGCCGGGACCGTCGCGCTGGGCGACACGGCAAGGAACGCCTCTGGCTTGTCCTTTAAGAGAATTTCCCGAAGCTCCACATCGATGCCCGCCTGCAGCACGGCCAAACGGGCGCGCATGGCATAGGGACAGCGGCGGAATGAGTAGAAGATGGGCAGCATGGTCGGATCCTTGGTCGGTAGACTTGCCTGGTGCGATGGCCCACAGTCAACCGCATGAATTTGCCTGTTGAAGCCAACGATGATGCCCCTGAGATGCACCGTGCCACGTCGCTTGGCGATGGTACGACGCAACAGCTGACCATTCCCGACGAAGTCCCGCTTGAGGTGCGCGCGGGTGACGCCGCCTACGCCACAATGATGGTCTCGCCTACCGACCTGGAGGAATTTGTGGTTGGGTTCGCCTGGACAGAGGGCCTGATTGCCGACACCAACGAGCTTCTAGGCGTTGCCGTCTCACATACGGATGATGGTTACGTCGCTGACCTTGAGCTCACCGGGCCGGCTTTGGCTGCGCTGCTGCGCCAAGGGCGACGGTTGATACCCGGCCGGACAGGCTGCGGTGTGTGTGGCGTGCGGACGTTGGAAGACATCGCCCAGCCGAAACCACTGAGCGAGGTTTCGCCGCCGCCGTCGATCCACACTGTCACCAAAGCCCTTGAGGCGATGGATCTAGGTGTCTCAGAGCGCCGCGGCCTCCATGCCGCCGCCTGGGTGGATGGTGCCGGGCAGATCAAGATGATCCGCGATGATGTGGGGCGCCACAATGCGCTGGACAAGTTGGTCGGGGCGATGCTTCGCGCGCCTTCGACCCGTAAGCCAGGGGACGGCTTTTGCCTCATCACCAGCCGGTGCTCCTACGAGATGGTCCAGAAGGCGGTGCGCGGCGGGTTCCATACGCTGGTAGCCGTCTCTGCCCCAACAACACTGGCCGTCGAAACGGCGCGCGCTTGCGGATTGCGCTTGATTGCTCTGGCGCGTCGTGATCAGGCGTTCGTGTTTGTTGATCCGGACACTATGTCCGTTGAGGGGGCGCAATGAGCGACAAGCCTGACGGCATTCGCGGGTATGACGGACCGGCTGGCGGATGGGGCGCGTTGCGGTCTGTGGCCAAGGCCATCCGCAAGGAACAGCGCATTGCCGATGCGGCCGCCACGTTGCTCAAGACCAACCAGCCGGACGGGTTTGATTGCCCAGGTTGCGCTTGGCCCGACCCGAAGCACACATCCAGCTTTGAGTTCTGCGAAAACGGCGCCAAGGCGGTGGTCTGGGAAGCGACGGCCAAGCGCGTCACACCGGAATTCTTTGCGGCCCACACCGTATCGGAACTCTGGGCAAAGTCGGACTATTGGCTGGAATCGCAGGGCCGGGTGACCCACCCGATGCGTTATGATGCGGAGAGCGACCGGTATGTGCCCATCGATTGGCAGCAGGCGTTTGATGCCATAGGCGCCGGACTCAAGGCGCTGCCGGACCCGAATATGGCGGAGTTTTATGCTTCTGGGCGCACCTCCAACGAAGCCGCTTTTCTTTACCAGTTGTTCGTGCGGATGTTTGGGACGAACAATTTTCCCGATTGCTCGAACCTCTGTCACGAGCCGACCTCGGTTGGCTTGCCGCAGTCGCTGGGCGTCGGCAAAGGCACGGTCAGCTTGGAGGATTTCGAGCACGCCGACCTGATCATCTCGATGGGCCACAACCCGGGCACCAACCATCCGCGGATGCTTGGCACTCTGCGCGATGCGGTGAAGCGGGGCGCGACGATTCTGGTCTTCAACCCGATGAAAGAGCGAGGTCTGCAGACCTTCCAGTCACCGCAGCACATCGCCGAGATGGCGACCGGTCAATCGACCGAACTGGCGCAGACCTTTTACCAGGTGAAGATTGGCGGCGACGTGGCCGCTATCAAAGGGATTCTGAAAGCCATGATGGTGCTCGACGCGGAGACCGGCAGCGCCTTCGATCATGCCTTCATCGCTGAACACACCGAAGGTTTTGATGCTCTGTTGGCGGATATAGACGCCACAAGCTGGGCGGATATCGAAACAGTCAGCGGGCTGTCGCAAGCGCAGCTAGAAGAAGTTGCCACGATTTATGTCGGCGCGCAGGCGACCATCCTTTGCTACGGCATGGGCATCACCCAGCATCGCTCGGGCTCGCAGAACGTCCAGCAGATCGCCAATCTGCTGCTCGCGCGCGGCAATATTGGTAAGCCGGGCGCTGGTATTTGCCCGCTGCGTGGCCATTCCAACGTGCAAGGCGACAGAACGGTTGGTATCAATGAGCGACCACCAGACGCGCTTTTGGATGGGCTGGAGCACGTGTTTGGCTTCGCGCCGCCGCGTGCGCATGGGCACAGCGTCGTTGACAGCATTGAGGCGATGGTGCGCGGCGATGCCAAGGCCGCCGTCTGCCTGGGCGGCAATCTCGCCATCGCCTCGCCTAGCCCGCAGGACTGCATCGAAGGGTTTCGCAAGCTTGATCTCGCAGTCCACATCACCACCAAGCTCAACCGGTCGCACCTGCTGATTGGTGGTGAGAGCTATCTTCTGCCCTGTTTGGGCCGCACCGAGCGCGATGTTCAGGCGGGCGGCGAGCAAAGTGTGACGGTGGAAGATTCTATGTCGATGGTGCACGCTTCAAAGGGCTTCCTCGATCCGGCCTCGCCGCATCTGTTGTCGGAGCCCGCGATCATCGCTGGCATCGCCAAGGCAACCGTCGGCGACACGGCGTCCGTCGCTTGGGATGATTTGGTGGGTGACTACAGCCAGATCCGCGAGAAGATTGAGGCTGTGTTCCCGATCTTTGAGGATTTCAACACCCGCATCCAAGAGCCGGGTGGTTTTCATCTGCCCAATCCGGCGCGCGAGAGGCAATGGAACACGCTGAGCGGTAAGGCGCAGTTCTTGCCCTATGATGGGCTGGACGAGGATCTGGTGTTCGCTGACCCGCACGTTCTCAAACTCACCACCGTTCGCAGCCACGACCAGTACAACACAACGATCTACGGCTTGGATGACCGCTATCGTGGCGTGTTTGGCCGCCGTGACGTGCTGTTTATGAACGCCAAGGATATCAAACGCCTAGGCCTTGCCGAAGGTGACCGTGTGGACTTGTTGTCCGCGGTCGACGACGCGCGCATCGTCTACGCCCTGACCATCATCGCCTATGATCTGCCACCAGGGTGTTGCGCGTCCTACTACCCTGAGACCCAACCGCTGATAGCGCTCGATGACCGTGATGAAGCGGCGCGTACGCCATCGTTCAAGGCCATTCCCATTCGCCTACGCCCGGCGACCAACGGGTCGCCGGACCTTATGGCGGTTCGGCGTGACGGGTTGGTGGGGATGGAAGAGATATGAGGGCTCGTCAGCGCTCGTGGGTGACCATCATGCCTTCGCGGATTAGCCGTTTCACCAAGACCAACTTGCCATCGTCATCCAGATCGCCCGGTAGATCTCCAATTTTGAAGCGCTCCTTGGTGAGGCAAACTTCGACAGCCTCCTTCGTGTGCGCCGGAAGGAACATTTCCGCCCCTTGGCAGCTGATCTGGATGACAGGCTGACCTTCTGGGCTGGTGCGGTCCTGCAATTGGAATATCAATTGGGGCTGGGCGCCGACCTGGTGCGCAGGCGTCAGTTCGGCCAGGCGGGCCAGTTGCCGCATCTGACCGGGTACCCGCGGCACCCGGTTGGCGATAAATTCCGAGCGAATATCAGCGAGCAGCAGCTCCAGGTTCGCTTCATCTTTTAGCCGGTGAAGCAAATCATTGAAGGTTGCCTGCATGGCGGCCATGTCAAAGTCGCCGCGAGCATGGCCAGGGGGCAGGGAAGCGCGAAAGGCTGCGTCTTGATGGGCGACGGCGACTACGGCTTCCGTGACCAAGTCTGCCCAGGTGCGGGTCATCAGGCCGGTGGTGATATGCAACGATGTCTGATCAGTGGCGACAGCGTCATGGGTAAGGCCGCGGGGCACGTAGCACATGTCGCCCGGTTGCAGCACAAATGTATCGGTGACTTCGCCAATGGGAACATCATCGGGGCGGAAGGCTTGGGTGTTTAACGGCAGCTCCACAGGATGATCGTAGATCCGCCACTCCTTGGTGCCTTCCACCTGCAGCACAAGGACATCATGACTGTCATAATGCGCACGGAAACCCTGGCTGTCAGCGGGTGTCAGGTAGATATTGGTCTGGATGCGTGATGAAAACACGTTCTCCAGCGCGCGGCAGAAACGCGCGAGTGCGGGCAGGCGTTCTTGCAAGTTCGACATGATGATCGTTGCGCCGTCGGCGAACAGCTGGTTCACCCGGACCGCATCGATGAAGCCCGAGTCATAGGCAAAATCCGCAGGCGTGATGGATGCGTTGGCCTTCACCACATTCACTTCGGGCGCACTGAGCCCCATCGTCGTCACCACACGGTCGATATCGTCCACCGAGACAAGAGGTCGGTAATAGTCGGGGTCCTTGCGGTGGACCACGACATGCTTCTTCTCGAAGCTGTCGGCAAAGAAAGCCGTGCGCGATAGCGGCGCGATGGACCAATCAAAGTCCAGATTATCGTGTTTCACCAAAAATCTCCGCTGATCACTGGTCGCCGCATGGGCTCGTCCACCAAGCCGTATCCGGTCGCCGCAAGCTATGCAACGCACAGCGTGTCGGTGTTTGATTGACGATCGTGGAAGTGAGGCGTACGCTCAGCGCGGGGACATTACCAGCGTGCAACAATCGGGGGTCGGACGTGGCTGAGACATCAAAGAAGAAGTCGCTCTCTGAAAGCGATATCACCACCAAGCGTAGCGGCCTTGGGCGACGGGCCTTTTTGGGCGTAATGGCGGCCGGCTCTGTGGGCGCGACGACGTTGACACCATCGCCAACAGCGGCCGCCGATATCGATAATGGCTCATGGACGGATAACGCCAGTTGCCCGCGCCTGTATCAAGCCGGACTAACCGACTCTGACGGCGGAGCCTATGCCGACTCCGTGGGCTATGGCACGTGGACGGGCTTGACCGACCAGGACAATGGTAACATCACCGATGAAGGTGGTCGGGGCCGCGGCAGGCCTTATTGCTAGGCTTAACCACCACTGATCCATGAGAGGCGGCGCCGACCAGATCTGCGCCGTTTGCGTTTCGGAAGCCAGCGGTTCTATTCGCGGTGAAGAACCGAATCGGTGACAAAAGACGCCAACAGCGACGGTTTGAAGTTGGCAGCGATCGCCTCGGGATCGTAGCCGTCTCGCGCCCATTCCATGAAGGATTGGCCGGCTGGCGCGCCATCGCGCAGGTAGGTCTCAAGCATGGCGTCGAGAACGCCCGTCTTGGAGCCCTTCATGTGGCCATATCGCCATGAAATTTGGCCCATGGCCCTTTCGGGATCGTTGTGGCGGATCAGCATATAAAGGGCGGACGCCAGGCTCGCCCTATCCGCACCAGCCTTGCAATGAACGACGGCCGGATAGGTTATCGTCTCCAACAGGGCTTCAAGTTTTTCGAGCTGCTCGACGTCTGGCAGGGCGCGTGAGCGCAGCTGTAGGTCCACCATGGTGATGTTGGACCGCTCGGCGGCCTCAACCTCAAGCGGGTAGGACCCAAACTGTCGTCCGCCACGCAGATTGATGATCGTTTTGATTCCCATGCGGCCCCAGCGACGCACTTGGTGGGGCAGTGGCTGAGACGACCGATAGAACTGATCATCGACTTTGTGAAAGTTGGTATAGACGAAGCGGATGAAGGCATGGTCGACGACTAAGCTGTCGACCCAGGCGTCAATGCGTTCCCGGCGCGTCTCGATGGGCGGTTCGAAGCGAAGCGTCCGTTCGGCGAGCCGTGAAGGGAACAGGCGCCGATAGGCTCTTTTCATTTTGTAGGAAAGTGTCACGCGATCAGTCGGGTCGTGGACGAGGTGCCTGTACCTATCGAGCGCGGCGCGTGAATGCAATCCTTAGTTCCGCTGCGTTCTGTGGCGCATGTCCTGGCCGATTCGCGCACAGAATCAAGGGTGAAGAACGAATCGCGATTCTTTGGCTCGTTTTTGGTTTGTTCGTGTTTCGATTCATAATTGGACTCACGATTATTCCGCAAGGCGGAATGATTCCCCCTTTTGTTCCCGATGTTTAGCTTGGTTACCAAAGCTTGAAGAACGCCTGAGATACACCAAGTCGTCGCGTTAAGAGTGTGGTCATCATGAGTCGCCGTTTCTTGGCGATCGTTGCAAGGCCGTTATGACATCGCCCATCATGGCGACGAGGAGGTGTTTGGATTTGGTACAGCGCGCCTTCGACCTGTCGGTGCCCCGGATTCACGGCCCCAGCGCTCATCATCATCTCCAGAGCGCTTCGTTCGGGCCAAAATGCCGCAGATTGGATTAAGGTATTGGGCCTGAAGCAAGCTGGCCTTGAGACCTCAATTTTCCGGTTTTGTTCTAATTTTTCGGAGACTCAGATGCATGTGAGAGTCAACACGCCGAAGTCGGGAAAAACGAAAAAAGTGAGTCGCGCCAATGGGGTTAGGCCTCAACCCCTTGCGGAATGTGCGCTGACACCCACCTGAAACAGAACTGTCGTGCTGCGTTAAGCATTTAGGGTCAGTGTGTGATTGACCCAATGATTCGCCCGGGCCCGGAAAGGTGCTCGGGTAGGTGTGCAAAGGAGACGGCCGATGCCGCGCTTGTTCACTGGGCTGGAACTGCCACGCATGGTGGTGGACCAGCTATCGCTCCTGCAAGGTGGATTGCACGGGGCGCGCTGGATCGACCGCGACAACTTCCACATCACGCTGCGCTTTATCGGCGATATTGACCACGGCACCGCCCGCGAGGTCGTTTCGGCGCTCGACCGGGTGAAACGTGGGCCGATCACGCTGACCCTTGATGGGTTGGGCTCGTTTGGCGGCAACAAGCCGCATTCCGTCTTTGCGCGGATCGCGCCGACGCAAGAACTGCTCGATCTTCAAGCCGAGCAAGAGCGGATCATGCAACGCCTGGGCCTCAAGGGTGAACGGCGGGCTTTTATCCCGCACATCACCTTGGCGCGTTGCAAGGGTCTGCAGCCGGGCGCCGTCGCCCATTGGCTGTCGCTGCGCGGCGGCATCATGAACATCTCGTTCGAAGTTGACCGCTTTGTTTTGTATTCCTCGCGAGACTCCGTGGGCGGCGGGCCCTATGTGGTGGAGGAAGACTACCCCCTCGTTGCTTGATGGAGCCCCGCCATGCCTTTGCTTTCCGCCGCAGACCGTGACACCGCCCTTGCCGCGCTAGACGGCTGGAACCTCTCGGATGACGGCAAAGCCATCTCCAAGCGCTTTGTCTTTGGCAACTTTGTTGAGGCGTTTGGTTTCATGGCCAAAGCCGCCTTGGAAGCCGAAAAAGCCGACCATCATCCGGAATGGTCGAACGTCTACAAAACGGTGGATGTGCGCCTGACCACGCATGATGCGGGTGGCCTGACCGACAAAGATATTGCGCTCGCCAAAGCCTTTGACGCTTGCGCCTAGGGCACTCTCTCCCCACATCTCGGCCAATCTACACGTGGAAATAGGCTGATTGATGAGCGAAAGCGCGCAAGAACCGCTCGATGGCGATGTGCTGAGCGACGACGAGAAAACCCAGTTTGATGAGCAAGAAGCGCGGGTGCGCCGTGACTTCTTCACCACCGTGCGCAAAGCCGCCGGTGTGATCCCGTTCATGGATGAGCTGGTGGCTGCCTATTATTGTGCGCTCGACCGACAAACACCAACGCGCGTGCGTGCGACGCTCCTGGGTGCGCTGGCCTATTTCGTCCTGCCGCTCGATGCCATTCCCGACTTCATCCTGGGCCTTGGCTTTACCGATGATGTCGCGGTGATTGCCGGTGTGCTGGCGTTGATGAACAGCCACATCACCGAAGAGCATCGTGCTGCGGCGCGGAAGGCCCTCCTAAAGGACGAGCGGTAGCAGGCGGCTAGCCCCCCATTGGATTGATAGCATCGGAGATGGATGGCCGGATCAAGTCCGTCCATGACGGGTTCAATCTAGTCTACAGCGATGCAAAGGCCGAACACTGCTGACCAATTGATTTCAAGCCCGGGACAACCCGATCGTCATGGCCGGGCTCGACCCGGCCATCCAGCTCTAAAGCGGAAGGTCAGGCGCCAGGTCTTGCCAATCGGGATTGGCAGTTTCAATCAGCGCGATTTTCCAGGCCCTCTTCCAGCGCTTCAATGATGTTTCGCGTTGGATCGCAAATTCGATGTGATCGTGCCGCTCGTACCATACAAGCTTGGTCGTCTTTTACCGGCCAACAAAACCCTTTGGTTGGGCCAGGTGTTGGTTCAATCGCTGTGTCAGATCGGCCGTCACGCCGATGTAAAGCGCACCGTTCTTTCGATTGGCCAACATGTAGACGTATCCGCTCATCGAACTGATGACATGGGGGATGTACGACCTATTGTTTTTTCCCCCCAAACAGAAAGGGGTCGGCACTATGGCCAACCCCCCGCGTTTTTATCCAGGTTCGTTCCTGTTACAGGGCCACTTTCATGGGGCCCTGAGGTTGTGAATCATTGAGCGTGCAGAGGCTGCTCCATCACGCTCAAATCCTCACCGGTTCTCACCTGGTAATAAAAAGCGCTCGACATGGGTCACCTCCTTTCGGTTGTTGCAAAACAAGACGATGGTGAGGCCGAATCGCGTCTTTTGGCAAGGGAGAAAATCCGGTGGAACTGATGCAAGAAACGACAGGTAACAGCCTGGTTTGTGTGCAACTTACCTATGCCGACGCCAAGCTTGCGCGCCAGGTGGCCAAGGACATTGTCGAGCGCAAGCTGGCTGCCTGTGTTCAGCAGGTGCGGATATCGTCGACCTATGTGTGGGAAGGCAAGGTGGAGGAAGAGGCCGAGCACCTCCTCACCGCCAAAACCACCATGCTGCGCGCCCGCGACCTGGAAGCCTATGTGGGGGCCAACCACCCCTATGATGAGCCGGAATTTGTGGTGCTGCCCATGGTGGCAGCCAGCGAAGGCTATGCCCGCTGGGTGCGCGAGAGCGTTGGATAGGCTCCTACGCCGCCAAATTGTCCAACCGACCGGCAATGGCACGTCCGGCTGCGTGAACCTGATCTGACGGCGCTTTGGCGCGGATGAGCGCGGAAATGCCCACCACCGACATGGCGAAAAAGGCGGCCAGCTCGTCCAGGTTGGCGCTCTCGCCAATGTCTCCGTCCTTGCGGGCGTTCTCCAGGGCCCGGCGGAAGGCTTTATCAAGGCGCTCCAAGTAGGCGTCAACGAATTTGGCGCTGCCAGGGTCGAGCGCAGCTCGCTCCACCGCTGTGTTGGCCATCAGACAACCTAGCCCAGCAAAACTGCCATCAATTGCCGACGCATAGCCGGCAAACGCCTTGCGTATGGTGGCGGCATTGGCCTGCGGATCTTCGATGGGCGCCAGAACGCGCGACAGGTGCACCTGGCTGTAGCGCTCCAAGGCTGCCTCAAACAGGCCCTGCTTGGAGCCGAACTCCGCATACATGCTTTTGCGGTTCACGCCGAGCTCGTCCACCAGCTCCGCCGTGCTGGTGCCGGCATAGCCTTGGCGGCGGAACAGCTCGATCGCGCGGTCCAGCAGATCAACTCGTTGGTAGTTTTTTGCGCCTGGCATTCTGGCCTCGAAAAAAGTCGTTGACTCTGAGTAACCGATCAGTTACCCATGTCAAGGTAATCGATCAGTTACCTTTTTTCAACCCACTGATCGCAGGAATTAGAAAGGACAAGACAATGACCAGCGACTCGATCACCGTGATCTACAAATGGACCGCCAATGAAGGAAAATTGGACGAACTGATTGGCATCTACGGCCATGTTACGCAGGCTATGGAAGCCAACGAGCCAGGCGCCAGTGAGGTTCAGGTTTATGCTTCGCCAGAAGAAAACGCGATTTATGTACGTGACGAATTCGCCAACGCTGATGCGGTCGCCTACCACCTGAGCCAAACCGCAGCACCACACTTCCCACAACTGACCGCCATCGCAACGCCGGGTCTGTTCCAGTTTTTCGGCAATGTGCCCGACGCCATCAAAGAGGCGATTGGTCAGATGGGCCTGCAAGCTGAATTCGGTACGCACAGCGCCGGTTTCGCTCGCTAACCAAGCCAGTCACTTTGAAACCAAGAATGGCGGGCCTCACGCCTTGGCCCAACCGGGGGGTGCCCGCCACTTCGTTAGTCCACCGTCAACACGATCTTGCCGAGATAGCCTTTGGCCGCGAAGGCTTCTTGTGCGTCGTTGATCTGGTCTAGCGGGAACGTGGCGGCGACGAGGGGCTTAATCTCACCTCGCTCGATACGCCCGATAAGGTTGGTGAACACGCCTTCATCCAGGGCGGTGCAGCCGAAAAAGCTCAAATCCTTCAGGTAGAGCGTGCGCACGTCCAGCTCGACCAAGGGGCCGGCCACCGCTCCAGCGACAGCGTAACGCCCACCGGGGCGCAGAGCATCCAACAGTTTCGGCCATTGCGGCCCTGCCACCAGGTCGATCACCACGTTGACAGCATTGTGGCCGAGCGCTTGCTGCACATCGTGGTTGCGATCCAGGGTTTCGTCAGCACCAAGGGCGCGCAGATCATCCGCGCGCGCTGGGCTTGTCAGGGCTATCACTTTGGCGCCACGCGCTTTGGCGAGTTGCACAGCTGCCGAGCCAACCCCACCCGATGCTCCGGTGACGAGCACTGTGTCCGTGGGTTCGACCGCAACACGAGACAGCATGTTTTCTGCCGTGGAGTAGGAGCAGGGGAAGGACGCCAGCTCGATGTCTGACAAGTCGGATCGGATCGCATGGGCATGGCGCGCATCGACGCGCAGATACTGCGCGAAGGCGCCGTCACATTCTGAGCCGAGGAACCAGGGCTGATCGAGCTTTGTTCCGTTGGCGAACCACAGGCATGGCTCGACCAGGACACGCTCACCCACGCGGCTTGTCGGCACCTGATCGCCGACGGCCACGATATGACCGCACGCATCGATACCTTGAATGCGCGGGAACTTCAGTGCTGCGCCGTTCCAGGCTGCGTCGTCGGCGTCATTATCGCCCTTGGAATACCAGCCGACGCGGGTGTTGATGTCGGTGTTGTTGACGCCCGCCGCCGCGATACGGATCAAAACATCCATCGGACCGGGGACCGGCACGGGGTAGGCCTCATCCATCCGCAAAACCTCAGGGCCGCCATGTCCGGTGAGCAGCATGGCGCGCATGGTGGTGGGAATGGTCATCAGGTCCTCCACGGATTGGCCTGGCATCTCTAGCAAACTGGTGGCTAAAGTCATGGCTCTATCCCTGCTGGAGGGCTCGCCTTGGCCACTCACCCCGCCGCCAACCCCCTGATCGGCACCTGGTCGATGATCGCCTGGTACAATGAAGACGCCGACGGTAATCGCTTCTACCCGCTGGGCGAGGATGCGACCGGCTATATCAGCTACGCGCCTGATGGCTTCGTGTTCGTCCATCTGGCGGCCAAGAACCGCGTGCATTACGCTTTGCCGGACCCGTTTGGCGGCTCGGTGGCAGAGGATTCCGCGGCCCTCAAATCTCAGATCACCTATGCAGGTCCCTACACCTTCCATGGCGACCATGTGGTGCATCACGTCACGCAATCTTCCTTCCCCAATTGGGTTGGGGGCGACCAGGTGCGGCAGGTCACGTTCACCGATTTTGGCATGCGCCTCAGCGCCGCTGGCGCGCGCTTCCAGGGCGTTGAGGTGACGGCATATGTGGATTGGGAAAGGGCGACGGTCTAACTCACTGCAGCCGGGACGCGGCGAAGACACAGCCCATCGCGATCAGCCACGGTATAGCGGCCACCATCAAGAATTCTGGGTCAAAATAGATGCCGGGATGCAGACCGTTCTGCGCCTGGTTTGCAAAGCTATTGGCCAAGGCGACAAGGTACGCCCAGGCGAGAAAGGGCCCGAGAAAGAAGATGCCAGCGAGGATGGTCAGCAGAAGTTTCATCGGTTCAGGATAGCGACGTCTCGCTTAAACAACAAAAGGCGGGCACTTGGCCCGCCTTCTCAGTTTCCTGCACTAACTGCTGGAACACTTTTTTGCTCCGTTCCTTCGGAACGACCGCGGGAACTAACCCTTGTTCTGCCGGTTCTCGATCAGGTCATCGACAACCGCCGGATCGGCGAGCGTTGAGGTGTCGCCCAGATTGTCGAACGAATCCTCGGCGATCTTGCGCAGGATGCGGCGCATGATCTTGCCGGAGCGGGTTTTCGGCAGGCCTGGCGCGAACTGGATCAAATCCGGCGAGGCGATGGGGCCAATCTCGCCGCGCACCCATTTGACCAGCTCTTTGCGCAGATCATCCGATGGCGTTTCGCCTTCCATCAGCGTGACATACACATAGATGCCCTGGCCTTTGAGATCGTGCGGATAGCCCACCACGGCAGCCTCGGAGACTTTCGGGTGCGCGACCAGCGCGGACTCAACCTCGGCCGTGCCCATGCGGTGACCGGAGACGTTGATCACATCGTCCACACGGCCGGTGATCCAGTAATAGCCGTCTTCGTCGCGGCGGCAGCCATCACCGGTGAAGTACATGCCTTTGTAGGTGGAGAAGTAGGTCTGCACGAAGCGCTCATGGTCACCATAGACGGTGCGCATCTGGCCGGGCCAGCTATCGGTGATCACCAGGTTGCCCTCGGTTGCACCTTCCAGGATGCCCCCCTCTGCGTCCACCAGAGCGGGCTGAACGCCGAAGAACGGACGGGTCGCGGAGCCTGGTTTCAGAGCGGTTGCCCCGGGCAGCGGCGTGATGAGGATGCCGCCGGTCTCGGTCTGCCACCAGGTGTCGACGATGGGGCAGCGCTTGTCGCCCACCACGTCATAATACCAGTTCCAGGCTTCCGGGTTGATCGGCTCACCCACAGACCCCAGCACGCGCAGCGTGGAGCGGTCGGTTTTCTTCACATGCTCTTCACCAGCACCCATCAGCGAGCGGATGGCGGTAGGCGCGGTGTAGAAGATGGAGACTTTGTGCTTGTCCACCACATCCCAGAAGCGCGATGGCGATGGGTAGGTTGGCACGCCTTCGAACATCAGTGTGGTCGCGCCATTGGCAAGCGGCCCGTACACAATGTAGCTGTGGCCGGTGACCCAGCCGACGTCGGCGGTACACCAGTAGATGTCGCCGTCTTGATAATCGAAGACATATTGGTGCGTCATAGACGCATAGACGAGGTAACCGCCGGTTGTGTGCAGCACGCCTTTCGGCTGGCCAGTGGAACCGGAGGTGTAGAGGATGAACAGCGGATCTTCGGCGTTCATCTCTTCGGGTTCGACATAGTCTGGCGCGTCGGCGACAGCCTCGTGGTACCAAATGTCCCGACCGGCCTGCATGGTGATGTCGCCGCCGGTGCGCTTCACCACAACAACCGCATCAACAGGTGCGGCTTCAATGGCTTTGTCGACATTGGCTTTCAGTGGCACTTTACGACCGCCGCGCAGGCCTTCGTCTGCGGTTACGACCACCTTGGAGTCACAGCCAGTGATGCGCTGGGCAAGCGAATCTGGCGAGAAGCCGCCAAACACGATGGAGTGGACGGCACCGAGGCGGGCACAAGCCAACATGGCGTAGGCTGCTTCCGGGATCATCGGCAGGTAAAGCGTGACGCGGTCGCCTTTCTTGACGCCAGCATTCTTCAGCACACCCGCCATCTTGTTCACATGCTGGGCGAGCTCTTTGTAGGTGATCTCGAGATGCTCGTTGGGGTCATCACCCTCCCAGATGATGGCGACCTGGTCGCCACGGCTTTCCAGGTGGCGGTCAACACAGTTCGCGGCCACGTTCAGCGTGCCGTCTTCGAACCATTTGATGTCGACATTGTGCGGATCGTAGCTGGTGTTCTTCACCTTGGTGAAAGGCTTGATCCAATCGACGCGCTTGCCATGCAGGCCCCAAAAAGCCTCCGGATCGCTGACCGAGGCCTCATACATCTCTAGATATTTGGCGTTGTCGATCAGGCTTGCCGACGCGATGGCATCCGGCACGGGATAGACTTCACTCATTGCTGTGGTTCCTTTGTGCGTTCCCCAAACGCGGCGCAATGGCCGCGCAAAATGGTCTCAAAGCTCACGACCGTTTCTCTTGCTGGAAACTTCCTGCCGCGCGATGGGTGTTTTCTAAAGCCAACGCGGACAGGCCAGCAAGACAAGCGCCCTTGCCCTTTGGTTGAGTAGCTGTCTGCGCAAATCCGGTTTTCCTGGCGTTGAGCGGTGTCAAACAGCGACCAATGTCTAAGGCGAGACGCGGAGCGAGGATGGTTCTGCGAACCTCAACCCACCAGAGCCAGATAAAGCCGCAAGCCGCCCGATGGTGCTTGGTAAGCGCGCACATACAAGAAACCCTGAAGCCGACCTGCCTCGATCTGTGGTCGGAGGCGCGCCAGATCATCGGCGCAAACCAGGCTGTAATCGGCCTGGGGTATCTGAGATCGCTGCTGAAGGCTGGTGAAATAGGTATCGAGATCGAAAGGGTCGAACACGCCATTGTCCAGATAGAAGCCATCCACCAGACCTTGCTCATGAGCGTTGTAGCGGTCCTGCTGCAGAATTTGGCGGTAATCGGTCAGCCGAACGCCCCGGCTGTTGGTCAGGTCTTCGGCTGTGATGTCGGTGGTGTACTCGGCCACCACCTGGCCTTTGGGCAGATCGTCTCCCGGCCGCACGCAGGCCGACACCGACCCGATTTGGGCCATCAACACCACACCCGTGAAAGCAGCCGTAGCGGCATTTAAGCGGTTGGCCAATTCACCTTCCCCAATTTCGCCCCAATGGTTTGCGCTGTTTGAAGTGTCGAGTGTGCGGCGTGCGCATCGTCTCGGCCATACGCGGTGTTCCGGGGGTCTATGACTTTTGGGGCGGGCCATCGCCTCAGTCTGCAAGCCCGGTGCCGGGCGCCATGACCGCGAGGACCGACGATGGACATTTATGTCGACCCCAACACTGGCAGAGACGATGACGTCGCATTTCGCGGGCAAATCGGGACGCCCTATCGCAGTCTGGCGCGCGCGGTAGAACGGGCTGCGGCAGAAGAACTTGCATCAGGTCTCCCGCCCGGCAGTTTCATCGGAACGATCTTTGCGGCAGCCGGAATCTATGCCCCGCCGGTCGAGCGTTTTCCGATCATTGTGCCGACCAGCTACGATCTTGTCGGTGCAGGCAGCGCGAACAGCCTCATCAATTTCACCGGCGAGACACGAACGACATCTGACCCAACCCCGATCACCTATTGGGGTGGTGATGCGGTGTATGTCGGCCGGGTCATGCGCGGCTTCACCGTTCGGGCGCAACCGGCCCCATCCTATACGTGCGGCGGCATGAACGGCGTTTTGGTGCAAAATGATCGCAGCACCGTTGAGGATGTCACGGTGGACTTCGACCGCAGTACGAGCCCGCCGCCGGACGATCGTGGCCGTTATGAACGAAGCTGGCGGCTGAGCCTGTTTGCGCGGAACATCGATTTCGTTCTCCTCGCCAGTACCTTCATCGACGGGCGTGGCCGCAATTTCTCGGTCTACCTTGAAGACTGCACGGGTATGGCAACCCGCTGCCTGTTTGAGACGGCTGGCCCCAGTTTCGATGGGGCGCCCGGCGGGCTCCTCGTCCGCGATATCACTGTGCGCGGGGCAGGAAGCTGTCAGGTGCGCAACCATGCCCGGTTGGAGGCCTCGCAAATCGGCGAGCGCGCTTTCAGCGCCTTCACCAACCTATGGGTATCGCGCGACGGCGCTGTGGTGGGGCCGGGCAACACCATCGAAACCGTCAATATTTTCGCCTATGGCGATGCTGAGATTAGGGGCAACACGCTTTCGCATGAGTTCACGTTTAATGTGTCTGGGGGCGTCCGTGTGGCTGACAACCGGATTGCGTATGTGGGTCGGTTCAACATGATGCAAATCTTGTACAACCCGTGGTTCCCCGGCATCCCGGTTATCGAGCGCAACCAGTTCATCGCGCCTGACATCCCCAGCTATCTCTTCCGCAACCCCATAACCGTTCGTGCCTCGGCCGATTTTGGCGGTGGTGCCAGCGCGGGCCGCAATGATTTCAGTGCGATGTTGCTTCAGCGTTTGACGGTAGGCGACCGCGATAGGGGGCGTGTCCTGACAGGGATGATCCTCATCGATCCCGATGAAGCGCCGATTTCGGTAATCCGCTTCGACAACAATTTCTGGGATGAAACCGATCTTGATCCTCCCGATCGCCTCCAAAGCAGGCGGTTCGATGTTGTCACGACGCCAACATTCCTGAGCGTCGCCAACCCTATGCCTGCGCCATGAGGAGGCTCTGATGGACGTGCCCAGCCCGCTCTACACCGTTCCTGTGATCGCGCACCGGCTCTTCGGGCAGCGCTATCGCAGTGTTTCCGTCGAACCTGGCTTCCCCGATGATGACGGTCCCTTTCCGTTTGGCGAGCGTGGGCCGGGTTTTGTGGTGCGTGGGTCAGTCAACACCAGCAGCGTGCCAGAGATTGATCGCAGTGTCGGCACCGGGCGCAGCTGGTCGGAGGTCGATGCCATGTTCGTTGCTGACCCAGCCGAGGCAGTTGGTGATGGCCGGACGGTGAACGATCTGTGGGCGCCTACTGGCATCCAGTTTGAGCTGATCGACCGCCGCGATGCGCAGACATCGTCGGGATTGGCGCGCATGCTGCCTGCTGACGTGCGCTTCCAGGATGCTGCGCTCGATCCCTTGCGCGTCCCTGGGGCGATCAACCTGTTTTTGGTGCACGATATTGACGGGGCCTGGGGCGTCGCGCGGCGGGCCCTGCCAACACGGCCCCATGCGATCCCGGTCGCGGTGGTTGCGGACATGCGCACCCGGTCCAGCGACCCTGCCACGCGGTGGCGCCAAAGCCTGATCACGCTGGCCCATGAATTTGGCCATGTGCTGGGGCTCGGGCACGTCGCCTTCGCCAACAACATGATGTTCGGCCAAGGCACCGTGGCATCTTCAGATGGTCTCGAGTTGCCGCAGATTACCGTTTGTCGCTCACGCGCGGCTTATCTGTCAGGCGCCGTCTCGCCGGCTGGCGGCCCGTGACCGCCGTTTTGGAGAACCGACCATGAATCCAGAGCTCGACGACAAAGACGACAAAACACCGCCCTTCCGCCCCTGCGGCGCGGGGATGGAAGCGCTTCTGGACGCGCCGGAGTTTGACGATGGCGTGGTGGCCGAAGCAGTTTCCTACGGCGCAGAGGGATGCAAGACGCTGCTCGCGCTTGTGGCGCCATCCTCGAATCTGGATGTGGAACGACGCGCGCGCGGCGTGCACCTTCTGTCCCTTATGGACTGCCAGGACCTTATGGGCTTGGCCCCGGAGTTGATGCAGGAAGGCGTGCTCAGCATTCAGATCAGCCTGGTTTATGCGCTGGTGCGGCTCGACCGAGCGCAGGCAGAGAAGCTTCTGTTGCCACTTGTCGCCAGTGAGAATGTCGACACGCTGCTGCGTGAACACACCGCCTATGCGGTTTTGGCTGGGGCCGATGGGGCCGTGCGCCAAGCGCTGGCCGATAGCATTGGTGCGACACAGGATGAGCGCCTGCGCCGAGAGCTCGAGCGCTGGTTGGTGTTGGACGATCCGCCCGATCAACCAAACCCCGATAGCGACGCGCCCACACCGCCTGATCCAGACTGACGATCACCAGACTCACCCTCATACGTGCCAATGCGCATCGCCTTGACCTTCCTGTAACTGGAAGGTGTATGAGGAGCCCATGGATCATCCCGACCCAACCCTGAAACCCAGTTCTGCGCGTGCGAAAGCATCCAGCTGCTGCGGCGGTGCCGACGCCGTGGAGGCGGCCACTTCGCCAGCCATCGAAGCACCGGTGGCCGTTGCCGGCGCTACCGGCATGGCCAAGGCAGCCTCGTGTTGTGGCGGTGGTGGCGCCTCAGCGTCGCAGGCAGATACGCCGGCGGCCGCTAAGCCCAAGCGTGACATGTTGTTGTGGGGCTCGGGCCTGACAATTCTTGTTGCGTATGCGGCCTCTTTTTTTCTGGACCATGGCGACCTGTGGGGCGCTGGGCATTTCACGCACGCCATTCAAGAGATGATGCACCTGATGTGGTGGGGCATCTTGGTGGGCATGGTGGCCGTTGGCCTGATCGACCGGGTGCCGCGGGAATTCGTGATCGGCGTGATTGGTCGCGACCAAGGCGCAAAGAGCCTGGGTCGTGCGGTGTTGGCGGGCTTCTTCCTCGACTTGTGCAACCACGGCGTTTTGATGGTTGGTGCGAAGCTCTATGAGCGCGGTGCCAGCCTTGGCCAGGTGTTTGCCTTCCTGATCGCCTCGCCTTGGAACTCGCTGTCGCTGACCATCATCATTGGCATCATGATGGGGTGGGGCTGGATGGCCGTCTTCATCGCAGGTTCGCTCGTCATCGCCTTGGTGACGGGCCTGATCGTCGAAACGCTGGAGCGTGCCGGCAAGATCCAGCCCAACGCCAACCGCATTGATTTGCCGGAAGACTTTGACGTGGTGGCCGAAGCCAAAGCTGGTCTGAAGGCCACGCGCTATGACGGGGCCTTTGTGAAGGATGTCGCGCGCCGCTCCGTCACGGCGAGCCGTATGGTGCTGCGTTGGTTGTTCTTCGGCGTTGTGCTGGCCGCTCTGATCCAGGTGACAGTTCCGACCGAGATCTTCGCCACATGGTTTGGTGCGACAATGCTGGGCTTGTTCACCACGCTCATCGCCGCGACCATCATCGAGGTGTGCTCGGAAGGATCGGTGCCGATCGCTGCCGACCTGATGACCCGCGCCGCGGCGCCGGGCAATGCGTTCACCTTCCTGATGGCTGGGGCAGCGACCGACAATACCGAGATTTTGGTGCTCAAAGAGGTCACAGGCCGGTTGAAAGCAGCGCTGCTGCTACCACTCCTTACAGTGCCGCAGGTGGTCGCCATAGGGTGGGTGCTGAACGGGTTTTAGGTCGGGCTGATTAATCACCGATTCGCCTGACAAGCCCCGTTGCGCCTGAAACCGGTTGAAATCGTCATGAATCCACAGTTTAATTTGCGCTAATATACATAGGGCGCGGCCCCCCCCGATATTTGGTTGTGCTGTGACACATTTTTTGAGCTCAGCTTGGAGTCTCCAATGCCACAGCCTAAGTCGTTTCACATCACGCTGATTAAGCCATCACACTACGATGATGATGGCTATACAATTCAATGGTTTAAGTCTTCTATTCCGTCGAATTCCTTGGCGTCCGTCTATGGATTGATCGCCGACAGTGCAGAGCGCAAGATATTTGGCGATGATGTTTCCGTCGAGATCGAGGCGTTTGACGAAACCAATTCCGTCATCCCCATTAAGCGCATCATCAAGAACATAAAACGTGCTGGCGGTGGTTTTGTTGGGCTGGTCGGGGTGCAATCCAACCAGTTCCCACGGGCGATGGATCTGTCGCGCACCTTTCGCGCGCATAATGTGCCGGTGATCATTGGCGGGTTTCACACGGCGGGTTGCTTATCGATGCTCTCGGAGACGCCTCCAGAGATCGTCGAAGTGCAGGAGATGGGTGTCACCATTTACGCGGGAGAGGCTGAGGGGCGCATGGATGTGCTCCTGCAAGACGCCTACAGGGGCGAGTTGAAGCCGCTATACAATTTGATGCACGACTTGCCAGACATGGAGAATGCGATTGCGCCTATTCTCCCGGAGCGGATGATCCGCAAATCGGCGGGTTCCTACACCAGCTTTGACTCAGGGCGGGGCTGCCCGTTCCAATGTTCATTTTGCACCATCATCAACGTGCAAGGCCGCAAATCGCGCTACCGCACGCCCGACGATATCGAGCACATCATTCGCGTCAATCACGCGCAGAACATTCGGCGCTTCTTTATCACCGACGACAATTTTGCGCGCAATAAGAACTGGGAAGCCATTCTAGATCGCTTGATCTATCTACGCGAAGTAGAGGGCATCCGCTTCAAGTTCATCATTCAGGTCGACACGCTGTGCCACCGTTTGCCGAATTTCATCGAGAAGGCAGCCCGTGCAGGTTGCAACCGTGTGTTCATCGGACTGGAAAACATCGACCCAGACGCGCTGATGGCGGCGAAGAAGCGCCAGAACAAGATTTGGGAATACCGCAAAATGTTGCAGGCATGGAAAGACGCTGGTGTCGTCACCTATGCGGGCTACATTCTGGGCTTTCCTGACGATACGCCGGAAAAAATCCGCCGCAATTTGGAGATTATCAAACACGAGCTGCCGCTGGATATGATCGAGTTCTTCTTCCTAACGCCGCTTCCTGGCTCGGAAGACCATGCGACGGCGTTGAAGGCTGGCCAATGGATGGACCCAGATCTCAACAAGTACGATCTCAACCACCGGGTATCAAACCATCCGACCATGTCGGACGACGAGTGGGACACTATTTATCGTGATGCTTGGAAGATCTATTACACCGACGACCACGTCGAGACGGTCCTTAAACGCGCCGCAGCGCGTGGCATCCGCACCGACCGTTTGGCGTTAGGTCTTGGCGCTTTCTTTGGATCGCTCTTCATTGAGGGCGTCCACCCGCTGGAAGCTGGTTTCTTGCGCCGCAAAATTCGCCGCCAACGCCGCCACGGACTTCCCATTGAGCCGATCATCCCGTTCTATTTTGGTCGTGTGCGCGACACGGTTCGGTCTTTGTGGGGTTGGTACGCGCTTTATCGCCGGTTCATGGCAATCCAAAAACGGGTCGAAACAGCGCCTGATCGTGACACCTACACAGATCTTGCGATCACACCCGTTGTGGACGGTGAAGAGGATGATCTGAACCTGATCAAGGTCTTCGAAGAGGCCATCCCTGACACTTACGGTGCGCCCACCAAGGAGAAACCGGCGCAGCCGGAGCGCGCCGTTACCGCGGCCTAAAGCAGCTTCGTCACGTCTAACGCAAAATATGCACGTTGCACTTGGCGTGGCGGACAACCCGCGCGGCTGTTGAGCCGAGGAAGTAATCCTGCAGGCCCGGGCGGTGTGAGGCAATAACGATGCAATCGACGTCATCGTCTTCGGCCATCTCCAGGATCGTGTGTGAGGACGTGCCTTCCACAACGGCAATCCGTGTCTGCTCACCGATTTCCTTCGCCATCTGATGTAGGCGGGTTTCGGCCTCTTTGCGGTTTTGCTCGAACACACTCTCAGGAATGTAGTTGGAGGCGTAGGCCGGGATATGCTCGATCACATGCAGCAAGGTCACGGTGCCGCCAGGCTCAATCAGCGTTTTGGCCGCTTTGATGGCTGGCCCTGACCGGCCGGTGTGATCCAATGCGATTGGCACCAAAATGGAGTTGTACATAACGCCCTCTCGTTCATCCCATAAGTGGTTGTTTTGAGGGGTAGATTGCCACCAAACAGCCTGGTGCACATTGACTTTGGTCAGCCGCCGGCAGGCACGTGCCAGCCAGTGGTCATGTCGATGTGATGCACTGAGCAGGTGTCTATCAGGTCAGCATAGCCTTCGGGCAGGAATGACTCCTGCCAGTCTTCGCCGAAGCGTTTTTTGACGGCATCCATGTTCGCCCAAACCGATGCGAAAACGACCATTCCTTGATCGTTGGCGACGCCCCTACCGAAGAAATAGCCCTCATTGCCCGGTTCCCCGCGCACAACGTCGGCGGAGGTGGTGGCGAACTTGTTCATCAATGTGTCAACACAGCCCGGTTTGGCTTGCACTTGGAACAAGCGAAGGATGGGGCCAGCGGATAACGGGGCTTCAGTCATGGAACCGGCGTCCGCTAGCCTACAGCGCGCCGGTCTGGCGCATCGGCTGAGACATGTGTCTGTAACCAGATGTCCAAGTCAGTATCACACATGGGTTCAGCAAGGTGGAAGCCTTGTAGGACATCGCAGCCCAACCGCTCGAGCAACTTTGCCTGGTCTTCGGTCTCAACGCCTTCAGCTGTGATCGTGATCTTTGAGGCGCGACCAATATCGATGACCTTTTTAAGCAGATCTTCTCCAGGTGCCTGCATGCCATCAGCCCCGCCGATGAGTGAACGATCGAGTTTCAAACCATCGGGCCTCAAGCGAAGAAGAGAGGTGATGGATGCATGCCCAGTTCCAAAATCGTCGAGCTCAATGCGGATGCCGCGCTCTTGAAGGCTGTCGAGAACCCATTTTGTTTCCTCCGTCATCCCATCCAGATTGATGGTTTCGAGCACCTCGAAGGTTAGCGGGCAGGGCAGCTCACCGAAGGCATCAAGGTCCGACAACAAGGTGGGATCTTCGAGCCTTTGACGACCAATATTGATAGCCATATGCGGCAGTTTGATCCCAGACCGCTCAAGGCGTTTGGCGGTATCCATCGTCTTGCGCAGGACTTGCCGATCAATCTTGTGTTGCAAGCCGATCTCTTCGGCGATGGTGAGAAACTCACACGGAAGAACAACGCCGAGCGTTGGATGGTTCCAGCGCACAAGCGCTTCCAAGCCTGCGAATGCGCGGGTGTGTGCCTGGAATTTTGGTTGGTAGTAAACAGCGATCTGGTCTTCCTGCAGCGCGACGCGAAGGCCATCGGCGATACGCTTGTGTCGCTGGGCGGCCTCACGCATCGCGCCGTCGAAGACAGCGACGCTTTCGCCAACTTTTCGCTTGGCATCGTACAGTGCGATATCCGCGTCGACTTGAATGTTGGCCAGATCTTCAGGTTTGCCAGTCGCGATCCCGATACTGGCCCCAAAATGCAATTTGACATTGCTGAAGTTCAGAGGATGGGCGCTATGGGCAATAATCGCGCGTGCGCAGTCCATTGCGCGCGCAAGGCTGTTGTTGCCGTGAACCACCAAGCAGAACTCGTCGCCTCCGAACCGAGCTACGAACACCTCTTCGGTCTCAAGTGTTTTCAAGAATCGTCCTGTCTCAATCAACACGACATCGCCAGCGGCATGGCCAAACGCGTCGTTGATCGATTTGAAGCGATCCAGATCAATCTGCAGGAACGCGATCTCTGCATCGTGATCGGTGGAGATTGCCAGTTTTTGGAGATGGAGATCGAGCGCGCGCCGGTTGTGTAGCTTGGTGAGCGCATCATGGCTCGCCTCATATTGCATTTGGGCTGTTGCTTCCTCGGCGGCGGTATGTGCTTTGATCAGCTCCGCTTCGCGCACCACGCGCTCGGTGATGTCCAAGTTCACGCCTACAACCCTTTGGACAGCACCAGAGCGGTCACGCACGGCGACGGCGTCACCGCTGAGGTGCCGCGCGGGTCTTTCCTCCGTGTTCAGTCGATACTCAACGGAAAACGGTGCATCATGCACCAAAAGGTTCGAGAACGCTTCTGTCACCTGTTCCAGATCGTCGCCATGGACTGTTTCGGCCCAGTCCTCATAGCGATTGCCAAAGGTCTTAGCGTCGATACGGTGCAGTTGGCGGTTCGTTTCGTCCCAACTGACAATGTTGGTGCGCGGGTCCCAGTGCCAAATGCCGAGGCCGCTCGCTTTCTGGGCGAGCGTCAGGACGTCCACCGTGTCACGAAGCTGTCGTGTGTCGCGCGCCGCACGTAGTGCAATCCATGAAACAATACCGGACATTGCGACGGAAAGAATGTTGGCGAGCGCGATGAAAGGATAGTCGTTGGTGATCCAGTGGACGGCCACCTCGCGCGGAGAGATGAAGAAGAACATCAAAGCCGCCGAAACAAGGCTGAGCGCGGCCGCTGTCGCCAGGCAGTTTGCTCGAAAACACTCGACTTGACGTATCCGAAAGACCAGCCACAGGCCGGAGCCGACGGCAGCGTAAAAGAAGAACACCAAGACGCCCGAGAAGCTGAAGGATCCGCCAATCACGCTGCGGGCGAAGGCACCGCCAATCGCGGCGATGATTGCGGAAATCGGCCCGCCGATCATGCCTGCCAGAATCACCGGTCCGGCACGCGCATCAATGGTCGCGCCGTCCGGCATCCGAACGGGAGTCATTGTCACCAAAAAAGCGATGAGGAAGAAGACGCCACCTAGCAGAAGCTGTGCTCGGATACTGTGCAGGTCATCAAAACGCAGGCAGACGAAATAGACGCCAATCGCCGCAAACGAAATGATGGCGACGTTTTGAACGATCTCAACAAACACGCCGAACTCCGCACTTTGCCATCGATGAACGCCGAAACGTTTTTGCCAACGCGTGTTGTCGCCGGCTGCGATGCCCTCTTTCGGCCAAACAATGCGTTAGCCGGCTGAACTTTCGGTTAAATTTTGGGTTTGCACTTGATCATCTAGGCGCGTGAGGTTGCGGGTGTGCCGCGAGGGCGAACAGGGCCGTTGCTTGGTCGGGCTGCTTGGCGTCGTCGCTAACCGCGTCGCCCGGCGGCGTCTCGGATGCCCAGTCGGCGCGCGTGCGCGTAGGGCACGAACATGATCACTGCGAGGACGGCGGCGAGGAGGAAGGGCGCGCCGGGCAGATAGATTGGTGCGTTTTCAAGCGTGAACCAAGCAAACAGGCCCGTCATCAACGGCGGCGCGATGATGTGGACGATGGACGACGCGCTCATGATGGCGCCGTTCAACTCACCTTGGACGTCCTCGCCGACATGGTTGGAGGCGAGCCCTTGAATGCCCGAGCTGGCAAAACCGGAAAAAGCGCCCAGGATCATCACCACGTAGGCGAGGCTCGTGGAACTCACCACCGTGAAGGCGGCAAAGCAGGCGATGGCGAGAATGGTGGAGCCGATGATAACCCGGTGCTCGCCATAGCGGTTCAAGACGAGCCGCAGCACCAATCCCTCACCCACCCCGATGGCGACGCCAAAGATGGCAAGCGACAGCCCAACCTCCGCCGTCGACCAGCCATACTGCACCGGCGTGAAATAGGCCCAGATGACCGGGTATACATGGCTTGAGAACTCGAACAGCGTGGCCGCGATGATCAGCATCAGCACCGGTTTGACGCCCAAGAACACCTTCAGCGCCCCGACAGGGTTGGCGCGTTTCAGCTCAAACCGGCGGCGCTTCTCTTTCGCCAGGCTTTCGGGCAGCGCGAAGAAGCCGAAGATGAAATTCGCAAAGCACAGTGCCGCCGCCGCCCAGAACGGGAAGCGCGGATCAAGGATGCCAAGCACACCGCCGATGGCTGGTCCAATGACGAAGCCGATGCCAAAGGCCATGCCGATCAGGCCGAAATTGGCGGCGCGTTTCTCTTTGGGTGAGACGTCCGCGATGTAGCTGAAGGCCGTGACGTAGCTGGCCCCTGCCATACCGGCCAAAACCCGGCCGATAAACAACCACAGGATGGTCGGCGCCAAGGCCATGATGATGTAATCGATGCCGAGCCAGAACAGGCCCCAAAGCAGAATAGGCCGCCTGCCAAACCGGTCGGAAAGATTGCCCAGGATCGGCGCAAAGACGAACTGCATCAGCGCATAGGCGAACATCAACCAGCCGCCGATCAGCGCGGCGTCGCCCATGGCCGTCGAGCCCCCGGTGTCGGCGGAAATTTCGCGAATGAGATCCGGCAGCACGGGGATGATTATCCCCAGGCCGATCACATCCACCGCGACGGTGATCAAAATGAAGGTGAGGGCGCGCTTGTCGGTGGCGGGCTGCGCCTGCGCGGCACCCTGGAGTTGGCTGTCAGACATTATCCGCTGCCCCTGCGCTCTTGGGCATCAGGGGTCAAGCGGAAAGACGCGTAGGTTTCGACCTTTAGCCCAGTTCGTCGACCGATGTGATGACTTTGCCCAGCAGGCCATAGTCGATCGCTTCATCGGTGGTGAGCCAGAAGTCGCGCTCCATGTCTTGCTTGAGGCGGTCGATCTTTTGGCCGGTGGCTTCGGAGAAGATGTCGTAGAAGCGCTCACGCATCTTGCGGATCTCGTTTGCCTGGATCTCAATATCGGAGGCTTGGCCGCCCACGCCGCCGCGTGGCTCGTGCAGCAGGAAGCGGGTTTTCGGCAGGCAGAAACGACGTTCTTTCGGTACCGCAACGAAAATAAGTGCACCCGCAGACGCCACCCAACCGGAGCCAATGGCATTCACCTTCGGTTTGATGAACCGGATGACGTCGTGGATCATATCGCCTGATTCCACATGGCCGCCGGGCGACGAGATCAACAAGTTGATCGGGTCATCGCTGAGTTCCGCCAGCGCCAAGAGGCGGCTTGTCGCTTCGCGCGCGGCTTTGTCGTTGATCTCGCCGGTGATCAGCACGTAGCGCGCTTCGCTGAAGGCATCTTCCAGCCGCTTGCCCATGCTTGCGTTCTTGGCGTCGTCGTCGTCGCGCTCTTTGCTCATTCGCTCGTCCTTTATCGAATCGCTGCCGTGACCGGCTTGTCTCCTACACACCTAATGATGCTGCCTGCCCGGGGCAATGGGCGATCCAACGCAAATCCCGGTGAAGGCCGTAGTGCTCTTGGTTGTCGCGTCTGCCGAACTCCAAATGGAAGGATATTACTAAGTTGCGTCAGTAAAGACGCGTGATAGATTGAAATTACTGCATGTGCTAAGATTTATACTACGATAACGTAAACGTTAGGATGGGATTATGGCGGGATCCGGTGCTAGTGATACGGAAAAGAAGGCGGTGAACTGGCCTGAGGCGGAGTATCGCTCCTGGGTGCAGTCGCAAGTTGCGTCCAGAATTCTTCTGCAATTTGGTGGGGTCACCGCAGCCACCTTGGTAGGCGCGTATCTTTGGATAAACGATCAAATCCAAGATGAGCGGCAAAGCATCGTCGATGAGCTACGTCTTGAGTTTTCAACGCAAATCCAGACATCGGTCGGCGAGACGTTAGGAGCTGACCTACCGGGTGAAGTCGCACGCCAGCTGCTTGATCAAAGCAACCTGATCGATGAGGCCGTAGCGATCCTCAGGGAGGAATGGCCTGAGACCGTCGATAACCTCGTCCAGGAGGATGAATTCATCGACACCGCCTCGGCTGCCGTGTTCAGTGCCCTACAAAGTCGGGCCGCGTCTCAGCGGATTATTCTCGACGAAGCGATGCGCACCATGGGGGATGCGTCCAGCTCACCGGCGACACGGGCCCTGAGTGTTGAGATTTTTGCGCTCTTCTATCCAGGGGTTCGCAGCGTTCGAAGTGATACGCCCATCATGCGAGAGGTGCTCCATGGTGTTCTGCGCAACAGCGTTGACGAACATGGTGGTCTACCAGAGGAAGTCATCTACGCGGTTTTGGAGAACTATCCCATAGGCCCGGCAACGGTGACCGAGGAGGAGAGCGGTGATTGCGGGCCGGTCGGTGAGATTTGCGAAAACCTGGATAGCGACGTCATTGGTTTGGTGCTGGAACTGCTGCAGTACACCGACCCGTCGCCTGACGAACAAGCCGTTTTGGGTAGCTTTTTTGACCAGATCCCGCAGCGCCAAGTGGTACGTGCTCTTAATTGGGCGATCTACAGTGAAAATCAGGCGTTGCAGGAGGCCATATTGGCCTCACTTCTTGGCACCGACGATATTTCAACGCGCTCCACGGCGGTTGAGCAATTGGCGGTATCCTTGGAAGCGAACCCAGAAAGCACAGGCTTTCGTTTTGCAGCGCAGACACTGGCTTCGCTTGATACGGATCTGGAGTTGTTCCGCTCTTCCCGAGATTTTGCTTTGCAGCGGGTTTGGGCGGCAATCGAGCCAGAGGTCACGCGCTCCCATTTTGAATTTGAGCTTGGGTTTGGTGGCGTGCATGACGACTTCGTACGCAACCTGACCTCTTACGAGGCTAATCGACGTCTTCAGCCGCCAACGGAGCCAGTTTTTGTAAATGACTCGTCGTGGGGTGGTACTCCCCAATTCCAGCAGGCCGGGACCGTCTACCGCGACGAATTGAGCGATGCCCTCTTGGCACTTTTAAGACCAGGCCGCGGTGATGATCACGAACACTCTGGAGGGCTTGAAGAATGGGACATCACCTTTGAGCGCACAATCGGGCGTGACAACCGTCGATTGGCATTGCAGACCATGGCTATTGCCGTGCAACGGGATGCATCACGGGGTTTGGACGTTCGCGCAGTGGCAGACCGGCTACTCGGCGAGGCCCGCGATGCCCGCTCAGTGGACCATAACGTATTGGCGATTGCCATCACCCATGCAGGCGACGAACCGTTCTCCGCTTTGGTGGACCAAGATTATGAGAAAACTTGGATTGATCTTGGCGGAAGCCCCGTGCCTAGCCGATCGGCTTTGGCCGCCTTCAATCGACTGATTTCTGATGGCCGTGCAGCGCAATGGCTTGCGGCACTGGTTGTCGATGTCGATACGATGGATGATCGATTTGAAGAGCATCTGCTGAGGACGTTTGCCAAGGCGGTCGAAGACCGTCTGTCCACCCGCCAGTTTCCAGGATTGCCATTAGAACGTGCCTTGCGCGCCTCTTTGGCCGCCCAACAATCCCGGCTCATTGAAGGGACGGAGCTTACCGAGCTGTTCCTTGGTCAGTTGTTGCTGGCGTCGGCAAACGAGGCAGACTACTGGCCTGTCGCCGCTATCCTGGAGAACACCCAAGCCCTCTTGGGAGCTCCTGGTGACCAAAGCGATAATGGCGAGATCATCGCAGAGCTTCGCGCACGTTATCCTTGGATTGGCCGCCCACTTGGGGGTGACGTGACATTGGTTAGCATGGACCCGTCGGCGAGTGCATTGCAGCTTGAAGGCGAGGTACTAGACGCGTTTGGTGGCCGCTGGTTTCGGCTGGTTGTTCCCTCGGTGATGTCTGTGCGCATCGCCGGTGCTACTGACGGGCAGGTCGTGCTTTTTGATCGTGAGCGGTCGCAAACTGTGAACCGCCATAGCGGCTCACCAGACGATCCCGAGTTTCTGACATTGCTGCAACCCGGAGAGTATGCGGTGCATTGGCGGCAACGAACCGAGACCGAAGGCCGCCTCGCCCTATCTTTAAACCAAGACGTCATCGGGCCTGGCGACCGAACGAACCTGCGCACGGTGACCGCCGGAGATTATCGGTTCTTCTCTGGAACCGAAGGCGGAGAGGCGTGGCTTCGCGTATCCTTGTTGCCCAGCCAGACTTTGGCGGTCGAGACCTTCGAACTGATGAGCGACCTTGAGGATTTCTCAAGCGTGGACACAGAGGTCTACTTCTACGAGCCGGAGGGCTTTGAGATCGGTCGGGATGATGACGGCGGTAACGGCCTCTACTCGCGCCTGAGGTACACCACGCTGGAGGCCGAAGATGTCATCATTCGGATCAATGAGTATTTCGATGAACCCTTCCGTCCGGACCTATCTGTCGGTCTTTCGGTAAGAATCCGAGACTGAGCGCGAAGCGTCGCAGATCCCTGGTCATACAGCCTTCAGCGTTTTTGGGTCGATGCCACCCATGGCGCAGACAATCGCCCATTCCTCATCCGTCACCGGCTGCACGGATAGCCGCATGGAGGTGACGAGGCTCATCTGGGCTAGGCTCTCGGTGGCTTTCACCTGTTTGAGGCTGACCGGCGTGGGCATATCCACCAGGGCGCGAATGTCGACGCATTCCCAGCGCTCATCGTCGGTGGTGGAGTCGGGGTGAATCTCGGCGGACACCTCGACAAGGCCGACAATCTCTAAGCCCTCATTGGAGTGGTAGAAAAAACCGCGGTCGCCCAGTTTCATCTCACGCATGAAATTGCGGGCTTGGTAATTGCGGATACCGTCCCACTCTTCGCCAGCGGCGCCCTTGGCCTTCTGCTGGTCCCAAGACCATTTGAACGGTTCGGATTTGAACAACCAGTAGCGCATTAGGCGGCCTCTTGTGGGTTCTTGAAGACCCACGACCAGGGCCGGATATCAACGCTCTCGAACAGGCCTGCCTTGGCGTAGGGGTCAGCGGCGGCGATCGCTTCAATGGTGGCTTGGTCTTCCGCCTCGATGATGACGAGGGACCCAGCTGGCTTGCCGTCGGAATCAAGGAAAGGACCAGCCGCCTTCAGCGCGTCACCCAAGCCGTTCAAATGGTCGACATGGTCCGGGCGATTTTCCATGCGCACGGCCAGGTGGCCAGGCTTGTCCGTGCAGATGAGGGCAAACAACATGGGCAGCGTCCTTTGTTGGGTAAAGCGCGAATGCAGTTGCGCCGATTCGCAGGTATTCGCGGGGGTTTCGCAACTCTATTCGCGCTTCAGGGGGCGGGTCATCAAGGCGTCGATCGCGTTATCAACGGACATATCGCCCTCAACGACGTGGGCAACCGTTTGTGTGATCGGCATCTCGAGGCCTAAGCTTTGGCCCAAGGCAAGGGCGGCACTGGCGGTTTTGGCACCCTCTGCAAGCGGCTGGCCGCTGGCCAAGAGATCAGAAACCTTCTTGCCGCGCCCTAATTCGGACCCGAAATGAAAGTTGCGCGAGCCTGCTGTTGAGCAGGTGAGGATCAGATCCCCCAGGCCGGAAAGGCCGGACAAAGTCTCAGCCCGCGCGCCTTGTGCGATTGCAAGCCGGCTAAGTTCTGCGAACCCACGGGTGATCAATGCGGCCTTGGCGCTTTCGCCCAAGCCTTTGCCTTCCACCACGCCAGCGGCGATGGCCAGCACATTCTTCAGCGCTCCACCCAGTTGAACGCCGATCATGTCATCGCTGGCATAGGGCCGGAAGTTGGGGCCGCGCATCGCGTGGCATAGCGCATCGGCGGCCTCCAGTGTAGGCGCGGCGAGGGTCACCGCTGTTGGCAAACCGCGCGCAACATCGTGCGCAAAGGACGGGCCGGACAGAATTGCGCAGGGCGATCCCGGTGCTTCTTCAGCGGCCACGTGGGACAGGCGTTTTTGCGTCCCGCGTTCCAGTCCTTTGGCGGTCATAACGATGGTTGTGTGGGCGCTGAGCCGTGCCGAAATGATTTTGAGGGCGCTCCGCGTTGTTTGTGTGGGCACAGCCATGACAACGAGCGCAGACCCATTCTGGTTCAGTGAGTCATGCCATTCAGAGTCGCGCTCGACGGAATGCGCTACCAGACTCCCTGGTAGACGGATTTTGGGAAAATCAGGATTTTCTCTATCCAATTGAATTTTATCTGCTTTTGCAGCCGATCGGGTGATGAGATGCACGGTCTTGCCGCTCTTCGACATCATGATGGCCAGCGCGGTCCCCCAGGCACCAGCCCCAAATACCCAGCATTCCTGACCAACGCTCGTCATGCTCGGGCACCCTTTTTCCCTGACCCAAGTTTGGGTTCAGCCTGCGAATCCAGTGGCCAGCGTGGCCTTGCCTTGGCTTCGTGCCGCGGTTGTTGGGATGCTTCGCGCTCCAGCGCCGCCCAGGCGATCATCGCCGCGTTGTCGGTGCAGTGTTTGGCGGGTGGGACCACCAAGCGGCCGCCATAATCGGTCGCGAGCGCCTCTAGGATGCCGCGAATATGGGCATTGGCGGCGACGCCCCCGGCGGCGACGAGCGTCGGCGCTACACCCTCTTCCCCGGCGAACCGCGACAGAGCATGGGTGAGGCGATCCTTTATGGTTTCGCCGACCGCATACTGAAAACTGGCGCAGAGGTCGGCCACGGCCTGCTCATCAAGCGGTGCGTTGTTTTGCGCCGCCAGGCGCAGGGCAGTTTTTAATCCGGCGAAGGAGAAATCGCTCCCAGCTTGGCCCTTCAGAGGTGTGGGCAAAGCAAAACGTTTGGGGTCGCCCTTTTTCGCGAGCCTTTCAACGGCGGGGCCTCCGGGGAAGCCAAGTTCCAAAAGCTTAGCCGTCTTATCAAAGGCTTCGCCGAGGGCGTCGTCGATCGTTGTTCCCCAGCGCTCATAGACCCCAACGCCACGCACACACAGGACTTGCGTATGCCCGCCGGAGACGAGGAACAATAGGTACGGAAAGTCAACAACTTCGCCGAGTCGCGGCGATAGCGCATGGCCTTCCAGATGGTTCACCGCAAGAAAGGGTAGCTTGGCTGCGCTAGCCACGGCTTGCGCCGTCACCATGCCGACCAGGACGCCACCGATCAGGCCCGGTCCCGTTGTGGCCGCCACGGCATCAAGATCGCTGAGGTCGGCGTTGGCATCCGCCAGTGTTTGCGCGATGAGTTGGTCCAGATGATCAACATGCGAACGGGCGGCGATCTCCGGCACCACGCCGCCAAAGGGTGCGTGTTCGTCAATCTGCGAAAGGACACGCTCCGCCTCAATCACGGCATGGCCATCCTCGGTTCGGCGCACGATGGCCACCGCGGTCTCATCGCAGCTTGTCTCTATTCCAAGGGCGCGCATAGATTTGCGAATTCCGGTGCTAGGCGTTTGTTGGTGTGGTCGGCACGGCCCGCATCCTTTATGCAAAAACGGACGGCCATTGGCGCCGCCTCTTAACACCGCCGACGTGGAGATTGACACCCCTGTCCGCCACGTTGGTCCACAATGCCAGCGGAGCCCACCTTTGCCTTTGTTGACCCTTGGAACTCGCGGAAGTGCTCTTGCACTGGCCCAGGCGCATGAAACCCGCGATCGGCTGGTTGCTGCCCATGGCTGCGCGCCGGATGACATCGTCATTCAGGTGTTCTCGACGCGCGGCGATGAGATTTTGGATCAGCCACTTGCTGAGATCGGCGGGAAAGGACTGTTCACCGAGGAAATTGAGGCTGCGCTTTCCGATGGCCGCATCGACCTTGCTGTCCACTCCTCCAAGGACATGCCCACCGACCTGCCCGAAGGGTTGGTGCTGGACGTGTTCCTACCGCGTGAGGACCCACGCGATGTGTTCATCACGCGCACTGGGTCAACCTTGCAAACCTTGGCGCCAGGCTCGGTCGTCGGAACGGCCAGCTTGCGCCGTGCTGCCTTGGTGAAACGCGCAAGGCCGGACCTGGAGACGGTCAGCATTCGCGGCAATGTTCAAACGCGCCTCAAGAAGCTGGGTGACGGGGTCGTCGACGCGACCTTGCTGGCGCTCGCCGGATTGTCGCGGCTCGATCTGCAGCCTGACCATATGAGCATTTTGGACCCTGAAGAATTTCCACCGGCTTTGGCCCAAGGCGCGATCGGGATTGAAACCCGCGCCGATGATATGCGGGTGCTCGACCTTTTGGCACCAATCCATCACACCGAAACGGGTGACGCCGTGGCTTGCGAGCGCGCTTTCCTCAAAGCGCTGGACGGGTCGTGCAAGACCCCGATCGCTGGCCATGCCACGTTGGAAGGCGACCGGATCAGCCTGTCCGGTTTGGTGATGACCGAAGATGGCCAACACCATCACACTATCCAGGCCGATGGTGCGCGCAGCGACGGTGTGGCACTTGGCGCGCAAACTGGGGCAGCCCTGAAGGCGAAGGCCGGGCCAGGGTTCTTGCCGCACTGGACATAGCGGTGTCGCGGGCCGGCGCCACCATCCTCATAACCCGCAGCGAGCCAGAAGCATCGCGCACCGCGCAGCGTGTGCAATCGATGGGTCTTGAGCCGTTGGTGTTGCCGCTGACCCAGACAGAGCCGGTGCAGGAAGGCTTGGCGTCACTCGCTGATACACATGGCGAGCGGGTCGGCCACGCGATCGCGACCAGCGCGCGCGCGGTTGACGTGCTGGAGGGCCACGGCTTTGCCGACTGGATACGGCGCCAAACCTGGGCGACCGTTGGCCAACGCACAGCAGCCGCCTTGCAGCGCCTTGATGCCCCTTTGCTGTTCGACCCAATGGCGTCGTCCACCGAACTCGTGGTGCGTCTTTCGCCAAAGTTTGGTCAGCTGGTTTATCCTTGCGCTGCCGATCGCCGACCGGATTTAGAGCGGGCGGTTTCTGGCATTGAGCCTATTGTTGTGTACCAAGCGCAGGCGTCCGGCGGATTTTCCGCTGACCAAGCGGCTGCCTTACACGAGAATCCACCTGCTTACGCTCTGATTTACTCGCCGCGCTCCGCGAAGTTGCTGCGTGACGCGCTGGTCTTGGCCGATCCGGACCAACGCTTGAAGGCTATGGGCTGGTTGTGCCTGTCGCCCGAAGTGGCCCAACAAGCGCCAGAAGGGGCGCCCATCTGGAGTGCCGTTGAGCCGAACGAAGCGGCGCTGCTTAGCCTGCTTAAGGACGTGGCGTCATAATGGCGTCAATCCAACCGGTAACTTTGAAACCGGTATCATCGGTTCGGTGCTCGAAAATGCGCCAAATTGACAGCGCAAAACACGAGACGCTTTGATCTATCGGTGTGTATGATGATGGCTGTCGGTGGTATCGCTGACCAATTGGGGGATGTGGGGCGCGCACTAACGGAGATTATGGTGGCAACGAAGACTGGTGGATCGGGGGGATCATCAACGCGGTCATCGCGCAAGCGGACGAGCACGTCTGCGCGCAGCGGAACAGGAACGCGCAAACGCACAACCAGCAAGCCACTGATTATTGATGTCGTGGCTGACAAGGCATCTACGAGCGAGACAGATACGGCGAAAGCCACGTCGGAATTGGACGAGGCGACTGTAAAGGCCGCTGGTTTGGAGGCCGATGCGAAGCCGGCCACCAAGCGCAAGCCAGCAGCGGCCAAAACCACCGAGAAGGCCGTTGAAGAAGTCGCGAGCGACGAGTCCGCGGGCAAGCCTGTTTCATCCCAACCAGAGCAGCCGAAAGCGTCGTCACCGGACACGGTGGTGCCACCGTCTGCGGCTGTCGCGAAGCCCGCTGAAGGATCCAGTCCCTTTTTGGTTTTTTCGGCCGGGTTGATTGGAGGATTGCTGGCGCTGGTCTTCGTTTTTCTTGCCAATATGGTCGGCCTTTTGACGTTCGCCGATAACCGAATCGATGATCAAGCTTCGGCCCTGGCCGTGCTTCATGAGCGTGTGACGGCGTTGGAGACCACCAATGACGCCGCAGTCACAATCGACGCGCAGGCCCTTACAGGCTTGCAAGACCAACTGGCGACAATGCGCACAGACCTTGATGGTTTAATCGCGGGCTTAGCACAGGCTGGTGATACTCCCACAGAAGGTTCAGGTGCAGCGTTTCTTGGCCTGCTTGCCCCGCTTGATGAGCGGCTCGCCACGCTGGAAGGTGCGCTGGCCGCAGTGGGAGATGAAGTTCAAGCCCTGACAGCTGTAACGACTGCGCCGATTTCTGAGGACGGCAACACAACCTCGCCTTCTTCGTTCGATCCCGCCTTTGATGGCCTGCCTGAAAGTGTGGCCGCCTTGCAGGCCGATCTTGCCAGCGTTCAGACATCGCTTTCCGCATTGGAAGGCGCGACGAACACGGTGCCGCCGAGTGTTTCGGAAGATATCACATCCCGTCTTGACGCGATGGATGCGGTAGCCGCGCAATCGCAAGCCCGTCTCAGCGCTTTCGAGGATCAGATTGCCACCTTGCGACAGGTGGATGCGCGCTTAGAAGCGCTCGATGGCCGGCTTGCTGCGCTTGCCGGTACACCAACAGGTGATGCCTCAGACCGGTTGGCTCGTTTCGCTTTGGCGCTGGATGTGCTGGAAGCTGCCCGCGATGATGGTCAGTCGGTGACCGAGCCATTGGCGGTGGCGCGGGAGGTTGCATCGTCAGATCCCGACCTCGCTTTAAGCCTGGTTGCCACAGATGACTTGATTTTGACGAGCAGCCTCGACCAGCCAAGTCTGCTGGCTGCTTTTGATGCCGCGAGCGACGACATGCGCGCCGCTGCGCCAGCGCGTGATGGGTCCGGTCTCCTGGGTGCGTTGGAAGATCGTGCCCGGCAGATGGTGACCATTCGCGCCCCGGAAGGCAGTGCGGTGCTTGGCGAAGCTGATAATCCCGTTGCCGTGCTTGAAACGATGCGCGCACAGATCGCCAGTGGTGCCTATCAACATGCTCTGGATAGCTTGAGTACACTTCCACCAGACATGCAGAGCGCCGCCGACGGGCTTGTGGGGCAGCTTCAATCGCGTCTTGCCCTGGACATGGCTATTGCTGAGGCCCGGTCTGCTCTTGTTACGGCGCTTGCTGCACCCGACATGTCGGGTGCGGTCACCAGCCAATAATACCCGGGAGAAAATCCGTGCTTCGTGTTCTCGTCTTTCTTGGTTTGGTTCTGGCCGTGGCGGTGGGCTTTGCTTGGCTCGCCGACCGACCCGGTAGCGTGGCCATCGATTGGCTGGGCTACCAGATCGAGCTGTCGGCGATGTTGGCAGTCATCGCTGTGATGGTTCTGATCGTTGGTGTTATGGCGACATGGTGGGTGCTGAAAGTGATCGTGCGCTCGCCCCAGATAATGGGCGGCTATTTTTCTGCTAGGCGTCGTGACCGCGGCTATGAAGCACTTTCGAGCGGTCTGGTAGCGGCAGGATCGGGCGATAGCCGCGCCGCCCAGCGCTTCGCCCAGCAGGCACGAAAATTGGTGCCGGAGGCGCCCCTGACCCGGGTTTTGTCAGCGTCGAGTGCTGATCTTAGTGGCGACTCCAATGCGAAGCGCGAAGCCTATCGACAGATGCTTGACGATCCCAAGACCCAACTTTTGGGCTTGCGAGGCCTCTACCTTGACGCTGTGCAGGACGACGACGAGGAAGCCGCGCGCCATTATGCAAGCCAAGCCGCTGCTCTTGCCCCGGCACTGCCCTGGGCAGGGCAAGCGCAACTGGAAGATCAAGTGCAGCGCGGTGATTGGCCGGCAGCAAGGGCGGCTTTGGAGCGTAATCTGCAAGCGCGCATCATCACCAAGACAGAGCGCAATCGTCTGCGGGCCGTGTTGCTGACCGCAGAAGCCATAGACCGCGAGGAGGGTGAGCCCGAACAGGCGCGTGCTTTGGCCGTAGAAGCGCACAAACTGGCGCCAGACCTCGTACCGGCGGGTGCCGTTGCTGGACGGTTGTTGATCCGCACTGGCAAAATGACCCAGGCCAGCAAGGTGATCGAAGCAGCCTGGCGCAAGGCTCCACATCCGGAGTTGGCAGAAGTCTACCTTTATGTGCGCCCAGGCGATGCGGTGGCAGATCGCGTCAAGCGGGCCCGCAAGCTGACACAGCTTTGTGCGCACCAAGCCGAAGGCGAAATGGCCCTGGCACGCGCTCTGATGGAAGCTGGCGATTTGGACGAGGCACGCAGGCTGCTTGAGCCGATGACTGGCGATGATGTCACCCAGCGCGTCTGTCTGCTGATGGCAGAAATCGAAGAGAAGCAAGGCGGCGACACGACTGCAGTTCGCGGATGGATGGCACGCGCCCTGCGCGCCAAGCGTGATCCGGCTTGGGTCGCCGACGGCTATATCTCGTCCACCTGGGAGCCTGTTTCGCCGCTCACTGGGCAGATTGATGCCTTTGAGTGGAAGGTGCCGGTTGAGCGTTTCTCAGGGCATGATCCCGTTGCTATCCCCGATGACGCTATGGCGGACGATGGTCAGGTGATGTTGCCTGCACGCCTGCCAGGCGTTGGGCCAATAGCGGCCGATGAGGCTCTTGCGGACGACGGTTCTGACCTGGAGTTGGAGGCAACGGAAGCATCAGAGCCAGAGGACCAAACGGATGCTGAGCTGGTGATTGATGCGGAGCCAGAGGCCGCGTTCGAACCAGAGCCATCCGTGGAAGACAAGCCTGAGTCGGCTCAAGCATCGTCAACGCCGGACGGGCCCGAAGCGGCAAACGATGATGGCCCCGCCGATGTGGTGTCGCCCGCCGAGGACGAGGATTCAGGGACTGAAGAGGTCAAGCCAACGGCTGCTGAGGCGGCAGACGTTGGTTCTTCTGATACGGATACGGCAGCTTCTGGCGACAATGTGATGCCCATGCCTCTGCCAGATGCTGAGTCCGAAGATGGTGAAGAGAAGGCCTATTCGGGGCTCCCTGGCGGCCACGCGCCAGATGATCCTGGCCCGGAAGCAGACGAGGACAAAGAAGACGACAAGGAGCGTCGTCGTTTCCGCCTGTTCTAGCGCCTAGGCATCTCGCCAAGATCTCTTGCCAAGATCTCTTGCCAAGACCTCTCACCAAGACCTCTCTTGCCAAGAAGTTGGGATTCGTCTACCCGTCCGCTCCGTCTTCGCGGTCCTGCCGCACCGGTCTTGCTGCTGTAGCTCAGTTGGTAGAGCACGTCATTCGTAATGATGGGGTCGGGGGTTCGAGTCCCTTCAGCAGCACCATTACCTTATTCTAAGTTATTAATTCATAGGCATTAATGTCTAAGACCGCCATTATTGCCCACCTAAATATCCACCCTTGCCGTTTACGTCGGTAGCTCTATGGTTCCGCATTTCCCATGCAGTGCCATTGCCCGAGTGAAGTCAGCTCACGGCCCGAAGCGGACGTTCCGTAGATTTGCGCTGTGTGCCGGCAGTTGGCGGCCAAGCGATCACAAACTGGCAGCCCGTTTCGATGCCAAGTCGACCTCTTGACGCTTCTACGTGTATTGAAGGCGACCGATCGCAGTAATCCTGTAATGAAAGAGTTATTGCGATGGCCAAATGCTATCTTGATCGGAATGGAATTAGCTGTGGCAAGGAAGAGGTCAGCAACGAAACGGCATTCTCGCGTTGGGATCCCGTGACGATCATGACCAGTACCGTCCGCATTAGGTTGTCGGGCCAGCGGTCGAGGTAGTGAGCTGCGCTCGAAATGTGTCCAACGGCGTGAAGCACACGTGGTGAAGATGGACGTCCAGCAACCTCTACGAGACCCTTCAAGCGAAGAAGGTCACCACCGAGTAGATCTTGAAGGGACGATACAACAGTTTCGAGCTTCTCTTGATCAATGGGCCCTGATGCCGAGAAACAGAACGCTGACGCTGTGTCGCCATGTCGGTTTATATCGTGCGGATGATGGTGGTGACTGTGAGAATGATCGTGAGAATGGGATTCGTCGTTTTCAACGGGCGGCACGTCACCAGCGGATGGTGACTTCCCTCTGATCCCAAAAGTCTCCTCAGAAAATACCATCGACGCGGTTGCGTCCTCAACGGACTTGATGACGGCGCTAGGGTTCTTTCGCCCAATTAGGTCTTTGAACTCTGAAAGATCGCGTTGTGAAGCAGGGTCCTTCGCGAGGTCGCCTTTCGTGATGAGTATGAGGTCTGCTACAGCAACCTGACGTTCAGCCTCATGGAATTTCTTGATGACGTTTTCGCCATAAACTGCATCGACAAGTGTTACGACACGATTGAGCGCAAAGTTCTTATGCATGCTCTCGGTGGTCAAAAAGGTGCGCAAAACGGGACCTGGGTCCGCCAGGCCGGTGGTTTCAATAACCAAACGCGAGAAGGTTGGCCCTAATCCGCGATTCGCTTCATCCAACAGGCGAAGGAGCGTCGACCGAACATCTCCCGATACGGTGCAGCATAAGCAACCATTCGTGGACGCAAATGCCCGGTCTTCGACATGATTAACCAGAACACCATCTATGTCAGCTTCCCCAAACTCGTTTACAACGACCGCGGTATCGCTGAACCCAGGTTGGGATATCAGGCGATTGAGAAGGGTTGTCTTTCCAGCACCAAGAAACCCAGTGATGATGGTGACCGGAATGCGATCCATGGCTTGCTCTCTCTAGTGGTACTGATCCCAGCATTTTGTCGCGTGGTGGCTTGCTGAGACACGTTCAGTCTGCAACTTCACCCACTGATGGTGATGCTGCGAACGCTACCTTGGCGAATGCAGCAATGTCTTGATCTGTGATCTCGGAGACTGGCTTATGGATCAGTGTCGCCATCACCTCTTGCAATCCTAGGGTAATGATCTTGATCTCGGTCGCCGGGCCAGCGCACTTGGGATCCACACAAATGGTCTCTTGGACGGACACCACTAGATGCATTCCTGCACCCGTGTGATCTCGTACCGAGCGTTTGATGCGCTGGACATGCCAGAGCATTTTTGCAACGTCACGGAGCGTGGTCTTACTCATAATCAATCGACCATGACGGCCAACTTTTGAGCTGGCCTGGTGGTGTCATCTATGCCCATCACCCGCTTCTCAAGGACAGTGCGGATTGGGTCCTCAGCACTGACGGCCACACTCGTTAGGCCAAGAGCTCCCAGATGTTGGAGGAGTTGGGAGACCGGAACGCTCGATACGTCTATCGGCTCCAATCGTGTCACCAGCTGAATTCCGGAGGACGTGGAGCGAACAAGAGCATCGATGCCCAGTGGAAGATTTGACGGTTGCTGCTGCTCTAGAATCACCCGCTGAGGTTCGCCTTTTTCAATGCGGTGGAAGAAGCCTGACATCAGACGTCGGGCGTCCAATGAGCCCTCACCAACAACAACTTCCAGACCAGCCTCGCTAAGACTGGCAAAACCTCCGCCGTTTACACGCGGATCTGGGTCTTTGATTGCAGCAACAACACGAGCCACGCCGGCGTTGATGATGGCATCTGTGCAGGGAGGCGTATTGCCCCAATGGCAGCAAGGCTCGAGCGTTACGTAAAGCGTCGCCCCTTTGGCATGGCTCGCCGCCTGATCCAAAGCCTTGCGTTCCGCGTGTGGCCGACCACCTGTTCCCGTGGCAGCCTCAGCGATGAGGGCGCCCTTCTTGACAATAACGCAGCCTACCGGAGGGTTTGGCCAAACATGCCCACGCATATTGTTGGCCAAGCTCAAAGCCCGCCGCATCCAAAAATGATCAGAGCTGTGTGGGATTTGGAGCATCGCCATAGACTTCGTTGGGTTCGAACGTCTTCACATCTTCAACGAACATGAGCGGCTCGCCCGCCTCCTCTTTCACAGGAATAGAGCGGTAAAAGCATGACCTATAACCCACGTGACAAGACGCGCCGGATCCGGCTACGTCAACTCGCAGCCATATGGTGTCCTGGTCGTCATCAACGCGTGCTTCGATGACCCTTTGCACCAGCCCGGACGTCGCGCCCTTATGCCAAAGCGATTGCCGTGCGCGGCTGAAATAGTGCGCTTCGCCAGTTTCGATGGTCAATCTCAATGCATCGGCGTTCATCCAGCCCATCATTAAGACGTCGCCGGTCTTTGCAACCGTTGTGATACAAGGCAGCAGGCCATCTGTGTCGAACTTCGGTGCGAAATCCGTACTCTCTTCCACCTGCTCCACGGACTGCCGTGCTTGAAATGCTAATGTCATCACATTCCCAATGTTGTCTTGCAATACGTTATCACGTAACGCATTTCAGTATGTCTTGTTATTCCTAACAGTGGGCTTGAAGCAATGATCAATCACGAAAATCGTTTGCCTGTGACCCTACTGACCGGCTTTCTTGGTGCGGGTAAGACTACCCTTCTCAATCACCTGCTTCGTCGCCCAAAGGCTGGGCGCATAGCCGTGATCATGAACGAGTTCGGGTCGATGGGTCTTGATCACGACTTGATTGAAGAAACAACCGAAGAGATGACACTTATGCAGTCAGGATGTCTGTGCTGCACATTTCGAGGTGACATTTCAAAGACGCTCGAATCCTTACACTCACGACGGCAAACCGGTGAACTGTCCTTTGACCGTGTGGTGATCGAAACGACAGGCATCGCCGAACCCGGCCCCATCCTGCATACGCTCGTAACCGATGATCTCGTTGCTGCAACTTACCTTATGGACGGTGTTGTGACGGTGGTCGATGCCGCTGCTGGCCCAGCAACGCTTGACACGCACAGTGAAGCCGTAAACCAAATAGCCATGGCCGACCTTTTGGTTGTCACCAAGGCGGACCTAGTGACACCGGAGGACCTGTCTGCATTCCGGGAGCGTATCGAGACCATCAACCGACTGGCGCCACGCGCCTATGCTGCTCACGGTTCGATAGCAAGCGGGACCATCTTTGGACTGTCTGCAATGCGCGACGGTGCCACAGTCGGCGAAACTGATCGTTGGCTCGGGCGCAGCAACAGCGAATCCGGCTCTCTGAAAGACGCCAGCAGCGGCCAGTCAGGCAGCGCCCTTGCAGCCGAGTCAATTCAATTGGAGATCACAGCACAAACGCGTCACGACCACGGGATTAGTTCAGCTTCGATTGAGTTGGATGACCCGATTCCAGCCGACGTTTTTGATTTTTGGCTGGATACGCTTATGGCGTTCAAGGGCTCTGACGTGTTGAGACTTAAGGGCATCATTCACATCGAGGGGACTGATCATCCCTTGGTCTTCCACGGCGTTCAGCACATTCTTGAGACCCCAATTCCTTTAAAGTCTGGCCTCCAAACGACTGGGACCAGCCGGATTGTAGTGATCGCCCGTAATGTTGATCCGGCAGATCTTGAAGCCAGCCTCAGCATGCTTCGTATGCGCCCAAACGACATTGAAGCTTATCTCGACGATCTGATGACCGATAAGGGCAAGATAGCAGTCTGAGCGCAGCATAGCTCGTCGTATGAAACGCTGGCGCTTTGGCTCGCAAGAGCGCAGCTAGTGCCAGTTATGGGGATCGAGCGGGCCGCCGTGCTGGCAGGTTCTAATCTTTACTTCCCGCCTTTGGAGGCCGCTTATAGCCCGTCAGTATGAAGCCATCGGTGGCTGCCTTTGAAGGGCTGAATCCGATCAGGCATCAGCTTTAAGATGCAGCTCCAGCGCACGGATGGCTGTGAGAAGGCCGTCATTGTGCTCATGGGCATGCGCCTTGGCGAAGTGGGTATGATCTCCTGCCGCTGGAGCCGCAGCATGCACATCTCCATGGGCTATGTGTTCCTCGTGGCGTGAGATCTCCGCCTCATGGGCGATAATCCGTGCTTGGTACGCAAAGATCGCGGCTTCAGCGCGCTTAAGGATCGAGAGTGCTTCGAGGTGATCATGCCGCCAGCGAAAGTGATCCTGAGCTTGTGCCAGATGTTCGGAATGAGCGGCGTCGTCTGCGGTGGCCATGCCGTGCCTTTCAAAAATGAGATTCGATGAGGTTCCTGTCTTAGGTGAGGCAGACCATGCAGGCATTGGTGTACGTCAACTACCCGCCCTCAGCTGACCTTGTTACTGCCAAAGACAGCCTCAGCAGGGGGGCGCGCCTCTCAGAGCCATTCTAAGGGCCGTAGAGGGCGTTTGTTCACTATTTGTTCCTAAGCCCTGCCTGAACGCTCAAAACCGCTTCTACGAGCTTCTGAGAGTCATACAGGCCCTATTGGCGATCAGACCAAAGCCGCGGGCAGAAAGAACCGGCTCAGCATATTAGATCTGTGCAGCGTTCACGACCGAACAGGTGACAAAGGTCGAAGCAGCAAAGCGCCCTTTTTTGGCAGGTGAATACACCGCGCGGCTATTTCTAGCCGCCGCTTGGAAAAAGCGCATAAATCCATCTATGCCCCAGAAAACCGGGAGAGCGGCGGGTGAAGAGCTGCGGGCCCCTTTTTGTCAGGGTTACATAAAGTGCCGTTACTTGGTCATGAGGCTTTTGCGAAAAAGGGGGGTGCCCCCAAAGATCTTGGCGTATGCGAATGGCGGCTACGGGCGGAGAGCAGACTTTCCAGACGCTAGTGAACCGGCGCCTGTACCGCATATCATAAGCTCTTTCTTAACCTTCAACGAACATATCCAGCTCGAGTTAAGCGCCGTTAATCATTCAGTTCGTCAAATTTGATATTATTGCGGGCAGAATAAGGAGGTGTCTTATGGGCCTCGTAAAGCGCAAAGATGCGAGCTTCTCGCGCCAAACAACCCAGCAGGAAGAGCAGTGTCTGGGTGAGCTAGATCCGACTGAACTCAAGGTTGACGTTGGGCTGGACTGGATCGATGCGGTCCAGAAAGAGGTCTCGCCCTATAGGTTGGAATACTCGCCATCCGAGCCGACGAGCCATTTAGTTGGCGACAAACCGGCTCTTCTCTTGGCCAATCGTGTCCGTAGGGACCTGGAGAAGCGCGTCTTGCTTGGTCAGGCCAACACGGCATTCGTTGTTGGTGAGTGCGTGCAGGCGGCTGCGGACTACTCTTTAAGCCGGGACCTAGCCTTCCGTTTGGAAGGATTGTTGCATCCTGTGCGACCGCATTCCTTCGCTCAGCTGGCTTACATTGAAGACCTGCTCAATCGGCGGATGCCTTTGGTCTTGGGAATAGGACCAACCGGTACGGGCAAGACCCATCTGGCGATGATGGCTGGAGTTCATCTACTTGCCGTGGATGCCATCAAGCACTTCATCATTACCCGGCCGCATGAGATGTCTGATGGTGAGGTCCTTACCCCGGAAACCCGATCCGAAAAGCGCTGTGATGAGCAGTTTGCCGTCTTCTATGACATCCTTCACGATGTTCTGGGGCATGCCAAGATCGAGGCGCTTATCGACAATCACCGCCTTCAGATATTGCCACTTGGTACGCTGAGGGGTCGCACCTTCAACAACTCATTCATCTTGGTGGATGAGGCGCAGAACATGAGCGTCAAAAAGATGCGTATGGCGATTACGCGTTCAGGTGAAAACTCTCGCATGGTCATTACAGGCGACCCTTCCCAGCAAGAGCTAAAATCTGGCGAGCAGAGCGGGCTAACGCATCTGCTTGAGATGCTTCGCGGATCAGGGCTGGCAAGTGTGCATAGCTTTGGGTCTCGAGAGGTCATCCATAGCAAGTCGGTCGCCGAGATCGAGGCGCTCTACTCGCGCGAAGATCCCGCGCTGTTCGCGTAGCCTGTTCGGCAAACACAGGTTCTCTCTCGGTCGGGGAGCCAACCTTGCAAATTGCCTGATGGCTGTTGAAACCGACCTATAGGCTCTGTGCTGGTTCAGGACTTATCTATAAGCCTAATTTCGTCCTGCGGCTTCAAGGCGGGCGATGTCTGCCGAAATTCCTGTTCAACATAGAGTGATCCTCGTTTGGCCAGAAGATCGGGTTCATGCAACCGCAGTTGCCGCTGTAGGAACTCTGGAGCCCGAAGGTAGTCGGATAGATACCTTTCCTCCTTCTGCTCTTCCAAGGTTTCGGGCGGCACAGATCGCCCTCTCAGCAATTCGGCGGCACTGGAACCAAAGGTGTTGGCCTTTGAAGCTTTCGGCATGGCGGTGGTCTTTCGTTGGGGGAGACCAACAATGTCTATGACGGAAACGAGCGCTTCGGCAGAGGATGAAAGTACCTAAGTACTTGACACGCCCGTGTATGAACTGAGCGGCGATGTCCGGAATTCTAGGCTTCAAACAGGCACGGCAAGGCTGCCATCATGGCCACCGATCGCACGGCGCCTTTGGAAAGGGCACGTTTGATGCTGTGGTTGGTAGCAACTAGTCTGGATAATGGCAGCATGCTTTTTCTCACCTCTTCGCCTGCCTCGGTCAGGACATATCGAGCCGACACTCGGCTTGTAGGACCATCGACACGCCTCAGAAGGCCCAGGTCAACCAGCGAGAGGATTGTTGTGTGGCCAATAACGTTGGCTGGAACGTCCAACTGGTATTCGGCCAAAGGCTTCTCTCGTGAGAATTTGTGGATGGCAATCTTTTGTCGCCAATTGAGTTTAAACGTCACAGCGTTCCCCCGAATGCATCTGACCATCGCCACAAACATTAGAGGGATGTAATGTCCGCGCTGTCAATTCGTATTGACGATATTGAACGTCTATCTAGAGTGCCTGCAAACCCACGCGCAGCCACAAACTGATGGCGGATAACCTAGAATTGAGACGGATGTTCCTGAACAACCTCAATTGGCGTGAAAAGTTGGCTCTCCTGTTCTTGAGCCATGACCGACCAAAAACTGAGCCTGAGATGAATACGCCGCCAGGGACGGTTGGGATAAGGACCTTAAGGGCGATGATCGACAAGCAGCTTGTCATAGAGCTACACGGCTCAGATGGCAGTGCCGTCAGGCGTTACTTGCTCACGGACCAGGGACAGAAATTGCGTCGAGCAATGCATCCACTCTCGAAGCTACTGGACCAGGACCGCAAACTTGCAACTGCTATTGGCCATTACAGCTCAGGCGAATGGCGTAACTGAGTTATCGACGACCAGGCTTGCTCAGCTATGAGCACGGTTGGATGGTGGGTCGGCAAGAACCTCTTTGCTTATCGAGCACCCCAGTGCGTTTGGTGCCCAAGATTGGTGACGCCTAGCCTTTTTTCCAATTGAAATGCTGCGCCGCACAATGCAAATTGTTGATGCACCACGACCTCCCGGACTGGTGCATGCCCTCCCTGGGCATCTCCTCCCCAGACTTGAGCCGTTCCGCTTTCTCGGTGGGCGGCTTTTTTGTGCTCCCGGGTTTGAACCGAAAAGTCTGCTCGGTAAGCACCTTCAGCGGGCAAGACGCGGGCAAGATTGCCGCTGCCAATGACTTGAAATCTGACAAGATTTCGCTGGATGCAGTTGGGACAACACTTGGGGGATAACGCCCACCTGCATCCAGCCATATATGCGCGAGTTGGTACCCTAAGCGCCTCTCAGACCTTGCGCTCGTATGGTTAACAACGGCTTACCCGTGGGTTCCGGTAGGCTTCAGGTCTGCGACTGGCGACCGCGCGCCTATTGCCGTGGCAGGTAAAAAGCGACCTGTGCTTTCGCCGCAGCGCTTCTTTCTCAGATCGCCGCTGCCGCGCATCTTCTCACCTTGGCAGTCCAGGCTTGGACTTGTTTCGGTGTGGCGTCGGCAGCCGGCGCGCAAAGCATGAACCTGACGGGTTTGAAGCCGACGAACCCAAGGATTTGTCCGCGCAGCTGATTGATGATCGCGTTCCCATAAGCGATGCGTAGGAAGTAGCCAGGCGTATCGGCGGTAAGGATCACCCGCGCGGTCCGCCCCGTTAGCATCGGCTTTGGCAGCCCGATCGCCGTGGTCTCTCTTGTGCTGAAGGTTCGCCCTGGGATGAAAGCACGATCAATCAGCCCCTTCAGTTTTGCCGGCAGTGACCCCCACCACATTGGGGTGCACAGGACGAAGTGCTCACTCCACTCCAAATCGACCAGAAAGCTCTGGAGTACGGGCTCGAGTGGTTTGTTATCCGCATAGCCACCCGCGTCATGGTTCGGGTCAAAATCCATGGCCGACAAGTGCCACATTCGCAGGTCATTGCCTTCGTCTTTCGCTGTCTCGGCGTAAGTCTCTGCTAAGGTCTTGCTCAGCGACGTCGAAGCCGGGTGCCCGTCAAGGACTAGGATGCGTTTGGTCATTTATGAAAGCGTCTGAATGTTGGGGGGAAGAGCAGCGGCGAGGGAACCCAGCTCTCAATGCTGCCGAGCAGCGGCCAAGCCGCAGTTCTTGTGTTCACAAAGTTCGCAGACACTCCCAAGCGGCAAGTAGAGACTGCCACGCTCTTTAACCGCAACGCGCAACGTGGCTCTCCGCGCCAGGGCCTGGTGTTGCACGATAGCTGTTAGGCGCGCTTCCGCTGCTTGTCTCTGTAGAAGCCGTTTGTGCATCTCCTGAACCACAATCGGCACAACCACGCGGGATACCGGCGATACATGTTTCGCTTCGTATCTTTGGTTCCTGCTATGCTGCAGTTTGAACATTTAGAGGTACCCCGCATCCAAGACCAATCGCAGCATGCAGGACGGCAAACGCACAAGTTGTTGCTAATGCGTAAGTACTCTTTCTCTTTTAGAGAAGGTGAGTGCAGTGGAGCTATTGTTAGGGTGCAGGCGAAAGATGGGGCTTATTTTCGCCTTGGAGGGCGCTCCACTACACTAACTGCAGCCTAAAAAGGATCAAATCGGTTTCGAAGCAGTGAAAGTGCGTAAGTAGTACTCGCTTATCCACAGCCGAATGCAGATATCCCCAGTATATCAGCAGAACCTGATGATTGGCATTCAACGAGTGCTTGCCGTCGATATGAAAGCCGCGTGTCGCTCCAATGCGCGATGTGGGCCTCACCGATAAAGCGAGATCCAGCAATGTCTGCTATGGGCCGATACCGGACGTTGGAACAGACCTGCCGGCCTAAGCACCCAAAAGAGTTCGGCCCGGATGGATGTCCGGACCGAGGCTTTTGAAATATTTGAAAAGTGTTGGGCAGATGGTGTTTCTCAAACAACCTTGATGGTCATCGCGCCCAACCCATCAACGGCGAGCTCCATCACGTCGCCGCGTTCGACCGCAGCGACACCGGCCGGTGTGCCCGACAGGATCACATCGCCAGGCGCAAGCTCGAAATATTCAGACAGGTAAGAGATCATCTCCGGTACCTTCCAGATCATCTGGTTCAAGTCACCGGACTGACGCTCTTCGCCATTCACCTTCAAGGTGATCGATCCGCTGTCGAGGTGCCCGACGGATTCCACCGGATGAACCGGACCAACAGGCGCGGAGCGCTCAAAGGATTTTCCGATCTCCCAGGGACGGCCCATCTTCTTGGCTTGGCCCTGCAAATCGCGGCGCGTCATGTCGAGCGACAGCGCATAGCCATAGACATGGCTCAACGCATCATCGAGTGCGATGTTGGTGCCGCCGGATTTGAGACACACCGCAACCTCTGCTTCGTGGTGCACGTCGGAGGAATGCGGCGGATAGGGGAACTCGCCAGACGGGTCGAGATTGTTCGGGTTCTTCTGAAAAAAGAAAGGTGGTTCACGGTCTGGATTGTGTCCCATCTCTATGGCATGGGCGGCGTAGTTGCGACCAATGCAATAGACGCGGCGCACCGGGAACATGCCTCCGCCAACAACCGGAATACCAACCGGATTGGGCGCGGGAACGACAAACTCGGACATGAAAAATCACCTTTCCTTACGTGTTTTCGCTTGCTTTACGCGCAATTCATCCTAAACTCAATCCGAACCAATCCAAAAAGATTGGCACAAATGATCTAAATATCCATGTTTTGACGGATTGATCGCGCTAAATGAACATATTGGTCAACCAATTTAGTCTTCCGACCGCTGTGGCTGATGACGGTGTCCTCAAAGAACTGAGGGCGCTCATCGAAGCAGGTGGCTATGAGGCTGGCGACCGCCTCCCACCGGAGCGCGATTTGATCAGCAAGCTTGGCGTGACGCGCGGCGCGTTGAGAAAAGCGCTCGACACGTTGGAGCGCGAGGGAACCATTTGGCGCCATGTCGGCAAGGGCACGTTCGTCGCGGGCGACAACGCGCCAGGGTTTGATGGGTCGCTTGCCGATCTCGGTCGCCAACTCACCCCGTTTCGTATGGTGCGCGCGCGTCTTTGCATTGAACCCGCTTTGGCGCGCGAGGCTGCAATCAATGCATCCACGGAAGCGATGGCCCAATTGCGTGTCGCCTTAGAGCGCGCGCGGTCTGCAAAGACCTGGCCAGACTATGAAGCCGAAGACGACCGCTTCCACCAAGCGATTGCCGCTGCCAGCGATAATCCTTTGCTCTTGTACCTGTTCAACCAACTCAACCAAGTGAAGCGCGCCGTGGCGTGGGGCGCTGTTGTTCGCGACACGCCCACACCGCCTGAAGGTCATCGCAGTTTTCGCGAGCACGAAACGATCGTGGACGCGATTGAACAGCGTGACGCGGAGGCGGCGCATCAGGCGATGCGGGCTCACCTTCACTCCGTCTCGGGGCGGTTGTTTGAACGATCTTAGGAGCGCGCACCCACCAAACCTGACCGCACAAGACGCTGGAAAAGCGCAATGCGGACCAATCTCACCATAAGTTCCAAGGGAGGAATGACATGACCATTGCAAGACGAACACTATTGGGAGCCGTGACCGGCGCCATCGCAGCCCTGGGGCTGTCATTTGGCGGGGTGGCAACCGAGGCGAAAGCAGACACGCTGCGCGTGGCACTTGGCGATATCGCCAGTGTTGAAAGCTTGAACCTGCTGATCGCCATGGAACGCGCCAAAGAACGCGGCGTGGATATGGAGATGACCTTCTTCAACTCCGAAGATGTCGCCGTGCAGGCCGTGCTGTCTGGCGAAGCGCATATCGGCGTTGGCGCGCCTTACGCCTTTATCGCGAACTCCGAAGCGCCAATTCGCATGTTCTTCCGCATGTCGACCTTGTTGTTCTTCCCAGTTGTGAACTCTGACGTTTACTCGGGTTGGGAAGACCTCGACGGCGAAGAGATCACCGTCCATTCGCGCGGGTCGGGCACGGAAGCCTTGATGCGCTTGATGGAGCAGGTGCATGGCATCGAATATTCCAACATGTCCTACGTTCCGGGCTCTGAGGTGCGCGCTGGCGCCATGCTTCAAGGCACCATCAACGCCTCCATTGTCGACGCGGCGAACTTCCGCCTGCTGCAAGAACGCGGTGAAGGCAAGTTTATGCGCTTGCCGCTCGATGGCGTGAACGCGACCGATGAAGCGCTCTACGCCCGTGCTGACGTGATCGAAGGTCGCGCTGACGACTTGCAGGTCTTCACCGAAGAACTGCTGCGCACCTGGGCCGACATTGCCGACAACCCAGCAATTGTTGGTGAACTGCGCGAACAGTACGACCTACTGCCTGATCTGCCAGCTGACGTGATCGCCGAAGCTGTGCCTTACTTTGCTGAAGCGGTGGAGAACGGCATCTACCCACTTGATGGCGGCAAGCCGCAGGACGCACTCGACGACATGGCGTTCCTTTCGGCTGCTGGCCAGGTTGAGGGTGATCCAGCCGACATCGACCCGTCCATGTTCTGGAACTTCGCTCCCCTCGAAGCTGCCACTGGCAACTAACACAGAGCAACGAAGCCCGTCCCGACTTCGGGGCGGGCATCACGCATTGAGGCCACCAATGTCCGCCACCGATACCAGCACTCCCAGCACGGTCATTGTTTCTGGACCGACCGGCCAGGCCTTGGCGATCTTGGGCGGCACCCCGCTCATCTGGCGATTGGCATCTCTGGCGATTTTTTGTGCCATCTGGGAGTTTGCAGGCCGGACCAATTTCAACTGGGCCTTCCCCACCTTCCTCGAAACAATGGAAGCCATGTGGGGCATGATCGCCGACGGATCGCTTGGCGCGGCCTATCTGAAGACCCTTGAGCCCTTGGTGCTGGGGCTTGTTATCTCACTTGCGATCGGTGTCGGCTCCGGCGTCATGATGGGCCTTCGACGCGATGTTGAATGGATCACGCTGCCGGTATTCATCACCATGCAGGCGGCGCCTATGGCGGCGCTTATCCCTCTGATCACCTTCGTCTATGGGATCGGTCTCACGTCTAAGGTTCTTGCGGTTTGTATGCTGGCGATGCCGGTGATCGCGATCAACTCCTACAAGGCCGTGCGCAATGTGCCGCCTTCTCTGCTCGATATGAGCGACAGCTTTATGGGCACGCGCAGCCAGCAAATTTTCCAGATAATTTTGCCTGCGGCGAGCCCCATGATGTTTGCGGGCATTCGGCTAGGGGTCGCGGAGGGCTTTTCCGGCGTCGTGCTCGCCGAACTGCTTATTACCCCGACCGGGATTGGTGACCTCATCACCTTCAACCGCTCGATCGCCAAGTTCCCCGAAATGTATGCGGTGATCGTCTCGATCGTCGCCTTTGCCGTGATCACCGTGTCGTTGTTGCACCGGTTGGAGATCACGCTCTTCCGCCCAGAAAAACGAGGATCCTAATGAATATGATGGCACAGATTGAGCCAGCGACGTCCGTCGACGACACACAGGATCCGATCATCGATGTGCGTGCTATCCATAAGGTCTACAATGAGGACGTTGTGGCCCTGAAAGACATCGATCTTGGCTTTGGGCGCGGTGAACTCACCAGCCTTCTCGGTCCGTCAGGCTGCGGCAAGACCACACTTCTGAAGATCATCGCTGGTCTGCTTGAGCCAACCGCCGGTGAAGTGCTGGTCAACGGCAAGACGGTAACCGGCCCGGGACCAGAACGCGCGTTTGTCTTCCAAGATTTTGCTCTGATGCCGTGGGCGAATGTGTTGCGGAACGCCGCCTTCGGTCTGGAGTTGCAGAAAGTGGGCAAAGCCGAACGCGAAGAAAAGGCGCGCCACTACATAGAGGAAGTTGGCCTGGCGGGGTTTGAAGACAAGTTTCCTCACGAGCTTTCGGGTGGCATGCGACAGCGCGTCGGGTTGGCGCGCGCGCTCGCGGTCGATGCCGATGTTTTGTTGATGGACGAACCCTTCTCGGCGGTTGATGAACAAACCCGCCGTAAGTTCCAAGAAGATCTGATTCATTTGCGCGAAATCGAGAAGAAGACCTTCATTCTCGTCACGCACTCGATCGAGGAAGCCGTTTATCTGTCAGATCGCATCGTGCTGTTGTCGCCTCGGCCAGGGCGCCTGAACAAGATCGTGACACCGCACATCGATCGCTCCGGCGATCCCGATCTTATCCGCCGCAATCCGGAATATCTCGATCTGATCGATGATATCTGGGCAGGCCTGCGCGGCTACGTGGAGTAGCGCGATGGAGTTTTATGGGTTCAAGGTTCCCAAAGCCGCCGCGCTTCTGTTTTGGGCGGCGTTGTGGGAGTTCGTGGGGCAGTTCGAACTGCTTCTGCTCTTCCCGCCTTTGTCCGAAGTGTTGTTGTCGCTCGACGATGTGCTTCTGACGCCAAGCTTTGCCGAGGCAGCTCAGATCACCGTTTTGAGTTACTTGCTGGGTCTGTTCCTCGCCGTGGTGTTCGGCGTTGCATTGGGCATGTTGATGGGTCTCGTGAAAGCGGCCGATCAGTTGCTCAACATGTGGGTCAACATCTTCCTCTCGGCACCGTTGTCGGCCTTGGTACCGGTTATCATGATCCTCTTCGGCATGGGCATGCCCACCGTTGTGGTGACGGTTTTCATGTTTGCCGTTTGGATCATTGCGCTCGATACACGGGCCGGCGTTTTGCACACGTCACCGTCGCTGATTGAGATGTCATCGTCCTTCGGCGCTTCGCTTTTTGAGCGCTTCAAGATCATCTTCTTGTCGGCTCTGCCGGAGATCTTGGCGGGCGTACGCTTGGGTGTCATCCGGGGCGTGAAAGGCGTGGTGATTGGCCAGCTGCTGGTGTCAATTATCGGCGTTGGAGCGCTGTTCTCGTTGTATTCGCAGAACTTCCTCATGGCGCACTTCTGGGCGCTGATCCTTATTCTATTCGCCTTCGCGCTGTCCTTAGCAGCGCTGATTGAGCGCCTGGAGAACCGGATCGAGTATTATGCGGGTGCGCGCGCGTAGGCCAAAACAGCAGGTATGTTGGCATAATCAGATCCCGGCAAAAGGCCGATTGCTAAATGCCCGCCTAGGGCCGCACGCAGATCGTGATTTAACGTCTGCCCTGGGCGGAGCGCTCACCTTCATCCGATGATGCGCGGTATTCTTGGCTCCAAGGCGGTGAATCAGAAGCACTCGGCGCCGCACTCGAACTCGAACTCGAACTCGAACTCGAACCACCGTGCCACTCAGGAGATGGATGACAAATAATCCTCGAGCGTCCTGCCCAGCCGGGCCTGCAAGCGATTCTTCACGTACTCGCCATGGAGTTCTGTATAAAAATTGTCTTCACCATGTGCGAAGAATACGATCGTTCGATCTTTGTCCTTGGCTAATTGGCTTCGATGATAGATGCCACAGTGAAACAGAATCAAATCCCCAGCTTCGACATCGCAGGTCCGCGTAACCAAGCTTTTGTCATCAAAATCAACCGGTTTTTTCTGGCTTCCTGGTATCAATTGCAGTGCCGTTTTTTCGTCATGTGATTCCAAGTACAGGGCAGAGCGGTACACGTTATAGTTGGTATGCAAAAAGGGCTTGTCCGCCACTGTAGCGAACGGCCGTATTTCATTGTCGCGATGCCACATTGGTGTGCCGACCCCCCCGAAATTGCGATGAATATCGGAGTGAAACGCTTCACTGAATGCAGAATCGGGAAAGGTTGTTTCCAGTAGCTCTTTGATTCTGCCCGGCTCAACGAGATTTTTCAGATCAACCAATCTCGGATCGAACAATCCAAGTGGATGTGCCCCACTGCCCTGGGGTGTTTGCGAGTCTGGTCGATCGTATTCGTAATCGTAGATCAGTGGTCGTCTGGTCTCAAAAAAGTCGACCACCATCTCGCGGATTTTGTGCGTCTTCTCCCGGTCGGTAAACTGCTTGAAGACAAAATAGCCGTCCTCCAACAGACCGTCTCTGATAGTGCTTATCGACGGGGTCATGGATGTAATCTCGGTCCTTGATTAGATTTGTGGTAGCCGATCTGAGAAGCGCCCAGCACGTCAAGCTCCCGCCAGACCAGATGGCGAGACGTCGTGCGTGCCTGGTCTGGGTTGCAGTGTCGGCCAGCTGCTCACCTTATCCTGCTTGTTCACGAACCCCAGTCGAGTTGGTGCGAGCAACGGCACCATCTTTGCTCTATAGGCCAGCAGCGTTAACAGCGCCTGGTCTTGCCGATGATTGAAATGGTTCGAACCAGCCGGAGCAATACAGTCTTCCTGCGCCGCGTATCGGGCCCAATCATCAAGGAGTTGCCTAGCCTTAGGGCGCCGCGTGTCGAATGCAGCGGTCCCCGCGGTCAGGGTCCAGTTCCAGTATCGCCAATCGTCGGGTAGGCTGAAATACTCCAACATGCTTGGATGAATCCAATCCCCGAAATACCAATAGCCAATGGGCGAGTAGAACCCATTGGAGGCCACTGCCGCGCGCAGGTTATCGAGTGCCCCCGTCACAATATGGCCTGCGTCCATCCAGCAAACGACCTCCCCTGGCCGCTCATCGGCTACCATTTTGATGATCGTTGGCTTCCACGCGTACTGTCCACGTTCTCGAGAGATGTCGAAATAGGAAGGGTAGTTGCTGAAGTCGAACTTCCGAAGGCGAACATGCCGCGAGATTTGATCGCGGAAACTAGCCGACAAGCCTAAGTCAAAGACCTCCAAAGCGCAGTGCGGCTCATGGTCGATAGCGCTTCGCAGGAACCGCATGAGCGGCTCACCGTGATTGTCGCTTGCACCAGTAATCAGTGTGAGAGGGGCCGGGTCCAGGCGGTGTTTCCAATACGACAGTCGAATGCGGTTAACGACACGCCTTAGCCGGCTGTCTTTGCCTCTTTTGGTGATCCATCTCTCATCGCCGGGCAAACGCTGTTCAAGGTCGACCATTACTCTTTGGCCCATTGCCAATCAAAACTCCAATACTACGCCGAACATCTTTCTACAGCCCGACCATGCCGTCGTGTCTAGTTGGTTAGCCTGCAGGCAACAATCATTCCTGTCTGCGCGTCCGCATTGGTTGGGTGGCAACCACGCTATGCAGGTCCCGGGCCTCAACTCAACCCTTGAGGGACGGCAGGCGAGCTAATGTCGATGCAGGAAGAGTTTCAATCGTCATTGCTGACCCGAGAATGGGTTCACAATGGTCCACGATTTTGACGGCGCGGTTGTCATTGAATGGCGCCGTGTTCAATTGCCGAAAGCATGTGAGCCAACAGCTTGATATTCGGAGATCCGCTCTGGGCTGGATGCGGGCTCTCAACGAGCAATTCTAAGCGCTTTGGCGCAAGCCTTGCTCGTTAAGATGGGCCTGAAGTCGCACGGAGACCCTATGCAGCGATCGAACGTTCCGCGCGACGCTCTGGGCCTTTGTAGTTTGGGTCTTGTCCCTCTCGGCGGTCATGTCCTTGGCGGAGTTCCGCGAAGAAGCTCTCGACCTCGGTGGACAGAGTGCGCGACTGTTCGTTGAGATCGCCAAGCGTGACCATAACCTCGTCAGCTGCGGTTTTGGCATGACCGATTGCGCCGTTCACCTCTTGCACGTTGGCTGAAAGTGTTTGGCTGGCATCGGCGGTCATCTGAATATTGCTGGAGATCTCCTGCGTGGCCGCACCTTGCTCTTCGACGGCCGAAGCAATGGTTGTTGTGACCGAGCGCACCTTGTCCATGGATGACCGAATGGAACCAATCGATGCCACTGCGTGGTTGGTTGTGCTCTGGATGGCCGATATGTTTTCGCCGATTTCCTCGGTCGCCTTGGCCGTTTGACTGGCCAGCGCTTTCACCTCACTCGCAACAACAGCAAAGCCCTTCCCGGCCTCGCCGGCTCGAGCAGCTTCAATCGTCGCGTTCAGCGCCAACAAGTTGGTCTGCTCGGCAATGTCTTGAATGATGCCCACCACAGAGCCAATGCGTTCTGCGGCCTCTGAGAGTCGCTCCACCTCTGCCGCCGATTGATCCGTCAGGCCGCTGGCCTCTTCGACCACGCCGGTCGCGTTGGAGACCTGCTGGGCTATTTCCTGGATGGACGCGGTAAGCTCCTCGGTCGCCGATGCAACTGTTTGCACATTGGTTGACGTTTCTTCTGCGGCTGCCGCTGCCGAGGTTGACTCTTCTGAAGCGGCCGATGAACGGGTTGTGAGGCCCTGGGCTGTATCATCCATGCGTTGGACAGCATTTCCAACGTGGCCAAGCACCTCTGAAACTGTAACTTCAAAGGAGTTGATAGCCTGATTGATGGTGGCGGTTCTGGCTTCGCGCTCCTCAATCAGAATGTCGCCATAGGTTGAGATCGCGAGGTCCAAGTCCATCATGATGGCCTGGTTCATCGCTCTCAGCACCCGTCTTAGGCGCTTGGGTTGCAGATAGGACTTCGCAACGACGCGCTCTGACAGTCCGGACATCACAAACTGGTAGCCGGCGATATACCAGCTCGGCTCAAGACCAATGCGAGCATGCGCGCGCCCAATGCGATCGACGCTTTGCACATACTCCTGGTCGAAGCTGGCCGAGAAAAGCCGGGTCCAATGTTTGGTTTGCGCGCTCTCAAGGGAAGGTTGCCGATCACCAATCATGCTGGCCATTTCTGGCTCGGTGCGCAGGTGATTGTAAAAGGCGGATAGTAGTGCGGGGACTTCCGGTTCTATGACCTTCCAGGCAAACCGGATATCGCTCTTCGCTGCTTCGGTAATTTGAGCAAACCGCAAGCGGCGCTCCATGGTCTCACTTACATTGCTCATTGGTTGTCCCCCATCAAAACTCAAACTGACGCCAACAAGACGCGTCCGAGACTAAGTTCCCTCGAACCACCTTTGATGACGCAAACACTGTAATTCCCCCAAGTGTTCGACAGATTGTCGCGCTGCCGGGGTTAAGCAAGACCTAACAAAGACCGCATGACCTAGGGCTACGTATTTGTAATTACTGTATTTTTACGCGCGCTAAATTGGTGAGGCCTTACGCTGGCCGTTGCTGCGAGAGTCCACCTGTGGGCGGGTATCGCCTTGAAAAGAATGGTCATTAGGTCGCGCTAATGGTGGTTATGGAGAGCTTAACCACGGCCGAAATTATTGGCCTGTCCTGCCCGATTTGTTGTCGAAATCCGAGTGCTGTTAACCGGTCAGCAGCAAGTCGCATTCCAGTCTCGACGGAAGTTATTGCCAAAATGGGGATGGCGGCGATGTTTAAACTTCACGGAAATCCACGGCGGCTTTGGGTACGTTACGCGCTTGGAATGGCGGTCCTATTGGCCGCAATTGGATCTGTCCACGTGCTGCATCTGAAGATGCTGGAGGCTGGCGCCAAGGATGCTGAGATCATCAATGTCAGCGGCCGTCAGCGTATGCTGAGCCAACGGATCGCGTATACCGTCGATCTGCTACGGCAGAACCCATCCTCCTTTGAGACCCGCACGCTCGCTGAGCAGGCATTGGCGACGTTCGAGCAGTCGCACGCATGGTTGCTCGACCATATTGGGAGCCAGGAGCGTCTGGTGGCCATTTATAACCAGGGGAATTTGGGCGGCCTCGATCATGATTCCCACTTCTTCATCCAAACCGCGCGACGGGCCATGTCGGGCATCGAGGAGGGACGGGACGTCAGCAATTTTGTCGACCGGCTACAGTTCAAGGCCCTTGGCCCACTGCTGGTGGATTTAAACGCGGCGGTTTCTGCCTTTGAGGCGGTCGCCGAAGACAGGACAACGCAATTGGAGCGGACGCAGCAGATCGCCCTGCTGGTCGCGGTGCTAATCGTCCTCATTGAAGGCCTATTGATTTTTACCCCGGCGCAGATCGCGGTCAATCGATCTCTGGAGGATTTGGAAACATCAAACAAGACGATTTCCAAGGCCAATGATGAGCTCAATCGGCAGCTTCATTCCGACCAGTTGACCGGCGTTTTCAACCGTCATGGTTTCGACAACGAGGCGACGCGTCTGAAAGAGAGGTGCGATTTCTCAGACCACAGTGTTGCGGTCTTTGTGATCGACCTGGATGGCTTCAAGATCGTCAACGACCGTCTTGGCCACGCGGCTGGAGACCTTATTCTCAAGCATGTGGGCCGCCAATTGCTTCGCCTCGATGAGGCGGCGCAATCCATCACCGATTGCGTTTTTGGTGCGCGATTGGGTGGCGATGAGTTCATGGTCTGCGCGTCGTTCGCCAATGACACGCAGATGGATGACGCCAGCAAGCTGGCAGACCTCATCATCAGCAGCATCGGTGAACCCATCCGGCTGAAAGACTCGATGCACGAAACCAAGTGCAGTGTGGGTTACGCGTTCATAAGATCGGTCGAGGAAGACACGGATCGTGCGTTGATCGATGCCGACCTTGCTCTCTTGCAAGCCAAAGCTGCCGGCAAGTCACGCTCGACGTGCTTTGAACCTCACATTCGCAAAGCGTTTGAAGACAAGTCCGTCATCGTCAATGACTTTGATGAGGCGCTCGAGCAGGAGCACATTCAAGCCTTCCTCCAACCACAGGTCTGTCTGCTCACAGGGGAACTTGTGGGGTACGAGGCGTTAGCCCGTTGGGAGCACCCGACGCTAGGACACCTAACACCTGGCCAGTTTTTGGAACCGCTCACCAAATCAAGGCGGACTCACGACCTCGATATGGCTGTTGTGAGGTCTGGTCTGAAACTAGCCAGAAAGCTCCGCGATGAAGGCCTTACCGTCGCACCGATTTCATTCAACGCATCGTCAGAGTCGTTGCGAGCACCAGATTTTGTCGAAGACCTACTCGAGTTGATGCGCGAGTTCGATGCCTCCCACGATGATGTGAAGTATGAAGTCCTAGAGACGGTCCTCATCCAAGAAGAGAACGACGTGGCACTCAAAACGCTCGCCCGTCTGCAATCAATCGGGATCGCCGTCGAACTCGATGATTTCGGCGGTGGTCATTCGTCGCTCGCTTTACTTGGCTTGTTCCCATTCGACGGCGTGAAAGTAGACCGCTCCATCGTGCGGCGCCTGGATGACGCTCGGTTCTCGGCCATCGCGAAAGCCATTGCCCATTTAGGTACTGAACTGAATCTATCATGGGTCGCAGAGGGGGTCGAAGAGCATAGTGACTTCGCTAAGTTGCGGAAACTTGGTTTTGTCCGCGGTCAGGGCTTTGTCATCTCAAAGCCAATTGCGCCGTCGCACGTAGCAGATTGGCTGCAATCCTATGGAGCGCGGCCAGAGGGCACCCAATTATCCAACCAACAAGTGGCGCACCTTCAGCGACATGGATAAGCGCATATCGTCAGCAAAGTGATGGGCTCTGGAAGCAAAGTCAGCCAGTGGGCCGACCCGAGCATGCCTTTCGAATATCAATGTGAGGACCAATTACCCATCGGTCGACAGTAGCAAAAGCGATCAATTACTGTAGTAAACGTAACGTCAAATACCAAGATTCGTCTTCGCGAATACTCGGGAAGAACTAGGCATTAACCCGTAATTAGCTAATCCGAATATACTTCTGCTCAAAACCGTTGGGCAGGCAATGCAATCGATTCCCACCCACACTTTGTGGTCAGCTCTCAATGCTACCCCGATAAACGTGGTCATCGCCGACGCGCGAAAACCGGGCCTTCCGCTGGTCTATGTGAACCGGGCGTTCGAGGAGACGACTGGTTAGCTTGCCGACGTTGTCCTCGGCGAGAACTGCCGTTTCCTTCAGGGACCTGAGACAAATCTCGACACTGTAGCCCAAATGCGATTCGCGCTCGACAAGGCGCAGCCGTTTGAAGTGGAGATCCTCAACTACTGTGCAGACGGTAGGCCGTTTTGGAACCTGCTCAACGTAACCCCGGTTTTTGGGCGCGACGGGGCGCCAACGTCTTTTGTTGGTTTCCAAACCGACATCACGGAGAAGAAAAAAGAGCTTGCGCGCAACGAGCAAGTCGCGCGCGCTCAGTCTTTGGGAATCTTGGCAGGCGGCCTAGCACACGAGATCAACAATCTCTTGCAGCCTATGATCACCTATCCGCAATTCATCCGCGAGGCATTGCCGGAAAATGCAGACGAGGCGCTCACAGGGCTTTCATTCATCGAGACGCATGCGCACGCTGCCAAATCAATCGTTAGCCAGGTTCTTCGCTTTGCGCGTTCAGAAGCCGCCGATCTGGCGGTGGCACACCTCCCAACCAAGGTTGGCGAACTTGTGCATCAAATTGCACCAACCCTGCCAAATGCAATCCAGCTCCGCCTGAAGATCGACGAGCCATCACAGGCATTGCTCCGCGCCAAGGTGGATGACTCAGGTGTTCGAACCCTTGTTTCCAACATGGTTCAGAACTCAGTCGATGCTATTGGCGATCGATCGGGCAACATCATGATCGAGATTTACCGACACGGCGACGATGTCCATATCGCCTTTAGCGATGATGGCTGCGGAATCCCACCTGATCGGCTTGCCTTCATCTTTGATCCGTTTTTCACGACAAAGTCGGTTGGTGAAGGCACCGGTCTCGGCTTGGCTTTGGTCGCTGCGGATATTCAAAGGTGGGGTGGGTCCATTGTTCCGTCGAGCATCCAAGGCAAGGGGACCCGTTTCGACGTTTCCTTGCCTCTGGCCTCCGTTGAAGCCCCTCTCAATGAGCCCCTGGCCCAAGTGGCCTGACGAAAAACCGAAGGAAGAGAGAACCCATGACCCAGATACTCGTTGTTGATGATGTTCCAGGGGTTCGCCATTCGATTGTTTCGATTCTCAAACGTGCAGGTCATGACGTTGAAGAAGCCGATAGCGGGACGCGTGCCCTTGAGATGGTGGATCGCTTTAAACCGCACATCGTTGTGACCGACGTGATGATGCCCGGAATTGATGGCGTCGAGACCATCGATCGCATCAAGCAAAAAGTGCCTACGGCCAAATTCGTTGCGGTCTCCGGCGGAGGATCGCTGGTTCAGGCCGACGAGGCGCTCAAAATGGCAGCAGTTGCTGCAGACGCCATCTTGGCCAAGCCTTTCGGGAACGATGATCTTTTGGAAACCATTGAAACTGTTGCGGGGAACTAACAATGGCGAACTGGCTGGCGGATCTCACAATTGCACGCAAGCTTGCACTGGGCCTTGGGCTTATTGTCTGTGTGATCATTGGAACAGGCGTCAAAAACTTTCTGAATCTCGGCTCCATTGAGCAGAGTTTTGTTGACTACCAGTTCGCGGCCGAACAGCTCGACCGTGCCCGCACCATTGAGGTGGCGATCCAGGCTTTTGTCGCCAGTTCCAAGGAATATGTGGCGCGCAACACCACAGATCGTTACGAAGCGACGCTCGAAGAGTATACATCGGTTCAACAAGCGCTTGCGGAGGCATCGGCTGTCGTCAACGGGGACTATGGGTACTCGCTACAGCAGGCAAGTGAGCAGCTGACCGAAACGCGTGAGCAATTTTCCGAGTTTGCAGCTCTGCGCAACGAGCAAAATGCTCTGGTCGCGGATGTCCTTCGATCCGGTGGGACCGCGGCTCGCAACAATCTGTCCGAGCAAGCACGAGAGTTGGAAGCGTCTGGTCAAGCGGCGCTTGCAAATGAGATTTACAGGGTTGAACTGCACCTCATGCTGGCTCGCGACTATTCCAACCGCTTCCTAGATGACTTTGCGGCGGCCGATTTTGAGCGCGCGACGAACGAGATCCGTACCGCAATCGCCGATCTTGATGGTCTCCAACAGTCAACATCTGGAGCCATAACGCTACCGCCGGAGATGGCAGCATTTGAATCTGGATTGCCCGAACTGCGCCGCCTTGTGGAGGCACAAGTGCAAGCTGCGGCCACTTTGTTTGACGAGAACATCGTGGCGCTCCTGACGGCTTCTCAGGATATGGCATCGCGTGCCAAGGCCAATGAGGCTGCGGCAACCGAAGCACTGCTGCGGGTTAAGCAGCAGGCCAACTGGCTGTCCATTGTCGGCATGACGCTATCGACGCTAGCTGCGGTGGCCTTGGGTTTCGCGTTGGTCGCTTGGGTTGCGCGGCCGATCCGACACATGACGGTTCTAATGGGACGCATTGCAGCTGAGGAGCCCAACGCCACAATTCCGTGGGGCGATCGCAAAGATGAAGTTGGTCAAACCGCTCGGGCGTTGCTGGGCTTCGAAGAGGCTGGACGAGAACGCCGACGTCTTGAAGACGCAGAAAAAGATGCTGCCCGTCTCGCCAAACGTCGCCAGGATGACATTGACCAAATGGTCGGGATGTTCGGGAAAGCAGTCGAAGGTGTGCTGGTGAAGATGTCCCACGCCTCCCATGGTATGGAGAATACATCAGGAGAGCTAATCGAGACCGCACAAGGTAATGTTCGCCAAGCATCTGCCGTCTCTGAAAGTGCCGAGCGTACCGCCGAAGGGGTCAATGCCGCAGCTGCTGCAGCGCAGGAACTAGCGGCCTCATCCGACGAGATTGCCAAGCAGATCGTTGGTGCACGCGATCTTTCGCAACGTGCGGCTGGGATGGCGGACGGTGTTCGCGGTGGTGTCGATCACCTAAAGACATCCATCTCCCAGATTTATGATGTGCTTTCCACCATTCGCACGATCTCGGAGCAAACCAACTTGCTTGCCCTCAATGCAACGATTGAGGCAGCGCGTGCCGGTGAGGCCGGTAAAGGGTTCGCTGTTGTTGCATCGGAAGTGAAACAACTGGCCGCGCAGACAACTCAGGCGACAGAGCAGGTGGAAACAGCCGTGGCGTCGGTCGAAGAATCCTCAAACGCCGCGAGTAGCGGCGTGATGAGCGTTGCCGATGTGATTTCTGAACTGGACGGCGTTTCCCAGGCGATTGCAGCAGCGACGACCGAACAACAAGCTGCCACGAGCGAGATCGCACGGATTGTTCAAGAGGTCAGTGACCAAACAAAGAGCGTCATGACTGACATCGAAAGCGTTCGTGTGGCTGGTGGAGAAACGCACCGCGCCTCCGGTGATGTTCGCTCTTCAGCCAATATGTTGCAGATCGAAACGAAAGCATTCTCCGAAGAGGTGCTGGCATTCTTGGATGGGATATCGTCGGCAGAGGTTCGCGACGTCATCGAGACGCGCAATGTAGAGTTTGATGTCGAGGTGCTCACGCCAACGGGAGCCCAAACCGTCAAGGCCTATCGCATGTCGCCTGCGCAGATTGAAGTCGATGGTATGGTGGGTCTCGTTCCGGGCGCCAAACTGGAAATCGAGCTTCCCAAGCTTGGGCTTATTCCCGTGCGGGTCGCGGAAGTTAGTGAGCGACGCATGGCTCTACAGCTTCCAATGGACAGGGATAGTTTGGAGTCTATGGCGACTTATCTTGCCGCAGCGGCTTGAGACGCGGCTCTGGTTAACGACGAAAGCCATCGGTTGGCTTGCGTGGTCGCCATAGCCGGACACCATCTTGCGCTTGTAGCTGACCTTGCCACCGCCTGAGATGGCGTCAACGCGGTAGATGTCTAGCAGGGCCTGTTGGCGTTCAGACCAAAGCGCAGCTTGCCGCCTTGAAAGGGCCGGGCTGCCATGGTGCTCAAGACTTCTTATGAGGGCGACCCTTCGAGGATTGCGACGTGCCAGGTTTCCTGCGCGAACGCTCTACGGCTTAACGGATTCTCTTCACTCACTTGCGCAAATGCCAGATGTCCGCGAAGGGCTGATGGCTGACGAAGTTTGAATGTCAGCCCTGGGCGGAAATAGGACGCGCTCCCCGGCCAACATGGGTCATTCATTGCGCGCGCGCCACATTCAATAAGTAAGTTGCACAAATGCAACTATGACACAGCGAATCGCTCCCTATGCGATTTGTCAATATTGGCTGCTTTAGCAAACCCTAATTTCTTGTTAATTTTCATGCTGGCTAGGGCGGTATCCTTCTGGACTTCACTCTTTGCCAGATAAGTCAGTCGCTCCTGTTGGGTAAGACAAGACACCACCACAGAGCGAAACGGCGTAGTGGGGGAGTAAGTATGTTGCATTGGAGGATGGCACTCGCGTGCGCGACTTTGATGCTTGGTGGTTTTAGTGCAGTTTCCGATGTCCAAGCCCAAACCACCAGCACTCAGTTTGTATTCTTGGTTGATGAATCGGGCTCTATGGGCGGAGAACAGACGTTTCTGCAGACGTTCGTTCCAAATCTTGACACCCAGCTAGCTACATCGGGTGTGACCACGCGCCAATACGGACTGATTGGTTTCGGGTCGTCCTCTGTAAACGCAAGGCAATTGAACGTAGGCGGGAGCCAGTTCGGCACCGCAGCTGAATTCGCCACTGCCGTACCGAACTTGTTGTTGGACGGCAGCATTGAGGATGGCTATCAGGCCATCCAGTACGCGCTTGACAATTATGTCTTCAATAACTCCACGAACACTCGACGCGTTCTAGTCCTGGTGACAGACGAGGACCGCGACAACACTTCGTCCCCGACCTTCACTTCGCTAGAAATGGCTCTTATCAACGCCGGGATATCGCTTTCGGGGATACTTTCTCAGAGTATTGAAGAGTCGAAGGAAACGGCGCTCGGAGCTAGCTCGACACAGACCTTTCTTGACACGAACAACGATGGAGTCCCAGAAACGAGCGGCCCCCCTACATTTACGGGCGCGGCAGGGACGACTTTTGAGGACTACACACAGCTAATACTCAATGTCCCTGGAGGTTGTGTCGCCGACCTCGATCAGCTTCGTGCTGGCGGTAACGCCGCCGACGCGTTTGCAATCGCTTTGGCTGATTGTTTCGTGCAGCAGGCAATATCTGGGTCAGTCCAGATGTTTAACGCCGTGACTATAATTGGGTCTACACAACAGATGATTGCCTTCACAAACATGGTGCAATCACATGTGTCGATGCGGTTAACGGGGCGTCTTGGAGGTTCAGATAATCAAAGCCCCCAATCGGCTGAAACCTTGGGCGATTTTGCCGGTGTAGTGAACGGTTACTTTCCGGTGCAAGCCGAGCCAACCTCATCCTCAGGTGATTTTTTTTCGGTTGTTGGAACTAACGATTTCTTTCCACAAGGAATGAGTACTTTTCGCTTGGGCGATATGCATGGCTTTCTAACTATCTCTGGCCAGATTAGCGAGCACGAGTTCGCCGGTCCGCTTGACTATGACAACCAATTTGGCACAGCGACGATAGGTGTGGACAATCAGTTTACGCCGGACCTGCTCATGGGTATTTCGGCAAGCTTCAGCAAGGGAAGCACCGAGGTTGATGGCACGTTAGATGAAGTCGAACAAACTATGTTTGGTGGGTCGTTGTATGGCTCTTTGACCTTCCTCGACAATCGAGCGTTCATGGACATAATTCTTGGGTACAGCGTTTTTGACCTGGATATCACTGCGCAACGAGGGGCCGCTGTTTTTACAGGCTCGACCGACGGATCAAGGGTCTCTGGCTATCTCGAACTAGGTTACAATTACGTTGTTTCAAACACTACGATAACGCCGGCCGTCGCCCTATCGGCAGGACACACTTCCGTGGACAGCTACGTTGACTCAAGCGGAGCAGTGATTGGGGCATTCGACACAAACGACATCTCGGTCACACCATCTGTGACCGTGACACAGTTGTATCCTCAAGAGTGGGGTTCATATTTGGCATCGGCCGAGGTCGGCGTGAAGTTTGACACAGTCGGCGGCGACAACAGCCTAACTCTAACCCAAGGCGCGACCGTTTCGTCGATTGGCGTGCCGACGGGCGGAGACGTTTCGTTGCTTGTCAATGTTGGCTTGGGTGCCAATGTTACCAATAAGGCATCGGTACGTGTAGATTACCAAGGTACGTTCGGAGCCGAAGAGACATCCCATTCTTTGACGGGTCGGGTTCGTTTCGCGCTTGGCGAATAGGTTTGCGCAGCCTGGATTGTATGGTGCTTGTCGTTGAGCCAAGCAACGTAGTTCTGAACTGATTGATTGAACTTGGCGACTGTAGTGTAGGCAAGCATTGTGGCGATTATGGAAGGTTAGTGTTTGACTAACAACTCATCCGGTTGCTTGTGTCGCTAATCCACAGTGATTGAATGTCTGCTCCGGGCCGATAGCTGACTTGGCAGATGCTTCAATCAGGAGCCGCTAAGACCGCTTTTTTGTCGATTGGAGATGAAGGTGCTCCCCCAAGAGTCTACAGCAGGCCAAAAAGGGGGGCGCCCCGTTCGATCTCAGGAATGCAAAGAGAGAGAGTGAGTGAGAGTCAGTGAGTGAGAGATCACAGTTGAGCCTAGGCTTTGAGTCTGTGTAGGCGTGCTTGTCGATGAGTGTCAGCGCTTTGAACCTGAACAGCATGCCTAAGGTTGGACATCCTGCCTACACAGTGACCGGCCTCCACCCTGGTATACTATATGTGTCCCACTGGGGTTACCGACAGACACTCAAAAACCCCCGTTGCAGTGTCTCCCGAGGGACCGTGAGGCTGATGGATAGCTTTGTAAAACGGTTCACAGTGCCAAGGGTGGGACCTAAGCCGCCTTTTGTGACACTGTGTTTTGTTTTTCGTCAGGCTTCCATCTTTGAAAGGCCTTGCTAGGAAGATCGCCGGTACGGTCGCACTTGTGCAACGTAAGGCGATACTCTCTCGCGCGCTTATTCTTCCTGCTGAAAGCACTATCTTCGGTGATCTCCAAGAAGCCCTTCTCGACGAGCTCGTCCAGAGCGCGTGCTGCCGTATTCTTGCTGACGCCCATGCGGTCACCGATGGTTCGCGATGAGGCGGCCAGATGGCCATTGTTGCTACCGTCGTAGATCTTGGCGACTTCGATGAAGGCTGACCGAGCTTTTGACGACAGTGAGAGCCAAGCTGCTGTATCGAGCATGAAGTGTGGAAGCTGAATGTGTCGCCAGACTTTGCGGCTGCGACCATTGTTGTTGTGACTACGCGGCATCAGGAGGCCTCCTTGTTGCGGAGGCTTTGTAAGAACGCGTCCAGCTCTTGTTCTGGCCAATAGAGCCTGCCACCCAGCTTGAGTGGCGGCGGGAGCCGACCTGCGTCAAGATCGTTATAGATCGCGCTACGTGAGCGGTTGCCCAGCTTCGCGCGCAGCTCGTTAAGTGTCAGGTACCTTTGCATGTCGCATCGTCCTAAGAGGTTGCAGATGCAACACAGATGGACGAATCGAACTTCCAGATCTTGGGGCGAAGTTTCGGGTGTTATTTGGCCCCTGGCTTAGGAGGGTCGATGGGGTGGTGTTTCTGGTAAGCTTTCTCAACGATATCAAGGCTTTCGCCTGCCACACCAGCGACGATTTTGGCAGCTGTCATCCCGTCCCACAGCTCATTTTTTGCATAAGCGGGAAGACTAAATCGGTCGGCGACTTCTTCAACGGCCCGAGATAGCACATAATCGCGTGGCCAATTAGTGTATGGGTTTGGCCCACGTTTGGTCGGGCGCCGTCGCTTTCCCTCTAGAACGTCTGCTGCAAAATCTGCCAACCAATATGGTAGGCCGCGACTGGTTCTCAGCATACTCGCTGCAACGCCTACGAGAGCATCAAAATCGTTCTGGTCTGGATTGACTGCAGCTGATTGCAGCGCCTCACCAATGCGCATGTGTTCATACTCATCGTTTGGCAGGTCTCTGATGTCTGCCAACATCACATCTCGGTTCAGGAACTCACTTGCGAATGCAATCGCCGCGTCGAGGTTTGGACCACCACCATCGCCTTCGGCCTGTTGGTCTTCGGAGTCGTTAGGTTGTTCCTTGGGCCCGTCAGCAGCCATTAGCCTACCTCCGCCAGTTTCACGAGGCGGCTGTCGCCGCCGGTGACATGGCTGGCCCAGCGCTCGGCGAGTACACGGCGTTGTTCCAAAAAGTCGGTGCGCCTGTAGGCCCTCACCACGCTACTATCGACCACATGCGCCAACATGGCCTCGGCCACCTCGTGCGGAGCGTCGGTTGCTTCCGCCAACCAGGTCCGCAGCGATGTGCGGAAGCCGTGTGGGCGCGCTTCGAGCCCCCGCCGCTTCATGTGCTGCGACAGCGTCATGTCGCTGATGACGCCCTTGGAGGAATTGGCGAACAGGAAGCCATTACGCGCAAACGGTACGGTTGCGTCTATGACGCGCTGTGCCTCCCCTGAGAGCGGCATGCGGAAGTCAGGCGTTGCGTCTTTACGCCCCTTCATCATCTCGCCGGGGATCGTCCAGATGTTCCCGTCGATTTGATCCAGCCGCAGGTGTCTCAATGGACCGCTGCGTGCGCCAGTTAAGATCAACAGTCGCAGGGCGAGGTGCGTTGGTGTCTGTTCGTTTAGGCTGGCGTAAAAGGTTGGTACCTCTTGCCAAGGCATCGCCGGAATATGCTTGGCGACATGGCGCGATTTGCCCAACAGCGCCTTGGCCTTCTCAGTGGCCTGCAGGTCGACGTCCAGACCCAAAGCCGCTGCATGGCGCAAGACGATGGCCAAACGGTTGAGGGCCTTACGCGCTGTACTAGCCTTGGTATGCCAGATAGGTGCCAGCGTATCGCGAATATCGCGTTGGTCGATATCTGTGACAGGCACGCGGCCCAGCTTCGGCAGAACATGCAGTTCAAGCGGCGAAAGCCAACGTCCAGCCTTCCCATCTTCCTTCAACTCTGCCTTGCGAGCCTCAAAGGCATCAGCAGTTATGACTGTCAATGAGATATCCTCGCGCCGCTGGGCACGCCTCTCTCGCTCTCGTTCCTTAATGGGATCATGGCCTGACTTTGCGATGGTACGCCACCGGTCGGCAGCCTCACGAGCCTGCGCCAAACCAATGTCAGGATAGCCGCCGAGGCCCATCTCCCGACGCCTGCCATGCACGGTGACGCGCAAGAACCATTGTGCACCACCGTCTTCGCGCTTCACAAACCATAGGCCTGCGCCATCGCAGTGCTTGCCAGGCGGTGCACTCTTCAAGAAGGCTGAAGACAGCCGGTTGCGCGCTCGCATATCTGATCCACCCAAATATCCACCTTTAGATACTGGATACAGATGGACCCTGCAAGACACTTTCGGTCAGGCAATGCCCCAGATTGTCGGTGGTTTGGAGCTGCGCAGGACAGGGAGAGACAAACAAAAACACAGCCTTAGTGCCCTTCAGCAGCACCATCGTCCCAAGACAAAAGCGCCTAGAAAGAAAAAACGATCTAGGCTCGGTCCGTGCCTCAGAGACGAACGCTATCTCTGCTCATTGCCGTCTCTGGTAAGATAGCGAGCCAAGCTCTACCAAACGATTTGCTCGATCTCAGTGAACGAGATCGTGGCAGCATCATCAAAGGTGATCGTGCCGGCCGCATCGTCAGATAGGTCGAGCGTTTCACCGGACTGGCCGTCAATGGTCCCGGTTTCCACGACCAGGGTCCAACCCTGACCGGTCACGGTATTGCCAGATATGTTGACCGCGCCATCCTTCCCTTGCAGTTCGATCAAGTCAGTCCAGCCGCCTGCGGCACCGCCAAAAACATCGTCCGAGCCATCGCCTGCTGCATACAGGAAGCGGTCATCGCCATTCTCGCCGCGCAGTGTATCGTTGCCTGCGCCGCCAATGAGGATGTCGTTGTCATCGCCGCCGCGCACACTGTCGTTGCCATCGCCGCCGTTGAAGGTGTCGTTACCGCTGCCCATGACGACGCTGTCGCCCAGGTCTGACGCGGTGTAGACATCATCGCCGGTTCCGTTGAAGCCGATGGTCATGGCCTCTTGCGCGGCGGACGCATCGACGGTGAAGGCGGATGTTCCGGCCTGGAATTGGATATAGTCAATGTCGGAGAACTCGACCCCGTAGGTCAGGGTGTGGTCGTTGCCATCGCCGTACCAATAGACTTCTTCGTCGCTGTTGGCGTTGCCGAAGATGCGATCATCGGCATCGAGATAGGCGTAGAGATAGTCTGAGGCGTTGCCATAGATGACATCGCTATCGCCGACGCCATCATTGAAGTAGACATAGGCACCCAGGTCTCCGGCCTCACCGCCATAATAGATGTCGGTTCCGGCGCCCCCATAGACGTTGAGGGTGAAGCCTGAGCCTTGGACGAAGACATCGTCGCCGTCGCCACCGGAGTAGCTGCCGCCGAAGCCGCTGCCCATATAGATGATGTCGTTGCCGTCGCCGCCATTGATGGCTGATACGGTCTCATCGTTGACGATGATGTCGTCACCGGCACCGCCGGTGAAGCCTGCGCCACCGTTGACGAACTGGATGTCGGCGACGTTGATGGTGCGGTCGGAGAACTGGATGGTCTCGACATTGGCGAGGGTGTCGTCACCGGTGTCGCCGTTGGTGCTGTCGCGATCATGGACTTGGAAGTCGCCACCTGCGGTGAGCACCAGCTCCTTGTCGAACAGGGCGTCGCTGTACACAACGGTGTCATCGCCATCGCCGCCATCGATCGTGTCGTTGCCGGTACCACCGGTGAGGGTATCTTCTTCGGCTGTGCCCGTGATGGTCTCGCCGCCATCGCCAGCGGTGTAGGCGCCTTCATAGTCGCCCACGTTGATGGTGAGGCTTTTATCGAAGGTCTCGCCCCATTGGTCGGTGGTGCGGATAGAGAGATCGAAGCTTGTGTCGGTCTCATAGTTGATGGTCTGACCCGGTAGGACGCGCACTTCGTTGCCGACGATCTCGAACTTACCGGATGGATCGTTGATCAGGGTGTAGGTGTGCGATCCACCACCGGCAGGGTCTGTTGTTGCCAGGGTTGCGACCGTGGTTCCAGACGGATCAAAGGCGGCTGCGATGGTGCCACCATCGGTGACGGTCTCGCCCACGGTGCCACCGGACGCGAATGTGATGTCGGTTGGTGCTGCATTGGCAGCATAGTTCTGCAGGTCTGCGGCGGTGTAGTTGACGCCGTTGAATGCAAAGGTCTCGACATCGGAGATGCTGTCCGCCCCCTCATCCAAGCCATCGGCGGTGTTGGTATCGGTAACGGTGAACTGGCTGCCGTCCCAAGCGACGGTGAAGTCGTTCAGATCGCCAGAGAAAACGGCCGTGTCGGTGCCCGATCCCCCTTCGAGGATGTCATTGCCAGCGCCGCCGGTTATTGTATCGTCGCCGCCAGCGCCGGTGAGGATGTTATCGGCACCATCGCCCAGAATGGTCTCATTCAGAACATCGCTGACATTGATGGTGATGGTTTCGGAGTATGTGTTGCCGCCGGAATCCGTGACTTGCACCACAATGTCATGGGTCGCATCAACCTCGGCGTCCAGAAGGATGCTGGTATCAATCCGGTCGGCGACGGTAACCTGTCCAGTGTTGGGGTCGATGGCAAAACGGCCTCCAGCATCATCAAGGAGGGTGTATGTGAAGCTGTCGCCAACATCTTGATCGGTCGTGGAGACGGTTCCAACTGCTACGCCCTCGGCACTGTTTTCGGCCACTGCATTGGACGAGATGGTAAGGTCTGTCGGTGTCTCGTTGACGTCTGTGACGGCCAGGGTGAAGGTCTCGTTGCTGGTCGAGCCATCATCGGAGGTTGCGGTGACGGTGATATCGATGGAGGCTTCGGTCTCATGGTCGAAGCTTGCACCGGAGGCGACGCGCACGGTGCCATCGGGATCAACGGTGAAGCGGTTGTCATCGACGCTGTAGGACACGCTGTCTGTAGCATCCGCATCGGATGCACTGGCCACGACGCCGACCGTGGTGCCCACAGAGGCGTTCTCAGCCAGCGTGTTGGCGCCAGCATCACTGTCGGTGACAGCGGTGACGTCGAACTCGTCCTGATCGCCAATGGCAATGGTGTAGGACTGTGTTGAGGTGGAGCCATCGGTTGAGGTGGCGGTGACCTCAATGGTGTAGTCGGCAGCGGCCTCACGGTCGATGACGCCGTCGACGGTAACGACGCCCGTGGACCCATCAATGGTGAAGCGACCCCCGGCATCATCGGACAGGGAATAGGTGACGCTGTCGGTGGCATCACCGTCGGAGGCAAAGGCGGTGACACCGACCACAGTCCCGTTCGCCGCGTTCTCCATGACGCTGTCGGCATTGGCGTCCGTATCGGAGATGGCGCCAACACCGCTCTCGTTGACGTCTGTGACGGCCAGGGTGAAGGTCTGCTGGCTTGTCGAGCCATCGGTGGAGGTGGCGGTGACGGTGATGTCGATGGAGGCTTCGGTCTCATGGTCGAAGCTGGCCCCGGAGGCGACGCGCACGGTGCCGTCAGGATCGACGGTGAAGCGGGCGTCATCAACGGCATAGGACACCCCATCTGTGGCATCGCCATCACTGGCCGAGGCCACGACGCCCACGGTGGTGCCAACCGTGGCGTTCTCAGCCAGCGTGTCGGCGCCCGCATCGCTGTCGGTGACAGCGGAGACGTCGAACTCGTCCTGATCGCCAATGGCAATGGTGTAGGACTGTGTTGAGGTTGAGCCATCGGTTGAGGTGGCGGTGACCTCAATGGTGTAGTCGGCAGCGGCCTCACGGTCGATGACGCCGTCGACGGTGACAACGCCCGTGGATCCATCAATGGTGAAGCGACCCCCGGCATCATTGCTCAAGGAGTAGGTGACGCTGTCGGTGCCATCACCGTCGGAGGCAAAGGCGGTAACACCGACCACGGTCCCGTTCGCCGCGTTCTCCATGACGCTGTCGGCATTGGCGTCCGTATCGGAGATGGCGGTAACATCGAACTGACTTGCCGGTCGCGCAGAAGAGCCTGTCGATGCAGAGCCCGAAACAGAGCCCGTCGAAACAGAGCCCGTCGAAGCAGAGCCGTGGATGGGAGCCCCACCGGTTGTTGTTGCCATTGGCTGCGGCGCTGCAACTGTCGGCATAACTGAATCATTGGCAGGGGTGGCGGCAGCCGTGATGGTCGACCCCAAGCCCAACTCGTTCGCAGATGTATTTGATTGGCCTTTAAGGCCAGCGCCTGTTTGGGGAAGGCTATTGCCGACGCTTTTTTGCCCGTCTTGGAGAAACCCGTCTTCAAAATCATAGGCGTGGGACAAATCGGAGGAACTTGGCGCCAGACGGGTTTCGTCAACGTCAGCGCTTGCCTGCTTGAGGCCGGCGTCGTTCGAGCCCTTTTGATACGCAACGTTTTCGTCATTGTTGCCGAATGCTCGGGCATCTGCGCGATCAAAGGCAAAGAAAAGCGACATCGTCGCAGCTGACGCCGACGCCGCGCCGAGATCAGCTTGTGCCGTGCTCGGGGAAAGCGTCTCGTCGAGAACAACCGGAGCCAAACTCTTGAGCAGATGGTCAGACGAAATATCTGTCTGTTTTGTTTGTCCAGCCTTTCCTTGGAGAGGCTGAGACGGATCTCGCTTGGCCATGACGTTCGCATCGTAGTTGACGTAAACGGCAATTTGGTATCAGCGGCCTTGCGAAAATCTTACTGACCCTACGGCGACATAGGTTATCGGTCCAAATGGTCAATCAATTGGAAACATTATAGGCTAGATTGATGCGACCCATTTGTAAGATGAGGTCGTGTCCGGCTTCTACTTGCTCGAATCGAGCATTCGACACAGCGACGTCTGCGTTAAGTGCATCGCGACGCGCGCTCAGCTCATCATTAATTGAACGCGCGCCGATTCGCCTTGCCTCTTGGATGGCCGTTAGCGCGCGACGGGCTGCTGCCGACTGCTCCTGCGTAACGCGCGTGACACTGCGCGATGCATGGAACCGGGCCCAGGCAGCTTGAACCGAAGCAACCAAGTCCCGCCGAGCCGCTTGGTAGCGATGGGTGCGTTCTCGATGGCTCGATTGGCTGGCTTGGACATCGGCAATCCGCCTTCCGCCGTCAAACAGGGGCACCTGAACATCGACGCGAAATTCGAGGTCTAGTTCGCCATTGTTGGTCGCGGTGGGATCGTTCGTGTGCTCACCAATAATGGAGAAGTCAGCGGTGGGCGCAAAGGTTCCCATAGCAACTTCGACGCTACGCCGACTTGCTTCGACGGCCCAATGGGCCTCGCGCAAAATGGGGCTTTCCGCAACCGCCACTTGGATAGCCTCTGCTTCGGTGTGTGGGAGCAGACTGGAGATGTCCTGAATCTCAAGGTTTTCGACCCCAATGTCGCCAAGCAAAGAGGTTAAGTTGGCCTGACTGGCGCTCAGACTGCCTTGTGACCGGGTCAGTTGGGCTTCTGTTTCGGCCACTTGCGCACGAATTTGATCAAGGTCGGCGCCGGAGATGATACCTGTTGAACGGCGTTGGCGGGAATCCTGGTAGAAACCCCGAAGGCTGGATAATTCGCGTTGGCGCGCGGCAACGGTGCTGGAGTCGCGCTCGACTTGCGCGACGGCTATGACCAGTCTTGCGATCGCGGTATCGTAGGCGCGATCATAGCCGCTGCCAGCGACCAGCCGCTCCGCATCGGCTTGCCGCAAACCGTTGATTCCCGAGAAGCCTTGAAACAATGGCAAAGAGGCCCGAAACCCGACGCTTTCGGTCACCTCTTGAAGTGAGCCTGTCGCGTCTTCTTCGGAGACGAGACTGGCGTTTGCGGTCAACGAAGGCAGAAATTCTGCGCGGGCGCGGACCAGCTCGGCATCGGCCTGGGCAAGTCGCTCGGACGCAGCGAGAACCTCAGGATCAGAAATGACTGTAGCTGCTATGGTTGAGCCCGAAACCGTTCCGTCGTGGCGCGGCGTGGTGGAGCAACCCGTTATAAGAAACGCGAGGCACACCGCCGACGCCAGGCTGGAGTAGTGCTTGGTTGCATACCGGTCGTTCGAACGGATGCTCTGTGTGTGCTCAATACGTTCCATCACCCTTAGCTAGTGACTTATTAACCCTAATATTTTCTTACGCAGGGCCAATCCACCAAGGGTCATGCGACGACTTTCAGGCCATCAAAACCAAAGGTTTGTGCGTCTTTGGTATTAAGTGGAGTTGGTTGTTTGTCGGCTCAAGCGCGCTGCGTTCTGGTCTCCGACGTAGGGCGCGCGCTACGATTCTGTTAAGGCGCGATCTGACAGCACGCGCAGCGGCTTCAGTAGATATTGCAAAACAGTCTTGGACCCTGTGACAATATCGGCCATCACGGTCATGCCTGGTTGCAACGGCCCCTGACCGCGACGGGCAAGGCCGTTTTCATTGATGATGCGCAGATCGACGACAAAGACCACCCGGCCATCTTCACGGGTTACGCTGGATGGTGAGACGTTTTCTACAATGGCATCTAAGGCGCCAAATCGCGTGAAGTCGTATGTCAGCACTTTGACGCTCGCCTCCATGCCAACTTGGACGCCCCCAACGCGTTCGGCCGGAACGTCAACTTGGGCAAAGACTGCGTTGCTATCTGGAACAATCTCGAGAACGACATCGGCTGGTGAGACCACATCGCCGGGTCCGCGCACATTGACAATGTGAACAATACCATCGATCGGCGCAATCAAGGACTGCCGGGCCTGTCTATCTTCGAGCTGGCGGACCAGCGCCTGAACCTCCGCGCGCTCGGCTTCCAATTGCGACACCGATGTAAGCGCCTCTTGCCGCAGACGTGCAATCAGTTCGATTTCACGGGCATTGGCTTGGGCGACCGACGCACGCAGTGCTTCAATGCTGCTCGCCAACCGAGCCTCTTCGCGCCGAAGTGTGATGGCCTCGCGTTCGATGGCGTCGCGTTCGCGGCGGCTCACCGCGCCGGTTTGGAAGGCGCGTTCATAGTCGGTGAGTTGCCTTTCTACGATGGCCAGTTCGTTCACATTGCTCTCTTGTTCGCGCAGCAATCCGGCCAGTTCAGCCTCAAGGCGTGTCTTGTCTGCACGCAACACATCAAGCTGTGCATCACGGTATTGTTCGGCACTGGACAGAGCGTCCGCCTGGCTGTCGTAAAGCCGAAGCCACATTGAGTCGATTGCGGCGGTTTCCATGGAATCGCCGCCTGCAAGGTTCTGTTCCCTGGCAATGGTAAGCTCTAACGATTGCAACCGAGCTTGTGCCTTGATCCATTCTTCCTGTGTTGCTGTGGTGTCCAAATCAACCAAAGCATCACCTGCCGATACACGTTGGCCAGCGTTCACATGGATCGCGGCGACAATGCCACCTTCCAAGTGCTCGACTGGTTGGACCAGACCTTCTGGCAATATCTCCCCATCGCCAGTCACCACCTCGTGTATCGGGGCGATTGTGGCCCACAGCACCAAAACCAGCAGCACAATGGCGCACCCTGTCACAGTTTGACGCGCCAGTCGGGTGTGCCGACGCTCTTCTATGAGCATGCTGGTCGACACGGGATCGGATTCAAACTCGCTGCTTTCGACCGGCGCCACGAATGGCTTCGAGGACGGCAACGCTGAACCTAGATTGGCGAACGGGTTGCTCATGCCGGCACCTTGGTGGGCGCTGGTTGAGGCGGCCCATCCTGCACAATCTGGCCACGGGCCAGAACCAAGCACCGGTCGGCTATTTGGGCATGGCTTGGACGGTGGGTTACCATCAGGCTGGTCACCTGCCCTCGGCGTTTCTGCATGGCGGCTATAAACGCACGTTCCATATGCGGATCGAGCCCCTTGGCTGGCTCGTCCATCAACAGAATTTTGGGCTTGCGCAACAAGGCCTGCATGATGGCTAATCCCTGGCGGATGCCCATTGCCATATTGCTCTGTTCGAACTCATCAAGGCGCGAATCGAACCCTTTCGGCAAGACTTCGATCGCCGAAAGCATCCCCAGTTCGTTGGCGATTTCGCGCAGTTCTTCGTTGGTTGCAGCTGGCGCTGCAAGGCGAAGATTTTGAGCAAGGGTGCCGTGGAAAAGAGCTGGTTGCTGCGGGACGTAGCCGATCTTTGAGCGCATGGTGGCAACAGGCAATTGCCGCACGTTTTTACCGTCGATGATCACCGCGCCCGACTGTGGCTGGTAGAGATCGAGTACAAGTCGTAACAGCGTCGACTTACCAGCGCCAGAAGGTCCAGTCACAGCGATCATCTCGCCCGGCGCGATGGAGAATTTCAAGTTCAAAAGTGCGGGTTCGGTCGTGCCTGCATAGCGGAATGTGGCGTGATCAAATGTTATGGCCCCCTGGATGTTCAATGGGCTTGCATTGTCATTGGCTTTTTCGTCGGTCAGCTTAAACAAGCGATCAAGCTGCCCGACCAGTCGCGCTAGATCGGCATATCGCGATAACAACAGCATGCCTTGCTGAATGGGTGTGATGACACGCCAAATGACGATCATGCAGGCGATCAAGGCACCGACGGTGAGCGCCTCATTCATGACCAGGTGCGCGCCCAGGAGGACGGTACAGCCGCCAGCAATGGGTATGGTCGCTGCGGCTAGGGTGGAAAGCACCCGATTGGCTTCTTGCGCCCGCCGCTTGGCCCGCGCTGCCCTCGCTGATGCTTGCCCCAAACGGTCTAGCCAAAGGTTCTCACAGCCAAGGCGCCGGATTGTGCGTAAGTTCGACAAGGTGTCCAGCACCATGTGGTGCTGCTCAGCGCGTTCCTCCGAGGATTCCATCGACGCACGGTGAACATAAGGGAACATGATCCAAGCAATGAAGGCATAGGCCGCAATCAACGCGATTGGGACGAAACCCAAGGGCCCACCGACCGCGAAAAGCACGGCAGCAAACATAAAAACGAACGGCAATTCCAAGCCGACCGTGACCAACGGGCCTGCGACCAGATCTCGGACTGTCTCGAACTGCTTCAGCCTTGAAATCTGGCTGCTGAGCGGAACCGTGGTCAGCAGGTTGAGCGGCAACGCCATCAGCTTGGCAAAAATGCCTGTGCCGATCAGATACTCCAATCGACCAGCCAGGTGGCCTATCATGCGGGCACGGATGCGACGCAGCCAAAGTTCTGCGGTGAAGGCGATGCCCACACCGAGCACAATGGCAATCAACGTATCCATCGCACTTGCCGGAAGGACGGAATCATAGATTGCCATCACCGACAGCGAAGTGGCGATGATCGTCAAGTTGATGACGAAAGTGAGCGCCAGCATAAATAGAATCTTTGAACGAAACCGCAGTGCAACTCTGTTTGTCCACGATTTGTTGTTGGCGCCTTCACCGGCCGGATCAACTTTGTCGAAGTGCACGAGCCGGATCGCCTCGTCCGGCATCGTGCGGCGTGCTTGCGACTGCGGATCGATCAATTCCACATTGCCGCTTGCGTGTTTGGCCACAATCAAAGGGTAGACCTCAATATCCAGCGCAAGCGCTGGCAACCGGCTCGCTTCAATCTCGCTTGGACGCAGCAATTCCTCATTGCTGGAGAAACCCAAGCGCCCGACGACTTCGCGGATGTCGTTGGCCGTGAACTCCTCTGGGAAGTGAGGAATGGACTGCAGTAGATCGCTTATGGACGGGGTCCATTCGAGCTGTTGCAGCAGCAGAAGCATTGCCGACACTGTCGGGCCTTCAAGCGATTTGCCTGTGGTCGTTCCGTCGGCCAGTGCATTGCGGATATGCTCAAACTTTGAAGTGCGGTCGTCGCCCTTGCCATGCTGAAATGCAGAAACGGCGATATCCTGCAGGTCCTTGACGCTGTACTGCGCAAGTTCAGACAGGGCGGGTTGGCGCGTAGTCTCGGTCATGCGACAGCGGCCCTTTCGGGCGACAATTGCGGGGCGGGGTGAGCCGGCTGCAGGTCGGCGCCGTCATCGGCGATGAGCTGACCGTCTTCGATCCGGTAGAGCCGATCGCAGCCGCGCAGATAGCTTGGGCGCTGGGTAATCAACACGACGGCAGCAGACCGTTTGCGGCCAAACAGATGCTCGCGTAGCAAGGCGTCGCCTTCGAAATCGAGTGATTGGTTTGCCTCGTCAAAAAGAACCAGACTTGGCTGACCGAGCAGGGAGGCGACCAAGGCTACACGATCAACCACCGAGGTCGGCAGGCCCGCATTGACGCCGTTCCGAACGCGCATAGACAGGCCATCGGGATGCACCGCGAAATATTTGTCCAGGCCCAAAGCGGTCGCCAATCCAACGGCTTCATCCAAATGGTCCTGCGGTTTGAACCGCGTCATGTTCTCCAGGATGGTGCCGTCGAGAAGCGTCGGCTGTTCTGGCATCACGGCAATCCGCTTGGCGAGCGCGTCTGGATCACAGCTGTCGATGTTGATCCCGTTGATTAGAACATCGCCGCGCGCTGCTTTGAGTTGCCCGGACATCAGGCCCGTAATGGAAGACTTGCCGCTTCCGTTTTTGCCACGGATTCCGATGATCTCACCGTGGTTGAGATCGAGGTTGACCCCGTCCAGCACGAAGGACCCATCATCGCGCTGTAGGCAAGTAACATCGCGCAGCGAGATCGTCTCGATCGAGCCGGGGTCTGTGGTCCCACGCTCGACCATTGATAGCGACAGCACACTGTCTAGGTCTTCCTCGAGACGCCGCGTGTTCATATCGCCGGCCACAAGGGCTTCGAGGCGCATGATCGGTTGGATCGCACGACCCGACAACAGAATGACGGCAGCAAGCGCGCCGACAGAGATCGCGTTGAAAGAGACGAGAACGGCACCTACAGCGCCAACGGCCAAGGGTGTTAGCTGGGAAACGGCGCCAATTAAGCCCTGCGCGGCGTTACTGTTGGCTGTGAACGCCGCCGTGGTTGTGGCGCTTGATTTCATCAAACGCTCGTAGCGACGTTCCATGAACGGTGTCATGCCGGCGCTTTTGACCGCCTCAATGCGGCTCAGCACCTCGATCAGAAATGAGTGGCGACGACCCTCAAGCGTTGCCCGATCGGCCGCCAGCGTTTCTGTGGCTGCCGTGATCTTACGAACCGCCGCGATGGTGATGGCGATTAATCCGATAAGCACGATGGCGATCGGAAGTGCGATCCAAGCCACAACCGCCAGGAACAGAATGGAGAAGGGAAGGTCCAGGGATGTTGCCCCAGCGTCACCGCTGCGAAACTCGCGAATACGATCAATGGCGGCAAGACGGCCTACTTGCACCCCCGGAGGTGTCCGCTCGATCTCGTGGGCATCGGCGAACAGAAATCTGCGACAAAGCTTAAGCGTTGTTTCGACTTCATAACGGGCGCCGGCATAGCTCATCAGTCTGGCGCGTGCGGCACGCATGAGAGCCTCGGCAATCACCGCGCCCAGCAGGAAAAGCCCCAAGACAAAGAGCGTCGCTCGGTTTTGATTGGGTATGACCCGATCATAGATCTGCATGAGGACGATAGGCAGCGCCAAAGCGAGCAAGTTGATTGCCAGCGAAGCGAGCTGAACGGCTCGGTCGCCGCGCGCCAAAAAGGCACCGTCGTTGAGCCAATCTGGAAGTCTTGCAAGCGGTTTTTGCATAGATTCCGGTCGCTACGCTCTCACAAATCAAACAAGTGTTAAGCCGCCCGGAGATGTTCGGCGGCAAAACCGAAACGCGACCTGTCATCGACTTGACGAGTCTACGTGCGACAACTGTCAGCCCAAAACCTAGATCAGATGTGGTAAATGGCCGGTAAACAACAGGCGTATCAGGGATTTAACCTATAGGGCATTAGTTCCCTTACGCTTCTGTAAGTCTGACACCTTTTTGCGCCAGATTGAGAGGCTTGGACATTCAAAATTTGACGCTACGTATTGGTGTCTTATGGGTATGAGAAGCTTTATATGAGCTGGCTAAATAACTACGGTTATCTGGGGTCGTCCGTTGTTGCCATTTGCGGCGACACTGCATCTCCTAGCCTTATGATCCCTGGCGCAAGGACGTTTGCCGTCACCCCTCCATGACCGCGGACAGCAGAATACCCGCCACGGCCAAAGGCTTCTTCCATACGACTGCATGGAGCGCACGGGCCGGTGATGAACATAGTCGCGTCGCCGATACGCACGGTCCGACCTTTCAGCGTCAACAGGTTCAGGCCGGACACAACCAGATTGCGGCGCAGGAGCGACGGATCGACAGGCGGAACGCCTAAGAAGGATCCAATAACAGTGAGATGTTCTTGTTGGATCAGCGTCACAGCGCGCTTGCCGGGGCGGCCATGATCGCCCACCAACCCGTCTTCGGTGAGGGTTGCTTGCTCCACCTTTACCATCGTAGCGCGCCGCACTGGGCGAAGGCCGATCCACTCCAAGCGTCCAGGTTTGGCAATTGTATCAATGAGGTCCTTTAGGGACTCAGCCATTGAGATCCAGCCTTTGATCGCTCAGTAAGCCGGAAATCGGCGTGGCCGTGATGGTCACGGGCTCATCGCCCAAAACGCGTACCCAGCAGCCAGCAACACCGCCAACCATGGGAATGGTTGATGGCCCTTGCAGGATCGCAGGCCCGTCCACGGAGATGCCAATCTGGTCGGTGAAATAAGGCAACCGGTTGCCAACCTGGTCGCGGGCGGTGAATTGGATGGGCTGGTCGAGATAGGGATCATTGGCCCGAATGACGGGCTTGGCGACCATCTCCAGCGTTGTGGGCAAAGGGTTGGCGATGTAGGCGCGACGGATCACCGGCTCACCGCTGAGAAAGCCGGTGATGACACCGTCTTTCCAGGAGTCGCCCCAGGCGACGCGCTTTTCTTCCGGCAGGTCTGTTGCCTCGATGATGACCGGTGGGTGCGGCAGGAAAGGAAACCGATCGTAAGCTGGCCCGAACACCAAAGGCTCTTCCTCACCGAATTGAAAGCTGATTTCGCTACAATTGGTTAGGATCACCAAGGGAAAGATCCCGCCAACCTTTCGGTCGCCGAACGACCAGTGGGTGACGGGCTGCAACACCGGCCGGCGCAGCGGATCGAGCCCCTGGCTTGCGTAGACCGACGCGGCAAATTTCGGTGCCCGCGTCATCGTCATCACACCGTGGTAGCAGATGCGATCGCCAGAGCCGAAGTCGGCGTGGGTGTTGTAGTCGAACATGCACCAGCCAATGGACCCCGCGACGTAGGCATCGCCATGTGCAGCGTTGATCACGTCCAAGTGGCGCAGCACATGCTCCTCCTGACGTTCTTCGCCATCGAAGATTTTGGTCGGGTACATGTGCCCATTATATTCGGTGACGAGGTACGGCACGCGTTCGGTCAGGCCGGTGACCTCGCGCTGATCACGCAATGGCGTGCGTGGACGATTGATACCGGGCAGATGCTCCTCACCGAGAACGAAGTCGTTCATTGTGTAGACATCTTCCAGGAGTTGCGAATCCGTGATGCAGCGAACGCCGCCGGTTTGCCTGGTGGGGTCCAACGCGCGGGCGACCGCGTTGGTGCGCTCGTATAAAGCATTATCGTCTTGCGACTCGTTGATGCGAACACCCCACAGGATGATGGACGGGTGGTTCCAATCCCGGCGGATCATTGCTTCGACATTGGCGACACTCTGGTCCTTGAAGGTTTCATCGCCAATGTGCTGCCAGCCCGGAATCTCTTCAAAAACCAAGAGGCCGATCTCGTCGCAGCGCTCGAGAAACGCTTTCGACTGCGGATAGTGCGAGGTGCGCACCAGATTGCACCCAAGCTCAAACTTCAGCGTATCGGCATCTTGTGCATGGGCTTCAGGTCCGAGGGCGTAGCCGACATGCGGGAAGCTTTGGTGCCGGTTGAGCCCCATGATCTTGAGTGGCTGGTCATTGAGGAAGAAGCCGTCGGGCAGAAACTCTGCCTTGCGAATACCAATGCGCAGATCATACGTCGCCTCGGCATCATCGGCCCGGTAGGTGATGCGCAGCGGATGCAGGATGGGGTTGTTGACCGACCAACGTGCCATGTTGGTGCCGAGCGTGACCTCTGCCTCACCTTCATCATCGACCAGCGGGAAGCCGACGGGATCGCCAATCGGGTCGCCAAATTCGTCCAGGCGATCGATGAGAATTGCACCGGCGATGGGCTTTGCCTGCGGATTGGCGAGCCAAACGTTGACCTTCGCACGTGTCGTATCTGCCATAGGGTCAATGATCTCGACCTTCACATTGTCGATCGTGATTGGGGCGCGAACCTCAAGCCAGACATCGCGGTAAATGCCGGCATAGGTCAGATAGTCGATACGGCCGCCAAATGGCGGAATGTGGGGGTTTTCCGTTCCATCGACACAAATGGTGATGAGGTTTTCGCCTTGCTCCAGATGGTCTGTAAGGCGTGCGTCAAAGGGTGTGTATCCGTCTGGGTGGTCGGCCACTTGGTGGCCGTTGACCCAGACTTTTGTGCCTGCCATGGCGCCTTCGAACATCAAAACGACGTCTTGGCCATCGAACCGGTCTTCCCAGTGAAAGATGCGCTGATAGGTGAATGGCTGCTGGTAGGCGCGCTCATCGCCATAGTTCCAGGGTAGGTCCATCGCGTTGTGGGGCAGGCGAACGGTACCGCCGGGCAGGGGTAGGGTTATCCAAGCCGGGTCAAAGCCGACATGAAATATCCAGCCGGTGTTCAGCAGGGAGCGCTGGCGCATGGGTGTGTTTGGCTCGTCTTAGGCGTGTTAGCGTACGCGCTTTCCATCTGCGGTGAACAGAAAAGACTTTTCTGGTGGAATGCCAATGGAGAAGTCGGCGCCGTGGCGCGCATTGCGGCCTGAATCCGTTTCAATCGTCAGAGTCTCTCCAGCACTCGAATGGGCGTAGATGTAGCTGTCGGAGCCGAGATGCTCGGCGACATCCACAGACAGTGTGAGCATTGTGCCGTTGTCGACGGAGATATGTTCCGGCCGAATGCCGACTTGGCAGGCATCGCCGACGGAAAGCTCGGCCCCGCCCACAGGCAAGGTGATGATCGCGTCCGCTTGCTTGGTCAGTTTCACGGTTACGCCGTTGTCTTTGCCGACAACCTCGCCGTCGAGGAAGTTCATGCGCGGCGAACCGATAAAGCCAGCAACAAACGCATTGTCTGGATTGTCATAGAGATCGAGGGGTGCGCCGACCTGCTCGATATTGCCGCCGCGCAACACGACAATTTTGTCGGCCAAGGTCATCGCCTCGGTCTGATCGTGCGTCACATAGATCATGGTCGAGCCTTCAAGCTCGTTGTGCAGACGGGAGATTTCAACCCGCATGGCCACGCGTAGTTCAGCATCGAGGTTGGAGAGCGGCTCGTCGAACAGGAAAACGTCCGGGTTGCGCACAATGGCACGACCGATGGCCACCCTTTGGCGCTGACCACCGGAAAGCGCGGCAGGTTTGCGTTTCAAGAGAGCGTCAAGCTGCAAGATGTCAGCCGCGTTATTGACGGCCTTGTCGATCTCGGCTCTTGGGTGGCCGTTCATGCGCAGCCCGAAGGACATGTTCTCTTCCACCGTCATGTGCGGATAGAGCGCGTAGGTTTGGAACACCATGGCAACACCGCGTTCGGCGGGGTCCACCTCGTTCATGACTGCCTCGCCAATGGAGATTGTGCCGCCAGAGATCTCTTCTAGGCCGGCAATCATGCGCAACAGCGTTGATTTCCCACAGCCGGATGGACCGACAAAAACCACGAACTCGCCATCGCCAATATCGAGGTCTACCCCATGGATCACGTCCACCGGGCCATAGCTTTTTTTCACGTCGCGAAGGGTTAGGCCTGCCATGTTGGATTTCCTAAGTTAGCGTCGGGGCCATGCGCACGGTCGCGTCTCGCGCGATCATGCTGGCCGCCTCTTTCAGCGTTGGCGCCAGAGTTTCGAGTTGAAGTATGTCGTCGACTGTGCCGGGGCCGGTTGCCGACAGCCCGCCGAAGAGAGAACCATCGGCCGAGAGGATCGGCACCGCGATGCAGACGATGCCGGGCTCGTGTTCCTCGCGGTCGTAGGCGTGGCCACGGGTGCGAATGGCGTCCAGTTCGTTCAGCAGGGCATCGCGGGATGTCAGGGTCGTTGGCGTGAAACGCGCGAATGTTTGGCGTTGCAAGCACTCTTCCAACGCGTCATCCGGCAGGTAGGCCATCATCGCCTTGCCAACGCCTGTGCAGTAAGCCGGGCCAACTTTTCCAGGGCGCGAAAACATCGCCAAACCGCGATTACCAACGCGCTTATCCAGATATAGCACCTGGCCATTGTCGAGCTGCGCAAGGTGAATGGTCTTCCCAAGTTCAGCGTGCAGCGTGTCGAGGATGGGGCGCGCCGCATCGGCGAGCGATCCGTTGGCCCAAGCCGCATGGGCGAGGCGGATCAGCCGCGGGCCGAGCTGATACATGCCGCTTCCCTCGTGATGGGTCAGCATACGTTCATCGACCAGGGCTTTGAGCATCCGGTGGAGCGTGGCCTTCGGGAAGGGCAAGCGCTCTTTGAGATCAGAAAAGCGCAAGGGATGCTCGGCTTCGGCGAACGCATCCAGCAGCATCAGGGACTTGGTGACGGGGCCGTCGCCGGGAATGCGGGCCTCCGGTGCCGCTGACCCGTGCGCGGCGAAGCCCGTGGATCGACGTCCAAAGGTTGCCTTCTGCACGGTGCTGGATGGCTCCAGACGTGGCATCGTGTTTCGCTCCCCTCTGGGTTGGCGTCACGCGATGCTAGCCGGTTGAACGGCTCACTGCGCTTTGCCACCCTTGGCGCATGGACCTCGTTCGTCGGGTCTCTCATGATTGATCATCTGCGCCTTGACAGACGGTAGGCAAAGATGCGTAAGATTTCAACCACCAAAACAAAGTTCCGTTGAATGAGACTCGATAGTCTCGCTGAGTGGGGCTTGTGACGGTGTAACCAATCGCGTTCGCGCCAGCTGTTGGGTCAGCCGGCGACAAGCCGAAAAGGCGTGAACGTATGGGAGAAACATAGCGGACCAGAACGGGCAAAGCCCACCGTCCGCATGGGAGGACTAGAATGAACCGTACCCTCAAAGCATCCGTGCTTGGTCTGGCGGCTGCCGGCCTGATGGCGTCTACCGCTGTTGCTGGTAGCCACGCTGCGCTGGAAGGCACGCTGCGCATCATCTCTGATATGTCCAACCCCGCACCTCGTGCGGTGATGGAAGGCCTGGCAGCCGAGTTTGATGAGTTGCATCCCAACTTGACGGTCGAGCTGGAAATTGTCGATCGTGAAGCTTGGAAGACCCAGATCCGTAATGCGCTTTCCGCCAACCCACCAGATGTGGTGAACTGGTACGCTGCGAACCGCATGTTGCCTTATGTGGAAGCTGGCCTGTTCATGGATGTGTCAGAGCTGTGGGATGAGCCAGAGTTTGCAGCACTCGCTTCCACCGAAGGCGCGATGACCATCGATGGCAAGCAATGGGGCGTGCCCTACACCTACTATCAGTGGGGTGTGTACTACCGCGAAGACATCTTCAACGAGCTAGGCCTTTCTGAGCCTGCCACCTGGGAAGAAGAGCTGGCCAACTGCCAGACGATCATCGACTCCGGCCGCAAATGCTACACCATCGGTACCAAATTCCTTTGGACCGCAGGCGGTTGGTTCGACTACATCAACTCGCGCACCAACGGCTATGATTTCCACATCGCCCTGGCCCGCGGAGAGATTGAATGGACCGACCCGCGCGTTCGTCAGACGTTCGACAACTGGCGTCAGCTGATCGACATGGGCGCCTTCATCGATGACCACCAGACCTACAGCTGGCAGGAAGCGCTGCCGTTCATTTTGGACGGTGAAGCAACGGCCTATCTGATGGGTAACTTCGCAGTGGCTGCGATGCGCGACGGTGGCCTGGATGACTCGATGCTGGACTTCTACCAATTCCCAGTCATCAACCCGGACGTCGACTTCGCTGAAGACGCCCCAACGGACACGTTCCACATCGCTTCGGGTGCGCAGAACGTGCCCGCGGCTATGGAGTTCCTGCGCTTCGTGACATCGCCAGACGTTCAAACCCGCATCAATGGCGGCGACGCGCTTGGCCAGCTGCCGGTGAACGCAGGAGCTTCTGTCTCCGATGATGAGTTCATCCAGCAGGGCTTCGAGATGCTGTCCAACAATGCTGGTGGCGGTATCATGCAGTTCTTCGACCGTGACTTCCCTGCCGAAATGGCATCGGTGGGCATGGAAGGTCTGCAGGAGTTCATGGTGTTCCCAGACAATCTGGATGACATTCTTGAGCGCCTCGAAGACGCCCGTCAGCGCATTTACAACTAAGCGCTTTCAATTGACCCGTCCTGGCTTTGCCAGGGCGGGTTTTCTGCCATCAATCTATCCGTAATCAGGGTGCGTCGGACCAACCTAGACGCCCTGCTTGCGCATTGGTTGACCACCAAGACGGGGGATCACTATGGCGACGGCTACGGCATCTGCCGACATGCGTGCGGGGCCAAAACAGCGCAACTGGTACAAGCGCAACGAAATTGCGCTGACGCCCTGGCTGTTTCTGATTCCGGGCATTCTGTTCTTTGCGGTCTATGTCATCATTCCGATTTTCCAGTCGTTCTGGATCAGTTTCCACGAATGGGACGGTCTCGGCGAGAAGACCTGGGTCGGCATGGCGAACTATGAGCGGCTGCTGACCGACGATCGGAAATTCAACGTTTCTTTCTGGAACAATATCAAATGGTTGTTCCTGTATCTGCTAGCGATCCCCGCTGGCCTGTTCATTGCCTTGTTCCTCAATCAGACGGTGCGCGGCATTCGGCTTTACAAGTCGATGTTCTTCTTCCCGTTCGTGCTCAGCCAGGTCGTGGTTGGCCTTGTCTTTTCCTGGTTCTACCTGCCGCGAGAAGGGTTGCTGAACGCGCTCCTTGCCGTTTTCGGCCTCGGACCAGTGAACATCTTGGGTGACCCGACGCTTGCCACCTACGGCATCATCGCCGCCGGCCTCTGGCCGCAAACGGCCTACTGCATGATCTTGTATCTCACCGGCCTCAATGCGGTAGACCCGGAGCAGATTGAGGCGGGTCGTCTCGACGGCGCCAAGGGCTGGAAAATGCTCTGGTATGTGGTGTTACCGCAGCTGAAACCCGCGACGTTCATCGCGTTTGTCGTGACGATCATCGGTGCGCTGCGTTCGTTCGACCTGATCTCGGTCATGACCAACGGTGGGCCATTCGGTTCCACCCGGGTGCTCAGCTTTTACATGTTTGAAGAGTCACTGTCAGAGTTCGGCTTCCGCATGGGCTACGGCGCTGCCATCGCCGTGGTGCTGTTTTTCATCATGCTCGGCTTCATCGCCTACTTCCTCTATTCCATGTGGCGCGAAGAGAAGGGGGCGCGATAATGTTCCCGAAACCCATCGAAAAATCCTCGCGCGGGGTTCAGGTCGGCTACCAGTCGCTTCTGCCCTTGGCGCTTGCGGTTTGGTTGCTTCCGCTGATCGCGGTGGCGGTTTTCTCCATCAAACCGGATGCGGATTTCACCAACGGCAATTATTGGGGCCCACCGTCCTCGTTTGAGATGTTCAACAATTATGGCCGGGTGTTCTTCGATTCTGACATGCCGCGCTACATGCTCAACTCGTTCCTGATCACCATCCCAACGGTGCTTGGCGCGATTGCGCTGTCATCACTGACTGGGTTTGCGCTGGGCGTCTATAAGTTCAACGGCAACTTGTTGATCTTCTTCATGTTCATCGCGGGCAACTTTGTACCGTTCCAGATCCTTATGGTGCCGGTTCGCGACCTGACGGTGAACCTCAACCTCTACGACACCAAGACTGGCCTGGTGCTGTTCCACATCGCTTTCCAGACGGGCTTTTGTACGCTGTTTATGCGCAACTTCATTCGCCAACTGCCGTATGAGCTTATCGAGGCTGCGCGGGTTGAGGGTGTCGCAGAATGGCGTATCTTTTGGTACGTGGTGCTGCCGCTCATGAAGCCAGCCCTGGCTGCGCTTGCGGTGCTGATCTTCACCTTTATCTGGAATGATTATTTCTGGGCGGTGGTGCTGACACAGGGGCCGGATTCCCAGCCAGTGACGGCGGGTATCACAGCCTTCAACTCTCAGTTCCGAGCCGCTTACCATTTGATGAGCGCGGGCTCGATTGTGGCTGCTCTGCCGCCCGTCTTGATGTTCTTCCTGATGCAGAAACATTTCATTGCGGGTCTCACATTGGGTGCCGTGAAGTGACGCGAAGCTGGCGACTGGATGATGGTCGCCAGACACTCGTTCTTGCCGCCCACGGAGATCGCCTGCCAGAGGTGGTTTACTGGGGCGCGCCACTACCCAAGGACGAGGATCTGGCGCTTTTACACCGCGCGCATGCGCTGGATGTCACGGGTGGCATGTTGGATGCCAACCCCGACCTGTCGATATGTCCGGAGGCAACACGCAGCTTCCCTGGGCAACCGGGCTTGATCCTGCGAAGCATCGACGGGACGCCTCTGCTGCCGAAGTTCTGCTATGATGGCGAGGACCAATCTGACGAGCATCTCACCTTGGTGTTCAAGGATATTGATGGCCTTCTGACCTACACAGCGCGGTTCGCGCTCAATCCGCGTACTCACATCATTACGGCGTCAGCGCGCTTGGATGCGGCAGAGCCAATTCATTTGCACTGGTTTGCGGCACCGGTCTTTCCGGCATCTCAGCAATGCGACGACATGATCGACTTTGCGGGGCGTTGGTGCGGCGAGTTCCAGATGAACCGCACATCCTGGTCGCCGGGGATGCGTTATCGAGAGAACCGCACCGGGCGCACAGGGCACGAGCATTTCCCGGGGCTCATTCTGCCAGAGCGCGGGGCGACGAACACGCAGGGCCATGCTTTTGCCTTCCACTATGGTTGGTCCGGCGGTCACAAGATGATCGCCGAAGAGCTGCCGGACGGGCGACGGCAGATCCAATTCGGCCACGCCTCGCGCATGGAGCACGACCCACATACCCATTTCGAAACCGCGCCCTTGTATTGTACCTATTCCGTCGACGGTCTGAACGGCTGTGCCGTGGCTTTTCAGCGGCATGTGCGCGACGAGATCATCACTTGGCCGCAGCCCGATAGGCCGCGACCGGTTCACTACAATTGCTGGGAGGCGGTCTATTTCGACCACAAGCTGCCGGTCCTCAAAGAGATTGCCGACAAGGCTGCGGCGTTGGGCGCCGAGCGGTTCGTACTGGATGATGGCTGGTTTGGGCAGCGTGATGATGACACGCAGTCCTTGTCGGACTGGCAGGTCGATCCGCGCAAATATCCCGATGGCCTTGGGCCGCTGATCGACCACGTACACGCTCTCGGCATGAGCTTTGGCATCTGGTTTGAGCCGGAGATGATCAATCCGCAGAGTGACTTGTACCGGGCGCATCCGGAATGGGCTTTGGGATCCGAAGACCAAACGCTCGGGCGGCAGCAAAAAGCCCTCAACATGGCCTTACCCGAGGTGCGGGATTTCTTGTTTGGGCGCATGAGCGCCATTCTGAGCGAGTACCCTATCGACTACATCAAGTGGGACCATAACCGGGTTCTGCCGATGCCGGATGCGGCGCAGACGCGGGGCTCCTACGCGCTCATCGACCGGCTACGCGATGCTTTCCCTATCGTCGAGATCGAAAGCTGTGCTTCGGGCGGTGGGCGTATTGATTTTGGGATTCTGAGCCGGACTCATCGCGTCTGGCTGTCGGACTCCAACGATGCGTTGGAACGTCTGAAAATGCAGCACAACGCAGCTCTGTTTCTTCCGCTTGCTGTGACCGGCTCGCATGTTGGGCCGAGGCGCTGTCATACCTCGGGCCGCGTGCTTGACATTGGTTTCCGCGCCTGGGTGGCGGCCCAGCGGCATATGGGCTTTGAGATGGATCCACGTGAGTTGTCCGAGGACGAGGAAGCTGTTCTGACGAAAGCCACCGTCTGGTGGAAACAGAACCGCGATTGGATGTACAGAGCTGACATTCTGCGCCTCGACAGCTTGGACCAGGCAGCGATTGCCGAACAGCAGTTGGCGGAGGATGGCAGCCGATTTGTCGCCTTTATCGGCAAGGCTGGCACGAGTGCCCAGATCGCGCCACGGCCCTTGCGGCTGACACGGCTCGATCCGACTGCGCGCTATCGCGTCGATCTCATCAACCGTGACGCGGCGCCCAAGCTGTCGCGCGGTGAACCCTCCCTGAAGGCAGGCCCGATGGAGGTCTCCGGCAGCTACCTGCTGCACCACGGTCTTACACTTCCGTGGTCGTTGCCCGAGACGATGTGGGTGATTGAGGGGCAGAAACTGTGATGGCGCACCAAAACAACATTGTCTGGAAAGGCAGGGAGACGCATGACCGATAAACCTGGCAAAAAACCGCTGCGCTCGCGCCATTGGTATGGCGGGAAAGACAAGGATGCGTTCATTCATCGCTCTTGGATGAAGAACCAGGGTTTCCCCGACCACGCGTTCGACGGCCGTCCGGTGATTGGCATCTGCAACACCTGGTCGGAGCTTACCCCGTGCAACCACGGTCTGCGCACCTTGGCCGAAGGGGTGAAACGCGGCGTGTGGGAGGCGGGTGGCTTCCCGGTTGAGTTCCCGGTTTCATCGCTTGGCGAAACACAGATGCGCCCGACGGCCATGCTTTTCCGCAACCTTTTGGCGATGGATGTGGAAGAGGCGATACGCGCGAACCCGCTTGACGGCGTTGTGCTGCTCGGCGGCTGCGACAAGACCACACCAGGTCAGTTGATGGGCGCCGCTTCGGTCGATTTGCCAAGCATCGTTGTTTCGTCTGGCCCGATGCTGAACGGTAAGTTCAAGGGTAAGGATATCGGCTCCGGCACGGATGTTTGGAAGTTCTCCGAAGCTGTGCGTGCCGGCGATATGTCGCTGGCCGATTTCATGGCGGCAGAAAGCGGCATGAGCCGGTCCGCCGGCGTGTGCATGACCATGGGGACGGCCTCCACCATGGCTTCGATTGTGGAGGCGATGGGCTTGGCGCTGCCGACCAACGCGGCGCTGCCAGCGGTGGACGCGCGCCGCATGGCATTGGCCCACCTGACCGGCAAACGAATTGTCGAAATGGTCGAGGAAGACCTGACGCTTTCCAAGGTACTTAACCGGCAAAGTTTCGAAAATGGTATTGTCGCGAACGCGGCGGTCGGTGGTTCGACCAATGCCGTTGTCCATATCCTCGCGATCGCAGGACGCATGGGCATCGACGTGAAGCTTGAGGACTTCGAGCTGGGTTCGGACATTCCGCTTCTGGTCAATTGTATGCCGTCGGGCACCTATCTCATGGAAGACTTTGCCTATGCTGGTGGCGTCCCCGCCGTGCTTTCTCAATTGAAAAGGGCTGGACAGTTGCGCGCGGCGAACAGTGTGCTTGGCAAAGATATTTCCGCCTATGCGGATGGCGCGGAAATCTTCAACGAGGACGTCATCCGGCCCTTCGACAATCCGGTCAAACCTGCGGCTGGGTTGCGTGTTTTGAAAGGCAACATTGCGCCTAATGGAGCCATCGTGAAACCTTCGGCTGCGACCGAAGAGCTGCTCGACCATGAAGGGCCGGCCTACGTGTTTGAGAGCATCGAAGACCTCAAAGCGCAGATCGACGATCCGGACCTCCCGGTCACGCCCGACACCATTTTGGTGCTGAAGGGATGCGGACCAAAGGGCTATCCGGGCATGGCAGAAGTCGGCAACATGCCGATTCCTGGCAAGCTGGTGAAACAGGGCGTGCGCGACATGATCCGAGTTTCTGATGCGCGCATGTCAGGCACGGCTTTCGGCACGGTTGTCTTGCATGTGTCGCCCGAAGCCCATGCGGGTGGCCCACTGGCCTTGGTGAAGACTGGTGATCGCATTCGCCTGGATGCCCGCCAAGGCGTCCTGCAGCTGTTGATCTCCGACGAGGAGCTGGCGGCGCGGCGCGCTGATTGGCAAGCACCTGAACAAGAATACACGCGCGGATACGCCAAGCTCTACGTCGATCACGTGATGCAAGCCGATAAAGGCGCAGATCTAGATTTTCTGGTCGGCAAGTCCGGCTCATTCGTCAAAAGGGAGTCGCACTGATGGAACTGTTGGCAAGCTACGCCGATCTCAAAGATGCGAGCGTGTTCATCACCGGTGGTGGCTCCGGCATTGGCGCTGCGCTGACCGAAGGCTTCCTGATGCAAGGCGCCAAGGTCGCGTTTGTGCAACGCTCGGATGCGTCCGCCTTTGCCGATGAGATGGCGGAAAAGCACGGTAACCGACCGCATTACATGCAGTGTGACATCACCGACATTGCGCGGCTGGAGGCATGTATCGCCGAAGCTGACAAGAAGCACGGCCCGGTGACACGCCTCGTCAACAATGCCGCCAACGACCGACGCCACAACACGCTGGAAGTTGATGAGGACTTCTATGATTGGTCGGTGGCGATCAACCAGAAGGCCTACTTCTTTGCCTGCAAGGCTGTTGTGCCCGGCATGCAGGCGTCAGGCGGTGGATCGATCGTCAATTTTTCGTCGATCAGCTACATGATGGGGAACGCTGGTTACGCGATCTATACCGGGGCCAATGGCGCCATAACCGCAATGACACGCTCTTTCGCGCGGGAGTTTGGGCCGGACAAAATTCGGGTCAACGCGCTCGCACCAGGTTGGGTGCTCACCCAAAGGCAACTTGATCTTTGGGCCTCACCAGAAGGCTTGCAGGAGCACTTGGATCGCCAGTGTTTAAAGGAGCACTTGAAGCCCGAAGACATCGTCGGTGGCACGCTGTTCTTGGCCTCTGATACATCGAAAATGATGACGGGCCAGGCGCTCGTTATCGATGGTGGCGTGGTGGTAACAGGCTGATGGCGTCGGCCATTCATCCAAGTTGGATTGCCGTCGACTGGGGTACGACACACATGCGCGCCTACGCCATGGCCGCCGATGGTGCCGTGCTCGCCCGCACGTTCGGGCCGGGTATGGGTGCACTGGCGGCGGACCCGTCGAACGGCGACTTTGAAGCCGCTCTGTTGAGCGCCGTTGGCGATTGGGTGCTGCCCGATCCAGTGACCGTCGTGATGTGCGGTATGGTTGGTTCTCGGCAAGGGTGGCAGGAGGCGAAGTATCTGCCCGTTCCGCAGAGCCTTGGCGATCTCGGGGCAACTTTAATGACTGTGACCACCCAAGATGCGCGTATTGAGGCTTGGATCGTGCCTGGCCTTAGTCAAAATAATCCGTTTGACGTGATGCGCGGCGAAGAATCGCAACTGGCAGGTTACGCCGCCTATAAACGCGAGATCGGCGACTCGGGCGACGGCCTGGTCTGTCTCCCAGGTACGCACGCCAAGTGGGCTCGCATCGAGGGTGGGTTGGTGGTGCACTTCGCCACCGCTATGACGGGTGAACTCTTTGATTTATTGACAGAAAAATCGATCCTTGCCCACTCAGTATCGACCGATTTTTTGGACGCTGATGCTTTCGATGATGCGGTCCGGGAAACTTATCGCGACCCTGCGAGCTTACCGCGCGCGTTGTTCGGCGTGCGCGCAGAGGGCCTGCTGACCGGTGAAGATGGCGCTCGCGCGCGTGCTCGTGTTTCAGGGTTGTTGATTGGTGCAGAATTGGCTGGCGTCGATCTAGCACCGGATGAGGTGGTGACGCTCATTGGCTCGGAAGGCTTGCGCGAGGCGTATGGCAAAGCGCTTGCCGCGATTGGGCACGAAGCGCAGGGCCTGGACGGCGAAGCGATGGTGCTTCAGGGCCTTTCCAATGTGTATGGTCAGATGCTGCAAAACGGCCGGTTGGCATCGCATGGCTAGCGGAACAGGAGACCAAACATGACCATCGTGGCGCGCCCTTTGGTGGCTATATTGCGCGGTGTGACACCCGACGAGGTGAGCGATATTGGCGAAGCCTTGTATACCGCCGGCATTCGTTGGATCGAGGTGCCGCTCAACTCACCTGATCCGCTCGACTCGATCACCAAGTTGGTGGCGCGTTTGGGTGAGCGTGCGGTGATTGGTGCGGGCACGGTACTGACCACAGACCAGTTGGAATCCGTGGCCGCGACTGGTGCACGGCTTATCGTTTCGCCGAATATGAACCAGGATGTGATCCGCCTCACGAAGGCTAAAGGCATGATCTCTCTGCCCGGCGTCTTCACCGCGACGGAGTGCTTCGCGGCGCTTGATGCAGGCGCCGATGGCCTCAAATTCTTCCCTGGCGATATTCTGCACCCGACTGGCCTCAAGGCGTTGAAGGCGGTGCTTCCACCGACCGCCACTTGCTATGCCGTGGGTGGTGTGAGCGCAGCCACGATCCCTGATTGGTTGGCGGCTGGCGCGCATGGCTTCGGCCTTGGCTCCGCCATCTACAAGCCCGGTGACAGCGCGCTTGATGTTGCGGGCAAGGCAAGGGTGATTGTGGACGCCTTTGACGCGGGAGTTGCCTGATGGACGCGAGACTGTTTGATGCCACGCGCTGCGAGTTGGGCGAGGGGCCGATGTGGCACCCCGGCCGCAAAGCCCTGTTCTGGTTTGATATTTTGGGCCAGCGCCTGCTCATGCGGTCGGAAACAGCGTTCAAGCAATGGCTTTTCCCGGAGATCGTGTCCGCGTGTGGCTGGGTTGACGATGACACGTTGTTGATCGCCGGTGAGACGGGCTTTTTGCGTTTCACAATCAGCACGGGTGAACGCGAGAAAATCCTGCCGCTCGATACCGACAACCCGAAAACGCGCTCCAACGATGGCCGGGCGGACCCTTGGGGTGGGTTCTGGATTGGCACGATGGGCAAAGGCGCCGAGAAAGGTGCCGGAGCAATCCACCGCTACCATGCCGGGTCGGTGACAACGCTGTTCCCTAACATCACTATACCCAACTCCATCGCCTTCGCGCCTGATCGCAGCTTTGCAACCTTCAGCGATACGGTGACCGGCCGGGTGATGCGGGTAGACCTGGACCCGGACAATGGTGCGCCAATTGGCTCGCCGAGCGTTTTCCTCGACCTAACGGCTGAAGGGCGTAATCCCGATGGGGCGGTGTTTGATGCGCAGGGGCGTTTCTGGCTTGCTGAATGGGGGTCAAGCCGCGCGGCGTGCTATGGGCAGGACGGGAGCTTGGTACAGACAGTGAGCGTTCCAACGCCGCACAGTTCTTGCCCCGCCTTTGGCGGTGCGGATGGCCATTCGCTGTTCATCACCACCGCGCAGGAGCATTTGACCGGTAGCGAACCTGGGTTTGCGCAGGCTGGCCAGACGTTTGTTGCCCGCACCGATGCCAAGGGCATTGGCGAGCATCGGGTTAAGCTTTCGTCATGATGCTTGTATAGCGCGTGTTGCGCCTTATCCTCAGGGCATAAGAACTCAAGGACAGCGCCATGCTTGACCGATTGAAAGCCATCTTCGCCGACCCCGAACCTTCCAACGATTTAGGTGTTGCCTTCGCGCCGGATGACGCGCGTGTCGCCGTGGCGGCGTTGCTCGTTCATATGATCCGAATCGACGGGATCGTCACCGATGATGAGACGGCGACCATTCGCCAGGCTCTAGACACGCAGTTCGGGCTAACCGGGCCTGATCTCGATGATGTGTTGGACGAAGCACAAAGGCGCGATGATGAAGCCGTCGATCTCTATGGATTTACCTCGACGTTGAAGGCCAAGCTGTCAGAAGAGGATCGGATAGAAGTGATCGAGCTTCTTTGGCGCGCGGTGTTCGCCGATGGCATCGTCAATGAGCTGGAAGACAATATGGTTTGGCGTACCGCCGAACTGTTGGGCGTTTCTAGCCGGGACCGCATGATCCTGCGCAAGCGTGTTGCTCGGCAGATGGGAGGCTAGACGCGATAATTGCCCGTAAGGCGGAGCCCGCGCTTCGCTAATTGCTTACGATATTGTTGGCGATGACCTGCAACTTCTTACCGGCGGTTGCTGGACATTCTGTGCCATGGCGTTAGGGGTTGGTTATGGACCCAAAGAAGCCCATCCTTGTTATCCTACATCAAGAGACCAGCACGCCTGGACGCGTGGGGCAGAAACTGCGCGCCTTGGGGTATGAGCTCGATATACGCCGTCCGCCACTTGGATGTGATTTGCCGGAAACGCTCGATGAGCATGATGGCGCGGTGATGTTCGGCGGGCCTATGTCGGCCTATGACGATGAGCCCTTCATCAAGCAGGAGATCGATTGGATTGATGTGCCGCTGCGCGAGGGCAAACCATTTCTTGGCCTGTGCCTTGGCGCACAAATGATGGCCCGCACTTTGGGCGCCGAAGTGAAGCCAGACCCGGACGGTCGGGTGGAAGTTGGGTACTATCCGATCACGCCGACATCAGAGGGTGATGCGCTGATCCATTGGCCAGACATGGTCTATCAATGGCACAAGGATGGCTTTGACATGCCCAGCGGAGCGACCCGGCTCGCGACCGCCGATGGGCCCTTCCCAGAACAAGCATTCCGGGTTGGCGAGCGCGCCTACGGTCTGCAATTCCACCCAGAACTCACCTTTGCGATGGTCTACCGTTGGACGGTGAAGGGTGCTGAACGCCTGTCTATGACGGGCGCCCAGCCACGCAAGGCGCACATTGAAGGACGGCTGCGCTATGACGCAGCCGTTGACGCGTGGCTTGATGCCTTTCTGGACCTGTGGCTGTCGGGTGAAGCAGCGAAACGTATCGCCGCCGAATAGTCCTACTCAGCTGCGTCAGCCGAAACCGCGTTGAGCAGGCCGTAGCGCTCTTCACCAATCGTTTCGAGCAACTGCAACTGTGTTTCGAGGAAGTCGATATGGCCTTCTTCGTCGGTCAGCAGCTCTTCGAATATGCCCATGGAAACGTAGTCCCCTTCGTCGCGACATATGTCGCGCGACTTTGAGTAAGACGCGCGCGCATCATACTCGCCAGCCAAGTCAGCTTCGAGCACTTCCTTGATGGTCTGCCCAATGCGCAGAGGCGCGAGCGTCTGCATGTTGGGGTGGCCTTCGAGGAACAAGATGCGCGCCGTGATCTTGTCGGCGTGTTCCATCTCTTCGATGGATTCAGCGCGCTCTTTTGCAGCCAGTTTCTGATAGCCCCAGTCATCGAGCATGCGGTAGTGCAGCCAGTATTGGTTGATCGCGCCAAGCTCCAGAAAGAGGGCTTCGTTGAGGCGTTCGATGACTTTTTCTGAGCCTTTCATGGCGTGCTGTCCTTTGTCCGGAAGCGCGCCGTTCTAAAGGCGCGTGGTTATGTATGTGCCTTAAGTGCCAACCGCGCTCCACCCGATCTAAGTGCAGCGGTTGATGCTCCAGCAATCATACGATCCACTGTCACGCGTGGATCGCTACTTTGGAACATTTCTAATCTTTGCACGATTAAGCTAACCACCTGGGGAAAGCAACCACAGCAATTCCCCCGTTTCCCCAACTCACGATAGACGACGCCGGGCGTGATAAGACGATAAGCATCGTTTTCAAGAAGGCTCTCGATGGCCTCGTTGATTTGCTGGCTCGTCAAGACGTTGCAGTGGCAGACGATCATAGTTGCGAGTGATACCCGTTCCAAACAATGGACCCGCAACCACCTGCACAGTGTGCAGATTAGATGACATCCATTTGCATCTAGATCACACCCCAGCACGAGGTCTGTGACTTTGACATAACGCAATCACTCCATCATTGTTGCGTTTGAAATGCAAATTAAATCAACGCGATTTTCAACGTAATGTGGTTAGTGCGTATCCTTGTGGTGCTTTGCGCGGTGGGAATACAAGGTGCCGCTGCCCCATTTGGCACTACCTTCGCCTTTGCGGAGGTATCGACCGAGCGCTATGCGCTGATTATCGGAATCAATCGATATGATCGTGCACGTTCGCTCCAGAACGCCACTCCTGACGCAGAGGCCGTTGGGATTGCTTTGTCGCGGCTTGGCTATGCACTTTACGGCGGCGATATACATCGCAACCTCGAGCAGGCGGCGTTGCTGTCACTGTTTCGGGATTTCGCCGCCTACCTACCGGATGACAGCCAGGCTATTGTTTACATTGCGGGGCATGGTGTCTCGTTTGCGGGCGACAGCTACATCATCCCGTCGAATGATCTTGACCTGCGTGATCGGTCGGACCTTGCCGATGTCGCTGTACCTTTACGCGCTTTGACGGGGCGATTGGCGGGCAGAACTGGCGTCGACTCAGTCCTTCTGATTGATGCGTGTCGCGCGAATGCCCTGCGTACCAGCGATGATGGCTTGCTCGGTGGCGCGGGTGGTGTGGGAGACTTGGTAGCCCCGGCCGATGGATCGGTGCACCTCATCTATGCTGCCGCTCCCGGGCAAATTGCGTCCGACGGCGGCCCGGAGGGCGGACCCTTCGCCGCTGGGGTAATCAGTGCACTGGTCGACACACCCATGTCCGTTTCACAGTTTTTTGAGCGCCTTTCTGGCTTTGTGTTGGCCGAAAGTGAAGGATCGCAACAGCCTTGGATGATAACCACACTCGGTTCTGGCAATCCGGTTACGCTCGGTGCCGATGAATAGCTTTGGTGGGCGCTTTGCCTGTGGCAGGGTGCGAAGAAACAAAAAAGAATCGGAAAAATTGGTATGACTAGGAAGCAAGTGAGCCTCTGGATGTCAGGCGTTCTTACAGGTGGGCTTGCGGCGGGCGCGTTTGCCTTTGGCCTCACGGCTTTGCCGACGCCAAGCCAAGCCTTTTGCAATGACGGCCGCGTGATGGGCGGCTGTGTGACGTCCATTGACGAGTTTCCTTGGCAAGTCTCCTTGTTTCGGACGGGTGGCAGCAATCAGATCAACGCGCACTTCTGCGGTGGGTCGGTGATTGCCGACCGTTGGATTCTGACCGCAGCCCATTGCATAGAGGATTTCGTGCCGACGGATCCGAGCCCTATGGCCGTCTATTTCGGCTCGACCAGTTTGGAAGAGGGCGGACGCATCGTCGATGTGGAGACCATCTACGCCCACCCAGACTATCGCAGCGTTGGGTCTGACGACATCGCGCTGTTGGAGCTGCGCACACCGATAGCGGCGCCGCCCGTGGTTCTCTCGATGGACATTGAGATGCGTGGCATTGAACGCATTGGATCCGACGCGATCGTCATTGGTTGGGGGAACACGCCCGGCGAACGGGAACTTTCTGGCGCTGTTGGTATGAAAGGCGGAGAAAGCACCGTCCAGGTGGTCGATGTGTTTGAAACGTCGCCCGTTCTGCTAGGCGCCGAAGTTCCAATTGTCGACAATGAACGCTGTGGCGAACGAGGCGATCCCGAGGCGATCTGCGCCGGGTTCCGCAGCCGCCCCATCGATGCCTGTGCCGGGGACAGCGGTGGGCCTCTGCACGTCCTTACACGCCAAGGCTACGTCCAGGTGGGCTTGGTTTCTGGCGGCACGCTGTGCGTGGATGAGGGTGAGCGCTTTTCGACCTACACCCGTGTTTCAGCCTATGAGGATTGGATCCGCGCAACCATGGCTGGCGAGACCGAGGTCGCTGATCTTCGTCGCTTCCCGGATTTCTATCTGCCGGCCACGTTCGCTGATGATGATATCGTCGCTGGGTTCACGCCGGACCCGATCGACTACCCGTTGCAGGCAGGTGGTTATCTGGTGGCAAGTGATGTGGACTCGGCCTGCGCTGGCTTTGTAGCGGAGGCGCCGGATGTTCGCATTACCTATGAAGCTGGCGACCAATACCCGCTGATCTTCTACGTGGAAGGGAGCGCTGACACCACGCTCCTTATCAACCAACCCGATGGGCAATGGTTTTGCAACGATGACCGTAGGGACGGTGATCTGAATCCCGAGATTGTCTTCAATCAGCCACTGACTGGCCAGTATGATATTTGGGTCGGAACCTATGTCAGCATCGATCAGCTTGGTGAGTTTCCTGAGGTAACGTTGTTCGTCACTGAGCTTGAACGCTGATCAGGAAAGCGCGGTGATAATGCCGCGCAGTTCTGCCAAGCCACGCATCCGCCCAATCAACGGATAGCCCGGCATGGAGTCGCGCTCGAAGTCGTCCAACATGGCGTGACCATGGTCGGGCCGCATGGGGATATCCCAATCCGCGCGGCCGGTGTCGCGCCTTCGCGCTTCTTCTTTGAGCAGCGCGCGTATGGTCGCCACCATGTCGGTGTTCCCGCCGAGGTGTGCGCTCTCATAGAAGCTGGTGCGGCCTTTGCCTTGCGGCGCGACCCGCAGGGTGTTGCGTAAATGGACAAAATGGATGGTGTGACCGAGCGCTTCGACAAACGCGACGGGGTCAAAGTCGTCGCGCACGCCGAAGGAGCCGGTGCACAAGGTTGCGCCGCTGGCCGGGCTTTCAACCGCGCCGAGCACCGCTCGGTAGTCATCGAGCGTTGACATGACGCGCGGCAAGCCGAGCAGCGGAAACGGTGGATCGTCCGGGTGACAACACAGGCGAATACCAACCTCTTCGGCGGTCGGTACGACCTCGGATAGAAAGTCGATCAAGTTCTGCCGCAAGCGCCGCGCATCGATGTCGGCGTAGGTGGCGAGTTGGGCGCGCACATCCTCTAGTGTCCAGCTGTCATTGGCCCCGGGTAGACCAGCAACGATGTTATCGACGAGTGCTTTCTTGTCGGTGTCGCTCATCGCGGCGATCCGCGCTGAAGCACTATCCAAAACGTCGTTTGGATAATCTTCCGAGGCGCCGGGGCGTGCCAAGAGATGCACGTCAAAAACGCAAAACTCAGCAAGGTCGAAAAGCATCGCCTGCGCACCATCAACCATTGGCGCGCGCAGCGTCGTGCGCGTCCAATCAAGGATCGGCATGAAATTGTAGCAAACGATCTCGATCCCGGCTTCGGCAAGGTTTCTTAGCGACGCGCGATAGGCCTCATAGTGTTCGGAAACGGGGCCGGTTTTGGTCTTGATGGTTTCCGAAACAGGGACACTCTCCACCACATCCCATGTGAGGCCCGTGGGCGTATCTGGCGTGCCCTCAATCTCCGTTTTGCGCTTTGCGATCTCGCTTGGCGTCCACTCATCTCCCGGGAGGATGTGGTGCAAGGCAGAAACAATGCCCTGTGCGCCTGTCTGGCGCACCTCGGGTATGGAGATCGTGTCGGCTGGGCCGAACCAACGCCATGTTTGCCGCATGCTGGATCTCGTTTGCGGTTAGCTGTCTGCACGCAAGGTCTGGGTCGAGGCGGTATCGAACAAGTGCAAATGATCCGGGTTGAAGCCAAGCGTGATGTTCTCGCCTGCTTCCACCTTGGTTTGCCCTGGATTATGCACCGTCAGTTTGGTGCCGTCGCCAAGGGCGCCATAGAGGTAGCTGTCTGAACCGAGCTGCTCCACTTGGGCCACTTGCATGTGGATCACGCCAAGAGGGTCGGGCGTGAGTTCGTTGGGGCGTACGCCTAGCGTCACCTGCTGACCGACTTGGTGGCGGAAGCCGACGGATGGGATGCGCACCTCTTCGCCGGTTTTCAGCTCCATCTTGGTGCGGTCGGAGCCATCAATCTCACCGGTCATGAAGTTCATCTTCGGCGAGCCAATAAAGCCTGCGACGAAGATGTTGTCTGGCTTGTTGTAGAGATCGAGTGGACGGCCAAACTGCTCCAACACGCCAAGGCGCAACACGGCAATCTTATCGGCCATGGTCATCGCTTCCACCTGATCGTGGGTCACGTAGATCATGGTGTTGCCGAGGCGTTTGTGGAGCGAAGAAATCTCCGCGCGCATGCCAACCCGCAGTTCGGCATCAAGATTCGAGAGCGGCTCGTCGAACAAGAAAACTTTTGGTTCGCGTACCACGGCTCGTCCGATGGCAACACGTTGGCGCTGTCCGCCAGATAGGTCTTTCGGGCGACGCTCCAGCAGCATGTCGATCTGCAACATGGCCGCCACTTCGGCCACCTTGGTTTCAATTTGTGCTTTGGGCGTGTTGATGTTTTCCAGTCCAAAGGAAAGGTTCTGGCGGACCGTCATGTGCGGGTACAGCGCGTAGGATTGGAACACCATCGCCAAGCCACGGTCAGCCGCGGGTATGCGATTGACGACCTCACCCTCAATCTCGATGTCGCCAGAGGTGATGGGTTCGAGCCCGGAGATCATGCGCAGCAAGGTTGACTTGCCGCAGCCGGAGGGGCCGACAAAAACGCAGAACTCGCCTTGGTCGATGCTCATATCAACGCCGCGGATCACCTCGGCCTCGCCATAAGCCTTTTTGAGGTTCTTCAGCTCAACGCTTGCCATTTTCGTACCCCCGGATCGGTATGCCGATCACATCTTCCTTTGTTGCTTCGCGTCGCCCCGAAGGGCGACGTCGATGCCCTTGTTATTTGCCGCCCGTACTCGCGATGCCGGTGGCGATGTATTTCTGCAAGAAGGTGAACACCAGAGCGATCGGTAGCAGCGTGAGGACTGTCATCGCCAAGAGGCTAGACCAGTCCGTGCGCAACTCTCCTTGGAACGAATTGAGCGCCAATTGCAGTGTGAAGTTTTCTGATTGCGTCAGCACGATCAGCGGCCAGAGGAAGTCATTCCACCGCCACATGATGGCGAGGATCGCGAGAACGGCGATCGCCGGCGCCGACAGTGGCACGATGATGCGCCAATAGATCTTCCATTCAGACGCCTTGTCCATGCGCGCCGCATCAAGGATCTCGTCCGGTATGGTCAGCATATACTGTCGTAAGAGGAACACCCCTGTGGGTGTCGCTGCCCCGGGTATGATGACCCCCCAGAGGGAGTTTGACATCCCCATCTCCGAGACAATCAGGAACAGCGGAACGAGCACCACCGTCTGAGGTATCATCAGTGTTCCGATGACCAATAACAGCACAGCCGTTCGCCCACGAAACTGGTATTTCGAGAGGGCAAAGGCCGCCATCGAATTGGTCAGCAACATGATCAAGGTTGCCGTGACCGTGATGAACGTCGAGTTCCAGAAATAGAGCAGGAAGTTAAACCGCTCGAACAGGCCGGTGTAATTCTCCCACGCGAGGCGGACACTCTCAACCGGTTCGTAGTCTTCAATGGATACTCGCAGGCGTTCAGTCGGATTGGCTGGGTCGACCATCTGCGCTTGGATTCCGACGCGGCGAAGCTGAGCGAGGATCATGCCCTCATATTCGCCGCCGGTCATCTCAAACAGTGGCAGTGGTTCGTCATACCCTTCCACCATCATGGTCTGCTGCTGCTGCGGCAGGAAGGTTGGTGGGTAGCGCTGCAAGTCGGCTTCGGTTTTGAAGCTGGACATCAAAAGCCAAACGACTGGGAAGAACATCAAAAAGACGCCCATCACCAAATAGGCATAGGATGCCCAGTCGGTCCAATGCAGGTGCTTGTCGCCGCGCGTGGCGGAGAGGAAATCCCAGACTCTAGCCATCGACGTTCTTCCGGTTCGCCCACAGTTGGAACAGCGTCAGAATGACGAGGACAATAGCGACCATGATCGAGGCCGCGGCGGCCATGCCCCAGACACGAGGTGCGCCCGCGAAGCCTTCCTCATAGATATACTGAATGATGAAGGTGGTCGCGGTACCCGGGCCACCACCGGTAAACGCGTAGACCTCATCGAAGGTCTGCACACTTTTGATGAGCGCAAGGATCAGAACGACCAGCATGGTCGGTGCCAACAAGGGCAGGGTGATTTTGCTGAAGGTGCGCCACGCCGAGGCGCGGTCCATGGTGGCGGCCTCATAGACGTCGCGCGGAATGGCTTGGAGTCCGGCCAACAGGATGAGCGTGTAGAAGCCCATATGCGCCCACACGGACAAAAAAACTGACCAGGCGAACGCCCATTGTGCGTCAACCAGCCAGTTGACCCCGCCAACACCAGCCCAATCGAGAAACGCGTTGAGCACGCCTTCGCGTTGCAGGACCCATTTCCAGATGAGTGCCACCACAACCGGCGAAAGCAGGACAGGGAAGAAGAATACGGAGCGGAAGAAGCCGCGCGCCCGGATATCGCGGTTCAAGATGATCGCGGTCAGGAGCGAGAAACCAACCATGATGCCGACCTGCAAGGTCACAAACCATGTGGTGTTCCAAATCGCTCGCCAAAACTTGTCTTCGCGGCACGTGTTCGGATCGAGGAAGTTGCCGCAATCCAGCAAGTTTCCGAAGTTGCGTGCGCCAACATAGGGGCGGTCGCCGAGCAGAACGTTATCGCCGCCGGTTACGGCGTAAACGACGTTGAGGATGATCGGCAAGAAGGCAAAGAATCCGAACAGTAGGAGGTTCGGAATCAGAAAGACCCACGCCAGCCGGTGCACGCCCAACATGCGTTGCAACCCCAACATCGGGATTTCGATCACCCGCATGATGGCGGAGATCAGCTGAAGCCCAATGGAGTCACCGCGAACGGCTGTGCCACGAACGGGCGGTTTTGGGTCCTGGGGAGAGACGGGCACATCAGCGCCCGTCCCAGTTGTCTCAGCCAAGGTTAGTTGCTTTCAGCCATGGCCGCGGCGAGGTCTTCCTCCATCCGCGCAACAGCTTCTTCAACCGACAGCTCGCCAACGATCGCTTGCGATACACGCTCAACCGTGATGCCGAACATGGCGCGGTTGCCAGCGTAGCCCTGGTACCAGAAGGCAGCTGGGTCAACGTCCGGCAAAGCAGCAGCGAAGCCGTTCAACGCCCCTGCAGCACCTTCGGATACGCCTTCATAGTCGACGCCTGCGGCAGCAACACCAAGGTGGGCAGGCAGGTTGCGTGTACGTGCAGTAGCTTCGGCGTAGATGTCGGCCTGTGCCAGATAGTCGATCATCGCCGCGACGATTTCAGGATGCTCGGTGTCGTTGAAGCCAACAATACCCGCACCACCTGGCATGCCGGAGCAAGCGCCTGCTGGGCCGCATGGGCTGTCGACCACGCGCCAGTCGAAGAAGTCACCGACGTTTTCTTCCATCCGGCCGATTTGCCAGGAACCGGAGTAGTAGAACACGAGCTCACCATTGATGAACTCCTGCGCCGCATCCTGATAGGTTGCGCCGCCTTGGCCAGCCCACACATCGCGAGCGATGGTGCCGTCTTCGTGCCAAGCAACGAATTGCTCGACAAAGGCTGCGAAGCCCTCGTCCGACAAAGTCGGTCCGTCTGCGCCGTTCAAAGCCGCGCCATAGGAAATGGCTGGGCCAGCGACGCGGTGACCGGAGCGGTCAATCGCCATTGGGAAGTCGGTGCCGGTGGCTTCTGCCACAGCGCGCGATGCTTCTGCCCAATCTTCCCAGGTTGCGCCTTCGCCTGGCAGATCAATGCCGGCCTGCTCAAACAGGGTCGCGTTGACGAATGGGCCTGTGATGGTCAGCTGCGAGTGCATGCCATAAATGCCCTGACGATCTGGGCCACCACGGTACCAATCGAGCGTACCGCCGAAGGATTCTTCCCAGTAGCCAGCGTCAACAAATGGCTCTAGGTCGAGATAGTACTCGTTCAGACCACCCAAGTCGGTGACTTTGGCCATGTCTGGGCCGTTGCCAGCTGCGAGCTGCACAGGCAGGTTCTCCAAAATCGCTTGGTAAGGCACGATATCGACCACAACGTCGACACCTGGATTTTCAGCTTCGAAGCGGGTGAGGATGTCCTCATAGACTTCGCACTCATTGCCATCGGTTGAGCACATGAAGCGAATTTCTTGCGCTGCTGCCGAAGCGGGTACAAGCGCTGTACCGGCTGCGCACAGGGCAGCGAATGCCGTTGAAAGGGCAAATGTCTTTTTCATTCTTGTCTCCCTAGACTTTGTTTTTGATTTGACCTTCGTGGTCAATTGGTCTGGTCGCTCCCTCTTTCGGGAAGCCAACCGGTATAGAGCGTATTCTCCTTTCCCAGTGGCAAGCTGACACGCTTTCCCGTCCGTGCAGCCTGGTAAACCGCCGTGACAAGTTCGATTGACCGGCGTCCATCAGCCAATGTGACGTCACGACCGGGGTCTCCGTCAAGTGCTGATGCAATGGCGTGAAAAAACCCTGCAAAGCCAGACGGTTGGAATGAGAGATCTGCAAGGACAGAATCGATATCTGCCTGTTCGCGTGGGGTCCGCGCCGTAAAGGTCCATTGGCCTTCTCCCGGCGCATAGGGTTCGGTGCCGCTGGTGGCAGTGAATCCCTCAAAGCAAAAGCGCAGGCGGCTGGTGTCGTCGCCGGCGCCAAGCGTGATCGATGATGTCGCCAATGCGCCTGTTTCCATCTCGAAGCTGATAGCTGCGCAGTCCTCGACTTCGATTGGATTCACCCGGGTCGCGGCGATTGCCGACAGGGCACGTATCGGCCCCATCACATAGGTCAATAAGTCGTGATTATGGATCGCATGGCCAAGAACCGCACCGCCGGATTCTCCTGCCCAGGTGCCGCGCCAGTCGACGGCGTAATAGTCACTACCACGGTTCCAATGGGTCTCGAGGCTCGCCAAAAAGGGTTTGCCCGCGAGGCCCGCGTCAGTCAGCGCCCGCAATTGTTGCAGGCCAGGCCCATAGCGATACTGGAACACCGGGAAGATGTGGCGCTGCGTTTCGTTTGCCGTCTCGATCAACTGGTCGGCCTCTGAGACAGATCGCACCAAGGGCTTTTCGCAAATCACATGCTTTCCGGCTTTGAGCGCCTGGCGCGAAACATCGAAATGGAGATGCGGCGGGAGGCAGATATCGATGATGTCGATGCTGTCATCGTCCATCACAACTTGGCTGTCATTGACGATCGCAATCGCGTCGTCATTCTCAGCGATTTCCTGGGCGCGGCCCATGTTGAGATCACAGATGGCTTTCACGGCAAATTGGTCTGGTAGCGCGCGGTAGCCGGCCAGATGCTGCTTTCCGATACCGGCGCCCACAATCGCAACGTTGTGCTTGGTCATCGCTTCCCCTCCGCCATCATCTGCGCCTTGATGGCGAGTTCCATCACCTTGAAGGCGTGGGCCTGTGGCATTGCGGTTTCTGTTCGGTCGCGAATGTCGTTGGCGAAATTCTGGAAGTAGGGCAGCCCGGCATCCATGCACTGCATCTTCTCGCAACGCTCACCATTGACGAGCAGGAGGACATCTGTGCCGTCCACCCCGCCAATATCAGCGTATTTGCGCAATTCGATATAGCCTTCGGTGCCGAGCAGTTTCAGCCGGCCATCGCCCCATGTCGGCAACGCATCGGGCGTGTACCAATCGACGCGGATATAGCCGTGTCCTTGGGGCGATTTCAGCGCCAACTCGCCAAAATCCTGCAAGCCAGGATCGTCCGGATTGGCGTAGTTCTCGACATGCGCAAGTGTGATCTCGGCATCCGTCGAACCCGTGAAGAAAAGGAACTGGTCGATCTGGTGGCTGGCAATATCGGTGAGAATGCCGCCATAAGCGTCGCGCTCGAAGAACCAGTCAGGTCGGGTGGCGCGGTTCAAGCGGTGCGGGCCGGTCCCGAGCGTTTGGACCACTTTGCCAATAGCACCGTGTTGAACGAGTTCCGCAGCCTTGGTGACAGATGGCACCTCAAAGCGTTCAGAGAAATCAATCGACCAGATGCGCCCTGTGCGCGCCTGGCAAGCTTTGATGGCCTCCAACTGCTCCAAGGTCGTGCAGCCGGGCTTGTCGACCATCACATCCTTGCCAGCTTCCATCGCTCTAATCGCGAGATCGGCGCGGTCACGCGGTATGCACGAGATCAGGACGAGGTCGATGGTTGGATCGGCCAGGATGGTCGCAACGTCCTCTGTTCGCGGGACATCGGGGAAGCGCTTTACAAAACCATCCAGTGTGCCTGGCTCGCCGTCGGTCCACCAGGTTTTGAATGTGCCGCCAACGTCCATCATGTTCGCCGCCATCCCAAATATATGGCGGTGATCGATGCCCAGCCCGGCGAAGGTGAGTGTCATGGTGCAACCTCCACGGTGCTTCCGGTTTCGGATGAGACGTTGATCGCATCGATGAGCTTGTGCGATGCCAAGGCTTCGTGACCTGTCACGGCTGGTGCGCGTCCGTCGATGAGGGCTTGGACGAAGTCTTCGATGATGCCTTGGTGCCACTCATGTGTGAAGGCCATTGGATCGGCTCCGCCGCCGGTGGTCGCCGATGCCCCAAAGGTTTCGACGGTTCCATCTCGCCATGTGACCGTGAGAACGCCCGAGCCTAGGTGCAGACTTGCCTTGTCAAAGTGCAGCGTGATGGTCTCGGCATCACCAGGATAGCTCGCTGTCGACGCGACGAGCCAACCAACCGCGCCATTTGCGAACCGAAGGCCAGCTGTTGCGAAGTCCTCTGATTCCATGGCGTGGAAGTGGGTGGTGGCCGTCATGGCCTGAACGCTGGCAACCGGGCCTGTCAGTGAAAGGGCAAGATCGATGGTGTGGATCGCTTGGCTGATCAAGACACCGCCGCCGTCTCGGGCATAAGTGCCGCGGCCTGGCTCATCATAATAGGCTTGTTCGCGCCACCAGGGCACAGCGATTTCGGCGACCCCAAGAGCGCCAAGTGTGCCAGATTTCACCAACTCGGCAGTCTTCTTCGAGGCTTCACGCATCCGGTGCTGAAAGACGATGCCCAGCGGCACGCCTGCTTCCTCGCAGAGTTCCACCACCGCGCGCGCTTCTCCACCGTTGCGGGCGACAGGCTTTTCCAAGAGGACAGGCTTCCCGGCCTCAGCCAGCGGTGAGATCAAGCCCGTTCGCGCATTGGGAGGGGTCACGATGATTGCAAAATCGATGTCTCGGTCAGCCGCGATGGCGGCGACATCCGGGTAGGCCTCCACACCATGGTCGTCGGCAAAACGCTTCGCGCTTTCAGGACTGCGGGCAGTCACACCTTTCAATTTCACAAGGCTGGAGGCATTGATGGCGGCGACATGGGTGCCAGCGACCATCCCCGTGCCGATAAGTGCGCAGGTGAGCGGTGGCGTCAGCGACATAGGTGCCGCTCCAAAAAGCTGAGAGCTGCTTGCCGCATGGCGGGTGTCTCTTCGTGCCCTGTGTCCGCTTCGACATGAAACACCAAAGCGTCTGGGCTATCGCGATAGGCGGTTTCGAGCTCGGCGCGGGCAGTGGCGAAGCAGTCCTGCGGTGTCGACCAGTCTTGCATGCCAACGCCAATCATCAGCGGGCGCGGCGCAGTCAGTCCGGCAACGGTCCCGGTGGAATGTTCCCGGAGCAATCCCGGTACGGTCATGTAAATGCCGTGGCCATCATGGGCAGGTGTGTCGATCAGGCATCTTATGTCGGCAAAGGAACACAGGGCGACGGCGGCCTTCACCCGCTCATCGAGCGCTGCCAGCCAAAACGCATGCGTCGATCCCATCGAGAAGCCAAGGACGCCGATGCGACCCTCGTCGATGGCTGGGTGTTCGGTCAGATATGCGATACCGGCCGCCAACTCGTCCAGCATTTGGCCAAACAGTGTTGTGCCGTTCCAAAGGTGTTTTTTGGCCCGTGCCGATTCACTGGGTTCTTGGCGAGCGCCAAAGGCGGGCATCTCAATGCATAGAACCGCGAAACCAAGCGCCAGGAGGGCGGGCGCATATGGTCCTTGAAGGGCAGGAGTTCCATCGAACAGCTCGCTCATGCCGCGCTCATACACATTGCCGTGGGCGTGGCAATATAGAATGGCGGGCACGGGTTGTTTGCGCTCGGTGGGGAGAAGCAGCAGCGCCGGGATTATCTCGCCATCAGAGCCCTGGAAGTGCAAGGTCTGCTGCTCGCAACCGTCTACGACTGCGTCATCGAAGCTCATGGGCGGTGCAAAATGCGTTGTCTGGATGCTGGATCCGAGCAATGCCTCAACCTCTTTGCGGGTCTTATGGGCAATGGAGGTCATGTTGGTTTAGCTGTCAACCAATCCGCTGAACTGACCTTGAAAGAAGATCAACGGAACGCCGTTGCTGACCGTCGCTCGCATGACCTGATCCACCAAAATGGTGTGGTCGCCTGCCTCATGGGTGCCGAAGCGGCGGCATTCAAAACGGGCAAGGCAGCCTTCGATCAACGGAACGCCATTCGCACTTTCGCGCCACTTGGTCTCACCAAAGGCATCAGCGTTCTTGGCAAAGGCCAGGCACAAGGCTTCTTGGTCGTGCGCCAGAACGTGGATGGCTGTGTCCCAGGCATTGGCAAAGACATCATGACGGCCCGCCTTGCGATCAATCGACCAAAGCGTCAGCGGCGGGCTGAGCGATACGGACGAAAAGCTGTTTACGGTCATTCCAACCGGGCCGTTGTCAGTCATGGCGGTGACAACGGTGACGCCGGTAGCGAAACGCGAGAAGGCGTTGCGCAATTCTTTGGCGTTGTCCTCCGCAGGCACAAAGCTTGAAACAGGGGCATGCATATTCATGGAACCTCTCCTTGTGCCCCTCAGGGGACTTCATGACCTTGTGCGGCGACCAGAATTTCAAACCAAGTCTGCCGGTCCATCGGCACTTTGAGCGCCTGGTCGAATGTTTTGATACGATCGAGATTGTTGGTGCCCATCACCGGCAAAATGCCGGCTGGATGGGCAAGCAACCAAGCGACAGCAACAGCCGCGACATCGGTGCCTGCTTCGTCGGCAACCCGGTTGAGGACAAAGCGAACACGCTCACCTTCTGGGCCAAACAAGCCGCCACCACCCAGCGGTGACCAAGCCATGGGGTGGATCCCCCGTTCCTGCATCCATTGCACGCCGCCCTCGATGAAAGGCGCGTAGTGCATCACCGATAGTTCGACCTGGTTGGTGCATAGATTGGTCGACATGGCCGACTGGAGCAACGTCCAGTCATAGTGTTTGAAGTTGGAGACGCCGACATTGCGCACCTTGCCGGAGGCAACCAATTCATCGAGTGCTTTGCCGGTTTCTAGATGATCCATGAAAGGGTCTGGGCGGTGCACAAGCAGGAGGTCGATCCGGTCCGTGCGCATATCGCGCAGCGAATGCTCGACGCTGGATGTGATGTGGGCGGCGCTGGTGTCGTAATACTTCACGCGGGCATCGCTGTAGCGGCCCATCGGTGCGACGATGTCGCATTTCGTGACGAGCTCCACCTTGTCGCGGAGGCTGGGTGAGGCTTCGAATGCGTCACCTAGGATCGCCTCAGCGACATAGCCGCCATAAATATCGGCTTGGTCCATGGTGGTGATGCCTTGCGCGAGGCAGGCTTCGACCTTGGCTTGGACATGGGCGGGCGATGTGTCGGTATCGTCGCCAATGCGCCACATGCCATACACAATGCGGCTCATCTCGAGCGTTGGGGATAGGGCGACACGTTCCATTAAACTCGCACTCCGGCAGCCAGAGGCGTGGCTGGAAGATCACTTGGTACACGTCCATACGCATGGGGCAGGGAAACAGTTTTTATCTGCGGCAGAACGCGCTGCCCAAAGCTCTTGCACTCATCGATGTGCGGATAGCCAGACAGGATAAAGGCCCGCATGCCCATCTTGTGGTAAATTTCCAGCTCTGAAAGCACCTGGTCTGCTGAGCCGACCAAGGCGGCTCCGCAGCCCGAACGCGCCCGACCGACACCTGTCCAAAGATGCGGCTCGACATAGCCGTATTTGTCAGCGAGTTCGCGTGCCTTGGCTTGATGGGCCACACCCAGCGAGATGGAATCGTGCGCCCGGTCGCGGATCAGCTTGCCGTACTCGTCGTCGAGCTTAGAGACGAGGTGATCGGCATACTCACGCGCTTCTTGTTCGGTGTCGCGCACGATGACGTGGACCCGAAGGCCATAATCGAGCGTGCGATCATATTTCTCGGCGACGGCGTTCACCGCTTTCATGCGCTCGGCGAGCTGCTCTTTAGGCTCAGGCCACATCAGGTAGACGTCGCAATGTTGGCCGCACAGTTCCAAGGCGTTCGGCGAGTAGCCACCAAAATAGAGCAGTGGCCCACCGGTTTGGTATGGCTTGGCGGGACCGGTCGGCACCTTGTCGAAATGGTAGATCTCGCCGTGATAGGTGATCTCGTCCTGCGTCCAGGCCTGCTTAAGAATTTCCACCACTTCGCGTGACCGTCGATAGCGGTAGGATGAGTCTTCTTTCTGGCCGGGGAAGTCGGACGAGATGACGTTTAAGGTCAGCCGTCCGCGCAGCATGTGGTCGAGCGTAGCAACGGTTCGCGCCAACATGATGGGTTGCATCTCACCACAACGGATGGCCGCCAGCATGTTGATTGTTTCGGTGATTGGCGCGCCTCCGGCAACGAAGCTCAGCGTGTCTTGGCCCACCTGGTAGGACGATGGGCAAAGAATGTTGCGGAACCCCTGTGCCTCGGCCTCTTTGAGAATGTCGGAGCAATGCTCCCAGCTTGAGCGCAGCGCACCGTCAGGCACGCCGAGATATTCATAGTCGTCGGAGCACAGTGCTGAGAACCAGGACACCTCATCGGCATCGAGGTCTTGCGAGGTAATGGGGACGATTTGTTCGGTGGGCATTGAGGCGGCGTTTCCAGTCTTGAGGCTGCACGTTTGAGCGCAGTGGATTTTTCTCTTGCATAGCATTGCAATTGAGGTAGATCAATAATGTATCAATTTTCAATTTCGGACACCCAATTGCCCCGTAGCAACGCCGCTGGTGCGCTCCCCGTCTACCTCCAAATCAGTGAGATGCTGATCCGTGACATCGGGTCCGGTCGCTTGCGTGATGGAGAAAGACTGCCACCTGAGCGGGAGATGGCGGCATCGCTCTCGATATCTGTTGGTACGCTGCGCAAATCCTTGGCGGAGCTGGAAAATCGAAAGCTCTTGGAGCGGGTACACGGTTCCGGCAACTATGTCCGTGCCGCCGATAATCCGAGCGGCTTGTATGCCTTCTTTCGGTTGGAGCGTGTAGAGGGAGGGGGCCTTCCAACGGCCGAAATCTTGGATGTTGAACGGCTGCCAAAGCCAACCGATTTCCCGGCCTTTGGTGTATCACCGGATGGGCACCGAATACGTCGCTTGCGTTATCTCGATGGTGTACCAGCCGCCGTCGAAGAGATTTGGCTTGATGGCAGCTATGTCGACCATGTGAGCCGCGATGATGTTTCGGAGTCGCTGTATCTCTATTATCGCCAAGCGCTGAACCTATGGATCACGCGGGTCGAAGATCAGGTGGGCGTTGGCTACGTGCCAGACTGGGCACCAGAGAATTTTGGCCAGGCCCCCGGCAATCCTGCCGGGCTGGTGGAGCGGTTAAGCTTCGCTAAGGATGGCGCGGCAGCTGAATACTCCCGCAACTGGTTTGACGCCGACAAAGCGCGTTATGTCACCCGAATGAAGTGAGACATTGAAGAACCATGGACAACATGACGGAAACCCCAGGCGACAACCCGGCTGAATCTTTAACCGAGACCAAACCCTTCCACCCCATTGCAACCGATAAGCCGCCGACGCGCTACGGTATCGTTGGGACGGGCATGATGGGCCAGGAGCATATTCGAAACATCGCGTTTCTCGATAATGCGGTCGTGTCTGCAATCGCTGAACCAGACCCCGCCATGCGGCGCGAGGCAAGCCTGCTGGCACCACGTGCATCCGCCGTCGACTCGCTGGAGGCACTCCTCCATTTGGATGCAGTCGATGCCTTGGTGATTGCCTCGCCCAACCATTTGCATGTCGATCAGTTGCACGCGGTTGCCGCCCACCGAGCGTTGCCTGTTCTCGTGGAAAAGCCGCTCTACACAGCGCGCTCACACACGGCGAAATTGGCGGAGTTTGCCAACAGCTATCCGGCTCTTGTGTGGGTGGCGATGGAATATCGCTACATGCCGCCGATCGCGTCGTTCCTGTCGCGCGTCCATGAGGAGACGGGCGGTATCAAGATGCTGACGATCAAGGAACATCGTTTCCCGTTTTTGCAGAAGGTCGGCAACTGGAACCGCTTCAAGCGCAACACTGGCGGCACGATGGTGGAGAAGTGCTGCCATTTCTTCGATCTGATGCGCTTGGCCATGCAAAGCGAACCCGTTCGCGTAATGGCGTCTGCTGGCCAAGCGGTGAACCATCTCGACGAGACCTATGAGGGCGAAGTCCCCGATATTTGGGATCATGGCTATGTGATCGTGGACTTTGAGAATGGTGGCCGGGCCATGCTGGAATTGTGCATGTTTGCCGACGGCAGCCGCTACCAGGAAGAGATCTCGGCGGTTGGGCCAAACGGCAAGATCGAGGCCTTCGTGCCTGGGCCGACACGGTTCTGGCCGGCGCAGTTGGGTCAGCCACCAGTCGCAAAGGTCATCGTCTCACCACGCAACCCTAAGGGACCGATGGAGTTGGATATCCCCGTGGACCCAGATTTGCTGGAAGCGGGCGACCACAATGGCGCGACCTTCTATCAGCACCAGCTCTTCCTGGAAGCGATCCGAAACGGCCGCGGCCCAGCTGTGTCCATGCAAGATGGAGCTGCAGCGGTGCAGATGGGTATGGCCGCGCAGGAATCCGCCCGCAGCGGCCAAGCCGTTACGCTGCGCGACTAGGCAGCGAGGTCTGTGGCTGCGCCGTCATCAGTTGGCTCCCAGGTCAGGTCACCCGCATAGCGCCAAGCCATCTTACCCTTGGCATCAAGCGCAAACAGGTGCAGCCACTTGTTGTCGAACAAGTCCCGCACGCCGTCATGGCGTGAGAGAATGTCGGTCATCGCTTCGGTCGGCGCTTCGATGCAAACCGACAGACGCAGCGGCTCATGGGCGAAGTCTTTGCCATCATGGACCGACTGCCAGGGCAGACCGGGACGTAGCAATCCGCCATTGCCCTCGACCACACCGACACCGCCGACCACATTGTGGATCAGCTTGTTGCCACCGCCGAAGGCTTTTGGCGCGACGGTAGAGCCGTAATATTGCAGCGAGATCCAGCTGGCGACGACAACTGGCGCCGTCATGATGAGTTCCAGCACCCCGAAGCCGTTATCCGCGTCGGCCTTCCAGTCATAAGTGTGGAGGAAGGCGCGCCCCTCCAACGACTTGCCAGCGGTTCGCGACCGTGGCGCGGCGATGAATGCCTTGCATCCCGCCAATGCCCATTCCGGCCGTGTCTCGGACCAGTCCGTGCTGCGGGTGGATACCATCGCGCCTGTCTCGGCGCGTGGCAGCCTTAGTGCGCGTTCTGAGCGTGCCAAACGACCGGCAGCCTGGAACCAACCTTGGATCGTGGAGAGTTCGTCTTCGTGCTGCCCGACGGACTGGTCTTTCTCGTAAAGGGTAATCGCGTCCGTCGTGGTGTCGTGCAGCGCCGCGAGGAACAGAGTGTCCTCAGGAATGGTGATGCCCTTGGCAACCAAGCCCTGGCGCACTTCTGGGTTGTTCAACACAGCCGCCAAAAGGCGGGCGTTCACTTCGCCAGAGTAACCGCCACACGCACCACAATGCAGCGCGCTGGCGTGCGGGTTGTTGGTGACGTTGGCGCCATGGCCGGCGAGAACAACGACCTTGGCGAAGTTCTCGGTCAAGGACATCGCCCGCAGAACCGTGTTCGCGGCTTCGATTTGGTCTCCGACGGAGAGCGCGGGATCGAGGCGTGGCGCCGGTTCATTGGGCGCGGTGTTATCGACAAGCCCGAGGGCGTCCTTCACGAGCTTGGTGACGTATAATGGTCCAGTGGCCTCGACAAATGCGAAAGAGGAAACCGCGGCCAATTTGAACCGGCCCCAGGCGCGCTTGGCACGCTTGGAGAACCGGGTTGCTTGGTCTTTATCGTGGTGGGCCTCAGTACCCGACACAGAGTGCAAACCAGCGTTCAAGAGCACTGGTAGCCTGTGTTCCGCGACATCTGAGGCAAAGCCTTTGTGTGACGTGGTGATGCCGAAGAAGCCCGCAAAGCCAAGCGTTTCGATTCCGGGATCGACCGACTCAAGCGCGCGCCGATACACTTCGGAACGTACGTCGATGCAAAAGGCCGCTTGCAGTGTTTTGCGTGCGTCATTTGCATCGGTGGTCGCGGCATCGAAGACGGCTTTCAATTCCCGCTGCGCAGCACGCTCTGTGGCTTCCTGCAGTACCTGGTCCAGCACCAGTTCAGCCGTTGGTTCGACCGGTTGGGCATATTGCTCAGCCGCCGCGCGCCAGCTTTCCTCAATCGTGTCTTTGGCATGCAGGTAGAGCGCTTCAGCCCACACCAATCGGATGGCAAGAAAATCCACCCCTGTGGTGTCCGTTTCACCTGCCAGTTCGGCCTGCCACAGTTTGTAGCGCGCGACCTGGCTCCAGCCGCCAAGCGATGTTAGCTGGCCATGGAAAAAGGTTGGCCAGGCTTCCTCCGGTAGGTTGAGCGTCGTCACCGCGCGCTTGATGGCGTCCGCCGCGTTGTCAGGTGCATCCTGAACGTGCCGCGCGAAGCCAGTAAGGCCCTCGATCTCCGGCGTCAGATCGTGGATCGCCATTTCGCGCCAAGCGGCGAACGCGTTGCGGCCCCTCGGTGCCGCCCAAAGCGCTTGCCCCTCATCGAAGTAACCTGCCGCCCATTGTCCAAAGCGAAGGGCGATGATTGCTGGCCAGTCGACGCCGGTAACATCGGCAGCAAGGCTAGCTACCGTCGGCAAGCGTTGAAGTTCTGCCTGGGTGACCGGTTGAGGCTTGGCGACGGCTGCCCGCACCGCGGCTGGATCGGCAGGGCGCAACGCTTTGGGAGCGTTGGCGATGGCACCTGCGATGTCCTCGTCGGTGATCGTGCCATCGGCGAATTTTGGCGCGTACCATTCACGCGGCATGGTCATGACAACGCCGGACACACGCGCGAGCAATGCGCCTGTTTCGGCAAGCGTTTTGTCGGACTGCCCGAGATAGGGGTTCACAGCGACGGACGAAGCCAACGGCCAGACTGGGGGAATGGCGCGAACAGCGGAATCGGCTGCTTGGAGGTGAAGAACAGTCATGCGTTGACTCCTTGCGCCTTGGATTTGTCTTGTAGGGCGTGGCCTTTGATCAAGCGATCAAAGACAGCGTTTGCGTAAAGGCCGTTAGAGAGGTGCACCCGCAGCCCGGCTGATGCCGGGTGATAGGCCCATAGCGGGAACAGTGATTGCGCGAGGGCGACAAGGCCAAAGCTGATAATCGACAACACGATCAGCGCCCACTCCAGCTGTCCTGGAGCTGGTGTCGTTGGCAGTGTTCCCGACATGAGCCAGTCAGCGATGGCTTGCAGGGCAAAATAGCTGAGCGCCGTCGCCAACGCATATTGCGAGGTTCGAAGTGTGAGAACGCGCGGCGCTTTGTCTGCAAGGCCCTGGGCAAGCAGGTAGGCCACGCCGAAGACCAGGATCGCGCCAAGCGCCAGGGCTTGCGGCGATTTGCTGGTGATGCCAACGACGAACGCGAAGAAGGTTGCAACGATGGCATAAATGCCGAGCGCGATCATAAACGCTCTGACCACGGCGCCTGGGCTTGGTACAGCAACTGGACCAGGGCGGCGGATGGAGGCAACAAGGTCAACCGTCCCACCGGACGCCAGGAAGGCATGCGCTTTGTAAAGCGAGTGCGCCACGATGTGCAGCAGCGCCAGCGGGAAGAGCGCAAGACCGCACTGCAGGATCATGAAACCCATCTGCGCGACCGTCGACCAGGCGAGCGATGTTTTCACAGCGGATTGGGTGAGCATCACGAGACTGCCAAACAGAGCCGTGAAGCCGCCGAGCATCACCAAGGCCGCCAGCACGCCGGGTGCGAGCAGCATAACATCGGCGAAGCGAATGAGGAGAAAGCCGCCAGCATTGATGACGCCAGCGTGTAGCAATGCGGACACTGGGGTTGGCGTTTCCATCACCTCGGTCAGCCATCCATGGGTGGGGAACTGCGCCGATTTGAGCAGCGCTGCGATCGCCAAGAGGCTGGTGGCAAAGGTGATGGCCGCCGAGCTATCAGCTGTTTGTGCGGCAGTCAGAATAGCGGCGATGTCGCCCGTGCCAAACGATGTCATAAGGATAAGTGCAGCCGCCAGGAGAGCGGCGTCGCCCGCCCGAGAAAGGATCCATTTTTTCTTTGCGGCGCGCTGCGCTTCGACCCGCTCCGGGTAGAACAGCAGAAGCTTGTGCAGGAACAGGCTGGTGCCGATCCAGGCGAGGACCAGCTGAACCAAAGTGCCTGATTGGACAAGAAGCAAAACGGACGCCAGCGTCAGCAGCATCCAGCCCGTGAATGGGCCTTGGCGGGCTTCGCCATCGAGATAGGTGCCAGAGAAGCGCAGCACGACCCATCCCACAAACGAGACCAGCAGCATCATGATTACTGAAAGTGCGTCGACGCGTGCTGCCAGACCAAAACTCGAAACGCCTAGAACTGGGCTCGTGGCCGCGCCCTCCACAAGGAGCCCAACCGCCACAACCAAGGACACCACAAAGGCCGCCACGGCTGCGATTTGAGCGATGGCAATGGTCTGCTTGGGACGGAAGGCCGGGCCGTTGAAGGCGGCAAAGGCCGTTGCAACGAGTATGAGCGGGGCGAGATAGGCGGTGAGGGCGTACAAAGCGGAACCTCCAGAGGTCTTTCAACACGAAGTCGCAGCGCAATAGCGGCTTCTGAACTTCAAGAAAAATACATTGTTTGCGCTCTATCGTTCATATAAATAGAATGAATGGCAGGTCTGAATTATCATCACCTTCGTTATTTTCGCGCTGTGGCCCACAGCGGCAACCTTACGCGGACAGCTGAGCAGCTCAATGTTTCCCAGTCTGCTCTGTCGGTTCAGATCAAGCAGTTGGAGGAACGGTTGGGTCACCAATTGTTCGAGCGGCGTGGACGTGCTTTGCACCTGACAGAGGCGGGGCGCATCGCCTTGGACCACGCGGACGCGATCTTCGCTATGGGTGACGAACTTGTTGGAACGCTAAGGCACGAGGGACAGGCACGGCGTGCTATCCGGGTGGGATCGCTCGCGACCTTGTCGCGGAACTTCCAGATGACTTTTCTGACGCCCTTGTTGGGCCGTGATGACGTCGATCTGATCCTCCGCTCTGGCAGCCCAGCTGAGCTGCTACGTGGTCTAGAAACGCTGAACCTCGACATCGTTCTGATGAATCAAGCGCCGCTGCAAGACGGGACAACGCGGTTCGTTACGCACCGTTTGGCGGATCAAAGGGTGAGCCTGGTCGGAACACCGGATCGCGTGACAAATGGACCGCTCTTAGAGCAGTTGATGGCGCACCCGCTGATCTTGCCAACCGAACAATCCAGCATTCGTGCCGGATTTGAAGCGTTGCGCGCGCGGCTCGACGTTCGCCCGCAGATTGCTGCTGAGGTGGACGATATGGCGATGATGCGTCTTCTGGCCCGCGAGGGCGTTGGGCTCGCTGTCTTACCGCCCATCGTTGTCCAGGATGAGCTTGCCACGCAGCGACTGGTCGAGGCTGCGCCGTTGCCGGATCTTTCTGAGACGTTCTATGCCGTAACTGCCGAACGCACCTTCCCGAACCCGTTGGTGCGCGATCTGTTAGGCGGGCAACCTGTTTCCGCTTAGGTGTTGGCCATCAAGGACCTTGGTCGGGTGCAGCAATAGAACGGCGGTAGGCTTCAACCTCCTCTGGTGTATTGAGATTGAGAAAGTGGGTCTTGCCCGGCCACGCGACCTGAGATGCGTCGGTCAGTTCGGCCAAGGCACGCAGCGACGCATTGGGAGAAAGCTGGTTGCGAATCTCCGACAGTAAGCCTGTCGGCCAATAAGCGAATGTGGGATGCACACCGTTATCGTCTATCGCGATCGCGGCTCGCGTCGTGTTGGCCGTGAGCCTTTCGATCAGATTATTCGGAAGGTTTGGCCCATCAACGGGCACGGTAACGAAGCCAGTGGTGTCGGGCCATTCGCGTTTGAGCCAATCGTGAGCGCCGTAGATGCCAGCCAAGGGACCTACAAAGCTCACCGCATCCGGCACAACGGTGACAGAAAGCCCATAGTTTTGGTGACCGCTAACAAGAATGCTGGTCGATTGGTTTTCGAGCTTATCGTGGACCTGCCGGATCAAAGACCGCCCATGAACCGGCAATTGGGCCTTATCCTGGCCCCCCATGCGGCGAGCTTGTCCACCAGCGAGGATAACCGCGACAGTCATGGTCGGACTTGTCTTGGTTTAACCGGAGCGGACATTCGCCGGTGCCAGAGGGCGCGTGCTGTCATCACCATGCTCGGGGATAGTGGGCGTTATCGATGACCGATACCTAGCTATGCCGACGGTCGTGACAAGTCCGAAGCTGGAACGCGAAAAAGAAAACCGGCGCTCGAAGCCCTGTCCAAGCGCCGGTTGAATGATTGCTAGCTGAACAGTTTGGCCAAAGCCGCAACTTCCTGCTGCCTCAGTTCGTGACCGCCATCGTGTACTTCGGTCGTCACCACAGTCCCTTGGTCTTTGAACCAGCCAATCAGCCTTTCGCTCTCTGGCCAAGGTGTGATCGGGTCACGGCGACCAGCCGAAACGAGGACTTGGCGGCCCTCCAGACCTTCTACAGGTGCGGGTTGCCAGGGGATCAGCGGGTGCAAAAGGCCGACGCGATCGAACAGGTCTGGGCGCGCCATGACCACCGAAGCGAGAATGTTCGCGCCGTTGGAGTAGCCAAAGCCGTAAACTGGGCTTTCGGGGTACTGTTCTTTGAAGGCATCAATATAGGCGGCCATGGTCTGCGTACGTGCAGACAAGTCGTCCATGTCGTAGATGCCTTCTCCCGTGCGACGGAAGAAGCGCATGGCGCCCATTTCCGAAACGTCCCCGCGCGGGGACACAACCCCCGCGCCTGGAACCAGTGACTTTGACAGTTCAAAAAACTGGCGTTCATCACCACCCGTGCCGTGGAAGGCAAACAACAATGGTTTGCCTGCCTCTGGCTTGGTGGTGAGCGCTCGATAGTGCAACTGAGACATTGTCATCTCTCCTTAGGCCGCAATCGGTGGCAAGATCTGTTCGATCTGCGCGCGATGCTGCTCGTAACGGGTTGGCAGTTTGAGGGCTTCACCCAGGTGGGCTGTGTCCTCGTCGCGGTTGAAGCCAGGCTCGTTGGTGGCAATCTCGAAGAGGATGCCGCCAGGTGTGCGGAAGTAGATCGCCCAGAAATAGTCACGGTCGATCACTGGCGTCACTTGGTAGCCGGTGTCCATCAACGCCTTGCGGACTTCGAGCTGAGCGGCTCTATCGTCCACCGCGAATGCAATATGGTGGACGGAGCCTGCACCTTGGTCAGCGTGTGGTGCTGCTTGTGACACGGCTTGGATATCGATCGTATCGGCAGCGTTACCGCCCTCAACGATGTAGCGGGTGACGTCACCGTCGGTTTCTGCCTTCTGGTAACCCATGAAGGTCAGCAGTTCGCCGGTTGGTGCCGCATCGCGCACTTGGAAGCGGGCGCCATGGAAACCAAGGATACCAGCCTCTTGCGGAACATCGGTACCGGTCCAAGGCGCGCGACCTTGTGGGTCACCTTCAACCAGCGCGAAGCCGTCGCCGTCTGGACCTTCAAAGTTCAAGCGGGCTTCGCCGAAAGCTGTGTCTTCGCTCAGGCCTTCGACGTTTTTGCCGGAAAGGCGATCTTTCCAGTAGGCGAGTGAGCCTTTTGGCACCGCGAATTCGGTTGTTCCGACTTCGCCCGCACCGCGGCGGCCGCGTGGCATACGCCCGAAGGGGAAATAGGTCATGACCGAGCCAGGCGTCCCAACTTCGTCGCCATAGTAGAGGTGGTAGACCTCTGGCGCGTCGAAATTGACCGTCTTTTTGACGCGGCGAAGCCCAAGCATGCCGGTAAAAAACTGATTGTTGGTGTTTGCATCGGCCGCCATGGAAGTGACGTGGTGCAAACCTTTGATGTCTTTGATCATATCTGGCTCCTTTGCCAAGGAATTGCGTTGTTGGAGCCGATATAGCCGGGGCCGTTGTCTGCCAGAAGAGGGGCGCTGATCGACTGACTGTTCGCGAATTATGAACAACGAAGTTGGGCGTGCGTCGTCTGTTGGCGTCACACCCGCCTGTGCGAAGGCGACGAACACGGCCAGGCAATGAGCTGGTCGTTTTATCGTCAAAGGTGGACATCCAAGGCCGCCACTTGCTCGAGTTTCGACGGACCCGTGCGAGCAATGGGTACAGTCAACGAGGCGGATTTGTCGGCATTTTCCGTTTCTGACGTTACGGCTTTCTAAAACTTTTGGTTGTTGTGACCGAAAATCAGAAAATGCTGAGAAATTTCCAGATTTAACGGGCCCTTAAGGCGAATGTCCGTATTTGCACGGTGTCGGTAACCACTTAGAGCACGTGTGATGAGAATAAGAATTACAACCTTAGGTATTGCGGCACTTTCTGCATGTTCCTTGCAAACGTCTGTTGTTGCAGCCCAAGGCATCGCGCCGAACCCTCAGGTTTTGATCACCCCGCAGTTTATCGAGGACACGCGCGAATGGTTGTCCAACCCAATTGTTGGATTGATGGTGAGCGCCCAATCGGAGCGGCATGCCGATCTTACCCAGGCCGACATTGATGCGCTTGACCAGCAATGGCGCGCCGAGCGCGAGCTTGACGATCAACCGCTTATTGCTGCGACGCTTTCGGCGCCACTTTCGAGCTATCTGACACGCATCCAAGCCGGCGCACTCGGCCTCTACACCGAGATGTTCATCGTCGATTCCAAAGGGCTCAACGTCGGCCAAAGCGCTGTCACCGGCGACTATTGGCAGGGCGACGAAGCCAAGTTTCAAAATACGTTCAGCGTTGGCCCTGATGCGGTCTTTGTCGATGAGGCCGAATGGGATGACGGTTGGCAGATTTGGCGTGCCCAGTTGAACCTGAGCATTGCCAGTGAAGACGGCACGCAAGCAATTGGCGCCGCCACCATCGAAGTGAATCTAACCGAGCTTCAGCGGCGCGCCCGCCTGGGTAGCTAGGCGCAAGGGGATATCATGCTCAATAATCTATCTGTATCCATCAAGGGTGCGATCGCATTCTTTGGTCTGGCGGTCCTATCTGTTGTGTCCGGCTTCTTGGTTTTCCAAAGTATATCGCAGGGCCGCGAAGCCGCGTTTGCGGTAGACCGTGCAACCAGCCTCGTTTTCGAGGTCGAAATGGTGCGCACCGACATTCTGAACCAGGTTTTGGCAGCGCGTTCCTTCGTATCGACCGGTGACCGGACCAAGCTGGAGGACGTTGAAGCATCGAGCGCGACAATCGCTTGGAATCTGGACCTGTTGGACGAGTCAGTTTCGGCATTTGGTGGCGACTTTGCTGGCCACGTGAGCGAGATCCGGTCCGCTTGGCAAGCTTGGGTGACGAACTACGCCGAAGTACAGTTCGCCTATATGCGACAACCACAAACCGTAGATCTAGCGCGTGCTATGGAGGTTGCCGGTCAAGGTGATCAGGCATTGGCGCAGATGTTCCTGTCTCTTGAAGCGCTGAACAGAGAGGCGCGGGCGCAAAAGGATGCCTCGGCGGCTGTCAAACTCGCCGCACTCGATCGTGCTGTCCTCGTGTCCATGATGGGCGGCGGGGCTGTCGCCATTCTCGCGATCCTCTTTGGTGTCCTTAACCATACCCTCATTTCTGCACCTCTGAGCCGCCTGACATCGATCACAGAGAGGCTGGCAGCTGGCGATACCGACCAGGAAGTTGGGTTCGGCAAGCGCGGTGACGAGTTTGGCGCACTCGCCGAGGCACTGCGCCAATTCCGTGCCAACCTCATCCGTACCAAGGACTTAGAAACCGAAGCCGCTATGACACGGGAGGAGGCCGACCGTGAGCGCCAGGTTATGTTCCAAGAGCTTGCTGAAGGATTTGAAGCTACAGTGATGTCTACGACCGACGCGATGATCCAGGAGTTGGAAGGCCTGGGCGCTTCGGCGGAGCAGATGTCGACTATTGCCAATACCACGTCGGAGCGTTCGCAAGATGTGGCAAGCGCGTCGCAACACGCCACGGCCAACGTGAACACCGTCGCCAGCGCAACCGAGGAACTGACGGCCTCTATCTCAGAACTGAACCAGCAGGTTCATGGTACCTCGACAGCCTCGAAAGAGGCAGCTCAGGGCGTTGAGCGGTCCAACCAGTCGGTCGAGCAACTGTCGCAAGTTGTTGAACGCATTGGTGACGTGACCAAGCTGATCACCGACATTGCCGAACAGACCAACCTGCTCGCCTTGAACGCAACCATTGAAGCTGCCCGCGCTGGTGAAGCGGGCAAAGGCTTCGCAGTCGTTGCCACTGAGGTGAAAGCACTGGCCGAACAGACCGGCAAAGCGACTGAAGAAATCGATCGTCAGATCTCGGAGATGAAGAACGCTGCCGCTCAGTCGATTGATGCTACGGCGTCCGTTGGCGGCATGGTGACCGACATCGCCGAACGCACCGCCGCCATGGCCGCTGCGACCGAGCAGCAAAATGCGGCAACGGCCGAGATCGCGCGCAATGTAAGCGAGGCCGCCGATGGTACAACCACGGTCACGCAGTCGATGGATGAGATGCGCGACGCTGCGGTAAACACCGGTTCCATGAGTGAGCAAATGCAGGGCGCTATTGGCCAGCTTGGCGAGCGTTCACGGTCTATGCGTGAAGCCATGCAGGAGTTCTTGGCCAAGGTGAAGCAGGCCGCCTAGCCGCTCATTCGCCTCGCCAAACCAAACACACATTCACTTGGCCCGCTGATCCGCCTTTGAGGCGGCAAGGCGGGCCTTGTTGTTTGGAGGCTGACGGGTAGCAGCTAACTGGTATCAGATGCGCCCCTGCGCCCAATTGGGTGCATGGTGTCGCGATGAAACTGGTCCGTGCCCGCGGCGCAAAGGTAAAGCCGTGCAATCTTCCAGCCATCGGTCGCGCGGACAAATTCATGGTGGTACTGCCCCCACAGCTCACTGTTGGGCTGGCCATTCTGGTATCGATGCCAAGCATAGACATAGCAGATGCCCGTGGCCTTATCGGGTCCGTCAAACTGGATGGTGATGTTGGAGACATGGTGGCTGGTCGCGGCGAAGAAATGCGCCAGTCCGTTCTCGATCATCGGGGTGATTTCGCCGAGGCCTGTCATGGTCGGCACGTCTGGCCCATAGTCGACAACCGCATCAGGCGTGAACAGCGCCAGGACTTTGTCGGCTTCTGCCCGATCGAAGTGGTAGCAATAGGCGTGGATGACGTCGGTGATCGCTGCCTTGTCGAGCAGGCCGTTCAGGCTGTTGGCGTGATCCATAGCGGTTCTCGTCCGTCGTTTTATCTAGAGGCCGCCAATGCAGGTGTATTTGGTCTCGAGATAGTCATCGATCCCCTGCCATGAACCTTCTTTTCCCAACCCGGATTCTTTGACCCCGCCAAATGGAATTTCTGGTGCCACGATCAGCACTTCATTGATGCCGATAAGGCCATATTCCAGCTTGTCTTGTAGGCGGAAGGCGCGGGCGAGATCTGTTGTGAAGGCGTAGGATGCGAGGCCAAAGTTGGTGTTGTTGGCCGCCGCGATGGCTTCGTCCTCGTGGTCAAAGCGATAGACCGGCGCGATGGGCCCAAAGATCTCTTCATCGGTAACGCGCATAGACGCGGTGGCGTTACCGATAACGGTCGGCTGGAAGAACAAGCCGCCGCGATCATGGCGCCCTCCTCCGGTGACAAGGTCGCCACCCTTGGCGAGCGCGTCGGCCACCAAGTCTTCGATTTTGGAAAGCGCAGCATCGTCGACCAGCGGTCCTTGCTCAGAGCCTTCTTCGGCCCCTGGTGCCACTTTGAGTGACGAGACGCGCTTGGCGAACGCGTCCATGAAACGATCATAGATGCCAGACTGAACAAACAGTCGATTGGTGCAAACACACGTTTGTCCAGCATTGCGGAACTTCGCGACAATCGCGCCGTCAACGGCCTTGTCGAGGTCTGCATCATCGAACACGATAAAGGGCGCGTTGCCGCCCAACTCCATCGACATGCGTTTGACCGTTCCCGCCGCCTCAGCCAGCAGTTGTTTGCCGATTTCGGTGGAGCCGGTAAAGGTGATCTTGCGCACCTTCGGGTTTGAGGTGATCTCGCCGCCTATGGCGCGGGCGCTGCCGGTCAGCACGTTCACCACACCCTTGGGAAAACCACATTGCTCTGCCAGGTGTCCCCACACCAGGCCGGACAGTGGCGTGGCGGTGGCAGGCTTCACGACCACTGTGCATCCAGCGGCCAGCGCTGGGCCAAGCTTACGGGCCAGCATTGACGACGGGAAGTTCCAAGGTGTGATCGCGGCAACGACACCAACCGGGTGGCGGGTGGTCATCAGCTTACGACCAGCGATGGGCGAGGGGATGATCGCACCGTTGGTGCGCCGTGCTTCCTCGGCAAACCAAAGCACATAACCTGCCGATGAGCCAACCTCCGCGCGCGACTCCGCAAGTGGCTTTCCCTGCTCTGCCGTGAGCATTTGGGCCATTGGCTCCAGATTGTCTTGGATTGTATCGTGCAGCTTGCGCATCAGCGCGACGCGCTCACCAAGTGTCAGCCCTGCATAGGCGGGAAAGGCGTTATGCGCAGCCTCGATCGCACGCTTGGTTTCGGCCTGCCCCGCATTTGGGACTGTTGCGATCGTTTTGCCGGTTGCTGGATCGGTCACATCGATGGTCTGGCCACTGTCGGCGCCGACCCACTGTCCGTTGATGAGATTGTCCTCGCGCACGAGGGAAGCAAAGCTGGTCATTGAGAAAGAGCCTTAGTCGAGGAGTACGTCGTCTGCTGCAGCGCGCAGCGTTTGGGCAACGATGGCGATTTCTTCTGGATTGATGGAGAGCGGTGGCGCCAGACCGATCGTGTTGGCCTCAGGCATGGCGCGCGCGATCACACCACGCTGGGCCATCGCTTCGGCGATCTTCGGGCCGACAGTCATCGGTGGGTACCATTCGCGTTTGCCAGGATCGGCTGCAAATTCCACCGCTGCTAAAAGACCGACGCCACGAACTTCGGCGACATGGGGGTGGCCGTCCATCGCCTCATTCAGGGCGCTCTGAAGGACCGGTCCCATGGCGCGGGTGTTCTCCACGAGCCCAAGATCATCAACCAAATTCAACGTCGCGATTCCTGCCGCTGCACTCACTGGGTGCGCCGAGTAGGTCCATCCATGAGCGAGTGGCCCAAAGTCGTCTGTCCCTTGCATCAGAACATCAAAAACACGCTGCGAAATAATGGAGCCGGACAGCGGCGCATAGGCCGATGTCAGACCCTTGGCGATGGTCATGAAGTCTGGCGTCAGGTCGTAGTACTCGCTGCCAAACATCCTGCCGGTGCGGCCAAAACCAGTCACCACCTCGTCGGCCATCAGCAAAATGTCATGGCGCGCCAGAACCTGCTGCACGGCAGCCCAATAGCCCTCAGGCGGTGGCATGATGCCACCGGTGCCCATGGCTGGCTCCCCGATAAAGGCGCAGATCGTTTCCGGCCCTTCGCGCTCAATCAAGGCTTCCAGGTCGGCAATGAGGTAGGCAACGAAGTCTGCTTCCGACATGTCTAGATCCGGGCGAAGCAGAAACTGCGGACATAGCGTGTGTAGGAATCCGTCCAGCGGAAGATTGAAACGCGCATGGTAGGACTGCAGTCCTGTCATCGACCCAGATACAATCCCGGAACCGTGATAGGCGCGCCAACGGCTGATGATCTTCTTCTTTTCCGGCTTGCCGCGCAGGATGTTGTAGTGCCAAGCAAGCTTGACGTTGGTCTCGTTGGCGTCGGATCCGGACAGGCCAAAATAGACGCGCGCCATATGGTTGGGCGCACGATCCATGATCATCTTGGCCAGACGAATGGCAGGCTCGTTTCCTTGACCCGCAAACGAATGGAAGAAGGCGAGCTTGTGCGCCTGCTCGGATATCGCGTCGGCGATTTCGGTGCGACCATAGCCGGCGTTGACGCAGTAGAGGGCGGCAAACGCGTCCAGGAAACGATTGCCATCGCGGTCTTCAATGTAGACTCCTTCGCCGCCTGTAACGATGCGTCCCGGCACGTCGCCGCGTGCGTGTTTGGCGGTGTGGGTCGTGGGATGCAGGAGATAGTCTCTGTCCCATGCAGCGAGTTCATCGTTGATGCGCGTATCAAGGCTCATATCACGGTCTCTAAGCGGGTGTTCATGACAATTTCGGGCACGCTGGCTTGGTTAGGCAGCGCCAGCACTGTGGTGACCATGCTCGCCACGGTATCCGGCGATAGACGGTCGGCCTTCGGTGTGACAGCGGGGAGTCCTGCGAGCAGGTCGGTATCGATCGCACCAGGGCAAATGGCAGTGGCGCGGACGCCATCGTCCCAGGCCGCGTGGCGTACAGCTTGGGTCATGGCAAGCAAGGCATGCTTGGTCATCGCGTAGCCGATCGAGGTGCCGCCCCGGAAGCGTTTTGCATCGGTGGACGCAATGTTCACCACGCGCCCTTGTCCGCCTTTGCGCAGATGCGGCAGTGCGGCCCGGATCACGCGAAACGGCGCTTTCACGTTGATGCCCCACATCGCGTCCAGGTCATCTTCATCACCTTGGTCAAAGTCGACCATACGCAAGATGCCGGCATTGTTGACGAGGGCGTCGATCTTGCCATGGGTGGCAAATGTGCTCTCGACCCATGCGGGCGCTGTCGTTGTGTCGGTGGCATCAAAGCTGTGTGCCGAGACACTGCCTGAAAAGGCATCCGCCTGCGTTAGGTCGCGCAAGCCCAAGGAGACCGTCCAACCATCATCGAGCAATCTCCGGGTGATCGCGGCGCCGAGGCCCCGGCCACCGCCAGAAACCATGACGACCTTTGCGCCGTCTGCCATCAGAAGAGGCCTTGATAGACGCCGCCATCATTGACGATATTCTGGCCCGACATAAACCCTGCTTGAGCCGAACAGATGTAAGCGATGAGGTCACCGCATTCCGAAGGGTCTGCGAACCGGCCTGCCGGGCAGGTCTCTAGGCGGTTTTGAACAATGGCCTCGTAGGTGGTGTTGCCGCGTTTGGCATGGCCATGCAGGTTGGTGTGCAATGCGTCTGTATCGAACAAGCCAGGGCAGACAGTGTTGATTGTGACGTTGTGGCCAATCAATTCGCGCACCATCGCAGCAGACGCGCCGGACAAAGCCAGGCGGGCGGCATGGCTGTGCGCGAACCCAACTTGCGGGAACTTGATGAAGCTCACCGACATGTTGACGATCCGACCAAAGCGCTGCTCCTTCATGCCCGGTGCAACGGCCTGCATCATTTGTACCGACGAAAGGAAGTGCACTTCCAGCCAGTAGTGCCAGTCTTCGGCCGTGATCTCGTCATAGGGTGTCGGCACCTGCCGGACGCCCGGATTGTTGACCAAAATATCGGTTTTGCCGTCAGCCGCATCCAAGATCGCCGCGCGGCCTTCTGGCGTGTTGAAGTCGGCTGGAACGGGCTTGGCTTCAACGCCGAACTCGTCCTCAATCGCCTTGGCTGCTTCGGCCAGTGGACCTTCACTGCGTGCGTTCATGACGACCGATACACCCTCACGCGCCAATGAACGCGCCGTCGCCAAGCCCAAGCCTCTGCTGGCTGCAGTCACAATTGCCCGGCGGCCCTTTATTCCGAGATCCATTGTCTCTTTCTCCTCTACGGGTGATCAGCCCGCCGTTAGGCGACCTTCTTTTTCTCGCCAATCAAGGCTTCCATCCCGACCTTGAGTCCAGCCAAGGTACCGCCGGTCAGCGGGCGCAACGGTGGGCGCGGGACGCCGCCGCCGGGTTGCCCAAAGAAATCCATGGCCGCCTTGGTCGATGGGTAGAGCGTGCGTCCATCAGAGACGAACAGTTCCGTCATCGCCTGGCCGGTCGCCTGCAATGCCCAGGCGTCGTCGATCTGACCGGCTTTGGTTTTGTACCAAAGCTGCATGCAGTCATGCCATACATTGGGAAAGCAATCGATGTGGCCATCAGCACCCGCCAAGGCGGCCGCTACACCGATGGTGGAGGATGGTCCGCAGAAAACGCGAATGCGGTCACGCACCCGGGTTAGGGTTTGATGAAAGTTTTGCCACTGGCCACTGCTTTCCTTGATTGCGACCACATTGTCCAAGTTGGCCAATTCGTCAGCAATATCGGGGGTGATGGCGTTCCAGGCATTGCCCGGGATGTTGTAGAGCACGACAGGCAGCGAGGCTTTGGAATTGATCGCCTCGAAGTGAGCGATCAGTTCACTCTTGGATAGATGAACAAAGTAGGCGGGCATCACCAAAACGGCGTCCGCACCCGCGGACTTGGCGGCGTCAATTTGTTCGATGACTTCTGTCTCGCGAATGGAGCCGGTGCCAACGATGGCCGGGCCGCGACCGTTACAGGCCTCGGCGGTGAGCTGGGCCAAGCGTTCGCGTTCTTTTAATGTTAGGGACCAAAACTCGCCCGTGCACCCGGCTGCAACAATACCTGTCGCGCCCGCCGAAAAGAGGTTGTCGATGTTGGCGCGAAAGCCTTCTTCGTCGAGCGAAAGATCTGCATGAAATGGTGTCGTCACGGCGGGCATGGGCCCGCTCCAATTGATGCTGTCTCTGTTCATGACGCTGCCTTCTCAGCCGTTTCATCGGCTTTGGTTTTTTGCGGTGCGCTGGTCGTTGATGAAACCTTGACGGGGGCGGTCGGGGTCATCGGCCGGTTCCACCGTGTGCCGCGATCTCCTGGCCCAAAGACATGGATATGGTCTGTATCAAGCGCGACCTGGACGACCTCGCCAGCGTGCCAGTCATGCTGGGCGGGCGCCCTTGCCGTCAGTCGGTGCCCATCGGTGAGCTCCAGGAACACAATGTTTTCATGACCCGTCTTCTCGACCACTTTAACGGTGGCGTTGATGGAACCTTGGCCAACGGTCACATTCTCGGGTCGGACACCCAGGCAGGCCGGTCCAGCCTCCGCCTTGTCGGACAGGCCAGGAAGACCAACAGCCACACCCTCGCCGCGGAAGTGCCAGTTGTCGCCCTCGCGCATGATCTCGCCATCGACAAGCGTCATCGCAGGTGTGCCAATGAAGCTGGCAACGAACCGGTTCGCAGGTTCGGTGTACACCTCAGTCGGCGGTGCAAACTGTTGCAAGACCCCACTATCCATAACAGCGATGCGATCAGCCATGGTCATGGCTTCCAGCTGATCGTGCGTGACGTAGACCATTGTGCGTCCTAGTCGGCGGTGTAGTTCCACCAACTCGACGCGCATATAGCCGCGCAGCTTCGCGTCGAGGTTGGACAAGGGTTCGTCGAGAAGAAACACTTTAGGGTCGCGCACCAGGGCACGGCCAAGCGCCACGCGCTGTTGTTGCCCACCTGATAGTTGGCGCGGCTTGCGTTGCAGGAGCTCCGTCAGTTGCAAGAGGTCGGCGGTCGCCTGCACGCTTTTTTCGCGTTCGGCAGACCCTACGCCTCGTTTTTTCAGTGGGTAGGCAATGTTCTGCGCGACCGACATGTGCGGGTAGAGGGCATAGGATTGGAAAACCATTGCGATATCGCGTTGCCCAGGCGCAACGTCGTTCACCAAACGGTCGCCGATGCGAATGTCGCCTGAGGTTGGAAATTCCAGCCCTGCCAGCATGCGCAGCGTTGTTGTTTTGCCGCAGCCGGACGGACCGAGCAGCGAAACGAACTCGCCTTCCTCGATATTCAGGTCGAGGCCATGGACGGCGGTAAAACTGCCAAACTCTTTGCGGATATTGGAAAATTCGACGGCGGCCATGGCTAACCTTTCACACCGCCGGCGCCGAAGCCGCGGGTCAAATAGCTTTGCAGGAAGGCGAAGACGATAATCAGCGGCACGCTCATCATGACCGATGCGGCCATCAACAGCGACCACTCAATGTTGAAGGACGAAACGAGCATGTTCATAACACCGGTCGTTAGCGGGCGGGCATCGTCGGAGTTCACCAGAACGAGGGCGTAGAGATATTCGTTCCAGCTGAGAATGAAGGTGAACAGTGCTGTTGAAATGATGCCTGGCAGAAGCTGCGGTAGGATCACATCAAAGAAGGCTCCCATGCGGCTCGCGCCATCGACCAGCGCCGCGCTCTCCAAGTCTTGTGGAATGCCCGCCATGAAGGATCGTAGCAGCCAAAGCGCGTAGGGCAGCGCAAAGGTGGTGTAGGCAATCACCAGGCTGAAGATGTTGTTGGCCAATCCGATCTGCACCAACAGCAAGTACAGCGGGATGATCAGCACGACCGACGGCAGGAGGTAGGTGAACAGCACCATGAAGGCGAGGCTTTCGCGTCCACGGAAGCGGAATCGTACCAGGCTGTAGGCGCCCAGAGTGCCGATCGCGACGACAACAATCGTCGTCGCTGTGGAAAGGATCACTGAATTGCGGAAATAGGTCAGGAAGTTCGTACGCTGAAGCAGGTGCAGGTAATGCTCAATCGTCCAGGTTTCCGGCAGCATTGTTGGCGGGCGACGGAACAGCTCGAACGCCGGCTTGACGGAGGTGACCAGCATCCAAAACAGCGGAAACGCGATCATCAATATGATGCCCCAAGCGACCAGGTTGAAAGCGAGCTTTTTGATAAAGGCCATCAAGCTTCCTCCTCGCTTCGGGTTCGCCGGATATAGACGATCATAAAGACCAGCATGATGATCATCATCATCACCGCATAGGCGGAGGCGCGGCCCATATCATTGAGCGCAAAGGCCTCTTGATAGACGAGCAGTGGCAGCGTTTGGGTGTCGTTCAGCGGTCCACCGCCAGTCAGCAGGAAGATCAGATCGAACTCTTTGAAGTCCCAGATCGACCGCAGCATGATGATAACGACCAGCACATCACGCAGTTGTGGAAGCGTCACATCAAAGAAGCGGCCGATCGGGCCAGCGCCATCGATCTTTGCCGCTTCGTAGAGTTGATCTGGGATCGTTTGCAGGCGCGCTAGCACCGCAATCACGACAAAAGGGAAGTACTTCCAGGCGCCCACTAAGATCACCGAGATCATGGCGTTGGGCATGGTGCCCAAATAGTCCATCGGGAAGTCGATGATGCCGAGGCTGATCAGGAAATGGTTCATGATCCCGTAGAGATCGTTGAACAGCCATTTCCAAACCAGCACCGCCACCACGGTGGAAATGAAGTAGGGGAACAAGATGAGCGAGCGCGCCAGGCTGCGGAACCACATATTCTGGTGCAGAACCAGGGCCATCGCCACACCGAACAGAATTTGCAGAGTCAGCGTCCCGACCGTCCAGATGAGCGTGGTACCGAGCGACGACCAAAACGTGCCGGTGGAAATCAAGTCGGCGTAGTTTTCAAAGCCGACGTAGTCGCCCTGCAAGGTGGGCGTGAAGATGGAGAAAAACGAAAGGTAGATTGCCGAAAGCAGGGGATACACGATCACCGCGCAGAACACGACAACGGTCGGCGCGATCAACATCACGCCGAGGAGGGCATAACGCCGTTCGAGCAGTGTCGACGAGTTGCTGGCCATAGGGTGCTTTCGATGGATAGGCCGCCTCCTGCATCAGCGGGAGACGGCCCGTATCGTTTGCCCGAAGCGGGCGTTAGCCGTTGACGATTGCTTCGATAGCCATCGACGCTTCGCTCAGCGCCGTATCGACATTGTCGCCATTCAGCACAACCTTACCGACCAGCTCCGAGATCACGTTAGAGCCGATGATCTCGCCAGCTTTCTCGTTGGACTTGTGGTCCGCGCTTTCGTAGCCGAGGTTGAAGCCACCAGCTGCAGATGCCGCCATCAGTTCAACTTCAGCCGGGTACTTCTGGATGATCGCGTTGTTCTGATAGTCCGGGTTTTCGTTGATGGAACGAAGAACCGGTAGAACGTGTCCAGGCGCTGCGTGCAGCTGCTGGATGTAGCCCTCTGGGTCAAACAAGAACGCTGCGAACTGCTTCGCGGCATCAATGTTTTGCGACTGAGCCGGGATCATCACCGATGGGAAATCGTTGAAGGTCCATGGCGCAATGTCCGTCGACAGACGCGGATAGGTCGAGCAGGTGATGTGGTCAGCGATGCCTGGGTTCTGATCGTTGACGTTGATCAGAACGCGGCCGGTATAGATGCCCGTCGCCGTAGCGCCCGACACGAAGGCCGTCAGGCTCTCGCCCCAGCTGTAGTTCGTGGCGCCCGGAGGGCAGAACTCACGCATCTCACGGTAGAACTCGAGAGCATTGCGCGTGCCTTCGTTGTCGATGGTCACGTCGAGGTCCGGCGAGAACACCGATCCACCGGCCTGGTGGATAAAGCCGATGAAGATGAGCGACGTCATGGAGTTGCGGCCGTAAGGCAGAGGCGCGCCAAACAAACCACCGGTTTGCATGGCGGAGACTGCGGTACGCAGCTCATCCCAGGTCTCTGGGATTTTGTCGATGCCAGCTTCGGCCATCAGATCGCGGCGAACCCAGATCATGTTGGCAGCTGAGTTGCCGATGCCAGTGCCGCAATAATTGCCGTCTGCAGCGAGGTAAACGTTGTTTGCGCCAGGGAAGTAGTCGTCTGCACCGACCGCTTCGATCACATCGTTGAATGGCTCAAGCAGACCGTTTGCGTAGTAGGACTGGACCGCAAAGGATGGAAGGTGGGTGACGATGTCGGGCACTTCGCCAGACGAGAATGCGGCAGCCAGCTGCGGCGCATAGCCTTCGTCCGAGGTGGTTTCGAACTCGACGTCGATGCCGGTTGCGGCTTTGAAGTTGGCAATCTGTGTTTCGTAAGCTGCAACCTGAGCCGGTGATGATTGTGGCGACCACCAGCGCAGTGGAGCGCTTTGCGCGCGCGCGATGCTGAAAGGGGTTGCGGCCAATGCGGTTGTTGCCGCGAGGCCCTTGAGCGCCGTTCTACGCGAAATACCATTCGCGAAGGTCTTGTTATTGGTCATATTGACATCTCCCATTTTGCCAAAAGTTCACATAGCGAACGCTTGTGCGATAATTCACCGTGTCTGCGAAATGCGCAAGTGGTTTTCCGCATTTCTTCGCCGACTTTGGGTCATCTGGCCATGTTCGGCGCGGTGAGGCAGGGTATGGGAATCACATTGGGGCAAGGTCAACCGGAACGGGAGGGGATCATGGGCGCCAAGACAAAAGCCAAGGAGGCGGGCGAAACGCTTGAGCCGACCGACGATGCGTCGGCCCAGGTCGAGACGCCAGTTGGCTTGATGACTGCGGCGCCTGATGAGGTCGACGAGGCGAGCCATGGTGCCAATTCACGCGATTATGTGAGTTCGCTGGCCCGTGGCCTCGACGTGTTGCGCGCCTTCAACCGAACCCGCCGCAAGATGACCCTTTCCGAGGTGGCCGCAGAAACCGGTAACACCCGCGCGGGCGCGCGTCGCATCCTGCTAACCTTGGTGCGTGAAGGGTACGCGGTTGCTGATGGCCGCCTGTTTGATCTCACACCCAAGGTGCTGGAGCTCGGTTTTTCCGTTCTGTCATCCAAAGGCACCTGGGATATTGCCCGTCCGTTCATTGAACATCTGTCGGAAGAAACCCGCGAGAGTGTGTCTGCCGCGATCCTCGACAAGTATGATGTTGTCTATGTGAGCGGGACGCAGGCGCACCGTGTCATTTCCGTTGGCATCACAGTTGGCCGGCGCTTCCCGGCACACGCCACGGCAACGGGCCGCGTTTTGCTGGCTGGCTTGCCAGAGAGCGAGTGGCCGGAAATGTTGAAATCCATTCCAATGGAAGCGGTGACCGAGCGCACCGTTGTCGATCGCAAGCAGTTTCGTGCCATCCTTGAAGAGGTGCGCGACCAAGGTTGGTCGCTCGTCGATCAAGAGCTTGAGACGGGGTTGATGTCGATTGCAGTGCCGCTCTACCTATCGAACGGTGTGATGGTGGGTGCCGTCAACATTGGTGTCCCGACGCTGCGTATGTCGGCCCAAGAGATGGTCGATGAGATGCTGCCTAAGCTGCAAGACACAGTGGGCAACATCAGTCTCGCGCTTCGTCGATAGCGCGCTAGTGCATCAGGCGTTTCGGCGAGAAGCGTTCAATATCGAGATTAGGGACCCTGCCTAGTGCGATGTCCGCCGCCATCCGCCCGACCAATGGGCCGAGCGTGTATCCCGCATCGCCAGGCAAAGCCATGATTACACGCTCGGCGGTTGGCAACCGGCCTATGATCGATGCGCCGTCGGTGGTGGTGTTGATGCCTGCCCAGGTGCGGATCACGCGTAGGTCGCCAATTGCAGGCGCTAAACGCGCGGCTAGGGCGACGTTACCCAGCATCGATGTCGCCTCCACCTCGGGGGGCTGGTCTTTGCCGCGATATCCTGCAGCCCAACCTCCACCGATGACGATCTGGCCCGAACCGAACTGTTTGAGTGTAATGGAGCGTTCGGCGTGTTGGACGAGATGAGAAATGACGATCGATGCCGGCTCGGTGATGTTCATGTGCAGCGCTTCGGCGTCGGAGGGGACCGTTATACCCAACGGCGCCGTGAGCGTTGAACTGCCCCAAGCCGCTGCGACAAGGACTTGGTCGGCATGAAAGGTTCTTCCATCGGCATGCGCCGTTACCCTGTAGTCATCGACACAAAGAGAATCGACAAAGACCTTCTGGCGTTGAACGCCTGCCGCCTCGGCGCGGGCGCGAAGACGCTTGTTGGCGATTAGCGGGTTGAGTTTGCCTTCGTCGCGGCAAAGTTCCGCGCCGACGATATGCGGGCCAAGCCAAGGCGCCATAGCATCGAGTTGGCGTCGATCAAGAATGTCGACAGACACGCCTTGGGCTGCTTCGCGCTTGGCCTTCATCTCCAGAAACGCCAACTGTTCGGCGCTCTCGGCAAGCATCAGCCCGCCTTTGCGGACGAGTTCGACGCCACCAAGTTGTTGGTCCAACTCGGCCCAAAGATCGGCCGCTTCGCAATAAAACGGCAGTGCCGCCTCCACGTTCGCCACCTGATTGGGGTACATGCGCATGAACCGGCTCTGCATCTGTACGTGCAACGATCCGGCGTTGGCATCGGATCCGGCGTTGGTGCCCGCGTCCAGGAGAGTGACCCCCGCGCCCTGCTCCGCCAAGTGCAGCGCCGCCATGGTACCGGTGACGCCGCCACCGATCACCAGCACATCAGGCGGCGGCATCTGCCGCCTCGCTCGTCTTACTGTCGGTAGTGTCGTTCAGCGCTTGCTCCGCAGCGAGGATGGCCGAGATCGCGACGGGCTTGATAGGCACCCTTGGCGCAAAGAAGCTCAAGTCTTCAATCGCTTGGCCGGTTTCTTCGGCCACGATGTGTGCTGCCACTGGGCCACAATAGCGCCCTTGGCAACGGCCCATGCCGACACGCGTTGCTCTTTTCAGCGTGCCGACATGCCCCGGCTTGGTGTTGAGGCCTGATCGAATGTCGTCAAGGGTGAGTTCTTCGCATCGGCAGATGATGGTTTCGTCTGCCAAGGTTGCGGTTTTGGGCGGGGCAATGTCGTAGAGCGTCCAGAGGTTCTTCTGAAATGCCTGGTGTTTGGCGAGCTGGGCGTGCTGGGATGAAATGTTCGGGGCATTGCCATGGCCGGTGGCCGCGGCGGCGCTGGCACCGGCGATCTCGCCTTCAATTCGTGCAGCCGGTGCGCCACCAAGGCCGGTGCAGTCACCGACAGCGTAGAGTCCCGCAACAGTCGTCTCCATAGTCGCGCTCTTGCGGCAGCGCAGGTGGCCCATCGCACTATCAAACTGCATCGCGGCGCCGAGCAGGCGGAGAATTTCGTTTTGCGGCTCGAAGCCCGCATTCATGCAGAGCGCATCGACTTGAACCGCTTGTTCGCGGCCGCTCCGATGGCGGAATGTGGCGGTCAGCGCATCACCACTTTTTTCAACGCTTGATGGCTCCGTCTCATAATGAACCCGGATCCCCCGTTGCCGGAGTCCAGCCAGCATCATCAGACCTTGTGCTGTGAGCTTTGGATCGGCAGCCGCCATAGCCAGGGCAACGTGCGGTTTTTTCAAAGCCGCAGGTGCGCGCTCGGCAAGATAGACGATCTCGGCGCCGCCCTTGGCCAACTCAAGCGCAACTTGCACATTCAAAGGGCCTGAACCGCAAACGGCGATGCGTTTGCCCGGCAGCGTTTGATAGCTGCGCCAAAGCGTTTGTGCGGCGCCGGTCGTCATGACGCCTGGTAGTGTCCAGCCAGGAACGGTGACCGGTCGCTCATAAGCGCCGGTCGCGATGATCGCGGTCTTGGGCTTGGCGACGATGGGACGGCCGTCCGTGTGCGCAAAAAATGTCAGCCCATCAAAGGCGCCCCAGAGTTCGACGCCTGCGATCATTGCGGCGCCCGACGCCTGGGCTTTCGCGACCAGCTCAGCACCGTCGGCCTGCTGTTGGTCAAGGATCATCTTGTTGGCGGCTTGTTTATAGTACTGACCGCCAGCGACTTTGCGCTCGTCGAGCAGGACCACGCTGGCGCCCGCTTCGGCGGCGACTGTCGCCGCCGATAATCCACCCGCGCCTCCACCGATGACCAGAACATCCGGTGACAGGTGTAATGGCTGATCGTTCGATGCGTCCGCGGCGGAGCCAAATTCTGGCAGCGCGACCTGGGTCTCTACCTTCATCCCATCCTGTGCTGGGGTCATGCAGGCCCGCCGGTTAGGCACCCCGTCAACGGTGATTAGACAGTCTTGGCACACGCCCATGCCACAAAACATGCCGCGCTCGGCATCCTTGGCGGTTTGGCGAAAGGTTCGCACGCCAGCCTCTGTCAGAGCAGCGGCGAGGCTTTGCCCTTCCTTTGATGTGATTTGGTACCCATCGAACTGGAACTGCATCGGCGCCATGGGCGTCAGTCTCGCATCAGTTTGTCACGTTCTGCGACCAGCTTTGCCACTGCCGACGAACGCCAGGCAACGCGACCGGGGAGCGCATCCAACGAAATTTCAGCGCGCCGTTGGGCATCAACTTTGGCGACGAGTGCCTCATTCCAATCAACGGTTTCGCCACGCCCTTCGCCGATCCGCTTATAGGCTGGGCCCATGCGAGCTGCATGGGCTTTGATGCCCCCGGGTGTGTTCAGTTCAGCGGTCTCGAAGGGTCCTGACAGTGCCCAGCGCGGCCCGAGGCCAAGGCGCATGATGGTATCGATGCCATTCGCGTCGGTGACGCCCTCGTCCACCAAGCGGTAGGCTTCCCGTAAGACAGCGCTTTGCAGGCGATTGAGCACGAAGCCTTCAACCTCATGGCCAAGTTCGACGGTTTCGAATCCCACGGTCTGGAAGAGTTCTGCAGCCGACTGGACAATGGATGCATGCGTTCCCGGTGCGGGCACCAGTTCGATGATCCGCAGGACTGAAGGTGGATTGACCGGGTGGGCGACCACGCATTGGCGCTGCTTGGTGGTGTCGGGCACAATCTGCGAAATGGTAATCGCGGAAGACGCCGTTGCCAGGACTGTATCTTCGCCGGCCAGCTTGAATAGCTCTGCAAAGATTGCCTGTTTGGCTTCGACGCTCTCCGGGCCGCATTCCACGACCATGTCAGTTCCTGGAACTGCATCAGCAGCCTTCTTAAAGACCTCAACAGAACCTTCGCCTCCACGTGCGAGGCCTGCGGATTTAATGGCGGCGCTCTGAATGGCGAGTCCATCCGCGACGGCATCGCGGCGTCCTTGGTCCGGTTCCACCAACGAAACAGACGCGCCCGCGTCGGTGAAGACGGCTGCAAAGGAAAGGCCAATCGACCCTGCGCCGAGGATCGTGATGGAGTAGGGGCTTGGTGCTTCGTCCTGCATGTGTTCACATAACGCACAAGTGTGCGCACTACGCAAATGAGAATTGTGCCGCACAGAATTGATCCGGCCTAGCGCCATACTTGGAGGGTTTCCCGTGGAAGACAATCAGATGACCGGACGTCGCGCTGTCGTAACGGGGGCGGCCGGCGGATTAGGCCGCGCCATTGCGCAAAGGCTTGCCGCAGGTGGCGCGGAGATTGTTGCGGTGGATTTGCCGGGCGCCTTTGCCGATGTGCCCGGGGGCTGGCGCACCGAAGAGTTGGATCTCAGCACGGATGACGCAGAGGGCCAGCTCTCGGCGCTCGCCAACGATTTGGGCGTGGTCGACATCATTATCGCCAATGCCGGTGTCGTCCCACCATGGCGTGGCATGGACGCGTTAGACCTCGCCGAATGGGATCGCGTGATGCGGATCAATGTCTGGGGTGTCGCCACCACCATTGGATCATTCACCCAGGCGCTGGAGCGCTCAGGCAACGGCGCCGTGGTCGCGATGGCGTCCATCAACGGTTACAAGGCGCATCCCAAGCAGGTGCTCTATACCGCGTCCAAGCACGCGGTGGTTGGTGTTGTGCGTGCTGCTGCCCTTGATCTTGGGCCCCGCAACATTCGCGTGAATGCTCTCGCACCAGGACCTATTGCGACGGATGCTCTCATGGGTCGAGTTCAGGCCCGCCATAAAGGCGGCGGACCGCCGCCCAGTGATGCGTTGGCGGCCTTGGCCGCCGACAACGCGCTTGGGCGTCTGGCGACGGAAACTGATGTGGCCAACGCCGCCTACTTTTTGGCATCGGATGCGGCTTGTGGAATGACGGGTGTCATTCTGCCGGTCGAAGCAGGGATGGCTTAGCGCAGAGGTGCCCAGCCATTGGCCGCGAGTATTTCATGGCTGGCGACAATGTCACCGTCTGGGTCAGCACCGTCGGCAAGTGCGTCGGTGATAATCTCCAATACGGTCACGCCGTCATAGCCGATCTCCTTCAGCGCAGCGGCTGCGGGACCTGGCTCGACCATACCGGTGCCCAGTTTGGCATGCAGAAATTCCTCATACCCCGAGTCTGAGATGTGGACGTTCTTCACCAGTCTGCCAAGCATGCGGATCGCCTCGGCCGGATCTTCCTTGATGAAGGCACTGTTGCAGACATCGAAGTTCACGCCGATTTCAGGGCCAATGAGCGCGGCCGTATCGGCCATGTCTTTGGCGGTCGGTAGATAGGTGAAGGGCACGTTTTCAAGCAGCAGCTGTACGTTGGTGCCTTTGGCGTAGGTGACGAGTTCCTTCATTCCTTCGACAAACCAATCGAGCATCCATTGATGCGGTGGATTGATCAGGCTGTTCACCGGGCCTGGGATCGCCACCACATAAGGGCACTCCAATTCAGCTGCAAAATCAATAGCTTCCTTGTAGCGGTCCAGAGTGTAGGCACGCATCAAACGGTCGACCCCATTGGGGTTGTTGTCGAGCAGCGGGTAGCAGAAGCTGCTTACATGACCGCCCTCGCCGTTAAGCCAGGCTTTGTAGTCACGGCGGTCCGCAACTGTCAGCTCGCGTGGCCAACAATGCGGCGGAAAGATCATCAATTCATACGTGTCATAGCCAAGCGTCTTGAGATGCTTGAGCGCATCCAAGCCACCATGAGAATAGAGAAATGGGAAGGTGCTGGCGGCAACGCGAAGGGACGACATGAACGGACCTTTCTTCTTGTTTGGGCTTTCACGCCATGTTCAAATAGCGCACATAAGTTACTATAACGCACGATCGACTTCGATCAATTGCAATTTCCATCAGGTTCAGGACGTCCATGCCCGCTCAATTATTCACGCCATTGCAACTGGGGGGGCTCTCAGTTGCCAACCGCGTTGTTGTCTCGCCAATGTGCCAATACGCAGCCACAGATGGCGTGCCAGGCGCTTGGCATCTTGTCCATCTGGGTCAATTCGCCATGTCCGGACCAGGCACTGTGATCGTTGAAGCTACTGGCGTTGAGCCACAAGGGCGTATCACTCCAGGTTGTACAGGATTGTATGACGAGAGCTGCGAGCGATCCTTTGCCAAAATCATCTCGTTTATGAAGTCGATCAGCGACGTGAAGGTTGGCATTCAACTCAGCCACGCTGGGCGCAAGGGCAGTACGGTGGCGCCCTGGGAAGGCGGGGGGCTGTTAGAAGGCCGCGATAGTTGGGTCACCGACGCGCCATCTGCGGTACCCTATCTGCCTGGCTGGCCCGAACCGCGAGCTATGGACCTCGAAGCGCTTCAAGGTGTGCGCGAAGCGTTTGTTGATGCCGCTCGGCGCGCTGATCGCGCCGGTTTTGACCTCATTGAGTTGCATGCTGCCCATGGCTATTTGCTGCATCAGTTCTTGTCGCCGATCACCAACAAGCGCACTGACCAGTATGGCGGGTCTGTGGCGAATCGCATGCGGTACCCACTGGAAGTTTTCAGGGCGGTGCGCGATGCTTTCCCAATCGAGAAACCCGTGATTGTTCGTCTTTCGGCCACCGATTGGATTGAAGGCGGTTGGGATATGGAAGGGTCAATTGCTTTCTGTAAGGCACTCAAGGAGGCGGGGTGCGATATGATCGATGTCACATCGGGTGGCCTAGATCAGCGCCAAGAGATCATCACTGGCCCTGGCTATCAGGTTGGTTTTGCCGAGACGATCCGTCGTGATGTCGATATTCCAGTGATGGCGGTCGGGCAGATCACCGAACCGATCCAAGCTGAAACCATCATCGCCACCGGTCAGGCTGATATGGTGGCTTTGGCGCGTGGCATGTTGTGGGATCCGAGGTGGACGTGGAAAGCTGCGGTTGCCCTGCGTGCTGAGATTCCGCTGCCTGCCCCCTATGCGCGGTGCAACCCCGCGCTGGCGGCGACACCCTTTGTGAAGCGGAGCTAGCTGTGGGCGAGCTATCCGGCAAAACCATCATCGTGACGGGCGCCTCCAAGGGGATTGGGGCGGCCACCGCCCACGCGATGATCGAGGCCGGGGCAAATGTGATTGCGCACTATGGCGGTGACCGCGTCGGTGCCGAAGACGCCACGCAGGGCAAAGCGCATCTTCTGCAGGCTAACTTCACCGATCTCAATGCCGTTGATCGGTTTTGGGATCAGGCCCTTGATCTGGCCCAGGGCCGCGTGGATGTGTTGGTCAACAATGCTGGGATTATGCGCCAGTTTGGCGGTATCTCCGACCCCATTGACGAGTGGGATAAGGTTTGGGGCGAAGCGATAACGGTGAACGTTCACGCGCCTGCTAGGCTAATGCGCCACGCCGTGCGCCAATGGCTAGAGGCTGAGGAGACTGGCTCGGTCATCGGAATTGGCAGCTGGGTCACCACCCGCGGAACGTCGAACCCGGGCGCGATTGCTTATGCGGCATCGAAAGCGGCCATTTCAGCGGCCACCAAAACAGTTGCGCGCAACTACGCGGCGCAAGGAATCCTGGCCTATGTGATTGCGCCGGGTGTGGTGCGCACGCGGATGTCGGTGGAAACGGCCGCGAAGGTCGGCGGCGAAGATGCCGTAACAGCGACCCTGCCGATGGGCGAGTGGGTGCCGCCTGAAGACATTGCCGAGATGGCGGTCTTCTTGGCCAGTGGCCGTGCACGTCATCTGACGGGCGCAACCATCGATATCAATGGCGCGGCCTACATCCGCTGATGCTATTCAGCCGCCAGTTGCCCACCTTCAATGGTATCGACGATCCGCTCCAGTTCTTCCATCAGTGGGACCATCTTCGCGACACGTTCACGCCCTTCCGCGCCGAGGCTTTCGAAGGTCGTGATCGGTGCGCGCACGTCTCCGACTGGATAGCCAGCGGCAGCTGCGAGGGCTTTGGAGTAGCACTGGTGGCCGTAGAGCGGATGACCTTCTGTGATGATGGTATCGAATTTCGAGATCACCGATTGGACGGCTTGCACATCGTTCCAGCGGCCTTGCTCCGCCCATTCGACAAACTTCACCGAAGCGCGGGGGATGTAGTTGCCGTATGGGTTCACATAGCCCTTGGCGCCCATCTTGTAGCTTTCCAAGACGCGTTGGCCGGCCCACACATTCATCAAACCATCGCTCTCGATGATGATGTCGTGGATGCGCTCAATGCGCTGGCTTGCTTCCTTGATGTAGCGGATCTGGTCGAAGCTCTTGGTCAGACGACCGACGAGCTTGGCGCTCATATCAACGTTCGACGTGAACGGGTTGTTGTAGAGCATGATCGGAAGATCACAGCCGCTGCAAATGGCATCGTAATAGTTGAAGATCTCATCGTCGGTTGGGGTGTAGTAATAGGGCGGAATGATCATAAGCCCGTCAGCGCCCAGATCTTCTGCCTGTTTGGAATAGCGCACCGCGTTGGGTGTGAAGGCGTTCATGGTGCCAACCCAAACCGTCATGCGTCCATCAACGTACCGAACCGTGTGCCGCACGAACAATTCGCGCTCCTCATCGGTCACGGTCAGGAACTCGCCAGTCGTGCCCAGGATAATGACCCCGGGAACGCCACAGGCCATTTGCCAATCAAGAAAACGCTCCCATGCGGCGTAATCGATGGCTGCACCGCCTTCGGTGAACGGGGTAATGGTCACCGTATGGCTTCCGGAAAAACTCTTGCTCATGATGTCCTCATTGATTGGACGCCGAAGGGAATGCTGCACTGATGGTCGGCGGATTTGATGTTGTTGTCATTGGCGGCGGTATCACAGGTTTGATGACCGCTTGGAATCTGGCGGAAAGTGGCGCCTCGGTCGCGCTTGTCGAAGCAGGCGATCTTGGCGCGCAAGCCTCTGGTGCGAACGCCGGGTCGCTGCATTTGCAGATACAATACCCCGAATTTGCCCTCTACGGCGAGGGTTGGGCGCAGGCTTACGGTCCGTGCTTGGGATTTTTGCAGGATTCGCTCGCCCTCTGGCAGGACTTGTCGGAGCGCGTTGGCGAAGAGCTTGACGTCAAGCTCGGGGGCGGCATTGTCGTTGCACAAACCGACGAGCAGATGCGCCTGATCGAACGCAAAGCCGCGATTGAGGCCGAGCATGGCGTGGAAACAGCACTGTTTGGGGCGTCGGATCTGCACGCTTTGGCACCTTATCTTTCTGACAAGGCGATCGGCGGGGGCTTCTGCGCCATGGAGGGCAAAGCCAACCCGCTGCGCGCCACACCGGCCGTTGCTGCTGCTGCTGAGCGGAGCGGTGTCACGCTGATGCGCAACACTGCCGTGACAGATCTGGCCGAGGACGGTGGAGGTTTTCAGATCAGGACTGCGCGCGGCACGCTGCAGGCGCGCAAGGTGGTCAATGCCGCAGGAGCGCGGGCTGGTGATGTTGCTGCCATGCTTGGCGTTGATATCGAGATTGATGGCTTCCCGCTGCAGGTGACCGTCACTGAACCTGTGGCACCGCTTATTCCACATCTCGTCTACTCTGCCGCCGGCAAACTGTCGTTGAAGCAAGCTGCCAATGGTGGCTGCATCATCGGTGGCGGCTGGCCTGCGGCATTGCGCGATGACGGAACACTTGTCATCGACCCCGCCAGCTTGACCGGCAATATGGGTATTGCCGCCGGCGTTGTCCCGCAAATCGGCCACATGCGCGCTGTGCGAAGCTGGACGGCCTGGGTGAACGGCACGCCGGATTGGCGTCCGATCTTGGGCGAAGTCCCCAACCGGCCTGGCTTCTTCCTGGCGCTGTTCCCCTGGGTTGGCTTCAGTGCCGCGCCGATGACCGCACACATCACCGCCCAGCTGGTGCTGGGACAGCAACCAAGCCGGGCGTTGAAAGGTATATCGGTTTTGGCGGACGAATGACCGGGTGGATGGCACGGCAGTTAGGCCGCGCCCCGTTCGGCTTTGCCGTTTCCGAGAATCTTGCGTTGATAGGCGCGCCAGGTCATCGCCCATTGCGTTGGGTCCTCAAACACGTCGCCCTTCAACTGGGCCACGGCTTGGTTGTGCGGCGCCGTCTTCACCATTTCTGGGTCAGCCCGCGCTTCTTCAACGATCTTGGCAACGACATCGATCCACATATCGATGTCCTCCTTCGACCACAGTTCACCTGCTTCGGGTGTGAACGGTTCAGCGACGATCCAGGGCTCGTGGCTCATCCACCAAGGGTCGATCCCGTAGTCCGCCATGCGGTTGGCAAAGTCGACCGTACCGATGCCGGTTTCCTCTGCCAGTGGCCCCAGCGACCAGCGGGTCATTTCCATCCGGTAGGCTTTAACGTCTGGGTTGGAGATGGCGAGGCCTGGTATTTCCGACAGACGCTTGTCCATGTAGTTGTTGGCGACGACGGAGATATCAGAGGCGAGTTGGATGCCCTCCGCGCCCATGCCGCGTGCCCAGGCGTAGGCTTTCACGACCTGTGGAACGTTACCCCAATACTCGCGGACTTTTCCAGCCGATTTCGGGCGGTCCACGTCGAGGCGGTAGCGATCCCCGTCCTTCACCACAACAGGTGTTGGCAGGTAAGGCGCGAGTGCATCGGAACAACCAAACGCTCCGACAGCCGGGCCGCCGCCAGCTTTTGGTGCACCGAAGGTTTTGTGCAGCATGAACATGCAGGCATCGAAACCAAGTTCGCGCGCCGACAGTTTGCCCATCACACCGTTGAAGTTGGCGTGGTCATAGAAGCAAAGTGCACCGGCCTCTTTGGCAACCTTCACCCACTCTTTAATCTCGGGGTTGTAGATACCCATGTCGTCTGGGTTGTTGAGCATGATGAGCGCTGTCTTGTCGCTAACGGCGGCTTTCAATGCGTCGAGAGACGGGTATCCGTTCTCTTCCAGTGGCAGGTTCACCACTTTGAAGCCAGCGGCAGCAGCTGTCGCCGGATTGCACGGGTGCGATTGGGCCGAGGTCACCATTTCGGTGCGCTGCCCAAGCATGCCTTTGTCTTTCCAGTAGGCACGCGCCAAGGCCACCATGGTGTAGGCCGCATCGGCACCGCCGCCGGCTTGGAAGATGAACTGATCCATGCCTGATAGCGACCGCAGAATGCCGTCGAACTCATGCATAATGCCAAGGACGCCCTGCAGCGTGTCTTCGTGCTGGTAGGGGTGAACTTCGGCCAGTTCCGGGCGCAGCGTGGCGTATTCCGATGTCTTGGAATTGTACTTCATGGTGCATGTGCCAAACAGGCTGATGCCCATCATGCCCAAGGTCATTTGGCTGAGATGCAGATAGTGGCGTTGGGCCTCGAACTCGGTGATCTCTGGCAGTTCGGGGCGGTCCTTACGGGTCATGGCGCCGGGGATCAGATCTGCGCCAACCGCACTGGTTACTTCGTCTTCGGGCGCGGGGAATATTTGTCCGCGTCCACCGGGACGCCCCATTTCCATGACGACTGGCTCATCCCATTTGGCAGCGTGGAAGTTTGGCAAGCGGCTCATGAGAGCACCTCCTTCATGGTATCGGCCAGGCGCCTTATGTCAGCGGCGGTGTGAACTTCGGTGACGCAGTAGAGCGCTGATTGGCCAACGCCGAAGCCTTCGCCGGAAATGTCTTTGCCGCCAAAGATGCCGTGCGCACGTAACGCATCGTTGATCTCGGCGACGCTTTTGCCGGTGTCGTCAAAATTGACGAGGAACTCTTTGAACTGGGTATCCGGCCAAACGATGCGCACGCCCGGCACGTCGCCTAACATTTTGGCGGCGTAGCGTGCTCGCGAGACAATCAATCGACCGACTTCGGCAAATCCATCTGGGCCGAGCAAGCTCATGTAGACGGCACCGGCAATGGCCCACAGATAGGTGGAATTGCCCGTCCAGTCATTGCCGTCTTCGCGCATGCCGTAGGAATTCTGGTGCGGACAGGCGAGGCCAAAGGCGTGTTGTCCTGGCTCTAAAGTCTGAGCGATGGACACCAAGAACCCATTGAAGCTACGCACATAGGCTTCTTCGTCGCGCGACGCGATGAAGCCGCCAGCACCGCCGCCGCAATGCATATGCACGCCGAGTGTCTGCATTGGGCCGGTGACGATGTCTGCGCCATAATCGCCCGGTGCTGTGATCACGCCGAGGCTGATTGGATCGACGCCGACGATGGTTTCTGCGCCGACAGCGCGCGCTGCTTGCGCGATGTCTGCAGCGCCGGTCTCGATGGTGCCGAGATAGGCTGGGTTCTCGAAATAGACGGCTGCAACGTCGGAGCCGAGCTTGGCTTTGAGGTCGTTGATATCGAGGCGGCCGGAGGTCGGATCGGCAGCCACCATCACCACTTCGATGGCCGATTCCATCTCTTGTGGCTGGCAGTAAGTGTGGATGACCGACAGGCGCTCTGGATCAGAAAACTGCGGGACCAGGACTTTCTTGCGGCCGGTGATCTTTGCCGCCATGCGGATGGCGTGACCCGATGCGCAACCCCAGGAGTAAACCGGCAGCTGAACAACGTCGAGATTGAGCAAAGCGCCAAGCTGGGAGGAAAACTCAAACCAGGTTTGGTTGCGCCCATGGTCAGACTGATAGCTGCCCCAAACATTGGTGGCGAACTCTGTCCGCCCAACGATTTCGTCGACGATCGCAGGAACATGGTGTTGCCATACTCCAGCGCCGAGAAAGCTCAGATTGTCCTCGCAGCTTTCGTTCCGCTTCAGCCGTGAGACGAGGTCGCGCTTCAGCTCAACTTCGCTGGTTAGAGCGGGTGGTAGATCGAGCGGTGCTTTGCGAAAATGGTCGGCAGGAATCTGCTCGAACAACGCCTCAACAGATGGTGCGCCGATATACTCAAGCATCTCATCGACAACGCTGGGGGCCGAGAGGGCCATCCACGGGTGCGACTGTGATGAGGCAGGCCTCGATTCAGTGGACATACACAACTCCTCAGATCCTGGGCAGGCGTTCAAATTGGCCGGGAATACGTAAAAGTGCACAAAAGTTCACATAACGCACACCCGAAATCAACCCGGTTTCGGCGCCATATCAACCGGCGGATAGCCGCATCATCGTTTCGCGACCACGGGCGGTACGTACCCGCACATATCCTTCCAGGTTGGCATCCAGATTGGGGTCGCCGCTGTCGACCCAAAGGCGTGGTTGGGCGAGGCTAAAAAGCTTGTCTTCAGCGGCCAGCACAATCAGCCCATCGCGCCCGGCCCTGGCCAATACGTCAGGATCGATTTGCTGATTACCACGGCCAATCAGGAAGCCTTGCTGCCCTGTCACACCAAGAACGATGCGCACCGGGCCGTCTCCAACCAATGCGTCCAACTCCGATGAGCGAAGATCACGGCCAACAACCTCTCCGCCGCGCATGGCGTCAATACCGAGCACGGTCGGGGTATGACCGGCCGCCCGCATGACTGATCCGGCGCTGGTTCCTGGACCGATCACGTAGAGTGTGTCCGGGTCCATGGTCGCCACCACTTCCGCTGCAGCGCCTGACAGGGCTGCACCCCAGTCTTTGCGGAGTCCGCCCTTTGACGCTTGCATGCGGTTGCGCACCGACGGCACGCGGGCATGGCCATAAAGCTCCGGCGCTATGTGTCCTTTTCGCAAGGCAGCTTCGTCGATGTCCATCACCTCGGCGTCGTCGTTCCAGCTGACCCTATCCGGCGATTTCAGGATGTCGGCAATCAGGCTGCCTGCCGCTTCGGGTGAAATGGCAAAAACACCGGAATGCATCTTCACACCGCACGGTATGCCCAATATGGCCTGTCCGGGTGCAAGTGTTGCGCTGACATCGCGTGCTGTACCGTCGCCTCCCGCGAACAAGATGAGATCGCAATCGGCCATCGCTTCGACGGCCAGTTTTGTGTCGCGGGCGGTTTGGGTGTCGGTATCGAGGTTCAGAACTGTAACCGCTAAATCGAGCCCGTCCGCCCATTGCGCGCCCAACGATCCCGGCGCTGCGATAAGCTCGGCCCCAGGCAATCTGTTGGCCAGTCGTTCCAGGGCGCGACGTGTGCGTGGACCAGCTTGTGGCTGCGCTCCCCGCTCAATCGCTTCCGCAACGGTGCCTGGCCCGTCTGTGCCCTTGAGGCCGACCCGTCCTCCCAGGCCAGCGATGGGGTTGACGACTAGTCCAACGCGCATGGGAGCTCACCAAGGGTCATCGCAGCTCCAATAGGCCGCCATCGACCGGAATGATTTGACCTGTCATCCAACGGCTGCCCGGACCCAAAAGGAAAGCGACCAAAGCAGCAATTTCTTCCGGCATACCCCATCGGGCGATGGGATAGCGTTGAATGACCTGCTCCAGCAGCGCCTCGAACTGGGCATCGTCGCTCGCCCGGGCACGGAATTGCGATTCCGACAAGGGTGTGCGCACTGCACCCGGCGCGACCGCATTCACACGCACCTTCTTGTCGGCAAAATCTGCGGCCAGTTGCCGTGTGAGCGCGGCGACAGCTCCTTTGGCAGCGGAATACCCAGCGACACCCTTCATGCCGGACAGGGCAACGGTGGATGTGGTGAAGACAAGGGCGCCGTCGCCGGATTTGACCAAAGCGGGAAGTGTGGTGCGTGCCGTCAAAAAGGCTGCGGTTGCATTGCGGCGTATCGCTTCGTTCCAGTCGTCGAGCGACAAAGACAGGATATCGCCTTCGATCATCGCCCCAGCGTTTGCGGCCACAGCATCCAGTCGCCCAGTGTGGCTGAGGGCTGTTTCAACCATGACATTGACGGACTGCTCATCGCATACATCGGCGACAATCGCGTGGGCCTCGCCGCCGTCAGCCCTAATGGCCTCGGTCGTCTCCTTGACGCCTACGGCGTTCACGTCGACGCACATCACGACGGCACCATCGTTTGCCAAGAATTGGCTGATGGCCTTGCCGATCCCAGAGGCGGCGCCGGTGACCAGCGCGGTTTTGCCCTGCAGTGGTTTGGACGTGGATGCCAAGTGTCAGACCGGATCTGGGGCGAAGATCTGCGGGTACATGAAGCGCATAGCTTCCTCGTCGAACTCCTGCTTGAAGGTGTGCTGCGTCGGAAGAGCCCGCGCGCGCTGCCCTGCCGGGCGAGCGTCGATCTCCTGCATCAAGCGATGCAGATTGGGGTATTTTTGCATGATGTTGTCGTCGTTCAGCATGTAGGTCAGCCGGTCGCCCCAGCCCCAAACCGCCATGTCCAGGATCGTATAGGTGTCACCCATCATGTAACGCCCTTTGCCGAGGCGATCGTCAACGATCTGCCAGTGGCGTCGCGCTTCAAAATCGTAGCGCTTCACGGCGTAGGGAATGTGCTCGGGCGCGAACTTTCTGAAGTGAACGGCTTGGCCGGAATAGGGGCCTACGCCGGATGCGATGAACATAAGCCAGGACAAAATGGCGCCGCGTGTTCCTGGCCCGTCGTCGGGCAAAAACTGACCAGTCTTTTCCGCCAAGTATAGCAAGATGGCGTTGCTATCGAAAACCGGCACATCGCCATCGATGATGGCTGGCACCTTGGCGTTGGGATTGATGCGCTTGTACGTGTCGCTGTGCTGCTGACCAAGCTTGGAATCGATGGGGATCGGTTCGTAGGCAACGCCGCTTTCTTCCAGGAACAAGGCAACCTTCATTGGGTTGGGTGCAGCGTTGAAGAAGAACTTTATCATCCTTGCCCCTTGGGTGTGCGTTATCGTAACAGTTGTTCGCCTATTGAACATGGGTGCGTGCGGTGGGCAAGGCGCTCACTGGTTGCCACCCGCAGCGAATGAGCGCACCCATGACAGCTGACATCAATCACGAACGACCCTGGGAGACCGACGAGGCCAGTTGGCGCCAGCTGGTCAGCCGGGTGCGCGCTGGGCGGTCTCTCGCACCCGCTAAGTGGCCTGGTGGTGCACAATGCGCGGTGGCGCTGTCGTTCGATTGCGATCACGAGACTTTCGAACTGGGCATGGGCAAGGCGGCCATTGGGCGCTTGGCTTGGGGTGAGTTTGGCCGTCGCCGCGGTGTGCCTCGTATCTTGAAGGTTCTGACCCGCCACGGTGTGCCGGCCAGTTTCTTTGTGCCTGCGGTATCGGCCTTGATTGATCCGGACGCGCTGAAGCCGATTGTTGATGCCGGGCATGAGATTGGCGTCCATGGTTGGATCCATGAGAACACGAGCAAATTGGGCCGCGACACGGAGCGCGATTTGCTCTTGCGTTCGCGCGATACGCTTGAAGAAATCACCGGCAACCGGCCCGTCGGCCATCGTGCCGCGAACTGGGACCTGAGTGCCAACACCATTGCTTTGGTCGCCGAGGCTGGCTTTGCCTATGACAGCAGCATGATGGCTGATGATGACTGTTATGAGCTGATGACAGATGGGAAGCCGACGGGCCTTGTTGAGATTCCAGTCGATTGGGTGCGTGATGATGCTGTCTACCTTTTGTTCAACCGCGAGCCAGCAACCCGGCCCTGGACGCCTCCGGCGGATGTCCTCGATATCTTCAAGCGCGAGTTCGACATGGCTTTTGAGGAAGGCGGTGTCTGTCAGCTCGTTTTCCACCCCTTTGTGATCGGCTACCGATCGCGCATTTGGATCCTCGATCAACTGATTGAGCATGCCAAATCGCGCGGCAATGTTTGGTTCGCCACCCACGCTGACCTTGCAGATTGGGTTCGCCAAAACAGTGGGTGAGGCCAAGATCGCCTTCCATTTGTTCGCATCACGAACAAAAATTTGTCTTGCGCACTTTTTGAATCTGAACCATCATCAGTAGATGTACGCAGGTTGACCTCTGCGGCGGTATGGGTCGGGAGGCTTGCTTGCGCTTGTTCGTGACGACGATGGATCGGGTGAATAGTCTCGCCACGATCATAGTTGCCCTGTTGCTGGCAGGCGTCGCGATTGCCGTGATGGGACAAGTCACCGTTCGATTCATTCTCACGGCGTTTGGTATCAATATCTCCGCGCCTTGGACGGAAGAGGTCGCTCGTTATCTCCTCATTTGGATGGTTTTCATTGGTGCTGCCATTGGGGTGCGGCACGCCCGGATGATCGCTCTGGAGTTTGGGGTGCGCAAACTTCCAAAGGGCATCGGTGTTCCCATCCGCTATGCCGTGATGATTATGAGCATAGCGTTCTTTGGCCTGCTTTTTTGGGTGGGCATGGACTTTTTGGAGCTGGGCCGTTCGGAGCGCAGCCCGGTCCTGGGGATCACCCGTGACTATGTCTACTGGGCGATGCCGGTCGGCATGGTGCTGATGATTCTGAATTCGTTGGCACTGATCGCCGAAACCATCGCTGAAGGCCGCGATATCCGCTTCGCCTCTGACTTGGCACCGGAGGACTGAGCGGCATGGTTATGCTCGTCATCGTCCTGTTGTTGCTGTTCGTCATCAGCGTCCCCATCGCGATGGCGCTCGGGATGGCCGCGATCCCAACACTGGTTGATCGCAACATACCCTTCATCGCGATTCCACAGGTCATTTTCGAGGCGCTCGACAGCTTCGCGTTGATGGCGCTGCCGCTCTACATTTTGGCGGGCCGCTTGATGCAGCACGGTGGCATCGCCTCACGCTTGGTCGATTTCGCCAAGGCGCTGGTAAGCTGGGCGCGTGGTGGCTTGGCGGCAGCGGTCGTGATGACATCGATGCTGTTCGCGACCATCTCCGGCTCGTCCGCGGCAACGGCTGCCGCGATTGGCTCGATGCTGATCCCAGAGATGGAGAAACAGAAGTACCCACGCCCGTTCAGTGCGGCCGTGACGGCCTCGTCTGGTGAGTTGGGTGTAATTATTCCACCATCAGTCGCGATGGTGATCTATGGCGTGATCACTGGCGTTTCGATCACCGACCTGTTCATTGCTGGGTTCTTGCCGGGCCTCATGATCGCCGCGTCTCTGATGACGACCGCAATCCTGATCGCCTGGATCAAGGGCTATGGCGAGGTTCAGCCGTTTCGTTTCGGGGCGTGGGCCAGTGATGTCGGGCGGGCGCTTTGGCGCGCCTCGCTTTCCCTCGTCATGCCTGTCATCATACTGGGCGGCATATTTGGCGGGATTTTCACAGCCACCGAAGCTGCTGTTGTGGCCGTCTTCTATGCGCTGTTTTTGAGCCTGATCGTCTACCGCGAAATATCGATCCGCGACCTGCCGCGCATCTTTGCAAGTGCGGCGATCACATCATCCGTCGTTATGATCATCGTGGCCTTTGCGGCCATGTTTGCCTTCGCGCTTCATCTTCTGCGCGCGCCGCAGCAGCTTGGCATGTTGCTCACCACCGTCACCGAGAACCCGCTTCTGTTTTTGCTGCTCGTGAACGTTTTTCTTCTGATCGTTGGCATGTTCATGGAGACGTTCGCGGCCATCGTGATCCTGGGGTCTATCCTTTCACCCATTGCTGTCAGCTATGGCATCGACCCGGTCCATTTCGGGCTCATCATGATCGTCAACCTGGCGGTGGGCATGGTGACGCCGCCCGTTGGGGTCAACTTATTCATCGCCTGCGGAATAGCGCGCATCAGTATGGAGCAACTGATGCGTCCGTTGGCGGTTTTCCTAGGTGTGCTCATCATCAACCTGCTGATCATCACCTACGTTCCGGGCATTTCACTTGCCTTTCTCTAAAGCTCTACCCAAGGGAGTACCATCTGCATGACCATGCTTAAGACACTTACAGGCGCAGCCGTCGCGTTGACGCTGACTGCCGGGGCTGCGCAAGCGCAGACCTACACCATGACGCTGGCACACGTGCTCAGCGACACCAGCCCCTACCAGGTGATCCTGGAAGAATTCAAAAGCCTGATCGAAGAGCGCTCTGGTGGCGATATCGCCGTCGAAATCCAATGTTGCGGCCAAGCCGGCAACGAAACGCGCGCCATCCAGTCCATGCGTACGGGCATTCTGACCGGTGGCTTCGTTGGTGGTTCGACGCTGGAAAACGTTGTGCCAGCCTACCGCGTGCTGTCGCTGCCTTACCTGTTTGAAGACAAGTCGCAGGCCTACGAAATCCTGCAAAGCGAAATGGGCCGCGAGATGCTCGACCTTTTGGGCGAGTATGAAATGTATGGCGTCGGTTTCGGTTCGATCTACGAGCGCTCGGTGGCTGCGCGCGCACCGGCACGCGTCGAATCCATCGACGACATGCAAGGTCTGAAAATCCGCGTTCTGCCTACGCCAGGTTTCGTTGAAGCCTACAACGCAATGGGCACCCAGCCGACGCCAATGTCTTATGGCGAACTGTTCATGGCCATTCAAAACAACGTTGTGGACGCACTTGAGATCTCGCCAGACGCCATCGTTGCCGACGGTTTCTACGAAGCGGTCAACAGCTACACCATGACCCGTGCGCACCAGTCGACCACGGTGTTCGTGCTTTCTCAAAGCTGGTGGGCTGGCCTGCCTGCTGATGTCCAGGAAATGATCCAAATGGCTGCTGATGAAGCCATCGCTGTCGGCATCGCTGCCCACGATCAACTGGCTGATGAAGGCCTGGTGACCGCCGCTGAAGCTGGCGTTGAGATCATCGAACCGGACCTTGGACCGTTCATGGAAGCAGCCCGCCAAAGCTGGGACGTGATCCTGACCGATCAACCAGAAGCGACAGACTTCAAAGAGCGCTTCGAAGCGTTCATGGCGCAATAGTCTCAGATTGCCCTCCCATACGACTGAAGGGCGGCCTCAGGGCCGCCCTTTTTTGTTTCTTCCGAATGGACAAGCGCTGTCTGCGCGGCTTTTGCTGGAGCATGGGCCAACCGATTGATGATTTTTTTTGCAATAACTGCCTCGCACTTGACCCCTCTGCCCATTGGCTTGTGGTCCGTCGAAGTTGTACTTGACTGCGTGCATGATGACGGCTTTTTTGCCTGCCATCTAAGTAGTGGGGGTAACGTATGGCCCTAGTTGATCCTGGCCAGGGCGATCGAACAGACATCGAATTAACGTCGCCTATCGGGGACTATCTCGATGCACTTTATGACCGGCTGCTGCGTAATCGAGGCGGTGCGGTTGCTGACTATATCCCCGAGCTAGCTAAAGCGCCTGTCGACGGATTTGGCATCTCCATTGCGACAATCGATGGCACACTCTACAGCGCCGGCGACGCCCGTTCCGAGTTCACCATCCAATCGATGTCAAAACCGTTCACCTATGGCTTTGCGCTTGAAAAAATCGGTCGAGAGCGCGTGCTCGCAAAAGTGGGGGTTGAGCCAACCGGAGAAGCCTTCAACTCTATCGTCCTGGATGACGAACAAAACCGACCCTTCAACCCGATGGTGAACGCAGGGGCGATCGCCGTTGCCAATCTGCTGATTGATGAGGACGGATCCGTTCCAATTCCGCCCGAGAAGCTGCTTGGACGTTTTGCGGGGCGCGATCTTGCGGTCGACGACGCTGTTTTTCGATCAGAGAACGAAACGGGTCACCGCAACCGAGCCATCTCTTATATGATGCTCAACACCGGCATGATCGACCATTTGCCGGAGACCGTTCTCGACTTCTATTTCCGCCAGTGCTCGGTGCTTGTGACGTGCGAAGACATGGCGCAGATGGCTGCGACGCTCGCCAATGTTGGCCGCCATCCATTGACGGATGAGACGGTCTTAGCTCCGGAGCACGTGAAAGACGTGCTGACCCTGATGAGCACCTGCGGGATGTACGACTATGCCGGCCAATGGGCCTATGAAGTTGGAATCCCGGCCAAGAGTGGCGTCGGCGGCGGCGTTGTGGCGGTCATCCCCGGCCAGGCGGGTATTGCCATTTGGTCACCGCCTTTGGACGAGGTCGGCAACAGTGTGCGAGGGATTGAGGTCTGCAAAGCCATTTCGAAAGACTTCGGGCTTCATGCTTTCGCTGAAAAGGCCAGTGCGGGCAGCGTCATTCGCCGACATTACACCGCAAGCGAAATTGGCTCTAAACGGATCCGGTCCGCAAGCGAACGCGAGTGGCTGATCCGGTCTGCTGGGCGTGTCCATGTTATGGAGCTGCAAGGCACGCTCTATTTTGGACCGACTGAGAACGTCATCCGTCAACTGTCAGATCGGTTCGATGAGGCCGACGAGATCATCATCGATTTTGCCCGAACCAGTTACACCGACGCCGCCGCGGCACGCCTTCTGACCGAAGCCTTTGCAGCTTTCTGCGCGCAAGGCTGCAAGCTTGTTTTGACTGGGTTGCGCGATGGCGGGCCTATGACGTTGCTGAGCGACCAGTTGACCGCTCAGGGCGTCGACGTCACCTTGTTCAGTGGCGTCGACGCCGCTCTCGAAGCTGCCGAAGACCGGCTGCTGGCAAAGCACTATGAGCGAGCCGATACCTCCAAGTACGCCTTATCCAAGATCGATATTCTGGCTGGCCTGGAGCGCGAGGACTACAAAGTGCTTGAGGGTATGGTCAGCAGTTATCGCTTCTCAAAAGGCGAGCAGATCATCCATGAGGGCGACCCCGCGAATGCGGTCTTCGTTGTTGCCAGCGGCTCTGTGAGTATCTCCCTCACATTGGAGAACGGTCGTCGCAAACGGCTCGCCGCTGTTGGGCCTGGCTTCGCGTTTGGCGAGATGGCAATGGTGGAGGGTGGTACGCGGACCGCAGATGTCTTCGCTGATGACAGCACCGTCTGCTATGTGTTCTCTGTTGACCAGATCACCGCACTGCGCGACACACACCCGCAAATTCCGATGACGATCCTGTCCAACTTGGTTCGGACTTTGTCGAAGCGGTTGAAGCAGGCGAACCAAGAGATCCGCCTTCTTGAATAAACGCCCGACCATCGTCCGGTCGTTTCAGATTCCAGAAATCTACGTGCTACGCTGCTATGCGGACAGCTTGGCTTTGCGGCGTTCTTGAATGATCCGCACCGCATTCTGCGCGGCCCAGGCTAACTCTTCCCAGTTCAGGAAGGGAAGCACACCATCCACAACCAGCGGTTTGCCTTGGACGAACGAATGCTTCACTTGGCCTGCGCCTGTTAACACCGGGGCCAGGGGGCGATCATGCAGCCCAAGGGCCCTTGGGTGGTTCAGGTCAAAGATGGCGATGTCGGCGTCCATGCCGATGTCCAACGTCCCAATGGTCGGAAAACCTAGAACCTTGGCGCCACCCGCAGTCGCCCAATGAAGAAGCGTCTCTGCATCGACCGCGTCCACGCCTTTGGCAATGCGGTGGGTTGTGAACGTGGCATAAAGGGCTGCGAGCATATCGGCTGCTTCGTTTGCGGCTGCGCCATCGACACCTAGAGAGACGGTCCCACCAAGGCGGTGCAACAGGTCGGCTGGCGCCACGCCGGAACCAAGGCGCGCATTGGCCTGCACACAGTGGGCCATCCCGGTACCTGTTTCTGCCAGAATCCGGGTCTCGTCTTCGTCACAGGCCACCAAATGAGCAAACCAAACGTCATCGCCCAACCAATCGTGCTTGGCGAGCCAAGGGACGGGGCGCTGGCCATACTGCTCCAATGTGTAATCAACATAGCCCTGGTTTTCTGACAGGTGGGAATGGAGACGTACCCCCATAGAGCGGGTCGCAGCGGCCACTTCTTTCAGTTCTCCTGAAAGCAGTGAGTATGTTGGCGTCGTCGGCGCGAATGCCACTTTGCGCAGCGCGTCCGGCGCAGGATCATGCCAGCGGTCGATATCGTTGCGGACATTATCGAGCATCACATCTAGCGGCTCGGTGGGTAGCGGCATGATATCTGGCGCGTCGAACGCGCGAGCCTTGGTCGCCCCACCGCGGCCCAGGACGAAACGCATCCCAAAGCTCTCGGCAGTGGAGCAGAGTACTTCCGACGGGTCGAAGTCGAAGCGCTCTGAATAGAAGTAATGATGGTCGGCGCAGGTTGTCACGCCGGAAAGCGCTAGCTCCGCTAGGCCCAGCGTTACGCCAGCCTGCATGACTTCGCCGTCCAGCGTGTCCCAATAGGAGTAAGGAACCAGCCGAAGCCATGGGGTGAGTGGTTCGTTGAGGCCTTCGGGGATGCCCTTCAGCACGCTTTGAAACAGATGATGGTGGGTGTTGACGAGGCCGGGTGTGACCACACAACCGCCTGCATCAATGATCTTCTCATCGGCTCGTGGCTCCAGGGTGCCGATGGCGGTGATATGGCCATTTTCTACCCTGACATCACCAGTGGCTCGTGCTTCGTCCCCAATCTTGCCGGTGAGAAGCGCCTCAGCGCCTGCAATCAGGAACGATGTCACCGCCCATCCTTCGGCAGCGACCAGGGGAAAAAGAATTTCTGGATCAGGCCGATCACGTTGAACAGGGTCAGCGACATGAGAACCAGGAAGCCGAGTCCCAACCATGCCTGCGGCAGTTTGAAGTTGGATGTCGAGAATTGAATGAAGAATCCGAGCCCAAGCGACGAGGCCACAAACTCCGCGACCACGGCTCCGATAACCGCCAATGTGATCGAGATCTTAAGTCCGGAGAAGATGTACGGGATCGCATAGGGAATACGGATTTGCGTGAACTCGCGCCAGGGCGGCGCTTTCAGGCTGTTGGAAAGCTCAATCAGTTCGCGTGGCGTCGCCATCATACCGGTCGTCATGGAGACGACCAAAGGGAAGAATGCGATGAGGAATGTGATTACAACACGTGGCGCGTCACCTGAACCGAGGATCACAATGATGATGGGCGCGACGGCCACGACGGGAGTTGATTGGATCACGACGAGGATTGGGTAGAGACAGGCTGAAACCACCTTTGAGCGCGTGAGGGCAATCGCAAGCGGTAACGCCACACAGATTGAAACGACATAGCCAATCAACGCGACACGCAGGGTCGCCCAAATATGATCCCACCAGCGCTCGGCAGTGATGGCCGTGATGGAGCTTCCGATGCGCGTGGGCGGTGGCAAAATGTAAGTTGGGATAGCAAACAGCCGCGCTGCCGCTTCCCAAATGACCAAGACCGTCAGCAACGTCAGCGCTGGCAGCAGACCTGGGACGGCCATCATTTGCCGGATCAAGGAGCGTTTCGGTGCTGCCTTTGATGCCGATTTGGCAAGCGCGGCGCTAGGCGGCACGCTTGAGGAGGAGGCTGCGGAGGTGTCCTGCAAACTCATGCATCACCTTAGATTGGGTGGTTTCAACGGTACGTGGGCGGTCGAGAGGGACGGTGCTATCTTCAATGATGGTTCCCGGGCGATCCGACATGACGATGACTCGGTCTGCAAGTAGGACCGCCTCCGAGATGGAGTGCGTGATGAACAAAACCGTCTTGGGGCGTTCCTGCCAAATGCGCAGAAGTTCAAAACCCATCTCTTCACGGGTGAGCGCATCTAGCGCCGAAAATGGCTCGTCCATGAGCAGAATGTCGGGGTCCATGAGAAGTGCGCGCGCGATGCCGACGCGCTGTTGCATGCCGCCGGATAATTCAGCGGGTAAACGTTGTTCGAAGCCACTGAGTCCAACCATGTCGACCAGCGCCTGTGCGCGGTCGCGATCTTCCTTGGAAACAAAACCTCCACGGTGCTTCAGGGGGAAAAGCACATTGTCGATCGTGTTCGCCCAGGGGAGCAACGTTGGCTTCTGAAAAACAATGCCGACATCATCGCGCGGGCCATCAACGGGAAGACCGAAAACGTTCACCACACCAGACGTCGGATTGAGGAGGCCAGAAGTGAGCCTAAGCAGGGTGGACTTGCCGCAGCCGGACGGGCCGAGAACCGCGACAAATTCATGGCGTTTAATCGATGCGGACACGCCGCGTAGGGCTTCCAGCGGGCCAGAATCGGTGTCGAACACCTGTCCGACGTGCTGAAAGTCTATTGCGGCGGTCTCTTGCATAACGCTCTGCCTTGCCGATCAGTTGGTTGGCAGGAAGGAGCGATCGACGATCGTCTCTGGATCGAGAGCATCGACATCAAAACCTTGGGCAGCGGCAACACGCTCCCATGTTGATTGCAGGCGGCCCGACTCGAAGACGCCGAGGCCGTCAGCTTCCGTGGTTTCGTTGAAGACGAGCAGCATCGCGTCGTTGACGCCACCTTCAATGGCAGCAAGATCAAGTTCAGGCACGACCGAGACCACGGCTGCGGCTGCAGCAGCGCGGTTTTCGTTCACGAAGTTCACCGACTGCATGTAGGCTTCAACGAAGCGCGCAGCGACTTCTGGGCGCTCTTCCAAGAATGCGTCGGACGCAATCAACGACGCGGAGTAGAGATCGAGACCAGCCGTCGACCACGGAATCACGATCAGGTCCTTGCCAGCTTCTTCAGCCTGCGCGGTATAGCGCGTCACGTCGACAACCCAAGCAATGATGGCGTCAGCCTGGCCAGTCATCAGTGTTGGGCCGAGCGCGCCTGGGTCCATCTTGTTGAGGGTGATGTCCTCTTCCGTCATGCCAAGATCGGCCAAGACCAACGGAAGGTAAACGTTGGAGGAGGTAAAGGGCGACGTGGCGATGGTCATGCCGCGGACATCTTCCACGCTCTCAATCTCGTTGCCTTCCAAGGTGTAGAAGGCATGCGGCCCTTCATTGAAATAGGACATGACGGCCGTTACCGGCACGTCTTCTGTCACCACAGCGGCCATCAGCGCACCAAGGCCAGCCGTGCCGATATCGGAGATACCCGTTGCGAGTTTCGTCACAGCCTCTGACGAACCGCGCCCCTGTTCGATCGTCACCGAAATACCAGCTGCTTCGCAGAAGCCCTCTTCGATGCACACGTAGATCGGCGATTTATCGCCGCCTGGTAGCCAGTCCAACTGGAAGGTGACCTCGTCGAGCGCCGCCGCTGTGCCAGCAGACGTTAGCAAAGCAGCGCCACCGAGAAGTGCGCCCGTGAGCAGTTTCGTTTTCATGGTGGTTTCCTTTCTCATCAAAAACCAATGCGCTCGTTGCCGCTCGCGCCGGATTGCTGAACCGAACTTTGGACAGACCGGGGGGAGAAACGATGAAAAATCAAAGTGCTGAGCATGCAACGACCCTGTACGCCCCCTTAAGGCAGGGAGCAGTGACAGGAAGCTCGCCAATCGTGCGCGCGGCATGGCCGTATCAATCACGTTGTCCAGGATGCGGCGCCAAGAATGACCGCTTCCAATGCAATGATCCAAGCATGGAGCGCGTCAGCCAGCATCGGGTGAAGGCGTCAACACCGCCTCAATTCTCGTCATTGATCGGACAAACAACACCCATCTTGCATAAAAGTTAGGCAGCACAATCTGTTGCCCGAATAGGAGGCACTTATGCTAGGCTTAAGCATCATCACCGGCTTAGTTGGAGCGCCCAGAATGCCCATTTCCCCAGAACGCGATGAAGAACTTATCCGAGCCTGTATCGAACTGGCGCGTCAATCGCGGGCACGTGGCGATCACCCCTTCGGTGCGCTTTTGGCGGACAGCGAAGGCAAAGTTCTGCTCGAAGCGATGAACACTTGCGGCACCAAAGGCGACCATACAGGCCATGCCGAGCGCAACCTCATGACCGAAGCCAGCATGAACTATGACACCGACTTCTTGCGCACCTGCACCATGTACACGAGCGCTGAGCCCTGCGCGATGTGTGCAGGATCGGTCTATTGGGCGGGCGTGGGCCGCGTGGTCCACGGCATGACGGAAAAGGCATTGAAAGATCTCATCGGCCCGGATCCTGAGAACCTCACCATGGATCTGCCTTGCAAGACGGTCTTTGCTTCTGGGCAACGCGAAGTTGAGGTTGTTGGCCCGCTTCTTTCAGACGAGTCAGCCGTTGTCCATGAGGGCTTTTGGGTCGGCCAAGACTAGCTTTGAATGCTCTCCACACCTGAAGAAGGCCGCTGCCCGTGACCGCAGACAGTTCCTCCACGCTCCTCATCAAGAACATCGACGTCCTCGGTACCTTTGATGATGAAGGCCGCGAAATCACCGATGCCGCACTGCTCATCAAAGGCAATGTGATCGCGAAGGTCGGTACCACCGCGGAGCTCGCCGATGAAGCCGCCGATATGGTGCAAGATTGGTCAGGCCACGTTGTGATGCCGGGCATGGTGAACACCCATCACCACATGTACCAGAACCTCACCCGCTGCATGGTGCAGGACGATGTTCTGTTCACCTGGCTCACCACGCTTTACCCGGTCTGGGCGCAGATGGACGATGCGGCGGTGAAGGTCTCGGCCAAGATTGCAATGGCCGAGCTCATCATGTCTGGCTGCACAACCGCTTCGGACCACCTCTATATTCTGCCAAACGATTGCACGTTGGACAGCACCATCGACGCTGCGCGCGAGATCGGCATGCGGTTTCACGCCAGTCGTGGCGCCATGTCGCGAGGCAAGAGCCAGGGCGGCCTACCGCCAGACAATTGCGTCGAAGATGAACAGGCCATCCTGAAGGACAGCGAGCGGCTCATCGGCCAATATCACGACATGGCCCGCCATGCGATGACGCGGATAATCTTGGCGCCCTGCTCTCCCTTTTCGGTGACCGACGGTTTGATGAAAGAGGCCGCGCAGCTTGCACGCCAGCATGATGGCGTGCGCCTGCACACCCATATTGCCGAAACCTTGGATGAAGAGACGTACTGCAACGAAATCTACGGCATGCGGGCGATCGAGTTCTGCGAAAGCGTCGATTGGGTTGGCGATGATGTTTGGTTTGCGCACGCAATCTTTTTGAATGATCGCGAGATTAAGTTGTTTGCCGACACCGGGACCGGCGCCACCTATTGCCCGTCGGCCCATATGCGCTGCGGCTCTGGCATTATGCGGGCGCGCGAAATGCTGGACGCGGGCGTAACTGTTGGCTTTGGCGTGGACGGATCAGCCTCCAATGACACGGGTAATCTGTTCCTCGAAGCGCGGCTTGGTATATCACTGCAACGCGTGGCGCCAACGCGTTATCTGTCTGAGAAGCCGGGTGGTCGTGGCGGCTTTGCTGGCTCGCCCCAGGCCCTATCCGCCCGCGAAGCTCTGACCATGGCGACACGCCATGGGGCAAAGCTTCTGGGGCGCGATGATATCGGCCAGATTGCACCTGGCATGAGCGCTGACCTTATCGGGATCAAACGAGACCATTTGGGACTTTCGGGATCGCAGCGCGACCCGTTGGCCGCCTTGATTTGGTGCGGTCCATTCAAGGTCGATCAATCGATCATCAATGGCGTTCAAGTGGTTGAAGACGGCGTATTCACCGCCTTTGATCTGGACAAAGCCATGGCCGACCATGCGGCTACGATGGAGCGACTCTACCAGGTCTAAGCATAGGTCGCCGTCAACCGGCTGTGCAAATAGTCGGCTGAGGAGACAGGTGCATAGTGGGCAGTGTCTCCAGTGCCTGGCAGTGCTTTGACAATGGTCTCCGGATTGGGTTGGAAAAAGAACGCGATGGAATAACGCTCGCGCGCCGGTGGAATGACCCGGTGCGGTGTTGAGACATAGACATCGTTGGTCCAGCGCATCAGAAGGTCGCCAAGGTTCACGACATACGCTCCTTCAACATGCGGAACGTCCACCCAATCATCCGACCCACGCGGCTGCACTTGAAGCCCCGGCGTTCCATCCGTCATAAGCAAGGTAAGTGAGCCATAGTCCGAATGAGCACCAGCGCCGATATCGCCTTCAATGCCCCGAGACGGCGGATAGCGCAGCAAACGCAAGATGGCGATCGGGTCATCAATGAGTGGGGCGAAGTGGTCTTCCGGTAGCCCGAAATCAAGAGCGATAGCCCGGTGTAAGTCGATCGCCAACGCCACCATCCGGTCGTAATAGGACATCAGGGTTTGGCGAAACTCTTCCATGCCCGCCGGCCATTGGTTCACGCCTCGAAAGGCTTCGCCTGCCATCACTCTCGGATCATCAGGCGATAGGTCGGCGCCGACGTTGAACGCCTCTTTCTGGTCGATCAGACCGCTCTTCTCGTCGAGCTTTTCGGTGCCTGTCGCCGCATAACCACGGTCATGTTTTGAGTTCGCAATGGCCAGTCGATCTTTCTCAGACTGATCGAGCGCGAAGAAACCCTGCGAAGCGTCAAAAACCTGATCAATCAGCGCTTTATCGACACCATGACCGGCCAACAGCATGAAGCCGCTTTCTCGGCATGCGGTTGCCACGTCGGCAACAAAACGCTCTTTGTTGCCATTCAAAAAATCGGCGTAATTGAGGATGGGGATCATAGCGGTCCTCGCTCGTTGGGGGGCAAGACGGTCGGGGTCGAAGCACTAAGCGTAGGTCAGCCGGTACATCTCCTGAATGTGCTCCGACACTGTGATTGGCGGGTAGTCGGGCTCTTCGCCTGGCTTCAAGCAGGTTGGGATGCACGCAACTTCGTGATCGGGATTGCCCGTGTAGAAGAACGGAATGGAATAGCGTTTGCGTCCGGATCGGTTGATTACGCGGTGCAGTGTCGAGCGGTAGCGCCCATTGGTCCAGCGTTGGATCATGTCACCGAGATTGACATTGAAGGCACCCTTGATCGGTGGCGCCGCAATCCAACCGGCTTCTTCGTCGAGTACCTCAAGGCCGCCAACCTGGTCCTGCCAAAGAAGCGTCAAGCCACCAAAGTCAGTGTGTGCGCCGCATCCCTTCTCGTCGGGATCAGCGTTGGCGCGTTGAGGCGGGTAATGCAGCAATCGTAGCGTGCACATGGGGTCGGTGGTGAAACCGGAGAAATAGTCACGTGGTAGATCCAGTGATAGGGCCATGCCCTCCATCAATTTGTTACCAAAGCTGACCATGGCGGCGAAGTAGGTATCAGCCGCAGGGCGAAAGCCTGGAAGATCGTGCGGCCACTGATTTGGGCCGTGATTGAACTTGCCAGCCAGCACTCGAGGATCGTCCTCAGGCACTTCGACACCGATATAGTAGCCCTCTTTTTGGTCCGGTGGCGCGCCCTTCTCTAATGTTTGGGCGGCGAGCGGTTCATATCCACGGTTGCAACCTGACAGATCTTTGGAGACTGCATTCTTGGAATCGATCGGTAGATCGAAAAAAGCAGCGGCCTGTTCGCGCAAGGTGTTGAGCGACGCTTCTGGGACGCCGTGTCCGACCACATAGAAAAAACCTTTGTCCTCGCAGGCTTCGCGGATCGCGGCGGCAACCTCAAGGTCACGCCCGTCGTTGCCTTCTGCAAAACCTGTGAGATCGATAATCGGAAGGGACTTGGATTGCGCATCGGCCAGCGCGGCCTGGGTCGGTGTCATGGAGCGGTTCCCGTTGGGGGGTGGAGGTCCCGGGAGCTTGGCACAGGTTGGATGGCCGCCAAAGTTGCGGAAAAAACGGACGTGCCTAAATTAAAGGCAATCGAGTCACTCTGCTACGCCAGCAGGGCGGGCGGCGGCGTTCGCTTTGCGAACGGCAGCGGCTGCGTCGTCATAAAGGAACGGCACAAAGGCGTACCGTCTTCCGAGCGTTACCGGCAAGATCTCGTGCAGGATGGTGCACGAATAAATCAAGGCACCTCCCGTGGGTGGTGCGTACACCGCGTTTGAGTATTCCGGAAACACTGTGCCTCCACCCTCGAACTCTTCAGTATTGAGGTTGATGGACACTGCGAAGCGGCGGTGGGCTGTGGTCAAGGACTGGTTGTCTCGGTGGGCATGGAAATGCCCTCCCATTTGTGAATCATAGCAGCCGACAACGTACCGCTCCATGCGCGTCACTTTGAATTGAAAGGCCTTTTCGATCTGCGGTGCGAGACGCCAATAGATGCGGTGCATGGCGGCCTGACGAATAGATTCGTCATCGATTCTGCAATCGACGCGCATCTTGCTGGCGTCGCTTGGATGAGCATGTGTGCCAGGTACACTATCTTGCAGATCAGTCGCTGCTACGCTTTCAGTGGCATCGACATAGTCCAGCAGGGTTCTGCAAAAGTCTGCTTCAAATACCCGCGGCACGATGACGACAGGCGCAGGCGTTTCATCTGCGGCCTGGGACAAAACGTCATCGAGATTATCTAAGGTGTCCAATGCTTTGGCCGTGTCACCAGGCGCAAACGTCGCGAGAACACGCAAATTGCGGTCGATAAGAAACCAGCCAGCTTGCATCGTTTGCTCATTGGGAAATCGGGTGACACCTGTGACGCCAAACGCGTCGTGCAGTGTGTTGTTTTCATCGTAAAAGATGAGCAGTGTGCCATCTATTTGGCGTAAGTCTTGGTTGCTGCGCGCGTTCGGCGCATTGGTTGCCAAGGCAACCACTCGCCGCGCCGGATCGAAGATGGCCAATGCTCTGGTCATCTGCGCCAACATTAGCGCGTATTCCTTGGAGGCTTCGTTCGGCAGAAAACCGAGTAAGGTGTAGCGACCGCCCAGCGAATCCAGCGCAAACCGATCATTGGAACGCGTTGTCGTGTAGCAGAATGGAACGGTCTCTCCAAACCGTAACGTGCGCAGCTGGGCGGGGGCGGGCGTCGCCGTTGGTTGTTCCGTTATCGTGGACGAAGGAGCAGCGAGAGCCGTCATGTCAACAGAGCACTGAAAGTGGAAGCCAAGTTAGCTTCACTTTATTCAGGCCCAAGCTAACGGATGGTTAACAAGGCGTGAACGCGACGGCGCGGTGTTTGTCTACTCTGCCTGCTAGGCAGCGTCCTCCTGCGCCCCACCTGTCAACACGGCATAGATACCAGTTGCGTGATCTGTCGATCGGATTTTCTCGGCCAAGACATCATCTCGCAAAACGCGTGCGATGCGGGCAAGTGCCTTGAGATGGTCGGCGCCCGAGCCCTCCGGGGCTAACAACACAAACAGAAGATCGACGGGCTGGTCATCAAGAGCCTCGAAATCCAAAGGCGTTTGCGCACGAGCAAACAGACCAACAACGCCATCAAGACCCGGTAACTTTCCATGCGGAATGGCGACGCCACGGCCCACGCCCGTCGACCCTAAGCGTTCGCGTTCGAGCAACGTGGTGAAGATATCGCGTTCAGCCAGGCCCGTTCGTTCTGCGGCTCTGGCCGCGAGCATCTGCAGCGCTTGCTTTTTCGATGTTGCTTTGAGCGAGGCGATCACACCCTCGGGTGCAACCAAGTCGCTTAGATCCATACCCATGTGGTCTCCGTCCACCTCGACACCGTTCTGCCTGGCGACAAAACTCAGAGGCGGATCCCGTGTGAGAAAATATTTGGAGGCGTCGCGATACCTTAGCTCGACGGATCAATCCAGCCTATATTTCCATCATTTCGCTTGTAGACGACATTGATGCGGCCAGACCCAGCGTTCTTGAACAGGACAACTGGTGCGCCAGAAAAGTCAAGGTCCAAAACAGCGCTTGCGACGGTCAAAGTCTTCAATTCTGTTTCCGTTTCGGCAACAACCGTTGGGGCAAAATCGTCGGCTGGCTCCTCATCTTCATCGGGGCTGGCAAACGTTACATAGTTCGCGGCCATGGCGGCCCGTTCAGCTTTGTCTTGATGATGGTCCTTGAGGCGGCGCTTGTAGCGGCGCAGTCGTTTTTCTAGGCGCGCAGAAGCCTGGTCTGCGCTTTGGTGTGGATCGACCGACAGCCCGGTCGATTGCAACACTGCACCCGAATCCAAATGAATTGCGCAATCGGTCCGAAATCCTGCGCCTTCGCGCTCCATCGTGACGTGGCCGGAATATCCCCCGGAAAAATATTTTGCGACCGCGTCGGACAGCTTGTCCTCCACATGCCCGCGTAGGGCGTCGCCGATGTCCATATTTTTCCCGGTGATACGTAGGCTCATAGCCACTCTCCTTCTTCTTAAGGGATCACGCTAAGCGATCCCTTATGGGCAGTTGGTCCATCAGGCTGGCACGGTCACGCGCAATCGCCAAGCCCTCTTTCGGTCGTTCCCGTCGCTTCTCTACGCCGACAAGGCTGCTCGTTTCTCGCGACGGCGCTGAACCGATGATGCGATGCGCATGCCTTCGCGATATTTTGCCACTGTTCGACGGGCAATATCGATCCCGTCATCTTTCAGCGCCTGCACAAGTTGATCGTCCGATAAGACTTTCTTCGGGTCTTCGGCATCGATCAATTTCTTGATTCTTTGACGGACGGCTTCTGCTGCATGGGCATCACCTCCATCGACAGATTGGATGGCAGCAGTGAAGAAGAACTTCAGTTCAAACGTTCCGCGCTGCGTTGCGATGTACTTGTTTGAGGTAACGCGGCTAACCGTCGACTCATGCATCTCAATCGCGTCGGCTACTTGTTTCAGCGTCAGCGGTTTGAGGTGATCCACGCCATGGGCGAAAAATCCATCTTGCTGACGGACAATCTCCTTGCCCACTTTGATCATTGTGCGCGCTCTTTGATCGAGGCTTTTGACAAGCCAGCTAGCCGCTTGGAGCTTCTCCGTTAAGTAGCTCTTCTCCTCGACGCTCAATGTTGCCCGGTTGATCTTGGCGTAATAGGTCCGGTTGACCAACACGCGCGGCATGGTCTCCGGATTGAGTTCGACACCCCATGTGCCGCCCGGCTCTTCGCGAACGATGATATCCGGGATGACCGTTTCGACCGGTGAACTTGAGAACTGACGTCCCGGCTTGGGATCGAGCGCGCGCAATTCCGCCAGCATGTCGGTCAGGTCGTCGAGATCCACGCCGCAGGCGCGTTTCAAAGTGGCAAAATCGCGCTTCGCGGCCTTGTCGAGATGCTCAATCAGCGCCGCCATTGCCGGGTCAAATCGGTTCTTTTCGCGCAATTGGATGGCAAGGCATTCTTGGAGTGTGCGGGCGCCGACGCCGTGCGGTTCGAACGTTTGGATCGTTGCTAAGACGTCGTCGACCCGCTGGACATCGATGTCGAGGCGCGTCGCGACTTCCAGAAGGTCGACTTGGAGGTAGCCATTGTCGTCGATCGCATCAATCAACATGCCTCCGATCATGCGGTCCTGTGGCTGATTTATCGCTAGAACGAGCTGATCCGTTAGGTGGTCACGGAGCGTCTTTTCATCGCTCACATAGGCCTCGATGTCCGGACGATCTTCCCCGCCCATAGCGCTTGACGTGGCAGGCCCGGAGGGACCTGGCGTTTGCATTGGACCACCATGTTCGGGAAACACGTCATCGGTTGCAGCGTCCAAGTTAGACGCGACGGCTCGAGCGCTGGTTTCCAATTCGTCAGACGTCCAATCTGGTCGTTCATCGTCTCCCGACATGCTTTCCGTCGGTTCGTAGGTTGGCTCTTCGCGCTCACCCAAATCATCGCCGCGCTCATCAGCTTCCAAGAGCGGATTTTGGATGAGCTCTTGCTCTACAAAATTGGATAGGTCGAGCGACGACAACTGCAGAAGCTTGATCGCCTGCATTAATTGAGGAGTGATTTGCAGAGTCTGGCTTTGGCGTAAAACCAGCTTTGGCGACGTGTCCATGGTGCCGGTTTAGACCGGTTCTCGCCCCGCTCGCAAGCAGATTTAGCAAGACTCGTGCCAACGTGGTGTACGGGAGGCTATGCCGCTAGAGAGTGAAGCTCTCGCCAAGATAGAGACGTCGCGCTTCGGTATTGGCTACGATGGCATCTGGCGTGCCTTCAGTTAGCACCGTACCCGAGTGGATGATGGTTGCGCGGTCAATTAGTGTCAGCGTTTCGCGCACATTGTGATCGGTGATCAGAACACCGATTCCACGCGCTGTTAGATGGCGCACTAAGTCTCGGATGTCGCCGACGGCGATGGGATCGACGCCAGCAAAAGGCTCATCAAGCAACATAAAAGCTGGCCGAGATGCCAACGCGCGCGCGATCTCACACCGACGTCGTTCGCCGCCAGATAGTGCGATTGATGGCGTATTGCGCAAGGCCTTGATTTGGAATTCATCCAGCAAGGCTTCCAAGTCTGCTTGGCGTTTCTCGGCATTTGGTTCGACCAACTCAAGAACCGCCAGAATATTCTCTTCGACAGTCATGCCGCGGAAGATGGACGCCTCCTGTGGGAGGTACCCGATACCTAGGCGCGCACGTTGATACATGGGCAGGCGCGTGATGTCGTGGCCGTCCAAATGGATCTGGCCGGCATCCGGCAGCACAAGGCCGGTGATCATGTAGAAGATCGTTGTCTTGCCCGCACCGTTAGGGCCAAGCAGCCCAACCGCTTCGCCACGTTTGACTGTCAGTCCGGCATCACGGACCACGACGCGCCCTTTGTAAGCCTTGTGCAGCCCTTGCACCACCAAAGCATCAGCAATGACCGCGTGGTCATAAACATTGTAGGGTTCAAATGGCAATTGGTCCTCGCTGACCAGGTCAGTCCCTTTTGCCCCCTCTGTGATTTGGTCCGCGCGGTAAACGGTCCGTGCTGGGCTGTCGCCGATAAGCTTGTCAAAGTCGTGGCCAAGTCGGTCCATTGGATCGCGCGGGCGCACGATACCCCATCGCACAAGCATGGCGGTGGGGTTGGCCAACGCGCCGAGCGAACGACTAAGCTTAGACAATGATTGATCGACGAAACCCATAATTGCTTCTACTGCCCAGAACTTGGCACAAAAACACCCGTGACCCGGCCGCTGGACGAACTGCCTGATGCGCTGGACTCCAGCCGACTTTCGCGTGTGTTTAGGTCCACAATGAGCCGTTGGCCGCGCACTAGGTTTTCACCTTGTTGTAGCAAGACATTGCCAGCCAATGTGATAACCTCGGTTGAAAAATCAAAACGCGCCTCGTCGCCTGCTGCATATTGCTCTTCAGAGCGGATCTGAACTGACCCAAATGCTTCTAGCAATCGTAGGCCTTGGTTGCTAGATGGCCCGATCGACCCGCCATCGCCGCTTTGATAGTGAACGCGTAGCTCAGCCGTGGTCATGGTCGCGGTCCCTTGGGCTACGCGCACATTGCCGCGGAATATGGCAACGTTCTGCGCGTCAAGAACTTCCAGATTATCCGCCTCGATTTCGATCGGATCATCGGATTCTTGGGTGAACCCGCTGAGGCCATCGGCCAGCGTTTGTGCCGCAACCTGGATAGCGGAATGGCTCAAGCAAACGGCCAATACGAATGCCGTTAGATATGCCGTCGACCTGCCCATTTAATCCGTCCCGTTTTGCGCCGGTGTAAACACCATTTGCACACCATCGGTAAACAACAGCCTTTCGCCGCCATCAAATCCATACAGCGCGCCAGCGTCCAGTTGCACCTCATTGTTGAAGATGCGCACCGCCTCTTCGGAGCTCAATGTGCCTTTTTCGAGGTCAACCACGGTGACACCCAATCGTATTTCCGCGCCTGAGGTTATGCGGATGGTCAGGTCGCCTTGCTCAAAGGCCACTGTTTGCGTTTCCCGGTCATAGCGGGCCTGAGGCGCGGTTAAACGGGCCAGCTCGTCATTGTCCAGAGCGATCTCGCCCTCAAGCATCTGCAAAGAGATAACAGGATTTGCTGAAAGCGATTGCACGGCCTGGGCTGCACGAAGTTCATAGGGTCGGCCATCATTGTCTTCGCCCCGCAAAACTGGCGCATCCATCGCTATGCCCTCTGCGGTGATACTAACATCTGTAATGGCGAGGTCTGGCGCCCGCGCCGTTGAAAGCCACCAACCAATCAAGACAATAGCTACACTCGCCGCCGCCGATGCTGGAACAGCGATGCGCAGCAGGCGAACCAATCGCGAATGACGTTGCGCTGTGAGAAATGAGTCCGTTTGGCGAACGTTCCCGGCAACATTATCAAGAGTGGGCAAAGATATCGCTGTCACCCCATCCCAAGAGGTCAAGTTTTGCTCGTGCCGGAAGGTAGGCAAACGATGCCTCTGCCAGTTCGCAACGGTCTTCCCGATCGAGCATTTGTTCCAGTTTCGCCTTGAGAGCGTGCAGGTGGAGTACGTCCGATGCCGCGTACGACTGCTGTGCATCAGTTAAATGGTCGGCACCCCAGTCGCTCGACTGCTGTTGCTTTGACAGGTCAATACCGAGCAGCTCCCTCGTTATTGCCTTGAGCCCATGTTGGTCGGTGTAGGTGCGGGTAAGGCGAGAGGCAATTTTGGTACAAAAAACGGGCGTCGTCATAATCCCAAATGTGTGAAACAGCAGCGCGACATCAAACCTTGCATAGTGAAATATCTTGGTTCGTTCTGGATCGGCCAACAGTGCGGCCAAATTGGGAGCATCGGTCTGACCTTTGGCGATCTGAACAATGTCGGCCGAGCCATCGCCAGGCGATAGTTGAACAACACACAAGCGGTCGCGGTGGGGGTTGAGTCCCATCGCCTCGGTATCAATGGCGATCTGTTGGCCGTAGCCGTCGAGGGATGGCAAATCACCCTTGTGAAGTCGGATTGTTGTCATTGTGGACGCCAGTATGGTTCGCTGTCGGGCGTGCATAGCAGGCCTGAACGAGACGGTCCAATGGGCGCTGTTGTCGCGTATGTTGGGGCGGTTTGAACGCCTCTACCTGCAAACTGGATCATACGCCAACTGCTCTGCGGGCCTGGCCTTGATCTACCATTGATACTCGGTCCAACAAGATATCCATTGGCAACTCCACTCGTCAGCTGCCGCGCCAGCTAGGAATCCATGTTTCGCTTCCTTCTCGACAACAAACGTTGGCTTGGTGCCGGCTTCCTACTGACCTTTGCCAGCGCTTTTGGGCAAACCTGGTTCATTTCGCTCTTTGCGGGCTTCATCAAAGAGGCGCACGGCTTGACGGATGGCAGCTGGGGCGCGCTCTACACGGTCGCCACGCTGGCATCCGCGGTGCTGGTGTTCTGGCGCGGATCGTGGGCGGATACGGTACCATTTGCCAAGCTCGCACCGGCCCTCTCCATTGTGTTTGCGCTCGCGGCGGTGGGTTTCGCCTTCAGCCCAACAGTCTGGCTGCTCGGTCTAGCTGTCTTTGGCCTGCGGTTTTGCGGCCAAGGTATGTTCTCACACATTGCAATGACCGCGATGGGGCGATGGTTTGCTGCGCGCCGCGGCCGCGCCGTTGCCATTGCCAGCCTGGGATATCCGACCGCCGAAGTGACTGTGCCGATAGTCGCGGTGATCGCGATCGGCATCCTGGGATGGCAACCCACCTGGATGGTGGTGGCATTCGTCCTCGCGCTGCCCATCGCGCTGGTCCTTTGGGCGCTTCTCTCCGAAACGCGCGCCAAACAGAGCAAGGTTCTCCACCGTGAGACGCCTGGATTACAGGGTCGGCATTGGCAGAGGGCTGATGCCTTGAGGCATTGGTTGCTCCCCGCCCTTGTGCCGGTTCTGCTCACGCCAGGATTTATCGGGACGGTTGTGTTCTTCCATCAGGTACACGTGTCTGAGGTCAAACAGTGGCCCTTGTTGGCGATGACGCCGGGCTACAGCTTCTATGCCGGCTTCGCGGTTGCATCGAACTTTGTAGCGGGTTGGGCGAGTGACCGGCTGGGCCCGCATAGGCTGCTGCCGATCTTTCTCGTGCCCATGGGCATCGGGATAAGCCTGATTGGTCCGGTTGATAGCGTTGTGGGTTGGTATGTTGCCCTCGCGTTTCTGGGCATCAGCCAGGGCATTTCCAATGCCTTGGCCGGACTTCTGTTTCCGCACATCTACGGGACACGGCATCTGGGGTCGATCCGTTCGATGGCGACAACCATTATGGTGATTTCAACGGCCATCGGACCTGGCTTGACCGGAGTCTTGATTGACCGCGGGATTGCCTTTCCCGAGCAGGGGCTTGCGATGGGCATTTGGTGCTTTGCCCTTTCGCTTTTCTGCGTTTGGATCGTCCGTCGCCTGCACGAGGAATTGACCGGTTGAAGGGAGAGTGCGAGTCGGTCTTGCGCCACATCGCTTGATGTACGTCAAATTGATTAGACAATCTACGTAGTAAAATAAATTTGACACATAGCGAGGTAAGGCCATGCGCATTCTCTTCATCCACCCTAACTATCATTCTGGTGGTGCTGAGATTGCAGGCACCTGGTCTCCTGCCTGGGTCGCTTATCTTACGGGCCATCTCCGGCAGGCTGGATTTGACGACATCCATTTCATTGACGCTGCCACGGACGATGTGTCGGACGAAGATCTGGCGAAGCGCATCGCGCAGCTTGCTCCAGATGCGGTTGGCGTCACAGCAATTACACCGTCGATCTATGCGGCGGAAAACACCCTCAAAATAGCATCTGAAGTCGCTCCAAACGCTGTGCGCGTGTTGGGGGGTGTGCATGCGACCTTCATGTACAAACAGGTATTCAGTGAAGCGCCATGGGTAGATGTGATTGTGCGCGGTGAGGGCGAGGAGATCTGCACCGCCCTGATGGAAGCGATACGTGATGGCCGATGGCCGCAGGATCGACGCAAGATTCAGGGACTTGCCTTTATAGACGGGACGGAGATCGTGGCGACGCCAGCCGCGAGCACGGTCAAAGATCTCTCCAAGATCAAACCTGATTGGTCGATCATTGAGTGGGAGAAGTACATCTACATCCCGCTCGGCAAGCGCGTTGCCATTCCGAACCTCGCGCGCGGCTGCCCCTTTACCTGTTCTTTCTGTTCGCAGTGGAAGTTCTGGCGCGATTACCGCGTGCGCGATCCAAAAGATGTGGTCGATGAGATCGAGGATCTCGTCGAGAACCATGGCGTTGGGTTCTTCATCCTCGCGGACGAAGAGCCAACCATCAACAAGAAGAAGTTCGTCGAATTCTGTCAGGAACTGATCGATCGTGACCTGCCGAAGCGGGTGAAGTGGGGTATCAACACCCGCGTGACCGACGTCTATCGTGACCGCGATCTTCTGAAATTCTACCGCAAAGCAGGATTGGTCCATGTGAGCCTAGGCACGGAGGCTGCGGCGCAGCTGAAGCTGGACCAGTTCAACAAGGAAACGAAGGTCGAGGAAAACAAAACCGCGATCCGCCTGCTGCGCGAAGCTGACATCTTCGTCGAAGCCCAGTTCATCGTCGGGTTGGACAATGAGACCGCTGAGACGTTGGAAGAAACATATCGCATGGCATGGGATTGGCAGCCCGATCTCGCCAACTGGTCCATGTACACGCCCTGGCCGTTTACGCCGCTATTCCAGGAGCTGAAAGATCAGGTCCAGGTTTTCGATTTCTCGAAGTACAATTTCGTGACGCCGATCATGAAGCCGAAGGCGATGGATCGAGGTGAGCTGCTCGATCGGGTGATGAACAATTATCGCCGCTTCTACATGCAGAAGGCACTCTTCCATTATCCGTGGCGTGGCACCGGGTTTAGACGCCGCTACCTGCTCGGCTGCCTATACGCCTTCCTTCGGGCAGGCTTCCAGCGAACCTTTTATGACCTCGGCAAGGCTGGCTATTGGGGGCCTCAGACCGCCAAGAAGGTCGACTTTCATTTCGACGAAACCCGCGAGTTGGCGGAAGCGCAACTTGAGGATTGGGAAGCAGCAGCCGACCGCGCTGCCCGAGCTGCCGAGCGGCGTGAGGCTGTGCGCGACCAGATGAAGGAACGTGCTGCCGACCGCAAGCAAGGAAATGATACCGCTGTGATGGCCTGTGGCGGCGGCACGGAACAGCTCGAGGATGCCTAGCGCAGCAGTTGGCGACGGGCTGATAGGCCCCAACGCCGTTCTGCAGCTTTTTGCGACTGTTGAAGAGCGCCTGGGCGTGCGGCAGCTCGACCGACTGCGCCAAGCCTCAGCTCTGTCTGCTCCCGTAGACGGCACCGTCATGATTCCAGAGCAAGATGCGATTCGCGCGCACCGCGCGTTGCGCGCTCTCGTACCGCAGCAGGCTAAGGCGCTTGCCATTGAAGCCGGGCGTCGAACTGCCGACTACATCATCGCCAATCGCATTCCGAAGTTGGTGGTTTGGCTCTTGAAGGCGCTACCGGCTGGGCCTTCCGCAGCCCTGCTCTCCAGAGCGATCACCAACCATGCCTGGACCTTCGCCGGCAGCGGTCGGTTTGCCTGCGTCGATCCTTTCCGCTTTCGGATTGCCGATAATCCGCTGGCCCGCGTCGAGCATGCCGATAATCCCATATGTGTCTGGCATGCTGCTGTTTTTGAACGTCTCTATCAGCGCCTCGTGGCAGCCAACTACCGCTGTGAGGAGGTGAGCTGCTGCGCGCAAGCAACCAGCACCGCCTGCGAGTTCCGTTTGTTTCGTTCGCACTAGGCTTCGGCTCGGGGATATTTGGGGTTGCGCCGTTCAAAAACTCTTGATGCTGTTCTCGTTCATCAGAACAAAGCAGGTGAGGGAGCCTAGGCATGCAGAAACGACGGATCGGGAGGACGGACTTATCGGTCGATGTCTTGGGCTTGGGCGGAGCGCCGTTGGGCGGGAATTTCGCTGATCTCGACTATGCTCAAGCTGCGGAGCTTGTTGAGGCCGCCAAGGATGCTGGGATCGGCTATTTCGACACCGCGCCATGGTATGGCTTTGGCCGATCCCAACGCGTGATCGGCGACCTTCTTCGCGGCTCGGACTATGTCCTCTCTGACAAGGTTGGACGCCTGCTGAAACCAGGGCCCGTCCATAATCCGATGGACTTCGGTATGATCGATCCGCTGCCATTTCACGTCGTCTACGATTATGGCTATGACGGCGTGATGCGGGCCTTTGAGGATAATCTGCAACGCCTTGGCCTCGACCGCATCGATATCCTGCTAGCGCATGACATTGGCACGTTTCAGCATGGGTCTGACAATGATCACCATTTCGCCGATCTAGCTGAGGGCGGCTACCGCGCCATGGCCGAACTGCGCGCCAGTGGCTTGGTGAAGGCCATTGGGTTGGGCGTTAATGAGAACCAAGTCTGCATGGATGCGCTTGGCATCGGCGACTGGGATGTCTTCCTCTTGGCCGGGCGCTACACGCTGCTGGAGCAAACGCCGCTCGAGGCGCTTTTTCCGGCCTGTCACAATGCCGGGACGACCATCATATGCGGCGGCCCGTTCAACTCCGGCATTCTGGTGGGGCGGGAGATGTGGAACTACGCTACAGCACCCGCCGATGTTGTTGAGAAAGCCCGTCGCCTGGGAAACGTCAGCGACCGGTTTGGGGTTCCTTTGGCAGCAGCAGCTCTTCAGTTCCCGCTTGGCCATGACCTTGTGTCATCGGTCATCCCTGGCCCGCGCAGCAAGCAGGAGCTGGAACAGATCCTAGCCTGGTTTGAAACGTCCATCCCAACAGATTATTGGGCCGCTCTGCAGACCGAGGGACTGCTCAACGCAGAAGCGCCAGTCCCGTCTTAGGGGGCAGGGGCCAGGAGCGGCCCTGCCGCCGCGCGTTCGCTACCAGCTAACTTGTTCAATCTGATCAAATGTCATGGTGGACCCGTCGTCGAACGTGATGGTGCCAGATGCATCATCCGATAGGGTGAGGGACTCACCGTTCTGGCCGTCGATGGTGTGACCGCCATCGACAACCATTGTCCAGCCTTGGCCGGTCACCGTGTTGCCGGAAACGCCGACGGATCCATCCATGCCCTGCAGCTCGATTTCATCGATCCAGCCACCGGCCGATCCGCCTGCTACCGTGTCCGATCCATCGCCCGCGGCATAGACGAACACGTCCGACCCTTCACCACCGTCGAGCACATCATTGCCCGCGCCACTTTCCAGAGTATCGTCACCGCCTAGACCGTAAATGATCGTGTCTTGGGTGGCATGTGCGGCGATTGAGTCGCCGCTCTCAGTGCCGGTGGTGATTGTCATGGTTTCCGAATAGGTTTCGCCACCAGCCATAGTCGCTTCGACCGTGATCTCATCGGTGTTTATCGTACTGGTATCGACAGTGTAGCCTTCAGCCCAAGCCAACTCACCGGTGCTGGTGTTGATGGTGAAAGCGCCGTCAGCGTCATCCGTGAGCGCGAAGGTGATTGAGCCGCCTTCTGCGCCCGGCGCTGCAACCGACCCCATGGTTGAGCTGCCAGCCTCGGTGTAGGAAAGATTGTCGATATAGTAGTCTGAGCTGTTGTTGGTGATGCCGTTTTGACCGCCAACATAAGGCAGAGCGTCAAAGACGATCTGGTCGAAGACGACATCGCTGCCTGGATTGACCTCGACATCAACCCAGGTGCCGCCTTCTGCTGATTGGAATGAGCTTTGGCCAACTTGCACACCATCTTTGTAAACAGTCCACCGGCCTTGTTCACCGCCAGTACCGTTCTCTCCCTCCCAAAGCGCATTGGCGCGGAAGGAAACGGATGAGATATCGTTGTCGAAGTTGATCGTGATGCTCTCAGAGATCCCAGTGCCCGCGTTGTAGCCGAGCTGTCCACTGGGAGCGCTTGATCCCGTGCTTCCTGCGACACCAAATCCCGAACCTGTCGAGGTAATATTGCCGCTGTCCGAGGATCCGCCGGTGGTCTCGCCTGTGACGGTGAAACCATTCCCGGTCGATGTGAAGTTCGACCCATCGATGGTTTGTGTGGAGGCCCCAGACCATTGCGGTGCCGTGATCACCAGGTCTGTTGGTGCCTCATCAACGTTTGTCACGTCGATGGTAACCGTGTGATCGGTCGTGTTGGTGCCATCCGACGAGCGGATAGTGATGTCGTGCGATGTCGCGGATTCGTAGTCGAGCGACTGGCCATCCACGAGCGTGACCTGGCCGCTGTTGGCGTCGATCTCGAACAGGCCGCCTGCGTCATCGACGAGGGAGAAGGTGATCGTTTCTCCGGTTGAGTCGGCGTCGGTCACTGTCGCCTGATAAAGCGACGTCAGATAGTTCACATCTTCCGACGTGCTTGCAGAGGTGCCTGACGTGAAAACCTGTGCAGTATCGTTAATGTCTTCAACCGACAGGGTGAAGGTCTCCTGGCTGGTCGAGCCATCATCGGAGGTTGCGGTGACGGTGATATCGATGGAGGCTTCGGTCTCATGGTCGAAGCTTGCACCGGAGGCGACGCGCACGGTGCCATCGGGATCAACGGTGAAGCGGTTGTCATCGACGCTGTAGGACACGCTGTCTGTAGCATCCGCATCGGATGCACTGGCGACGACGCCGACCGTGGTGCCCACAGAGGCATCTTCGGCCAGCGTGTCGGCGCCCGCATCACTGTCGGTGACAGCGGTGACGTCGAACTCGTCCTGGTCCCCCACCGTGATGGTGTAGGACTGGGTGGCGGTGGAGCCATCGGTTGAGGTGGCGGTGACCTCAATGGTGTAGTCGGCAGCGGCCTCACGGTCGATGGCGCCCGCCACGGTAACGACGCCCGTGGATCCATCAATGGTGAAGCGACCCCCGGCATCATCGGACAGGGAATAGGTGACGCTGTCGGTGGCATCACCGTCGGAGGCAAAGGCGGTGACACCGACGACAGTCCCGTTCGCCGCGTTCTCCATGACGCTGTCGGCACTGCCATCACTGTCGGAGATGGTGGAGACGCCATTCGCATTGAGAATGTCGTCGACGGCGACGTCGCGGTCGGCGAAGCGGAACACCTCAAATTCACTGACGGTGTCTGTCCCGTCTGGAGACCCAGCGCGATTGTCGACCACGGTGTAGATGCCGCTGTTCTCAGTGATCGTGTAATCAGCTCGGTTGCCGGAATAGACCACCGTGTCAGTACCGTCGCCGCCGTCCAAGACGTCATTGCCAGCGCCGCCATCGAGCATGTCATCGCCGCGGTTGCCACGGATGACATCATCATTGTCCGTACCGGTGACGGTGTCGTTGCCATAGCCCGCATCGACCCGTTCGATGCTGGTCAGGGTTGGCCCTGAAGACAGATCAATGGTGTCGTCATTGGCGGTACCCGCCAGGGTGTCGAAGCCTTCTCCGCCATCGATCTCTTCGATGCCTTGAAGGTTGCCCATATTGTCGGTGACACGGATGGTGTCGTTGGTGCTGAAGCCACGCACGGTGTCGTAGCCCTCACCACCATTGAAGGTGTCGGTACCATCAGACGAACCATACACCTCAAAGACGTCGTTACCTGCACCACCGTCGAGGATGTCATCGCCGCGGTTGCCGCGGATGACATCATCATTGTCCGTACCGGTGACGGTGTCGTTGCCATAGCCCGCATCGACCCGTTCGATGCTGGTCAGGGTTGGCCCTGAAGACAGATCAATGGTGTCGTCATTGGCGGTGCCCGCCAGGGTGTCGAAGCCTTCGCCGCCATCGATCTCTTCGATGCCTTGAAGGTTGCCCATATTGTCGGTGACACGGATGGTGTCGTTGGTGCTGAAGCCACGCACGGTGTCGTAGCCCTCACCACCGATGAAAGTGTCGGTTCCGTCAGACGAGCCATAGACCTCAAAGACGTCGTTACCTGCACCACCGTCGAGGATGTCATCGCCGCGGTTGCCGCGGATGACATCATCATTGTCCGTACCGGTGACGGTGTCGTTGCCATAGCCCGCATCGACCCGTTCGATGCTGGTCAGGGTTGGCCCTGAAGACAGATCAATGGTGTCGTCATTGGCGGTGCCCGCCAGGGTGTCGAAGCCTTCGCCGCCATCGATCTCTTCGATGCCTTGAAGGTTGCCCATATTGTCGGTGACACGGATGGTGTCGTTGGTGCTGAAGCCACGCACGGTGTCGTAGCCCTCACCACCGATGAAAGTGTCGGTTCCGTCAGACGAGCCATAGACCTCGAAGACGTCGTTACCTGCACCACCGTCGAGGATGTCATCGCCGCGGTTGCCGCGGATGACATCATCATTGTCCGTACCGGTGACGGTGTCGTTGCCATAGCCCGCATCGACCCGTTCGATGCTGGTCAGGGTCGGGCCTGAGGACAGATCAATGGTGTCGTCATTGGCGGTGCCCGCCAGGGTGTCGAAGCCTTCTCCGCCATCGATCTCTTCGATGCCTTGAAGGTTGCCCATATTGTCGGTGACACGGATGGTGTCGTTGGTGCTGAAGCCACGCACGGTGTCGTAGCCCTCACCACCATTGAAGGTGTCGGTACCATCAGACGAACCATAGACCTCGAAGACGTCGTTGCCTGCACCACCATCAAGGATGTCATCGCCGCGGTTGCCGCGGATGACATCATCATTGTCCGTACCGGTGACGGTGTCGTTGCCATAGCCCGCATCGACCCGTTCGATGCTGGTCAGGGTTGGCCCTGAAGACAGATCAATGGTGTCGTCATTGGCGGTACCCGCCAGGGTGTCGAAGCCTTCGCCGCCATCGATCTCTTCGATGCCTTGAAGGTTGCCCATATTGTCGGTGACACGGATGGTGTCGTTGGTGCTGAAGCCACGCACAGTGTCGTAGCCCTCACCACCGATGAAAGTGTCGGTTCCGTCAGACGAGCCATAGACCTCGAAGACGTCATTGCCTGCACCACCATCAAGGATGTCATCGCCGCGGTTGCCACGGATGAGATCGTCACCATCGCCACCGACTAGTGTGTCGGCCTCATTCGTACCAATGAGTACGACGCTGTTGTCTTCGACCGACAGGGTGAAGGTCTCCTGGCTTGTCGAGCCATCGGTGGAGGTGGCGGTGACGGTGATATCGATGGAGGCTTCGGTCTCAGCATCGAAGCTGGCCCCGGAGGCGACGCGCACGGTGCCATCGGGATCAACGGTGAAGCGGTTGTCATCGACGCTGTAGGACACGCTGTCTGTAGCATCCGCATCGGATGCACTGGCGACGACGCCGACCGTGGTGCCCACAGAGGCGTTCTCAGCCAGCGTGTCGGCGCCCGCATCGCTGTCGGTGACAGCGGAGACGTCGAACTCGTCCTCGTCCCCCACCGTGATGGTGTAGGACTGGGTGGCGGTGGAGCCATCGGTTGAGGTGGCGGTGACCTCAATGGTGTAGTCGGCAGCGGCCTCACGGTCGATGACGCCGTCGACGGTAACGACGCCCGTGGACCCATCAATGGTGAAGCGACCCCCGGCATCATCGGACAGGGAATAGGTGACGCTGTCGGTGCCATCACCGTCGGAGGCAAAGGCGGTGACACCGACCACAGTCCCGTTCGCCGCGTTCTCCATGACGCTGTCGGCATTGGCGTCCGTATCGGAGATGGCGCCAACACCGCTCTCGTTGACGTCTGTGACGGCCAGGGTGAAGGTCTCGTTGCTGGTCGAGCCATCATCGGAGGTTGCGGTGACGGTGATATCGATGGAGGCTTCGGTCTCATGGTCGAAGCTTGCACCGGAGGCGACGCGCACGGTGCCATCGGGATCAACGGTGAAGCGGTTGTCATCGACGCTGTAGGACACGCTGTCTGTAGCATCCGCATCGGATGCACTGGCCACGACGCCGACCGTGGTGCCCACAGAGGCGTTCTCAGCCAGCGTGTCGGCGCCCGCATCGCTGTCGGTGACGGCGGTGACATCGAACTCGTCCTGATCGCCAATGGCAATGGTGTAGGACTGGGTAGAGGTTGAGCCATCGGTTGAGGTGGCGGTGACCTCAATGGTGTAGTCGGCAGCGGCCTCACGGTCGATGACGCCGTCGACGGTGACAACGCCTGTGGTCTCGTCAATGGCGAAGCGACCCCCGGCATCATCGGACAGGGAATAGGTGACGCTGTCGGTGGCATCGGCGTCGGAGGCAAAGGCGGTGACACCGACGACAGTCCCGTTCGCCGCGTTCTCCATGACGCTGTCGGCACTGCCATCTGTGTCAGAGATGGCGGAGACACCGCTCTCGTTGACGTCTGTGACGGCCAGGGTGAAGGTCTGCTGGCTTGTCGAGCCATCGGTGGAGGTGGCGGTGACGGTGATATCGATGGAGGCTTCGGTCTCATGGTCGAAGCTGGCCCCGGAGGCGACGCGCACGGTGCCATCGGGATCAACGGTGAAGCGGTTGTCATCGACGCTGTAGGACACGCTGTCTGTAGCATCCGCATCGGATGCACTGGCCACGACGCCGACCGTGGTGCCCACAGAGGCGTTCTCAGCCAGCGTGTCGGCGCCCGCATCGCTGTCGGTGACAGCGGAGACGTCGAACTCGTCCTCGTCCCCCACCGTGATGGTGTAGGACTGGGTGGCGGTGGAGCCATCGGTTGAGGTGGCGGTGACCTCAATGGTGTAGTCGGCAGCGGCCTCACGGTCGATGACGCCGTCGACGGTAACGACGCCCGTGGACCCATCAATGGTGAAGCGACCCCCGGCATCATCGGACAGGGAATAGGTGACGCTGTCGGTGCCATCACCGTCGGAGGCAAAGGCGGTGACACCGACCACAGTCCCGTTCGCCGCGTTCTCCATGACGCTGTCGGCATTGGCGTCCGTATCGGAGATGGCGCCAACACCGCTCTCGTTGACGTCTGTGACGGCCAGGGTGAAGGTCTCGTTGCTGGTCGAGCCATCATCGGAGGTTGCGGTGACGGTGATATCGATGGAGGCTTCGGTCTCATGGTCGAAGCTTGCACCGGAGGCGACGCGCACGGTGCCATCGGGATCAACGGTGAAGCGGTTGTCATCGACGCTGTAGGACACGCTGTCTGTAGCATCCGCATCGGATGCACTGGCCACGACGCCGACCGTGGTGCCCACAGAGGCGTTCTCAGCCAGCGTGTCGGCGCCCGCATCGCTGTCGGTGACAGCGGTGACATCGAACTCGTCCTGATCGCCAATGGCAATGGTGTAGGACTGGGTAGAGGTTGAGCCATCGGTTGAGGTGGCGGTGACCTCAATGGTGTAGTCGGCAGCGGCCTCACGGTCGATGACGCCGTCGACGGTGACAACGCCTGTGGTCTCGTCAATGGCGAAGCGACCCCCGGCATCATCGGACAGGGAATAGGTGACGCTGTCGGTGGCATCGGCGTCGGAGGCAAAGGCGGTGACACCGACGACAGTCCCGTTCGCCGCGTTCTCCATGACGCTGTCGGCATTGGCGTCCGTATCGGAGATGGCGGAGATAGCAAATACATTTGGCGGTGTTTGGTCGATTCCAGTACCCTTGCTGGGGCTGGGTGCGCTTGCTCCTACGGACTCTGAAGCAGACGGAACCTGCGACAGCGCCGCCTCACCTTGCAACGCTGCTTCGTTGTTGAGCTGTGTGGGCGCACTTGGTGATTCTATTGCCGACTCCAGTGCGAAGCGCCCGCCATCCCCGGTCAGCCCTTCACTTGTTGTCGAAACGTTGTTCGCAGCTCCTGCGATATCACTTTCGAATTTATACGGTTCAGAAGATGCTCCATTGACTGAGAAGAGGGTGTTTTCGTCTTGATGGTGCGTCTTCTGTTCTACGGATAACGTTGGTGTTGAGCCCGTTTTGTTCAACACAACGTCATTGGTTGCGTCTTCGTGATTCAGGTTCACTGCGTCACGATCAAACGCAAAGAACAACGACATAGATGCCGCGTTCGTCGAGGAAGCGGTTAGGTCCGCCTGAGCCGTGGTTGGCAACAAACCGTCATTGATCGGTTCGTGGACAAGAGCCTTTTGAGCCTCCGCAACTGATGCTGTTTTTTCGGCATCAGCTGGTTTGACGGTATTCGTTGGGGAGGTTTTGCTTTGCTCAGCCATGGTACACACGCAATTGAGAACGATTTGCCTCAGTTTCGCAGGGTGTGTGTTGCTGAGTTGTTATTGCTTGCACTGCAATTCAAGATTGTGTGCGAGATGGTAAACCAATCTCAAGAATTGAACTCCGACGACCGATGGGCCCTGTCGAGTCGTTGGTTTTCCGCTATGATGTGTAGAGCCCTGGGATCGTTATGTTGTTGATATTATGAGTTAATTAGCCGTGTCCTTTGGGGCGTGGTTTGGCGAAGATTGAACCGAAAACTTGCACGTTTTGTAAGCTATGATCCGAGTTTGTCGCCGTTTTAGTCCGTCCCAGTCTGGTTGCTTTGGTAGCGTGCCGGTGAACACCACCGTGTTGAGAGCTTCTGTTGATGGTTACCAATGGCTGGCTCCCGTCCAAAACGCCGATCTCAAAAGTCCCTGGCGCCATTGGGTTGTTTGCCAAAAGACCGTTGCACAGGGTAGTCGATTGCGAACATTCGTCTGGCCGCCATTCGCATCTTCTCGATCGCTTTGAGTAACCCCTCCATCCTTCTTGTCCTGACCGGTATTTTGATCGGATTGAACTTTCCGCTTGGCAAGATCGCTGGTGATGCGGGCATATCGCCGATCCTGTGGCCGTTGCTCATTGCCGTTGGCGGGTCAACAGCTTCGGCAGCCAAGCTGCTTGTCTATCGACAGCTGGCCCGCCCAAGTTGGCGGGTCCTTCGGTTCTCTGCGATCTCCGGACTGATATCTTTCTTTGCTGTGAACCTTTTGGTGTTTGGGCTCATTCCTCATGTGGGTGCTGGCTACGTTGGCCTGATGTTTGCCTCGTCGCCGATCTTCACGCTGGCGTTTGCATTCGCCCTTGGTTTCCGACCTCCCCAACTTCTAGGCATTGTCGGCATTTTGGTTGGTTTTGCCGGTGCCTGTTTGGTTGCGTGGTCACGTCAGACAACGCTTGATGCGGGGGCGGCTATCTGGCTGGCCTTGGCGTTCCTAATTCCGATCACATTGGCTGTCGGCAATATTTACAGAACGATTGGTTGGCCAGCTGGAACAGATTCCGAAACCCTAGGTGTTTGGACCAACCTGTGTGCTGCTGTGGCTTATGTCGTCGCGCTGCTCATCATCCATCATGATCTTATGCTGGATCAACTCGCCTTGGCGCCCGCAGCAGCCTTTCTGCAACTCTTGGTTGGCGGGCTGACCTTCCCATTCTATTTCCGGCTACAGAAGTATGGCGGGCCCGTGCTTCTGAGCCAACTCGGATACGTAGCGGCAGCCGTTGGTCTGGCAACAGCCACGCTGTTCCTCGGGGAAACCTATAGCTTGCTCACCTGGTGCGGCGCCGCCGTGACGTTGGTCGGTATCGGCTTCACGATCCGGGCGCAGTTGGCGCGCTGACGATTGGCGCAACCCCGCCGGTCAAACACCCAAAAATTCAGCGATCGCTGCATTGTAGGCTGCCGGCGCGTTGATGTTGGCGACGTGAGCCGCGCCTTCGATGGGAATGTAGACGCCGCCGGGTGTTGCGTCGGCCATGGCTTGCATGACCTCTGGTGCTGCACCCATATCCTGTCGGCCACCCACGAAAAGGATCGGTACCGTCGCGCCGGGCAACCGCCGAAGATAGTCCAACTCTTTGAGCGCCAGGCAGCAAGCGATGTAGCCCTGCGGATTGTTGCCAAGCACCATCTTTTTGACGGCCGACACGCGATCCGGGTTCGCCAGCCGCCAGTCTTCGGTTAGCCAGCTGGCAAGCGTCCCGTCTACGATGGCCTCAAGTCCACCAGCCTCCACTTTGGCAATGCGCTCGTCCCACATCGTCCGGAACCCTTCGGGCGCATCGGCGCGGCCATCCGCACAGACCACTCGGCTCACACGATCGCCATGTTCTATGGCCAAGCCCAAACCGGTCATACCACCCATGGAGAGGCCCATGAACGCCGACTGTTCGATGCCAAGATGGTCAAGAAGCCGAAGGACGTCGCCGGTTAGATGGCAAAAACTGTATGGTCCCTCCGGCGCATCGCTTCCACCATGGCCACGCGTGTCGTAGCGCAGCACCCGGTAGCGGCGGGTTAGCAGCGGGATCTGATCATCCCACATGGACAGATTAGCGCCGAGGCTGTTCGACAGAACAAGCCAATCGGCGCCGTCTGGGCCGTCGATCGCACAGTTGAGGGCGTATCCGCCCAGGTCGATGCGCATGGTCACTCTGCTGCTTGCGCAGGCGCCGTTGCGGCGTCGACAGCCGGTTTCACCTTTTCGGCCAGCAGGACCATGCAACGGCGTGCAAGCTCGGGGTCGGCCCAATCCTTGCCGGCCATGAGCAGGGTGCCGAAGGGCCCCGTCTCTTCGCGGAACGCCAGCAGCTCGTCGGCAACCTTGTCTGGCGTGCCCCAGATGATCAAACGCTCGCAGACATGATCCAGCGTGACCTCATCGTCCGGCTGATCTTTGTATTCCTTGAAGAGGTTGATGCGGCCGTGCTTCTTCAGCTTGGTGTAGAGTTGGCTGTAGTAGAAGCGGTAGGGGCTGTCGGGATCGGTGGCGTAGCGGCGCGCCGTATCCATGTCGTCGGCGACAAAGACACTTTTGGCAACACGCCAGTTCGCCGGACCGGCTTTACGACCGACACGTTCGCAGCCTTCCACATAGCGCGGCCAATGGCTCTTCACCCATTGCGGCATCAAGAAGTTCGCACTGATTGGGTCCCAACCGCGCGCCGCAGCTTCCGTCACCCCTTTGGAGAAGGGTGCAACAGCCGTCACAACAATCGGCGGATGTGGGCGCTGCAGAGGCTTGGGCATGATACCCTGCCCGATCTCCGTCATCTGCGTGCGCTCGGTGGAGACGTTCCAGTACTTGCCCTTAATGTTGTAGGGCGCTTCGCTTTCCCAGATCTTCAGCACCGTGTTGATGCCCTCTAGGAACATCTCGCCGCGATCATTGTCGAGATTGCCGAACACCTCGGCGTCCGAGGCAAGGCCGCCCGGCGAGATGCCAAAGTTGAAGCGGCCATCGAGCATGTGATCCAGCATCGCCGCCTGAGCCGCAACCGCGGCTGGGTGGCTGTTGGGCATGTTGACCGTACCCGTGCCCAAGCGGATGTTCTTGGTGGCGGCGGCAAGCGAGGCAACAAACATCGCGCAACTGGTGATGTTCTCTGCTGCGTCGGTGACATGTTCGCCGACATAAGCCTCTGTGAAGCCTAGCTCATCGGCAAGCAGGAAAGCCTCCCGGTCCTCGCGCAACGAGGTTCGCCAGTCTTTGTCGACTGGGTGAATGGGCATCGTGAAAAATCCAAGGTCCATGATCACCTCCGCTGGACGGGAAAGACATAAGAATAGGGTGGCACGGCCTAAAGGGAAAATAATAATGTATAACGAATCGCATCAAGAAGCATGATGAGCCATGGTAACGCTTCGCCAAATTCGTTCCGTTGTCGCCGTCGTTGAAGAAGGGTCCTTCACCCTGGCGGCTCAACGCGAGAATGCTGCCCAGTCGGGTATCTCGCAGCATGTCGCTGCTGTCGAGCAACAACTCGGCACGGCCCTGTTCGAGCGTGGTAGCGACGGCGTGACGCCAACAGCTGCCGGACGGCGTTACTACGGGCACTGCATCGATATCTTGCGCACCCTGAAGATCGCGGACGACGAAGCTCGGACGACGAACGAAGCAATGACGGGCCGGATTCGCGCGGGCCTGATCCCAGCCTTCACACGGGCGGCTCTGGTGCCAGCGCTTGACCGCTATGCAGATAAGTATCCGGGCGTCGAGATTGAGGTGATCGAGGGCTACAGTGGGTTCTTGACCGAGATGGTGCGCGCGCAGGAGTTGGATTTTGCGCTCGTCCCTGGATTTACCGGTGGAACAGGGCTGAAAGTGCATCGCCTCGCGCGCAGCAGGGAAATGCTTGTCTCCGGGCCTCAGCTAGGCCTCAAGAACCTTGTCCCGTTGCGCCTGGCTGACCTGCCATCAGTCAAGTTGATCGTACCCTCACCGGCCAACGTGCGCCGCGCGCGCATCGATGAGTATGTCGAAACCTTAGGCGTTACCGTGGACCGACGGCTTGAGATGGACGCGATGATCGGCACCTTAGAACTCGTCGCCGCGAGTGACTGGGTTACGATCTTACCATGGTTGATTTGTAGCCCGGATGCAGAACGCGGCGGGACGGAACGCCGGGTCTCACCACTTGTCGAGCCGACTTTTCATTCGGATTTTGTCGTGATCGAACCAGCCACCCGCCCGCTGTCGCCGGAAGGGCAGCTGTTCCTCGACGAAATCCGCGCCGATATCGAAGCTCTCAGTGAGCCCTCCTAAAACATCATCTGCGGTAGCCAGGTCGATAGCGCCGGAATGAACAGCACGATCAACGCGGCCACCAAGATCAGGATGAAATAGGGTGTCGATCCTAAAAAGATCTGGCCCAAGGTTACCGAGGGATCAGGCACGGCCCCCTTTACCGTGTAAACAAGCAGCCCGAATGGTGGTGTGAGGAGACCGGCCTCAATGACCAGGATCCCGAAGATTGCGAACGCCAGTGGGTCCAGCCCCAGCACCATAGCGATGGGTGCAAAGATTGGTACGGTCAGAAGGATGATTGAGATTGAGTCGACCAGCATCCCCAAGACGATCCAAATCAGGATCATCAGCGCGATAATCATCCAAGGCTCGGCACCCAGACCAAAAAACAGCCCTTGGATAAAGTTGACCGCGCCACCAAGCGCCAAGAGACGCGAGTACATCTGTGCGGTGATCAAAAGGAACATGATCGGTGCCGTGGTCCGGCCGGCCTGGTAGATCGCTTCCAGGATTTCCTTTCCGCGCATGCCTTTGGCGATTCCGATGACGACAGCGCCGAGTGCGCCAAATCCTGCTGCTTCGGTCGGCGTGAAGATGCCCGTCCAGATACCGCCGATGACCAGCACGATGAGGAATAAGATCCCGAATCCGCCGATCAGTTCAGATCGCATTTCCTGAGGAGTCATCTCCACCAAGTCTTCGTTAAACGAAGGCGCGATGTCGGGGTTCCGGATGGCCGAGATAACCACATAGCCGGTGAAAAGGAGCGCTAGCAGAATGCCCGGAATGATCCCTGCGATGAACAAGGCACCCACACTCATCTCGGTCAGGATCGCCCAAACGATCAACAGCACGGATGGCGGGATCAACATGCCGAGGCAGGACGACCCAGCCACAGCACCAAGCGAAAAGGTCTGCTTGTAGCCAACCTTCTTCATCTCCGGGTAGGCGATGCGTGAGAAGGCAGCGGCCGCAGCAATCGAGACGCCAGTCACAGCCGCGAACACGGTGTTGCCGGCAATCGTAGCGATCGCCAATCGGCCGGGCAGGCGTTTCAGCGTCCTGTCACATATTCGATAGAGATCGCCCGCCGCCCCAGATCGGGATATGAAATCTCCCATCAACACAAACAACGGTATGACCGCGAAAACATCCTTGCGAACGGCTTCGTAGGCTGTGTTTCCAAGGATTGAGATGGCCGCTTCAAAGCTGCCAAGCATCAGCCAAACGCCCAGTGCCGAACAGACGGCAAGCGAGATGCCGATGTGCACGCCCATCAAGATCAGGACGATCAGCAGCCCGAGCATCCAGAGTACGATATCACCACCCATAACGACGATCTCTCCCGCTTAGTCTTGTGCAGCGAGCGCGATCGCGCCGGGTGCTTCGAGTTCGTCAATCAGCTTGCCCTGCCAATCGAGAATGATCATCTGGATATAAGCCCAAGCAACGAAGACCGACATGACCAGAACAGCGCCACGGACCGGCCAAGTCGGAACGCGTAGAGCGCCCTCGCCCTCATATTCGCCGATCCGGTAGGCATCCATGAAGGATGGGTAAGTCGACCAGACTAGCCCTATGAACACGCCTAAGCCGAGCAGCGAAGCGAAACTGCGCAGGATACGCCGGAAGCCTGGGGGAACCGCGTCGGCGAAAACAGAGGTTCGCAACATTGACCCGGAATAGATTGCAAGCGGAAGCTGCAGAAAAGCGATCGAAACAACGGAGTTTTGCAGGATTTCCTTGGTGCCTGGGATTGGTGAACCAAATAGCGTGCGCCCCATCACATCACCGAAGATCAGCAGCGCTAGGGCCAACGTCCAGAAGGTGGATACGAGGTGAATACCTCGCGCTATCCTGATTGGCACTCCCATGTGGCCCTCCCAGCCTATTCTCGCACCGTGCCTTTGAATAGCACTTCGCGATCTACTCAATTACATCCTCCGTGCGTGCCGACAAGGCGCTTAGTTAGCATCTGATAAAAAACAGGCTTGGCGGAGGTCTGGTGGGAGAGGAACTAGGGCAGACTGGAACGAATTCGAGCGGCGTTGTGGATTCTCAGTTAGCCTTGAAGCGGATTTGCTTTGCTGGCGGCGACAATCTCTGGCTCGATCTCAGTCTCGAAACTGTTGAGAAGAAAGGCAAGGGTTGAATAGAAGCCGACTGTCGCCATCAGGTCGAGAACACCCTGTTTCCCGACATTATCGGTTAGGCCCTGCAGGACTTCCAGTGACAGGCGCGCACCACCAATCAGCTCGTCGACCGCCGAGGCGATCACCGCGTCCTCAGGCATCATGTCGTCGGCGTTGCCTTTGATCGAGGCGATCCGCGTATCGTCCATGCCAAGCCTGCGCGCGCGTTCCACATGGTGGGTCCATTCATAGTTTGAGCCCGTTTTTGCTGCCGCCCTAAGGATCACGATCTCGCTTTTTTCGCGCCCCAACGAGGTATTGATCACCACATGCTGGCGAAGGTTTGCCCAGGCCTTCAATAGCGCTGGATGGTGCGCCATCACTTTGTAGACATTGGCTTCTCCAAAGAATGTTGACCTGTATTCGGCCAGTACCTCGGGCCAGTCTGTTGGATCGATTGGTTGCAGTCTGGGTGAGCTGTCGTCGGTCATTGCGGTGTCTTTCGGGCGCACACTTGTTGGATTGAACCGACACTATCTCGGGCACCCTTCACGCTTCGGCAAGGCACCGCGCCGGGAGAAGGTTCCAAATTCCAGCCATCAATTTTAGTTCTGCTCACGATCAAAGATGATAATTTGATTTGATAGCGCGTTCTGTCACACTACGACCAATGGAGGACCACATGAACGCGCTGAATCCTATCAATGAAAACATGGCCACGATCGTTATCGACCCAGCAGAGCTGCGTCGTTCACTGTCATGTTTCCCGACGGGCGTTGCTGTGGTGACGACCACCGGGCTGGATGGCAACCCAATTGGGGTAACGATTTCCTCCTTCAACTCTGTCTCGCTTGATCCCCCTCTGATCCTTTGGAGCTTAGCGCTCAAAGCCGGAAGTCTGATGGACTTCCGAGCTGCTGGCCATTTTGCCGTCAACGTTCTTTCGGCCGAGCAGAGCGACCTCCCGCGTGTGTTCTCAAGCAAGGTGGAAGAACGATTTTCAGGCCTTGCCTGGCAACCGGGCATGGGCGGCGCGCCTGTCCTTGATGGCTGCTCGGCGGTCTTCGAGTGCCGCACCTACAATCGCCATGACGGCGGTGACCATGAGATCTTCCTCGGCGAAGTTGTACGACACGGCTCAACAGATGCAGCACCGATGCTTTTCGCTAAGGGCCGTCTCGGCGGTTTGCCTGAGCAGCTTCAGTGACAGTTCGCGCGGCGCTAGCTGGTTATGGGTGGTGGGGCCGTCATATGGCCCACCGCCTTGAAAACAACGATCTGTTTGAGCTCGCAGGAATCTATGCACCCGAACTGGAGACTGTGGGCGAGGTCGATGGGCGCCGCGTCTTTCCCAGTTATGACGCCCTAATCTCTGAATCAGGCGCCACGGCGATCATTCTGACCAGCCCCAACAACCTACATGAGCCACAGGCGGTCGCTGCGGCGGAAGCTGGACTGCACGTGCTGTGCGAAAAACCGCTGGCGCTTACCGGCAACAGCGCTCGCGCCATTGTTGATTCTGTCACCGACGCGAACCGCGTACTGGCGGTTGGCCATGAGCGTCGTTTTGAACCGGCTATGCTGCGCGTTGCACAGTTGGTGACAGATGGTGCGCTGGGCACAGTCATGCACGCCGAAGCCGCGTTCAGCCATGACAAGCTGGCTGGGCTGCCATCGGACAATTGGCGCACACAAACAGAATTGGCCCCCGCCGCGGGCATGACCGGCATGGGCATCCACCTGACGGACTTTTTCATTTGGATGTTCGGCGAAGTCGAGACCGTCCAAGCCGTAACCTCAGATCGCACGCTTGGTTGGGAAACTGGCGACGTTGTGACTGTTCAGTTGAAGTTTCGCCACGGCATGACTGCCACATTGTCAGCGATCCTAAACACACCGCACTTCATTCGGTTCCATGTGTTTGGTTCGGACCAATGGGCCGAGGTTCGCAATGATACCCACCCAGACACTCCAGGTGGTGCGGCGCACTTGACCCTGTCGCAAACCGGTTCTGACATAGAAACGCATAGCTATCCGTGGACCGATACGGTCATGGATAATTTGTCAGCCTTTGCGGACGCGATTGAAGGTCGCGCGGAATACCCCTTCACCGCCAGGCAGCTGATCCACAACATCGAAGTGCTGGAGGCCATCGTCGCCTCCGCGGCGTCGGGCGAAACGGTCCGGCTCTAAGAGATCAGCTAAGCGGCGCGTTCGCGCTGTCGAGATATTCGACCGTCGTAAAGCACAACACGGTGTCGCCGATGTTCTCTAGGTCGTGGGTCATCGACTCGCCTTCGCCAAAGGTGAAATGCTTGGTCGTTCCAATCTCATAGTCGACCTCAGCAACAGTGCCGTCCGAATAGCGCGAGCGTGCCTTCCCAGGCGACGTCGCCACCCAAAAATAGTCCAAGACATGAGTGTGGAATGGCAGGCGATCGCCGGGCTGCATTTCGATCAGCCACACGCGGGCACGGTCGCTTTCGCTCACAAGCATTGAGCCGACCTGCCCATTGGTATTTGCGCCGTCTAATTCCCGCAGGAGCTCCGGCGTCCAATGGGGACCTGAAAAGGCATCGGCATTTTTCTCTGCAATCTGGCTCACTGCGACCTCCATCACTCTCGCCTTTTAATTATAGATTGATAAATAGGATGGGGAAACCTTTTGGCAAAAGGAAGTCAAGATGACGAAGAAAGTCGCGATCGTTGGTGGATCGATTGGCGGTTTGTTTGCGGCAGCCGCGCTCCGAAAGGCCGGCTGGGACGTGGTTATCCATGAGCGCGTGGGGGTGCCACTGGCAGGCAGGGGCGCTGGCATCGTTACCCATCGGCAGCTGATTGCAGCACTGGAGCATGTCGGCGCGGACATCTCCGATCTTGGTGTCCAGGTCCATGAGCGGGTGGCGTACGACCGTGATGGTGGACGCGTTGCCACGCTCGATTATCCGCAGGTCGTCACCTCCTGGGATCGTATGTACCAGGCCCTGCGCCAGATCATTCCGGACAGTGCCTATCGCATGGGCGCCGCCTTGGAGACCTACGCCGAGGATGAGACGGGCGTCACCCTCTCCTTCGCGGACGGTAGCGAGGATCGCGCGAACCTTCTGGTCGGAGCGGACGGATTTCGTTCGGCGGTGAGGGCCAAGCTCCTTCCAGACATTCAGCCTGAATTTTCTGGCTATGTTGTTTGGCGCGCCCTCGCCCGCGAGGATGAGCTTGACGCCGATCTACGCGATCAGATTTTCGATGTGTTCGGTATGTTCATGCCCACTGGTACACAGATTGTCGGCTACCCCATAGCAGGCGAAGGCAATGATCTGCGCCCTGGAAAACGACGCTACAACTTCGTTTGGTATTCCCCAGTCGACAGCGATGAACTTGATGACATGCTGACCGACGCCAATGGGCAGCGGCACGCAATCTCTATTCCGCCCCCGTTGGTGCGCGATGATGTGTTGAAGCGCGCTGGGGAGAAAGCCGCGGAGCTGTTGCCGGATGTCTTCGCCCGCGTGCTGGCAAAGAGCGGCCGCCCATTTTTTACACCTATCTATGACCACCTTTCGCCGATTTTTGCCAAGGGGCGTGTCGCCTTGTCTGGTGATGCAGCCTGTGTCGCGCGGCCCCATGTGGGCATGGGTGTCACGAAAGCAGCGCAAGATGCACTAGCTCTTGCGCGGCGCCTAGCTGAGGCCCCGGTTCCTGAAGCGCTTCAGGCCTATTCAGACGAACGCGTTCCAGCCTCCCGTGCAGCTTTTGAACGGTCACGCATGTTGGGCCGCTATATCTTTGAAGCGCCCACCGCAGGCGAAAACAGCGACGGCGCAAACAACCCGAACATGGACGAGATTCTAAGATTGACCGCCATTGCGGACTTTCCGTGAGCCCTAAACGCGCAACTCGTCGTAAGAAGTCATGACCGCGCGTTGGTAGGCAGGCCGCTGGGTTAGCCTTTCATACCAATGCTCCAGATTGGGCCTGCCACTGAACGGTTCGCAGATGTCCGTCGCCCGATAAAAAAGAGTGCCAACAGCCACTTCGGCCATCGAAAAGTCCGGCCCGGCAAGCCAATCGGATTCGGCCAACCTACCCTCCAGCGGCTCAAGCGCGTCGAAAAAACCAGCTTGATGTCGAGCCGCGACAGCTTCGGATCGATCTTCAGGAAGCGTGCGGACCTTTTGCCAAAACAGCCCGATAAACGGCGGCTGCACCGTAGACGTCGTGTAGTCCATCCATTGGTCGGCAATCGGCCAATCCGCTTCGGCTGGTGCGATCACGCCGCCATAACGTCGAGCAAGGTGACGGACAATGGCATGGCTTTCCCAAAGAGACACGTCGCCATCTTCAATCACGGGCACCCGTCGCACTGGCGTTAGTGCTGCGAAGTCTGGCCGATCATTGCCACCGTGTGGACCGCCAATGACCACATTGTCATAGGGCAGTTCGAGTTCTTCCAACGCCCAAAGCACTTTTTGAACGTTTACCGAACTCGGCCGCCCCCAGAGCTTTATCATTTGATTGCCTGCGGATTGATCGGCGAGCCCGCAGCCCCTGGTATGTGCAGCGGTGGCGCGGTGAAGAAAAACTCATAGACGCCGTCGTCCGCACAATCATCCGCCAGTTCTTTGACGTAGAAGATCTCGCCCATCGATATACCAATCGCTGGGATGACCACCCAGTGCCAGGGTTGATTGGCCTCGTCGGTTTCGTTGGGGCGTACTTCGCAACCCCAGGTGTCGGCGCATATGGCTGCAATATCGTTGCCGCGGATCCAGTGCGCCGTTTCGAAGGCCAGGCCTGGCGCGTCGCCGCCCGCATAACCCGTCCAATCGCCAGCAGCCAAACAGCGTTCTTGGTGGCCAGTGCGCACGATCACAAAGTCGCCCCGACCAACCGAAACGCCTTGCGCTTCGGCGCATCCATCAAGGTCGGCATTGGTGATCGGATAGCCATCATCAAGGCTGTCGATGCCTTTCCACCGGGCAATGTCGAGCAGCACACCGCGGCCAACCATCTTGTCGCGCACATGCTCGATACCAAGTCGCTTGGCGCCATTCACAGTGACATCGGTTGCCGGGTAACCGTTGTACATCTTGTCATCGAGGAAGATGTGGCACAGCGCATCCCACTGCGTGGATCCTTGGCAAGGTAGGTTGATGGCATCATCAGCATAGCGCAGATATGCTTTGCCATCGCCATCTTGCTCGCCTGTGACCGCATCAGTGCCAGTGGCCAACATCTGGTGGATCATGTTCCACCGGCCGCCAAACAGGCCAGACTGGATTTTTTCCTTCAGATCCAATCCCAGAGCGAAGGTCTTGCCTTTGCGGATGAGGCCGGCGGCTTTCACAATGTCGTCAGCCGTCACATTGTTGAGCGTGCCAATCTGATCGTCCTCGCCCCAGCGGCCCCAGTTCGATAGCTCTTTGGCGGTGTCGTAAATCTTTTGGCGCGTCAGGCTGGTCATCAGATTTCCTCCCAGGAATTGGTGATTATGTTTTGATCGATTGAAAGTTACTGGCGTGCGGTCTGTCAATCGAAACAGGGACAATCGCGATGCCCGTGCACATTCTTAATGATCGCCCGATAAATATGCGATAGTCATGGCCGATCTAACTGTATTCAGGGACCCAATAGCGGAGAAACGACCATGAGCGAGTTGAAGACCTTCGACGTGATCTTCGAGGGCAAGGGCACGGCATCGGGGAAGATGCGAAACGACATCGCGGTTGAGTGGCCGATGATGAAGGAGAGCTTTAAGCTTGCCACTGACGAGGGCCCGTTTCACGGCGGTGACGGCACGGCTCCTCCACCCCTTGCGCTGTTCACAGCGGCGCTTACCGGTTGTTTGATGACGCAAATCCGCGCTTTCGCTAAGCGCCTGCGCATCGAGCTCAACGGATTGGCCGTCAACGCTCGTTTGCACTGGAAAGGCGAGCAGCGCGGAAACGAACCCTATGTGACCGCGCCGGTGGCCTTTAGCCTTGATGTTGAGATCGACAGCGGTGCAACGGAAGATGAGTTGCGCAACTTGATCACAGCCGCGAAAAAGGGTTGCTTCATCGAACAAACCCTGGCGGAGGGGATTGTTGTTGGACACCGGCTAAAACTCGGCGGCGAATGGCACGACGTCTGAACACGAAACCTGCAGAAACCTCTGAACGCCCTGCGCCGCGCAAGCGCATGGCGTCCGAGGAAAGGCGCGAGGAGTTCCTGGCGAAGGCCATTGAGTTCTTCGCGCAGGAAGGCTTTGAGAGCTCCACGCGAGAGCTGGCGCGTCGGCTGGGTGTCACCCAGCCTTTGCTGTACCGTTACTTCCCTTCGAAAAGTGACCTCATCGCGGAGGTCTATGATCGCGTCTATGTTCAGCGTTGGCGCGCTGAATGGGCGGACCTGATCGCCGACCGGTCACGGCCAGTGCGTGATCGTTTGGTGGAGTTCTACACGGCCTATACGGACGTTGTCTTCAAAGACGAGTGGATGCGCATCTTCCTGTTTTCAGGCCTTAAGGGTGTCGATATCAATCGGCGATACATGAAGCTCGTGCGTGCACGAATCCTGGAACCTATCGTTCGCGAGGTGCGCCATGAGGCAGGGCTGAACCAGCTTCAACCATCGGAAGAAGAGGTGGAGTTCGCCTGGATAACCCATGGCGGCATTTTCTATTACGGTGTGCGAACGCTGATCTACGAAGCTTCGGTTCTGAATAACCGAGCTTTCGTGATCGAAACCTCGATCGATGCGTTCCTTGGGCAAATCGGTAAGGTCCGCGACGGCGCCGCATCCTGAGGCGCGCCACGGACCGATCAGATTCAATCGGCTTTGGTGCAACGAGCGGGATAGCCTGCACCAACGGCCGGAACCTTGGCGAGCAGCAGGTTCAAGTTCGGCCGCGCGAACGGCATATTCGCAATATCGATCAAATAGAGGCTGCCATCTGGTTTGATCCAGAATGTGCCCGGCTCAGGAAAGACCGTCGCTTCGACCTCTTTGATTGAGCTTGAGATGTAGAGGCCCCACTCACGGGCTTTTTGTTCGCTCATGCCATAAGCGATCGGCGTGTTCTTCAGACCCCATTCTTCCTTTGCCTTGGAAGCGCGCTCTTCAGTATCCATGGAAATCGCGACGACCGGGACACCGGCCTTCTCGAATTCCGGGACCAGCGGCTCGAGATCACCAGACAGGAAGTCCTTGCAAACCGGGCAGTGATATCCCCGGTAGACAATCACCATTGTTACCGCACCAGGAGTTTGGTCGGAGAGAGTCCAGGTGCCGCCGCCAACGAGTGGCAACGAGAGGGATGGCGCCTGGGAACCAGGCATCAATTTCATCGACATGAATGTGTTCCTAAAGGATTGGCAAGGCTCTTTGGCCGCTAGTCGGAGGATCAGAGTGGTGTCGTTGACCAATTCTCGGTGATGGTAATCCCCGCAGCTCGCATGACTTTTGCAACTGGGCAGAACTTCGCTAGGTCGGTCTTAATGGCCTCAAGCTGCTCAGGTGTGGCGTTGGTTGCCACTTCAATGTCCATCACAATGTTCGAAAATGGTGTTTCGATTTCTTGCTGCAGCATGGTCCCCAGGCGGTTGAAGTCGGCCGTTAGGGCGACTTTCATCTCGCCCATCTCAACGCCCATTCCATGGGCGATCCGCTTCGAGATTACGTTGGTGCAGCCGATCAGAGACGACATGAGCGTCTCGGTTGGTGTGAGTCCCAGATTGGTGCCGTAGCGTTCTTTCGGCTCGTCGATCGTCGCAGAGACGTCCCGGACATCTACAATGCTACGGGCGTGGGTTTGACCCACCGCGGACATCTTCATCTTGACGGTTGTCTTCGGTTTGATGGTGACCATTTCGCTTCCCGATGATTTGAGCTTGTCAGCAATTTATAGTTCGATAAATTACGTATTAAGGAATTGGCACAGGCTGAGCAAGATTTTTGCGACAAGTGCCGAGGGAGGAAAGAGGCGGTCCAATGAAAGCACCAGATTTTCTATATGAACGGCCCACAACGCTGAGCGAGGCATTCGCCATGTTGGCCGATGACGAGCGGGATCCGACACCGCTCGCTGGCGGGCAAAGCCTTGTCCCAATGATGAACTTTCGCCTGGCGCAGCCGGGCACGCTCATCGATCTGGGCGCACTTGATGAGCTTCGCGGGATTGAGCAGACCGACATCGGCCTGCGGATCGGCGCTATGACCCGATATATAGAGTTGATGGCTTCCGACTTGGTGGCACAGCAAGCTCCGCTGATTGCGATGGCGCTGCCACACATTGCGCACGCGGCGATCCGCAATCGCGGCACAATTGGCGGCTCGGTTGCGCTGTGTGATCCGGCAGCTGAGATGCCGGCACTCTTGTTGGCGCTAGATGCGTCGATTGAACTGGGTTCGCAAAGCGGGACACGCATGGTCCCTGCCGCAGATTTTTTCGTTGGTATGTTCCAAACCGAGATCGAAGAGGGTGAGCTTGTAACCGCAATTCATATCCCGGCCGTCCCGCCGGCGCGGCGGTTTGGCTTTTATGAACTGGCGCGAAGGCATGGTGACTATGCGATGGCGGGCACCGCCGTTTCCGCAACTGCCGTAGGCGATGGGTCAATGAGCGATTGGCGTATCGCGTTTTTTGCCGTCTCCGATTGTGCGATCCGAGCAGTCGGCGCTGAATTGGCGCTTGATGGGGCGCAGTTGACGGAGGAAGCGCCCGTTTCTGCAGCCGTTCAAGCGCTAGATTCTATTGAGTTCAACACCGATTTGAATGCCTCGGCGGACACCCGGCAGCATCTTGCCGGTGTGGTTCTAAAGCGTGCGCTGAAAGGAATGTGACAATGCCAGGAACACAGACAATCAGCCTTACTGTCAACGGCGAGGCCATTACCGAAACTGTGCCGGTGCGCTTGAATCTCGTCGACTTCTTAAGGGGCACGTTAGGACTGACAGGTAGCCATGTTGGTTGCGAGCACGGGGTGTGTGGCGCATGCACTCTGGAGGTCGATGGCGCTATGGTGCGCGGCTGCTTGATGTTTGCGGTTCAGGCCGATGGGTCAGCAGTTACAACCGTTGAGGGGATGGCCGAAGATAGCCGCAGTGCAGCTCTTAGGCAGGCCTTCATTGACCGCAACGCCTTGCAATGCGGTTACTGCACGCCCGGGATGCTAGCATCTGCGCTGGAATATGTAGAAGCCGGCGGTGCCGCCGATCGGAGCGCCATTCGTGAACACATTTCCGGGAATTATTGCCGCTGTACCGGGTATCAGGCGGTCGTCGACGCGGTCTGTGACGTGATTGAGGGGAGGGCGCAAGCATGAGTGGCCCCCTGACCATATTTGATAAGCCGAATTCCTACATCGGGCGTACCGTTCCACGCGCCGATGCCAAACGCCTGCTGGAAGGGCGCGGCAAATTTGTCGACGACATCGCACACTCGCGCTTGGTTCATGCGGCTTTCGTTCGCTCCCCGGTAGCCCATGGGCGCATCACCGCAATCGATACTGAGCAGGCGCGCAAAGTACCTGGTGTGAAGGCGATCTTCACCGGCGCTGATTTTGTCGATCATGTTGAACCGTATGTTGGCGTGCTGAGCCACCTTGTCGGCTTGCGTTCCGCACCACAGATGCCGCTTGCGGTCGACATTGCACGCTGGCAGGGCGAGCCGATTGTAATGGTTATCGCCACAAGTCGAGCCGTGGCGGAGGACGCTGCGGATCTGATCCACGTTGACATCGAAGAACTGGATGCAGCGACCGATATGGAGCATGCGCTTGATGACGATGCGCCGGTCATTCATCCGGATTTTGGTTCCAATCTAGCTTGGGAACGTCTGGTCGAAGCGGGCGACGTCGATGCCACTTTTGCCCGTGAGGATGTGACGGTCGTGGAGCGTCGGTTTCAGTTCGGGCGTCACACCGGCGTCACGTTAGAACCACGCGCCGCCGTCGCCGACTATGATCCCTCTGAAGATGTGCTGACCTTCTCCTATTCCGGTCAGGCACCGCATATGATGCAATTCATCTTCGCCAAACATCTCGGCTTGGCCGAAGAAAATGTACGGGTTGTTTCACAGGATGTTGGCGGCTCCTTTGGCATCAAAATCCACACTTATGGTGATGAGATTGCTACAGCGGCGGCCTCCAAACTGCTGGGCCGACCGGTTAAATTCGTTGCCGATCGTCTGGAGAGCTTTTTGTCGGACATCCATGCCCGCGACCACGTGGTCTACGGAAAAATCGCCGTAACCGACCAGGGCGACATTGTGGGGCTTGCCTTTGAAGATGTGACGGGCATTGGCCCTTACTCTATGTACCCGCGGACCTCGGCCATTGAAGCCAATCAGGTGTTGAACCTGACCGGCGCGCCCTATGCGATCGAAAGCTATCGGGCAAGGTCACGCGTTGTGTTCCAGAACAAGAACCTGATGTGCCAGTATCGCGCTGTTGGTCACCCCATCGCTATGGCCATCGCCGACGGTCTATTGGAGGACGCGGCGGCCGAGATTGGCATGGACCCTGTCGCGATGCGTCGCAAGAACCTCATCGCTGACGATGCTTATCCAACCACCTCGTTCACTGGCATGAAGTTCGACGATCTCTCCCATCACAAGACACTCGATCGACTGGTTGAGATGATGGATTATGACGCGCGGCGAGCCGAGCATGCCAAGTTGCGTGAACAAGGTGTCTATCGTGGTCTCGGCCTCGTCTCGATGGTCGAGGTGACCAACCCAAGCCCGATGTTCTACGGGGTCGGTGGCGCACCGATCGCCAGTCAGGACGGCGCCACGGTGAGGTTGGACGCAGGTGGTGGGGTGCATGTTTCCTCGTCTGTCACGGAGCAAGGCCAAGGAACGAACGCCATTCTTGCGCAGATCGTGGCAGGCGTTTTTGGTGTTCCCATCGACCGTGTGAAGGTGACAACCGGTGACACACGCACCACGCCTTATGGCGGTGGCACATGGGCGTCGCGCGGTGCTGGTATTGGCGGTGAGGCAGCCCTTCAGGCCGCCCACGCCCTGAAGGAGCAAGTCCTTGAGGCTGCTGCGGTCATCCTGCAAGCAAGCGTAGATCAGCTCGACATCGAAAGCGGCATGGTTGTGAATGCTGAGGGACGTGCTGAGCGTATCAGTCTGAGCGACCTTGCTCGCACGGTCTACTATCGCGGCAATGAGCTTCCCTCAGATTTTAAGCCCGAGCTGGTCGCAACGCGCCACTACCGCGTGACTGACTTCCCGTTCGTCTTCACCAACGGTGCGATGGCGGCTGAAATTGAGCTCGATCCCGAGACGGGTTTTGTTACGGTCATCAACTTCTGGGCCGTGGAAGACTGTGGCCGGGTGATCAACCCGCAGTTGGTCGATGAACAGGTGCGCGGCGGCGTGGTGCAAGGCATCGGCGGCGCGCTCTTCGAAGAGTGCCTCTACTCGGAAGACGGGCAACTGACGAATGCCACGATGGCCGACTATCTTGTGCCCATGGCTTTTGAGATGCCTGACATCCAAGTGGCGCATGTTGAAACGCCCACCAAAACGTCCACGCTGGGCGCGAAAGGCGCAGGCGAAGCAGGCACTGGTGGTGCGCCAGCGGCAGTGATGAACGCCGTGAATGATGTGCTGCGTCACATGGGGACGTCGATCCACCAAATGCCTATGACTCCGGAGCGCGTCCTCAAGGCACTTGGTCAGGTCTGACCCATAAAAACAGTCGCCCGGCGTTTGGAGCAGAACTCTCCATCGCGTCGGGCTACCCAATCTGCGGTGTCTACCCTTCTTCGAGATCGCCTTCGGCGTTCACGCGGAGGCCGGTGGCGTGGCTTCGCTCGAGGATCTTTGGCGCCCAGTCCACGCGACCGCCATCCTGTGTTGCTTCCTTCGATCCGATGATCGCCATCAGCATCGCATGGCTGTCACCGATGTTGCGAAAACCACGATAGACGCCTGGCGGGAACGAGATCACATCGAACGGCTCAATGGCGATTTCCTTGTCGCCATCTTCGCCCCAATAAGCGGCCCATTGGCCGGTGAGCGGAATGAACACCTCGATCGTTTCATGGGCATGCAGCGCAGCGCCTTTGCCAGGCTCGGCGCCCACATAGGTGATGCTGAAATAGCGTGCGTCGTTGATCGCTGGCGCAAGCGCCGCATCTTCCGTTACTCCGCGCCCGATGACGTTGTAGATATCGCGTTCATATTCCGGGATACGGGTGTCCACGAAAGCTTGTTTGGATGCTCGCAGCTCGCGATATCTGGCAAGACGTGCTTCCATTTCCTCAACGCTGATATCAACGATGTCCATTGGTCAGTCCCTTCCCCTCAGACGATGCGCTTCATTTCGGCGCGGTACCAGTCGCCGATCTCGCTCGCCGTCATCCAGGCCGTTCCATCATGGCCATCGACATAGTCGAGCAGCTGCTCAAGGTAGGTTATGCGATGTGGCACGCCAGTGATGTAAGGATGAATTGAGATAGCCATGACACGCGCGTTGTCGGCACCTTCCGCGTAAAGCCGGTCAAACTGGTCGCGTCCCCGCTTCAAAAACTCGTCTGATTGGTGGGCCTGCAGCGCGTAAACGGTGATGTCGTTGGTTTCAACCGAATAGGGCACGGTGGTGATCGGCCCGTACGGCGTGTCGACATCCTGCGGGAGATCGTCGATCACCCAATCGGCAACGTACTCGACACCGTGCTTGCGCAGCAGGTCGAGCGTTTCTTCAGTTTCCGTGAGGCCCGGGCTCTCCCAGCTACGAGGGCGTTTTCCGCAAAAGGATTCAATGCGGTCCATGGCTGCGGCAATCGCTGCATCTTGGTCGTCCAGCTTGTGCATAGGGCCTTGGAGAAAACCATGGCCCATGAACTCCCACCCAGCCTCCAAAGCGGCTCCAGCGACGCGTGGATAGCTGTCGCAAACGTTGCCATTGATCGCAAGCGTCACCGGTATGTTGCGGTCGGTGAGTGCCTTCCATTGTCGCCAAAAACCCGATCGCATGCCGTATTCATGCCACGACCAATTCGGCACATCTGGGATGAGCGGATTCCCCATTGGGGGCGGAAGCACGGTCCGCGGCATGGCACGTTCTATGCGCCATTCTTCGACATTGAGAATGACCCAGACCGCAACCCGCTTGCCACCCGGCAGGACCAACTTAGGGCGGTCAATAATGGCCTGGTAGGGAATCCGGTCCGAAAGCGCCATCGGCAGTCACTCCAGGAAGTTCCTTGCAACCATATCTGAACGAGAAAGGGCGGCCCGTTGGCCGCCCTTTCCGTCAGTCTCTATGCATCAGTCGAGCGAGTACTCGAATGGCCAATCGTAGCCCGAGGCTGCCACGGCTTCGAGATAGGCCTGCATCACCTCGGTGCCAGGCATCCCGCGACCGTCAGCTTCTGCTGCTTGCTGACCAGGGAAGGAAGCCAATGACTCCGCCCAGCCACTGCGCACTTCCGGCGCAAGTTCACTCACGGTCGCACCAGCTTCTTCCAGGCCAACGAGGCCTGAAGCCTGACGGCCATTAAGCGTTTCACCGGCTTGGTCCTCGTAGGCGCGACCTACTTCCATGATGATCTGGCGAACGTCATCGGGTAGCGCATCGAAGCTGCGCTGGTTCATGGTCAGCGCGTTCACGCCCATCGCGCCGAAGCCGATCAGCGTGTAGTACGGCGCTGGCTCGTAGAAGCGGAAGCCAAGGTAGGCGGATGGGAACATCAGCCAGCCGTTGTAAACGCCCGTTTGCAGGGACAGATAACCGTCTGGCAGTGTCGACTGCACTGGCACGGCGCCAGCGAACTCCAGCCATGGCAAGTTGGGACCGGCACCGCCGATCTTCACGCCTTGCAGGTCTTCCACCGTCTCCCACGGATCCGTGGTGCCCAAGTGGTAGTTGTCCCAGCCATGAAGACCGAGAAGCACCTGGCCGTATTCAGCGGTAAATTGCTCGGTCAGCCACGGCACCTGGTCATAGACCGCGCGGGTCGCAGTCATCTGCTGAGCGGAATCTTGCGGGCCGAACGGCGCGTAATAAGGGAAGTTGTGCAGGAACAGTTTCGCTGGCTCAAAGCAGATGCAGTAGGCACCGATATCTAGAATGCCGTTTTGTACCGATTCCAGCGTTTCTGCCACGCCAGCAATGGCGCCACCATAGCCTTCGACGAAGTCGATCGTGTGCTCCGTTTCCTCAGCGACGCGGCGCTTCACTTCGGGCACGAAAAAGTTCGCCACGTCGGCAACATAAACAGCCGGACCATTCGGGTGACCCGAGCCAATCCTGAGCGTGATGTTTTCGGCTAATGCCGCACTTGAACCCAACGCGAGCACCGATGCGGCAATCACCGTGCGCTTAAGGTTTGTCTTCAGTGCCATGGTTTGTTTCCTCCTTGAATGGCATTTTGTCGGTCGGCACCTTGTTCTGGCTTCTTTTTTCGAGCGCTCTTTTTTGGTGCCTTGAGTTTAGCGTTTGTCAGTTCCTTCTTTATCGATCGCTAAATAGCGCTTGTTCCAATTATTTCCACCTACCGTCAAGCGCTGGGTCCGTATTTTTCCTTGATCCGACCACCGAATATTCAGAGCTCAATGACAGCACAACACAACAAATTAGGACTGGTGTGCCGGCTGTCGAGCCCAGCCGGCTATCTGGACGCCAAAATGTCAGCGAGCTAACTCGTTTGAGGTGCCAAGACTGGTGCCTGACCTAAGAACAGCCCAAATTTAGTGGATAGTGTTGATTATGGTCATTCTTCTTCAGAGGCTGACGCGTGTGGGCCCAACATCAAACCTCTAAGACGTGCGGTATGCAAGCAAAGCGAAGACAATGAAGACGGCAGGATTGCTTATGGCTGCTGGCCAATCCACGCGGTTCGGCAAGGCCGATAAGCTGCTTGCCCCATTGGGTGGTCAGCCCCTGGTTTCACATGCGGCGCGCGCGCTTTTGTCGTTGCAGCTCGATCACTACATCGCCGTGGTCAATGACGGCGGTGTTGAGCGCGCTCTTCCTCAGTTCGATGTTCTCCACCACCAACAAAACGCCCCGCTATCAGAGACGATTGCTGCTGGCGTACGTCGTGCGATCGACCTTGACGTTGATCGCCTGCTTATTGCGCTTGGTGATATGCCCTTGGTGCAACCTGCTTTGCTTTCCGAGGTGCTATCACGGTGCAAAAACCAGATGGCCTCAGCGGCCACTGACGGTCACCACGTTTCTCCGCCAGCCTGTTTTCCCAAGGCCAAACTGCCGATCCTGACCTCGTTGTCTGGTGATCGTGGGGCAGGTTTGCTGATCCGCGACTTGCCAGAGCGCCAGTTGGTGAGCGCGAAAACTGAGCAACTTGTCGACGTGGACACGCAGCGCGACCTAAAGCACCTGGCATGATCATGGAATTCGAAAACCGTAAGCTCGGGACTTGCAGGTGATTATTAGAAACCTTCCGTACTTGAGACTTAACCAAGTGCTTTCAGGACGATCATCGGTGACAAGAGCAACAATCGGTCGGCCAACCACGCTGCCTATCCAAGCCACTGTCTTCCCCCCAGATCACCCAGTTGGCTACCACAAGAGAAGAACCCAATGATCGATGGCGATGCACCGAACAAAATACCCCAAAGTCGCCCTGTTGCGATGGTTACCGGCGCGGCTGGTGGCTTGGGTTCGGCAATCGTAGAACTGCTGCAACAAGATGGTTGGGCGGTTGCCGGCGTCGATATCTCTCTCAACAGAACAGCCGTTTCTGGGCATAAGATGGCGAAGCTGGACGTCACCGACGCGTCGGCGCTCCGACATTTCGCTCACAGTGTTCGAACGACGCTCGGGCCAATCTCGCTGGTGATTTGCGCGGCTGCGATCCACCGACACAATGACATCGAACAATTCGACGCACAGGCTCATGCAGAGGTCTTTGAGGTGAACTATGGCGGTGCGGTCAACACAATTGCTGCCACACTTCCCGAGATGATCGCCCAAGGGGAGGGGCGATTGGTGATTGTGTCGTCGTTGGCGGCTTACCGGCATTCGCGCCCGGATCTATCCGGATATGCAGCGTCCAAAGCTGCCTTGGTAAGTTTGGCCGACGGGCTCGATCATGCCTTAGGCGAAAGCGGTGTGCGCGTTCGGTTGGTTGCTCCCGGCTTTATCGACACACCTTTGATGCGGTTGACCGGCGGCAATAAACGCTTGGCGATGTCTCCAAATTATGCAGCCAAACGGGTGATCAAAGCAGCCCTGGGCTCGCGCTATGAAACTCGTTTTCCATTCTGGCAGGCTGGTCTTGCCTCGTTGTTGAGAAGAATTCCGAAGGTGTTGTTGCATCATGTGAGCGACAAACCTTAGGCAATTGGCTAGGGGTCTTTGAGTTAGCCGCTCAAAGCACGGGTCTAGGCCAGAACGATTTCATTGGGCTTGAGCCCACTGATCTGCGCCAGTGCAGAGAGCGCAATGAGGTTGGCATCGCGCAATGACGGCACGAGCCCGATCGGTCCCTGAATACGTTCAACTTGCTCCGGGTCGACCCCCATAGCCAAGAGATCCTGCGCACGGTTTTCGTGTGCGCGTTTGCTGCCCATGCACCCGATGAACCGAGCGTCACTTTTCAAGGCTTCACGCAAAAGTGCGGTTTCCCATTCATGGTCATGGAAAAGCGTGAGAAATGCTGAGTGAGCGTCAAGAAGGCTCAAATCCACCGCGCTACCGGGATGGGTGAGTCTCTGCGCCGGTGCGCTCAGACACTCGGAAATCGCGTCAATGTCTTCCTCGTCGGGGCTCAGCGCATACACTTCAAATCCTGAGGCAGCCGCAGCGCGAACGACAGCTTGGAAGACGGCGCCACGGCCGGCGAGGCAAAGCCGGAATTTGGGTGCGTATTTGAATGTTTTCGCAACCACCCCGGCGCCTGCATCCTCGCGCGGCGGAGAAAAGTGCATCTGGGCAAGCTGTCGATGTGACAGTGCAGTGTGCGCATCGGCGAGAACGTTGGGGTCGGGCTTTGGGTCCAGCAAAACAGTCAGCGCGCCCCCACACGGTAGTTTGAGGTCGAGAAACTGCGATCCCTTGCCATAACGAACGAGGCGCCGTTCGCCGCTGCGCAAAGCCTCCATGGCCTGCAATTGAATATCGCGATCGATGCATCCATTGGAGAGATAACCATGCATCTCTCCATCGTCAGCGACGGCGGCAAGTGCCCCGCAGGCGCGAGCCGAACCGCCTTCGATCGCAAGCGAGGTCACCAGGCAAATAGGCTTTCCGGCTTGGATGAGCGTGCTCGCTTTGGCCAACACATCAGCGGCGTGCTCGGTGTAGTGAATTGGGCTAAGCAATCTGCTCGTCCGGCTCGCTTTTCTGCGGATCCATCACGTCTGCAAAGGACTTGAAAAACTTTGCTGCGAGTTTCTTGGCCGTGCTTTGGATCAGTCGACCTCCCAATTGAGCAATCTTTCCTCCAATCTCGGCCTTGGCCTCATAGGTAAGGATTGTCGTGTCACCATCAGCCACCAAAGTCACATCGGCGCCGCCTTTTGCGTGGCCGGCCGCCCCACCATCGCCTTGCCCCGTTAAGGAGTAGTGATCGGGTGCACCGTCATTGTTGAGCGTCACATCACCTTTGAACTTGGCTTTGATTGGGCCGATCTTGAGCACGACCTTGGCTTCCATCTCTGTGTCCGAATGCTTGATGAGCTCTTCACAACCAGGAATGCACTGCTGAAGGATCTCTGGGTCGTTGAGCGCAGCATAGACTTCGTCCCGCGGCGCGTTGATCGTAATTTCGTCTTTCAGTTCCATTGGTCTTTTCCAGTCTTAGCAACAGGGGAATCTGAGGTTTGCAAGCTGCTCCGCTTGATCACCGGTCAATCTGGTTTGATAGCGCCAGAGGCGCAAAAGTTTCCTCAACCATCTCATGCGTCCACCACCATTCGATTGGCGTCCATAAGGTCGTCATAGGCTTGCGGGGTATCGATATCGACGTAGAAGCCGGGTTGCGCCATCTCGAGCCGTTGAACATGCTCAGGGTGTGTTCGCGTGAACGACATGCACCCTGGGCGTTTGGGGTTTTCGAGTAGCCTCGGCCTCAGATTGGCAGGAATGACGATCGGATTTCCGCGCGCTTCGCCTTTCACAGGGATGGTGATCTTCGCTGGATCCGCACCGATGTGTGCTTTGACCAGCGCCGTCAGATCATCGCTCGTGAGCAGCGGTTGGTCACCAAGCCCAATGAGCAGCAATTCCACATCTGGCGCGTGACGAAGCCCGGCCGCCACAGATGTCGGTTGACCATCGGCGTAGCTTGCGTTGTGGACGAGCTGAAGGGGTAAACCAGACAGCGCAGTCTCAACCTCCCCACTCTGGTGACCGGTAACGACCGTAAGCTCACCGTCGATGGCATCCAGGTAGTGTTGGGCGACGCGGCGGATCATCGGTTCGCCCCGGACAGGCAACAAAAGCTTGTTGCGCTCGCCCATACGGTTGGAGAGGCCCGCCGCCAACAAGATCGCGCCAACGCTGGTCATGGCTGGACACCTTGATCCATTGCCTTGACTCCTTGGCGTCGCACCTGAACCAACTGCGCCAAGATCGAAAGGGCGATCTCTTCGGGCGTCACAGCACCTATGCTAAGGCCTGCAGGTGCTTCCACAGAACCAATCTTGCCAGCACCGACACCACGGTCGGCGAGCTTTTGGGCCAATGTCTCGAACTTCCGCCGGCTACCGACAAACGCGACATGGCGTGGATTGGCGTTGAGTGCACTGATGAGAGCATCCAAGTCGCCCTGCCCCTGGGTGGCGATGACAATGACTGGCGGATGTTTGCTACCCGGTTCAATGTCGGTTGCGATTGACCAGTGGAACCGCTCTGCAAGATCGATAAGTGCTTCGGCCACAGGCGATGCTCCGAGCACCGTTAGAACAGGAGCGGGCACAAAGGGCTCAATGAAGATATCAACGCTGCCCTTCGAAGGGCACCCATTGCGCGCGAAACGCTGACCCTCGATCTCTTCGCCGGGCTCCACACCAAGTTCGCTGAGGATCTCTTCCGGCGCGACGGAGACGAATTTGGGACTTCCGGTTTGGAACGCTTCAAGCGTCGCTTTTCTTACCGCACCACGTGTACAACCGCCGCCGAGCCACCCTTGAAGGATGCTGCCATCGGCCCCGAGTAACGCCTTCGCACCCGGCTTGGCTGCCGTAGACCCAACCGTTCGGACAATGGTGGCGAATGCGAAAGGTTTGTCTTGTGCACGCAGTTTCTCCACCGTGTCGGCGAGCTCTGGCGCGAGAATTTCAGCTGGTGTCATAGCGCCGCAAGCTCCTTTTCCAGAGCTTCCAGATCCGACAGGGTATTCGCCGCGCGGAACAGATCGAGATGCGGTAACGCCGCCGCCATGCCGCCAGTGATGGGCTGATAGTCGCGCCAGCCCTTGAGCGGATTGAGCCAGACGATTTTACAGCCACGCTTTTTGAGCTTTGAAAGGGCTTCGCCCACTGCATCAGGCGGCGCCGTGTCGTAGCCGTCCGATAAGATCATCACCACTGTGCGCCCATCAACGAAGCGCTTGGCGTAAGTGCTCGCAAAACGCATCAGGCTTGGTCCGATTTGCGAACCACCGCCAAAACCGTCTGCCATCAGCGACATCCGGCCAATAGCGCGCATGGTATCTTTGTCCCGCAGGGCTTCGGTGATGCGTACCAGGCGGGTGTGGAAGAGATAGGCGTCGGCATGGTCATCGCTGCGCATCAGGCCCGCTAAGAACGCCAGAAAGACCTGCGCATAGACGCTCATTGAGCCCGAGACATCGCACAAGGCTGCGATCTTTTGCGGGCGATCAGGTCGATGCTTGCGCATAAGGTTCAAGGGCTCACCGCCACTGGCCAAGCTGCGTCGGATGGTGCGGCGGAAGTGTATCTGATCGCCTTTGCGCGCGGCGTGTCGGCGGCGCGAACGCCGATCGCGCAGCGCTTCGCCGAGTTTACGGGCAACCGCCTCCGCTTGTGCAATGTCTTTTTGCCCAACCAAATCGCGAAGGTCCTTGCGCATCAGGTTTCGCACATCGGACGCGATCAGCTTGCCAGTTCCGTCGCTTTCAGCCTCGCCGGAACCGCCATCGGGCGCTTGAACCTGACCAGCACCGCTGCCGTCCTTGCCTTTAGCTTCGCGTGAGGAATGCACGCTATCGCTAAGCTTTTCAGATGTGTTTGGGATGGTTTTGGACTTCACCCGCCCGGCATCCATCCAGAAGCTGTCAAACAAGGTGTCGAACCGTTCGGCTTCGTCCTTGCAGCCAGTGCAAACGGCTTTTAGAGCGCGGCGCGCTTCATCCGGCTGAGCGGCTTCAATTTCACTCAACGCTTGCAGAGCAAGATCGGCCTCTCCGACGCCAAGACGCAGTCCGTTTTGGCGCAGATGTGCCATGAACCCGGCAACGCGCGCAGCAGGCCCCGGGTCTTGCGCAGCAAAGCGGGTTACCCGCGTCATGCTGCCTTCCCGGCCAGGCGCTGTGCGACTTCGCTGGTGATCATCGCTTGGTCTGATTGGGTTTTGAGGAGTGTGACGAGTGACGACTGCAGCGCTTGCGGATCGGCCGTAAGATCGGCAAGTCCTAATCCCATCAGGGCCGCGGCGAAGTCGAGCATCTCGGCAATGCCCGGTGTCTTCTCCAAATCTTCCTTGCGAAGCGACTGAACAAACCCAACAATTTGGGCGCCCAGGCGCATCTCCACCCCCGGGCAACGCGCCTTGAGGATGGCTAGCTCCGTCGCGCTATCGGGATACTCCACATAGGTGTAGAGGCAGCGGCGGCGCAGGGCGTCAGATAGATCGCGCGTGCCATTGGATGTCAGAATCACGATCGGACGTGACGTCGCCGTGATCGTCCCAAGCTCTGGGATGGACACCTGGAAGTCGGAGAGAATTTCCAGCAGGTATGCCTCAAACTCTTCGTCGGCCCGGTCGATTTCATCGATCAGTAGTACGGGAGGCGTCGGTTGGGTGATGGCTGCCAGCAACGGGCGTTCCAGTAAAAACTCCCGCGAGAAAATGCGCGCTTCGACGCTCTTGCCAGTCTCGCCATCTTCAGCAGCCGCACGGATGGTCAGCAATTGGCGTTGATAGTTCCATTCATAGATTGCTTGCGACGCGTCCAGCCCTTCATAACACTGAAGACGGATCAGCCTGGTGCCAAGCACCATTGCCAGAGCACGCGCTAGCTCGGTCTTTCCGACACCAGCTGCGCCTTCGAGCAGCATGGGCCGTCCGAGCGACATCGCCAGATGCGCCGCAACGGATAGATCGTCGCTCGCCACATAGCCCTGATCGGCTAGGTCGTTCTGAAGATTTGTCCAGATCATAACAAATGCAGTTCAAGAGAAGCGTGGTAGGCCAACAGGCCCACCACGCATTCTGATTAGTCGTGCAAGCCGAGCTCGTTTGCGATCTTCCAGATCCGCCAATGGTCATGCGGCATGTGGCTCTGGCGCAGGCCAAAGGCGCGGAATGCGTCATGCACAGCGTTGGAGAAGCAAGGCACGCCACCGACGTTCGGGCTTTCGCCCACACCCTTCGCACCGATTGGATGGTGCGGAGATGGCGTAACCGTGTGATCGGTGGTGTAGTTTGGTGTCTCCCACGCGGTCGGCAGGAAGAAGTCCATCAACGTACCGGTCTTCACGTTGCCCATCTCGTCATAGGCAATCTCTTGCCCCATTGCGATGGCCAGCGCTTCGGTCAATCCACCATGGACTTGGCCTTCGATGATCATCGGGTTGATGCGGGTTCCGCAATCATCCAGCGCATAGAATTGCCGGATGTCATGCTCGCCCGTGTCCACATCGATATCCATCACGCAGACATAGGCCCCGAACGGATAGGTCATGTTGGGTGGGTCATAATAGCTGACTGCTTCAAGACCTGGTTCAATGCCCGGGATGGCTTGATTGTAGGCGGCAAAGGCGATTTCTTTCATCGTCTTGAACCGCTCAGGCGCCCCTTTGACCGCAAACCTATCCACGTCGAATTCCACGTCATCGTCGTGAACTTCGAGGAGATAGGCGGCGATCATTTGGGCCTTGGCGCGGATCTTCCGCCCCGCCATAGCAGTCGCGGCACCGGCCACCGGTGTTGAGCGTGAGCCATACGTACCCAAACCATAGGGCGCGGTGTCCGTATCACCTTCTTCAATGGTGATGGAGTCTGCTGGCAAGCCAATCTCCGAGGCGAGGATCTGCGCAAAGGTGGTTGCGTGTCCTTGGCCCTGAGAAATCGTGCCCAACCGCGCGATGGCGGATCCCGTTGGGTGGATGCGGATCTCGCAACTGTCGAACATGCCGAGGCCGAGGATGTCGCAATTCTTCACGGGGCCAGCGCCGACGATTTCCGTGAAATGCGTCAGGCCGATACCCATAAGCTTGCGCGTTTTGCCTGCTTTGAAGTCCTCCACACGCTGAGCCTGCTCACGGCGGAGCTCGTCGTAACCAACCGACTCAAGAGCTTTGTCCCATGCGGTGTGGTAGTCGCCGGAGTCGTACTCCCAACCCAGCGCTGACTGATATGGGAACTGCTCTTTCTTGATGAAGTTGATCCGGCGTAGCTCCGCGGCGTCCATGTTCAACTCAATCGCAAGCACTTCGATCATCCGTTCGATGAAGTAGGCAGCCTCCGTCACACGGAATGAGCAGCGATAGGCGACGCCGCCGGGGGCCTTGTTGGTGTAGACGCCGTCGACGCCAAGATAGGCGACCGGGATGTCATACGAGCCCGTGCAGATATTCATGAACCCGGCCGGGAATTTGGTCGGGTCGGCACAGGCATCGAAGCCGCCATGGTCGGCAGTCGTGTGGCACCACAGGCCCGTGATCTTGCCTTCCTTGGTGGCAGCGATCTTGCCTTGCATCCAATAATCACGGGCAAAGGCCGTGGTCATGAGATTGTCCATGCGGTCTTCGATCCACTTTACCGGCTTGCCGGTGACGATGGAGGCTACAACCGAGCAGACATAACCTGCATAGGCACCAACCTTGTTGCCAAAGCCGCCGCCAATGTCCGGCGAGACAACACGAATGTTGTGCTCCTCAATGCCGGAGATCAGCGATACGACCGTGCGGATCGCATGCGGCGCTTGGAAGGTGCCGTACAAGGTCAGCTTGCCATTGACCTTGTCCATGGAGGCAACACAGCCGCAGGTTTCCAGCGGACAAGGGTGGGTGCGGTGGTAGTAGACCATCTCTTCGGCCACCACGTCAGCGGCTCCAATGGCTTGCTCGGTGGCTTCCTTGTCGCCCGCTTCCCAAGTGAAAATATGGTTGTGATGTTTACGCGGTCCGTGTGCGCCATCAGCGCCGGGCTCCAGGTCTTCACGCAAGACCACATCGCTTTCGAGCGATTTAAACGGGTCGGTGATGACGGGCAGTTCTTCGTACTCAACCTCAACGGCCTCAATACCGTCGGCGGCGGCATAGCGATCTTCGGCGACGACGAACGCCACCTCTTGTCCCTGGAACAGTACCTTTCCGTCGGCCAAAACCATTTGCTTGTCGCCCGCGAGTGTCGGCATCCAATGGAGGCCCAGAGGGGCGAGGTCTTCAGCGGTCAGAACGGCAAGCACACCGGGCACCTGAAGCGCCGCTTCTTTGTCGATTTTGACGACGCGGGCATGAGCATAGGGTGAGCGGACAAAGTCGCCAAAGATCATGCCGTCGAGTTTTATGTCGTCGACATAATTGCCTTGGCCTTGGGTGAAACGCGCGTCTTCCACGCGCTTGCGAGAGGAGCCGAGACCTTTGAGTCCGGCAACGCGCTCATCGCGTGTTGGAGTCATGTCGTTCATTCTGCTGCCTCCTGCGCGGCGTTCATGGTGGCCGCAGCGGCTTGGATCGATTTCACAATGTTCTGGTAGCCCGTGCAGCGGCACAGATTGCCGGCCATACCAAAGCGAATTTCCTCTTCGGTTGGATTGGGGTTTTCTTCCAGAAGCTTGGAGGCCCGGGTGATCATGCCCGGCGTGCAGTAGCCGCACTGTAGGCCGTGATGCTCACGAAACGCTTCCTGCAAAGGGTGCAGGGCATCGGGTGTGCCCAGGCCTTCGATGGTGGTGACGTCAGCACCGTCAGCTTGGGCGATGAACATTGTGCAGGACTTCACCGACTTGCCGTCGATGGTGACGGTGCAAGCGCCACAATGCGATGTCTCACAACCAATGTGTGGCCCGGTGAGGTTCAACCGCTCACGCAATGTGTAGATCAGCAGTTCACGCGGCTCGGCCAGAACGTCTTCCTTCTTGCCATTGACGGTGATCGTGTAGTGTTTTTTGTCCGACATGGTGATCTCCTCAGGCCCGCGACCAGGCGCGCTCGATGGCGCGGGTTAACATGACGCCAGCGACGTGGTTCTTGAACTCAACCGGTCCACGGTTGTCTTCGGTCGGGTCAATGTCGCCAAGCATGGCGGAAACAGCGCCTTTTATAGCAGCCGCATCGACCGAAGTTCCGACCAGCGCATCTGAGGCGGATTGTGAATACACCGGCGTGTCACTGAGATTGGTCATGGCAATCGAAGCTGACGAGCACGTACCACCTTGCTTGGTCAGCAGCACCGCAGCAGCGGCAGTCGCATAATCACCGATCTTGCGCTTTTGTTTCTCATAGGCGTAGCCGCCCCAAGCCCTGGGAATCGTCACAGCGATCAGAACTTCATCGTCCTCTCGAGCAGTCATGTAAGCCGCTTCATAGAATTCTCGTGCAGCTAGGGAACGTTCGCCATCTGGTCCGACCACAGTAAAGGTCGCGTCCAAGCACTGCATCAGGCCGGGCATGTCGTTGCCTGGATCGCCATTGGCGACGTTTCCACCAACAGTCCCCATGTACCGCACTTGGGGGTCAGCGATCTGCAGCGATGCTTCGCGAAGGATCGGCGCTGCCTGCGCCAAGCCTTCATGTTCAATGATATCGGATTGCGTGGTCATCGCACCAATGCGGATGCTGTCGCCACCAATGTCGATACCAGACAGGCCCTCGACGTCTTGCAAGTCGATCAGATGAGGGATCTCCGCCATACGCAGCTTCATCAAGGGGATGAGGCTATGGCCACCCGCCATCACGCGCGCATCATCTCCATGCTGGCTTAATAGAGACAGGACACCGCCCATGTCCTTGGGGCGGTGGTACTCGAATTGTCCTGGAATCATTTCAGTTCCTCCCGGTATGTTGTGTTTTTTTGTTTTTAGGTAGGCCTGCTTGTCCGGTCGGCAAGGCTAGACCAGCGTTCCGTGAAATGAAGGTGCTGTTGCATGGTGATGGTGCAGGTCGGTTGTCTGCTCATTTCGGGTCAGCATTGACGGCGGATGACCAGCCAACAGCCCTGGCCGGCAACAGCAGACCGGATCTTGGGCAAGCTTGGTGCCCCTGGCAGGCGCTAGGATTGTGTTTCTAAATGTCTTTCCTTGTCGCCCAATTAGAGAAGCCAACGTTCGTGTGTTCAGCTTCTAAGTCGCCCTGCAACATGCAAGTGCGCCCCTATACCGCTGGCTGCTAGGACGATCCTCGACAAGATGCGATAGGTCGCGAATGCACCTGTCGGTTTCGCTCTACGGAACGTTTCGCTGCCTGCGCGACGGGCAACCGCTCACGATCAAGTCGCGGCGCGGGCGGGCGATGTTTGCCATCCACTAGGTAAGCCATGGGCAAAGCATAGGCAGAGATCGCCTTGCGGCGTTTCTTTGGTCCGACTGAGCTCAATAGCAGGCAAGCGCTTCGCTGCGACAGGAACTCACAACACTGCGCCATGCGCTCGGGCCGGCCGCCGGTTCTCTGCGGTGCGATGCCGAACGTATATCGCGTTTAATCGGCGCCGCTAAGCGGATCACTGGAACACGTCGAAGCTTACCCGGACGCCACCCCAAACGGTGTGCGTATTGTAGTCGAAGCCGCTCTGAGTACTGTCGTTTGGAGCAGCAGTAGCGGAGATAGAAAAATCAGACTCCAACGCGGCTGTATACGCATACTGGGCAAACAACGACACATCATCGACTATCTCGTAGCTTGCGCCAACAATCGCTTGATAGGCGAACGCGGCGTAATCGCCACGCGCAAGTGTGAAGTTCGGTACCGTTGGGCCGCGACGGAAATCTACGTCGACGAATGCAACGCCCAATCCCCCACCAACATATACGTCAAAGGATGGGGCGAGCTCAAAATCATACAGCACGTTCGCCATGACCGTGGTTGCAGTCAGGTCACCCCGGGAATCACGGCTTCCTAAGCCAACGACGAAAAAATCATTGTCCAGATCATTGCGACGGTGCGCAACTTCTAGCTCCGCGCGTAAACCGTAGGGCAGACCGTCAATACCGATTGCTAGCTTGAGCATGTTCATCGTTTAATATCGAGCGGTGTTGCGCCAAGGCTGCAGATTGCTGGCGTTGCACTTGTGTTCTTGAACGAGGCGACAACTGCTGGGCACCGTCGGCTCGACGCCCTGAGCTGGCCTTCCAACGACGGTTGCAACCGGCCTTATGCCTTTCCAACGATACGTCCAGCCGTGGACGAAGCCTGCAGATGCGATCGTGAACCCATGATGTGGCGCGGGTTCGTTGAGCCAGTCGCTCGCTCAGCTGGTACAGACGAAGCCTGACGTGATGTTGACGGAACTGGTGTTCAGCAGGGACCAGGAACCGGCTTCGATAAGCGTTCCATCTGGTATCATGTGGTAGATCAACACGCTCCTGCCGTCACCACCAGTTCGCTCCCATCGGTGACACACGGGGGAGGCATCGCCTCGGGTATTGCAGGTCAACTCCCAGAACCTCTGAATGCCGTGGTCATCCCACGTGTAACTTCCTCGGTCTCCAGCAATCGAGAAAGTTAGGTTTCGCTCGGAGGGATGTGTGCACACGACGTCCTGCGCACGCACGGCATTGAGCGGGATCAACATTAACAGGGTAGCCAAGATGGTCGTTGAGAGCTTGATCATCGCTTCATTGTGCAATGCCCAGTTGGTTCACCGCAACCGATCAGCATCGCTCGTCGTTGAGCCCCACGCTGTTCTCCGACAGCTTGGCTTCGTTGCTCAATACATCGTCTGGCGGTATTCGTCTTCGAGAGCCTCGTCGAGCCGATCTTGCTCCTCAGGATCTGCTGGTGCACCGTCGGTTTGATCCAAGATGATCTGAATCAGCGACGGAATCTCGGACCGGTCTTGGTGTCGTTCCGCGTCCCAGAGGTTCGAACGCCGCAGTGCCTTGGCACAGTGGATGAACACTTCTTCGACATGAACTGCAATGGCGATGACGGGAACACGCCCGTTGACGGCCATCTTGGCGAGAAGTGCGGGATCACGCGTAACCTCTGCCGAACCGTTTATTCGTACCGTGTCGTCAAATCCTGGGATGAGAAAGAGAAGGCCAACCTTCGGGTTCGTCAGGATGTTGGAGAGCGTATCGAGCCTGTTGTTCCCCGGCCTGCCGGGTATCAGAAGAGTTTTCTCGTCCAGAATCCTTACGAAGCCGCAAGGATCTCCGCGAGGGCTTACGTCGGCGGTGCCTTGGCGCGATTGAGTTCCAATGCAGACAAAGGGTGACCGCTCAACGAAGCTGCGCGTGTGCTTGTCGATATGGTTCAGGCACTTTTTGATCGCGATATCGTGTGTGGCCGGAAACAAGGATCGAAGGTCATCTTCATCGCTCACGACGTATTTGGGATCTATCGTTGCATTGCCCATTAAGGTCGCCCTCGGATTGATCAGCCAAACAGGAGCTGATCACCATAAGGGATGAGCCATGAGTTGGCGATCCAACAGCGCATGGTTCCGATCTCGAAGCGGCGCATGACCACGGGTTTGAACCGGAGCGCACCATAAGGATGTTGAGGGCCGCTTCCCGCCCTCAAATAACGTTCAAACTCAGTCTGCTTCCGGCCCAGAGCCGACCTTCGGGCACAGCGAACGCCTGCCTTTATCCCAAGGCTAACGGATCGGAACGTTCACCGAGATGCTGCCGCCATACGACTGCGATGTTCCGCCGAGGCCGTTGGCAGAAAGGGTCACATTGGCGCGGTAGCCAGGTCTGAAAAGGGCTCCCAGGCCCAGGTTCACACTGCCACTCACATTGCTTTGAGAAACGGTACTCCCGCTTGGAAGGGTCAGATCATCCTGGGTTACAAGATGCCCGTTCACAAGGGCACCTGCCCTGGTATCGACGGCAAGCAGATATGGGCCGCCGATTGGAAATACGCGTCGAACATCCAAGCCCAGGCTCGACGTAACCGTGTTCTGGGTGGACCCTGGCACCACTGTGGAAGCTGAATCGGTGTAACCGTGTCTATTGACGTGTGTCCAATTCAAGTTCCCCGTCAGAGCCATATCGAAACCATGGACAAGGAAGCTGTAGGTCAAAGAGGCATCCGCCGTCAGCAAATCGCGGGTGTAGTCTCCAGTGGACGTTGCTATACGGACGTCGTTAAACGAGTGATCGTAGAAAACCGACAAACCCGCGGTAAGGTTGTCGGCAATCGTGGTCACACCATAGGCGCCGATGCCAATCCCCGTTGTGTCAGTCTCGGCGGTTGTCGTAGCCGTTGCTTGAGATGTCACGTTCCCGAAAAATCCAGAAACAAACGCCCCGGCATAAAAGTCATCGGTAAAATGGCGCACCGCGCCCACCTCAAAGTGGGCAGTGTATCCATCAAGATCCTGGCTGCCATCAATCGCCGAAACCCGAACACGCGACCAAAAATCAACGACCGGTCCTTCGAAGGTCAGTTGACTTCGCACCCCACCAATAGATCCGTCAAAACGATTCAATCCCAAAAGCTCAAACGGCGCCTGGCTGGGATGTGTCTGTCGGGGAGCGAACTGTAATAGAGGGCTTTCTCCAAGGTCTTCGATATTCACTGGAGTGCTTGGGTCATCAACATGGTTCGTATCCAGTATCTCCTCTGAAATTTGCACATCAACTTGTCGAGGAATTTCGTATTGTTCTATTGTCTGAAATTCAATTGATTCTAGATCGACGCCATTACCTTCAAGTTCCTGCACAATTGGATCTAAAAGTTCTTGTAATGTGTCTATTCTGATAGCTAATTCAACAATTCGTTCGTTAGCTTCTCTAACTGATTGCTCGTCAGCTGTTTCACCGATTAGTCGTCCGGTGCCTTCTGGCAGATCTAATCGTTCGTAAAATTCTCTAACTGATTGCTCATCAGCTGATTCGCCGATTAGTCGTCCGGTGCCTTCTGGCAGATCTAATAATGGCTCACCTCCTCCAACAACAGGCCCTCCATCGAATTCGGTATTGTCGGCTGATCCATTTTCATTGGGGTCGTTGTCTTGCGTCAGATCTAATGATGTCTCACCTTCTCCAATAACAATCCCACTGAAACCATTATCGAGATTGGTATTGTCGGCTGATCCATTTTCATTGGGTTCAGTGTTATTTGGCTGGTCGGGTAGTGCCACTTCTGACTCAATAATAATAATGGGATCACCAGCAAAATCGTCGTCAGCCATTTCACCGATTACTGGGTCGTTGTCTTGCGTCAGATCCAATAATGGCTCACCTCCTCCAACAACAGGCCCTCCATCGAATTCGGTATTGTCAAATTGGTCATCCGGATCTGGAGAAGTGTCAGTTGTTGGTTCTACGGTGGCAGGTTCCGGTTGTTCCGCTTCTTCTGCATCCCTAGTTGCTGATAATCGGGCCAAGGCTCGCTCTAGAGCATCTTCCTCAAGACGGAGTTCTTGCCTCAGAAAGCGAATTTGACCTGCCAAACGTTTGTAGTTTTCGATCAGTGCCGCAATCCTAGGATCACGGTATTGGACATCAATAGGACCCGATTGAATTGTCCGAGTTCCTATGGTCGCAGCATGATCGCCGCCGACGAGGTCAACCGATACGGAAATTGGTTCGCGCTCAGTAATTTGTTCCGGGTCTGATTCTGGGAAGAACCAAGGACCACGGCTCTGGTAACCGGGACGGGGCATAATCTCTGGCCGATGCGACATGATTGCTGGCAAGAAGCCATCTACATGAAAATCGGTGGTATCGGCCTTCCTTTCCGTCGAAATCGGGCCGCCACCTCCTCCACCTACTGTGCCGGTACAGATCACACTTGTTGATGTACTGATCGCATTGGGAGCAGATCCAACAGATGTGTTCGCAAATGTCTCGAATGTGTAGGATCCGTTGACCGTGACGGTAAAGGTGATTGTACCCGTGCCTGGAGCGAACTCCGTGTTGACAATCCCAGTTGCGACGCCAGCAGGTGCAGCCGTTAGCTCGACACCTACGCTTCCAAATCCGAGGCCGGTTGATGTGAAGGTAAACCGGATTTCATCACCGACAACAAAGTTGAGCGGGCCGTGGTTCACACCCGTCGGGAACCCATCTGGCAGGTCAGTTAACAGAAGCACAGCCAACGCGGTACCTGCGACGCCACCCGCACAAGATGCCAAAGCTGGAGAAGCAAGGCACGCTATCACGGCCGACGCGGCGACCACCTTCGACAGCCGCCGAGGCTTAGTCCAATGGCCAGCTATCTGAAGCTTCCGCCAATTAAACTGGACGAATTCCAACCCCACGACGCAACCCCCAACCCAAACGCAACACCAACGCAAGTTCACGAGAGTAGTCGCTCCCCAGCGACCGTGAATATTAAGCCTGCGCTAAAGTTTCTGAGTCGAGTCAGTGTGAGGACCAGCTGTCAGATTCCGTCCCAGTTTTCCGGATTCACGCAACAGGTGTTGCCGGGTTACAACACATTGGGGCTCGGCCGGCGGTGTTGGTGAGCCGTCTATCAATGCGGCTGAGTTCCTCAATCCGTCACAAAGACCGCCCCACATTTCCCAGGGCCACGCAACTCCTCACGGGATAAAGCCTGCAGCATGAACGTCCGCTGCCCGCCAGGAGCGGACTTTCGGGCACAACGGGCATTTCCCGACGCTGGCTGCACCTTCCACTGCACCATGGGACGCTTGGGGTCGTGACCTGAGCAAGTGGAAGGGCGAAGCGCCCATCGCCGCGTTGAGGGGTCACGTCGTCGGTCCCAGCAGCGATGGCACATAACCACCCAAGCAAGTGAGAGCGCAGCGCGCGGCTGGGGATGTTACCCTGCCGGGTGACCCACAGTGGGCCGCAGATCTGATCTGGTCAAAGCTGTCCAGCTGATTGGCGTGCTTGGTGCCCTTTGCAGATGGGTGTCTCTGCCAAGGAACAGCGCCGAACCAGCTCATATTTCTTAGACGCCTTGGAATCGTCGCGCACACCAGGCACCGGAACGGCTACGCCGGTTAATTTCGCGCGCAGTGAAGGTTTGATGGCGTCTGGTTCCGGATGCCTTTTGCTAACCGCCCAAGGCCGCCCGGGCCCCGACACTTCCTAGGTTCGGCGCTGGTTCAAAAACCAGATCTTGGGCGCTACTGCAGGCCCCGAAACACTGAACGCGTGCGAGACTGATCTGCGATAGCATGGAAGATCAAAACGCCCTCTGAGGTTGGATGACCGTTTTCGCAGAGCCAGCCGCGCTCTTTGGCAAGTTCCGTTGGCTCGGCTTTTGCGTCAGGAGACGCAATCATGCTGGCCAACGAGACTAACGTGGCTTTTATTTTTGTTTGCATGGCCTCTTCTCCTCTTCATGCAGGATCATACGCGTCGAAGTGGAAGATGGTTCATTCAAGAGAGCCTGCATCCGGCCCTGAGCTTGCCGTCAGGCCTCATCAGCAAACGGCCCGGAAACGACGTTGCGTGAGAGTTGCCGTAAAGCAACATAGTTGTTCAATTGTGCGGTTTGGCCGTCAGACTATTTCTCTTTGACAACTTTCGAAATACCGTCATGGCAATTGTTCGAACCGGAAGATTCGATGCATAGCTTTCTACGTTCTCGCACGTCGCGCGTTGCCCTTATTGCAACCACCTCGCTTGCCCTATCAGGGCCATCCTTTGCCGATGGGCACGGAGGCGAGATTGTACATGACTGGTCTGGTTTCTATTTCGGCACGCACGTTGGCGCTTTGGTAGGCCGAACGACCGCGCTGGAAAACGAGGGTACCAACGATTACGGTGAATACTCGAAGGCCGAGCCCGCGTTCTTGGGGGCATCCAAGCTGGCCTCAACATGCAGACCGGCAACTTTGTTTACGGTTTTGAGCTGGACGCGGCTCTGACCAGTTTGGACATCAATCAGGGCTTCGACCTTGCAGGCGATCCTGACGTCAACGCCGGTCAATGGAACGCGGTCGCCACGTTGCGTGGCCGTGCAGGGTTAGCGGTCGGCCAGAACCTGTTCTACACCACCGCAGGTTTGAGCTTTGTCGACGTTAACTACGCTTTTGGTGAGCCAGCGGACCCAAGCGATTACACCACCTATAACAACATCGAAGTAGGCTTGGCGATTGGCGCCGGGTTCGAACATGCCATCAACGAGAATTGGACTTGGCGGGCAGAGTATCTCTATGTGGGCCTGCCACGGACGGATGGTGGCGACGGGTCCAATTTCGGCAATGACACCGGCGGATTTACATCGAGCGCACACAGCTTGCGCTTTGGGCTTAGTTATTCACCTGGCGCAAACGATGGCTTGGTTGTGTCCACCGGAGACCCAATGACAGCCGGTGATTGGAGCGGTTGGTACGCCGGGTTCAACGGCGGCGCTGGGATAACATCGAGCACCGCTCTGGAATATGCCGGTTCCGTGCAAGACTACAGCGAATACACGATCGAGGATCCGCATGTCGTGGGAGGCATACAAGGCGGGTTCAATTGGCAGCATGGACACACCGTTGTTGGCCTTGAAGCCGATGTGAGCCTTTCGTCTTTTGACAGGCAAGATGTTTGGATTTCGCCACCGACGGTTTTTGAGCACTCAGGTGAGTGGGATTGGTATGCCACTCTAAGAGCCAGAGCTGGCGTGTCGGCAGGCAACGCGATGGCCTATGTCACAGGCGGAGTGGCTTTGGTCGATCGTCAACATAGTTTGTCAAGGTCAGGGCCCATCAGCAGAGGCGAGTTTGTTGATGATGTCGGGGTCGGCCTTGCTTTGGGCGCGGGCGTGGAAATGGCGTTCAACGACCGCTGGTCCGCCCGGTTGGAGTACCTTCATATCAACCTTGCCGAACAGCTCACCTCTGACTTCGCAGGACGAGGTGACCTGGGAGGCTTCCATTCTGCGGCCAATATCGGGCGGTTTGCAATCAACTATGCGATCGATGGCAACCGGCCCGGGTCCGGCGCCACTGCGCCCGACACGATTGACTGGACAGGGGTTTACGCCGGTTTGATGAGCGGCGTCGGAATCGTGAACTCGACGTCCACAGAGCCCAACGATGGGCCCTACGGCGGTGACGGCGAATACTCGATCAACGATTGGTCCGCGGTCGCTGGCGGGCTCATCGGCATCAATGGACAGGCTGACAATTTCGTCTATGGGCTAGAAGCCGACATCGCCTGGTCGAGCTTTGACGTAACCCATGCCTTTGACAGCCTGTTTCCCCCAGTAGGAACGCGTGCCAATACCCACCAGATGAACTGGCTTTCCACGGTTCGCGGTCGCGCTGGTTTGGCCGCAGGCAGCAGCCTGATCTACGCCACAGGCGGCCTCGCTCTGGCCGACATGACATACCAGTTCGCCGACTTCACCAACCCAGAGATCACCTTCAACGGTATCGTTCCGGGCATAACGGTGGGCGCTGGCGTCGAACATGACTTTGGGCACGGATGGACTGGCCGCATGGAGGCCATGCACTTCAGTTTCGAAAGCGTCGTCGATAGCGTGTTCGACCCCAACAATCCCGTTAATTTCACGACCGCGGGTAATATGTTGAGGTTTGGGGTAACCAAACGCATCTAGGTTCGCCCTGCCGTTGCAGCCACCTATCGGCACACGCTCTACCCACGAGTGAGGTCCGCTTCCTGCCCAGGGCTGACGTTTAGCCGCTGGTCAGCTTACCGCCCGGAGCGGACTTTCGGGCACAACCGGCATTTCCCACTTTGCTCTGTGCCTGCGGCACAACCGCGTGCCGCTTTGCTCTGGGCTCACAGCCCAACCGCATGCCTTTTTGCTCTGTGCCTGCGGCACAACCGCGTGCCGCTTTGCTCTGGGCTCACGGCCCAACCGCATGCTTTTTTGCTCTGGGCCTACGGCCCAACCGGATGGGCACAACCGCTGGGGTTATCCTCGCCCTTCAAATCCTCCGGCATGATCGACCCGCCTTTTGCTGATCTTCCGACGGGACGTCTGGGGTCGTGACCTGGACCGGCAAAGGGGTGAAGCGCCTATGCACGTGGTCCGGGGTAACGACCGGTGAGCATGTATTCCTGCTCTGTGCTGCTTCGGTTTGTCATCGGGACACCCTCTTTTTGAGGCTCTGTGCCCACGGCGCAACCGCAGCCGCACAATCGCGTGGTGGGGGCCAACCGGATGAAGGCCCGGCCTGCCAGCAAGGGTTGGGGCGGCGCGTGGCGGGATAAGTCTCTTCGTCCTGCGAGCGGTTGAGCGAACCTCAAGTGGCTCTGCGTCTTCGGCGTAACCGTGATGGGGTTCGGACCGGGCGCAGCAGACATCAAGACAGAGACTGGGCGAAAATCCCCCGCATCAGTGCGACCGAACCTGGGGTGGAGAAAAAGCTTAGCACCCCGAGCGCATCCGATACGCCAAAGAACGCTTCACACGGGGTGCCTTGTGGCATCGATACTTAAAATAGACAGACGAATCCGATGCCTCCTGGCACCCCGTCCGTCCCGCGCCCATCCTGCGTTGTTTTCAATCCGCAGGAGAGCCACTGCCCCTGCGCGCAAAAAAGAACCGCCTGCTTTGGGGGAGCAGGCGGCTCATAAGCGTGAAAGCAGACTTGGGACTAGGCTGCCTTCTTGCTTGCCTCCTCCAGCGCGCTGAAGAACTGCTCCACCGCATTGGAAATCTCGCTTGACTGGTCGGCCACTGAGCTAGAAGCCGTGCCAACCACATTGGCGGCTTCCTCCGTTTTGGTGATCGCATCGGCAAGCTGCGCGATGCCTCCGGCCAGCGCCGTGGTCGACTGGGAAGCCGAGCCCGTCGTGGTTGATATTTCCTGCGTGGCCGCGCCTTGCTCTTCCACCGCCGAGGCGATGGAGGAGGTGACCTCACCGAGATTGTCACTCATCTGGGCGATCTCTTTAATGGTTTGCACGGCCTTGTCGGTCGACCCTTGGATGCCGGAAACTTGGCCGGCGATTTCCTCGGTCGCTTTGGCCGTTTGTGCCGCCAGAGCTTTCACCTCGCTGGCGACAACCGCGAAGCCTTTACCGGCCTCACCGGCGCGCGCCGCCTCAATGGTGGCGTTGAGCGCGAGCAGGTTGGTTTGCTCGGCGATGTCCTGGATCAGGCCGACAACGTCGCCGATCTTTTGGCCGGCTTCGGCCAGTTGCTCGATTTCGACGACGGAGTTGCTCGACTTTTGCGATGCTTGTTGCACCACATCCGTCGCACCAACCACCTGGCGGGAGATCTCCTGGATCGACCCGGCGAGTTCTTCGGTGGCGGCGGCGACCGTTTGCACGCCGTCGGAAGTCTCACCGGCATTGCGGTCGGATTCCTGCGCCTGCGCCTGGGCGTCGCTGGCCAGCGACCGCAATTCGTTGGCCGTCGACTGCATCTGCGTGGTGCTGGTGCTCATTGAGGTCAGGATGGTTTGCACCTTGTCCTGGAAGACGCGGATCGCGTCTTGCGTTGCCTCATGGCTAAGATCCTGCGCCTGTTTGGCCACAGCGGCTTGGCGCTCAAGTTTCTGGCGCTCCTCGCCATTGGCCTTGAACACCTCGACCGCCTTGGCCATGGCGCCCAGCTCGTCGCCGCGCTCGGTGTCCGGCACGGTCTCGGAGTAGTCGGCGTTGGACAGCTTGCCCATCACGGCGGTCAAGCGAGTGATCGGGTTGGCAAGGCTGCGGGCGATGAAGTAGGCGAGGACCAAAGCCGCGATGGTTGCGATGCCGACGACAAAGCCAAGGAACAGCTGCTGGCCTGCCATGTCGGCGGTTTTGGACTGCGCATACTGTGCTTCCTCGGCCACCTTGTAGTCCTTGATCTGCAAGGCAAGGTCGCTGATCTCCTGACCCAGATCATTCAGGGTCACGTCACGCAGTTCGTTGCGTTCGGCGATCAGGTCACCCAAACGTGCCGCCGCTGCGCCGAAGGCCTGTGCAGCCTGGGTCGTCGCGTTGACGAAGCTTTGGGTGCGTGGATTGGGGTTGCTGGCCATTTGATCGAGAAGGCCTTGCATGGTCGCGATTTCTTGCGCGACGCGGGCGATCTGCTCTGGCTTGTTTTCGGTCAGGAAGCGCCAAAGGTAGACGCGGGCCAGAAGGAAATGCTGCTGCATCTCGCTGGTCATGATGATCACATCTGCGTCGCCGCGCGAGGCGACCCATTCCAGATGCTCGGTGATACCGATGCGAATGGCGGTGCCTTCGGGCGCGATGGCGTTCTGCACCAGGTCGTCACGCTCGGTGTAGAGGTCACGGACGCGGAAGAAGCCGGTCTCAAAGGCTGCAATGTCGGCCTGCATCGTTGCCACGGTAGCCCGGGATTCTGGTTGCTCAAGTTCTGTCGCGGCGACCTCCAGGCCTTGCTTCATTTCAACAATGAACTCTGTCACCGCCTGCAAGTGATTGCCGTCACGTGTCGAGAAATACTGCATTGAGCGTTGCAGGATCTTCGCCATGTCACCGTTCAGCTCCGCGGCGAGAAGCGCGTCTCCTGCAATGTTCTGAAACGCCCCGAAGGTGTTGCGTGCCTGCGAAAGAGACAGCATCCCGGCGACACCGATGACGGCCAATAAGGCGCCAACAACACCGAATCCTGCATAGAGTTTTTGTCGAATTCCAAGCTTGCTGATCAATTTAAGCACGGTAGACCCCATCAGTTTTGACGTTACGGCATTCATAGGGGTTAACCCTTATCAATGCGTAAAGACGTTACGTCAGATAACGGAAAATGTGCTGCTATTGTCGGGCCTTAGCTATAGTTGCGGTTCATTTGCGGCATTTCGTGACCCGTTGGCATTAACGAAAATCACGGCGCTGTGATAAGCGAAACCCCTTATGTTTCAGATGGATAGCAACTTTTACGATAGGCGTTTTTGAGCCCTCCTATGAAACCGTTTCGGCCTCGCCACCCAGACGCGGATTATTTTCGTTTTGGCGTGCTTCGCGCTTTGAAAAAACTTGACGCCAAGCCCACCAAAACGTGAAGCAGCGCGATTTGTTGCGTCACCGCGCGATGCTTAGCTTCTCCTCAGATCATGAGAGGAGTGCGCCCCATGGATTGGTTCGTACGCTGGACAACAACGGGTCTGATAGTGGCGACCGTGGCGGTTGCCCCGGTGACGCTGGTACCGGCGCAAGAGGTGCCAAGTGAGGCACCTCTTGGCCCCACCATTGTTGAGTCCGAGATGCCGCTCAGCGTGATAGGCGCTTTGTTCTCCGCGCGCTCGCAGGAGCAGCTGGACCGCATACTGGCGGTTATCGATGACAATTGGAGTGACGGCTACTATGCGCCGCTCATTGAGATGACGGCATTCGCCAGCAGCAATGCGGTGAGGACGGCGGTCTTCGACTTCCTCGAAGGGCGCACCGGTGAGACGCACGGTCAAGACTTCCACGCTTGGCTGCAATGGTTGTGGAACCGACCTGAAGCGATCACCGCTGACTATGCTGATTTCAAAAGCTTGATCTACCGATTGGTGGACCCGCGTTTCGAGACGTACTTTGCTGGCCGGACCGAAGAGGCCCGGATCCGCCTCGATGAGATCCGCTGGGGCGGCGTTGCGCAGGACGGCATTCCGCCGCTGCGCCAACCGGACATGATCACAGCCGATGAGGCCACCTATCTGGATGCCGACGACATTGTTTTCGGCCTGGAGATCAATGGTGATGCCCGCGCCTACCCGAAACGGATCCTGGCGTGGCACGAGATGTTCGTCGACACGATTGGCGGCGTGGATATCGTCGGCGTTTACTGCACGCTGTGCGGCACGGTGATACCCTACCGCACCAATGTTGACGGCACGAACCACCAGCTGGGCACGTCAGGCTTCCTCTACCGCTCCAACAAGCTGATGTACGATGCTGCGACGCAGTCCCTGTGGAGCACGATGCGCGGGGAGCCAGTCGTCGGCCCCTTGGTGGACCAAGGCATCCGCATGGAGTTTGAACCTATCATCACCACCACGTGGGGTGAGTGGTTGCGACGTCACCCGGACACCACGGTGCTCTCGCTTGATACCGGTCACAGCCGCGACTATGGCGAGGGGGTTGCGTACGAGGCTTACTTCGCGACCGACGATCTGATGTTCAACACGCCGTTCAACAATGATGATCTGCTGAACAAGCAAGAGGTGTTGGGGCTACGCTTTGCCGGTTCTCCAGATGATCAGGTGGCGATCGACACCGCGTTCTTGGCGAACAACCCGGTCTACACCGACACAATTGGCTTCCAAGATGTGCTCGTCTTGACCGATGGTACCGGTGCCAACCGTGTCTATGACCCACAAGGCATCACCATTGAAAGCTATGATAGCGATGCCACTGCGGTGGATAGCGAAGGGACGACGTGGGCGCTTTCTGAAGATGCGCTGACGGCACCGGATGGTCGCTCGCTACCCCGTTTGCCCGCGCATCGCTCCTTCTGGTTCGGCTGGTACGCGGCCTTCCCTGAGACGCGCTTGGTGATGTAGATTCACGCGCCGACTCACAAATTGACGTTACGTCTGAAGGGAAAAGTAACGTTTCGTGTACTGATGCCCCTTCGTCGCCTCAAATCGGTTCGGATCGGGCCACAATCAGCGGTCACCTTCGTACTCGTGTTCAACGCGGTGGCAGCGGATAGCCGTGAGGGACACCGGCACCAGGTGGCGCCCATGGTGGTTAGCGCACCCTCGTTACCAGCGGTCGCACCTGGTGCCATTCTTCCGCTTGCGCTTGTCCGCACGACACGCTGATGAGTTTGTGAGAGGACTAGAATGATCAAACGAACCTATGGCTTTTTGCGCACGCTTGGCCTGTCGCTTTGGTGCTTGGCACTGACGTTGGCGGTGGCGCTGATACCAATGCTGGTGAGCCTTGAAGCGCGGGCAGAGGCGCAATGGGTGATCCCATTCGTGCAGGTTGATCAGAACGTTGACGGTGTTCTGAGTGAAGCGGAATTTCTGGCCGGGGTATACGACGCCACGCCAGGTTTGTTCGCCAAAGCGGACGCCAACTCAGACACGGTTTTGACGTGGGCTGAGTATGAGTCTTTGACCCCGCTGCCCGATTAAACAAGCATCACATCTTTCCAGAAGGGCTGGGACTGCTGGAGCCAGAGCGAATTGCGCTCTCAACCCCGGGCGATCGGATGGTCGGCCGGGGCTGGCCTTTTGCAGCGAACACGTCTATGTGAGCCGTTCCCTCCGAGAAAGATAGATTGGCATCCTATGGCCCAGGCGTCCGGCGCACTGCGCAACATCGCCATTATCGCGCACGTCGATCATGGCAAAACCACCCTTATTGATGTGCTGCTGCGTGAAAGCGGCTTGTTCCGCGAAAACGAGCAAGTGGCCGAACGGGCCATGGACTCCAACGATTTGGAGCGCGAGCGCGGCATCACGATTTTGGCCAAGGTCACCTCGCTGACCTGGCAAGGCAACCGCATAAACATTGTTGACACGCCGGGCCACGCCGACTTCGGCGGCGAAGTGGAGCGTATCCTGCACATGGTCGACGGTGTGATCCTACTGGTCGATGCCGCCGAAGGCCCGATGCCGCAGACGAAGTTTGTTCTGTCCAAAGCGCTTAAGCTTGGCCTGAAGCCGATTGTGGCGATCAACAAGATCGACAAGCCGGAGAGCCGCCCCGATGCCGTGCTGGATGAGGTGTTTGATCTGTTCGCGGCGCTCGACGCCAATGACGAGCAGCTGGACTTCCCGGTGCTCTACGGCTCGGCCAAGCAGGGCTGGATGGCGGGCGACGCGGAAGGCCCGAAAGATGATATGACGCCTCTGTTCCAGCTGGTGCTCGATCATGTGCCAGCGCCAACGACCGAGGAAGGACCGTTCCGGCTTCTGGCAACGACGCTCTCGGCGAACCCTTATCTCGGCCGCATTCTGACGGGACGTATCGCGTCGGGTACCTTGAAGGCCAACATGCCTATCAAGGCACTCAACCGCGATGGTCAGCAGGTTGAATCAGGCCGCGCATCGAAAGTGATGACCTTCAAAGGTCTAGAGATGGTGCCGGTTGATGAGGCCCATGCTGGTGACATTGTCGCGCTGGCTGGTCTGTCTGATGCCACGGTGTCCGACACCATTTGTGAGCCGCAGGTCAGCACGCCGCTCGAAGCACAGCCAATCGATCCGCCAACGCTGTCGATGACGTTTATGGTCAATGATAGCCCGCTTGCTGGTCGTGATGGCGACAAGCTGCAGAGCCGTGTAATCCGCGCGCGTTTGCTCGCCGAGGCAGAAGGCAATGTCGCGCTGAAAGTGGAGGAAGGCGACAACAAAGATGCGTTCATCGTCTCCGGTCGTGGTGAGTTGCAGCTAGCGGTGCTTATCGAGACGATGCGCCGTGAGGGCTTTGAGCTTGGTGTCTCCCGTCCGCAGGTTGTTTTCCAGAGCGATGAGAGTGGCAGGCAGCTCGAGCCTATCGAGGAAGTCACCGTTGATGTGGATGAAGAGTTTTCTGGCACCGTGGTGCAGAAGATCGCTGAGCGACGTGGAGACCTGATCGAAATGACGCCATCGGGTGGTGGCAAGCAGCGCTTGGTGCTGCATGTCCCGACACGTGGCCTGATCGGCTACCATGGTGAGTTCCTCACCGACACGCGCGGCACCGGTATCATGAACCGCGCGTTTTTGGACTATGCGCCACACAAAGGGCCAATCAGGGATCGTCATACGGGCGTTCTCATCTCGATGAACCAGGGTGACGCAGTGGCTTATGCGCTGTGGAACCTGGAAGATCGCGGCCCGATGATGATCGAGCCCGGTGTTCCGGTTTATGAAGGGATGATCATTGGCGAGCACACACGTGGCAACGATCTGGAAGTGAACGTACTGAAGGGCAAACAGCTCACCAACATCCGCGCCGCCGGCAAGGATGATGCGGTGCGCCTCACCACACCGATCAAGATGACGCTTGAAAGAGCGCTGGCGTACATCGCCGATGATGAGCTCGTGGAAGTGACGCCGAGTGCGATCCGTTTGCGCAAGCGCCATCTGGATCCGCATGAGCGCAAGCGCGCCGCCAGAGCGAAAGCCGCTGCCTAGAACCTGCGATATCTGAGAGGTTCGATTTCAACCCCTTTTCGACTTTTGTCTTATGGTTAAAAATGCTTTGCGTTTTTGCCATTTGATCCTAGGCTCACCTTATGAGCTTTGATCAGGTCCATGTTCGCGCTGCTAAACCCGGCGATGCCGAGGCGATTGCGGGCGTTCATGATCGCGCATGGCGTGGCGCTTATCGCGGCATTATCCCCGGTTTGGCATTGGAGCGCATGGTGGAACGGCGTGGGCCTGGCTGGTGGAAACGCCTGGTGCGTCAACGGCATGGCGTTTTGGTGTTGGAAGTACACGGTAAGCTGGCGGGTTACGCGACCTTTGGTGGCAACAGATCTCGTAATTTGCGCGTACGCGGCGAGATCTACGAGCTCTATCTCGATCCGCCCTATCAGGGCATTGGGCTAGGCCGGGTGTTGTTTGAGGCAGCGCGCGATAGTCTCAAAGAGTCGCGCTGCAAGGATTTTGTGGTGTGGGTGCTGGAAGCCAATGAGATGGCGGTTGGTTTTTATCAAGCCATGGGCGGAGAAGCCGTGGCCCATGGGACGGAACGGTTCGGTGCGTCGCAAGGCTCGCATCGCCAGTTGGATGTTTTGACCGACCAAGAGAGCTGCCACAAGCTTGCCTTTGTGTGGGGCTCGTCCTGAAACGCTGGGACCGGCGCGCGCGGCTGTTTGCGACCTTCGGTGGTTAGCCCTCTTACGTAAGGCGGGCAGCGGCCTGTCCTGATAGGTTCCCCGCATCTTTGTTGAACTCGCCACCGGAGCTGCGACCACACCATGCGCATCGAAGCCATCCCCGTCGGAAAGAACCCGCCTCACGACATCAATGTCATCATCGAAGTGCCGGTGGGCGGCGAGCCGATCAAATACGAGATTGAAAAGGAATCCGGTACGTTGTTTGTCGACCGGTTCCTCTACACACCGATGCGTTACCCAGGAAATTATGGCTTTGTTCCCCACACGCTGTCCGCTGACGGCGATCCCATCGATGTGGTGGTGTGCAACACCCGCCCCATCGCACCCGGTGCGGTGATGAGTTGCCGTGTGGTGGGCGCGCTGGTAATGGAAGATGATGGTGGTGGCGACGAGAAGATTGTTGCAGTGCCGACGCAAGAGCTCACCAGCCGCTATGACCATGTGCAGAATTACACCGACCTGCCGACCATCTTGGTCCAGCAGGTGGAACACTTCTTCCTGCATTACAAAGACCTTGAGCCCAACAAATGGGTGAAGATTGAACGTTGGGCCGGGGTGGACGAAGCCAAAGACATGGTGCGAGAGGCGATTGCTCGGGCGGCGAGCGCTTGACGATCGTCAGTGACGGTTCATGGATGACTTTAACTTAGTCGGCCTAATTCTCGATCTGATTTTCTGGGCGGCGATCGGTTATGCCGTTTTTCAATGTGTTCAATTGGCTCGTCGTTTTCCCGAATGGCGGCGCCAGCGCAGTCTGAACAAGGTGTACCGAAAAGAACAAAAGGCGCGCGCCAGAGTGAGCCAGCAGCTAGCTCGGGAGCGCTTGCAACATGATCAATCCGACCCACCATGGGTGACCCCGCGGGCCCTGGACTCGACCATGAACAAATGGGCCTATGATTCGCTGCTAGAGCGACTGGACCTGGTTGAAGACCGCTCCCACGCAGGGGAACTCCTTGAATATCTGCACGACCGCGAAACGGGTCAATTGTGGGCGCATTTTGATGATGAGGTCGGTTTCAACCAATTTCGGACACTGGCACCAATTGAGAGGGTGCCACCCGAGAATGGCAACCTGGCTAAGGATTGACGTGTGCTGTTCGATTCCAACGGATCCATGTTTGCGTTACTGATAATTCTCAAGGTGACAAAAATAATTCCGTCTAACGTCATAGGCTCCGGAGGATAGTATGATCAGTCTTGAAGACATGATCGGCATGAGCGGTTTGACCGAAGAGGAAATCCTCGCCATCGCCGAACACGAACACGTATCGCCGAGTGTCGCGACAAACTACGCGTCTTACCTGGCTCAAGGCCATGAAGGTCTCGAACAAGTTC